>NZ_JBITKE010000002.1:0-1114740 GCF_044460705.1 Nonomuraea sp. NPDC050022
TCGGGGCGCGGCGATCCGCGACAAGCTCACCGCCCGCTCCAACTACCGGCGCAGCAGAAGGTCGCGCAAGCTGCGCTACCGCGCGCCTCGATTCCGCAACCGCACCAGGCCCAAGGGCTGGCTCGCGCCGTCCCTGCGGCACCGCCTGGACACCACCATGTCGTGGCTGGCCCGGCTGGCCCGGCTGGCCCGGCTGGCCCGGCTGGCCCGGCTGGCCCGGCTGGCCCGGCTGGCCCGGCTGGGCCGGTGGGCACCCGTGCGCGCCATCCACGTCGAACGCGTCGCCTTCGACACCCACGCCATCTCGGCGGGCAAGCCCCTGGAAGGCACCGACTACCAGCACGGGACACTGGCCGGATACGAGGCCCGCCAATACCTGCTGGAGAAATGGGGCCGGACCTGCGCCTACTGCGGCAAGGCGGGTACGCCGTTGCAGGTCGAGCACATCCACCCCAAAGCGCGCGGCGGCTCCGACCGGATCGCCAACCTGACATTGGCGTGCCGGCCGTGCAACCAGGCCAAGAACACCACGCCCGTCGAACAGTTCCTGCGCAGCAAGCCCGCACTGCTGGCGCGCATCCTCAAGCAGGCCAAGGCCCCGCTCCGAGACGCCGCAGCGGTCAACGCCACCCGCTGGGCGCTGTGGCGGGCGCTCACAGAGACGACTCTGCCCGTGGCCACCGGATCGGGCGGGCGCACCAAATGGAACCGCTCCCGCACGAACGCGCCGAAGTCCCACACCCTGGACGCCCTGCACGTCGGCGAACTCGAGCAGGTGACCGGATGGCCAGACCGCATCCTGGTCGTCAAGGCCACCGGACGCGGCACCTACGGCCGAACCCGCACCGACCGATACGAGTTCCCCCGCCTGCGACTTCCCCGCATCAAGCACGTCCACGGATTCGCCACCGGCGACCTCGTCCGCGCCACCCTCACCAAAGGCAAGCACACCGGAGTCCACACCGGACGCGTCGCCGTCCGCACCACAGGCTCCTTCAACATCACCACCGCGACCGGCACCCACCAAGGCATCAACCACAAACACATCCGCCTGCTCCAAAGAGCCGACGGCTACGGCTACACCACGAGTCAGGAGACCACCATTGAACGGTGAACCTCAGGGCACATTCAGGCCCTTGAGGGCCCTCCCGCTCCCGATTCCTCTCCGGCTCGAACGCCGGGGAATCCACGGGTGGTTCTGATGACCGAGATCCTCGACCGCATCCCCCTGCTGTCCGGCGTGCCGCGTTCCGTCGAGGAGCTGCCCGGCGGGCTGACCAACCACAACTACAAGGTGACCGTTCCCGGCGGGGCCTATGTGGCGCGGGTGTCGGCCAGTGAGGGATCGCTGCTGGCGATCGATCGGGACGTCGAGCACTCCTGCTCGCTGGCCGCCGCGCGGATCGGGGTGGGGGCGCCGGTGCACGACTATCTGCCGGAGCTCGGGGTGCTGATCGTGGGTTTCCTGCCGGGCCGGACGTTCACGGAGGCCGATCTGCGCGATCCGGCGAACCTGCGGCGGCTGGCCGAGGTGTGCGGTCGGCTGCACGCGGGGCCCCGGTTCGAGCGGGACTTCGACATGTTCGAGATTCAGCGGGGGTATCTGGAGATCGTCCAGAGCCGCGGATACCGCCTTCCGGCGAAATATCTCGACTTCATGCCCGAGGTCGAGCGGATTAGGAAATGTCTGGATATTCGGGATGTGGGGCGGGTGCCGTGTCACAACGATCTGCTGCCCGGCAACATCATCGACGACGGCGAGCGGCTCTGGCTGATCGACTACGAGTACGCCGGCAACAACGACCCCTGCTTCGAGCTCGGCAACATCTGGAGCGAGTCGGACCTGTCCCTGGACCTGCTGGACGAGCTCGTCACGGCCTACTACGGCCGCCGCCTGCGCCACAAGATCGCGCGGGCGCGGCTGCTCGGGCTCATGTCCAAGTACGGCTGGACGCTGTGGGCCTCGATCCAGGACGGCGCCAACCAGAGCATCGACTTCGACTTCTGGTCGTGGGGCATGGAGAAGTACGAGCGGGCGGTGGCCGAGTTCACCGGATCCGATCTGCCCCGCCTCATGGACGAGGCGACCCGGGCAGACTAGAAACATGTTCGCCGCACTGACAGGGCTTGGACTGTCCACCGCCGCCGGGCTGAACGCCTACATCCCGCTCCTCGTGGTGGGCATCGTGGCCAACTTCACCGACAAGGTGAAGCTGCCCGACGGCTACGGGTGGCTGTCCAACTGGGGCGTGCTCGCCATCATCGCGGTGCTGCTGGTCGCGGAGATGGTGCTCGACAAGGTCCCGGCCGTCGACAGCATCAACGACGCCATTCAGACAGCCGTACGACCGGCGGCCGGCGGCGTGGTCTTCAGCGCCACGAACGCGGCGTCGGAACTGGACCACTCGACCTGGATGGCCGAGCACCCGTGGGCGGGATGGCTGCTGGGCATCCTGGTGGCGCTGGCCGTACACGCGCTGAAGGCGACGGCCCGTCCGATGATCAATGTGGGGACGGGGGGCGTGGGCGCGCCCGTCGCCAGCACGGTGGAGGACGTCGGGTCGCTCGGCATGAGCTTGATCGCGGTGTTCCTGCCTCTGCTGGTCATCGTCGCACTGCTGGCGCTGGCCCTGCTCGCCTGGTGGACGATCAGGAGGGTACGCCGCTACCGCGCCGCCCGCCGGGCCAGACGGACGTCAGGAAGCCCGTAGCGGTTGGGTGGCCCGTAGCGGTTAGGAGGCCCGTAACGACCGGCACGAAACGGATCAGGATGCCCGTAACCAGCGGCGCAGGACGAGGAGGAACTCGCCGGGGCGCTCCTCGTGCAGCCGGTGGCTGGATCCCTCCCAGCACACCACTTTCGAGGCCGGATGCTTGCAGAGCCCCGACTCCCAGGCCGCGCGTTCCGGGTCGGACCAGATCGACAGCACCGGGCACTCCCTGCGGGCCAGGTAGTCGTCGCTCGCCGGCCGCATCCCGACCGCGTCGGGCTCCGTGAACATGGCCTCGAACGCCTGGAGCAGCACGTGCGGCGCCATGCCGTACAGCCGGCGCTTGTGCCAGCGCCTGATGACGGCCGGGGTGGCGGCGTTGGTGCACCACTCGTCGAGCCGCTCGGCGGCGGCGTGCGCGTGCGGACCGCGCAGCGCGGCGACCGTCTCCGGGAAGGTCCGCGCGACGTCCGCCGTGATGCCGTAACCGGGATCGAGGGCGACCAGCTTGCGTACCTTGTCCGGATGCTCGACGGCCAGGATGGAGACGACCTGCCCGCCCATGGAGTGGCCGATCGCGATCACCTCGGGGATGGCGAGCCCGTCCAGCAGCGCGGCGAGGTCGGCGGCCATCTGGCGCGGCGTGTTGCCCTCGTCGGGCACCGAGGAGTAGCCGTGCCCGCGCAGGTCCACCGCGATCACCCGGTGCTTGCCGGCGAGCGCGTCGATGTGCCAGGACCACTGGTGGGAGTCCGTACCCCAGCCGTGGACGAGCAGCAGCGGCGGCCCGTCACCCTTGCCGTCGTCGGTGTAAAAGAGCCGAATGTCCTGCCCTAAATCGGCATAAGGCATCTTTTACCCCACCCGCTCCTTGATCGTGGCGCAGACCCGCCCCTCGGCCTCCTTGGCGACGGGCAGCATGGCGCCCAGCCCGAAGGACCCGTGGAACATCCCGGAGTAACGCACGCTCTGCGTGTCCACCCCGGCCGCGCGCAGCCGCTCCGCGTACGCCTCGCCCTCGTCCCTGAGCGGATCGTGCTCCGCCGTGATCACCAGCGCGGGCGGCAGCCCGCTCACGTCCGCGTTGATCGGCGAGCTGTACGGCTCGGCGCGCCTCGCGTGGTCGGGCTGGTAGCAGTCCCAGTACCACCGCATGTGCGCCGCGGTCAGGAAGTATCCCTCCGCGTTCTCCGCGTGCGAGGGCGCGTCCTGGGCGGCGTCGGTGACGGGATAGACCAGCACCTGCAGCGCGATCGGCGGCCCACCCTCGTCCCTGGCCTTCAAGCAGGTCACGGTCGCCAGATTCCCGCCCGCGCTGTCACCGGCGACCACCAGCCTGCCGGGATCCGCGCCCAGCTCGCGGGCGTGCTCGTACACCCAGCGGGTCGCGGCG
This sequence comes from Nonomuraea sp. NPDC050022, assembly GCF_044460705.1. NCBI lineage: Bacteria > Bacillati > Actinomycetota > Actinomycetes > Streptosporangiales > Streptosporangiaceae > Nonomuraea > Nonomuraea sp. NPDC050022. The sequence goes on from NZ_JBITKE010000002.1 coordinate 4,105, forward strand.
TAGGCGTCCTCGACGGCGGCCGGATACGGATGCTCCGGCGCCAGCCGGTAGTCGACGGACACCACGATCACGTCGGCGTCCGTGCAGATCAGTCGGCAGACGGGGTCGTGCGTGTCCAAGGTGCACAGCGTGAACCCACCGCCGTGGAAGTACACGACCACCGGCCGCGTCGCTCGCCCCGTCGGCGGCCAGTAGACACGCACGGGCAGGTCCCCCGCCATGCGGTTCTCCACCCGGCCCACCTTGTACGGTTCCGCCTCCGGCTGGGGCATCTCGGCCAGGATCCGCCGGGCCTCGGCGGCGTCCGTCACCTCGGTGCCCACCTTGGGGAAGACCGCCGTCATCACGTCGATGACCGCCCTGGTGACCTCGTCGATCGCCATCGTTCACTCAGCCTCCGTCCGCGGGAGCATGGCGGTCTCGCCCGCCGTCCAGCCGCCGTCCACCGCCAGCTCGGCGCCCGTCACGTATGAGGCGGCGTCGGACAGCAGAAACGCGATGGCCTCCGCCACCTCCTCGGGCTCACCGCATCGCCCAGCCGCGGCCAGCGGAAACGCGCCTTCGCCTGAGACTGCGCCGTGCCGGAGCGTCATCGGGGTGACGATCATCCCGGGATGTACGGAGTTGACCCTGATCCGGTGGGGGGCGTACTCGATCGCGGCAATCTTGGTGAGGCCGCGGACACCCCATTTGGACGCACCGTAGCCGCCGGTGCCGGGCAGCGCCGTCAGCCCGGCCGCCGACGACAGGTTCACGATCGACCCGCCGCCTGACGCGCGCATCGGCGCGACCACGGACTTGAGCCCGAGGAAGACGCCGACGAGGTTCACCTTGAGCACGCGCTCGAAGTCATCGAGCGTGTACTGCTCCAGGAGCGCCGAGCGGGCGATGCCCGCGTTGTTGACCAGCCCGTCGATCCGGCCGTATCCGTCCAGGACTTCCTCGACCACATCAGCCCACTGATCCTCTTTCGTCACATCGTGCGGGATGAATCGCGATTCGAGGTCTTTCGCGGTGGCGGTGCCGTCCTCCACCAGGACATCGGTGATCACGACGCTCGCTCCCGCCGCGACGCAGCGGCGGGCCGTCGCGGCCCCCATGCCCCTGGCGCCGCCGGTGATGAGCACTACCTTGCCGTCAAGCATGCGTGGCTCCTTCGCGGTAGGTGAACTGAATCACGCACCGGCGGCAACAATCAAGAGCTTGCTTGGTAGTGCGGAGCCCGCATGGCTACTCGCGGAGTCCGTGCCGCTACGCGAGGCCCGCCTGAGGAGCCCGCGTCGCTACGTGGAGCATGTTCGGAGAGCCTGCTCGGCCACGCACCCGCCCCGCGCTCGCACTATCCTCTAGGAAACGGCCGATCAGCAGGAGGTGGCGAGGGCGATGATGGAGGTCATTCTCATCATCCTGGCGATCCTGGCCTTCCTCGGCCTGGTGGCCGGCGTCGGCATCTACTTCCTGGTCAAGCTGGGCCAGAAGGCGGCGATCAAGGCCAAGCAGGCGGCGACCCAGCTGACCACGCACGTCAACGCCATGGGCGCCGGCGACGCAGGGGAGGTCGAACGCCTCCGTCTCGACCTGCGCCGTGAGGTCTCGATCACCCGCCAGGCCGTCGAACAGGCCCAACGCCAGGGCTGGGGCCTCGGCGACCTCCCCCGGCTCCTGGCCGACCTGTCCGCGCAGGCCGACGTACATGACGGGCAACTCGCCATGTACGCCCAGCAACGCCGCGCCTCGCCGTACGTCGACCACGTCACGCTCGATCGCCTACGCGAGCACCAGGCAAAGCTGACCGCCATGTGCGCCCGCATCCGCGCCGACCTCCTCGGCGACCAGCTTCAGCACGCCTCGGCCGGAATCGACGACCTCCACTCCCGCACGGAGCTGGAGATCGAGGCCCGCCGCCGTCCCCCGGACCCGCTCGACGAGATCGACGAGCTCTATCGCAAGAGCACTCAGGAACGCCGAGACCTCACCTGACGGTTACCTGACGTGGCATAATGGCTTCGTTAAGTGAGCTTCTTTGAGGAGACGTGTGATGACCGCGGCATTTCCTGAGTGGTTCTATCCCGGCCCTCCCGGCGGATGGACCGCCGACATGCTCGATCACCTTCCCCCCGACGCGCCCAAGCACGTCGAGCTGATCGATGGGTCACTCATCTTGATGTCGCCACAGGCGGGCTTCCACATGCTCGCCGTCAACTTGCTCATCGACCGCACCCTCGGGATTAAAACCCCTCTCGGTCTCATGACCGCCCGTGAGATGACCATAACTCTGGGCATGCGGCAGCGGCCGGAACCGGATGTTCTCGTGGTCAACAGTTCCGCGTTCGCCAGCCGAGTCACCTCCTTCGCTCCCGACGACGTCCATCTGGTCGTTGAAGTGGTCTCCACAGAGTCGAGGGAAAGAGATAGGACCACCAAGCCAATCAAGTACTCGGACGCGGGCATCAAGCACTTCTGGCGGGTGGAGGAAGAAGAAGAACTGGTTCCCGTCGTCTACACGTTCGAGCTCGAGCCAACGGTCCGCGCCTATGTGCCCACCGGCATCCATCGCAAGCGTCTACAGGCCGACATCGGTTTCCCCGTGGACATCGACCTCGATCTGGGCAAGTTCATCAGCTGACGTCGCGCCCCCAGACTCGGTGGATGAACGCGTCATACTCCTCCGCGCTGGCACCGTTGTTGAGCATGGCGCGTGCCGCCTGTGCCTGCCGCGTCGTGGGCAGCCGCCCTTCGAGCAGGATCGGCAGCGAGAGCCGCCGCGCCAGCAGTTCAACGGCCGAGATCCCATAGGGCCTGCGCACCACGGCCACGTTGACGCGCAACGCGTGCTCGTTCCCAGGCGCGACTCCCGGCCGATCGATCTCGATCGCGACATAACGGAAGCCATTGGCCACGTCACACGGCCCACACCCGGCCGGGCCCCGGCTCAGCCGACCACCGCATTCGGGGCAGGTGAGGCGGTCGTAGGCCGCATCGACCACCCGCCATGGGTGCCTGTCGGGCTCGTCGACCACCATCTCGGCGATGGCCCGCTCGTCCGGCTGCTCGGCCGTACCGAACTCCTGCTCCAGGAACGCCCGCCAACCCTCCTCGACGATCAGGTCCACCAGCCGGGCGCATCGAACACACTCCGACGCCCCGGCCGGTTCCCAATGGAAGCACTCCTCGCATCGTCGCACTCCAGCACCATACGAGCGACGGCGAACGGCCTCACCTGATTATTCAGTCATGGCCCGAGAGCCTGCCGGAGCGAAGGACGGCAGGGCATGTGGTGAGTGATGCGGCTGCTGTGCGGCTGCTGTGCGGCAGATCCGCCTGTGTGACGACGCGTGTAGCTGCCAGCGCCTTACCGAATGGCAGGACTGCCCATGATGGTCCCGCCAGGCTCCGGCCGCCTGATCTCGACTGATGTGAGGGTCCCGCCGCCGGACGGCTCCGATCAGCGGGTCGGCGTCAGGTCCCACAGATGGACGGCGCTGTCCGACCTCGAAGTGACGGCGGCCGGCGTGCCCGCGACCTCGGTGGCCGACTCGAGGGAGTGGCCGGTGAGCGGCTCGCCGATCTGCTCTCCGCGCGCCAGGTCCCACACGAGGGTCTCGCGGTCGCCCCGGTCAGGGCGATTGCGCGGCCGCCCACGGTCGTGGTGACCACGCGCTCGATGTCGCCGGTGTGCCCGGTCAGCGGCGCCCCGATCGGCTCCTGGGCCGCGAGGTCCCAGGCGCGCAGGCGGGGGCCGTCGGCGGCCAGTACCACTGTGCGGCCCGCCACCTCGGTGATCGCGATGCCGCCGACGGGAGACTCCAGCCCCGGCAAGTCCGCGCCGAGCTGCTCGCCGCTCAGAACGTCCCAGGCCTGGAGGAACGGGTCATCCCCGCCGGTCACGGCGACAGGGTGGCCGTCTACCACGGCGGCGGCCATCTCCCCGTTGTAGGCGCCCTGCCGCTCGATCACCTTCACACCGGTGGTCAGCTCCCAGGCCAGCAGCAGGCCCGTCTCGCAGCTACTGACAGCGAGGAGGCCGCGCTCGGACCGGACGGTCGTGAGCGAGCAGACCGCGAGCACGTGACCGATCATGACCGAGCCGATCCGCCGCCCGGTACGCAGGTCCCAGGCCCGCACGATCCCGCCGCTGATGTCGTCGCCGTCCTCGTAGCGGAAGTCGAACCGGCCACCGCCGGTGACGACCACGGGCCGCCCGTCGACCTCCGCCACGGCCACGCGTGTGGCGATGAGGGAGGGCTCGGTGACGAGCCTTCTCCGCTCGTCCTCAGGATCGTCGTCGTCCCAGTGCCCGTTCTCGATATACCAGTTGTCATCGGGCCCGGCCGCGTCGAGGTCCAGCGGGCGGCTGACGCATCTGCCGCCTCGGAGATCACACGTCCACAGCACCCCCTCCTCATCGACGCTGACCGTGACGGGGGAGCCGTCCAGTTCGATCACCGGCGTACCGGAATAGGTGGCACGGCCATGCGAATGGCCCACATAACCGCGCATCATGCGCTCATCGGACATACACCGAACCCTAATGATCTGCACTGACGAGACCCCCAGATAACATCGTTCAGCAGACGGGCGGCCGCAATGATGGCCTGGGTCCGCCGGCGCGCCGACGCGATCTCACCCCTCGCCTAGGGCGCGTTTTAGAACGCTGTCGCGTTGATCGCGCCACGCCGGGATGATCTCGGTGTGGCGCGTGGGGATCTCACCGATGAACAGTGGGCTGTGTTGAACTTCTGCTACCGGTATCGACGGCGGGGCGGCCAGCAGCCTCACGACGGCGCTGGACTTTCCCGTAGGGCTGTCACAGCGCGGACCTATGCTCGTCGCCATGTCGCTATCCGCCACCCCCGCATCCCTGTCCTATGCCGACGCCGACGCCCGTCTGAGCGGCGCGTTGTCCGCCGCGTTCGAGAGTGAAGGAGAGTCGTCCGACTATGACAGCGTGCTGTTCTTCGACGGCGATCTCGCGGTCGACGGGGACTTCCTGGACGCCGTCAATGCCCTGCGAAGCGGGGACGACGAGGACGACGTCGAGCTGATCGTGATCACCGGCAATCTGACGGTCAACGGCCCGATCGCGCTCTATGAGGACCAGCCCGGACTCTACGTCGGCGGTCGCACCGAGGCCGAGACCCTGGAGGCCGGCGACTGCGAGATCTACATCCACGACGGCGCCTTCACGCACCTCGTCTACGGCTATTACAACCACGGCTGGCTACGGACCGGGACCGTCGAGACCCCTTGGGTGATCGACTTCGAACACGCCATGGACGTGGACGCCGTCGGCGGGCGCTGGGTGGACAACTTCGGCGACGCCAAGGACGCCGACTACGCCAAGCCGGGCATCATCGAGGCGTTCGTGCCCGAGGTCGTCGACGCGGAGGACCGCTGTCTGGACATCGATGCGTTCCTGGACCGGCTGCGGGCCGGGCTGCCGGTCCTGCGGCCCGGAGCCCGGACGGCGGCCGAGTCGGCCGACGCCGACGTGTCCCGGTCCCGGGCCGACCGGGTGGAAAACCTCGACCTGACCGGTCGCAACCTCAAGGAGTTTCCCGCCGAGGTGCTCCAGATGCCGTGGCTTCGTACCCTGATCCTGGACGGCAACCCGATCGGCGAGCTGCCCGAGGCGCTCGGGACGCTCACCCGGCTGGAGCACCTGTCGGTGCGCAACTGCGAGCTGACCGCCCTGCCGGAATCGATCGGCGACCTGGCCGCGCTCCGGGTGCTGTGCGTCGCCAGCAACCGGGACACGGACCGGGACACGGTCGAGTTCACCCTGCCGGCCGCCATCGGCCGGCTCACCGCCCTGGAGGAACTCGACATCTCCTACCTGTCCGTCTCCGTCGACACGGAGTCGGAGTCGGAGTGGAACCTGCCGGAGGTGACGCGGTTCGTCCTGCCGGACGCCTTCGGCGACCTGGTCGCGCTGCGCAAGCTGGTCGCCGACGGGACCGACGTCGTGTTCCCCGACTCCGCGCACGGGCTGGCCGCCGTCGAGGAGGTGTCCATAACCGGCGGGAGCCACTACTTCCTGCGGACCTTCCCCGAGGCCGTCACTACCTTCCCGAACCTGCGCCGGCTCGACCTGAGCGGCAACTACTTCGACACCGTCCCCGACAGCCTGCTGCGGTTGACCCGCCTCGAAGAGCTCGACCTCGGCGACAGCCTCGGTCTGCTGCGCGACCCGCTGCCCGACCTCGGCCGCCTGCCCGCGCTGCGGGTCCTCGGCTTCGGCGGACACAGCCGCCGCGCTAGCACGCCCCTGCCGTCGCATGATTTCCTGCGGGAGCTGTTCGCCATGGAGCTGCCCGGACTGGAGGAGCTCCGGATCAGCCAGTGGCAGCGGAACACCAAGCGCCTCAAGCTCAAGCCCGAGCACTTCGCCGGGATCGGGACGTTTCGTCGACTGCGGATCGTCGACCTGAGGTTCAATCAGCTCAACGACCTGCCGGCGGATTTCGACACGCTCCCCGATCTGGCGGTGGCCAACTTGTACGGCAACCTGTTCCCAGAGGCGGTCCGCGACCGGATCACCGCCGCACACCCGACCGCCCAGATCGACTTCGAGTAGGCGTTCGAGGTCGGCGTGGCCGGCATGACAGTGGAGCCGGTCACCGGGGATCACAGCCACTCACCAATCGCCGCGATCTGTACGGTGGCCAAGTAGCGGACGGCGAGCTTGTCGTATCGGGTGGCCACGGCCCGGTGCCGCTTGAGCCGGTTGATCCCGCACTCCACGGCGTGCCGCAGCTTGTAGTCCTCCCGGTCGAATACCGGCGGTCGACCGCCGGCGCTGCCGCGGCGTTTCCGCCCGGCAATCTGGTCGCGGCGCTCCGGGATCGTGGCCCGGATGCCCCGACGTCGCAGGTAGACGCGGTTGGCCTTCGAGCAGTACGCCTTGTCGGCCCGCACCCGATCCGGGCGGCAGCGGGGACGGCCAGCACCCAGGCGGGGCACCCGAATCGCCTCCAACACGGGCACGAACTGTGGACTGTCGCCCCGCTGCCCAGCGGTGACGACCAGGGACAACAGGCGCTGTCCGTGTTCGCAGGCCAGATGAATCTTGCTGGTCAGGCCGCCGCGGGAGCGGCCCAGGCCGTGGTCGGCCGGTTCGATGTCCACCCCGCCCGGCGGCTCCTTCTGGGCTGCGCCGTCGCGGCGGGCGCCGGCGGCGTGCTGATGGGCCCGGCTGATCGTGGAGTCCACCGACACGTCCCAGATAATCCGCCCGGCAGCATCGGCCCTGGTCTGCAGCTTGATGAGCAGCATGGCCCACACGCTCGCTGTGACCGGGCGAGATGTGCGGCAGGATCTCATCCGGCACGTCTCGATCCTGGTACCGCAGCTCCAGCACCGCTCTGGTGGGTCGGCGTGCGGGAGGAGGCCGAAAATTCAGTTGCCGTGGCCAGGCCCCGCTCGGCATACTCAGCCAGGCTGACCACAGCGCGTTACGCAACCGTGTAATCAGTGCATTTCACAGCGCGTATCGCAGCCTGTGCATGGAGGGCGAAGGGAGGTTGAGACCGTGATGACGACTGTTCGCGTGCCGTTTTCCGCGTCCTCTGACCTCCCCACCGGGATCTCGCCAAGCTGATCGCTGCGCCGGTGGGCCTCATTTCTGGAGAAATCCCGCCGTGCCTAAGCACTCCTCGCCCCGCCGCCGGGGCAAGTACGCCCTCGACGCCGACGATCTCGAATGGCTCGACAGCGCCCCCATCGACGACGGACCACCCACTGGCGACCGCTGGTCGACCTGGGATCAGAGCACGCCCACCGAGCGCGGCCCGAAGCCGCACCCGGACTGGCTCATCACCGAGCTCGCCGCCGTGGACACCGAGCTGGGCATCCTCAAAACCGGCAAGGAAGCCGACGTCCACCTGCTCTCCCGCGGTGTGCCGGACACCGACCGCGTCTGCCTGCTGGCCGCCAAGCGCTACCGCTCAGCGGAGCACCGGTTGTTCCACCGGGACGCCGGCTACCTGGAAGGCCGCAGCACCCGCGAAAGCCGCATGAATCGGGCCATGGCCAACCGGACCGCCTTCGGCAAACAGCTCATCGCCGGCCAGTGGGCCGCGGCCGAATTCGGCGCTTTGTGTCGCTTGACCGAACTCGGCCTGCCAGTCCCCTATCCGGTCCAGATCGTCGGCACCGAGATCCTCCAAGAGTTTGTCGGTACCCCGGACGGCTACGCGGCACCCCGTCTCGCCAACGTCTCGGATGATCTGGACGATCTATGGGCGCAGCTGGTGGAGGCGCTGGTGGTCCTGGCCAGAGAGGGTCTGGCCCACGGCGACCTGTCGGCGTACAACCTGCTGGTCCACGAAGGCAGGCTGGTCATCATCGACCTTCCCCAGATCGTCGACGTGATCTCCCACCCCACGGGCCCGCACTTCCTCGACCGGGACGCCCGCAACGTGGCCACCTGGTTCGCCTCGAAGGGCGTCGCGTCGGCAGACCCCGACGCCCTCTCCGTCCTGCTCCAGTCGGAGGCCGGGATGCTCTGACGCCCGCCAAAAGGCGAGGGCCGGAGACGGCAGCGTAGCGACGCTAAAGAGATGCTACAGAAAGATCAGCGGACGAGGCGTCGCCGGCAAATGATCGCGTCAGCAAGCGTCATGTATGCCCAGCGAATGTCGTAACGGACCGTCCAGCGGATACGCAGGCGACCAGGCTCGGCCCGATTATGGGCCGCCCTTGAGCGCCCGGACGCGGGAGCTGTCGATCACGCTTGGGACCAGTCGAGCTGGACTCTGACGGATCGGGAGCCAAGCACTTGCACTACCACTTCGCCCGGTAACAAGCACGTGTCCACCAGAACCGCTACCAGGCGAGATATGCCCTCACCGTTTGATCGCTCCGGTCGCAGAGGCGAGCAACACCTTTACCATTTGGGGCTTTGGTCACGAGGACGGAGACATTCGGCGGTTGCCGAAAAAGTGGAACATATGACTATATGATCTAGTCGCTTGGGATGCTGAGCGATCAGCATGCCGAAGAGCCGAGAGGGAGGTGCTTCATGACCCGCAAGGACACCGTCTGGGATTGATCCAAGATGAGCTGACAGCGGCCGGCACACAGCCTTCGGCGGTGAGCCGGCCCTCTTCATGAGCGCATTGCGGAGAATGGATGAGGCGTCCAGCGACGGATGAGGAACGGCCGGCGGGCTATCGGGATCTGTTCGTTCTGGTGGAGTACCGTGCAGTCTTCACCGCGAGCGTGCTCTCCTGGATCGGGGACTATCTGTGCAAGGCCGCGGTAGCGCTGCTGGTCTTCGATCGCACCGGCTCGGTGCTGGCCTCGGCAGCGGCCTTCGCCGTGGGGTATCTGCCATGGCTCACCGCAGGGCCCTTACTCGCGGCAGTGGCCGAACGGTATCCCTCGCGCTCAGTGATGATCTTCTGCGATCTGGTCAGAGCGGCGCTCATCGGGCTGATCGCGATCCCCGGCGTGCCTGTGGCGGTCCTGCTGGTGCTGCTGTTCGCCAGTGGGTTGTTCGCCCCACCGTTCGAGGCCGCCCGTTCCTCTCAGCTCCCGCACATCCTGACCGGCGACCTGTACCCGCTCGGCATCGCCTTCAACAACGCCATCTTCCACCTGGCCCAGGTCTTCGGGTACGCCTCCGGCGGAATGATCGCCGGCTACAACCCGCATGCCGCGCTACTGCTGAACGCCGGTACCTTCGTCGGCTCGGCGTTCCTGCTGCGCCGTTACGTCAAGCTCCGGCCGGCGACACTCGGGGCCACCCACCGCCCTGGCCTGTGGCGGGAGACTGGACAAGGGTACGCCGTCGTCTTCGGCGACCCAGTGATGCGGGCCATCGCGCTCATAACCTTCGCAACGGTCACCTTCGTCATCGTTCCGGAGGGCCTGGCGGCGGCCTGGGCGTCCGAAATCGACGGCGGCGGCGCGGCACAGGGGTTCATCATGGCCGCGAACCCTCTTGGTGTCGCCATCGGCGGCCTGATACTGACCCGGCTGCTGCGCTCGCGTACCAAGACCCGGCTGATCCGCCCCCTAGCGGTCCTGGCCCCCCTCACGCTGGTCCCCGCGCTGCTCGACCCGCCGCTCGCCGGCGTACTGCTCCTGGCCGCCGCTTCCGGCGTGGTCATGTCGCTGCTGCTGCCCGCCGCTCAGGCGCTGTTCAAGAGCGTGCTTCCCACCGAATACCGGGCCCGGGCGTTCGGCGTCATGAACAGCGGCATCCAGATCGCCCAGGGCACCGCGATCCTGGCCACCGGCGCCCTCAGCGAACGCTTTTCCACCTCTACTGTCATCGGGGCATGGTGTGGCGCCGGGGTTGTCCTGATGATCTTCGTCACATTCCGGCCGCTCGTGCGCCCCGAACCATCGGCTCCTTCACCCGATCCAGCAGAGAGAACACGATGAACGCTCCCACCGTCCGCGCCCTCGGCGACGTCGCAGATGAGGCCGGCGACAAGGCAACGGAAGAAGGCCAGCAGGCAGAACGGACGGCATTTGGTCCCCGTAAGGGGGACGCGATCGGGGACATGCTGCGCGATGCCTACCAGGCATCGCTGGAGTCGGCTGCCACCCCGGTCTTCCATATCGCGGAACGCAGCGACGGGCTGGTGAAGCCCGTGCCCGTCGAACCATGGATCGCCCCGGTCGACCAATGGCCGGACAGTGAGCGCCAAGCGCTGGACTTGCTCAAGGGCAGAGTTCTGGACGTCGGCGCCGGCGGAGGACGGGCCGCACGCGCGTTGCTCGATCGGGGCCACGCCGTTACAGCGATCGACATCTCACCGGGCGCGCTCGAAGTGTGCCGGCGGCAAGGGGTACGTTCCGCCGTTCTTGGCACGGTCCACGAGCATGCCGCGACGGGAGAGCGATACGACAGCTTCCTGCTCCTGGGCGCCAACCTCGGTTTGCTGGAGAGCCGGGAAAGGGCGCCGGAATTCCTGCGGGCGCTAGCAGCGATGGCCGCGCCCGGCGCCATCATCGTCGGCCAAGCCCGGAACCTGACGGACTCCGCCGATCCTCTGCACCTGCCCTACAACGAACAGAACCTACGGGCGGGCCGCATAGCCGGACATCGCACCATGCGGGTCCGCTACCGCGACGTCGCGACGCCCTGGTTCGACTACCTCAGCCTGGCACCACGCGAACTCGCCGAACTCGCCAACGGAACCGGCTGGGAACTCGCCGACATCGTCTCCTTCGAGAGCTCAACGGCCGTATACCTCGCGACCCTCCGCCAACGGAAATGACCGGGCGACGGAAGCACGAGCGTTGACCCCTGACAGCCCGCGCCTACCCCGGTGCGCCGGACCAGACGGCTGAACTTGTCATGGTCGTCGTACAGGCACTCGAGTCGCTTGCGGGGCCGCCCTACTCGGCCCCGCGCTGGCGGGATCGCTTGGATCAGGGACACGACCCTAGATCATTTAGTTGGGCCCCTATAACCCACTTTCCGGCCCCTGTCACAGCGGCCGGTAAGCCCGCTCTCCGGCCGCTGTGACAGCTGCGGCCGTGGGCTCGGGGCCGGAGCGGTGGAGAGTATGTGCAGGTCTCGATGGTGGTGCCGCCAAGGAAGCTCGCTCCGGCCAGCTGGCCCGGCGAAGCGTGCTTGGGAAGGCGTCCGAGCGCAGCGAGGCCCCTCAGGGGGCGGGCGTCAGCCCGCCTGGGAGGACGTCCGGAGCGAAGCGGAGGCCCATTGTGGGCGGGCGGGCATCAGACGGCCAACCACCGAATCGGGTGGGGAGAAAGAACGCCCGCAGCGAAGCGGACGCCCTTTCTCCGGTCGGCTACTGGACGCCTGCCTCCCGCATGTCGCGCAGCTCCCGCTTGAGCTCCTTGATCTCGTCGCGCAGTCGGGCGGCCACCTCGAACTGCAGGTCGGCCGCCGACTGGTGCATCTGCTCGGTCAGCGACTCGATCAACGACTCCATCTGTGCCCGGGGCATCTCCCCCGCGATGGTCTTGGCGTGCTGCCCGGCCTGGCGGGCGGCGAACCCGGGCACGGGTGCCTTGCCGCGCGACTGCTGGCGGCCGCCGCCGAGGAGGCGGTCGGTGTCGGCGTCCTCGCGCTGCAGCGAGTCGAGGATGTCGGCGATCTTCTTGCGGAGTGGCTGCGGGTCGATGCCGTTGGCCTGGTTGTAGGCGATCTGCTTGGCCCGCCGCCGGTTGGTCTCGTCGATGGCCCGCTCCATCGACGGGGTGACCTTGTCGGCGTACATGTGGACCTGTCCTGAGACGTTTCGGGCGGCCCGGCCGATGGTCTGGATCAGGGAGGTCTCCGAGCGGAGGAAGCCTTCCTTGTCGGCGTCGAGGATGGCCACCAGCGACACCTCGGGCAGGTCGAGGCCCTCGCGCAGGAGGTTGATGCCGACCAGCACGTCGTATTCGCCGGAGCGGAGCTCGCGCAGCAGCTCGATGCGGCGCAGCGTGTCGACCTCGCTGTGCAGGTAGCGGACCCGGATGCCCAGCTCGAGCAGGTAGTCGGTGAGGTCTTCCGACATCTTCTTGGTCAGCGTGGTGACCAGGACCCGCTCGTCGCGGTCGGCGCGCTCGCGGATCTCGTGGACCAGGTCGTCGATCTGCCCCTTGGTGGGCTTGACGATCACTTCGGGGTCGACCAGCCCGGTCGGCCGGATGACCTGCTCGACCACGTCGCCCTTGACCCGGCCCAGCTCGTAGGAGCCGGGCGTGGCCGACAGGTAGACGGTCTGGCCGATGCGCTCCAGGAACTCCTCCCACTTCAGCGGCCGGTTGTCGAGCGCCGACGGCAGGCGGAAGCCGTGGTCGACCAGGGTGCGCTTGCGGGAGGCGTCGCCCTCGTACATGGCGCCGATCTGCGGCACGGTCTGGTGGGACTCGTCGAGGACCAGCAGGAAGTCTTCCGGGAAGTAGTCGAGCAGCGTGTTGGGCGCGCTGCCCGCCTCGCGGCCGTCCATGTGGCGCGAGTAGTTTTCGATGCCCGAGCAGGTGCCGATCTGGCGCATCATCTCGATGTCGTAGGTGGTGCGCATGCGCAGCCGCTGCGCCTCCAGCAGTTTGCCCTGCCGCTCCAGCTCCGACAGCCGCTCGGCCAGCTCCGCCTCGATGCCGTTGACGGCCATCGCCATCCGCGCCTCGCCGGCGACGTAGTGGGAGGCGGGGAAGATGTAGAGCTCCTCGTCCTCGGTGATGACCTCGCCGGTCAGCGGGTGCATGGTGGACAGCTTCTCGATCTCGTCGCCGAACATCTCGATGCGTACGGCCAGCTCTTCGTACTTCGGGATGATCTCGATCGTGTCGCCGCGCACCCGGAAGGTGCCCCGCGTGAAGGCGAGGTCGTTGCGGGTGTACTGCATGTCGACCAGGCGGCGCAGCAGCTGGTCGCGGTCGACGTCCATGCCGACCCGGAGCCTGGCCATGCGGTCGACGTATTCCTGCGGCGTGCCCAGGCCGTAGATGCAGGACACGGAGGCCACCACGATCGTGTCGCGGCGGGTCAGCAGCGAGTTGGTCGCCGAGTGGCGCAACCGCTCGACCTCGTCGTTGATCGAGGAGTCCTTCTCGATGTACGTGTCGCTCTGCGGGACATACGCCTCAGGCTGGTAGTAATCGTAGTAAGAGACGAAATATTCAACCGCGTTGTTGGGCAGCATCTCCCGCAGCTCGTTGGCGAACTGCGCGGCGAGTGTCTTGTTGGGCTGCATGACCAGCGCGGGCCGCTGCAGCCGCTCGATCAGCCAGGCGATCGAGGCCGTCTTGCCGGTGCCCGTGGCGCCCAGCAGGACGTTGTCCTTCTCCCCGGCCTTGACGCGGCGCTCCAGCTCGGCGATGGCCGTCGGCTGGTCGCCGGAGGGAGTCATCTCGGTGACGACCTCGAAGGGCGCCACCTTCCGCTGCAAATCAGTGACCGGTCGCATGATGCCACTGTAGGCGGCGCCACTGACAGAAACCGTCACCTGGTCAGGGGGGCCCTTCAGAAGGCTGCGGGTGACACCGCGTTCGGCGCGCAGCGACGCGATGCGGTTGGGGACGATCTCACTCATCGCCGCCGTCTTCTCAGCCGATGCGCTGCCGTGTTCGGTCACGGCGCAGGCACTGTACGTGAAAACGCTTCCTCACTATGGTGATCCCCTAATGAGGGGAATCATTGCGATATTTGCGGTCCTGCTGTTGACGGGGTGTCCGACGGAGGAGCCGAAGGACTGGCTGCTCAAGGATCCGAGCCGCTGGCCACTGGCCGCGTTGCTGGGTTCGGCATCCAGGTCGGGGATACCGGACGGGGCGGAGAGGGTGCTGGCACGGATCCAGGTCGCGAAGTACGACCTGGTCCCCTGGATCCACAGCAAGGGCGTGTGCGGGCTCGCCGATCAGGGGTCCTCCGGCTACACCTTCAACATGAGCCAAGACCTGACGAAGTCCGAGGGGAACGTCACCACAACGGAGGAGGGTTTCGCGGGGCCCAAGGAACTCATGACCGGAAGCAACATGGAGAGCAGCGTGACGCTGTGGTGCTCCCCCACCCGGATGTTCGTCATCGTCGAGGCCAAGGACCTCGGAAAGGTGCGGATTTACGGGAACGCGGCGGCCAAGACGACCAAAGGGAAGCTGACGGTCGTGGTGGGCACGCCGGAGGCGGTCAAGCAGTCACTCCCCGACGCGACCATGATCGGTCGCTAGCCCCGTTTCCGCATGTGAGCGCCAAGCACCTCACCCTGGAGCAGCTCCACCTTGCAAGCGAACCGAAAGCGACACCCGATACGGTCGAATCCGCCCGTAGCGGAAGAGGAAGGTGCAATGTCACGACCCAGAGAGGCGTTGATCCAGGCAGGTCAGGGCATAGCCCAGGCGGTCGTACAAGGCGGTGATGTCCGTCAAGCCGTCGGCCAGGCGGTGGACCAGGCGGGCCAGCTGGCCGGTCAGGTCCAGGTTCAGGGCTTCGCGCTGAACCCGTACGACTTCGCGGCGGCCCGTGACGGCGGCGTGTCGGTGGGCACGCTGATCGAGGCCCGGTCCGCGTCGCTGAACGAGGCCGGCGAGATCATCAACCGCAGCTTCGCCGAGAACGGCATGCACGTGATCTCGCCGGTGGTGATCCCCAAGGGGACCACCGCGAAGGTGGTCGTGCCGCTGGGCATCCTGGTGGTGCTCGGCCTGATCGGCGCGCTCGGCAACGTCATCCCCCGAACCGATGTGTTCTTCGGCCCGCACTACTGGATCGTCCTGGTCCTGGCGGCCGCCTTCCTGTGGTGGCGCCGCAGCGTGGTGATGGTGCCCGAGGGCTGCAAGGCGCTGATCACCAAGTTCGGCAAGCTGGTGCAGATCGCCGACCCCGGCCGGGTGACGCTGTTCAACCCGTGGAAGCGGGTCAGCTACATCGTCAACACCACCCGTGAATACCCGTTCAACGCCCCCATCAGCGAGGCCCCCACGCAACAGGGCGTCAAGGCGAGCGTCGACCTGTTCCTGCAGTTCAGGATCGAGAACCCGGCGGAGTTCATCTTCGTGCTCGGCTCGGTCAGCGGCTTCCAGTCCAAGCTGCAGAACGCCATCAGCGAGGTCACGCGCTCCCTCATCTACGCCCAGCGGGCCGAGGACATCTACGACCTCGTGGGCGAGAGCACGCTGGGCATGCTGGACAACCTCAACCAGCAGTTCCTGCCCGCCGTACGCCTCACCGACGTGAACATCACGCACGCCGAGCCGTCCAGCCAGGAGTACCGGATGGACCTGGCCGCCCCCGAGATGGTGCGCGTCGCCAAGGAGGCCTACACCTACGAGTACGAGCTGCAGCTGCGCAAGGAGCAGAACGAGGGCGACCTGATCAAGGAGCTGGCCGGACTGCAGGAGACGCTGAGCGCGATCCAGGCGGAGATCGCCGGCTACCAGGCGCGCATGGACACGGCGCTGGAGCGGGCCTCCCACCAGGCCAAGGCGCAGGCCAGGCAGCGCCTGGTCGAGGCGGAGTCCTCCGCCAACGCCAACTCGGCGCTGCTGGAGGCGCAGGCGCTCGACATCAGGGCGCTCAGCGCGGCCGAGGCGCCGGAGATCCTCGACTACCGCTTCCAGCAGGACCTGCTGGACAAGCTGGAGTCGGTCGCGACCCGGCTGCCGCAGGTGGTGCAGGTGGGCGAGCACACTGACATCGACTTCCTGGCGCTGGCCCAGCAACTGGTCGGCGGCAAGGGGGCGGCGCTGTTCTCGGCCGAGGACATGGCCGCGATCCGGGGCCGGCTGGCCGAGATCGGCGAGCGCGTGGCGGGCAGGGAGGCGGAGATCACCGCACTGCTCAAGAAGGTCGCCGAAGAGGTGAGCGAGGCGCCCGAGCCCGCGCTCGCCGCCACGCTGCCGACCATCGAGGGTGAGGTCCGATGAGCCGCGAGTTCTCGAAGATCAAGGAGTCGCTGGCCTCCTGGTCCGACATCCGCCAGCTGCTGCGCGGCGGTGAGCAGGGCCAGCTCGTGCCGGTCGTGATCCCCAAGGACAGGCGCGGCTTCGCCTGGATGGCTCTGGTCTTCATCGCCGTCTACTTCGCCGGGATGGCGGTGATGGGCAACCTCGTCGTGACGGCCTCGCTGGGCGCGTTGTTCTTCCTCGCCGTCGCGCTGGTGTGGATGTGGCGCCGGGCGATCATCGAGATCGAGGAGGGCACCACCGGCGTACGCAGCCGCTGGGGCGCCATCACCGGCACGCTCCCGCCGGGCCGCCACTACCTGTGGCTGCCGTGGGACCGGGTGGACGCGGTCGTCGACACCTCCACCGAGATCCCGTACTCGGCGCCGATCGTGGCCTGCCCGACGGCGGAGAACGTACCGCTGAAGTCGATCGAGTTCTTCCTCAAGTTCCGCATCGTGGACCCGGTCGCGTTCGTCCGCACGATCGGCGCGGGCAACTTCGACCTGGTGTTGTCGAGCGCCGTACAGGACGCGATCAGGCAGCGCAGCCGCAAGGTCAACACCGAGCGCGCGTACGACCTGCGCGGCTCCGACGTAGGCGACATGCAGGAGGCGCTCAACCGCCAGCTCGGCCGCTACGGGGTGCGCATCACCGGCGCGAACATCCCCGACGTGCAGCTGCCCGACCAGTACCAGCAGCACCTGGCCACCCGCGAGAAGGTGGCCAAGGAGCTGTCGGCCTACGAGCGCGAGTGGGAGCTGACCCGCAAGCGCCGCATCGACACCCTGCTCATGGAGATCGAGCGCTCCAAGAAGACCCGCGACGCCCGCGTGGTCGAGGTCAAGGCCGCGCACAACACCGCGCGCAAGGACGTGGCGCGCATGCTGGAAGAGCAGGAGACGGAGGCCCAGCGGGTGCGCTGGGAGATCGAGGCGCGCGGCCGCGCCGAGCTGACCGCGGCCGAGAACGAGGCCAAGGCCCTGCGCAGGCTGGCCGACTCCTACCGCGACAACCGGGCCGTGCTGCAGTACGAGCTGGCCCGCAGGCGCCTGGACGTGGGTGCCAAACTGGCGGAGAACGCCCCGCAACCCCTGGTGGTCCGCACCCAGCAGGGATCCGGCGACTCCGCGCTGTCGACCTTGCTCCTGGCCCAGTTGCTCCCCCGCTTCTCGGGCCATCACAACGGAGAGACCCCCGGGTCATAGGAGAACCCCATGGTGTTCCGCAAACTGATGGCCGCGTTCGGCGCGGGCGTCGAAGTAGACACGGTCCTGGCCGGCAGCGGTGTACGGCCCGGTGAGACGTTACGCGGAGTGGTGAACTTCCGCGGCGGCGGCGCCGACTACAAGGTCGAGGGCATCTACCTCGACCTGACCGCGGTGGTCGAGGTGGAGCGTGGCGACGAGGAGTACAAGACCACCTACGGCTTCCTTCGCCAGCAGGTCGCCGGGACCTTCCAGCTCAGCGCCGGCGCGCAGCACAGCCAGCCGTTCGAGATCGTCATCCCCTGGGAGACGCCGATCAGCGCCATCGGCGGTCATCCGCTGCACGGCATGCGGCTGGGCGTGCAGACGGAGCTGGCGCTGGCCGGCGCGATGGACAAGGGCGACCTCGACCCGCTGTTCGTCAACCCGCTGCCCGCGCAGGAGCACGTCATCGCCGCGCTCGACCGCCTGGGTTTCGGCTTCAAGAAGGCCGACCTCGAACGCGGCACGCTGCGCGGCTCGACGATGCCGTTCTTCCAGGAGATCGAGTACTACGCGGGCGGGGAGTGGCGGCGGCACTTCAACGAGCTGGAGCTGACGTTCATCGCCGGGCCGCGGCAGATGGACGTCATCCTGGAGGCCGACAAGCGCGGCGGCTTCCTGACCTCCAGCCACGACGCCTACAACCGGTTCACGGTCCGCTACGACGACCCGAGCGGGGCCGACCAGGCGCTCCGGCACGCTCTGGAGCAGATGGCGCGCCGGCGCGGCTGGCTCTAGGCCACGTAGCGGCCGACAGCCACCTCCGGACGCCGGGCGGCGTGGAGCGACAGCTCACGCCGCCCGGCGTCGGCGTCCTGGAGCCTGGACATCAGTGGCGATGGCTGTGGGTCGTGACCTTGTACATCCGGTCGTACCAGGCCCGGTAGTGCCAGCCGGACCTGGCCCGGTAGTCGTGGCGCCGGTAGACGCCGAAGATCTCCCGCTTGAGCTCCCGCCACCGCTGCGGCACGTTGGGCGCCCAGGTCGTCATCGGGTAGCCACGGTAGGCCACCAGGCGCACCCGCCGATCCGCGGCAGCGGCGGCGGCGAAGCGGGCCGAGGCCACGTGGTCGGGGTGGTCGCACAGGCGGCAGCGCGGCGGCGGGTCGGGGTCCAGGGTGCGGATGACGTTCGCCTGATATCTGGCGTAGACGGCACGCAGCATCGCCACCACGTTCTCCCGGCTCACGCACCGCCGCTCGGCGGGGTCGAAGACGCGTACGCAGCCACGCCCGGCCCACAGCCGGGTCAGCGCGTCACGGCCGCCGTCGGCCCGCGGGTCGCCGCCGTCCGGCAGCCCGGCATAGATCAGGATCACCTTCGGCCGCTCGACCAGGGAGTCCACCTTGACGGGCAGCCCCCCGGCGGTGATCACCGTGCTGCGCCATTCGTCGCGCACCCCCGCCAGGTGGGCGTACGCGGCGCGCAGGCCCTCGACGCGGTCGCGTGCGTACATGTACGGGTCATGATGGTCGTCCAGCCCCGCGGTGCCCTCGCCCGCGGTGAGGTAGACGGTCACGCTCGGCCGCTCCCCCAGCACCCCGCCGTAGAGGTCGGGGCTCATGAACAGCAGATCGTCGTCCGGATGGGCGACGACCTGCACGAACCGTTCCCCCAGGACCAGCTCGTCGGACACCGTGGCGGCGATGGCCGGCGGCACGGGACACACCGTGTAGACGACCAGCGCCATCGCCAAAGAACCCGAGCGCAAGCTCGGTATTAACCCCTTCATCCCCACCCCCCGTCCAGTAAGCGTAAAGATCTCGCGATCTCCACGCCCTACCTTTAAGGGGGATATGTCAGGTCATACTCAGGGAGGAGGCCTGCTCTTTCCGCGCACTTGGCGGGGTCGTTACCATGATTTCGGGAACTGACTGATCGTCGGATGCGGGGCAATGCGATGGCACGGTTCACGGCGGCGCTGAAGCGGATCGCCCCATGGGCGGCGCAGAACGCCGACGGCGCGATCGCACTCGGTCTGGCCATTGTAGTCGGCGTGCTCGGGATCATGCCGGACGGCATCTTCGGCAAGGAAGGCGACAAGGTCCAGGATCAGCTGGTCAGCGCCGCGACCCTGGTGATCCTGGCACTGGTGGCCACCGCGCTGCTGCGCGACCGGGTGCGTCAGGCGCCGTTGGAGGAGACCGTCACCTCCGGCGCGCTCGCCCAGCTGCCCGTGCGGCTGGCCCGGCTCGAGGCGATCGAGGACCTGGTCACCGGCACGCGGCGGGCTCTCGACTCGCTCCAGCTGGTCAGGGTGCTCGGCAGCAGGCAGGAGATCGCGCAGGCGCACGCCGACGCCCGCAAGGACACCACGCGGTGGAGCTTCAAGGGCGGCACCGGCACCTACCTGCGCGCGGTCACGCTGCCCGAGTGCGTGGCGGCGGCCAGGAAGGTCAAGCGCCACCTCACGGTCAGGGTCGAGATCATCGACCCGGCCAACGTCGAGGTGTGCGAGACCTACGCCCACTACCGCCGCTCCCTGTCCGACGCGCCCGACGGCACCGGCGAGACCTGGACGGCCGACCGGGTCAGGAAGGAGTCGTACGCCACGATCCTGGCCGCCTTCTGGCACCGCCAGCGCTACGGGCTGCTCGACATCGGCATCGGCCTGTCCTCCACGATGACGACCTTCCGCTGGGACCTGTCGGCCACCCGCCTGATCATGACGGTCGAGGACCCCAACCGGGCGATGACCGCGCTGGCCGACACCTTCTACTACGAGAACTGCGACACCGAACTGCGGCTCAGCTTCGAGCAGGCCCGGCTGGTGCCGCTGGAGATGTACAAGAAGGTGCCGCTGAGCGACGAGCCCACGGTCGAGGAGGTGCAGGAGCTGTTCACCCGGATCTCGATCCCGCTGCCTAGGTCCTACGACGACCGCGACGTCGTCGACATCGCCCGCAAGGCGCTGCGCGCCAGGAATCCGTACGACGCATGAGCCGTCGCGATATGAGCAGTCGTGATATGAGCAGTCGTGATATGAGCAGTCGTGATATGAGCAGTCACGGTGCCTACCAGCAGCTCGCCCAAGGACAGGCGCGGCCGTGGGCGCTGGCGGCACTGTCGGGCACCGGCATCAGGGCCGTACGCCACCCGCTCGGTTTCGTCTGCCTGCCGCTGGAGCGTGACGGCGGCGAGGGGGTATGTCTCCATCTGTGGTCGGCCAGGTTCACGCACGCGCGGAGCACCACGTCGGGCATCCACTGCCACAGCTGGGACCTGCTCAGCCATGTGCTCTACGGGCAGGTGCGCAACGTGCACGCGGTGGTCACCGACGCGGTGCGCGACCCGACCCACCGGGTGTTCGAGGTGGTCAGCGGCGCCGACGGCGACCGCATCACGCCCACCCGCCGGACCGTACGTCAGGAGACAGGGCTGGTGGAGGAGTTCGGCCCCGGCGACACCTACACGCTGGCGGCCGGCCGGTTCCACAGCAGCGTCGTGCCGGCGGGCGGCGAGGCGGCCACGATCGCGCTCGGCCGCGGCCGGCCGGGCAGCCGCGACCTGTCGCTGGGCCCGCTCGGCACCGGCGACCACCATGTGTCCAGGCAACCGCTCGACGACGAGGAGACGGCACTCGCCGTCAGCCTGATAGCCGCCCACCTGAGTTGAGGGGCCCCGAATGGATCTGGATCACGCTCGCGCGGTCGCCGTCACCGCCGCCGAGGCCGCGGGCGAACTACTCGTGTCCGGCACCCGCGGCGTGCTCGGCGCCCGGCCGAAGGGCGGTTCGGGCGACGTCGTCACCGAGCTCGACCTGGCCTCGGAGAAACTGCTGGTCGAGCACATCCTCACCGCCTTCCCGGCGCACTCCGTCATCGCCGAGGAGTCGGGCCTGCTCGGCGCCGCCGACGGTGAGTGGACGTGGCTGATCGACCCGCTCGACGGCACCAACAACGTGGTGATCGGCCTGCCCGCCTACGTCGTCGGCCTGGCCCTGTGCCGCTCGGGACGCCCCATGCTGGGCGTGGTGCACGACCCGGTCTCGGCTCAGACCTGGTCGGCGATCCGCGACCGCGGCGCGATCACGTCCTCCGGGATGCGGCTGGCCCCGCCGCACAACCCCTCGCCGCACGGCCCGCTGCTGGCGTGGACCCAGGGCTACTCGGTGTCCAGGGGCGACGCGACCGTACGGGCCATCAAGTACGCCCTGGAGCTGAGCGCCCGTCGGATGCTGCAACTGTGGGCCCCGCTGCTGGCCTGGGCGATGCTGGCCAGGGGAGACATCGACGGCATCGTCGGCTACCGGGCCGAGGCGGTGGATCTGCCCGCGGGCGCGCTGCTCGCGCGGGAGGCGGGCATCGAGATCCGGGCGCTCGACGGCGGGCCGTTCGAGGAGGGGATCGACGGCACGCCCGACGACCGCAGCTTCGTCGCCACCCACCCGAGCGCCATGCCCGGCCTCCTCGATGTGCTCCGCGGGAGTGGAGCGGTCAGCCGAACGTGACAAGGGCCCACACGCTGGCGAGCAGGCCGACGATCGCCAGCCCTGTGCCGGTGGCCAGGAAGCGGCGCATCGGTACGGACACGTCGTGACGGCGGCACGACTCGAACCAGAGCAGCGTCGCCAGTGACGCCCACGGCGTGACGACCGGCCCCACGTTGGTGCCGACCAGCAGGGCCAGCAACCGGTCCTGGTCGCTCGACGGGATGACCTCGGCGATGGCCTGGAAGGCGGGCAGGTTGTTGATCAGGTTGGACAGCCCGGCACCCACCGCCGCCGTCCGGTAGGGGTCACCCTCGGCGCCGATCATCCAGCGCATCAGGTCGGCCAGGCCGTAGCGGCTGAGGGTGGGCACCACCAGGAACAGGCCCGTCACGAAGATGAGCAGCTGCCAGGGGATCAGGCTCCAGGTCAGCCGGGCGCGGTCGCGTACCAAGAAGGCCACCACGATGACCAGCGCCGCCACCGAGGCGGCCACGCCGACCTGGACCTTGACCAGCAGCGCGCCGATGAACAGTAAGCAGCCCACGGCCGCGGCGGCGAACAGCACGCGGTCGGCGACCGGCTCCAGCAGCGGCGGCGTGTAGCGCAGATCGCGACGCTGGCCCCGGCGCCAGAAGAAGACCCACAGGAAGGCCATCGTCACGGCGATCGAGACGATCTGCGGCACCCACATCCGCCCGGCGAACTGCTGGGTGTCGAGCGCGATCTTGTTGATGCCGAGCAGGTTCGTCAGGTTGGAGACCGGGAGCAGCAGGCTGGCGGTATTGGCCAGCCAGATCGTGGTCATCGCCAGGGGCAGGGCGGCGATGCGCGCCCTGGGGGCCAGCGCCAGCATGACCGGGGTGAGCAGCACCGCGGTCGTATCGAGATTCAGAAATATCGTAATAAATGAGGCGAAGGCTGTGCACAGGAAGAAGAGCGCGACGTAGTTGCCCCGCCCCAAGACCGCCATCCGCGCCGCGATGGCGTCGAAGACCTGGGCCTCCTTGGTCAGCTCCGCCAGCACGATGATGCCCACCAGGAAGACGAGCAACGGCCCGATCTCATCCAGGCTGTCCACGGCTTCGCGCCACGGCAGCAGCCCGGTCGCCACGAAGACGAGGCCGAGCCCGAGCAGCCCAATCCTGATCCAGTCGAGCACACCAAGACGCACCTGTCGATGATCGCACAACCCTGTTTATGGCCTCACTCCGTGAGGCGGGCTCGGTCGCCCAATGCCGCCGTCTTCCCCCGTCGCTCTGGTCGCTACGCTCCCGGCGCTCCTCCTCCAGACGACGGCGCTCCCTCGCCTGAAAGCACGCCCCCACAGGGGATACTGAGGGAATGGCACGTGACGGCAAGCCGACAGAGATCTTCGTCAGCTACTCCCCCGCCGACACGGCTTGGGCGACCTGGATCGCCTGGGAGTTGGAGGCGGCTGGCTACCGGACCATGATCCAGGCGTGGGACTTCGTGCCCGGCACGAACTTCATCGACTTCATGGACCGCGGCGTCAGCGAGGCGCAGGTGGTGGTGGCCGTGCTCTCGCGCAACTACCTGACCTCGCGCTACGGCCGCATGGAGTGGCAGGCCGCGCTCCGCGCCGACCCCGACAACCCGTCCAACAAGCTGATCACGATCCGGCTCGAGGACGTACGCCTCGAAGGGCTGCTGTCCACGATCACCTGGGTGGACCTGCTCGGCGTCACCGATTCCGGCCAGGCCAGGGCGCTGCTGCTGGGCCGGGTCAGGGAGGCCATGTCGGGCCGGGCCAAGCCGGAGGCGGCGCCCGCCTTCCCGACGGGCGCGGGCCTGCCGCTGCCCGCGCCGACCCTGCCGCCGCCTGGCGAGCGCTCGCGGGCCCGGCGTACCCCGGTGTCGGCGCCGAAGTTCCCGCCGTCGGCCACCGCCGACCACGGCCGCGAGTCGCTGACCGTGCTGCACATCGGCGGCCCCCGGTTCGGCCGGGCGCTGCCCGATCCGGGCGAGCCGTTCACGCCCGAGGACATGCAGGCACGGATCTGGGCGGATCTCACCGAGATGTACGACAGGGGCATGCCACGCCCGGATCTCATGGTGGTCACCGGCGACCTGACCGAGTCGGGCAGCCTGGGGCAGTTCGGGCAGGCGACCCGCTTCATCACCGACCTGCGGCTGCTGGTCGGCCTGGAGCCGCACCGGCTGGTGATCGTGCCGGGCCCGCGTGACGTCACCAAGGCCGCGGCCAGCGCCTACTTCCTCACCTGCGAGGCCGACGACGTCTCCCCGCAGCCGCCCTACTGGCCGAAGTGGCGGCATTTCGCGGGCCTGTTCGGCGAGGTGTACCAAGGTCTGGACGACCGGGTGTTCGACGGCGGCCAGCCGTGGACGCTGTTCGAGGTGCCCGACCTGAAGGTGGTCGTCGCCGGGCTCAACTCGACGATGGCCATGAGCCACCTCGAACGCGACGCCTATCCCCTGCTCGGCGAGGGGCAGGCCGCCTGGTTCGCCGAGCGGCTGCGCCCCTACGAGGAGAGCGCCTGGCTGCGGCTCGGCGCGATCGGGCACCCGCCGTCGGCCCTGCGCGACGCGCCGACCTACGACCGGATCCTCGCCCGGCGGCTCAACCTGCTCTTCCAGGGCGCGGGAGAGGCCGGTGAGGCCGCCGTCGCCGCGCCGCGCTCCGGCCATCACCAGGTCGTCGAGATCACCGCCGGCGGCCTGCGCACCTGGCTGCCCGGCGCCGACCGACCCGAGCGCGTCTCCCACAGCTGGCGGGCCGCCCAGGCCACCTTCACCGGAGAGGCCCCTGCCGCCCGCGCCCCCGAACCCGCGCCGGTCGAGCGCGAGCCGGGCCCGGTGGACCTGCTGCTCGATCGGATCACCGAGGTCTGCGAGGCCCGGCACGAGCGGGCCAGGATCCGCCGGTTCACCACCCACCTGGTCGTCACGCATCCCGAGGACGGGTTCGTCCGGCAGACGATGATCGGCGCGCACGTGGGCGAGCTGACCGCCGCCGAAGCCGATGATTTCGTCCGGCGGGCGCACGCCGCCGACCTCGCCGCCGAGCTCGTCTACCAGGGGCCGCCCCCGGCCAGGTCGCTGCGCGACGAGCTCATGCGCAGAGGGGTGCGGCTGCGCAGCTTCACCGAATTCCAGGGCCTGCTGGACCTGTCGGGTTATGTCGCCGAGCAGACGGCCCGGCTCACCAACGACCGCCGCTACCCGCCCAGCCTGTACGTCCCCCAGCGCTACCGCGAGCTCGACCGCCCCGGACACCAGGTCAGAGAGGGCCTGACCGACGAGCTGATGCGGCTGCTGGCCGCCGACCACGGCCGGTTCCTGCTGCTGCTGGGCGATTTCGGCCACGGCAAGACGTTCGCGCTGCGCGAGCTGGCCAGGCGCATCCCCGCCGAGCTGCCGCACCTGACGCCGATCCTGATCGAGCTGCGGGCGCTGGACAAGGCGCACTCCGTGGACGCGCTGGTCGCCGCCCACCTGGCCGGCCACGGGGAGGAGTTCATCGACCTCAAGGCGTTCCGTTACCTGCTGCGGCAGGGGCGGATCGTGCTGCTGTTCGACGGGTTCGACGAGCTGGTCACCCGGCTCACCTATGACCGGGCGGCCGATCACCTGTCGACGTTACTCGCCGCGGCCGAGGACAAGGCGAAGATCGTGGTCGCCAGCCGTACCCAGCACTTCAAGTCGCACTCCCAGGTGCTCACCTCGCTCGGCGAGATGGTCGGCGTGCTGCCGCAGCGGCGGGTGCTCAGCGTCGAGGACTTCACGCACGACCAGATCCGCGCCTACCTGGCCAACCGCTTCGTCGACGGCGACGCGGCGGCGGCGCGCATGTCGCTGATGGAGAGCATCACGGACCTGCTCGACCTGGCCCAGAACCCTCGGATGCTGAGCTTCATCGCCGATCTCGACGCCGACCGCCTCCGTACGGTGGCCGGCGCCCGCCACACGATCAGCCCGGCGCTGCTGTATGAGGAGATCCTCGGCTCGTGGCTGGCCTTCGAGGAGCGGCGGGCCAGGGTGCCGGGGTCGCCGACCCCCCTGACCACCGAGGAGCTGTGGCAGGTCGTGACGGGGCTCGCGCTGCGGCTCTGGGACTCGGGCGAGTCGCTGCTGGGCGTCGACGAGCTGACCGAGTACGCCGAGACGCTGACCGGCCTGGCCGGCGGCCAGCTGTCCGCCGAGCACGCCGCCCACGCGGTGGGCTCAGGGAGCCTGCTGGTACGCACCGAGGAGGGCATGTTCGGATTCATCCACTCCTCGGTCATGGAGTGGCTGATCGCCCGGCACATCGCCGCCACGATCGAGGCGCCGGTGGGGCTGTCGCGCCGGCCGCTGTCGGCGCTGACCGTCGAGTTCCTGTGCGACCTGGCCGACGTACGGGCGCTGCGGGCGTGGGTGGCCGACCCGCCCGCCGACGACGTGTCCCGGGCGAACGCGGTCAAGATCTCGGCGCGGCTGCGTACCCCCGCCAGGGCCGACCTGCGGGGCGCGAACCTCAAGGGCGAGGACCTGTCGGCCAGGGACCTGCAGGAGGTCGACCTGACCGGGGCCGACCTGACCGACGCCACGCTCGTCGGCACGAACCTGTCCCGAGCCGTCCTGCGCGACGCCAAACTGGCCGGGGCCCGGCTCGACGGCGCCAAGCTCGCGGGCGCCGACCTGACCGGGGCCGACCTGTCGGGCGCGCGGCTGGCCCACACGGACCTGAGCGACGTCTCCGCCGAGGGCGCCCGGTGGCACCGGGCCACGCTGATCAACGTGACGGGCACGCTGCCGGACCTGCCGGGCGCCTCCGTGGTGCCGGGCCAGCCGGTGGAGATCCAGCTCGCGCCCGCCGCGATCGGCGTGCCGTACGGCTATCACTTCCAGACCAGCCGGCTCCCGGAGCCCATCGCGTACACCCCCGACGGGTCCACGCTCGCGGTCGGCCACGAGGACGGCGGCGTGCTGCTGTGCGTGGCCGGCGCGCCCGTGCGGACGCTGCAGGGGCACGCGGGCCGCGTGTACGCGGTCTCGTTCGCCGGGAGTCTGCTGGCCACCGGCGCGAGCGACGGCCTGGTCGTGCTCTGGGACGCCCTCACCGGCGCGCACCTGCGCGAGCTGCGCGGCCACGCCGACGGGGTCTGGCCGGTACGCCTCAGCCCGTCGGGCGAGCTGGTCGCGGCGGGCGGCGGCGACGGCGTCATCCGTGTCTGGGACACCGCCACCGGCCGGCTCGTCCACGAGCTCGCGGGCCACCAGGCACCCGTCTACACGGTGTCGTTCGGCGACTCGGTGCTGGTCAGCGGCGACTCGGCGGGCGTGGTACGCCTCTGGGACCTGGCGTCCGGGCAGGTGACGGGCACGCTCGACGGCCACCGCGGCTCGGTCTACCGTGCGGTCCACAGCCCGGACCGGTCGCTGCTGGCCACCGGCGACGAGGCGGGGACGGTACGCCTGTGGGACGCGGCCTCCTGGGCCCTGCGGCACGAGCTGAAGGGCCATTCCGGCAGCGTCTACTGCCTGACCTTCACCCCCGACGGCTCCCTGCTGGCCAGCGGCGACACGGCCGGGGCCGTACGACTGTGGGACCCGGCCGGCCAGGCCCACGGCGTCCACACCAGCCACGCCGGGTCCGTCTACCAGGTGCTCTTCTCCCCCGACGGCCGCACGCTGGCCAGCGGCGACTCCAACGGCGTCGTCCGGCTGCAGGAGGTGGGCGGCGGCCGGCGGGTCGAGCTGACCGGGCATCGCAGCTCGGTCTGGCCGTTCGTGTTCCGGCCCGACGGCGAGCAGCTGGCCACCAGCAGCAACGACGGGACGGTACGCCTCTGGGATCCGGTCAGCGGCCAGTGCCAGCGGGTGCTGCGCGGCCACGGCAGGCGGATCTCCTCGGTCAGGTTCAGCGCCGACGGCTCGATGCTGGCCACCAGCGGCAACGACGGCGTCGTCCGCGTCTGGGAGCCGCGCACGGGCCGCCGACTGCGCGAGGTCGCCGGCACCGCCGACCGGCTCATCTCGGCCCTGTTCTCACCTGCCGGGCCGGTCCTGGCCACCTCCAGCAACGACGGCGGCGTACATTTCTGGAACGCCGTCACCGGCGACTACGAGCGCGAGCTCAACGCCGAGACCGACCACGTGTGGGCCGAGGCGTTCAGCCCCGACGGCACGCTGCTGGCCACGGCCAACGACGACGACAGCGTACGCATCTGGTATCGGCCGACCAGCCGCCTGGTGAGCAACCTGGCCGACCACCGGGGCCGCGTCCGCTCGATCGCCTTCAGCCCCGACGGCCGTTACGTGGCCACGGGCTGCGACGACCGGCTCGTACGCATCTGGCACGTCGAGTCCGGCGGCCGGATCGCTACCTTGGAAGGCCATACCGACCGGGTCTACTCGGTCGTGTTCTCGCCCTCGGGCAAGCACCTGGCCAGCGCCGGCAACGACGGGCTCGCCATGCTCTGGGAGCTGCGGCCCGGCCAGCCCTGGCAGCCACGCCTGCGGCACACGCTCGACCGGCACGCGGGGCGGCTGTGGAGCGTCGCGTTCGACGCCACGGGCGAGCGGCTGGCGACCGGCGGCGACGACCTCATGGTGCGGGTCTGGGACACCGCGACGGGGCGGCCGCTGCACACGCTGGCGGGGCACTCGCGGCGGGTGTGGTCGGTGGCGTTCAGCCCCTCGGCGGACCTGCTGGCCAGTGCCGGGGACGACGGGGTGGTGATCCTCTGGGCGGGGACGGAACGACGGGCCACCCTGCTGGGCCTGCCGGAGGGGTGGGCGGCGCTGTCCCCGGACGGCAGGTACAAGATTCAGGGGGAGGTTTCCGGGCAGTTCTGGCACGTCATCGGGATGTCGCGGTTCGAGCTGGGTGAGCTGGACCCGTATCTGCCCGGGGTCCGCCAGGTGCCGCTCGACTCCCCGTTCTGAGTTTTCCTCCCGACCCGCCGGAAACCTGGCCGGCGGGTGTCCGGGCGAAGGCCGTCAGCCGGTCAGCCGCGCCCGGCTCGGGTCAGCAGGTCGTCCCAGACCTGGGCGACCCTGGTCTCCAGGTCGTCCAGGTCGCCCTCGTTGTCGATCACGATGTCGGCGATCGCCAGCCGGTCCTGGCGGGTCGCCTGCGCCGCGATGCGGGCCTTGGCGTCGTGCTCCGGCATGCCCCGGTGCTCGGCCAGGCGGGCGATGCGCACCTCGTCGGCGGCGTCCACGACGATCACCACGTCGTACATCGGCGCCAGCCGGTTCTCCGCGAGCAGCGGCACGTCGTAGACCATGATCGCGTCGTCGGCCGTCCGGCTCTGCAGGTCGGCGACCCGCTCCCCCACCAGCGGATGCACGATGCCGTTGAGCGTCGCCAGCTTGTCGGGGTCAGCGAAGACGATGGCGCCCAGCTTCTCCCGGTTGAGTGAGCCGTCAGGGTGGAGCACCTCGTCGCCGAACACGGCCACCACGCGAGCCAGGCCCGGAGTGCCGGGCTCCACCACCTCGCGGGCGATCTTGTCGGCGTCGATCACGACGGCGCCCCGCGCCGCGAGGCGCTTGGAGACCTCGCTCTTGCCCGATCCGATGCCGCCGGTGAGGCCGATTTTCAGCACGCGGAAAGCCTATCCGCGATCGTGGATCAGCGGCGCATGTGGACCAAGGTGAGATGGTCGTCCATGCGCTCCCTGTGGGTCTCGCGGTAGCCCAGGCTGCGGTAGAGGCGCAGGTTGCCGTCGGACAGGTGGCCGGTGAACAGGTCGAAGGCCGTCGCCTCCGGCATCCGCTGGTGCAGCGTCCGCATCAGCGCCCGGCCCAGGCCCTGACGCTGCCGGTCCGGGGCCACCACCAGGCGGCCGACCAGGCAGGTGGTGCCGGCCAGCTGGCCGCGTACGGCTCCCACGATCCGGCCGGCGTCGGTGGCCTTGAGCACGAGGCCGGTCTCGATGACCTTGCGGACCTGCTCCACGGACTCCAGGAGCGGCGGCAGGAAGGGGTCGCCGTACAGCTGGGCCTCGCTCACGTACGCGGCCCGCTGCAGGGTGAGGATCTCACCGGCGTCCTCCGGCAGCGCACGCTCGATTTCCACGCGAGCACCCTACTGCGCCTCACTCCGCACCGCAGCCTCACCCCACGCCCTTACCGCACCCGCCCGGACCTCCTTCTCGCGCCCCAACCAGAAGCCCCACCCACGCCCCTTGAGAAAGCCAGCTCCTACCGCGCCCCTTCCAGAGCTCCTTCCGGCGTCCCTCCCACTCGCCCTTCCAAGGTTCCGAAGAACGTGCGGATGCTCCGTACCAGCGGCTCGGGCGAGTTCATCGCCACCATGTGACTGTCGCCGTGCTCGCCCGCCCAGTGGACCACCCGATTCCCGCGCTCGGCGATGCGCCGCAGCAGCGGAGAACCGCCGTGTGACACCCCGCTCGGCACCACGGTCTGGTTGATCGGCATGCCCGCCGCACCCTCGTAGTACGTCCACGACGACGAGCCGCCCGTCGCGGTCAGCCAGTAGAGGCTCGCGTTCGTGAGCACCAGGTCACGGTCGATGGGCTCGGCGGCCTCCTCGTCGGGCCAGCCGTCGAACTCCTTGAACCGCTCCACCAGGTAGGCCAGCTGCGCCACCGGCGAGTCGGTGAAGCCGAAGCTCAGCGTCTGCGGCCGCTTGGCAAGGTAGGGGCCGTAGCCGCTGCCTCCGGCGAAGCGCTGGGTCAGGTCCGCCAGCTCGGCCAGCTCCGCCTCGGTGGCGTCGGCGAGCTCGGCCGGGTCGCCGGTGGGGATGCCGAGCCCGGCGGTGATGTGCGAGCCGATCACGTGATCGCTGTCGATGGCCGCCAGTTGCGGGGTGACCAGGGCCCCGGCGTCGTTGCCGTGCGCGCCGTACCGCTCGTACCCGAGCCGTCCCATCAGCTCGGCCCAGGTCCGCGCCACTCGTACGATGCTCCAGGGCCGCTCGTCGGCGGGCTCGGGGAACGGTGAGAAGCCGAAGCCGGGCAGCGAGGGGGCCACCACGTGGAAGGCCGTGGCCGGGTCGAGGCCGTGGGCGCGCGGGTCGGTGAGCGGGCCGATGACGTTCAGGAATTCGGCGACGGTGTTCGGCCAGCTGTGCGTGAGGATCAGCGGCAGCGCGCCGGGTTCCGGGGAGCGTACGTGCATAAAATGCACACTCTGCCCGTCGATGTCCGTGGTGAACTGCGGGAAGGCGTTGAGCTTGGCCTCCTGCGCCCGCCAGTCGAACCCCTCGGCCCAGTACGCGGCCAGCTCACGCAGGTAGCCGACCGGGACGCCCCGGCTCCAGCCGCCGCCGGGCAGTGTCCGCGGCCAGCGGGTACGCGTGAGCCGGTCCTTCAGGTCGTCGAGGTCGGCTTGCGGAATGGTGATGCGGAAGGGTTCGATCATGTGGCAACCCTAGGAAGCATCGCGGAAAGGGACGTTCCGCATTAACCAAAAAGAAAAACCCCGCACCGGATGGTGCGGGGTCTTTCTCTGTCAGCTAGTCAACCAGGTCAGCTCTGGCCGCCCGCGAGCTTCTCACGCAGAGCCGCGAGAGCCTCGTCGGAGGCGAGGGCGCCGGCCGCCGGAGCGGACGAGCCCGAGCTGCTGGCCGGAGCCGCGGTCTCACCGGTGTAGGACGAGGGAGCGGCTTCGCCCGCCTCGGCCTCCGCCTTGCGAGCCTCTTCGATCTGCTTCTTGTGCGCCTCGAAGCGGGTCTGGGCCTCGGCGTACTGCCGCTCCCACTCCTCGCGCTGCTTGTCGAAGCCCTCGAGCCACTCACCGGTCTCCGAGTCGAAGCCCTCGGGATAGATGTAGTTGCCCTGGTCGTCGTAGGTCGCCGCCATGCCGTAGAGCGTCGGGTCGAACTCGACCTCGGCGCCGCTGACACCCTCGTTGGCCTGCTTCAGCGAGAGGCTGATGCGACGCCGGTCGAGGTCGATGTCGATGATCTTGACGAAGATCTCGTCGCCGACCTGGACGACCTGCTCCGGGATCTCCACGTGGCGCTCGGCCAGCTCGGAGATGTGGACCAGGCCCTCGATGCCCTCCTCGACCCGGACGAACGCGCCGAACGGCACCAGCTTGGTGACGCGACCCGGCACGACCTGGCCGATCTGGTGGGTGCGGGCGAACTGCTGCCACGGGTCTTCCTGAGTGGCCTTGAGCGACAGGGAGACGCGCTCGCGCTCCATGTCGACATCGAGGACCTCGACCGTGACCTCCTGGCCGACCTCGACAACCTCGGAGGGGTGGTCGATGTGCTTCCAGGACAGCTCGGACACGTGGACCAGGCCGTCGACGCCGCCGAGATCCACGAACGCACCGAAGTTGACGATCGAGGAGACGACGCCCTTGCGGACCTGCCCCTTCTGGAGGGTGTTGAGGAACGTCTGGCGAACCTCGGACTGCGTCTGCTCGAGCCAGGCGCGGCGGGACAGGACCACGTTGTTGCGGTTCTTGTCCAGCTCGATGATCTTCGCCTCGAGCTCGCGGCCGACGTACGGCTGCAGGTCGCGGACACGGCGCATCTCGACCAGGGACGCCGGCAGGAAGCCACGGAGGCCGATGTCGAGGATGAGTCCACCCTTGACGACCTCGATGACGGTGCCGGTGACGATGCCGTCCTCGTCCTTGATCTTTTCGATCGTGCCCCAGGCGCGCTCGTACTGAGCGCGCTTCTTGGACAGGATCAGGCGGCCCTCTTTGTCCTCCTTCTGGAGAACGAGGGCTTCGACGTGTTCGCCGACCTCCACGACGTCCGCTGGGTCGACATCGTGCTTGATCGAAAGCTCACGCGAGGGGATGACACCCTCGGTCTTGTAGCCGATATCGAGAAGGACCTCGTCTCGATCGACCTTGACGACGGTGCCCTCGACGATGTCGCCGTCGTTGAAGTACTTGATGGTCTCGTCGATCGCTGCGAGGAAGGCTTCCTCGGACCCGATGTCGTTGACCGCTACCTGCGGGGTGCTCGAGGTGGCCTCAGTGCTGGACGTCATGTGTGGAATTGCTCCGAACGCGGACAGGATGTCGATGTGGCGGACGCGCGGCAGGCCCTCTTCCGCATCAAGCCGAGAAATAACGACATCGACGTGACCGAGCGCGAGCCCGCTCCGTCTGAGGCGCGCGCGAGCCCACAGCGCAGCGATCAGCATATGAGACGTTGAGCGTGGGGTCAATCCAACCGGCCCCGCACTGGTCAGTAAACGATCAGCTGATCTTTCCGCTTCGGGGCGATATTACCCTGAAGACGCTGCGGGATGGAGATCTTCGTGGGATCGCCGTCGGACACGTAGCGCTCGCCTGGGTGCTTGTTCAGCCACTCCAGCCAGTACTGCGAGCACCATTTGCGGCATTCGCCCTTTTTGCCGTTGCTCTGGATGCGCTGGATGGCCACGGGGTCAAATTTTTTCGCAAAGGGCGAAAGCGACGGCTCGGCCCCGGCCAGGAAGACCCCGGCGAAGTCGTAGGACGTGCCGTCCCACTCACCGTGCCGGGCGATCTTCTTCGGGTGCGGCATCGCCCCGAACGGCAGGGCCATGGTGACGGCGGGCCCGGCGCCGAGCTTCTTCAGCAGCCGTTCGAGCCGGACGATCTGCTCCTTGACCTTCTTCTTCCGCATGGCGGCCAGATTGGGGTGGGACCAGGTGTGGTTGGCCACCTCGAACCCGTGCTCGACCAGCCACCGCACGGCCGCCGCCTGCTGGTCGGGCTGCCGCAGCCCGAACGGGTAGTGGTTGATCCACAGCGTGGCGACCGGGCGGAACTCGGGATAGCGCCGGGCCACGTCGAGGAGCACCCCGACCGCGGTGTCCGGCGCGGGGTTGCCGCTCGCGTCGAGCCTGAAGTGACTCTCGTGCCCGTCGTCGAAGGTCAGCACCACGGGGAAGCGGCCGGCGGGCACCCGGATGTCACCGGTGGCGAACTCCTTGGCGGTGATCGGCGCGTAGCCCTGCTTGGCCAGCTTCTCCAGCTCTTTGCGCAGCTGGTCGGGCGTGCGGTCGATGGAGGCGATCCGCTTCTTGAGTATCCGGTGGTACATCAGCACCGGCACCAGCCCAAGCTCGTTGGCCTTGACCTGCTTGGCGAACTCCGGCGTGGACACCACCCCGGGCGGCTCGGCGAACGTCGGCACGGGCTCGGCGGGGGTGGGCTGCGCGGACTGCTCGATCTTGGCCACCGCCGGCGGCCCGGGCACGGACCGGCCGGAGGAGGACTGCAGCATCAGCCCGATGACCGCCACTGACACGACCATGACGTTCGCGAGGGCGATTAACCGGGGGAAGGACGCTGACGATCGCACAAGGCTCCCGTGCCACTCGGGGGAAATTACCCTCAGGGTAGTCCAGAACCCCGTATTGGCCGCCGTTCGCGACCCGCCGGACCACCCTGCTTCACGGTGTGGGACCGCCGCCGCTCAGCGCCGGAGGGTCCCACCGGACAAAGATCGACTTGCCCCACCGTACGGGGATAAACGTCCAGTACGACGAGACCGGGCACGCGGCCCCTCACGCTCACCCTCACGAACGCAGGAGCCCGGTCAGCCGGATCGGCCGCGCGGACCGTCACGAGCGTCGGCGGGCGGTCAGTGGCCCGCGTCCTCCCAGGTGCGGCCTACGCCCACGGAGACCTCCAGCGGGACCCGCAGGTGGTAGGCGGCGTTCATCTGGTCGCACACGAGGGCGCGGAGCCGGTCGAGCTCGCCGGGGGCCACCTCGAACACCAGCTCGTCGTGGACCTGCAGCAGCATCCGCGAGCCCAGCCCTTCCTCCCTCATCGCCTGGGAGACGTTGAGCATGGCCACCTTGATGATGTCGGCCGCCGAGCCTTGGATGGGCGCGTTGA
Organism: Nonomuraea sp. NPDC050022; assembly: GCF_044460705.1. NCBI lineage: Bacteria > Bacillati > Actinomycetota > Actinomycetes > Streptosporangiales > Streptosporangiaceae > Nonomuraea > Nonomuraea sp. NPDC050022. The sequence goes on from NZ_JBITKE010000002.1 coordinate 38,935, forward strand.
GCGCCATGCGCTCGGCCATCTCGCGGCGCTGCCGGTTGTCGCTGGTCAGGTCGGGCAGGTAACGGCGGCGGCCCATGATGGTCTCGGTGTAGCCGTCGGTGCGCGCCTGCTGGACGATGGCCTGCAGGAAGTCGCGGACGCCGCCGAACTCCTGGAAGTATTCCTCCTTGAGCGCCCGCGCCTCGGCCACCGGGATGTTGAGCTGCCCGGACAGCCCGAAGTCGGACAGCCCGTAGGCGAGGCCGTAGTTCATCGCCTTGATGCGCGCCCGCAGCTCGCCGTCGATCTGCTCGGGCGGCAGGTCGAACACCCGGGCGGCGGTCGCCTGGTGGAAGTCGTGGCCCGACTCGAAGGAAGCGATCAGCGCCTCGTCGCCCGACAGGTGGGCCATGATGCGCAGCTCGATCTGGCTGTAGTCGGCCGTGAGCAGCGTCTCGTAGCCCGCGCCGACCACGAAGCCCTGCCGGATGCGGCGGCCCTCGGAGGTGCGGATCGGGATGTTCTGGAGATTGGGCTTCTCCGACGACAGGCGGCCCGTGGCCGCGATGATCTGGTTGAACGTGGTGTGGATGCGCCCGTCGTCGGAGACCTCCTTGATCAGGCCCTCAACGGTGGTGCGCAGCTTGGTCTGGTCGCGGTGGCGCAGCATGATGACCGGCAGCTCGTGCTCGGTCTGCGTGGCGAGCCAGGCGAGCTGGTCGGCGTCGGTGCTGTAGCCGGTCTTGATCTTCTTCGTCTTGGGCAGGTTGAGCTTGGTGAACAGGATCTCCTGCAGCTGCTTGGGCGAGCCCAGGTTGAACTGCTCGCCGACGGCCGCGTGCGCCTCCTCGACCGCGTGCTTGACCGCGGCGCCGAACTCGGCCTCCAGAGCGGCGAAATATTCGCTGTCGACGGCGATGCCCGCGCGCTCGATCTCCGCCAGCACGCTCAGCAGCGGGAGCTCCACGTCGGTCAGCAGCTGGGTGCCGCCGCGGCCGGTCAGGAAGGTCTCCAGCGCCTCGGCCAGCTCGCGCACGGCGTGGGCACGCAGCGCCAGGTCCTTGGCGGGGGCGTCCTCGTCGTCGCCGAACAGCGCGGCCTGCCCGCTGGACTCCTCCTCGGCGCGCAGGTCGCGGTTGAGGTAGCGCCGGGCCAGGTCTTCGAGGGCGAAGGTGCGCTGGCCGGGCATCGCCAGGTAGGCCGCCAGGGCCGTGTCGCAGGTCAAGCCCTTGAGGCTCATGCCCTGCGCCCAGAGCGCCAGGATCGGGCCCTTGGCGTCGTGGACGGCCTTGGGCCGGTCGGCGTCGGCCAGCCAGGCCCGCAGCGCGACCTCGTCGGACTCAGTGAGCTTGACCGGGTCGATGAAGGCGGCCGTGCCATCGGGCGAGGCGATCGCGAGGGCGTCGATGCGCCCGGTGCCGCTGCCGTAGGCGCCCTTGAAGGCCAGGCCGGCCCGGCCGGCGGGCAGCGCGGACAGCCAGCCAGCGACCCGGTCGGGGCCGAGGATGATGGTCTCCACCTCGAAGCCCTGGTCGGGCTCCTGCTCGCCGGTGCCGAGCACCTTGAAGACGCGCTCGCGCAGCTCGCCGCGGATCTGCAGGGTGTCGAAGAGCTTGTTGACCTCTTCGCGCTCCCAGACGCCCTGCTTGAGCTCGCCCAGGTCGACCTCCATCGGGACGTCGCGCAGCAGCTCGGTGAGCCGGCGGTTCATCAGCACCTGGGCGACGTGCTCGCGCAGCTTGTCGCCGACCTTGCCCTTGACCTCGTCGACCCGGTCGACCAGCGCGGTCAGCGAGCCGAACTCGCGAACCCATTTGGCGGCGGTCTTCTCGCCGACGCTGGGGATGCTGAGCAGGTTGTCGCTGGGGTCGCCGCGCAGCGCCGCGAAGTCGGGATATTGGACGGGGGTCAGGCCGTATTTCTCCTCGACGGCCGCGGGCGTGAACCTGGTCATGTCGCTGATGCCACGGCGCGTCATCAGGACCGTGACGTGCTCGTCGACCAGCTGGAGCGCGTCGCGATCGCCGGTGACGATCAGCACGTTCATGCCCTCGGCGCTGGCCCGGGTGGCGAGCGTGGCGATGAGGTCGTCGGCCTCGAACCCGGCCTTGGACAAGTGCGGGACGCGCAGCGTGTCGAGGAGCTCGTAGATGAGCTGCATCTGACCCCGGAAGTCTTCGGGGGTCTCGCTCCTGTTGGCCTTGTAGTCGGCGTACTCCTCGTGCCGGAACGTCGGCTCCGACCGGTCGAACGCGACGGCCACGTGCGACGGCTGCTCGTCGCGCAGGATGTTGGTCAGCATCGAGGTGAACCCGTAGACCGCCTCGGTGTGCTGACCGTCGGTGGTCATGAGGTTGGCGTCCTTGAGCGCGTAGAACGCGCGATAGGCCAGGGAATGCCCGTCGAGCAGCAACAGGCACGGGCGGCTGGGGGTCACTTCACTCTTCGGCACACAAGCAGCCTAGTCTCCATCTCCGACAGAAAACCTGAGCTCGGAAGACTGGAGGACTCCCCTTGACGCGGATCGACCCGGTGGATTTCCAGACGTTGAACGCCGTCCACGAAGGCACGCTCCCCGACCGGATGGGCATCGAGTTCGTCGAGGCCAGCGCGGAGCGGGTCGTGGGCCGGATGCCGGTCGCGGGCAACACCCAGCCGTACGGCCTGCTGCACGGCGGCGCGTCCGTCGTGCTCGCCGAGACGCTGGGCTCGACCGGCGCGGCCATCCACGCCGGCGCGGACCGCATCGCCGTCGGCATCGAGATCAACGCCACCCACCACCGCTCGGCCACCTCCGGCTTCGTCACCGGCGTGGCGACCCGGCTGCACGGCGGCCGCTCGCTGGCCACGTACGAGATCGAGATCACCGACGAGCAGGGGCGGCGCGTGTGCACCTCCCGGCTGACCTGCATGCTGCGCGATCGCTGACGTCACGACTGAACGCCACGCGACTTTCCGGCTCTCTTTGCACACGAGCCCCGTGGGTCGCTACGGTTGTCCAAGCGGAGCCCGCGGGGAGGCCGAGTAGATAACGTGTGAGGCCGGGGAAGCCCTACATGGTCCCAAAGGTCCTCTTCCGCGGGCTCGTTCACGTTCTGCAGCGATGGTTATGCATTAGCGCCCCTGAAGCGCCAGGCGTCTAGCGGCATTTAGCCCCTGACCTGGCGTCTTGGTTCCTCACGCGAGCGACACGCACGTGTCACTAATTGGTGACGAACGATACTGAACCGGGCGCGACCAGAATAAGCTCCCGCCACAGCATCCAGTTTTGTTGTGCCTGCGATGCCCACGTGTCGAGATGGAGGGGCACAACCCCGCCTTGACCTATTTGAGGGAGCACCATTGCGCAGAGCCGTGATCGCGTTCACGGCCTTCCTGGGTGGACTCATCTTCCTGCTCGCGGTCCCCGCCCAGGCGGCGGCCCCCGATCAGGGTTTGAAGGGAACACTCAAACTCCAAGGCCAACCAGTGAACGGCGTGAAAATCGTCGTGACCACCGAAGGCGGACAACCCGTCAAGGAGGTCACAAGCAACGCCCAGGGCGCGTGGGAAGTCCCGGTCGACAAACCGGGCAAGTACAAGGTCACGCTGGATGTCAAGACGCTCCCTGCCAACGCGGCGATCCGGGGCGGCAACGCCGTCCGCACCCCGACCGTCTTTTCCGGCAACATGTCCACCGTCTTGTTCGCCTTGCAGCCGAAGGGCGCGGCGGGTCAACCGGCCCCGGACGAGGGGGCCGAGACCAGCCCCTTCTTGGACCAGGCGGCACAGCTCACCTTCGAGGGCCTGAACCTCGGCCTGATCATCGCGCTGGCCGCGCTCGGCCTCTCGCTGATCTACGGCACCACGGGCCTGACCAACTTCGCCCACGGTGAGCTCGTCACGATGGGCGCGCTGCTCGCCTACATGTTCAACGTGGGCTTCGGCCTGCATCTGATCCCCGCGGCCGTGATCGCGGTGATCGCGGGAGGCGCGCTCGGTTACCTTCAGGACCGCTTCTTCTGGGGGCAGCTGCGCAGGCGTGGCACCGGCACCATCGCCATGATGATCATCTCGATCGGTGTGGCGCTCTTCCTGCGCTATGTCTTCCTGATCCTGTTCGGCGGGCAGAACGAGTCGTTCGCCCAATACACCGCCCAGCCGGGCATCGAGATCGGCCCGATCTCCGCGGCTCCGAAGAACTTCGTCGCCATGGGCATCGAGCTGGTGGTCCTCATCATCGTCGGCATGGCGCTGCTGCGCACCCGCACCGGCAAGGCGGCCCGCGCGGTCGCCGACAACCCGGCGCTGGCCGCCTCCTCGGGCATCAACGTCGACCGGGTCATCCGCATCATCTGGACCACGGGCGGCGCCATCGCCGCGCTGGCCGGCATCATGCTCGGCCTGTCGCAAAACCTGAAATACACCATGGGCCAAGACATCCTGCTGCTCATCTTCGCCGGTGTGACGCTCGGCGGGCTCGGCACCGCGTTCGGCGCCCTGGTGGGCTCGCTCGTGGTCGGCCTGTTCATCCAGGTCTCCACGCTGTGGGTGCCGCCGGAGCTCAAGAGCGTCGGCGCGCTGGCCGTACTCATCATCGTGCTCCTCTTCCGGCCACAGGGCATCCTGGGCCGCCGAGAGCGGATCGGCTGACGGGGGGAGTCACATGGACTGGATCACGATCATCAGCACCACCGTCAAGTCCGCCATCGGCGTCGAGACGGTGCTCTACGCGCTAGCCGCGATCGGCATCAACATCCATTTCGGCTACACGGGCCTGCTCAACTTCGGGCAGGCGGCGTTCATGGGCGTCGCCGGCTACGGCCTGGCCGTCACGGTCACCGTCCTGGGCCTGCCCTTCTGGATCGGCATCGCGGTCGGCCTCATCGCCGCGGTGCTCCTGGCGTTGCTCCTGGGCGCGCCAACACTGCGCCTGCGGGCCGACTACCTGGCCATCGTCACCATCGCGGCGGCCGAGATCGTCAGGCTCATCTTCCGTTCGGTGGCGTTCAAGAGCGTGTTCGGCGGCTCCGACGGGCAGCGCGGCTTCTCCGACGGCTTCTACGCGCTCAACCCCTTTCCCGAGGGCGAGTACGGCATCGGCTGGTTCACCTTCAACCACCGGATCCTGTGGATCATGCTCGTCGGCTGGGTGCTGGTCGCCCTCTCCTGCGGCATCGTCTACCTGCTCATGCGCAGCCCGTGGGGCCGTGTGCTCAAGGCCATCCGCGAGGACGAGGACGCCGTACGCAGCCTCGGCAAGAACGTCTTCTCCTACAAGATGCAGTCGCTCATCCTCGGCGGCGTCATCGGCAGCCTGGGCGGCTTCGTGTACGGCCTGGCGTACGCCTCGGTGCAGCCCGACGTCTTCGGCACCGAGACCACCTTCTTCGCCTACACGATCGTGATCCTCGGTGGCGCGGCCCGCGTGCTCGGCCCCGTCGTCGGATCCATGATCTTCTGGGTGCTGCTGGTCCTGGTCAACGGTGTGCTCAGTGAAGCGGTTCAGGCGGGGTACATCCCGTTCATGACCTCGATCCAGGTCGGCCCGGTGCGCTACATCCTGGTTGGTCTCGGGTTGATCCTGTTGCTCATCTTCCGGCCACAGGGCATCTTCGGTGACAAGAGGGAGATAGCTTTCGATGTCCGCTAACCCGTCGTCCGCTGAAACAACCGCCGCCACCACGATCTCCGAGCGCAAGGCCGCGGCTCTGGCCGCTTTCAAGGACCTGGCTCGCGATCCCGGCGTGCCCAAGCCCGACCCGATCCTCGTGGTCGACGGCGTCGTACGCCGCTTCGGCGGTCTGACCGCCGTCGAGGTGGACCACGTCGAGATCCAGCGCGGCTCCATCACCGCCCTGATCGGCCCCAACGGCGCCGGCAAGACGACGTTCTTCAACCAGCTCACCGGCTTCGACACCGCCGACGCCGGCAAGTGGACGTTCAACGGCAACAACATGAGCGGAGTGCCCGCCCATCGGGTGGCCCGCGCCGGCATGGTCCGTACCTTCCAGCTCACCAAGGCCCTGTCCAGGCTGACGGTGATGGAGAACATGCGGCTCGGCGCCCAGCAGCAGCGCGGCGAGAACTTCTGGAGGGCGCTGGTGCCCGGCTCCTGGCGGGCCCAGGAGGAGGCGATCACCGAGCAGGCCGAGGATCTGCTGGCCAGGTTCAAGCTCGACGCCAAGCGTGAGGACTTCGCCGGGTCGCTGTCCGGCGGCCAGCGCAAGCTGCTGGAGATGGCCCGCGCGCTCATGGTCAAGCCCGAGCTGGTCATGCTCGACGAGCCGATGGCGGGCGTCAACCCGGCGCTTACCCAGTCACTGCTCGGTCACGTCAAGGACCTGCGCGATCAGGGCATGACCGTGCTGTTCGTCGAACACGACATGGACATGGTCCGCGACATCAGCGACTGGGTGATCGTCATGGCCCAGGGCGCCATCATCGCCGAGGGGCCACCGGACACGATCATGTCCGACTCCCGCGTCATCGACGCCTACCTGGGCGCCCACCACGACGCGCCGCTGTCGGACAGCGAGCTCGAAGAGCAGCTGCACCAGGCGGAGGCGGCGCTGGAGGCCGAGATCGAAGAGGAGACGCAGAAGTGAACGCCGTCCCCGAGTCCGCATCGGGCTCCGAGCCCGAGTCGAAGGCGGCCATCACCGACCGCGGCGCCCACCTGGCGGGGGCCGCGAACGCCGTGCTGCGGTGCGACGAGCTCATCGCCGGCTACCTGCCGGGCGTCAACATCCTCAACGGCTCCGACCTGTACGTTGGCGAGGGTGAGCTGATCGGCATCATCGGCCCCAACGGCGCCGGTAAGTCGACGCTGCTCAAGGCCATGTTCGGACTCGTCAACATCCGCAGCGGCACCGTGGTGCTCAAGGGTGAGGACATCACGAACATGAAGGCGCACTCGCTGGTCTCCCGCGGGGTCGGCTACGTCCCGCAGACCAACAACGTCTTCCCCAGCCTCACCATCGAGGAGAACCTCGAGATGGGCGCCTTCCAGGTGCCCGGCAAGTTCAAGGAGCGCTTCGAGTTCGTCGCCGAGCTGTTCCCGGCGCTCAAGGAGCGGCGCAAGCAGCGGGCCGGCTCGCTGTCGGGCGGCGAGCGGCAGATGGTGGCGATGGCCAGGGCGCTCATGACCGAGCCGTCGGTGCTGCTGCTGGACGAGCCGTCGGCGGGCCTGTCGCCCATGCTGCAGGACCTGGTGTTCATCCAGGCCCAGCAGATCAACAAGGCGGGCGTGACGGTCATCATGGTCGAGCAGAACGCCCGGCGCTGCCTGCAGATCTGCCACCGCGGCTACGTGCTGGACCAGGGCCGCAACGCCTACACCGGTACCGGCCGCCAGCTGGCCAACGACCCCAAGGTGATCGAGCTCTACCTCGGCACCCTGGCCAAGGCCTAGAAGATCTCAAAACGGCGAAGGGGCTCCCCAGGGGCCCCTTCGCCGTTTTTAATGAGCGCTGTGAGACGAATTGCGACAATCGCGCTCCTGCTGCCCATCCTCGTCGCGTGTCAGAACGGCGCCGCCTCGGCCGGCAAGTACAGCACCGGCGGCGACCCCACCGACGACCCCTGCGCGCGCGTGGTCTCCGCGATCGGCTACGTCGGCCTCATGCTGAAGCCGAAGGGCCAGGAGAACACCCAGAACTTCGAGGACGCGCTGCTCGGCCGCCTCGCTGAGGCGCGCGGCATCACGCTGCAGTTCGGCCCGCGCCTGCCCGAGTCGCTGGGTACGGCCGTGCGCACGGTCGAGTCCACGACGGCGGGCCTGTCCAGGGCCGACGTTCCGCGTGAGCGGCAGGTGGCGCTGCTCGCCCAGTACCGGATCGCCGCCGACGAGATCGTGGCGGGCTGCGGCCAATAGGCCGATAGCCGGGGAACGGTTCGCGGCGAACAGCCGTGGAACAGCCGAAAGGCCCGATCCAGTGGACCGGGCCTTCCAGGGTGTGCGGCGTACGGACTAGCCGGCGATGTTGCCGGTGCGGTACTCGAGCGCCTTGGTCGGGTACTTGTTGTCGGCGCCGTACTCGTAGATGCCGATGGTGGCGACCGCCGGGTCACCGGCCTCGTTGAACTCGACCGGACCGCTCACGCCGTCGTAGTCGATGTCCTTGCCGGCCTTGAGCAGGTCGACGCACGACTTGAAGTTGTTGCACTTCTCGCCGCCCTTGCTGACCTCGGCCAGCTTGGCGCCGATGTCGACACCCGCGTCGCTCTTGGCGGCCTCGGCGGCCAGCGCGATCAGGTTCATGGCGTCGTAGGACTCAGGCGCGTAGCTGAAGTCCTCCAGCTTGGGGTTGACCGCCATGAGCTTGGCCTTGAAGTCATCCGGAGCGGCGGCACCCGGGATCGTGCCCTTGACGCCCTTGAGGGTGTTCTTGGGCATCTTGGCGTAGTTGGTGTTGGAGGTGTTGCCGTCCACCATGTACCACTTGTGCTTGCTGGCCGGCAGACCCTGCTTGACCAGCTCCTGGATGACCTTGGCGGTCTCCTCGAAGCCGATCAGCACGATGGCCTTGGGGGCCTTCGCCTTGATCTTCGCGACGTCGGCGGAGAAGTCGGCGGCCTTCGGGTCGTAGTCCACGCGCTCGACGACCTCGGCGCCACCGTCGGTGACGGTCTTGGCCACCTGGTCGGCCAGGCCGGTGCCGTAGGAGTCCTGCATGGCCAGGATGCCGACCGTGTCGCTGCCGTCGGCGATGATCAGGTCGCCCAGCACGCGGCCCTGCAGCTTGTCCGGCGGCGCCGTACGGAAGTAGAGGCCGTTGTCCTTGATCGTGGTGAACTTGTCAGAGGTGTTGGCGGGCGAGAAGTGAACCACGCCGGCACCCGTGATCTTGTCGACCACCGACTCCGACACCGAGGAGGACGCGGCGCCGATGATGGCGTCGGCCTTCTGCGCGAGCAGCTTGTCCACCGACTGCGAAGCGATGTTCGTGGTGGTGTCACCGGAGTCGGTGTCATATTTGGTCACCGGCTTGCCAAGCACGCCACCGGCTTCGTTGATTTCCTTGATCGCGGCGTCCACACCGGCGAACTCGGGCGGGCCGAGGAAGGCAAGCGAACCGGTCTGCGGCAGCAGCGTGCCAACAGTCAAGGTCCCGTCGCCCTTGGCAGCCGGGGCAGCCGCACTGGATGGCGCGGCCGAGGACGAGGCCGGCGCAGCGGTGTTACCGCCACCACCGCAGGCTGTCAGGGCCAGGCTCGTGGCAGCCACGACAGCCAGCGCCCGTCCCGCGGGAGCAATGCGGATCATGAAGTGTCTCCTTCATCTCCAGGCCGGGTGAGGTCAGCACCGCCGACGTTCCCGAATCGAATGACGGAAAGCTATAGAACGTAAGGCCAGTTCAACAGATGCAAGGGAGAACTGTCGGTACTTGGATGCGGAGTCGTAATCACTCCTCAACTTACGGGAGCCTGAGGATCACGCCTAATGTTCGACTGGTGAAGCGCACAGCGGCCTTCCTCGCTATGGCGATCCTGCCCATTGCTCTTCTGGCGGGCTGTGGTGCCCCGGAGGCGCCCGCCGCGCCCCCTGCCGACCCTCCCAAGGGGGTGTCGGTCTCGCTGGCCCAGTGGCGCTCTGACGAGCCTGTGCACGCCCTCGAAGTGGCGGTCACCAATGCGACGGACACGCCGGTCTATTTCTCCGACGTTCAGCTTGTCACACCGTCGTTCAAGACACTGCCTCCCGAACGCGCCGACGCGCTCCTGAAGCGGACGCCCCGCACCGACCTACGCATCCCGTACGGCGCGGCCAACTGCTCGCCCAAGGGCCTGCCGTCGCTGCAGCCGGCCACGGTCGTGGCCCACCTGCGCACCGGGTCCGAGCCGCTGCGCAGGGTGGTCTTCAAGGTGCCGCACCCGGACCCGCTGCTGACCCGGCTGCTGCGCGACGAGTGCTCCGCGTTCCTGATCACGGAGGCGGCCGACATCGAGTTCGGCGACGACTGGACGCAGGTCGGCAAGGTGATGCGCGGCAGCCTCGTCCTGACCCGCCGCAGCGCGGGCGTGGTGGCCGTACAGGACGTGGGCGGCACCACCCACTACATCGCCACCCCCGTCAAGAAGAGCAGGCCACTGGCGACCCTGGACGCCGGAGCGCAGCGGGCGCGACTCGCCCTCGAGCTCACCCCCGGCCGCTGCGACCCGCACGCGTTCGCTGAGGGCAAGAAGGCGTTCCTGTTCCCCGTGCGGGCCACCATCGACGGCGGCGATGAACGCGTGGTCATCGTCGTGCCGCCCAAACCGCTCCAGGAGCGGCTGACCGCCTACGCGCTCAAGACGTGCGGGCTGGGCGGCTGAGACTCAGCCGCCCAGCCCGCTGAGACTCAGCCCGCGATCTTGCCGGTGCGATATTCCAGCGCCTTCGTGGCGTCGTACTCGTTGTTCTCGCCGTACTGGTAGACGCCGATCGTCGCGACCGACGGGTCACCGGCGGCGTTGAACTCGACCGGGCCGCTCACGCCGTCGTAGTCGATGTCCTTGCCGGTCTTGAGCAGTTCGTCGCAGGACTTGAAGGTCTTGCACTTCTCGCCGCCCTCGCTCACCTCGGGCAGCTTGGCGGCGATCGACCGGCCGCTGTCGTCCTTGGCCGCCTCGGCGGCCAGCGCGATGAGGATCGTGGCGTCGTACGACTCCGCGGCGTAGGTGTAGCTGGTCAGCTTGGGATTGATCGCCAGCAGTTTCTTCCGGAAGTCGGTGGGCGCCGCGGCGCCGGGAATGGTGCCCTTGACGCCCGCCAGCGTGCCCTTGGGCATCTTCACGTAGTTGCTGTTGGACATGTTTCCGTCGACCATGTACCACTTGACCTTGTCGGCCGTCACGCCCTGCTTGACGAGCTCCGCCACCACCTTGGCGCTCTCCTCGAAGCCGATCAGCACGACCGCCTTCGGGTTCGCCGCCTTGATCTTGGCCACGTCGGCGGAGAAGTCGGCGGCCTTCGGGTCGTAGTCCACCCGCTGCACCACCGAGGCCCCGGCATCCTGCGCGGTCTTCGTGACCTGGTCGGCCAGGCCCGAGCCGTAGGAGTCCTGCATGGCCAGGATGCCGATCGTGTCGTTGCCGTCGGCCACGATCAGATCGCCCAGCACCCGGCCCTGCAGTTTGTCCGGCGGCGCCGTACGGAAGTACAGGCCGTTGTCCTTGATCGTGGTGAACTTGTCGGAGGTGTTGGCCGGCGAGAACTGGACCACCCCGGCACCCGTGATCTTGTCGATCACCGACTCCGACACCGAGCTCGACGCGGCGCCGATGATGGCGTCCGCCTTCTGCGCGAGCAGTTTGTCCACCGACTGCGAGGCGATGTTCGTCGTCGTGTCGCCCGAGTCCGTATCGATCTTAGTAACCGGCTTGCCGAGCACCCCGCCCGCGTCGTTGATCTCCTTCACGGCCGCGTCGACCCCCGCGAACTCAGGCGGCCCGAGGAAGGCCAGCGAACCCGTCTGCGGCAGCAGGGTGCCGATCGTCAACGTGCCGTCGCCCTTGGCCTCGGCGGTGGCCGAGGGCGGAGCGGCCGACGTCGCGCCCTTGGCTCCTGTGTCACCGCCGCCGCCACAGGCCGTCAATGCCAGGCTCGAGACCGCCGCGGCCGTCAGCAGGCGTTTGCGCATCATGTGACTCCCCCTCTGTGTCAGCGAAGGGAACGATCTACCTCGCCGCGTTTCCCAAGCTCAGCATGCACGTCTGGGGAGGGGGCGTGGAGTTCTGACAGCCTTTTTATACCCATTTGTAATGTCTCAGTCAGTGGCGATGGTCCGCGATCCTCGATTCGGGGCTGTCCGCTGCGGAGGGCGTTCGTAAGGTCTCTGTCAGTCGCCGCGAGGCCGTCGTCGCGGGGGGCGTTCGCAACGTCTCCGCCAGTCACGGACGGCCCCGATCCTCGGATCGGGGCCGTCGCTGCTGGGGCTTCAGCCAGAGATGTCGCCCTTGCGATATTCGAGCGCCTTGGCGGCGTTGTACTTGTTGTCGGCGCCGTACTGGTAGACGCCGATCGTCGCGACCGACGGATCGCCCGCGTCGTTGAAGTCGACCGGCCCGCTCACGCCGTCGTAGTCGATGTCCTTGCCGGCCTTGAGCAGCTCGTCGCAGGACTTGAAGTCCTTGCACTTCTCGCCGCCCTTGCTGACGTCCACGAGCTTGGCCGCGATCGCCGCGCCCGCGTCGTCCTTGGCCGCCTCGGCGGCCAGCGCGATGAGGTTCGCCGCGTCGTACGACTCCGCGGCGTAGGTGTAGTTGGTCAGCTTCGGGTTGACGCCCAGGAGCCGCTTCTGGAAAGCCTCGGGTGCCGCCGCGCCGGGGATGGTGCCCTTGACGCCCTTCAGCGTGCCCTTGGGCATCTTCAGGAAGTTGGTGTTCGACATGTTGCCGTCGACCATGTACCACTTGTACTTGTCCGTCGTCAGGCCCTGCTTGACGAGCTCCGCCACGACCTTGGCGCTCTCCTCGAAGCCGATGAGCACGATGCCCTTCGGGTTCGCCGCCTTGATCTTCGCCACGTCGGCGGAGAACTCGGGCGCCTTGGGGTCGTAGTCCACCCGCTCGACCACCTTGGCGCCGCCCGCCTCGGCGGTCTGCGTGACCTGATCGGCCAGGCCGGTGCCATAGGAGTCCTGCATGGCCAGGATGCCGACGGTGTCGTTGCCGTCGGACACCACCAGGTCGCCCAGGACCCGCCCCTGAAGTTTGTCCGGCGGGGCCGTACGGAAGTAGAGGCCGTCGTCCTTGATCGTGGTGAACTTGTCGGAGGTGTTGGCCGGCGAGAACTCCACGACGCCCGCCCGCGTGATCTTGTCGATGATCGACTCCGATACCGACGAGGACGCGGCGCCGATGATGGCGTCGGCCTTCTGCGCGAGCAGTTTGTCGACCGACTGCGAGGCGATGTTCGTGGTGGTGTCGCCCGAGTCGGTATGGATTTTGGTGACCGGCTTGCCGAGCACCCCGCCGGCGTCGTTGATCTCCTTGATGGCCAGGTCGACGCCGGCGTACTCGGGCGGGCCGAGATAGGCCAGCGACCCCGTCTGCGGCAGCACCGAGCCGATGGTCAGGGTGCCGTCGCCCTTGGCCGCGCTCCCAGTCGCCGTCGCCTGAGCGGTGGCCGTATTCGCGGAGGTCGGCGCGGTGGTGGTGCCTCCCGTGGAACAGGCCGCCAGTGCCATGGCCGCCGCGGTGGCGACGGCCATGGCCCGGGAAATGCGGATCATCGAAGCGTCTCCGTCCAGGTGAGCGGATCTTCAGTCCGCCCATCAGCATGCGACCGGGACGCCTCAGGCGAAGGAAACCGAGGCCGGTTGGATGCCCACTCGTAATCGCGCCACAACCCGAGGGGACAAATCCGGTGATATACGGCCCCTCAGGCGCGCTCCGCCGTGTCATCTATAACGATCTGGGCAACCTCGCGCATGCTCAGCCGGCGATCCATCGACGCCTTCTGGATCCACCGGAACGCCTGCGGCTCGCTCCAGCCGTGCGCGGACATCAGCTGCCCCTTCGCCCGCTCCACCAGCTTCCTGGTCTCCAGCCTGTCGGACAGGCTCGACACCTCGGCGGCCAGCGCCACCATCTCCTCGTGCCTGCTGACCGCCATCTCGATCGCGGGCACCAGGTCGGCCTTGGTGAAGGGCTTGACCAGATAGGCCATGGCCCCCGCGTCCCTGGCGCGTTCGACCAGGTCGCGCTGGGAGAAGGCGGTCAGGATGAGGCACGGAGCGATCCGCTCCGCCACGATCCGCTCGGCCGCCGAGATGCCGTCGAGGACGGGCATCTTGACGTCGAGAATCACCAGATCCGGCCTCAGCTCGGTGGCCAGCTGGATCGCCCGCTCGCCGTCACCGGCCTCGCCCGCGACGATATAGCCGTCTTCCTCGAGCATCTCCTTGAGATCGAGGCGGATCAGGGCCTCGTCTTCCGCGATCACCACTCGCCGCTGCGTACTCACGAGCAAGAGAGTACCGATGTCCGCTAGATTAGAGCGACGCCGGTGGTGGGTGGCTGCGAATTTCGGCTACCCTTTCGCCGTGCGATAAGGACGGATCCGGATATTTCCGGATCCTCGCCTCGGTATCCCAATTGGCAGAGGAAGCGGATTCAAAACCCGCACAGTGTGGGTTCGAGTCCCACCCGGGGCACTTCGATCAGTCGCCCGGCCACTTCGGCCGGGCGCTGTTCCTTGTCTGGGCGCCGTTTCCAGGACGGACGCTATCTCCGGGACAGGTGGCGTCTCCGGGACGGGCCCCTCTTCTCGGGACGGCCCGGCCAGCCGCTTCGCCCCCCACTAGGTCGGCGAGCCGCTTCGCCCGCCGACCAACTCGGCGTACCGCTTCAGCTCGCCGACCAGCCCGGCGAGCCGCTTCGCCCGCCGACCAGCCCGGCCTACCGCTTCAGCTCGCCGACCAGCCCGGCGAGCGGCCGAGTAGCGCCACCACCCGGTCCAGAGCCGGGGCGTCGTCCGCCGCCGGCACCCCCGCCACGAACGCCCTGCCCTCCCCACGCGTCTCCGGTGTGTCGGGCACCTTGGCGGCCACCGGCAGCGCGGCCTCGGCCAGATCCTCCTCCACGTTCGCGGGAACGCCCAGCGCCTTGGCGAAATCCCAGTCGTGGACCACGCAGTCGACGAAGTGGAACCCGATCGCCATCCGCGCGGGGAAGGGACCTCCGTCGCGGATCTCCGGCAGATAGAACCCCCGATCAAGTACGCCGTCCGCGGCGAAGGCGTCCATCACCGCCCGCGCCGACGCCGCGTACTCCTCCACTGGATCGTCACCCACCGGACTCGGCTCCCACCTGTCCAGATCGGACCGCGCACCGGAGGCGGCGAAGGCGAAGCCATGGTTCTGCACGATCTGGTGGGCGAGCAGGTCGCGCACCGCCCAGCCGGCGCACGGTGTCGGCCGGTCCAGGTCGCCCGGCTTGATGGTCGCCACCAGGTCGACGGTCGCCTGCACAGACCGGCGGTTGAGCTCAATGATGTCTACCAAGGCACTGTCCCGTCATCGTCGAAGAATCCGCCCGTCGGCCCGTCGGGGCCGAGGGTGGCCAATCTGACGATAACGGCCGCTCCGTCGGCCGCTGTGCGGGTGATGGGCAACCCGAGGTCCTTGGTGAAGTCCGTGGCACAGGCTCCGGGCGCTGCGGCGTTGACCAGGATGCCGTCCTCACGCAGCTCCTTGGCGTACTGGACCGTCAGCGCGTTGAGCGCCGTCTTGGACGGCGGATACACCGCCGACGCCGGAAGTCCTGACAGGTGGTGATCCGGGTTCGTGTGATGGCCCAGGGAGCCCACCCCGCTGGAGACGTTCACGATGCGGGCGGCGGGCGCGCGCCTGAGCAGGGGCAGGAACGCGTTCGTCACCATGAGCACGCCGACGACGTTCGTCTCGAACACCTGTCGCACCAGCTCGGGCCGGGTGGTGCTGGGTGCCTCGCCTGCGTGGTGGCCGGAGATGCCGGCGTTGTTCACGAGTACGTCCAGACGGCCGTAGCGGTCTGACAGGTGGGCGGCGGCCGCCTGAATGGTGACGGGGTCGGTGACGTCTAGGACGATCGGATGGATGTCGACGCCAGCGGCTCTGTACGTTCCGCCGGGACTGGCACTGTACGTTCCGCCGGACCGGGGTCTGTACGTTCCGCCGGATCCTGGCCCGTTCGCTCCCCCGGAAGCTGGCCCGTCCATGGTGGCGGAGTCCGACTCGTCCATAGTGGCGAAGCCAGGCCGGTCCATGGTGGCGGAGTCAGGCGCGGCCGCGTCTGTGGCGCTCGCGCGTAGCCTGGCGGCTGCCGCCTCACCTCTGCGTGCGTCGCGGGCGGCGAGCAGCACCGTCATGCCCCTGGCGGCCAGCTGCGCGGCGACCTCGAAACCTATGCCCTTGTTCGCCCCGGTCACCAGGGCGATCGTCGATGTGGTCATTCCCCGAGCACACCACCGGCGATCGTGAACGGGCCAACACCAGCTGGGTCAGGATCGATACCCTGCGGGTATGGAGACGCGTGAGCTGGCCTACTTCGCCGCCGTCGCCGAGGAGCTGCACTTCGGCCGGGCGGCCGCGCGACTGGGAATCGCGCAGCCGCCGCTGTCGAGGGCGATCCAGAAGCTCGAACGACGGCTCGGGGTGACCCTCTTCGACCGCTCGGGCCGCCGGGTGGCGCTCACTCCGGCGGGCGAGGTACTGGCCAGGGAGGCCGCCAAGGCCCTGGACGCGGTGGCGGCGGCCGAACACCGTACGCGCAGGGCGGGGCGGACCGAGCCGCGGCTCGTGGTGGCCCTGAAGCCGGGCGGCGACGGCGCGCTGCTCCCGGACATCCTGGCCGCCTACCAGTCGCGCCCGGACGCCCTGCCGGTGGAGGTGCTGCTGTGCGGGGTGGCGGAGCGGACCCGGCTGTTGCGTGACGGTACGGCGGACGTGGCGTTCCTGCACCACCCTCGGGAGGACATGACGGGGTTCGACACGGAGCCGCTGCTGGTGGAGGGCAGTGTGGCCGTCGTACCTGCCCGGCACCCGCTGGCCGGACGGCCGTTCGTCCACCTCGCCGACCTGGACGCCGACCCGACCTCGCGCTGGCCTGATCCCCGCACCCCCGATCCTGGCGCCTCCGAGCCGCACGTCTCTGGGCCGCACGTCTCCGGGCCGCACCTCCCCGGGCCGCACGTCTCCGGGCCGCACGTCTCCGGGCCGCAGGTTTCTGGACGGCAGGTCGCGTCCAAGCCGCTGGGCGGGTCCGAGCCACATGTCGCGGCCGGGCTGCGGGCGGGCGATGCCGCTCAGATCATGCAGTTAATCGCCCTCGGCAGGCTGATCGCCGTCGTCCCCGAATCGGCCAAGGAGCAGGTACGGCGCGACCTGGTCTGCATACCGGTCGTGGACGCCGCCCCCACCACGGTCGTCCTGGCCTGGCCCGAGCAGACTCGCTCCCCCGCCCTTGCCGCCTTCGTCCGCACCGCCGCAGACATCGTCGCGAACACCGCGCCTGCGGGTGTCGCGGCTGGAGACGTGGCACGCTGGCTCGCGGCTGAGCCAGGCGACCAGGTGATCGACCATGGGCTCGCGTGACCTGTGGAATGCGGTCCGGTGGACCGGCGAGGTGATGACACGGACGACTCCCAGCTCTGGGGTCGGAGCGGAAGACGATAGTTTGTGCCAGTGACAGCTATCGATCCCACCGTGACCGGCGCTTACGCCATCGGGCTCGCGACCATCGCCGCCGACGGCACCGTACTTGACACCTGGTTCCCCGCTCCGCAGCTGGGCGACCCGCCCGTTACGGGCACCGAGCGGCTCTCCGCCGAGGAGGCCGGCGAGCTGGCCTCGCTGGTGGGTCCCGACCCGGCCAGGGGCGTCGAGGTGGTGGCCGTGCGCACCGGCATCGCCAAGCTCTCCGAGCCGCCGGCGGACACCCACGACGCCTACCTCAGGCTGCACCTGCTCTCCAGCCGCCTGGTCCAGCCGCATGGACTGAGTCTCGACAACCTGTTCTCCTTGCTGGCGAACGTCGTGTGGACCAACTTCGGGCCGTGTCCGGTGGAGGGGTTCGAGCAGACCCGGCTGCGGTTGCGGGCCCGGGGGGCGGTGTCGGTGTATGGGGTGGACAAGTTCCCGCGGATGGTCGACTACGTGCTGCCGGCGGGTGTCCGGATCGCCGACGCCGACCGGGTACGCCTCGGCGCGCACCTGGCCACCGGCACCACGGTGATGCACGAGGGCTTCGTGAACTTCAACGCGGGCACGCTGGGCGCCTCGATGGTCGAGGGCCGCGTCTCGGCGGGCGTGATCGTCGGCGACGGCTCCGATGTGGGCGGCGGCTCCTCGATCATGGGTACGCTCTCGGGCGGCGGCAAGGAGGTCATCTCCATCGGCGAACGCTGCCTGCTGGGCGCGAACGCCGGCATCGGCATCTCGCTGGGCGACGACTGCGTGGTGGAGGCGGGCCTCTACGTGACGGCCGGCACCAAGGTCGCCCTCCCGGACGGCCGCGTCGTCAAGGCCAAGTCACTGTCCGGTACGAACGGCCTCCTGTTCCGCCGCAACTCCCAAACCGGCGCCGTGGAAGCCGCCCCCCGCGCGGGCGGCCCTGTCGAGCTCAACGCCTCGCTCCACGCCAACTGACCCTCCGAGATCCACAAGCCCAAGATCTGTTACGGCCGGCCCGGTGGGCGCCACCCGCCACACGGGGCCGGCGCCCGTCCAGGGACACGCTCCTGGGGTGGAGCCGGCTGAGCGCCGTGACGTGCGCATGGTGGGCCGTGGCTTCCGTGTGGCCGGACCGAGGCCGCGGTCCTGTCCACCACACAGCCAGGAGATCCCGTCCAGGCCCTCCGGCAGGCAGACCTAGGCGCCATAACGAAGACGCCAACAGACCTGGCCGTCATGGTGCGCAGGGCCACAGACCTGGGCATTATCGCGGGCACGCCCGCCCTTGGCAGCGTGGCGGACATGCCCACCGTGGCGGGCACACACCCTTGGCTGCGCTCCGCCCACCAACCGTGACCCACCACCCACCTGCGCCGCACTGCCCACGGAGACGGTCAAGAACGCGCACGTCACGGCGGCGAGCCGGGGAAGCGGAGGAGCGTTCCCCTGGAGGGCCGTCAGCGGGCCGTCCAGGGTGGGTCCTCCCGTGCTTGCCGTAAAAAAATCCTAAAGAAGGTTTTGCCGGAAATTAGCTGTGGGAGACCGCGGAGCCGATGGTGTGGACGCGGAGGGCGTTGGTGGAGCCCGGGGTGCCGGGAGGCGAGCCGGCCACGATGACCACCTTGTCGCCCTTCTCCAGGCGGCCCAGCGTCAGCAGTGACGCCTCCACCTGGCGCACCATGTCGTCCGTGTGGTGGACGAACGGCACGTGGAACGTCTCCACGCCCCACGTCAGCGACAGCTGCCCCCGCACGTGCGGGGCCGAGGTGAAGGCCAGCAGCGGGATCGGCGAGCGGTAGCGGGCCAGGCGGCGGGCCGTCTCGCCCGACATGGTGAACGCGATCAGCGCCTTCGCGCCGACGATCGCGCCGACCTCGGCGGCGGCGCGGGCGATGGCGCCGCCCGTCGTCTCCGGCAGGCGCTCCAGGGAGTGGGTGGCGTGCAGCGAGTGCTCCTCCGCGGCGCGCGCGATGCGGTCCATGGTGGAGACCGACTCGATGGGATAGTTGCCCACCGAGGTCTCGCCCGAGAGCATGACCGCGTCGGCGCCGTCCATGACCGCGTAGGCGACGTCGGACGCCTCGGCGCGGGTGGGGCGGGGCGCGCTCATCATCGAGTCGAGCATCTGGGTGGCGACGATGACCGGGCGGGCCTTCTCGCGGCAGAGCTCGATGATGCGCCGCTGAACGATCGGCACCTGCTCCAGGGGCAGCTCGACGCCGAGGTCACCACGGGCGACCATGATGCCGTCGAACGCCTCGACGATCTCGGGCAGGCGGTCGACCGCCTGCGGCTTCTCGATCTTGGCGAGCAGCGGGAGGCGGACGGCCTCCTGCTCCATGATGTTGCGCACCACGTCGGCGTCGGACGGGCGGCGGACGAAGGACAGGGCGATCATGTCGAAGCCGGTGCGCAGCGCCCAGCGCAGGTCGGCCTCGTCCTTGTCGGTGAGCGCGGGCGCGCTGACGTTGATGCCCGGCAGGTTGAGGCCCTTGTTGTCGGAGATCATGCCGCCGATGACGACGCGCGTGATGACGCGGTCGCCCTCGACGCTGGTCGCCTCCAGGACGAGGCGGCCGTCGTCGACCAGGATGGTGTCACCGGGGCGTACGTCGCCCGGCAGGCCCTTGTAGGTGGTGGAGACCTGCTCCCGGTCGCCCGGCACGTCCTCGGTGGTGATCGTGAAGACGTCGCCGAAGCCGAGCCGGACCGGGCCTTCCTCGAACCTGCCGACGCGGATCTTGGGGCCCTGCAGGTCGGCGAGCACGCCTACACCGCGGCCGAGGTCGGCCGCCACCTCTCTGACCCGGTCGTATACCTCACGGTGCATGTCATGGTCACCATGGCTGAGGTTGAACCTGGCCACGTCCATGCCGGCGGCGATCAGCTCGCGCAGGCGTTCAGGAGAGGACGTGGCGGGACCTAGAGTGCAGACTATTTTCGCGCGACGAGTCACGAGTCCTACCTTAATTGGTACAGACCACTTGGCTGTCATTGACGACGCAGAACGTACCCGGCGTAGGAGAACAACACGAGAATGGCGACCCCCAGACGGGCCAAGTTCGCGTATTCCTCGGGGTAGATCACGCCTTCGATGTAGTGGTCGATGAAGCCGGTGGGCGGGAGGCCCTGGAGTCCGGCGTTGCGGCGCCCCCAATCCTCCACCACCGTGAGCGGGCATTCGACGCCGGTGGCCAGCGAGATCAGGCCCCAGGTCGTGACCGCGAGATGGACCCAGATCGTGCGCCGCCAGCGCCATGCGACATACCCGCCCACGGCCATGTAGGCCAGGAAGGCGAAGTGCATCACCATCGCGGTGTCCGCGATGAGGCGATACATCATGCTCTGACGGTAGCGCCATTCCAGGACATCATGGTCTGGCGCCGCCGCTCATGCGTGATGGTCGCGGCCTTCCAGGGCGTGATGGTCGCGGCCTTCCAGGGCGTCATGGCCTGACGACTCGGGGCCTTCCGGGAGATCATCGTGCGATGGTCGCGGCCTTCCAGGCGTCGACGATGCCGCGGCCGTAGAAGCCGTTCTTGGACCTGCCGCCCTCGCAGGTCTGCTTGTCGCTCTCGTAGCTGTACGTCCGGGGCGACGGGCACGCCTTGCGATCGGCGGTCTTGTACAGGAGCTCCTCGACGGTGGCGGGAGACAGCGCCACCCCGCCCTTGCCGGGCTTGCCGAAGCGGCTGATCAGGATCGCGGCGACGCCGGTCGCGTGCGGGGCCGCCATCGAGGTGCCGTCCAGATACTGGTAGTAGGAGCAAGGGCTGCTGCTGCAGTCACGGACGACCGCGGAGGTCTTCGGCTTGCCCGACTTGTCCAGCAGGCCGGTACGACGGAGCACAGCCTCGGGGGCGGCCGCCAGGATCGACCTGGTGGTCGAGGCGCCCTTGCCCTCCGTCACGTCGCCGCCGGGCGCGGCCAGGTCGGCCTGCTCGATCCCGTAGTCGCTGTAGCCGGCCTTGCGGCCGGAGGGGCCCACCGAGGCGACCGAGATGACGCCCTTGGATTCGGCGGGCACGTTGATGCAGGAGTTGTCGACCTTGCGGGTCTTCTCGCTGCCGCGCGGGTAGCCGGGACTGGACGTGTCGACCTTGGGCTTGCCGAGGTCGCTGGAGCCGTTGCCGAGCGCGGAGATGAGCGTGACGCCCTTCTTGCGCGCGTAGTCGAGCGCCCGCTGCATACCGGTGATGATCGCGCGCTGCTGCAGCTGCTGCTTCTTGCTGTCGGCCTTGTTGTGGGCACAGTTGAACAGCCACGGGTCGACGTAGTAGCTCATGTTCACCACGTCCACGCCGATGTCGGCGGCGTAGGTGAGCGCGTCGAGGCTGGGCTTGAGGAAGAAGAACCCGGAGTCCTGCCCCGCCCTGATGTTGACGAGCTGCACGCCCGGCGCCACGCCCGCGATGCCGATGTGGTTCAGCGGCGAGCCGATCGTGCTGGCCACGTGGGTGCCGTGGCCCTCGTCGTCCTGGTCGACCGGGTCCTTGCAGCTCGACACCTCACAGGGGCCGTCGAGCGTGTCGCCGTTCTCGTCGTTCGGCTTGTCGGTGACGAAATTGCGGCTGAGGGCGCGGTTGAAGTTCGGGGCGATGTCGGGGTGCTTGCCGTCGATGCCGGTGTCGATGACGCCGACGAGCACCTTCTTGCTGCCGGGCACCTTCTTGTTGGCGCGGTCGGCGCCGATCATCCTCATGTCCCACTGACGGGGGGCGAGGGGCTCGCCCGCCCTGGTCGTGAGGGCCGACGCGTCAGGGAATGCCCGCGCCTCCAGCGCGGCCGTCGTGCCTTGGGCGAGAGGTGTGAGCCCGGCCGCGAAGCCGATTTCGCGGTCGGTCGTGACGCCGACGACGGCCTGGTCCGCGCCGAGGGTGTCGACGAACGCGTCACCGCCGCCCTTGGCCACGACGTAGCCGAGCTTGGTGTCGGTGCTGACGAGGCGGCCACCGGCGCGCTCGACGGCGGAGAGCGCCGCTCCTGCCCGGCCGTCGGCATAGAAGACGAGGTACTCCTGGTCCGGCCCCGCTTTGGGCGCCGCAGGGGTCGCGCAGGCCGCCAGCGAACCGGCCACAGCCAAGGCCATCAGGCCGGCGGCGAATCGCCTCATACTTCCCCCATCCACGGCGTCACACCAGAAACTGCATCTTCCCGACCCCAGTCTCTCGATGCAACTTTGTCGTAAAATTTCGGACTCTAGAGGGCAAAACGGGATCAGATTGCCGGCCCTGGTCAGGCGAAAGGGCAGCCCTGGCCAAGAGTACGCACGTCACGGCGGCCAGCCGGGGAACCGGAGGAGCGTGCCCCTGGACAGAGCCCAGCCCCGTACAGAGGGTGGGGCCGGCCACTGCCGGCCGTAAAGAAAAAACAAAACGCCCGCCCGGGGGACCGGGCGGGCGTTTCGAAACAGCAAGACCGTCAGACGAGTGAACCGTCAGACACACAGACGGTCAGCGCGTCTGACGAGCAGACGCGTCGCTGGCCTCAGACGAGCGGACACGTCGCAGGCGCCAAGCCAGCGAACACATCACGGACGTCAGACCAGCGAACACGTCGCAGACCGTCAGACCAGCGGACGTGCGGTGGGCAGGATCGGGTACGGCAGCGAGGTGTCGCCGGACAGGAACCGGTCCACGCCCGAGGCGGCCGCGCGGCCCTCGGCGATCGCCCAGACGATGAGCGACTGCCCGCGACCCATGTCGCCCGCCACGAAGACCCCGTCGACCTTGGACATGTACGACTTGTCGCGGGAGACGTTCCCACGCGCGTCGTAGAACCCGTCTCCACCGACATCAGCGAGGTCCTGAAGCAGGGCGCCCTTCTCCGGGCCGAGGAAGCCCATCGAGAGCGTGACCAGCTCGGCCGGGATCTCCCGCTCCGTGCCGGGGATCGCCTTGAAGCCATGCTGCGGGCCCTCGACCTCGACCAGCCGCAACGCGCGGATGTTTCCGGCGTCGTCGCCGACGAACTCCGTCGTCGAGACCGCGTACACCCGCTCGCCCCCGCCCTCCGCGAGCTCCTCGTGCGCGCTCTCCATCTTGAACAGGATGGGGAACGTCGGCCACGGCTGGCTGCCGGGCCGGGTGGCGGGTGGCTGCGGCATGATCTCCAGCTGGGTGACCGACTTGGCCCCCTGCCTGATCGCCGTGCCGATGCAGTCGGCCCCGGTGTCGCCGCCGCCGATGACCACGACGTGCTTGTCCTTGGCCGAGATGGGGGGCTCACTGAGGTCGCCCTCCTGCACCTTGTTCGACAGGGGCAGGTATTCCATCGCCTGGTGGACACCACCGAGCTCACGCCCGGTCACCGGCAGGTCGCGCCACAGGGTGGCACCGCCCGCCAGCACCACCGCGTCGAACTCCGCGCGCAGCTGGGCCGCCGTGACGTCGACACCGACGTTCACGCCGGTGCGGAACTCGGTGCCCTCGGCCCGCATCTGGTCCAGACGCCGCTCGATGTGGCGCTTTTCCATCTTGAACTCGGGGATGCCGTAACGCAGCAGGCCGCCGATACGGTCCGCGCGCTCGAACACCACCACATCGTGGCCCGCCCGGGTGAGCTGCTGGGCCGCGGCCAGCCCGGCGGGACCCGAGCCGACGACCGCGACCTTCTTGCCCGTCTTCACCGGCGAGGGCTGCGGGGTCACCCAGCCCTCGGCGAACGCGCGGTCGATGATCTCGACCTCGACCCGCTTGATCGCCACCGGGTCGGAGTTGATGCCGAGCACGCACGCCGCCTCGCACGGAGCCGGGCAGAGCCTGCCGGTGAACTCCGGGAAGTTGTTCGTGGCGTGCAGCCGCTCGATCGCCTCCCGCCAGTCGGTGCGGTGGACCAGGTCGTTCCACTCGGGGATGAGGTTGCCGAGCGGGCAGCCGTTGTGGCAGAACGGGATGCCGCAGTCCATGCAGCGTGATGCCTGCTTGGTCAGCTTGTCCTGGGAGAAGTCCTGGTAGACCTCCCGCCAGTCGCCGATGCGGACGTCGATGGGGCGGCGCGCGGGCAGCTCCCGGTCGTGCGTGAGAAAACCCTTGGGGTCAGCCATCGGTTACGCCTCCCTTAACCCTTGACCGCGGCGGCCATGACCGCCTCGTCGATGTCCCTGCCTTCGATGCGGGCCGCCTCGGCCGCCTCCATGACCCGCTTGTAGTCGGTCGGCATGATCTTGCCGAACCGGGCGAGCGCCGCGTGCCAGTCGGCCAGCAGCTCCTTGGCGACCGGGGAGCCGGTCTCCGCGAAGTGCTTCTCGACCGTCTCGCGCAGGAACTCGCCGTCCTCCTCGGTGAGCTCCTCGATGGCGACCATCTCGCGGTTGACCCGCCCGAGGTTGAGGTCGAGCAGGTAGGCGACGCCGCCGGACATGCCGGCCGCGAAGTTGCGCCCGGTCGGGCCGAGGACGACCGCCTTGCCGCCGGTCATGTACTCGCAGCCGTGGTCGCCGACGCCTTCGACGACCGCGGTGGCGCCGGAGTTGCGGACGCAGAAGCGCTCGCCGACGACGCCGCGGATGAACGCCTCCCCGGACGTGGCGCCATAGAGGGCGACGTTGCCGGAGATGATGTGACCGTCGAGCGGTGCCTCCTCGTGCGGCCGCAGCGTGATGCGCCCGCCCGACAGGCCCTTGCCCAGGTAGTCGTTGGCGTCACCGGTCAGCCGCAGCGTGATGCCGCGCGGCAGGAACGCGCCGAAGGAGTTGCCCGCCGAGCCGGTGAAACTGATGTCGATCGTGTTCTCTGGCAGGCCGGCGCCACCGTAACGCTTGGTGACCTGGTAGCCGAGCATGGTGCCGACGGTCCTGTTCACGTTGCGGATCGGCAGCTCCAGCGTGACCGGGGTGCCGTTGTTCAGGGCGCCTTCGGCCAGCTGGATCAGTGTGTTGTCGAGCGCGTGCTGCAGCCCGTGGTCCTGCTCGACCGTGCGGCGCAGCGGGGTCCCCGCGGGCAGCTCCGGCTGGTGCAGGATCGGCGACAGGTCGAGGCCGTTGGCCTTCCAGTGGTTCTGGGCGGCCGTCATGTCGAGCAGCTCGACGTGCCCGATCGCCTCTTCGAGCGAGCGGAAGCCCAGCTCGGCGAGGTATTCGCGGATCTCCTCGGCGATGAACTCGAAGAAGTTCACCACGAACTCGGGCTTGCCGGTGAAGCGCTTGCGCAGCTCGGGGTTCTGCGTGGCCACGCCCACCGGGCAGGTGTCGAGGTGGCAGACCCGCATCATCACGCAGCCGGACACGACCAGCGGAGCGGTGGCGAAGCCGTACTCCTCCGCGCCGAGCAGCGCGGCGATGACCACGTCGCGGCCGGTCTTGAGCTGGCCGTCCACCTGCACCACGATGCGGTCGCGCAGCCCGTTGAGCAGCAGCGTCTGCTGCGTCTCGGCCAGGCCGAGCTCCCACGGCGCGCCCGCGTGCTTGAGCGAGGTGAGCGGTGAGGCGCCGGTGCCGCCGTCGTGCCCGGAGATGAGCACCACGTCGGCGTGCGCCTTGGACACGCCCGCCGCGACCGTGCCGACCCCGACCTCGGCCACGAGCTTGACGTGCACGCGCGACTCGGGGTTGGAGTTCTTCAGGTCGTGGATGAGCTGGGCGAGGTCCTCGATCGAGTAGATGTCGTGGTGCGGCGGCGGCGAGATGAGGCCGACGCCGGGCGTGGAGTGCCGGGTCTTGGCGATCCACGGGTAGACCTTGTGGCCGGGCAGCTGGCCGCCCTCACCGGGCTTGGCGCCCTGGGCCATCTTGATCTGCAGGTCCGCCGCGTTGACCAGGTATTCGCTCGTCACGCCGAACCGGCCCGACGCCACCTGCTTGATGGCGCTGCGCCGCGTCGCGTCGTACAGGCGCTCCGGGTCCTCGCCGCCCTCGCCGGTGTTGGACTTGCCGCCCAGCTGGTTCATCGCGATGGCGAGCGTCTCGTGCGCCTCCATCGAGATCGAGCCGTACGACATCGCGCCGGTGGAGAACCGCTTGACGATCTCGGAGACCGGCTCCACCTCGTCGATCGAGATCGGGGTCCGGCCCGCCTTCAGCTTGAACAGCCCGCGCAGCGTCATGAGCCGCTCGGCCTGGGAGTCCACCATGCCGGTGTACTCCTTGAAGATCTCGTAGCGGCGCGTGCGGGTGGCATGCTGCAGCTTGAAGACCGTCTCGGGGTTGAACAGGTGCGGCTCGCCCTCGCGCCGCCACTGGTACTCGCCGCCGATCTGGAGCCCGCGGTGCGCGTTCGCGACCCTCGGGTAGGCGTGCGCGTGCCTGCGGGCGGCCTCTTCGGCCAGCACGTCGAAGCCGACGCCGCCGAGCCGCGAGGTGGTGCCGGTGAAGCAAGCGTCGATGACCTCCTGGCTCAGGCCGAGCGCCTCGAAGATCTGCGCGCCGGTGTAGGAGGCGACGGTGGAGACGCCCATCTTCGACATCACCTTGATGACGCCCTTGCCGTAGGCCTTGATCAGGTTCCGTACGGCCTTGTGCTTGTCGATCTGGAGCGCACCGGTGTCGACCAGGTCCTCGACGGTCTCGATGGCCAGGTACGGGTTGACCGCGCCCGCGCCGTAGCCGATGAGCAGCGCCATGTGGTGGCACTCCCGCGCCTCACCGGTCTCGACGACGAGGCCGATCTTGGTGCGGGTCTTCTCCTGGATCAGGTGGTGGTGGACCGCCCCGGTCAGCAGGAGCGCCGGGATCGGCGCCAGCGTGTCGGACGAGCCGCGGTCCGACAGCACGATGATGCGCGCGCCGTTGGCGATCGCCTGCGACGCCTCGGCGCGGATCTCCTCCAGGCGGTGCAGCAGCGCCGCGCCACCGCCCGACACCTCGTAGAGGCCGGAGATCACGTGCGGGTGGAAGCCGGGCAGGTCGTGCTCGTCGTTGATGTGGATGATCTTGGCGATCTCGTCGTTGTCGATCACCGGGTACGGCAGGACCAGCTGGCGGCACGACGAGGGCCCGGGGTCGAGCAGGTTGCCCTCCGGTCCGAGCACGCTGGCCAGCGAGGTCACCAGCTCCTCGCGGATGGCGTCCAGCGGCGGGTTCGTGACCTGCGCGAACAGCTGGGTGAAGTAGTCGAACAGCAGCCTGGGCTTCTCGCTGAGCACCGCGACAGGCGTGTCGGTGCCCATGGAGCCGATCGGCTCGGCACCGTTCTTGGCCATCGGCGACAGGATGATCCGCAGCTCTTCCCCGGTGTAACCGAAGGTCTGCTGCCGCTTGACGAGCGCCTCGTGCGTGGGGATCTCCCGCTGCCGGGCCGGCAGCTCCTCGAAGCGGACCAGTCCGGCGTGCAGCCAGTCCTCGTACGGCAGCGCGGCCGCGAGCTCGGCCTTGATCTCGTCGTCCTCGATGATCTTGCCGCGGGCGGTGTCGATGAGGAACATCCGGCCGGGCTGCAGGCGGCCCTTGCGCACCACGTCTTCGGGCTTGAAGTCGAGCACGCCCGCCTCGGAGGCCAGCACGACCAGCCCGTCGGCGGTCACCCAGAACCGGCCCGGGCGCAGGCCGTTGCGGTCGAGCACGGCTCCGGCCAGCGTGCCGTCGGTGAAGGTGATCGACGCGGGGCCGTCCCACGCCTCCATCATCGAGGAGTGGAACTCGTAGAAGGCCCGCCGCGCGGGGTCCATCTCGGTGTGGTTCTCCCACGCCTCGGGGATCATCATCAGGACGGCGTGGGGCAGGCTCCGACCGCCGATGTGGAGCAGCTCCAGAGCCTCGTCGAAGGATGCGGTGTCGCTGCCATCTGGATCGCAGATCGGGAAAAGTCGCGACATGTCGCCCGGGATCTGGGCGGATTCGAGCATCGCCTCGCGGGCCCGCATCCAGTTGCGGTTGCCCTTGACCGTGTTGATCTCGCCGTTGTGGGCGATGTAACGGTAGGGGTGGGCCAGCGGCCAGCTCGGGAAGGTGTTGGTGGAGAAGCGCGAGTGCACCAGCGCGATCGCGCTCTCGTAGCGCTCGTCCGACAGGTCGGGGAAGAACGGCTCGACCTGGTCGGGGGTGAGCATGCCCTTGTACACGATCGTACGGGCGCTCAGCGAGGGGAAGTAGACATCCACCTCGTGCTCGGCCCGCTTGCGCAGGCAGAACGCCAGCCGGTCCAGCTCCAGCCCCGACTCTCCGTTGGGGCTGGCCACGAACAGCTGCGTGAAGTGCGGCATGACGGCTCTGGCGCTCGGTCCGGGCAGCGCCCGGTCGACCGGCACCTCGCGCCAGCCCAGGACGTTCAGGCCTTCCTCGGCGGCGATCTCCTCGATCATGCGGAAGGCGATGTCGCGCGCCTCACCGTCGAACGGCAGGAAGGCCATGCCGACGGCGTAGTGGCCGGGCTCGGGCAGCGCGAAACTCACGTTCGTACGGAAGAAAGTGTCCGGGATCTGGGTGAGGATCCCGGCTCCGTCGCCTGTGTCAGGCTCGCTACCCTTGGCCCCCCGGTGATCGAGATTGCACAGCGCCGTCAGCGCCTTCACCACGATCCCGTGCCCGCGGCGCCCGGCGACGTCGGCCACCATGGCGACTCCGCAGGCATCATGCTCGTTGGCGGGGTGGTAGAGGCCCTGGGGCTCGGGGAACCCGAGGTGGGCAGCAGGCATTGAATCCCTCCCGTCGTCATCGTCTGTCAAGAACTGCTCTACAGGCGGGGACGACGTTGGCCCTGCTGCGTGTGCGTAGAGGTTACAACACCCTGCCGGAATAGTTCCCGCCTGGTCCACATCGCGAACATTGGCGACAATCCCGACATACGAGCTGCTATGTCCCAAACACCGGACTGGAGGCCCGGAATTCCCTCGATAGGGTTGGACCATGGACCGTGACGGGGTGGAACGCCTGCTCGACGAGGCCGGAGTCGACGGCAGAAGGCTCAGGCACGCCCTGACCCTCCTCTGCGACGGCCAGTGGTGGACCCTGTCCGACCTGGTCAGGGAGGCGGCAACGGCCCGCCGGACGATCGAGGCGCTGCTGCGCGAGGTCCCGCTGGAGCACTCCGGCGACAGGTTCCGGGTGCCTCTCACGCATTCGCCCGATTTCCAGGACCTGCTGGCCGTGGCCCCGCCCCCGGCCGACCCGGTCGCCTATCTGCTCCCCCACTACACACATGTGCTCGACCGCCTGCGCCGCCTCATCGACGAGGCGCCGCGCTCCCGCCACGCGCTGGACCACGTGGCCGCCACCCCCGACACCGTGCTGCGCAGAGCGCTGCTGCTCGGCGCCCGGTTCTGGCTGCGGGGCGCGAAGCTGCTGTTCGTGGGCGACCACGACCTCACCTCGCTGGCCGTCAAACTGGTCCACCCCGAGGCCGAGGTCACGGTGGTCGACGTGGACGAGCGCATTCTGGCCTATCTGGACGCCCAGGATCTCGGCGTACGGACCCGGTGGGCCGATCTGCGGCTGTCGCTGCCGCCGTCGGCCCGTGACCACGACCTGGCCGTCACCGACCCGCCGTACACACCGGAGGGCGTCGGGCTGTTCGTGGCGCGCGCGATCGAGGGGCTCAAGGACGATGGGCGGGTGCTGCTGGCGTACGGGGCGAGCGAGCGTACTCCGATGCTCGCCCTGAAGGTGCAGAACTCCCTCTCCGCCCTCAACCTCGCATATGACGCTATTTACCCAGATTTCAACAGATATTTCGGGGCGGAAGCCATCGGCTCCGCCGCCGACCTCTACGTCCTGCGGCCCACCACCAAGACCCGTCCCGCCGTCACCGCCCGCCTCGACCGCCTGACCACCGCCATCTACACCCAGGGCCCCCAGTCGATCGAGTCCACCGGCTCCTCGGCGGCCGACAGCTCCTCGGCGGCCGACGCTGACCTGCTGGTGGGTGAGTGGCCGAAGGAGCTGTCGCAGCCCCGGGTGAAACTGTCCACATGGCTGGCCAAGCCCTACGCCGCCGCCGTGGAGCGGGTGGCGATCGCACTGCCCGCCGGCCTGGAGGCCGCGCTCCCGCGCCTCCTGCTGGCCACGCGAGCCGCCCACGTGCGGGTCCTGCTGTCCGCGCCGGCCCCTCTCCCGGACGTCCTTGGGTCCGTCTACGAGCTGACGTCCGACGGCGGCGTCCTGGACGCCGTACGACTCCCGCAGCCGATCGGCGACGAGGCCGGGGTGCTGCGGCGGATCCTCGACAACGGGCACGGCAAACTGGCCAACACCTGGCGCGAGGGGCTCATCGCGGTGGCCCGCTCACAGGGCAGCACCCTCACCAAGAACGACGCCCGCGCCCTCATCCGGCAGGCGGCGCCCTGGGCCGAGGCCGTCACCCCGCTGGAGACGCCCCTCCACCGCCTCGCCGACCTCCCCACCACGGTCTCCGCCACGGTCACGGCCTTGTCCAAAACCACCTGACCACGGCCGCGGACGCCGGCCCCACCGACGCTGGAGCCCGTGAACGCCGGGCCTACGTGCGCTGGGCCCGCGAGCGCATGAGGCCATCGGCCCCGTCGATGCCGGGCCCATGGGCGCGTCAGGTCGCGTCGACCACGCGCTTCTGGATGATGTGCCCGAGCCCGTCGAGGGCCACGAGCTGCGACACCAGGTCCCCCGTTTCCCCTGGCCGCACCGGCCCCACCCACGCGACGGTGACGTAATGGCCGAGCGCCCTGGCCTGCGCGCGGCTGCGTACGGCGTCGAAGGGGACCATCTGCCGGACGAACCCGTCCTTGGCCAGCGCCTTCACCAGCGCGTCGGCCGCCCGCCCGTCGGTGAGGTTGAAGATGACGAACTGCCCCGCCCCCAAGTCGCCCGTGTACGTGGCCCGCAGCGCCTGCGTGCAGCCCGCCGCCGAGACGCCCCAAAGGGCGTCGTCGCAGTCCGCGAGCTGCTCGGCCGAGACGCGACGCAACCCGCCGAGCGTCGCCGTGGCGGGGGCGAACACCTCGTCCACGGTCAGCGGAGCCGCGTCGCGCTGCCGGGAGTCGATGAGGGAGTAGAGCGCCGAGGTCGGCTCGCCCCGGAAGGCGGACGGCCGGGCCTCGGGCCGAAGGAACAACAGCCAGCCCGCGACGGCGAGCACCGCCACCAGGGCGATGCCCAGCGGGATCATGACGCGGGCGCGCATCATGACGCCGGCCCGGTGACCGAGACGACCCGGCGGTAGACGGACTTCTCGGCCCCTCGGAGCGTCAGCGAGAGCGAGACGAAGTCGTCCTTGGGCGTCGGGGCGGCGCCGTCGGCCCGGCCGATCCAGACCAGCCCGACGTAGTGGCCCAAGGCGTAGCCCCCTCCCTCGGTGTGAGCTCCCGGCGGGAAGGCGGTCTTGCCGGAGCCGACCGGGCTCGTCCAGCCGCCCCGGTAGAGCGTCTTGAGCGATTCGACCAGCTCACTGGCGGCCTTGCCGTCGCGCAGGTTGAGCAGGGTGTACTGGCCCACGTAGCGGCCGTCCGGGGTGGTGTAGACACCACGGGCCGCCTGGCTGCACTCGGCGCCGGCGACCAGGTCGAGGAGTTCGGGGCCCCAGACGGCGGCCGAGCAGTCGGTGTCGAGCTTGCTGCCGGCCAGCTTGAGAGTGAGTTTCTTCTCACCGGTGAGCGTCTTCTGCCCGAAGACCTCCTTCTCGGTGAGCGGCGTACGGTCCTTGGCCCGGTCGGCGATCGGATCGAACAGCTTGGGCGAGGCCCAGCTGTGGTAGGTCTCCGGCAGCGCCGCGTCGGCCTGCACGATGGCGGCGCCGCGGCGCTGTTCGGGGGTGTACTGGCCCAGCGAGTTGACGAAGGCGACCAGGGCGAACGCCGCGGCCAGCACCCCCACCGCCGACACGATGATCACCAGGAGCTTCTGCTTCTTGGGGTCCATCCCCAGGTCGGTGAGCAGGGGGAACTGCCAGTCGGAGCGCGCGGGGCGCCGCCGCTTGCGGGTCGCCGTTCTGGAGGCCATCACAGCCCACCCGCCCCGATCAGGTTGCCCAGCCCGAATGTGAGCCCGGCCGCCACCACGCCGACGATCAGCTGCCGCAGCCCGGAGTACAGCCAGGAACGCGCGGTCACCGTGGAGACCAGCGCCCCCGCCCCGAACAGCGCCAGGCACGAGATGACCGCCGACACCCACAGGCTCGTCACGCCGATCAGGTACGGCAGGAGCGGCAGGAGCGCGCCCACGCTGAAGGACAGGAACGACGAGCCCGCGGCCACCTTGGGCGAGGGCAGGTCGTGCAGGTCGACGCCGAGCTCGCTCTGGGTGTGGACCTCCAGGGCCTCGGCGGGGTTCTCGGAGATCTGCCTGGCCACCTCGGCGGCCAGGTCCGGCGCCACGCCTCTGGCGATGAATACCTGGGCGAGCTCTTCCTGCTCGGCCTCGGGGTGGCGTTCGAGCTCACGGCGCTCGACGGCGATCTCGGCCAGGGCCAGCTCGCGCTGGCTGGCCACCGAGACGTATTCGCCACCGGCCATCGAGAAGGCACCCGCCGCCAGGCCCGCGATGCCCGCCAGGGCGATGACCTTGGTGTCGCCGGTGCCGCCCGCGACACCGGCGATGAGCGCGAAGTTGGACACCAGGCCGTCCATCGCGCCGAACACCGACGGCCGCAGCCAGCCGCCGGTGACGTCACGGTGCTGGTGGTGCTGCTCCGCGCCCCCGCTCATCTGGAGTTCTTCTCCTGCTGAACGACCTCGGGGGTCTCTCCCTGCTTCGCGGTCGCGTCGCCCTCGCTGGCGTCGCCCTCGCTGGCGTCGCCCTCGCTGGCGGACTCCTCAGGTACGGACTCCTCGCGTACCGACTCCTCGCGTACGGGCTCCTCCTTCGGCGCGACGTCCTCAGCGACCGCCGCGGGGTCCGGAGCATCCGCACGTACGACCTCAGGATCCGGGGTGTCATCCGGCGCCTTGTCCGCTTCCCCGGCCTCTGAAGCGGCCTCTGAAGCGGCCTCTGAATCAGCAGCGGCGTCGCCCGCCGAGTCGGCCTGGTCGACCCCGTGAGCCGGATCCGGGCCGCTCGCAGCGGCCGCCCGCACGTCGGCCGGGAGGATGAACTCCTCGCTGTCCTTGTTGCGGGTCAGCCAGAAGTAGGCCAGCGCCCCGATGAACACCACGATCGACGTCCACTGGTTCAGCCGAAGTCCCAGGAGCGTCACCGCGTGGTCCACCCCGCCGACGGGGTCGATCCGCAGCCCCTCGATCCAGAACCGCCCCAGCGTGTAGCCGGCGACATAGAGGGCGAACAGCCGCCCATGGTGCAGCGCGAACCGCTTGCCCGCCCAGAGCAGGGCGAAGCCCAGCAGGACATCCCAGATCGACTCGTACAGGAACGTCGGGTGGTAGAGCACCCCCGGCTCGCCCCCGTGCAGCTGGTCGATCTCCAGCCCCCACGGCAGCGTGGTCGGCCCGCCGTACAGCTCCTGGTTGAACCAGTTGCCCCAGCGGCCGATCGCCTGAGCGAAGATGATGCCGGGCGCCACCGTGTCGGCCACCGCGCTGAGGGACAGGCCGCGCCTCCGGCAGGCCAGCCAGACGCCGACGCCGCCGAGCGCGACCGCGCCCCAGATGCCCAGCCCGCCTTCCCAGATGAACAGGGCCTGGTAGGGCTTCTTGATCGCGCGGTCGCCGAAGTAGGTCTGCCAGTCGGTGATGACGTGGTAGAGGCGTCCGCCGATGAGGCCGAAGATCACCGCGGGGACGGAGATGTCGATGATCGTGCCCGCCTGGCCGCCGCGGGCGCGCCAGCGGCGCTCGCTCAGCCAGACGGCGAAGATGACGCCGAGCACGATGCACAGGGCATAGGCCCGGATCGGCACGAATCCGAGATACCAGACCCCTTGAGAAGGGCTGGGAATCGAGGCAAGGGGCATGTCAGGTGAGGGTAGCGGAAGCGGGACTACTTGGCCGCCTTCGTGACCGCATCGCGAAGATCCTTTGGCGCGAAGACGACCTTGTTGTCCAGGGCCGTACCGTTGAGCTTGACGGTCGGCGTGCCGCCCAGCTTCTGCTCCTTCATGACCTTGGCGCTGTAGTCGAGCTGGGCCTGCACGTTCTTCTGGCCGGTGATGCAGGTGTCGATGCCCGCCCCCGTGGCCCCGGCCTGCTTGGCCCAGTCCACCATCTGGTCGGTCTTGAAGCCCTCGACCGTCTCACTGGGCTGGTTCTTGTAGAGCAGGTCGTGGAAGGCGATCCATTGCTTGCCGTCGCTCAGGCAGCGGGCGGCGGCACCGGCCCGCAGGGAGTTGGACTTCGTCGGATCGGTACTGAAGATCGTGATGGGGTGGTAGACGACCTTGGCCTTGCCCTCGGCCGCGAGGTTCCTGAACGTGCTGCCGCTCACCTCTTCCATCTGCTTGCAGGCGGGACACTGGAAGTCCTCGAAGATGTCGACGACGGGCTTGGTGACACCGCTCTGGGCCATGGTGACCGAACCGTCGGGGTTCACCGTGGTCGGCGGAAGCTGGCCGCCGGCCTGCTCCGCCTGCGAGGTGCTGGCGGCGTACCAGACGCCGAGCCCGACCGCCGCCACCGCGACCACGCTCACGGTCACGTAGGTGACGGCTTTTCTGCGCCGCTCCCGCACGCGGTCGGCGGCCTGCTGCGCCTTGATCTTCTCCCGCGCGGACTTCGCACGGTCCCCCTTGCTCATTGGTCGATCCCCTCTTGTTCATCGTGTACGCGCTCGCCGCCCGCCAACCCGAGCGCCGAGTCGAGCGCGAAACGTCCCGGTGGGAAGCGCACGATCCAGGCGCCGAGCACCACGAGACCGAAGTCGCGCAGAATGTCGAGCAGGTAGGCCGGCTGCTCCCCCGCCCCGAGCTGTCCGCCGCCCCCGAAGCAGCCGCAGTCGATCCGCAGGCCGTGCGCCCACGCCCAGGCGATGCCGAAGACGAAGGCGAACATGAGCAGCCCACCGATCACCCCGGCCACCCTGGTCAGCAGCCCGACGACCAGCAGCACCCCGACCACGATCTCCAGGATCGGCAGGCCGTAGCCCACGGTCGTGGCGAGCGAGTCGGGCAGCAGCTCGTAAGCCTTGACCGCCACGACGGAGTCGGACGGGTTGCCGATCTTCAGCCACCCGGCCACGATCAGCACCCCGCCCAGGACCAGCCGGGCAACGGTCGTCACCCAGAGTACCGCCGTCCGAGCGTTAAGTGACTGTTTCGACGCGACCACGGATAGGGCTCCTCTTTCTCTGCGCTGGAAAGCGCACAGTATCGGGAACCCATCTGACCACGCCCGGGATAAGACTCGGTTAAGAGGGTTTTCCCGCGCACGGGCCGTACGCGCTGCTCACGGCGTCGCGGCGAGCGACCACGACTCACCGCCCGCCAACCGCGAACGAACCCGACCGACCGCTAACGGCAAAAGCCGCAGAGGCCCCAGACGAACCTGACCGACCCCTACCCGCCGACGAACCCGACACGCCGCTGACCGCAGAGACCGCCGACGAACTCGTCAGACCGCTAGCCGCAGGCGAACTTGGCGGCGCCCCAGTCCGCGTGGTCGTTGCCGTTGCCGTCGCCGCCGTCGCCCGCCACGAGGTCCACGTACCGGGCCCCGGTGAGGTCGGCGGTCAGCTCGTAGGCCGGATCGGCGGCCCGCAGCACCGGGCTGTGTGCCTTGACCGCCCCGTCGACGACCACGCTGTACTCCACGGACCCCCTGGTGGCCTGGACGTCGTCCACGCCGACGGAGGCTGTGAAGGCCGTACACCGGCCGCCGAGGTAGAAACGGACGTCGGCGGGCGCGTGCGTGCCCAGCCCCTTGGTGAACGTCTGGCCGCCGATCACGATCGGCGTGCCGTCGGCCGCGCCGAGATCGCCGTTGGACCGGTCACGCTCGACCGGCCCCCAGCCGTTGGCCGCGCTGACCCACTCCAGGTCGCTCGCCCAAGCCTCCGCCGTGGGTGGCGGCGGCAGCGTCCGTACGGTCGTCACCGCGCCGATCGACTTGGCGGCTCCCGCCGCGGTGTAGGCGGCGTCGGCCTTCAGCTCGTAGGTGTCATAGGGCGCGTCCGCAGGAGGTGTCACCTTCCAGGTGGTCACCAGCTTGCCGCCAGGCTCCACGGTGCG
This sequence comes from Nonomuraea sp. NPDC050022, assembly GCF_044460705.1. Taxonomy (NCBI): domain Bacteria; kingdom Bacillati; phylum Actinomycetota; class Actinomycetes; order Streptosporangiales; family Streptosporangiaceae; genus Nonomuraea; species Nonomuraea sp. NPDC050022. The sequence goes on from NZ_JBITKE010000002.1 coordinate 74,987, forward strand.
GGACTCCACAGTGCCGGTCTCCACTGAGCCGGACTTCACAGCGCCGGACTTCACAGCGCCGGCCCCGGTGGCGGTCCAGCCCTCGGGTACGGTCAGCGTCACCTTGACGTCCTGGGCCGCCACGTCCTCCAGGTTGACGAACGTGGTGGTGACCTCGGAGGCCGCGCCCTGCTCGAACGCGGGCGTCGCGGGCACCACGTCCAGCGACGCGCACGCCTGGGCCTCGGGGTCCTCCCCCAGGTCCTTGACGGCGAAGTCGTCGAGGACGAAATCGGCCCCGGCCTGCTCGGGCAGCAGCGAGCGGAGCCCGACCCAGACGTCGCCGCAGCCCGCGACCACCCGCTCGGCGAACCTGCCCGTGCTCCGCCGCTCCGGCACCGGCGTCCGCCGGGTCTCCACGCTGGAGGTGCCCTTGTCGTAGCCGGTCACCCAGGCGTAGGCGTCCGCCAGGGCGCTCTGGTAGCCGAAGGACACCTCGTAGGCGTGTCCCGGCTCGAACCGCACGGTCTGCGGCACGGTCCGGTAGACCAGCCCCTGCCGCTCCTCGTGCGCCTTGAGCGACCAGTCGCCGCTGATCACGTCGTCTACGGTCTTGCCGTTCCAGCCGGCCTGCGTGTACGGCTCGTGCCGCTCCGACAGATGCGTACGCGCGTCGAACGCGCCACCGGCGTCACCCTTGACGAACGGGCCCCACCCCGGCTCGGCGGACTCGAACGTCTCGGTCCCACCCGCCGGATCGCTCCGGATGAGCCGTACATCGTCCACCCGCACCGTCGCCGCGCCGGCGGCGGCCGTGATCCGCAGCGTGACGGAGTCGCGCGGCGCGGTGAAGGCGACCTTGACGCGCTGGAAGTAGGTGTCGTGCTTCTCGTCGGAGGCGATGTAGTTCTTGGCGGTCGAGCGCTGGATCGTCGCCTTCCGGCCACCGGCCTCCAGCGTGGTCTGCCTGGCCTGTCCGGGTTCGACCTCGACGAACGCCGAGGCGGTGTAGGTGCGGCCGGGCTGGAGGCCGGTCAGCCGCTGCTCCAGCCGGGCCTGCGGACCGCCGCCGAGCAGGGCCACGCGCTGGCCGCGCTCGTTCTTCTGGACGCTCACCGGGCCGGTGACCCGCCAGTCGCGCAGTCCGTCGCCGTTGAAGCCGGGATCGCGGACGCCGCTCCCCTCGCCCCAGCGGGGCTCTGCCTGGGCGGGCGCCCGGCCGGGGTAGAGCACGTACGGCACACCCGCCTCGGCCCGCAGGGTGATCTTGCCATCGGCCGGAGTGGCGACGCCCACCCGGACCCGGCCCTGGTTGGTGAGCTTGTAGACGGTCATCGGCCGGGCGGCGTCCCAGGTGGTGGTGCCGCCGGCCGGGTTGTAGTGGTAGAACTTGCCCGCCCACGGCAGCAGGTACGTCGTGCCGTCGAGCACCTTGTGACCGCCTGCGAACAGCTGGCGCCGGCCGTCCACCACCTTGCCGCGTACGCCTCCGGTGAAGGCGATTTCGTCGGGGTTCCAGTCGGTGATCTGGTAGTGCTGCAGGAACTTGGCCGGCAGGTTGTGTTCCCAGATGTTGCGGTAGAAGGCGGTGAAGTCGTTCTGCGCGGTCCAGCCCTCGAACTCGACGATGCGGGCGTTGCCCAGGATGGGGTGGGCGTTCCAGACGTCCTTCTCGCCGTTGCGGATGAACCGGATGATCTGCGAGTTCAGGCCCTTGTTGGTGGCTCCGCCGTAGTTGAGGTCGTTGGCCCAGTGCGACCACAGCGACGAGCGCTCCAGCTTGTCGGACCATTCGGTGGCCACCTGCCAGCCCTGCCCGCGCAGCTCGGTGAGCAGGCGGTCGGCCACCCAGCCGTGCGGGCGGTAGACGTCCACGTACAGGAGGGCCAGGTTCCTGTCGGTCTCGGCGCGCAGGCGCTGGAGCCGCTTGGCGAGGGTTCCTCTGGTCAGGTCGCCGCGCTGGTCGATCAGGTACGACTGGTCGAGCCAGTTCCAGCCCTTGGTGTCCTTGTTGACGAGCTGCTCGCTGAAGCTCTTCGCCTCGGGGTAGGACTCGGTGGCGTTGACGTGCACGCCGAACGTCGCGTTCCAGTCCTTGCCGGTTTTGAGCAGCGTGTTGAGGTCGGCCAGGCCGCCGGCGCGCTTGTTGTAGTCGCCGCCGTAGTCGGGGTGGGCCGAGTCGTGGCCCTCCGACTGGTACCCCTTGAGCAGGGCCAGCTGGCCCAGGCCGTCGGTGGCCAGCGAGATCCGCTTGACGTCGTCGAGGGTGCGCAGGAACGGGTGGGTGGCCTGGCTGGAGAAGTTGAACGGGATGTGCGCGATCACCCGGTCCTTGGTCCGGTCCGCGCCGGGCGCCTTGACGCCGATGCTCCTGAACGCGACGGCGCCGTCCTGCCAGTCGAGGCCGCCGTCGCCGTTGGCGTCGGGGGTGACCACGACCTTGGCCCACGGCAGGTCCTCGGTGAAGGGCGCTCCGGTGCCCCGGTAGGTCCACTGACCGCTCCACACGCCGACCCTGATCCGGCCGCCGTCCTCCTGCCTGGCCTGGTGCCAGAAGCGGGCCGCGTCCTTGTCGGTGACGCCTGAGGGGCGGTCGTAGGTGGAGTTCGACTCGACCGCGGCGGCCAGGGCGCCGGTGTTGACGATGGCGTACGAGGCGCCGATCGGGGCGGCGTCGGGCGCCGTCCCCGGAGTGACGGCGGAGAAGACGTCGGCCGTACGGGTGGAGTTGGGGTCGAGCCTGGTGAACGCGGTCGCGGCGCCCGGCTGGTCACTGCTCACCGACACCAGATCGTGTCCTGGCAGGTCGATGGTGTTGACCCGGAACGCCTCGGTGTCGGAGACCGCGTCGATCGCGAAGGTCGTCACCCGGTCCTTGACGCGGATGCTGGCGTCCAGCGTGACGCCCGCCTCGAAGGTCAGCCGGTAGCGGGCGGACGCGCCGTCGGTGCCGCGCAGCGCGACCGTGGCCTCGTACGGTGTGCCGTTCAGCACCACGCCGGGCACGGCGGTGCTGCCGTCGAGTACGGCGCCGCTCGCCTTGTCGGTGTAGCGCAGGATCCTCGGGAAGGCCGGGTCGAGGTCGACGGTCAGCTGCCCGGAGGAGATCCTGACGGGCTCGGCCACAGTGGTGGGCTCGGGGGCCAGGTTCTGCTGCGTGGGGGTCGGGGGCGTGGGGCCGGTGGTCGGCTGGTCGGGCGAGGACAGCTCGTAGGTGGGCGTCGGCTCCGGGTCGGGTTCCGGGGTGGGCTCCACACCTCGCGCGGAAGCCGCGGTGCCTTGTGCGGGAGTCTCCGGTACGCGCGTGGCCTGTGCGGGGGCGGCCAGGGCGACGCCCGATAAGACCAGGAGGGCGGCGGCTACGAGGGTAACGGGACTCCGACGCATATATGTCCTTTCACAGGCATGCGTCGTACTGCGTGGGGCCCCGATACCAACAACCCGCCACCGCAACACGCGCCATGGACCGACGCCAGAAATACTGACACTTGTCCAGTTGCGAGTCGCGGTATTTGACAGAAAACGGTTAGGCGCGGGAGCGGACGCCCGCCGCCATCTCCCGGGCCAGCACGCCGATCGACTCACGGCCGGCCGCCTCGTCGGGCGCGTCGAGCATCCGGCGGATGAACGCCGAGCCCACGATGACGCCGTCGGCGTAGCCGGCCACCTCGGCCGCCTGCTTGCCGGTGCCGACGCCCAGTCCCACGCACACGGGCAGCGCGGTGTGCGCGCGGGTGCGCTTGACCAGGTCCTCGGCCGCCACGTTGACGGTCTCCCTGGCGCCCGTGACGCCCATCAGCGAGGCCGCGTAGACGAACCCGGTGCAGCAGTCGACCACGGCCTTGATGCGCGCCTCGGTGGAACTGGGCGCCACCAGGAACACCGTGTCGATGCCCGCCGCGGCCGAGGCCGCCCGCCACGGCTCCGACTCCTCCGGCGTCAGGTCGGGCGTGATCGTGCCGACGCCGCCCGCGGCGGCCAGGTCACGTGCGAACCGCTCGGCGCCGTAGCGGTCGATCGGGTTCCAGTACGTCATGACCAGCGTCGCCGCGCCGGTGGCGGCGACTCCCTCGACCGTGCGCAGGACGTCGGCGATCCGGGTGCCGTTGACCAGCGACCGGTGCACGGCGTCCTGGATGGTCGGCCCGTCCATCAGCGGGTCGGAGTAGGGCAGCCCGATCTCGATCACGTCGCAGCCGGCCTCGACCAGGGCGGCGGCCGCGGTGATGGCGCCTTCCTTGGACGGGAAGCCCGCGGGCAGGTAGCCGACCAGTGCGGCCCGGTTCTCCGCCTTCGCCGTGGCGAAAACCGTCTGAAGAGTAGTCATGATCGTCCGTTCTCAGTGGTCAGGGGCCGCATCGCCGCCGTCCTTGCCATGGTGCCATCGGCCGCGGTGCTCGGGCATCTTCCAGAGCCGGTGCGGCGCGAACCCCGGGCCGTCAGAGGTTGAAGTACTTCATCGCCGTGCCCATGTCCTTGTCGCCGCGCCCCGAGAGGTTGACCAGGATGGTCGACTCGGGACCCAGCTCACGACCGAGCTCCAGCGCGCCCGCCAGGGCGTGTGACGACTCGATGGCCGGGATGATGCCCTCGGTCCTGGCCAGCAGCGAGAACGCGGCCATCGCCGCGTCGTCGGTCACACCGTGGTAGACCGCCCGCCCGGTGTCCTTGAGCCAGGCGTGCTCGGGCCCGACGCCCGGGTAGTCGAGACCGGCCGAGATCGAGTGCGACTCGATCGTCTGGCCCTCCTCGTCCTGCAGGACGTAGGTGCGCGAGCCGTGCAGCACGCCGACGGAGCCGGCGGTGAGCGTGAGCGCGTGCTCGCCGCTCTCCAGCCCGTGGCCGGCGGCCTCGTAGCCGTGCAGCTGGACGCCCTCGTCACCGATGAAGGCGTGGAAGATGCCGATCGCGTTGCTGCCGCCGCCGACGCAGGCGGCGACCGCGTCGGGCAGCCGGCCGGTCAGCTCCAGCATCTGGCGGCGGGCCTCGACGCCGATGATGCGCGCGAAGTCGCGCACGATCTCGGGGAACGGGTGGGGGCCGGCGATGGTGCCGAACAGATAGTGGGTCGTGTCGACGTTGGTGACCCAGTCGCGGAACGCCTCGTTGATGGCGTCCTTCAGCGTCTGGGAGCCGTTGGTCACCGGCACCACCGTGGCGCCGAGCAGCTTCATCCTGGCCACGTTGAGCGCCTGGCGCTCGCAGTCGACCTGGCCCATGTAGATGACGCACTCCAGGCCGAGCAGGGCCGCCGCGGTGGCGGTGGCCACGCCGTGCTGGCCCGCGCCGGTCTCGGCGATCACTCGCTTCTTGCCGAGCCGCTTGGTCAGCAGCGCCTGGCCGAGCACGTTGTTGATCTTGTGAGCGCCGGTGTGCGTGAGGTCCTCGCGCTTGAGGATGATCCGCGCGCCGCCGGCGTGCTCGGCGAAGCGCGGCACCTCGGTCAGCGTGGTCGGCCTGCCCGCGTACGTGCGCAGCAGGTGATCGAACTCGCGCAGGAACTCGGCGTCGTTCTTGGCCTTCTCGTAGACCGCGGCGACCTCGTCGAGGGCCGGGATGAGCGCCTCGGGAACGTAGCGCCCACCGAAGATGCCGAACTTGCCGTGCACGTCGGGGTCGTTGCCGTAGGCGCCGTTACCTGCCAGGTCGGCGGCGGTGAGAATGGTGCCGTCGTTTGCCACTGCTATCCCTCTGCTCCGTGGTCGGGGCGCGTCGCGGGGTGGGCGCCGGCGGTCACCAGCGCCTCCACGGCCTTGCGTGGATCCTTGCCGGTGACCAGGCTCTCGCCCACCAGGACGGCGTCGGCGCCGACCCGTGCGTAGGCGAGCAGGTCATGCGGACCCCGCACGCCCGACTCCGCGATCTTGATCACATTATCGGGGACCTTCGGCGCCAGCTTGGCGAACACGTCGCGGTCGACCTCGAGTGTCTTCAGATTGCGGGCGTTGATCCCGATGATCCGGGCGCCGGCCGCTACCGCCCGCTCCAGCTCCTCCTCGGTGTGCACCTCGACCAGCGGGGTGAGCCCGATGGACTCGGCCCGCTCGATCAGCGACACCAGGGCCTCCTGCTCCAGGCAGACCACCATCAGCAGCGCCAGGTCGGCGCCGTGGGCCCTGGCCTCCCACAGCTGGTAGGAGGTGAGGATGAAGTCCTTGCGCAGGATCGGGATGTCGACGCGGGCACGGACAGCGGCCAGGTCTTCGAGGCTGCCGCCGAACTTGCGCCGTTCGGTCAGCACACTGATGACGTGGGCGCCGCCCGCCTCGTAGTCGGCGGCCAGCGCGGCCGGGTCGGCGATGGCGGCCAGCGCGCCCTTGGACGGGCTGGAGCGCTTCACCTCGGCGATCACCGAGATCCGGTCGCCGCCGAGCGCGGCGAGCGCGTCTTTGGGCCCCGAAGCCCGCTCGGCCCGCTGCTTGAGCTCGTCAAGCGACACGGCCTGCTGACGGGTGGCGAGGTCGGCGCGCACCCCGTCGAGGATGTCGTCGAGGACGCTCGGCCCTTCGGTCCGCTCACTCACGCGCTTGGGATCCCTCCGGTCGGCAGTTGGGGGCGGCAGAGAGTTCGCATCGCGTCCGCTCCCGGCCTGTCTTGCGATGGTATCGGCCCCGACGTGGTCACCTCACCACAGGCCCCCGACTACGGCGCGAGAAACGCCCCGAATGGCAGGTTTCGGACCACCCAGTACACCAGCACTATGCCGAGAAACGCCCAAAGCCAAGCTGGATGCGCGAGTGTCGTCCGCCGGGGCTTGCCCTGCCAGGCGCGGACCAGCCAGCGCCCCCACCAGAACAGCAGAAACGGGATCATCGCCATGGCGAGCGGGTTGAGGCCGAGCGCGGTCACCGGGTCGAGGTGGGCCAGCGCGTGGATGGTGCGCAACGTACCGCAGCCCGGACAGTAGAGGCCGGTGGCCCACAGGAACGGGCAGGTCGGATAGTGGCCCGGCTGGTTGGGGTCGATCGTGCCGACGACCGCGAACACCGCCCCCGCCGCGGCGGCGACGCCGAGCGGCGCGAGCACGGACCGGAGCCGGTCGGTGCCGCGCCGCTCGAAGTTCGCGATGTCCATCAGTAACCGGACGGGGCGTTCGCGGCGACGATCACGAAGAGCAGGATGTAGCCGATGACGATGAGGATGTTGATGATCGCGCCGAAGATCAGCGCGCGCTTCCACCACGTCTTGGCTTCTTCCGAGGACTGCATCGCGCCCTGGTAGTCACCGGCCTGCCACTTCGAGTTCACCTGCGACGACTTGACAATCGACACGATCCCGAAGGGAAGGCAGCAGAACAGCGTCGTGAGGATGGCCGCGACCAGGTGGTTGTCCGGCGGGCTCTGCGGCGCGCCGTAACCGCCGGGCTGACCGTAACCGCCACCGGGGGGCGGGCCATAGCCGGGAGGCTGGGCGCCGTAGCCGCCACCGCTCGGGGGCTGCTGACCATAGCCACCCCCGCTGGGCGGTTGCTGACCGTAACCGCCACCACCACTCGGGGGCTGCTGACCGTAGCCACCGCCGCCGCTGGGCGGCTGCTGACCATAGCCACCGCCACTGGGCGGCTGCTGACCGTAACCGCCACCTCCGCTGGGCGGCTGCTGACCGTAACCGCCACCTCCGCTGGGCGGCTGCTGACCGTAGCCGCCGCCGGGCGGCTGGGCGCCGTAACCGCCGTCGCCCTGGTTTCCGTAGCTCATGCTGATGACTCCTCAATCTGTGGCGCGTTGCGCGCGGCAGCCTAGCGACAAACCACTATCGACGTGGAATAACGTCCACGTTGCGGACAATTTGTAACCGACTGGATGCCCTGCGGGTCAGTAGCTTCCAGTCGTGGTGGCGGTCGCGAGCCCCACGAAGGTCAGCCAAATACCGCCGAACACGAGCCAGAGAATCGCCCAGAGCACGATCGTGATGTACGAGGTGATCAGGCCGCCCATGGCCATGCCCTGGCCCTCTTCGCCGGTGCGCTTGATGCGGTTGAGGGCGATGTGACCGACGATGGCACCGGGGATGCTGGTCAGGCCGCAGAACAGCAGCCCGACGATGCCCAGGACGAGCGAGGCGACGGCTAGGCCGCTGGTGTTCCTCTGCGGGGCCCCGTACGCGCCGTAGCCAGGTTGCCCGTAGGCGCCCGGCGGCTGCTGACCGTACGCATATTCGCCGGACGGCTGCTGGCCGTAGCCGTAGTCGCCGGACGGCTGCTGGCCGTAATAGCCGCTCGGGGGCTGCTGACCGTAACCCGGAGACTGACCGTAGCCCGGGGATTGGCCGTAGCCCGGAGACTGCCCGTAGGCCGGAGGCTGCCCGTAGGCCGGAGGCTGACTCTGGCCCGGAGGCTGTCCGTAGCCTCCGCCGGGCGGCTGTGCGCCGTAACCCCCGCTGTTGCCCTGATCCCCGTAGCTCATGCCACTGGCACCTCATCCCCTCTTGGCCCGTTGCAGAGGCAGCTTATTGACGAAACGCGCGCCGGTCCGGCAACGGTTCAGACCGTGGACTTTTTGTGATGAGCCCGCGACGGGGAGGGGTCGCGCGCGGCTAGGTCGGGTCGTCGCCGCGGTCCAGGGCGTCCCACATGGAGCGGTCGCCGGTGGTCTCGGGACGCTCGCGGGTGTACTTGGCGGACATACCGGCCCAAGCGCCACCTCGTACGACGGCCACGACGCCACCCGCGACCATCAGCACCGCCCCGAGGCCGCACACCACGGGCCAGAGCGGCACCACGTCCCACTGGATCGCGCCTGTCGCGCGCATGACGTTCCGCTCGCGCAGCCAGCTCAGCACGCCGCTCCCGCCGGCCGCCTGCCACGCGCCGAGCCCGGCGCCCACGCCGCACAGGGCCAGTAGCACTCCGATCACCCGGCGACCGGCTCCCTTGGTGGCCAGCACGGCCACCACCCCGGCCAGCCCGGCCAGGGCCAGGGGCGTCAGAACCGGACTGAGGTCACCGCCGCTCGGCACGGCCAAAGCCCCTGTGCCGGCGCCGCGCACGTTCGTCACCCACGCCCGACCCGCGGCGACCAGCACCAGCACACAGCCGAGCGCCGTCACCACCAGCCAAGCGGTCAACTCCCGCCGCCCCCGCCGAGCCGCTACCTCAGCCGGAGACCCGCCCTGCTCCCCCGCTCCGCCCTGCTCCCCGGCTTCGGACACGTCACCCGTCTGAGACACGTCCGCCGCCCCGCCTGTCCCGGCCACGACCTCCGCCTGGATCTCGGGCTCCCGGCCACCCGACTCGGACCCGGCACCCGACCGCGACTTGGACATGGCCTCCGGCTGAGACGCGCTCTCCCGGCCACCTGTGCCGGACAGGTCACCCGCCCGAGCCCCGGACTCCCGACCGCCCAACTCTGGCATGGCCTCCGGCTGGGACACGGACTCCCGGCCATCCGACCGGGACATGGCACCCGACCGAGACCCGGACTCCGGGCCGCCTGATCGGGGCGCGGCGTCTGGCTCGGGCCGGGCACCTGACTCGGGCCGAGCGACCGACCCGGCTCCAGCGCTCGGCTCAGGTCCGGTGGCCGACCCGGATCCGGTGTCCGGGTCAGGTCCGGTGGCCGTCATGGTGTGATCGTCACCTCAAGCGTGTCGGCGTCGAAGCAGGTGTGGTCGCCCGTGTGGCAGGCCGCCCCCACCTGGTTCACCTTGAGCAGCACCGTGTCACCGTCGCAGTCGAGCGACACCCCCTTGACGTGCTGCACGTGCCCCGATGTATCCCCCTTCACCCAGTACGCCCCCCGGCTGCGCGACCAGTAGGTGGCCCGGCCCGTGGTGAGGGTGCGATGCAGCGCCTCATCGTCCATCCAGGCGAGCATCAGCACTTCGCCTGAGTCGTACTGCTGGACGATCGCGGGCACCAGCCCGTCGCCGTTGCGCTTGAGCCGCGCGGCGATCTTGGGGTCAAGGGACATGTCGTCATTCAACCAGCCGGAGCGGCCGCTCCCCGAATCGACGGTGGCACAGCCGCAGTTCCGGCCTGCCGTCGCCGGCGTGGGGAGGCGGCCGGTCACTGGTCACAGGACCGTCTTGATCCCTGTGACGGTCCGTCGTGGCTGGCGTCCCTTTGGAGGAACACCCCCTCCGAGGGAGTGAAAGAAGCTGCCCGTCCTGGCAGAGGCCCCTAAGGATGGACGTCCCGCCCCTGGGACAGCAGAAGAAGACCGTCCGTCGTGACAGAGGCCACCGACGCCCCTCCAGGAGATCCGACGAAGAAGCCCACCCGCCGTGACGGAAACCCCCACGAAGGACACCCCTCCAGGAGAGCGGAAGAACGGATACCCGGTGAACGGGCACCGCCCCCGAGGATCTAGTCGAGTGCCTGCGACAGCGTCTCGTAGATCGGGAACAGCGGTGCGATGTTGGTCCGGCGCAGGCGCCTCAGGACTTGGCCGTCCGTGGCGACCAGCGCCATGGTGCCGTCGCGATCCCGCAAAGCGGCAAGCTGGCGAACCAGCACCCCCAACCCCGATGTGTCGATGAAGGTCAGGTTGCTCAGGTCGACGACCAGGCGCGGCCCGTGTGTCGCGACCGCCTCGTCGAAACATTTGCGGACCTTTGACACGTTGTCCGCGTCGACCTCGCCCGCGAGGCTGACGACCACGAGCTCGCCATGTCGGCGCCGCGTCATCTCCAGCACATCCACGCCCATGCTCCTCATGACTCCGCCACTAGCGGCCCCCGCGGAAAAGGTACACCGGGACGCGCCGCGTTACCGAGGGTTTTGCGAAGAACGCATTACGTAATGATGCGCGGCGGAGTATTTTCTGTGCGACGCCCGGCAGACGCACGGCAGGGGGAGGGACGATCGTGGTGGACGTCGCGGGTTCCGTCCTCGATCCCGACCTGGGCGATCATGTCTGCCTGCCGTTCCAGGGCGATCGTGAGCGGATGGCCGCGACCAGGGCGTTCACGGCGAACGGGCTGCGCCGCCGGGCCAAAGTGGTGATCATCACCCACACCGACACGCCGGAGCGGACGCGGGAGTGGCTGGCGCCGCTCGTGCCGGGGCTGGCTGTGGCGGAGGCCGCGGGGCGGGTCGAGATCACGGCGTGCGCTGGCGCGGACGGGGCCACGTGGCTGCTGGGCGTGCTGGTCGCGGCCGGCGAGCAGGCCAGGGAGCAGGGGCATCGCGGCGTCTACGCGCTGGTCGACGCGGCTTGGGGGGTGCGGGACCCAGAGGGGCGGGAGGGGTTCGAGGCGGCGGTCAACGCGCTGTTCGGCGAGCGGTGGCTGGCGGCCGTGTGCCAGTACGATCGCGGGCTCTACTCGGCCGCGGCCGTCAACCGGGCGGCGGCCATCCACCCGATCGCGCCGGGGCAGGCGCTGCTGCGGTTCGTCAACATGCGCCCGCAGCCGGGACTGCTGCTGTCGGGTGACATCGACATCACCAACCGGCTGGCGTTCGCCTCGGTGCTGACCCAGCTGGAGGCGGTGGCGGCCGAGGTGGTCATCGACGCGACGGGGCTCGACTTCATCGACGCCGGCTCGGCCCAGTTGCTCGCGCTGACAGCGCTGGCACGCGCCGCCGCCCACCACCATCGCACGGTGGTGGTGTGCCGTGGGACGGTCGCACGCGTGCTGCGGCTGATCAGGGCCGACGAGGTCATCGCCGTCCGCCGGGCCGTCGATGGGTAGACAGGTCCTCTGTACGGGGTTCGCGCAGGGGCGGATCACTGCCCTGCGCAGATTGGTCACCGAGCGCGCGGCCGGGGAGGGTCTGGCGGGCAAGCGGCTGGAGGATTTCGTGCTGGCCGTCAACGAGATCACCACGAACGCCGTGCTGCACGGCGGCGGCAGCGGACGGCTACGGCTGTGGTGGCACGACGACCGGCTCTGGTGCGAGGTGACCGATGAGGGGCCGGGCCTGCCGCCCGGTTGGACCGGCGCCTCTCACACTCCGCCGGGGGACGAGCCGCGCGGGCGCGGGTTGTGGCTGACCAGGCTGCTGTGCGACCAGGTCACGGTCGTCTCCGGCCCGGGCGGCACCAGCGTACGCTTCGCCGCCGCCCAGGAATGAGCCCCGCAATGAGCCCGACCGCCCAGCAATGAGCCCGATCGCACCAAAAGAAGCGCACCAAAAGAGCAACACACTACGAGTGGGCGGCCGACACCCAGGAGGCGTGCAGGTCGGCGTACACGCCCGGCTCCGTCACCAGCTCGGCGTGCGGCCCCCGCTGCACCAGCCGCCCCGCGTCGAAGACGAGCACCTCGTTCGCGTTCTCGGCCGTCGACAGCCGGTGCGCGATCGAGATCGCCGTCCGCCCTCTGGTGACGCCTTCGAGCGCCCGCGCGAGTCGTACCTCCGTCGCCGGGTCGACCGCCGAGGTGGCCTCGTCGAGCAGCAGCAGGTCGGGGTCGGCCAGGTAGGCGCGGGCGAGCGCGACGAGCTGGCGTTCGCCCGCCGAGAGCGACTCGCCGCGCTGGCCCACCGGGGTGTCGAGGCCGGCGGGCAGGCCCTCCAGCCAGTCGGCCAGGCCGAGCTCGGTCATGGCCAGCAGGATCTCCTCGCGCGTGGCGGCGGGCCGGCCGTATCGGACGTTCTGCTCCAGGGTGCCGTCGAACAGGAAGCCGTCCTGCGGCACCATCACGATGCGCTCACGCAGCGAGGAGAAGCGCACGTCGCGCAGGTCGTGGCCGTCGACGGTGACGCGGCCCGCGACCGGGTCCATGAGGCGGGTGAGCAGTTTGGCGAACGTGGTCTTGCCGGAGCCGGTCTCGCCTACGATCGCGATGCGCGAGCGCGGCGGGATGGACAGCGTGACCTCGCGCAGTACGGGGACGCCGCCGGGGTAGCTGAAGTGCACGTCCTCGAAGGCGACGGAGATCGGGCCGCGCGGCAGGTCCACGCCGGAGCCGCCGGGGTCGGCCACGTCGGGCGGGGTGTCGAGGACGCCGAGGATGCGCCGCCAGCCGGCGACCGCGTTCTGGGCCTCGTTCAGCACCTCGGTGGCGGTCTGCAGGGGCGAGACGAACAACGTCACGAGGAACAGGAACGCCACCAGCCGCCCGGCCGTGATCTCGCCCGACAGCCCGAGCCGGACCCCGAGCAGGACGATCCCGGAGATGGCCACGGCGGCCACGATCTCGGTCAGCGGGAAGACGAACCCGACGATCGTCTGCGCCTTGATCTGGGCGGACCTGTTGGCATCGACGGCGGTGTCGATGCGGTCGGAGGTGCGCCGCTCGGAGGCGTACGCCCTGATGGTGGCGGCGCCGACGACGGACTCGCTGACGGCGGCGAGCATGTCGCCGGTCCGCTCGCGGACGGTGGTGTAGGCGCCGGACAGCCAGCGCTGGAAGCGCGGCAGCGCGATCACCAGCGGGATGAAGCAGGCCCAGACCAGCAGGGTGAGCTGCCAGGAATAGATGAACATCAGCACGCTGGCCACGAGCACCTGGCCGAACGCCACGATGATCATCAGCCCGCCCCATTGCATGAACGTGCTGATCTGGTCGATGTCGTTGGTGACGCGGGAGACGAGGGCGCCGCGGCGCTCGGTGTTCTGGGTGAGGACGGACAGGTCGTGCACGTGGCGGAAGCCGCGGACCCGCAGGGTGGCCAGTGAGGACTCGGTCGCCTTGTAGAGGCGAACGTTCATGACATATCCGGCGAGGGCGGTCAGGATCACGGCGGCGGCGCACAGGGCGACGGCCCGCCAGATGTACGGCAGGTCGGGGGTGCCGCCCTTGAGGCCGGTGTCGATGGTCTGCTGCACCGCGATCGGCACGATGATCTTGCCACCAGTGGCGATGACGGCCAGCGCCAGCGTCCCGGCCAGGCCGTTGCGGAACTCCGGCGTGAGCGAGAACCCCTGGCGGATCGTGGCCATCGCCGACCGCTCGGCGTTGCCGCGGATGCCTGTCTCCACGCTCATGCGCTGACTTCCCGCCCGGCGTTGCCGGGGATCCCCTGCCCGACGCTCATGCGCTGACCTCTTCTTCCTCGCTCGATGCTGCCTCGATCGGATCAATCTCTATGGCGGCCCTCTCGGCCTCCTCCCGCTCGTAGGCGGTCACCAGGTTCCGGTAGCCCTCGCAGCGCTCCAGCAGTTCCTCGTGGCCGCCCCGGTCGACGACCCGCCCCCGGTCCAGGTAGACGATCTCGTCGGCCAGCGCGATCGTGGCCATCCGGTAGGCGACGACCACGACGCTCGACGCCGCGTCGCGCAGGCCGTATAGGATCTTGGCCTCGACCTGCGGATCGACGCTGGAGGTGGCGTCGTCGAGAATGAGCAGGCGCGGGCGGCGGACGACCGCGCGAGCCAGCGCGAGGCGCTGACGCTGGCCGCCGGACAGTGACGTGCCGCGTTCGCCGACGCGGGTGTCGAGTCCCGAGGCGAGCTTGGCGACGAACCCGTCGGCCTGGGCCACGCGCAGCGCCGCCCACACGTCCGCGTCGTCGGTGTCCAGCCCGAGCGCGATGTTGCCGCGCACGGTGTCGTCGAACAGGAACGTCTGCTGCGGCACCAGCGCGACGGACTCGGCCAGCCCGCCGTAGGCGAGCCGGCGCACGTCGACGCCGTCGAGCAGCACCTGTCCGGAAGCCGGGTCGACCAGCCTTACGAGCAACTGCACCAGCGTCGACTTGCCGGACCCGGTCGGCCCCACCAGCGCGACGGTGCCGCCGGCCGGTACGTCGAAGGTGACGTCGTGCAGCACCTCGTCGGCGCCGTAGGCGTAGGAGACGTCCGAGACCTCCAGCTTGGCGGGCCGGGCCTCGCTGAGCGCGACCTCGCCGTACTCCATGGAACCCTCGGCCTCCAGTACGGCCTGCACCCGCTGCCAGCCGACGACGCTGCGCGGCAGTTCGGCCAGCACCCAGCCGAGCGCCCGGATGGGGAAGGACAGCAGCGTGAACAGGTAGGCGACCTGCACCAGCTCGCCGGAGTCGATCGAGCTGGTGGACAGCCGCAGCGCGCCGACGCCGAGCACCGCGAGCACGCCGAGCGTGGGCAGGGCCTCCAGCAGGGGGTCGAACAGGCCGCGCACCCGCCCGACGGCGATGTTCGCGTCACGCAGCTCGTGCGCGCGCCGCTGGAAGCGCTCGGTCTCCATCGCCTCCCTGCCGAGCGTCTTGACGACCAGCGCGCCGTCGAAGCTCTCGTGCGCGATCTCGCTGACCTCCGCGCGCAGCTGCTGCGCGCGGGTGGCGAGCGGGCTCAGGCGGCGCTGGTAGATCAGGTTCAGCACGGCGATGGCCGGGAAGATCAGGAAGCCCACCAGGGCGAGCATGGGATCGGTGAGCAGCATCCCGATCGCCGCGGTGAACAGCATGACGATCACGCCGACCGCCATGGGCAGCGGCGCGAGCGGCGCCCAGGCCGCCTCGGCGTCGGCGCTGGCGTTGGACAGCAGCTGCCCGGTCGGGTGCTGGTGGTGCCACGACAGGGGCAGCCGCAGGTACTGCCTGGTGACCGCGCGCCGCGAGCGGGCCTGCATGCGGTACTGCATCAGCCCGGCCAGGATGCGACGGCCCGCCACACCGATGGATTTGAGCAGCGCCGCGCCCATGATGAGCAGCACGCCGATCCAGAGCGCCCCCGCGGCGGTGTCGCCGTGATCGAAGGCGGGGAGCACGACGTTCTGGGTGGCCCAGCCGAGAGCCCACGCGGACGCCACGGTCATGCCACCGTAGAGCGCGCTGGCCAGGACGGCCGCGGCGAACACCGCCTTCTCCGTACGGACGGCCACCCCAAGGACGCGCAGCCCTTGACGCATGACAGCCGAGGTGACCTTGGTCGCCACTCGCAAATTTTCCTTTCCCCGCCCATTTCTACATATGTCACTATCACTGGCGATCAACACGTTATTCCCGCGGGTAGGGTTGGCCGCGTGACTCACGCTCGTAGCGAACGCGCCGCGCTGTGCGACCTGCTCGACCAGCTCGGCCCGGACGCGCCGACGCTCTGCACAGGCTGGAACACCGCTGACCTGGCAGCCCACCTGGTCCTGCGCGAGCGCCGGCCCGACGCCATGGGCGGCATCGCCCTCAAGCCGCTGGCCGGCTACACGGCCTCGGTGCAGGAGGGGCTGAAGGCCAAGCACTCCTACCCCGAGCTGGTCGACCTGGTCCGCAAGCCGGGCGGCGTGTACGGCGTGCTCCCCTTCCTCGACGACGCCGTCAACACCCTGGAGTTCTTCGTCCACCACGAGGACGTGCGCCGCGCGCAGCCGGAGTGGGAGCCGCGCGAGCTGCCCGCCGATCTGGAGCAGATCATGTGGAAGCGGGTGGCCGGCGGCGGACGGATAATGCTGCGCCGATCACCCGTGGGCGTGGTGCTGCACCGCCTGGGCGGCGGCGTGACGCTGGGCGGCGCGCAGCAGGGCCCGAAGGTGGAGGTGACGGGCCGGGCGGGCGAGCTGCTGCTGTTCTGCTTCGGGCGTCAGGAGCACGCCAGGGTCGAACTGGCGGGCGATGCCGACGCCGTCGCCCGGCTCAAGAACGCCAAGCTGGGCATGTGATGGCACACCAACTTCCGGGGCTCCATAGGGGCCTCGGCGATACCTCTTGGCCTTACCATGGCGTGAGAAACAAGCCCCCCGGTTAGGATCAAGGAACGTCTTCACAGAAGATGCCAAGGATCGCCCAGATCCGGGTATATACGGCTGGGAATGGACTGCAGGAGGCCCCCATGCAGGTCAAGAAGGTGGTCACGTACGTTCTAGTGGCGTTCGTGATTTTCTACCTGTTCACCCGGCCGGCCCAGGCCGCATCCGCGGTTAACGGCGTGTTCGACGGGATCGTTCATGGCGCCAACCAGTTGGCTGTCTTCTTTACCAATGTGCTGACCTGACGTGTGGTTCTGTCTGCGCTAGACGCTTCCCCACGATGCCAGATCGTGTTACGCAGGCAGAATGAGAGATCGTCCGAGCGTCACCAAACTCAATCAGCCTGATCCCCACGCCCGGCGCGTCCTCGAACGCGCCGAGATCGAGGGGATCGAGCTGGTCCGCTTCCTGTACGCCGACCACGGAGGCGTCATCCGTGGGAAGGCGGCATCCCGGTCGCGACTCGCCGAGCGGCTCAACACCGGGATCGGGCACACGGTGGCGATGATGGCGATGAACATGCTCGACCAGTTGCAGGAGGTCGAGCACCTGGGTCCGGTGGGCGAGGTGCGCATCGTCCCCGATCCCTCTACCTTCGTCCCGCTCCCCCACGCTCCCGGCGCCGCGGCGATGCTCTCAGATCTCCGCGAGCCGGACGGCTCACCCTGGGCGGCCTGCGCACGCACCTTCCTCAAGGACGCGGTCGGCGCGCTGGCGGACGAGGGCTACACCCTGCTGGCCGCCTTCGAGCCGGAGTTCACGCTCGGCCGGCGTCTGCCCGACCCTACGGGCGGCTTCGACAGACTGGTGCCGCTCGACGACACGCTGTGCTACGCCGCCACCGGCTTCGACACCGCCCACGACTACACGATCAAGCTGATCCGCGCCCTGGAGACGCAGGGCCTGCACGTCGAGCACTACCACCCCGAGCTCGGGCCGGGCCAGCAGGAGCTGTCCGTACGCCACGCGCCCGCGCTACGGGCCGCCGACAACCACGTCCTCTACCGCGAGACCGTGCGCGGGGTCGCGATGCGCATGTCGATGTGGGCGTCACTGGCCCCCAAGCCGCTGGCCGACCAGGCGGGCAACGGGGCCCACCTGCACCTGTCCCTGTGGAACGACACCCAGAACGTCTTCGCCGAGGACGGCGAGCTGCGGGCGGCCTTCATCGGCGGCCTGATCGCCCACCTGCCCGCCCTGACCGCGCTGACCTGCGGCAGCGTCAACGGCTTCCGGCGGCTGGCGCCGCGCACGTGGGCCAGCGCCTACGCCGTCTACGGCCCCGACAACCGGGAGGCCGCGATCCGGGTCTGCTCGCCGCTCGGCGAGAGCGGCGAGCCGAATCTGGAGCTCAAGCCGTCCGACTCCTCGGCCAACCCGTACCTGTCGCTCGGCGCGGTCATCCACGCCGGGCTCGACGGGATCCGGCGCAAGCTGGACCCCGGCGAGGCGGTCGACGTCGACCCCGACACGCGGCCCGGCCGCTACCCGCGCCTGCCCGCCTCACTGGAGGAGGCGCTCGACGCCCTGGAGGCCGACGAGATGCTCATGGAGGCGCTCGGCCCGCTACGGCGTAGCGCGTACCTGGCCGTGAAGCGGTCCGAGGCCGCCGCGTTCGCGGCCAAGGACGCCTCCTATGAGCTGTTCCACCACATGCGGGTGTTCTAGCCGGACCGGGTGGCCGACCGTCCGCTGGTCTGGCAGACCGGATGGCCAACCGTCCGCTGGTCTGGCAGACCAGCTGACCGGCCGTCCGCCGGTCTAGCGGACCGGGTGGCCGGCCATCCGCAGCGTGTCCTTGACCTCGGAGATCTTCAGGGTCCCGAAGTGGAACACACTCGCCGCCAGCACCGCGTCGGCGCCGGCCGCGACCGCCGGAGGGAAGTCCTCCAGCCGCCCGGCGCCACCGCTGGCGATCACCGGCACCCGGACCGCGGCCCTGACCGCGTGCAGCAGCTCGAGGTCGTAACCGTCGAGCGTGCCGTCGCCGTCCATCGAGTTGAGCAGGATCTCGCCGACGCCGAGCTCCTCACCGCGCGCGGCCCACTCGACCGCGTCGATGCCGGTGCCGCGGCGCCCGCCGTGCGTGGTCACCTCGAAGCCGCTCTCGGTGCCCGGCGCCCGCCGCGCGTCGACCGACAGCACCACACACTGCGCGCCGAAGCGCCGCGACGCCTCGGTGAGCAGCTCGGGCCGGGCGATGGCGGCGGTGTTGAACGACACCTTGTCGGCTCCCGCGCGCAGCAGCGTGTTGACGTCGTCGACCGAGCGGATGCCACCGCCCACGGTCAGCGGGATGAACACCTGCTCGGCGGTCCTGCGCACCACGTCGAGCATGGTGTCGCGCTCGCCCGACGAGGCGGTGATGTCGAGGAAGGTCAGCTCGTCGGCCCCCTCGGCGTCGTAGCGCCTGGCCAGTTCGACCGGGTCGCCCGCGTCGCGCAGGTTGGCGAAGTTGACGCCCTTGACCACGCGCCCCGCGTCCACGTCCAGGCACGGGATCACCCGTACGGCTACCGTCATGCCCGAAGCGCCTCTATCTCGATCTCGACCAGCATGTTGGGATCCACCAGCCCGGCGACGCGAACGCCGGTGCAGGCGGGACGCACCCGCCCGAACACCTCGCCGATCGCCCGCCCGACCTGGTCGAAGTGGCCGTGCTCGACCACGTAGTAGCGGACCATGACGACGTCCTCCCTGCTCAGGCCGCCCATCGCGACCGCTTCGAGGGCGATGTCCATGGCCGTCCTGCTCTGCAGGTAGGCGTCACCGTGGTGACGTACCTCGCCGTCGACGGTGGCGGTGCACCCGGACACGATCACCCGGTCACCGACGACCACCGCCCTCGCGTAGCCGTATCTCTCTTCCCAGATGCCTCCGGAGAACACCCTTGGTCCGGTGCTTTCCATACTCATGCTGCCCATCACGCCCCCTCCCGAGGAACTAAGCGCGTACCGCGATCAGCGCGCTCTCCAGCGTGAAAGCTTGAGCGTAAAGGGCCTTGCCCACGATGGCACCCTCCACGCCGTCGGGCACCAGCGAAGCCAGCGCGACCAGGTCGTCAAGAGAGGAGACGCCGCCGCTGGCCACCACCGGCTTGTCGGTGCGCTCGCAGACCGCGCGAAGCAGGTCCAGGTTGGGTCCGCGCAGGGTGCCGTCCTTGGTGACGTCGGTGACCACGTAGCGGGGGCAGCCGTCGGCCTCCAGGCGTTCGAGCACCTCCCACAGGTCGCCGGCCTCCTCGGTCCAGCCGCGGGCGGCCAGCGTCGTGCCGCGTACGTCCAGCCCGACGGCGATCTTGTCACCGTGCTCGGCGATCACCCGGCGGCACCATTCGGGGTTCTCCAGCGCGGCCGTGCCGATGTTGACCCGGCGGCAGCCGGTGGCCAGGGCCGCGGCCAGCGAGGCGTCGTCACGGATGCCGCCCGACAGCTCCACGTTCACGTCGAGCCGGCCGATCAGGTCGGTGAGCAGCTCCCGGTTGGAACCCCGGCCGAAGGCGGCGTCGAGGTCGACCAGGTGGATCCACTCCGCGCCCGCCTCCTGCCAGGCCAGCGCCGCGGCGAGCGGCTCGCCGTAGCCGGTCTCTGTCCCGGCCTCGCCCTGGACGAGGCGTACGGCCTGACCGTCCGCGACGTCCACGGCAGGGAGCAATACGAGCGACATCAGGTCCTCCGGTCGAAAGCGAGAGTCATGACAACAGGTGCCAGCAGCAGGGAAAACACGAACACGGCCAGGCTCAGGAGCGGCGCGCCCCACACCAGCCACGCCACCACCTGGACCAGCACGAACAGCAGCCCCACCACGGCGTTCTGGCCTCGGCGGCGGCGGGCGAGCAGACCGCCCTGGCGGGCGATCCGGACCGGGCGCGGGACCAGCCGGCCGAGTAAGGCGCGGCGGCGCGCGGCTCGCGCCTGCCGTGCCTCGTTGAGCCGGATCGCGCGCGCCCGCTCCGCCTCACGCTCGGCCCGGCGGCGCGCCCGCTCCTTACTCAAGGGTGCCGAGCCAGTTGGACAGCAGCGCTGCCCCGGCGTCGCCGGACTTCTCCGGATGGAACTGGGTGGCCATCAGCGGGCCGTTCTCCACGGCCGCCACGAACGGCACACCGTGCTCCGCCCAGGTGACCAGCGGCTCGGCGAAGCCGTCACCGGGGTGCAGCTCCCACTCGCGCACGCCATAGGAATGCACGAAGTAGAAGCGCGTCGCCTCGTCGATCCCGTCGAACAGCACGCTGCCCGCGGGCGCCTTGACGGTGTTCCAGCCCATGTGCGGCAGGACCGGCGCGTCGAGCCGCTCGACCGTGCCCGGCCACTCGCCGCAGCCCTCGGTCTCGACCCCGTGCTCCACGCCCCTGGCGAACAGGATCTGCATGCCGACGCAGATGCCGAGCACCGGGCGGCCACCGGCCAGGCGCCGGCCGATGATCCGCTCGCCGTACACACTCTTGAGACCGGTCATGCACGCCTCGAACGCGCCGACGCCCGGCACGACCAGGCCGTCGCACTCGAGCGCGGCGGTGAAGTCGGAGGTGACGGTCACGTTGGCGCCCACCCGGGCCAGGGCCCGCTCGGCCGAACGCAGGTTGCCCGACCCGTAGTCGAGCACGACGATGTTCTTCACCACCACATCACCCCCGCGGTGATCGCCAGCGCGGCGCCGACCGCGCAGGCGGCGGCACCGAGCTTGAGCCCCTGCCTGAACAGCGAGAACACGCCGCCGATGAGGAACAGCCCGATGAACACCATGACGATGGCGATCGTGTTGTCGGTCACAGCACGCCCTTGGTGCTCGGCACGCCCGTGGCGCGCGGGTCGAACTCCGACGCCTCGCGCAGCGCCCTGGCCAGCGCCTTGAACTGGGCCTCGACGATGTGATGCGCGTTGCGGCCATAGGGCACGCGTACGTGCAGGCAGATCGCCGCCTGGGCGACGAACGACTCCAGGACGTGGCGCGTCATCGTCGTGTCGTAGTCGGGCCCGATCATCGGCGCCATGCCCTCGGGCTCGGTGTGCACCAGGTAGGGCCGGCCCGACAGGTCGACGGTCACCTCGGCGAGCGACTCGTCCAGCGGGCACGACGCATTACCGAACCGCCTGATGCCCGACTTGTCGCCCAGGGCCTCGCGGAACGCGGCGCCCAGCGCGAGCGCCGTGTCCT
Source organism: Nonomuraea sp. NPDC050022 (assembly GCF_044460705.1). Taxonomy (NCBI): domain Bacteria; kingdom Bacillati; phylum Actinomycetota; class Actinomycetes; order Streptosporangiales; family Streptosporangiaceae; genus Nonomuraea; species Nonomuraea sp. NPDC050022. Next base: position 96,671 of record NZ_JBITKE010000002.1, read on the forward strand.
CGATCGTGTGGTGCGAGTCGATGTGCAGGTCGCCCTCGGTCTTGACGGTCAGGTCGAACAGCCCGTGCTTGCCGAGCTGCGCCAGCATGTGGTCGAAGAAGCCGACCCCGGTCGAGACGTCGACCCGGCCCGTGCCGTCGAGACCCACCTCGACCAGGACCGAGGTCTCCTTCGTCGCGCGCTCGACGCGACCGACCCGGCCCACCGGCCCACCTTCGTCGGGGCTGTGAGCCGCAGAAGCGCCGTTTCCGTTGGTTGGCTCGCTCACAGCAGGACTCCCTCCAGGGCGGCGCGGAACGCCGCCATCTCCTCATCGGTGCCGATCGACACCCGCAGCCATTCTGGCGGGCCCACCTCGCGGATGAGCACACCGCCCGCCAGCAGGGCCTCCCACACCTTCCGCCGATCGGCGAAACGCCCGAACAGCACGAAGTTGGCGTCTGAGTCGGCGACGGTCAACCCCTTACCGCGCAGCCAGGCCACGATGTCGTCGCGCTCCTGCCTGAGCGCGTCGACCGTGGCGAGCAGCTCGGCGCGGTGCCGCAGCGCCACGCGGGCCGCCGTCTGGGTGAGCGTCGACAGGTGGTAGGGCAGCCGTACCAGCAGCAGCGCGTCGATCACGGCCGGGTGGGCGGCCAGATAGCCCAGACGGGTGCCCGCCATGGCGAACGCCTTGGACATGGTCCGCGTCACGATCAGCCTCGGGTGCGCGGGCAGCAGGGTGAGCGCCGAGGGCGTGCCTTCCCGGGCGAACTCCGCGTAGGCCTCGTCGACCACGACCATGCCCTTGGCCGCGTCGAGCACCCGGCTGATCGTCTCCATCGGCAGTGCGGTGCCGGTCGGGTTGTTGGGCGAGGTCAGGAACACGATGTCGGGCCGGTGCTCCTCGACCGCGGCGACCGCCTTGTCCGCATCGAGCGAGAAGTCGGCCTCACGGGCCCCCGAGATCCACTCCGTGCTGGTGCCGGTGGTGATGATCGGGTGCATCGAGTAGGACGGCTCGAAGCCCAGCGCGGTGCGCCCGTAGGAGCCGAACGCCTGGAGAATCTGCTGAAGGATCTCATTGGAGCCGTTGGCCGCCCACACCTGATCCTTGGTCAGCCCGTGACCCAGATAGGCGGCCAGGTCGGTGCGGAGCGCCTCGGCGTCCCTGTCGGGATAGCGGTTGAGCTCGGCCGCGCTGGCGCGCACCTCCTCCGCCAGGTCGGCGACCAGGGCCGGGGAGGGCGGGTAGGGGTTTTCGTTGGTGTTGAGCCTGACGGGCACGTCGATCTGCGGAGCGCCGTAGGGCGTGCGGCCCCGCAGGTCGTCGCGGATCGGCAGGTCGTCGAGCGTCACGTCAAGATTCACGCGGGGATTCACTGAGCCTCGTTTCGCGATGGGACCTGCCAGTCGAAGCGGGCGCGGATGGCGGCGCCGTGCGCCGGGAGGTCCTCGGCGTCGGCGAGCACCGTCACGTGCCCGGCCGCCTCGGCCAGCGCCTCGCGCGTGTAGTCGACGACGTGGATGCCGCGCAGGAACGACTGCACCGACAGGCCGCTGGAGTGGCAGGCGCAGCCGCCCGTGGGCAGCACGTGGTTGGAGCCGGCCAGGTAGTCGCCGAGCGACACCGGGGCGTAGGGGCCCACGAAGATCGCGCCCGCGTTGCGGACCCGCGCCGCGACGGCCGCCGCGTCGGCGGTCTGGATCTCCAGGTGCTCGGCGGCGTAGGCGTCGACGACCTTGAGGCCGTCATCGATGCTGTCGACCAGCACGATGCCGGACTGCCGGCCACCGAGCGCCTCGGTGATGCGCTGGGCGTGCTTGGTGACGCCGACCTGGCCCGGCAGCTCCTTCTCCACGGCCTCGGCCAGCCGGACGCTGTCGGTGACCAGCACGGCCGCCGCGATCACGTCGTGCTCGGCCTGGCTGATCAGGTCGGAGGCCACGTGCACCGGGTCGGCCGTCTCGTCGGCCAGGATCGCGATCTCCGTCGGCCCCGCCTCGGAGTCGATGCCGATGCGGCCCTTGAGCAGGCGCTTGGCGGCGGCCACCCAGATGTTGCCGGGCCCGGTCACCATGCTCGCGGCCGGGCACTCCTCCGTGCCATAGGCGAACATAGCCACCGCCTGGGCGCCGCCCACGGAGTAGACCTCGTCCACGCCCAGCAGCGCGCAGGCCGCCAGGATCGTGGGGTGCGGCAGCCCGCCGTGCTCGCGCTGAGCCGGGCTCGTCACGGCGAGCGACTCCACGCCCGCCTCCTGGGCCGGGACCACGTTCATGACCACGCTCGACGGATAGACGGCGCGCCCGCCGGGGACGTAGAGGCCCACGCGGTCGACCGGCACCCACCGCTCGGTCACGGTGCCGCCGGGCACGACGCGCGTCGTGACGTCGGCGCGGCGCTGGTCGCGGTGGACAAGCCTGGTGCGCCGGATCGCCTCCTCCAGCGCGGCCACGACCTCCGGCCGCAGCTCCCGCAGCGCCGCCTGGATCGCCTCCTGGGGAACTCGGGCCTGCTGGATCTCGACACCGTCGAACTTGGCGGTCAGCTCCCGTACGGCTGCCGCCCCGCGATGGCGGACCTCGTCGCAGATGGGCCGCACCTTCTCCAGGGCGGCCTCGACGTCGAGCTCGGCGCGGGGCAGCACGTCGCGCAGGTTCGCCGGGAGGGAACCGCGCATGTCAATACGGGAAATCACCCACCCAGTTTACGGAGTCCCCTCCCTGAATCCGGTTCTGTCCAGCATCCGGGACGGGGGCGGGTCGTCCCGAATGCCCCGCTATGGGAGTTCCCGAGCGCCACACCATGCTCGGCTTTAGGTGCATTTGTCCTGATATTACGAATCTAGTACGCCAGCGGCATAAGGCTCGCAGAGCCGTCTCCCGGCTTGACCATCTGCAGACCCCCGCCCTCAGGTGCCGATCTTGCCGCAGGGGTATGCCAGGGGTCATGGCGCGGCTGCCCGTCTATGCGCCGATGCTGGCTCAGCTCGGCTCCCTGCCGTCGGTACGTGGGGACAAGTGGGCCGTCGAGATGAAATGGGACGGCGTACGCGCCCTCGTCTACCTGGAGGACGGCGGCGTCCGGCTGCTGTCGCGCAGCGGCAAGGACGTCACCGCGGCCTACCCCGAGCTGCAGCTGATGGCCGGCGCCACCGGCGGGCGGCCGGCGGTCGTCGACGGGGAGATCGTGGCCTTCGACGACGCCGGACGGCCCAGCTTCGGCGCGCTGCAACCCCGCATGCACCAGCGCCACCCGGCCAAGGTCGCCGAGCTGGCCAGGGCCGTACCGGTGACGCTCATGGCGTTCGACCTGCTGCACCTCGGCTCCGACAGCACCATCGGCCGGCCCTACACCGAACGCCGTGAGCTCCTGGAGCACGTCCTGACGCCCGGCTTCCGCTGGCAGGTGCCGGTGTGGTTCCACGACCACGCGGACGGCGCGCTCGAGTCCTCTCGCCGGCTCGGCCTGGAAGGCGTGGTGTGCAAGCGCCTGTCGTCGCCGTACCGGCCGGGCCGGCGCAGCGCCGAGTGGACGAAGGTCAAGAACCTCACGGCCGTCGAGGTGATCATCGGCGGCTGGAAGGCCGGCGCGGGCCGGCGCGCGGGCACGATCGGCTCCCTGCTGCTCGGCGCGCACGACCGGGACGGGCGGCTGCGTTTCGTCGGCCACGTGGGCACCGGCTTCACCCAGGCGATGCTGGACGACCTGTACGAGCGCCTCACCCCGCTGGAGCGGCCCGACTCACCGTTCGCCACACCGGTGCCCCGCGAGGCCGCCCGCGACGCGCACTGGGTCGAGCCGCGCCTGGTGGGCGAGGTCCGCTACGCCGAGCTGACCGGTGACGGCCGCCTGCGCCACCCCTCCTGGCGCGGCCTGCGCCCCGACCGCGAACCGGCCGAGATACGCCTGGACACCGGCGACTGGGCCGCCGGCTGAGCCCTCGATCGCTACGCGCCGGCAGCGGGCAGCGGCTCCCGTACGGCGGGAGCGGGGTCCTTGAGCGTACGGGCCAGCAGCCAGGCCAGCGCCGGGAAGACGATCAGGCCGGCGAGCGCGACCCGCAGCGAGGTGGCCTCCGCCACCGCCCCGACGAGCGGGCTGGTCAGGCCACCGGCGCTCACCGCCAGACCGAGCGTGACGCCGCTGGCCGTGCCCAGACGGTTGGGCAGGAAGTCCTGGCCCAGCGTCACATGCAGGGAGAAAGGCGCGTACAGGGTGATCGACGAGGCCGCGATGAAGATGTACGCGGAAGGACCCGGCGCCAGCACCACACCGGCGATGGCCGGGACGGCGGCCGCGTACGCCAGGCACATGGTGCGCACCCGGCCCCAGCGCCCCGCCAGCCGGCCACCGAGCAGCGTCCCCACCGCGCCCCCGGCGAACAGCACGAACAACGCCACCGCCCCCGCCGCGCCCCCACCCATGTACAGGGCGACGAACGCGCTCAACCCCACGTACGCGATCGACCGGAAGACGATCACCAGGGTGAGCCGGACGAACGACGGCCAGTCGTCACGCCCGACGGAACGGGCGCTCGCCCGAGCCGCCTCACCGTGACGGGAGAGCGAGCGGATCACCGTGAGCGTGAGCAGCGCGCCCACCACGGCGGGGATGACCAGCAACGGCGAGGCGCCAAGCCCCCACAGCGACAGCAGCGGTGTGACGACGATCGGCGCGGTGGCGAAGCCGAGCGTGCCGCCCAGCGAGAACCAGCTCATCCGCACGTGACTGCCCTCGCTGGCGATCCTGGCCAGGCGAGCCGACTCCGGGTGGTAGGCCGCCACGCCGAGACCCGACAGCGCCACCGCCAGCCAGGTGAGGACGTACGCGTCGGTGACACCGCTGAGCGCGACCCCGAGCCCGGCCGTGAGCATGCTGACCGGGATCAGCCACGGCATCCGCCGGCGGTCGGTGAGCGCGCCGAAGACCGGCTGGACGATCGAGGACAGCAGCGTCGCGGCGAGCACGATGCCCGACGCGGCGACGTACCCGTAGCCGCGCTGCGCCACCAGGAAGGGCACCAACGCCGGCACCGCCCCCTGGTACACGTCCACACCGGCATGGCCGACGGCCAGCATCACGATCTTGTTCGCCTTCACCCTCCGATCGTCGCCCCGGGATGACCTGGCCCGCTTCCGATAAAATGCCAATCCATGATGGAAATCCGCCATCTTTCGGAGGCACCCACCGGGATCCGGCCACTCGCGCCCGGCACGGGGATCGACGCGCACCGCCACGACACCCACCAGATCACCTACGCCTGCCGGGGCGTCCTGTCGGTGACGACGAGCGCGGGCACCTGGGTGGCCCCGGCCAACCGGGCCATCTGGGTGCCGGCCGGCACCGTCCACGAGCACCGCGCGCACGGCGACACCGACCTGCGGCTCGTCGGCCTGCCCATCGCCGACAACCCGCTGCGCCTCGACCGGCCCGCCGTCCTCGCCGTCGGCCCGCTGCTGCGCGAGCTGATCATCGCCTACACCGCCGCCGCTGTGGGACCGGACCCCGACGACGGCGGCGCCGAGCGGCAGCGGCTGCGGGCCGTCCTGCTGGACCAGCTCCGCCGCTCCCCCGAGCAGCCGTTCCACCTGCCCACGGCCCGCGATCCCCGGCTGGCCGCCGTCTGCGCGCTCCTGCACGACGACCCGGCCGACCACCGCACGCTCGCGCAGTTCGGGCGGCTGGCCGGCACCAGCGACCGCACGCTGGCCCGGCTCTGCCGGAGCGAGCTGGGGATGACGTTCCCGCAATGGCGTACGCAGCTGCGCCTGCACCACGCGTTGCTCCTGCTGGCCGACGGGATCGCGGTCACCACGGTCGCGCACCGGTGCGGCTGGGCCACCGCCAGCGCTTTCATCGTCGCCTTCCGGGAAGCTCTTGGGTACACCCCGGGCCGCGCCTTTACAATGTAGATTCGCTACACTGGCATCCTGTGAGCAGATCGAAAGCCCAAGGGGGCACTCCGGCCACGGTGGCGCTGACGAAGGCCAAGGCCGAGTTCACCCTTCATCCCTACGAGCACGACGCCAACGCGCAGGCCTATGGCGAGGAGGCCGCCGACGCGCTCGGCGTGCCGCACGAGCGGATCTTCAAGACGCTGGTGGCCGAGGTGGAGGGCGCGCTCGCGGTGGCGGTCGTGCCGGTCTCGGGCAAGCTCGACCTCAAGGCGCTGGCGGCGGCGCTCGGCGGCAAGAAGGCGGCCATGGCCGACGCGGCGAAGGTCGAGCGCGTCACAGGCTACGTGGTCGGCGGCATCAGTCCACTGGGCCAGCGCAAGCGGCTGCCGACCGTGGTCGACGCGTCGGCGCTGGAGTTCGGGACGATCTACTTCTCCGCCGGAAAGCGGGGGCTGCAGATCGAGACCGCCCCCGCCAACCTGATCTCGCTGACGGGGGCCGTGACCGCCGCTATCGGAAGTGCCGGTTGATCCTGTCACGGCGATGACGCGGCTCCAGGAAATCGCGGGGACGCCGCGGTTCCAGGACATCATCGGGACGCCGAGGTTCCATGACGTCCTCGGGACGCCGAGGGTCTCGGGCGTCCTCGGGACGCCGAGGGTCCAGGGCGGCACCGGGACGCCGTTCCAGGACGTCACGGCGATGCCGTGGCTCCCGGAAGTCCCGGCGGTTCCATCGATCCATGAACGTGAAGCGTCCGCGGTGGTCGAACTTCCGGCGCCTGTCGCGGGCGAACCGCTCGTGCTCGTGACGGGCCTTCGCCTCCGCCTCCAGCGCCTCCTTCAGGCCCGGGGTGAAGCCGCCGCCGAAGCGGGACATGTCGGGGCGGGGAAAGCCCGACGGGGCGGTGTCGCTCAGCGCCTCCTGCATCGAGTCGACCCAGATCGGGCCCGGTAGCGAGGCACCCTGCACGGAGCCGTAGTACTCATCGCCGATCTGGACGTTCTGCAGGGGATAGCGGTAGGCGCCCCTGATGTCCCCGACGCTGACCGCGGCCGCCAGGTCCGGGGTGTAGCCGGCGAACCACGCCGAGGTGTAGCCGTTGTTCGTGCCCGTCTTGCCCGCCGCGGGACGGCCGATGCTCTGGCCGCGCATGGTGCCCTCGGTGAAGACGCCGCCCAGTACCCAGTTGACCGCATCGGCCACCGGCCGGTCGAGGGCCTCCTCGCAGGCGGGCGGCACCTGGGTGCGTTCGCCGGCCCGGCCGGTGATCTCCACGATCGCCAGCGGCCGGCAGTACCTCCCCCTGGCCGCGAACGTCGCGAACGCCGCCGCCACCGTCACCGGGTCCATCTCGTTGGCCCCGAGCGTGAACGTGGGCACCTCGCGCAGCGGCGTCCCGTCGGCGCGGGAGATGCCCAGCGATTTGGCGGTCGTGACCACGTTGCAGAGGCCGACCTTGCGCTCCAGCATCATGTAGAAGATGTTGACCGACTTCCAGGTGCCGGTCTCCAGGCTGTGCGGGCCGCCGGCGCCCTCGCCGGAGGCGTTGTAGATGGTCGTCTTCGGGTCGTTGACGCGCCGGCCCCGGCAGTCGCGATAGCCCTGATCGGGCGTCAGCTCGCCGGGGGTCTGGAAACCGTCCCCGAACCGCCAGCCCTGCTTCAGCGCCGTGGCCAGGGTGAACACCTTGAACGTGGAGCCGGCCTGGAACCCCATCCCGCCGCCGTGCGTCATGTCGGCCGGCAGGTTGAAGGTGGTCCTGGCGCCGTTCTTCTTGTTGCCCGGGTTGCGGCCGAAGCGCTTGCTCGCCGCCATCGCCATGATCCGCCCGGTGCCCGGCTCGACCATGGCCTCGGCGGCCACCTGGGTGTCGTCGGGGTGCACCCGCTGCCGGATGGCGTGCTCGGCGGCCCGCTGGGCCACCGGGTCGAGGCTCGTACGGATCACCAGACCGCCCGTGCTCATCCTCGCCTGCCGTTTGGCCGGAGTGTTGCCGAAGGCGGGGTTGGATAGGAGCTCCCGCTGAACGTAATAGCAATAGAACGGGTAGTTGCTCTGGGCGCACCCGCCGGGCTCCGGATGGAGCTTGAGGTCGAGGCCGGTCCGCTTGGCCGCGGCCGCCTCCTGCGCCGAGATCCCGCCCACCCCGACCATCCGGTCCAGCACGATGTCGCGCCGCTGCCGCAGCCGGACCAGGTGCCGGTCACCCAGCGAGGGATCGGTCGAGTACGGCATGCGCACCGCCCCCGCCAGCGTGGCCGCCTGGGTCAGGGTGAGCCGGGCGGCCGTGGTCGAGAAGAACCGCCTGGCCGCCGCCTCGACGCCATGAGCGCCCGCGCCGAAGTACGCGATGTTCAGATATTTCTCAAGAATCTCGTCCTTGCGGTACTTCTCCTCCATCGCCAGCGCGTACCGCAGCTCGGTGATCTTCCTGGCCAGGTTGGGCGCGCGGGCCCGGTCGCGCTCGGCGTCACTTCGGGCGCCTTCCACCAGGATGTTCTTCACCAGTTGCTGGGTGAGGGACGAGCCGCCCTGCTTGATCCCGCCCGCCTGCGTGTTGGTGAGCAGTGCCCGGATCGTGCCCTTGACGTCCAGACCGCCGTGCTCGTAGAACCGGGCGTCCTCGATGGCCACGATCGCCTTGCGCATCACCGGCGCCACCTGGTCGAGTCGGACCGTCGTCCGGTTGGCCTCGTAGAACTGGGCGAACTGCTTGCCGTTCCGGTCGAGGAGGCGGGTCACCTGGGACAGCGGCTCCTCACGAGGCGCGGGCGGCAGGTCGACGAACGTCGTGGCGACGTTCTTGGCGGACAGGCCCGCCCCGGTCACGACCGGGGCGGCCAGCGCCGCCGCCAGGACCCCGCCGATCGCCCCGGCCACGGCGAGCACGCCGACGGATCTGAGCACAGTCACTCAGTTGATCTGCGGCCGGGAAGCCCTCGGTAAACACCGGCCTCGCGCGTCTTTACTGTTGTCTGCGGATATTCAGACCAAGTGACGCGAACTGCTCGAACGGCTGGTGATAGCCGCGCTCGATGTGGTTGACGCCGCGTAGCGTCGAGGTCCCGTCCGCCACCGCGGCGGCCAGCACGGCCGAGAATCCGGCCCGGATGTCGGGCAGCGTCACGTCCGCGCCCTTGAGCTGTGACACGCCCCGTACGACGGCCGAGTGCCTGGCGTTCGTGTCGTGGTAGCGGCAGGCCGGGCCGCCCAGGCACTGATCGAACACCTCGATCTCGCAGCCCATCTTCTGCAGTGCCGGAACGTAGACCAGGCGGTTCTCGAAGACGGTCTCGTGCAGCACCGACATGCCCTGGCTCTGCGTGAACAGCACCATGAGCGGCGTCTGCCAGTCGGTCATGAACCCGGGATGCGTGTCGGTCTGCACGGCCGCCGCGCGCAACCCCTCGGGCGGCGCGGTGGCGCACAGGTATTCGTCGTTGATGTCGAACTGGGCGCCCATCCTGGCCAGCGTGGTGATCGCGGTGACCAGCCGGTCCTGTGGGCAGCCGTGCACCCGCACCTCGCCGCCGGTGATCAGGCCCGCCGCGAGGTAGGAGAACGCCTCGATGCGGTCGCCCGCGAGCCAGATGGAGGCGCCGTGCAGCCGCTCCACGCCCTCGATGACGATCCTGCGGTCGGGCGAGAGCTCGATCCTGGCGCCCATCCGCTGCAGGAACAGCGCCAGCTCCACGACCTCGGGCTCCATCGCCGCGTTCTTCACCACGGTCTTGCCCTCGGCCAGCACCGCGGACATGAGGATCGTCTCGGTCGCCCCGACACTCGGATACGGAAGTTCCAGCCGGGTTCCGTTCAGCCGCTTGGCCTTGGCGAAGATCCCGGTATCGCCCACCTCGACCTCGGCGCCCATCGCGCGCAGCGCCTCGACGTGGAAGTTCACCGGCCGCCGGCCGATGGGGTCGCCGCCGACCAGCGGCACGAACGCCTCCCCCGCCAGGTGCAGCAACGGGCCCAGCATGAGGATCGGGATGCGGTTGAGCCCGGTGAACGCGTCGGGCACCCGCGGCCTGATCTCCGGCCCCTGACCGATGCGGATCTCCGTCCGGGTGATCTCCACGTTGATGCCCAGCGCGTCGAGCATCGCCGCCGTGATGCCGACCTCGCCGACCTCGGGGACGTTGTGGATGGTGCTCTCCCCGGTGCCCAGCATGGCGGCGACCATGTGCTTGGACACCGCGTTCTTGGAGCCGCGTACTTCGACGTCACCTCTGAGGGGACCGGAGGGTTCGATCAGCCAGACCTTGTCTTCAATCACGAGGCGAGCCTAGCCGGGAGATACGATCGACCTGATTAAGACGTAAATGTGAGGGGGAGCGGCGTGGCGAGGCATGTTCGCGCATTTGCGGTTACTGTCCTCATCCTCGCCACTCTGGCAGTGCTGGCCGGCCTGCTGTGGTCCCACCTGTCCCCCCGCGCGCCGTACCAGGTCACGGCGCAGGGACCGGTGCTGGCGGACCCGACCACGCAGGCGCTGATCGCCGCCGACGGATGGTACGCGGTGATCACCGGCGGGCTTGGGCTGGCCTGCGGGGCGCTCGCGTGGTTCCTCGGCCGGCGGCACCAGCTCGCCGTGCTGCTGGGGCTCGGCCTCGGCGGGGTGCTGGCGGCCTTCCTCACGCTCTGGGTGGGTTCGACGTTCACGTTCGGCGTGGTGGCCGTGGAGGCCGCGGCCGAGCCCGGGGTGAAGGTCGTCCCCGGGTCGCTGGCGCTGACCGCCACGGGCGTGATCGTGTCCTGGCCGCTGGTCGCGGTGGGCTTCTTCGGGCTGCTGGAGGGCATGCACGGGTATCGCGAGTCGCCGCTGCGCAAGCCGTACGGGATCGGCTGACGGCGCCCCTCAAGGGGCCGCTGGTCAGAGGCGTCGGGTCATCGGACGGACAGGTCCTTGGACGGGCTGGCCGTCGTCAGAACTGGCCGTCGGAAGGGCTGGCCGTCGGAAGGGCTGGCCGTCGGAAGGGCTGGTCAGAGGGGTGGGCGGCGCAGGCCGTGCTCGGTGGCCCGCTCGAAGGCGCGGGCCACGCGCAGCACCATGGCGTCGGCGAACGGCCGGCCGATGATCTGCACGCCGACCGGCAGCCCCGACGGCGTGAACCCGGCGGGGACCGACGCGGCGGGCGCGTGCAGGACGCTGATCCAGTACGCCGAGCGCATCCACGCCAGGTAGTCGGGCAGCCGGACCCCGTTGATCTCGCTCACGTAGGGGTGCTCGACGGGGAACGGCGGCACCTGGCTGACCGGGGCGATCAGCACGTCGTAGGTGTCGAAGAAGGCCGCCATGCGGTGGTAGAGGCCGCTGCGCAGGCGTTCGGCCCTGGCCAGGTCGGCGCCGGTGAGCTTGCGGCCCTGCTCGACGTTCCAGGCGGTGTTGGCGCCCAGCCCGTCGAGCTCACCGAAGGCGAGCGTGTAGTACCACGCCCGGTAGATACGGAAGGCGTCATCGGCGTCCGACAGGTCCAGCTCGACCTGCTCGACGCGCGCGCCGAGCCGCTCGAACACGCCGGGCGCCGTCGCGGTGACCGCCGCCGTCTCGGGGTCCACCGGCAGCCCGCCCAGATCGGGGCTCCAGGCCACGCGCAGCCCGGCGACGTCGCGCTCGTCGGAGGTGAAGTCCTCGGTGATCGAGTACGGAGAACGAGCATCGAATCCCGAAATAACCGACATCATCAGGGTCAGGTCGTCGACCGTCCTGGCCATCGGCCCCTGAACGGAGAGCGTGTACCAGGCGGCCTGGTCCGACAGGGCGGGCACCCGGCCCGGCGTCGGCCGTAGCCCCACCACGTTGCAGAACGAGGCCGGGTTGCGCAGCGACCCGCCCATGTCGGAACCGTCGGCGAGCGGCACCATCCCGGACGCCAGCGCCGCCGCCGCCCCGCCGCTACTGCCCCCGGCGGACCTGGACAGGTCGTAGGGGTTGCGGGTGGCCCCGAACACCTCGTTGACCGTGTGGGAGCCGGTGCCGAACTCCGGCGTGTTGGTCTTGCCCACGAGGATCGCCCCGGCCGACCTGAGCCGCTCCACGATCACGTCGTCCTTGTCGGGGACATGATCGGCGTAGATCGGCGATCCGTAGGTGGTGCGGATGCCCTTGGTGTCGACGAGGTCCTTGTGCGCCACCGGCACCCCGTGCAACGGCCCCGTCGCCGCACCGGCGTCGGCGGCCTTGGCTGCGTCGAGCGCCTGCTCGGCGACCAGCGTCACGATGGCGTTGACCTGGGGGTTGACCTGCTCAATGCGGTCGAGATGAGCCTGGAGCAGCTCGACGGCGCTCACCTGGCGGGTCCTGACCAGGTGAGCCATCTCGGTCGCGGTCAGGTAGTGCTGTGCGGTCACGATCCGATTGTCGCTCACACTTCCAGGCGGTCACGATCCGGTTGCCGCTCCCGCCCTCAGGCGGTCACGGTCCGATTGACGCTCACGCCCACGGCGATCACGATCCGTTCGCCCCTAAAGGCGGTCACGGTCCGGTTGCCGCTCAGCCCCTCAGGCGGTCACCGTCCGGTTCCCGCCCACGCTCCCAGACAGGCAGGACCGAGGAGTTGCTTGAGGTCGCCCATCAGCGCCGCAGACGGCGCCACCCGGAGCCCGTCGCCGACCCGCATGACCGTCGCCCTGGACCCGTCGTACACCCGCAGATGCACCTCCGACGCGCCGGGATGCGCGGCCAGGATCTCCTTCAGCCGCCCCACCACCGGCGGCGTGCAGCGGGTCAGCGGCAGGCTCACCAGCAGCGGCCCGCGCGGCTCCCGCGATAAGTCGGGCACCGTGACCTCCATCGCGATGATCTTGGCCACGTCCTCCCGCTTGTCCAGGCGCCCCTTGACGAAGACGAGCGCGTCCTCGGCCAGGATCGTCGAGCTCAGCTGGTAGGCCGACGGGAAGATCAGCACCTCGATCGCGCCTTCGAGGTCTTCCAGCTGGGTGAGCACCCAGGTGTCGCCCTTCTTGGTGCGCTTGCGCTGCAGGCCGCTCAGGATGCCGCCGACCGTGACGATCTGCCCGTCGGCGCGGCTGTCGTCCTGGAGCGCGGCGATGGAGCAGTCGGCCCCCGAGGCGAGGATGTGCTCCAGACCGAACAGCGGGTGGTCGGAGACGTACAGGCCGAGCATTTCCCGCTCGAACTGCAGCAGCGTGCGCTTGTCCCACTCCCCCACCGGGATCCGCACCTCGAACGCCTGGTCCTCGACGGCGCCGAACAGGGAGTCCTGGCCGATGGCCTCGTGCTTCTTGATGTCGACGATCGCCTCGACGGCCTGCTCGTGCACCAGGAGCAGGCCCTTGCGCTCATGACCGAGCGAGTCGAAGGCCCCGGCCTTGATCAGCGACTCGATCACGCGCTTGTTGCGGACGGGTGCCGGGACCTTGCGCAGGAAGTCCGTGAAGTCGGTGAAGCGGCCTTTCTGGCTGCGTGCGGCAATGATGCCGTCGACGACGTTGCCGCCCACGTTGCGGATCGCCGACAGGCCGAAGCGGATGTCGGCGCCGCGCGGGGTGAAGTCGAAGTCGGAGTCGTTGACGTCGGGCGGGAGCACCTTGATGCCCATGCGGCGGCACTCGTGGAGGTAGAGGGCTGACTTGTCCTTGTCGTCCTTGACGCTCGACAGCAGCGCGGCCATGTAGGCGGCCGGGTGGTTGGCCTTGAGGTAGGCGGTCCAGTAGGCGATGAGGCCGTAGGCGGCGGAGTGGGCCTTGTTGAAGGCGTAGTCGGAGAAAGGCAGCAGGATGTCCCACAGCGTCGTGATCGCCGCGGCGGAGTAGCCGTTGGCCCGCATGCCGCTCTCGAAGGAGGCGAACTGCTCGGCCAGCTCGGACTTCTTCTTCTTGCTCATCGCCCGCCGCAGCAGGTCGGCCTTGCCGAGCGAGAACCCGGCGACCCGCTGCGCGATGGCCATGACCTGCTCCTGATAGATGATCAGGCCGTAGGTCGTGTCGAGGATGTCGGCCAGCGACTCCTCGAACTCGGCGTGGATCGGCGCGATCTCCTGCTGGCCGGTCTTGCGCAGCGCGTAGTTGGTGTGCGAGTCGGCGCCCATCGGGCCAGGGCGGTAGAGCGCGATGAGAGCCGAGCAGTCGTCGAAGCCGTCGGGCTTCATCAGCCGCAACAGCGAGCGCATGCCGCCGCCGTCGAGCTGGAACACGCCCAGCGTGTCGCCCCTGCCGAGCAGGTCGTAGGTCTTGCGGTCGTCGAGCGGCAGCCTCAGCGGATCGATCCGCTCACCGGATGTCGCCTCGATCATCTTGAGGCAGTCGTCCATGATCGTGAGGTTGCGCAGGCCCAGGAAGTCCATCTTCAGCAGGCCGAGCGCCTCGCAGGCCGGGTAGTCGAACTGCGTGATGATCGCGCCGTCGGACTCGCGGCGCATGACCGGGAGGTGGTCGGTGATCACCTCGGCCGACATGATGACGCCCGCGGCGTGCACGCCGGTCTGCCTGATCAGGCCCTCCAGGCCCCTGCCGAGGTCCATCGCCGCCTTGACGTCGACCTCTTCGGCGTAGAGCCGGCGCAACTCGCCCGCCTCGGCGAAGCGGGGGTGGGCCTCGTCGAAGATGCCCGCCAGCGGGATGTCCTTGCCCATCACCGCGGGCGGGAACGCCTTGGACACCCGGTCGCCGAGCGCGTAGGGGAAGCCGAGCACGCGACCCGCGTCCTTGATGGCGGCCTTGGCCTTGATGGTGCCGAACGTGACGATCATGGCGACCTTGTCGGCGCCCCACCTCTCCGTCACGTAGCGGATCACCTCGGCCCGCCTCCGCTCGTCGAAGTCGATGTCGACGTCGGGCATGGAGACCCGGTCGGGGTTGAGGAACCGCTCGAAGATCAGGCCGTGCGGCAGCGGGTCGAGGTCGGTGATGCCCATCGCGTAGGCCACCAGCGAGCCCGCCGCCGATCCTCGGCCCGGACCGACCCGGATGCCGTTTTCCTTGGCCCACATGATGAAGTCGGCGACCACGAGGAAGTAGCTCGGGAAGCCCATCTGCTCGATGACGCCCATCTCGTACGCGGCCCGACGGCGATGCTCTTCGTCAAAGCCTTCCGGCCAGCGCCGGTCCATGCCCTCCCAGACCGTCTTGCGGAAGAACTCCCGCTCGGTCATCCCCTCCGGGACCGGATAGGCCGGCATCAGGTTCTTGAACGCGAAGAACCCGGTCGGATCGACCCTCTCGGCCACCAGCAGCGTGTTGCGGCAGCCCTCGGCCCACAGGTCGGAGGAGTCGACCGCGCGCATCTCCTCGGCGCTCTTGAGGTAATAGCCGCTGCCGTCGAAGCGCAACCGGTCAGGGTCGGACAGCTGCCTGCCGGTCTGGACGCACAGCAGGGCGTCGTGGGAGGCGGCGTCGGAGGCGTAGGTGTAGTGCGAGTCGTTGGTGACCAGCGGCGGCAGGCCGAGGTCGCGACCGATCGCGCTCAGCCCGTCGCGGACCCGGCGCTCGATGTCGAGGCCATGGTCCATGATCTCCAGGAAGAAGTCGTCCCTGCCGAAGATCTCCTGATATCTCGCGGCGGCGGCCCGCGCCTCGTCGTACTGGCCGAGCCGCAGCCTGGTCTGCACCTCGCCCGACGGGCAGCCGGTGGTGGCCATCAGCCCATCGGCGTGCTCGGCGAGGATCTCGGCGTCCATCCTTGGCCATTTGCGGACGAAACCCTCGGTGTAGGCGCGCGAGGACAGCCGCATCAGGTTGTGCAGGCCGACCTTGTCGCGCGCCCAGATCGTCAGGTGGGTGTAGTGGCCACCCGCAGAGACGTCGTCGCGTCTCTGGTGCGGCTCGCCCCACAGCACCGGTTGCTTGGTGTGGCGCGACTCCGGTGCCAGGTATGCCTCGGTCCCGATCACCGGCTTGATGCCCGCGGCGGTGGCTCGCCGGTAGAAGTCGTAGGCGCCGTGCAGGTTGCCGTGATCGGTGATCGCGATCGCCGGCATCCCCAGCTCGCCGGCCCGGCCGACCAACTGCTCCAGGCGCGCGGCCCCGTCGAGCATCGAATATTCGGTATGGACATGCAGATGCACGAACGAGTCGCTGGACGACATGGAGCGGCGCCTCCCATCTGCATCGTGGCGTGCGCTCCGCACTTTAGTAGCCGCCACCGACAGTCCTGGCGTCGTACGGAACGGGCGTCCTCACCGTGAAGTCAGGTCGCGACGATCACCGGTCGATTAGGCTTCCTGGCGGATTTGTCACCACTTGGGGGAGGCCGCGCTGAACGGGACGAAAGGGAAGATCGTCCAGATCGCCGCGGCCGCTCTGCTCGGCGCCGCGCTCGCTCTCGCGGGCGCTCCCCTGGGCCTGTACACCTCACTGGCCTGCGCCACCATCGGCGCGGGCTGTCCCGCCGGGGGGCCGCCGCCCGGCCGGCTCCCGGTCCTGACCCGCCTGTCGCCGGTGCAGGCCGCGCAGAGCGGCACGTACGTGGCGCTCGGCGACTCCTACTCCTCCGGCGAGGGCGTCTATGACCGCGCCGCGCGGCCGATCAACAGCGGCGCCGACCGGTGCCACCGCTCCCCGGGCTCCTACGTCCCGCTCGTCGCGGGCGCCCACCGGTTCGGCGGCGGCAGCGCCTTCTGGGCCTGCAGCGGCGCCACCACGCGCCAGCTCTTCTCCGGCCAGTACGGCCAGCAGCCGCAGATCGAGCGCGTGGACGCGGCCGCCAGTCTGGTGACGCTCAGCATCGGCGGCAACGACGCCGGGTTCACCAGCGTGCTCACCGGCTGCATCGTCAAGCTGCCCTGGTCCTCGGCGTGCGTCGACCAGCAGTCGGAGGTGGCCAAGCGGATCGCGGGGCTGCGGCCCAGCATGACGAAGGTGCTGCGGGAGCTCAGGAGCCGGGCGCCGAACGCGCGCATCATCGTGCTCGGCTATCCCCGGCCGTTCCCCGCCGCGCCCCCGGACGGGGTCGACAACCTGACCGTCGAGGACCAGCGGTGGCTCAACGGCATGACGCGGCAGCTGAACGACGTCGTGGCGCGGGTGGCCGGGGAGTTCGACCGGGAGATCGTGGCGTTCGGGGGGACGGGGAGCGTCGAGTACGTGGACGCCTATGACGCGTTCGCCGGGCACGAGGTGGGACGGCCTGACCCGTACGTGAACGGGCTGGCGCTGAACCTGGACGAGTTCGTGGTCAACAGCCGCAGCTTCCATCCGACGGGCGCGGGCTACCGGCGGTTCGCCGAGCTGATCAACGCCCGGATCGCCGCCGGGCCGGGGCGCCCGATGAACAACTTCCACCTCACGACCCCGAGCACCGGCGACAGCCGCTTCTAGCCCGCCGCTCCGGGTGCGGCGACCGCGATGGCCCCAGCCACGCCTCCCCCGCAGGGGGTATCCCCAAAGGGACACCAGCCACAACGAACGGACCGTCCTTCTTCCCCTCCCCCGCAGGGGTCCCCAACAGGACACCAGCCACAACCAACCGCTCTCTTCCCGTCCGCGCAGGGGGAATCCCTCAAAAGGACACCAGCCGCAAAGGACCGCCTTCGTCCCCTCCCCCGCAGGGGGGATCCCTCAGAGGGACGCCGGCCACGACGGACTGGCCCAGGGATCGAGGCGGTCATGTGACGAAACACCGGAGCCCCTTCGGACGGACACCCCCTCCAAGCGAGCGCAAGCGAACGGCCCGACGTGGCAGAGGCCCCATGGAGGGAGCGGAAGCACGGACACCCGGCCCTACGCCGTCGTTTCCGGTCGGTGGCTCCGGCCGTTGCCCGATCGTTCCTCGGCCAGGCTCAGGCCCGCCTCTATGACCGCGTTCATGATGGGAACCAGCCGGGCCTCGCCCAGCTCTGGGGCGTGCTCGGCCATCCGGGCGACGAGCGCGCGCTCGCGCGCCATGTCGCGGCCCGCGAAGCCGCCCACCGGCTTGAGGGTCTGCACGATCCCGGCGAGCGCGGCGCGGCGCTCCAGGAGCGTGGCCAGCGCCGCGTCCACCCGGTCGATCGCCTGCCTGCACTCGGGCAGCGTGGCGGGCGCCTCGGGACGGACCAGCGCTCCGACGAGCGCCACCGCCTCCTCGGCCAGCCCTACATCGGCCTCCCCGTGCTCTTCTGTCTGAAGGGCGTCACCCCCAACAGGGCCGCCCACGATCAGGCCGTCCGCGCCCGCCGCCACCGCCGCCGCCGACAGCCCGAGGTCCGCGCTCACGTCGGCGAGCACCGGCCGCCCCGACGCCGACCGCGCGGCCCGCAGCAGCCCCAGGTCCAGCCGTCCCGTCTCGCACAGGATCACCCGGTCGTCGCACTCCAGGGCGCAGTAGTCGGCCAGCCCCAGCCACTCCTCCAGCGTCGCCGACGCCCGGCGTTCGACCACCACCGGCAGGCCCAGCCCGGCCACGGCCCGCACCAGCGGGATGTCGCGCGTCCACGCCGCCCCGACGATCACGCCGTCGGCCGCCCCGGCGATCGCCGGCAGGTCGGCCGCCGAACCCGGCTCGACCAACGTCACCCTGTCACGCCGGGCTTCCACCCGGTCCCACCCGTTCGCCCCACCTGGCCCGGTCGCCCCGCCTGGCCCGGTCGCCCCGCCTGGCCCGACCGGCCCGGTCGTGCCCAGCCCGGTCGCGCCGCCCGGTCCGCGCAGGCTGATCCGGCGGTCGATCACCACCGCCGGGCCGTCGCCCACCCGCAGGCCACCCACGGTCACCACGTGCCGTTCCAAGGTCGATGACATCTCGGCTCCCCACATCGGCCGGCTCCCCTGGAACCGGCAGGAAATCAAAAAGGCAGAGACGATGGCGTCTCTGCCTGTTGCCGACTCCGGGTGGTCGCTAGCCGACGACCGGCCCTCCCGGAGCCGGCTCGGTAAACGCGTAGCGACAAGTCATGTCTAGACTTTACACCGGCCCTCCACCTGCTGGACTCCCCCTCTCACATAGCGGACTAGCGTCTTCGGTTCCCTGTGTTTACCTAGGTAAAGCGGACATCGGCGTAGGCTCGTCGCACCCAACCGGGGCCGGGCAGTGATCCGGTGGAAGCCGAAGCCGCGTCCGTCCGGCAAGCCGGGCGGACCGTGGATGAGAACCGCGTTGTCGGGGCCTGACTGCGCACTCCTGGAGGAAGTGCGCCTCTTGGGCCGCCGCCCCGCCGGACGCTGTCCCGTTGGTGCGGACACCAACGGGGGCGGGGACCGAGCGCCAGTCAGGCACCCGGCTGTGACAGAAAATTACCTCACGATTACCCTCCGTCGCAACCGAGCGATCAAACAACAGTTCTACCGGTAGCCATCGACTCGCATAGCGAGCGCCAGCAACGGTTCGTAGCCTTCAGGCGAGTCGCCGTTGATCCCTCGCTATGGGAGTATTTCCTGGCCTAGAGGAGGGTACGAGGCCGTTGATGTCGGATCGCAAGCGGGACGGACGCCGCATCGCCGGTCGTTACCAGCTGCAGGAACCCATCGGCAGGGGTGGCATGGGCATCGTCTGGCGAGCCCATGACGAGCTTCTGGACCGCACTGTCGCGGTCAAGGAGGTCAGATACGCCGCCGCCCTGGGTGACGAGGTGCAGCTGCTGAACCGGCGCACGATGCGTGAGGCGAGGGCAGCGGCCAGGTTCGAGCACCCGAACGTGATCGTCGTACACGACGTGATCGAGGAGGACGGCCGGCCCTGGATCGTCATGCAGCTCGTCCAGTCACGCTCCCTGGGAGCAGTGATCAAGCAGGATGGGCCATTGCCGCCCAAGCGGGTGGCCGAGATCGGCCTGGCCGTGCTCGACGCGCTGCATCGCGCGCACGAGTCCGGCGTCCTGCACCGGGATGTCAAGCCGGAGAACGTACTGCTCGCCGATGACGGCCGGGTGGTGCTCACCGACTTCGGCATCGCGACGCTGGAGACGGAGACGCAGCTCACGGTGACGGGGCTGGCGGGCACTCCGGCGTTCATCGCGCCCGAGCGGCTCAAGGGGCTGCCCGCGCGGCGCGAGTCGGACCTGTGGTCGCTCGGCGCGACCCTTTACACGGCGGTGGAAGGCCGCTCACCCCACGAGCGCGGCATGGCGCTCGCGACCATGCACGCTGTCTTAACCGACGAACCGGACCCGGCTCCCCACGCCGGGCCGCTCAGCGGCGTGATCAGCGGCCTGCTGACCAAGGAGCCGGTGCAGCGCCTCGGCTACGAGGAGACCGGGGAGTTGCTGCGGGCCGTCATCACGCAGCAACGGTCACGGAAGTCCTCGGCGTCCGCGCCCGCGCCGACCGCGGTGATCCCGCCGGCCGTGGACGAGACCCCGACCGACCCCAACCTGCTGGAGGCCGCCGCAGCCCCGCTCGAGACCGGTGCGCGGCTCACCCCGGCGACCGGCGAGCATTCCGAGGAACCTCCCCAGTCCACCCAGAACGCCGTCCGGCACGACGGCCGACGGTGGGGCCCGATCGTCGCCGTGGTCGTCGCGGTCGTGCTCGTGGCGGGCCTGGGCGGCTATCTCGGCCTGCGCTCGGCCAAGGACAGCCCGGAGGAGGGGACGAAGTCCGCGTCCGTCACGCCTCCTGTCAAGGAGTCGGCCAAGCCGCCCGCGGCGACCGCCGACCCGCCGAAGACCACGCCGAGCAGCGCGGCTCCATCCGCCACGCCGACCGTCAGCCCGTCCGCCGCGCCGACTCCGACGCCGACGGCGAAGCCCACTGAGACGGCCGCCGCGGTGCCCGACGGCTGGAAGATGTACACGAACAAGAAGCTGAAGTTCTCCGTCGCGCTGCCGAAGGGCTGGACGAGATACCGGCACAGCAGCAACCAGATCGCCTTCCATGGCAAGGGTGCGGGCAGCAACGCGTACATCATGTTCGAGATGACGAAGAGCCCCGGCAAGGACCCCCTCAAGGACTGGAAGAATCAGGAGAAGACCGCCAAATACGGGTTCGGCGGCTACGACAAGATCAGCATCAAGGCGGTCGACTTCCGCGGCTGGCCGGCCGCCGACTGGGACTTCACCTGGAACACGAACACGGGCCCGACCAAGGTGCGCAACCGCGGCTTCGTCGCCAACGGCCGCGGCTACGCGATCTACTGGCACAACCTCACGAGCAGGTGGAAGAAGGACAAGCACTTCTTCGACACGTTCGCCGCGACCTTCACCCCGGCCAAGTAGGCTTCCCTGCGTGGAAAGGCAGGTCAGTAACCGATATAGGCTCATCGAACCGCTCGGCGAGGGCGGGATGGGCGTGGTATGGCGTGCCTACGACGAGCTGCTCGACCGTACGGTAGCGATCAAGGAAGTCCGCTACACCGGTGTCGGTGAGGACAAGCGGGCCGAGCTCAACCGCAGGACCATCAGGGAGGCCAGGGCGGCGGGCCGCCTTGACCACCCCTCGGTGATCGTCATCCACGACGTCGTCGAGGAGGACGGCCGCCCGTGGATCGTCATGCAGTTGATCCGCTCGCGGTCGTTGGCCGAGGTGATCCGCGAGCACGGTCCGCTGCCGGTCGCGCAGGCCGCGGCGATCGGCGGCAGGGTGCTCGACGCGCTGCGGGCCGCGCACGCGACCGGGGTGCTGCACCGCGATGTGAAGCCCGAGAACGTGCTGCTCGCCGATGACGGCCGGGTGGTGCTCACCGACTTCGGCATCGCCTCGCTGGAGGCCGAGGCCGGTCTGACCGCCACCGGTGGCCTGGTGGGCACGCCCGCCTACATGCCGCCCGAACGCCTCAACGGCGAGCCCGCCCGGCCCGAGTCCGATCTGTGGTCGCTGGGCGCGACGCTGTACGCGGCCGTCGAGGGCGCGCCGCCGTTCAAGCGCGACTCGTGGGCGGCGACGGTCGCGGCGGTGCTGCGCGACCTGCCTGGGCAGCCGGTCCGGGCAGGCGTGCTCGGCCCGGTGATCATGGGCCTGCTGCAGCGGGACCCGGCCGCGAGGATGCCCGCCGACGAGGCCGCCCACCTGCTGCGGACCGCCGCCGCCGAACCCATGGTGTACGGATATGCCGGACCTCAGACCCCGCAACCCGGCGGCCCGGTAGCCGGCGGGTTCGGGTCCGCGGGAGCCCAGCTACCCGGCGGGTTCGCGTCCGCGGGAACCCAGGTACCCGGCGGATTCGCGTCCGCGGGAACCCAGGTACCCGGCGGATTCGGGCCCGCGGGGACCATGCCCGTACGGACCCGTCGCCGCGGGTGGCTCATGGCCGTGCCCGCGGTCGTGATCGCCGTCGGGGCGCTGGGCACGGGCGGCTGGTACGTCATCTCCTCCCAACAGCCCCCTACCGGCACGTCGACCCCCACCCCCACCCCCAGCGGGACGACGACGCCCACCCCCACCCGTACCGCCGAGCCGTCCGCGACTCCCAGCCCGCCGCGTCTGCCCGACGGCTGGCGCCGGCTCGTCAACTCCACCGGGCGCTTCTCGATCGGCCTCCCCGAGGGCTGGCAGGCCAAGAAGAACCCCAACCGGGACAGCGTCACGGTCACCGGCCCCGGCTCAGTGGGCCAGATGATCGTCGAGTGGACCGTCCCCGAGAAGCCTTCGGCCGACCCCGAGCGCCGCTGGGTGGAGCTGGAGAAGGAGATCCAGGCCAAGGGGGAGTTTCAGCGCTATAAGCGGATCGGCATCCGGGCCACGACCTACCTCGGGCGGTCGGCCGCCGACTGGGAGTTCACCAGGCTGCGCGGCAGCACGCTGATCCACGTGATCAACCGCGGCTTCCGCACCGCCGACGGCCGCCACTTCGCCCTCTACTGGGACACGGCCGACTCATCGTGGGACCAGGACCGCCACTACTTCGACGAGTTCGTCAAGACGTTCAGGCCCCAGCGAACGATCCAGTGAACGATCCAGTGAACGATCCAGTGAACGAGGCGGCGAAGGAGCGGGCGCGCTTCTGGCGCCACCCGGCGCTGCCCCAGCTGGACCTGCTCAAGGCCCACTACGTCACCCACCGCTTCACCCGGCACGTGCATGACGGCTACGCGATCGGGCTCATCCTCGACGGCGTGGAGGAGTTCGAGTACCGCGGCGACCTGCACCGGGCGGGCGCGGGCGAGATGGTGCTGGTCAATCCGGACGCGGTGCACACCGGCCAGGCGGGCACGGCGGACGGCTGGTCATACCGGATGCTCTACCCCTCGGTGGAGGCGCTCTCGGGGCTCGCGGCCGAGCTCGGCCTGCCGTACACGACGCCGTATTTCCCCGAGCAGGTGGTGCGGGACCAGGCGGTCGCGGCGCTGCTCGGCCGGGCGCACCTGGCCGCCGAGCGCGGTGACGCGCTGGCCGCCTCGTCGCTGATGCGCGGCTTCTTCGCCCGGCTGCTGATCCGGCACGCCACGCCGCGCCCGTCCGCCGTCCTGCCCGCCGAAGGCGGACGAGCGGTCGCCGAGGCGCTGGAGGTCCTGCACGAGAGCCTGGTGGACCCGCCGTCCCTGGACGATCTCGCGCAGGCCGTCGGAGCGCGGCCGTTCCCGCTGCTGCGCGCGTTCAAGGCCGCGACCGGCCTGCCGCCCCACGCCTACCTGATCTCCGTGCGGATCCAGCGGGCCCGCCGGCTCCTGGATTCGGGCGTACGGCCGGCGCAGGTGGCCGCCGAGCTGGGCTTCACCGACCAAGCCCACCTGAACCGGCACTTCAAACGCATCGTGGGCGTGCCACCCGCGGCCTACCAACGGTCAGCAGGAACGTACAAGACCGGCGATTTCCTCTTCACCTAGCCTCACCTCTCATGGGACAGACAACACACCGTTCCGCCGCAATACGGGACGGTCTTGGCGTGGGCCTGGCCGTGGGGCTGTCCGGGCTCGCCTTCGGCGCCGCGGCGATCACCGCGGGCCTCAGCGTGGCGCAGGCGTGCGTACTGAGCCTGCTGGCCTTCACCGGCGCCTCGCAGTTCGCGCTGGCCGGAGCGGTGGGCGCGGGCGGCGACCTGGTGGCGGCCGCCGCGGGCGCGCTGCTGCTGGGCGGCCGCAACACCCTGTACGGGCTGCGCCTGGCCGACCTGCTCCGGGTACGCGGCCCGCGTCGCCTCCTCGCCGCGCAGGGCGTGATCGACGAGACCACCGCCGTCACGCTCGCCCAGCCCTCGCCCGAGGCGGCGCGCACCGCGTTCGCGACCACCTTCGCCAGCCTGTACGTCACCTGGAACCTCACCACGCTGGCCGGAGCGCTCGGCACGTCGTTCCTGGGCGATCCTGGTGCGCTGGGCCTGGACGCGGTCGGCCCGGCGACCTTCCTGGCCATCCTGTGGCCGCGCCTGACGGGCAGCGCCCAGCTCAGGTGGCTGGCGCTGGCCGGCGCGGCGGTCGCGCTCTGCGCCACGCCGTTCTTCCCGCCGGGCGTGCCGGTGCTGCTGTCGGCGGTCGTGGTTCTGGCGGTGCTGGTCCGATGACGCTGTGGTGGGCGATCGCGGCCGTGTGCGCCGGGTGTTACGCCCTCAAGCTGGCCGGGCTGGCGGCACCGCGCCGGGTGCTCGACCATCCCCGGGTCCGCCGCTTCGCCGAACTCGTGCCCGTGGCGCTGCTGGCCGCCCTGATCGCGGTGCAGATGTTCACCGAGCACGGCGAGCTCCACTTCGACGCCGCCCGCACGGCCGGGCTGGGCGCGGCCGTCGTCGCGCTCCTGCTGCGCGCCCCTTTCCTGGTGATTCTGGCGACAGCAGCAATAGTGACCGCGCTTGTCCGGGTTTTTATCGGGTAGACGGCGGAGCATGTCCGATTCTGCGCTGCTGGTCGGCGGACGTTACCGACTGATCAGAACCATCGGCCAGGGTGGGATGGGAACCGTCTGGCAGGCCCACGACGAAGTACTCGGCCGAGACGTGGCGGTCAAAGAGATCCATCCCCCTCCTGACCTGACCGACCCCGAGCGAGACGTCTTCTCGGTGCGTACCTTCCGCGAGGCCAGAGCCGCGGGGCGGGTGGCGCATCCCGGCGTCGCCACCGTCTATGACGTGCTCGAAGAGCACGGCCACCCGTGGATCGTCATGCAGCTCGTCCACTCGCGCACCCTCGGCGAAATGGTGCGCGAGGACGGCCCGATGGCACCGGCCGAGGCCGCCGACATCGGGCTGCAGTTACTGGAGGCGCTGCGGGCCGCGCACGCCGCCGGGGTCCTGCACCGCGACGTCAAACCGGACAACGTGCTGCTCACCCCGGACGGCCGGGCGGTGCTCACCGACTTCGGCATCGCCACCACCGAGGGAGAGGCGCCCGTCACGAGGACCGGGGTGCTGCTCGGCACGCCCGCGTTCATGGCGCCGGAGCGGGCGGCCGGCGGTGAGGCCCAGATCGCCTCGGACCTGTGGGCGCTGGGCGCGACGCTGTACTACGCCGTCGAGGGCCAGTCGCCGTTCCAGCGCCCCCACGCGCTGGCCACGCTGGGCGCGGTGCTGCACTCCGAGCCCGCCCCGATGGCCCGCGCGGGCATGCTGGCCCCGGTCATCCTCGGGCTGCTGCGCAAGGACCCGGCCGAGCGGATGGCGCTGGACGAGGCCGAGCAGCGGATCCACCGGCTGCTGATCGGCAGCTCTCCGGAGGAGACCGCGCCGGTGAACGTCCCGGCGCCGCCCATGGAGCTCAAACGGGACCCCATGCCGCAGACGGGCGCGATGATGGGGCCGGGAGCCATGGCCGCGCCCGCCGCGGCGGCGGAACCCGAGGCGGACCCGGCGCCATCCGGGAGGCGTCGCAGACCGCCGCTCACCGCGGTCGCGGCCGGCACGCTCGCCCTCGTCGTCCTGACCGCGGGCGCGGCGTGGTGGACGAACCGGCAGTCCCAAGTCCGCCAGCCGGCCACGACGGTCCCGGCCGTGGTGCGTACGACCAGCGTCCGCCCCTCGGGCCCGACCCCCTCGGCGACGCCCACACAGACGGTGACAGAGACGCACGAGCCGACCACCAACCAGAACCAGGTACGGCAGAGCGCCCCGCCCTCCAGCGACCGGACCGGCGAGCCCACCCCGGCCCCGACCGGAACGCCGACGAAGAAGGAGCCCACGAAGGAGCCGACGAAAAAGAAGGAGCCGACGAAGAAGCCCTCGGCCACGCCCACCAAGAGCAAGACCCCCAAGAAGAGCACCAAGACCTCGGCGAAGGCCACCGACGAGCCCGACCAGCCCGTCGACGTCCCTCCGGCCGACAACGCCGACTAGGACGCCGTCCCGCACCGGAGAAGACCGGAGAAGGGCGCCGGTCAGGACTCGTCGCGCACGGCGTCCAGGGCCCGCTGGAGGTCGGCGGGGTAGTCGGTGGTGAACGTCAGCCACTCGCCCGAGCTGGGGTGCTCGAACCCGAGCGACACCGCGTGCAGCCACTGCCGGGTGATGCCCAGCCGGGCGGCGAGCGTCGGGTCGGCGCCGTACATCAGGTCGCCCACGCACGGGTGGCGTAGCGCGGACATGTGCACCCGGATCTGGTGCGTACGGCCGGTCTCCAGCTTGATGTCCAGCAACGAGGCCGCCCGGAACGCCTCGATGGTGTCGTAATGGGTGACCGACGGCTTGCCCCCGGCGACCACGGCGAACCGGCCGTCGCCCGACGGGTGCCGGTCGATGGGCGCGTCGACAGTGCCCCTGAACGGGTCGGGATGTCCCTGTACGAGCGCGTGGTAGCGCTTGTCGACCGTGCGCTCCTTGAAGGCGCGCTTGAGGTGGGAGTAGGCGTGCTCGCTCTTGGCCACGACCATGGCGCCGGTCGTGTTGGCGTCGAGCCGGTGCACGATGCCCTGCCGTTCGGCCGCGCCGCTGGTGGCGATCGTGTGACCGGCGCCGAGCAGGCCGCCGATCACGGTCGGGCCGGTCCAGCCGACGGTCGGGTGGGCGGCCACCCCGATCGGCTTGTTGACCACGACGATGTCGTCGTCCTCGTACACGATCGACATGCCGGGCACCGGCTCGGCGATCGGCATGGGCGTACTGACCGGCGGAGGGAGGGTCACGTCGAGCCAGGCGCCCGCGTGCACCCGGTCGGACTTGGTGGGCGCGTGCCCGTCCACGAGCACCTCGCCCGCGACGATCAGCTCGGCGGCGCGGGTGCGGGAGAAGCCGAACAGGCGCGAGATCGCGGCGTCGAGCCGCTCGCCCTCCAGCCCGTCGGGCACGGGGAGGCTACGCTGGTCAGCCACGCTTGCCGCCCTCCCTGGTGCCGTCGATCTGGTAGCCCCGCCAGGCCAGGACCACCGCGAGGATCCCGCCGCAGACGATCGCCGAGTCGGCCACGTTGAACACCGGGAAGTAGTCGATCACCGGGAAGTGTCCGGGCAGCACCTCGATCCAGTCGACCACGTGCCCCTGGAACTGCACGGACCTGCCGATCCCGGACGGATAGCGCAGCAGCCGGTCGGTCAGGTTGCCCAGCGCCCCGCCGAGCAGCAGCCCCAGCGTGATCGCCCACGGCAGGCTGCGCATCTTGCGGGCCGTGCGGAGGATGGCCACCACCACACCCGCCGCGATGAACGTGAAGATGATCGTCATTCCGGTGCCGATGCTGAAGGCGGCACCGGAATTGAAGATCACCCGGAACTGCAGTACGTCCTGGATGACCACCATGGGCGCTTTGCCGTCGAGCGTCCGCAGGACGAGCGTCTTGGTGATCAGATCGGCCGCGTAGATCACGACCGCCAGCACGACGAGGACCGCGAAGAGGCGGCCGCGCCGCCCCCCTACCGGCGCTCCTCCTTCTGCTTGCAGGCCACGCACAGCGTCGCCCTCGGGAACGCCTGCAGACGTTCCTTGCCGATCGGCTTGTGGCACGATTCGCACACTCCATAGGTCCCTGCGTCGATCCGGGCGATCGCACGTTCGTTCTGCGCGACGAGGTCACGCGCATTCAGGGTAAGGGCGATCTCGCGTTCGCGCTCATACGTCTTGGCACCCGCGTCGGCCTGGTCGTCACCGGCCCCCTGGGTGACGTCACCCGAGGCGATCTCGGACTCATGGCGAAGAATGTCGGTGTTGAGCTCGTCGATCTCGCTCTGCAGCCGGCCGCGGACGTCGGCGAGCTCCTCCTCAGACCACATCGACGGTGTAGCGGTCTGCGTGACTGGCGCCATGGCTACCTCCCCATGCTGGAACAAGGCCGTAAATGGTGCGGGCAGCTTAGGTCCCCCATAACAGAACAGCAAACGACCCGCCGGACGATTTACCTCTCCCGTAATATCCCGCCCCGCTCGTTCAACTCCTCCTCAGAGGCGCCCATTCCCACAACTTTGTCGGGGTTTACGAGTTCACTACCTGCCGAGCGCCAACCCGGAAGCTTTGCGGTCCACTCTGCGTTATGGTGTGAAGCTGCAAGGCGTTGATGGGGCCCGTCTGTGACGGACATCACCCCGGAGCCGCCGGAAGAACGGCTCTCACGAGCTCACTAGACCCGGCCGCAGCCCGAACGAAGAGGGCCTCACCTGAGGCCAAGAAGGGTGGTACCGCGGGGCCGCACGGCTTCGTCCCTTCACGCTCACCTGTCAGTCAGTGATCGCGTGGAGGCCCGCCCGAGATGTCTTCCCCTTCTTTCCGCCCTCTTCCCGCGCAGGTCGACCTGCCCGCGCTCGAGCGCGAGGTCCTCGACCGCTGGCGGGACGGGAAGATCTTCGAGCGCTCCGTCGAGCAGAACGACGGCAACCCCTCCTGGACCTTCTACGAGGGCCCGCCCACCGCCAACGGCCTGCCCGGCGTCCACCACGTCGAGGCCCGGGTGTTCAAGGACCTGTTCCCCCGCTACAAGTCGATGCGGGGCTTCAGCGTGCCGCGCAAGGCGGGCTGGGACTGCCACGGCCTGCCGGTCGAGGTCGGCATCGAGCGGGAGCTCGGCCTGAGCGGCAAGAAGGACATCGAGGCGTACGGCATCGCGGAATTCAACGCCAAATGCCGCGAGTCGGTGCTGCGCCACGTCGACGCCTTCGAGCAGATGACCGAGCGGATGGGTTATTGGATCGACCTGTCCACCGCCTACCGGACCATGGACCCGTCCTATATCGAATCGGTCTGGTGGTCACTCAAGGTCGTCTTCGACAAGGGCCTGCTGTTCCGCGACTTCCGCATCACCCCCTACTGCCCGCGCTGCGGCACCGGCCTGTCCGACCATGAGCTGGGCCAGCCCGGCGGCTACGAGACCGTCTCCAGCCCATCGGTCTACGTGCGCATGCCCGTCACCTCCGGCCCGCTGAGCGAGCTCGGCGCGTCCCTGCTGGTGTGGACGACGACGCCGTGGACGCTGGTCTCCAACACCGCCGTGGCCGTACACCCCGAGGTCACCTACGTCGCGGCCCGCACGGCGGACGGCGAGGTGCTGGTCGTCGCCGAGCCGCTGCTGGCGGTGCTCGGCGAGGGCGCCACCGAGGTCGCCCGCTTCACCGGCCGCGACCTGGAGCACACCTCCTACACGCGGCCGTTCGAGCTGGTCGACATCCCCGGCGCCCACTACGTGGTGCTCGGCGACTACGTGACGGTCGAGGACGGCACCGGGCTGGTCCACCAGGCTCCGGCGTTCGGCGCCGACGACCTGGCGGTGACCAAGCGCTACGACATGCCGGTCGTCAACCCGATCGGCCCCGACGGCCGCTTCCTCGACGACGTGCCGATGGTCGGCGGCCAGTTCTTCAAGGACGCCGACGAGGGCCTCACCGAGGACCTGCGGGCCCGCGGCCTGCTGTTCCGCGGCACTCACTTCGAGCACAGCTACCCGCACTGCTGGCGCTGCCACACGGCGCTGCTCTACTACGCGCTCCCCTCCTGGTACATCCGGACCACCTCGGTCAAGGACCAGATGCTGGCCGAGAACGCCAACACCAACTGGTACCCCGACACCATCAAGTGGGGCCGGTTCGGCGAGTGGCTGCGCAACAACGTCGACTGGTCGCTGTCGCGCTCGCGCTACTGGGGGACCCCGCTGCCGCTGTGGGTCTGCTCCGCCGACGAGTCCCACGTGACGTGCGTCGGGTCGATGGAGGAGCTGGGCACACTGGCCGGCCGCGACGTCTCCGCGCTCGACCCGCACCGCCCGTACGTCGACGACGTCACCTTCCCCTGCCCGACCTGCTCGGCCGAGGCCCGCCGCGTGCCCGACGTCATCGACGCCTGGTACGACTCCGGATCCATGCCGTTCGCCCAGTGGGGCGAGCGGGGCAAGCCGGAGGGCCTCTACCCGGCGCAGTTCATCTGCGAGGCCACCGACCAGACGCGTGGCTGGTTCTACTCGCTGATGGCCGTGGGCACGCTGGTGTTCGGCCAGTCCTCCTACGAGAACGTGCTCTGCCTCGGGCTCATCCTGGCCGAGGACGGCCGCAAGATGAGCAAGCACCTGGGCAACATCCTGGAGCCCATGCCGCTGATGGACGAGCACGGCGCCGACGCGCTGCGCTGGTTCATGGCCTGCTCCGGCTCGCCGTGGGCGGCCCGCCGCGTGGGGCACAACGCCCTTGAGGAGATCGTCCGCAAGGTCCTGCTGACGTACTGGAACACGGCCTCGTTCTTCACCCTCTACGCCAACGCCGAGTCGTGGACACCCGAGCGCCTCGCGCAGGCGACTCCCGCCGCCGAGCGGCCGCTGCTCGACCGCTGGGCGCTGGCCGAGCTGCACCGCACGGTGGCCGAGGTCACGGGCGCGCTGGACGAGTACGACACCCAGCGGGCCGGGCGCCGGCTGGCGGAGTTCCTGGACGACCTGTCCAACTGGTACGTGCGCCGCTCGCGCCGCCGCTTCTGGCAGGGATCGGCGGACGCGTTCGCGACCCTGTACGAGTGCCTGGAGACGGTCACGCGGCTGATGGCGCCCATCGCGCCGTTCGTCACCGACTACCTCTGGGACGTGCTGCGCGGCGAGGGCGCGCCCTCCTCCGTACACCTGACCTCCTGGCCCGCCGTACGCGAGGACCTGCTCGACCCCACGTTGTCGGAGCGGATGGCACTGGTACGACGGCTGGTCGAGCTGGGCCGCTCGGCCCGTGCCTCCTCCGGCGTCAAGACCCGCCAGCCGCTCGGCCGGGCCCTGGTCGGGGCGCACGGCTGGCCCTCGCTCCCGTCCGAACTGCGGGATCTGATCGCCGACGAGCTGAACGTCCAGGCTCTCGAGGACATGTCCGGCTTCAGCGCCGATCTCGTGTCCTACACCGTCAAGCCCAACTTCCGGGCCCTCGGCAAGCGGTTCGGCTCGCAGACCAAGCTGGTGGCGGCGGCCGTCGGCGCGGCGGAGGCCGCCTCCCTGGCGCCCACCCTCCGCTCCGGCGCCTCTGTCACGGTGGACGTACCGGAGCTCGGCACGGTGTCGCTCGGCCCCGACGACGTGATCGTCACCGAGCAGCCGCGCTCGGGCTGGGCCGTCGAGACCGGCGCCGTCGACACGGGCACCGGCGAGACGGTGGCGCTCGACCTGGAGCTGACGGACGAGCTGCGCCAGGCCGGTCTGCTGCGCGAGGTCATCCGCCTGGTCCAGGAGGCCCGCAAGTCGACGGGCCTGACCATCACGGACCGGATCTCCCTGTGGTGGTCGGCCTCCGACCCGGACCTGGCCCAGGCGCTGCGGTCGGGGTGGCAGGCGGTGGCGGAGGAAGTACTCGCCACGACCGTCACGGAGGGGTCCGAGGACGGGCTGCCGTCGCACTCGGAGACGGACCTGGGGCTGACGTTCCAGCTGCGCCGCGCCTGACGGGCCGTATGGGGTTTTGACTGGGTGGGACGTGTCACTTAGACGCGTCCCACTCGGCTGACGGGCGACGCGCCTGGCCGCGTCCCACTCAGCTGACGACCTGCGCGCCTGGCCGCGTCCCACTCAGCTGACGACCTGCGCGCCTGGCCGCGTCCCACTCAGCTGACGACCTGCGCGCCTGGCGGCGTCCCACGCCGCTTCGCGCCTGGCGGGCCCTCTCGGGCCGATCGACCATCGGGCTCACCCGAGGCCAAAACTCGGATCGAGGCCGGTCAGATCGGCGCTGGCGGTCCACACGCGCGCCGCGAGATCGGCGTCGGCCAGGTGACCTCGCACGGGTTCGAGAGTGGGCACGCCGCGGATCCCGAAGACCCGGGGCCCCCACAACTGGCCGCCGCGCACGGACGGATCGAGGACGGCCCGGACGGCGGGCCAGGCGGCGGCCTCCTTGCCCTGGAGGAGGAGGCCGGCCGGCAGACCGCGCAGCCGTTCGCCGGTGGTCCTTTGGTGGACCGGTGGGCGTGATGGGGTGAGGGAGTCGAGCGCGCCGCCGGGGTGGGTGAGCACGCTCAACGTCGTACTGCCGACGGCGCGCAGGCGACGGTCGAGTTCGAGACCGAAGAGCATCTGCGCGAGTTTCGATCGCGCGTACGTTCGTTTCGGCCGGTAATCGCGCGTGCTCTGGAGATCGTCGAGATCCAGGCTCTCGGACTTGGCCGTGAAGCTACCGGTGGTCACCACCCGGCTCGCGGACCCGGCCGTCAGCAGAGGTGCCAGCCACCAGGTCAGCGCGAAGTGCCCCAGGTGATTGGTGGCGAACATCAGCTCGTTGCCGTCCTTGGTCTCGCGCCGCGGCGGCTGATCGAGCAGCACTCCGGCGTTGCAGACGACCGCGTCCAGCCTGTCCAGACTCAGCGCGTCCACAGAGGCTTTGAGCGAGGAGAGATCGGCCAGGTCCAGGCGGATGTGACGGACGCGCGCGCCGGGGACGCGGGCGCGGATCGAGACCTGAGCCGCTTCGGCCTTGGCGGTGTCCCGGCTGCCGAGGATGACGGTGGCACCGGTGCCGGCGAGTTGTTCCGCGACGAAGTATCCGATGCCCGCGTTGCCACCGGTGACCAGGAAGTTCTTGCCGTCGGCGCGCGGCAGGCGGCGCACGTCCCAGGGGTCTGGGCTGTGGGGGTCGGTCATGTCCGGCTCCTTACATGGGGAGGTCGTCGTGTCGGCCAGGCGCCATACCGGCCAAGAAACTATAATCACTATAGATTCAGATGCATTCTAGTTTTGGGATACGGTGGAGGCATGGCAACGACGATGGGGCGCCGCGAGCGCAAGAAGGCACAGACCCGCCGGGCGTTGTCGGACGCGGCGTTGCGGCTGTTCGCCGAACATGGCTACGACGGCGTCACCGTCGCTCAGATCGCCGACGAGGCGGACGTCTCCATCGCCACCCTGTTCGCGCACGTGCCGGACGGCAAGGAAGCGCTGATCTTCGACGACGGCGCCGAACGACACGTGTGGCTGGTCGCCGCGATCCACGACCGCCCCTCCGGTCAGTCGGTGCTGGAAGCCCTGCGCCGCTGCCTGGCCGGCCGGGGACCCTTCACCGAAGACCTCCCGCCCGACCTTCGGCGCAAACGCGACCTGATCGTGGGTACGCCCGCCCTGCGGGAATACTCACGCAAGCTCTGGATAGCGAGCGAGGGCGCCCTGGCCGAGGCGATCGCCACGGAGAGCGGCCGCGACCCCGCCGACATGACGGTCCGCGCTCTCGCCCGCTACGTCCTGGAGATCCCGGAGCTCGCGGGCACGGAAGCGGACCCCCTGGCCGCGATGCACGCCATCTTCGACCTCCTCGAATCCGGCTGGCCCGAATCACCCACGGACACCTGACCGGCCCACCTGACCGCGCCTCACCCGGACGGGCCCTACCCACGGGCCCCTATCCGGACGGGCCCGCCCCGCCCGCTCCGCCGCTCAACCCGATCCGACGGGACCCCTGACCGCACCCCGCCCGACCAGACCCCTAATCGCACCCCACCTGACCGGGCCTCACCCGGTCCGCTCGCTCCGCCGCTCAACCGACCCGCTCGACCCGACCAGCTGGACCCGGCTCACACGCTTCTGCCGATCGACCTGGCCCCTTGCTCGGCCTGGGCCGTGCGGTCTTCAAGGGCGGCCGAGGTGATTTCCCAGGCGAAGGGGCCTCGATGGCTGGCCCGCCCCGCCGACGATCTCGCTGGCCAGCCCGCCCGCGATCTACATGCCCGCCGGTCCGGCCTCCACGACCGGCGGCCCGACAAACCGCAGTGGCCCAGCATCCGGGCAGCCTCTACGTTGGCCGCTGAACCAACGTCGAGGCTTTCGCCCGGGCTCACCTAGCTGACGGACTCGCGATCGTTCTGGCAGACCGAGCAGCTCGTCAAGCCAGCCGACTCGGCCTGCGAGATCGTCATGGTCTCCACACCCGTTTCACCCGCGCCCCGGATGAGGGGGCAGGCGGTGCTGTGGTAGCGGCGAGTGCCGACGATGACCTTCACCGTGGCCGACCGCCCGCTCTTCCCCGCGCCTTCGCTGTCGGGCTTGCCACCCTCACTGTCGGGCTTGCCGCCCGTGGTGGTCGCTTCTTTGGCGGGGTCGGCGTCTCCCCCGCCAGAGGACCCCTTGGCAGACGCGGCGCTGTCCGACTTAGTGGACGAGACGCTATCCGGCTTCGCAGACGCGGCACTGTCCGACCTGGCCGATGCGGCACTGCCTGGCCTGGCCGATGCGGCACTGCCTGGCCTGGCGGGTGCCGGGGTGTCCGGCCTGCCGGACGCGCCGCTGTCCGGCCTGGGCGGCGTGGGCCCGGATGCGGGCTCGGGCGCTTTGGCCGCTGCCTTGGCGCTCTCGGCTGCCTTGGCGCTTTCCGCGGGTCTGCTCGCCGCAGGCGTCGTACCGGCAGCGGGTCTCCCACTGGCCGGGCGCGACCCACTCGGCGGCCCAGCGCTCTCTGCCTTGGGCGTAGCCCCGGAAGCGGCTCCGGGCTGCACCGGCATGATCACGGTCCCGCCCACCGACTCGGACCGCTCTCCCTTGGCCCCGGACGTCTCCCTCTTGGCCCCGGACCGCTCTCCCTCGGAGCCGGACGTCTCCTCTCCGGAGCCGGACGCCTCCCCTCCGGATCCGGGCCGCGCCGGCTTACCGGACGCGGTCGGCGCCGTAGGCAGAGGACCCTTGGGCTTGGCCGCGGACTCGGCCGTCGAGGCGGGACGCTCGGGCGCCACGGCCGGGTGCTCAGGCCGGTCCGACGACGGGCTCCAGCCGGCTTTGCCGGGGCCGGGGCGCTGCGGCGCGGGCTCTCCCGCTTGTACGGCACGCTGAGGCGCCGTCGCGGGCCCAGAGTCGTCGACGAGGTCCGGCGCGGCACTTCGGCCCTGAGCATCACGGCCCTGACCGCCACGCTCCTGACCGCCACGCTCGGAGGTCCCTTGGGCCTGACCGCCACGCTCGGAGGTCCCCCGGGGCCGACCACCACGTTCGGTGGCCCCTTGGGCCGGTCCGCCGCGCTCGGGCGCACCTCGGTCCGGTCCGCCACGGCTCTGACCGGCGGCCTCTGCCGCAACGGACGAGGGGCGCTCTCCGGGCCGACCTACTCCCGGCTTTCTGGGCGTCTCGGGCCTTCCGGGCGTCTCCGGCTTGCCGGTCGCCCCAGGTTGGCGGCTTCCGGGCTTGCCAGTCTCGGTACGTCCGCTTCCGGACGGGCCGGACGACGGCTGACCGGACCCAGGCTTGCCCGACGCTGACTGGCCGCTCCCAGGCTTGCCCGACGACGGCTGCCCGCTCCTGGTCTGCCCGGACGACGGCTGCCCGGACGACGGCTGGCCCGACGACGGCATGGTGGTGATGTACGGGGCCAGCCTCGGACCGGCGGAAGGGTCGGACGACGGGGGTTCCGTACGGTCCTTGCCGGGCCCTGAGGCGGCCGGCTTGGTCGTGGCGCTGGACGACGGCGCGGGCTCCGCGGGGCGGGCGAACCAGCCCGTCGGCTCGGCCGGGGCGTCGGCGGGGTCCGGGGCGGGGGTGGCGGCCTTCGAGTCGGGCTTCGGCTTGGTCGGGCCGCCGGACACCGGGGGGCGCAGGTCGCGCGTGGCGCCGGGCGCCTCGGCCCGGAGGTCTGCGGGGACCTTGGGAGTCTGCGAAGGCTCGGGGCCACGCTTGGGAGCCGATGAAGGGCCGGAACCAGGCTTGGGAGCCGATGAAGGCGCGGATCCGGGCTTGGGGCCGCCGACCGGCGCGGGGCCCATAGCGGACACGGAGCCGGTAACGGGGCCGGAAGCGGCGCCGGTAGAAGAGCCGGGGCCGGAAGCGCCGGGCAAGGGGGTGACGGCGGGCTCAACGCCGCCGGGCTTGGAGGCGGCAGCGGGCTCGGGGCCGGCGGCAGGCGGCAGCTGCCGTCCGCCGAGCGCTGCGTCCGGCAGGCACGCCGTACAGGGCGTGAAGCCCTCCTCGCGCGCCTCCTCGTACGTGAGCTCCTCTTGATCCCGTCCGATCAGCTGGCGGCAACCCGGGACGTGATAGCGCTTGCGTCCGGGGATCACCAGGACGAGCGCGTCCGGGGAGATCCCGCGCACCGCGGGACGGCGTTGCGTCGGCGCGGTGGCCGTCTGCTGGTGCGTCTGTGGACGCGGCGACGGCGGCGCTCCCATCGGGGCCCCCAGGGGACCCGGCTGGGTCTGGCCATGCGGCAGGCCGACCGGCGCGTGCCCCACCGGCGGGGTGGCCGGCGCAGCGGCCCGCCCACCACCGGGAAACAGCTCGTGACGCCGCAGCAGCGCCCCGATCACCAGGAACAGCGCGGACAGCACGCTGACCACGATGGACCACATGATCAGGAACGGCTTTGCCAGAACGAAGCCCGCGATCAGCAAGACAACCGCCGCGAGCACCAAACCAGCACTGATTAGGATCACAAAGGGCTCTTTCGAGTGACGGGTCCTTGATGACCCGCTACTTTACCGGCGGTCGTTGTGCGGACCGTCACCGCCGGGGAAAGCGCCCTGCGGGGAGTCACCGCCGAACGGGTTGGGACCACCGGGGAGAGGCTGCTGACCACCCTGAGGCACCGCGTGCGACATGGCCGGGGCCGCCGCCGAGGGACCGCCGCCGGTCATGACCGGGAAGCCACCGCTGCCTTCCGCGGAGACGTTCAGCTCGGCGAGCTGGTTCTCCAGGTAGAGCTTGAGGCGGCTGCGGTATTCGCGTTCGAAGCTGCGCAGCTCCTCGACCTTGCGCTCCAGCTCGTCACGGGTCTGGACGAGAGAACCCATGGCCTGGCGGTGGCGCTCCTGCGCGTCGCGCTCGAGCGTCTCGGCGCGGGCACGGGCGTCGCCGATGACCTGCTCGGCCTGGCGGCGAGCCTTGGTGAGGATCTCGTCGGCCTCGCGGCGGGCGCGGGTGACCGTCTCGTCCGCCTCGCGGCGGGCGTCGGAGATCGCCTGGTCGGCGGTCTGCTGGGCCAGCGCGAGCACGCGGGCCGCGGTGTCCATGTTGTCCTCGGCCGGAGGCATGTTCATGACGGGGACCGGCTGAGGCTGCTGCTGCGGCTCGGGAACCTTCATCGGCTCCGGCTGCGGCGGCATCATCATCTCGGGCTTCGGCTGCTCCTGCACCGGAGCGGAGGCCATGGGCATGCTCAT
This sequence comes from Nonomuraea sp. NPDC050022, assembly GCF_044460705.1. Taxonomy (NCBI): domain Bacteria; kingdom Bacillati; phylum Actinomycetota; class Actinomycetes; order Streptosporangiales; family Streptosporangiaceae; genus Nonomuraea; species Nonomuraea sp. NPDC050022. Next base: position 133,791 of record NZ_JBITKE010000002.1, read on the forward strand.
GCCCCCGGGCACCTTACCGCGCAGGCACTCGGCCAGCTTGGCGCGGAGCTCCTCGTTCTCTTGGATCAGGCGGTCGAGCTCAGCCTCGACTTCGTCGAGGAAGGCGTCGACCTCTTCCTCGTCGTAGCCCGGCCGTAGCCGAGTGGTACTGAACTGCTTGTTCCGCACATCAGCGGGCGTCAGCGGCATCTTTTGGTCTCCTTGGCGCGCTTGGAGTCTGTCCGGAGGGACGGTTAACCCGAATCACTTCAGCGCGGACACGAGTTGGATCACGACCGGTGCCCCACGGCCTCCATCACCGCGGGCCCAGTGATCCGGCGATCTGGATCAAGAGCAGAACGATGATGAAGAGGACTGTGAAGCTTAGGTCAAAGGCCACCGTACCCAACCGGAGCGGGGGAATGAAACGGCGGAGGAACTTGAGAGGTGGGTCGGTTGCGGTGTAGGTGGCCTCGGCAAGCACGAGCACGACGCCCGAAGGGCGCCACTGACGGGCGAACGCCTGGACCGTCTCAAAGATCATCCTGCCGATGAGCAGCACCAAATAGAGAGACAGGACTACGACCAAGATCTGGCTTACGATCCCCACGGTCTGGCCGCGCCTCCACTTCTGATGTGCCCGCCGGGCCTCGGTGAGGCCTGGTTGGGTGCGATAGACATACAGAGACTCTAACTCTGGTTGAAGAACCCGCGTTCCGCGATTCGAGCCTTGTCCTCGGCGGTCACCTCGACATTGGCTGGGGACAACAGGAACACCTTGTTGGTAACACGTTCAATGCTGCCATGTAGGCCAAAGACCAGACCTGCCGCGAAATCGACCAGGCGTTTTGCGTCGCTGTCAACCATCTCGGTCAGGTTCATGATGACCGGGGTGCCGTCGCGGAAGTGCTCGCCGATCGTCCGGGCCTCGTTGTAGGTCCGGGGATGGAGGGTGGTGATGCGCGCCAGATCGGTCGTACGGCGCTCCAGGACGGTCGTGGATGGCCTCGGCGCGGGGACCCCGGAGTCTGCCTCGTCGTCGCGTTCCTGGACCGCTACGGCCCGCTCCTCGCCGGTCCGCGGGGGCTCGTCCTCGTAGGCGTACTCGTCCGGGTAGGTCTCATACCTCTCGTAGCGGTCGTCCTCCACGAGACCGAGGTAGACCGCCATCTTGCGCATCGCGCCGGCCATCGCTACGTCGTCCTCCTGCTCATGGTCGCACTCGCTCGGGCCTGTCGCCGGGTCCGAGGCGGTAGCCGTACCCCCTTGGAGCTCACCGCTGATCGACCTCTACTGGTGGTGTGAGCCTGTAAGACCCACTTGACGGGACATTACCTGACGAAGGGCTTGCGACGACCGAGCAACGCCGTACCGACCCGAACGTGTGTCGCGCCGTGCGCGACGGCCGCGCCGAGGTCATCGCTCATGCCCGCCGACAGCATCGTGGCACGGGGGTGGCGCTCGCGTACGGCGGCGGCCAACTCTCGCAGCCGGGCGAACGCCTTGCCCGGGTCCTCCCCCAGCGGCGCCACGGCCATCACCCCGCCCAGCCACAGGTGCGCGGCCGCGGCGATCAGGTCGGCGATCCCCGGCACGTCGGCGGGCCTGGCGCCGCCTCTGGCCGGGTCGTCGTCGAGCGCCACCTGCACGAGGCAGCCGACCTGGCGCCCCTGCTTCCCGGCCTCCCGGCTGATCACCTCGACCAGCCTGGGCCGGTCGACGGAGTGGATCACATCGGCGTAGGAGACCACCGAACGGACCTTGTTGGTCTGCAACTGGCCGACGAAGTGCCAGGTCAGGGGGAGCTCCTGGCATTCGCGCGCCTTGGGGGCGGCCTCCTGGTCGCGGTTCTCGCCGACCTCGCGGACGCCGAGCTCGCACAGCAGGCGGACGTCGGAGGCGGGATAGGTCTTGGTCACGGCGATCAGGGTCACCTCACTCCGATCACGCCCGACCGCCCGGCACGCCTCGGAGATCCGCCCCTCCACCTCCGCCAGCCCCGCCGCGATCTCATCCCGCCGCGCCCGATCGGTCACGTCTCGCCGCGCCGGGCCACTCTCGTCCCGCCGCGCCTGGTCAGTCTCGTCCCGCCGAGTCCGGTCGGTCTCGTCTTGCCGCGCTCGATCCGTCTCGTCACGCCGCGTCCCGTCACTGGCGTCTTGCCGCGCCCGGGCCGTCTCGTCACGCCGCGTCCCGTCACTGGCGTCTTGCCGCGTCCGGCCGGTCTCGTCCGTACTCACGCTCACGTCCACCTCTTCGCTCCGCTCGGGTATCTCTCTGCCGCAGGGCGCGCCTCCCATGTGGTGCGGCGCTGTTCTTCTGGTACGGCAGGCCCGGTGGGCCCCACCCGCCGCACGGGGCCAGGGGCCTCCAGGAAGACGGCCGCTGATCCCGCACGGGGCCGGCCGCCGTGACGAGGCACGTGAGTCCGGTCACCCCAGCTCTACACGACTCCCGACCACCCCGACCACCTGAGTCGACCACCCCGGCTCCATGCGGGCCCAACCACCCCGGCTATGGGAAGTCCCGACCATCCCCGGCCGCGTGAGTCCGATCGCTCCCGCTACGTGGGTCCGGCCACCCCGCCACGTGGGTTCAGCCACCCCGGATACGTGAGTGAGATCACCCCGGTTACGTGAGTGAGATCACCCCGGCCCGGTGAGCCAGATCACCTGGCTGGAGGAACCGGCCCCGAACGCGGCTGCGCCGCTCCATTCCCCCGGTGAAGGGCCATCGAGGCCCGGTGAGGAAGGAGCGGCGGAGAGTCGGACTACTTGAGGAAGTCGGGGACGTCGAGTTCCTCCTCCTGCTCCTCGAAAACCACCGGACGGCGTTTGGCGGGCTCCGACATGCGGGAGGTGATGGGCGTGGGCGGATTGGCGGGCTCGGGCGTGGGCCGCGGGATCGAGACGGGGCCGGAGGGCTCGTCGGCGATCGGCTCGTGGGCCGCCGGCTCGGGCGCGCTCTCCACCGGACGCACCGGCTCGGGCCGATGGTCGGAGCGGAAGTCGGACCGCTGGTCCGGGCGCGGCGGTTCGGGACGGAGGTCGGCGCGCGGCTCGGACAGGGGCTCAGGGCGAGGCTCGGGCCTGAAGTCGGAGCGCGGCTCAGGGCGAGGCTCCGGCCTGAAGTCGGGGCGCGGCTCGGGACGCAGTTCGGGCCGGGGCTCGGGGCGCTGGTCGAAACGCTGCGGCGCGGGCTCGGCCTTCACGCTGGGCGCCGAGACGCTGGGGCGTACCGGCGACGACACGGGCGGGGCCGTGGACGCGGCGGCGGGACGGCTCTGCGGGCGCGGGAGCGGCTTCTCCGCCGGCGGCGGCACGTCGTCGAACCCGGCGGCGATCACGGTGACGCGGACCTCGTCGCCGAGCGCGTCGTCGATGACCGTACCGAAGATGATGTTGGCGTCGAGCGCGGCCGCCATCGACACGAGCTGGGCGGCCTCGTTGATCTCGAACAGGCCGAGGTCGGAGCCGCCGGCGATCGACAGCAGCACGCCGTGGGCGCCGTCGATGCTGGCCTCCAGCAGCGGGCTGGAGACTGCCATCTCGGCGGCGGCGACCGAGCGGTCGTCACCGCGCGCGTGGCCGATGCCCATCAGCGCCGAACCGGCGCCCGACATGACCGACTTGACGTCGGCGAAGTCGAGGTTGATCAGGCCGGGCGTGGTGATCAGATCGGTGATGCCCTGCACACCCGACAGCAGCACCTGGTCGGCCGCCTTGAACGCGTCGAGCACGCTCACCTGCCGGTCGGAGATCGACAGCAGCCGGTCGTTGGGGATCACGATCAGCGTGTCGACCTCGTCGCGCAGGGTCTCGATGCCGGCCTCGGCCTGCGAGGCCCTGCGACGGCCCTCAAAGCTGAACGGCCGGGTCACGACACCGATCGTGAGCGCGCCGAGCGACCGGGCGATGTTCGCCACGACGGGCGCGCCGCCGGTGCCGGTGCCGCCTCCCTCACCCGCGGTCACGAAGACCATGTCGGCCCCCTTGAGGACCTCCTCGATCTCCTCACGATGGTCTTCGGCCGCCTTGCGCCCCACATCGGGGTTGGCGCCGGCTCCCAGCCCGCGGGTGAGCTCGCGGCCCACGTCGAGTTTGACGTCGGCGTCACTCATCAGCAGCGCCTGGGCGTCGGTGTTTATCGCGATGAACTCGACGCCCTTGAGTCCCTCCTCGATCATCCGGTTGACGGCGTTCACTCCGCCGCCGCCAATGCCGACGACCTTGATGACCGCGAGGTAGTTCTGCGGTGCTGCCACGACGAGGGGCCTTTCCGCTCGTTGACTTGCCATTTCGGTGCGGATCGTCTCCGCGTTCTCTGCTTCGTTAACTCTCAACCTCAAGTTGAGATTCAGATTTATGTCAACCTGAGGATTGATACGGACAGTAGGAGTTACGCTCCGGGCGGGTCAACTAACCGCGCCGCAAGCACGTCCGGCGTGTCGCGGGCTGTCCGTTTCGCTCCGTCGTCCCGCCAGGTCGGAACCCTCCTCTGCCACGCGCCGTGTTACAGGCTCTCACGCCGGAAGCCCCATCCCGGACAGACTCGGCCATCGGCGGGCGGCATGATCGGCGCGCTCTGACAGGTGCGCCGCCCTTTATGCGACGCATATCCCGTAGGACGCGCCAACCCCACCCCCGGATCACGCCGTACGACGGCTCCGTTGGCGGCACGGTGGAATCCGGGCGCTTGACCGTCACCACGTGGGCGGGGGTCCAGCTCCGACGCTTGACCGCCACCACGTCGGTGGGGTCCAGCTCCGGCACTTGGCCGCCACCACCTCGGCAGGGTCCAGCTCCCACGCTTGAGGGTCACCACGTCAGTGGGATCCGGCACTTGAGCGTCACCACCTCGGTGGGGTTCGGCACTTGAGCGTCACCACCTCGATGGGATCCGGCTCATTTGAGCGTCACCACGTCGGGTGAGCTCACGTCGTAGACGCTGGCCTTGCGGCGCAGGAGGGACTTGAGGATGCGAGCCTTGTCCGCGCCCCGGTCGGCCCCGCCCCAGACGACGCCGCGGCCGTCGGAGAGCTCCAGCGACACACCCTCGGGCGAGGAGGCCCGGACCCCCCGTACCTTGGCCGCGAGATCGTCGGGCAGTGACTGGATCACCCGCAGCGCGGCCATGGTCGTGGGGTCGCCGGCGGCGGGGCGGTCCACCTTGAGCGTCGGCAGGCCGGGCGGGACCGTGTCCTGGAGCTCGATGACGACGCCCCCCTTGTCGATCAGCGCCGCCTTGCCGCCGGCCGTGATCGCGGCGATCGGCTCGCGCTCGACCACCTCGATCTTCAGCGTGCCCGGCCAGACCCGGTCGACCTTGGCCGAGGCGAGCTGCCTGATCTGCATCACCCGGGCCTCGACGCCGGCCAGATCGACGGTGGCCAGCGGGTGCAACTCGGGCACCCCGGCCTGTTGCTCTATGCGCTCAGCAGGCACTGTGACATTTCCCACGATGTCGATCGATCGTACGCCGAGCACGGGCGAGAAGAAGATCAGCCAGACGGCGCAGCCCACCACTCCGGCGGTCAGCAGTACCAGAAAAGCGTTGCGCGCCTTCATCGCCCTCCCAGGGTCACCCACCTTGCGCAACCGGCACGCCGTGCGCCACCGAACCTACGCCGCAAGAGTCACCGCCACGCACGCCGCGCGCCACTGAACCTACGCCGCGTCCGGCCACCGCCCACGGCGCCACGCCAGAGTCCCACCGCCAGAACCCCCGCCACCCGGCCGCCTGTGGCCGCCGGCCGTGAGGGACGGCGGGGTCATACGGCGAAGAGCCACGCCACGCGCAGCGGACCACGGCGTCGTCCCGCGCGGAGCCACGCCAGATGTAGTGGACCGCGGAGTCGTCCCCTGCGGAGCCACCCCAGGCGCAGCCGGCCGCGCAGCCGTCCCGCAAAGAGCCACGCCACGCATAGTCGCCCGAAGAGCCGTACCGCGCGGAGCCACACCCGAGGTGGCCGGCCGCCGAATCAGCCCGCGGAGAGCTGCTCAAGGATCTGCGGTCCGAGCTCCGTCACGTCGCCCGCGCCCATCGTCAGCACGATGTCGCCGCCCCGGGCCCGAGCCGCCACCAGGGCCGGCACCGAGGCCCGGTCCGGGGCGTAGACCACCTGCTCGGCGGGCAGCCGCACGCGGCCCGCCACCATGGCCCCCGACACGCCGGGCTCGGGGTCCTCGCGGGCGCCGTAGACATCGAGCACGATCGCCTCGTCGGCCAGCCCGAGCGCCGTCCCGAACTCCTCGGCGAAGAACCTGGTGCGCGAGTAGAGGTGTGGCTGGAAGATCGCGATGACCCGTCCGTCGCCCGAGTAGGAGGCCACCACGTCACGCGCGGCCCTCAGGTCGGCGGCCAGCTCGGTCGGATGGTGGGCGTAGCTGTCGAACACCGCGACCCCACCCGCCTCGCCCTTGGCCTCGAAGCGCCGCTTGGCCCCGGTGAAGGTCGCCAGCCCGTCTCTGATCTCCTCGAACGGCAGTCCCAGCGCCACGGCCACGGCGACCACGGCGGTGGCGTTGAGCGCGTTGTGCGCCCCGGGGACGGCCAGCCGGACCTCGCCCATGCCCTCGATGGTGTACGTGGTGCCGAACCCGTCGGGCCTGACGTCGCGCACGCGGTAGTCGCCCGTCTCGCCGTACGTGATGACCTTGATGCCGCGCGCCCGCGCCACCTCGGCCAGCTCGGCCGCCCCAGGGTCGTCGGCGCAGGTGATCAGCAGCGACCCGACGCGGTCGGCGAAGCGGGCGAAGCTGTCGTGCACGGCGCGCGGATCGCCGTAGTTGTCGAGATGGTCGGCCTCGACGTTCGTCACCACGGCGATGTCGGGCGCCAGCATGAGGAAGGACCCGTCGCTCTCGTCGGCCTCGGCGACGAACACCTCCCCCGACCCCTCGTCGGCCCCCAGCCCGGTGGTGACGAGCTGGCCGCCCACGCAGTAGGACGGGTCGGCCCCGCACTTCTGCAGCGCGACGGTCATCATCGAGGCGGTGGTGGTCTTGCCGTGGGTGCCCGCGACGGCGACGCCGTTGCGCCCGGCCATCACGGAGGCGAGCGCGGCGGCTCGCGGGATGACCCGCAGCCCCTGCTTGAGCGCCTCGCCCAGCTCCGGGTTGGAGTCGCGGATCGCGGTGGACACCACCACCGTGTCCACGTCCCTGATGTGGGAGGCGGCGTGGCCGATGTGCACGATCGCGCCGAGCTCGCGCAGCTCGTTGACCTGATCGGTGCTGCGCGCGTCGCTGCCGGACACCCGCACCCCGCGCTTGAGCAGGATGCGCGCGATCCCGGACATCCCCGCGCCGCCGATGCCGATGAAGTGCACGCGCCCCAGCTCTTCTGCGGCGACGGGATCGACCAGCTTGACGAGACTCATCGGGCTATCTCCAACACTTTCCTGGCCAGAATGATATCGGCGTCCTTCCGTCCCAGTCTGGAGGCGGCCTCCGACAGGGCCACGACCCGCTCGGGACTGTGGAGCACGGGAAGGACGTTGTGGACGATCCAATCAGATGACAGGTCGGCGTCGCCGACCACGAACCCGCCACCGCCCGCCGCGATGCGCTCGGCGTTGATCCGCTGCTCGCCGTTGCCGTGCGGCAGCGGCACGTAGGCGGCGGGCAGTCCGACCGCGGTGAGCTCGGCGCAGGTCAGCGCGCCGCTGCGGCACAGCGCGAAGTCGGCGGCGGCGTACGCGAGATCCATGCGGTCGAGGTAGGGCAGCAGGACGTATTGGGGGTCGCCGGGCGGCGGCTCGCGCTCGACGGTGTTCTTGGGGCCGAGCACGTGCAGCACCTGCACGCCGGCCGAGCGCAGGACCGGCGCGGCGGCCAGCGCGGCCTCGTTGAGCGACCTGGCCCCCTGGGAGCCGCCGAACACCAGCAGCGTGGGCCGGTCGGTCTGCAGGCCGAACCAGGAGCGGGCCTTGTCGCCCATCGACAGCCGGTCCAGCGAGACGATCTCGCGGCGCAGCGGGGTGCCGATGTATTCGGCCTTGCCCAGCACGTGGTCGGGGAAGCCGGTGAAGACGTGGTCGGTGAGCCGGGCGCCCAGCCGGTTGGCCAGGCCGGGCCGCGGGTTGGCCTCGTGCACCACGATCGGCAGGCCGCGCCGCTTGGCCGCCAGGTAGGCCGGGGTCGCCACGTAGCCGCCGAAGCCCACCAGGACGTCGGCCTGGACGCGGTCGAGTATCGCCGCCACCGCGTTGACCGCACCGGCCAGCCGTCCGGGCACGGTCAGCAGCCGGGGCGTGATCGCCCTCGGCAGCGGCACCGCCGGCACCAGCTCCAGCTCGTATCCCCTGGCCGGGACCAGGCGGGTTTCGAGGCCGCGTTCGGTGCCCACACAGGTTATGCCGATGCGCTGGTCATAATGGCGCAGCGCGTCCGCAAGGGCGAGAGCCGGCTCGATGTGCCCGGCCGTCCCGCCACCGGCGAGGACCACCCTCATCTAGGTCACTCCCTAACGTCTCACTCGGCCTTTGGTCGTTCCCCCCAGGCCAAGCCAGCTTAGGGCCCGTACGGCCGGTCCGGGGCCACGAGCGGCCAGAGCCTCGCGCGCGCCCGGCTCACGTTTCGCGAACGACAACAGCATCCCCAGGGCGGCGAGGGTCGGCAGGAGGGCCGACCCCCCGTAGGAGACCAGGGGCAGCGGGATGCCGGTGATGGGCACCACGCCGAGCACCGCGCCCATGTTGATGATGGCCTGGCCGACGATCCAGGCCACGATGGCGGCGGCGGCCAGCCGTACGAAGGAGTCCTTGACCCGGGCGGCGACCCGCAGGCCGGCGTAGCCGAGCAGCCCGAACAGCACCACCACGGTCAGGGTCCCCATCAGCCCGAGCTCCTCGCCCAGGATCGCGAAGATGAAGTCGCTCTCGCCGTGGGGCAGCCAGCTCCACTTGGCCCGGCTGCTGCCCAGGCCGAGCCCGAACCAGCTGCCGGAGCCCATCGCGATCTGCCCTTGTACGGCCTGGTAGCCGTCGCCCTGGGCGTCGGCCCACGGGTTGAGGAAGGCGCCGATGCGCGCCATGCGGTACGGCTCCACCTTGATCATGATCAGCGTGGCCAGCACGGCGAGCGCCAGGATGCCGCCGAACAGCTTCACCGGCGCGCCCACCACCCACAGCAGCGACAGGAAGACCATGAACAGCACCAGCGTGGTGCCCAGGTCCCGGCCGAACATGACCATGACGGCCAGGAGCGCGGTGCCCGGCATGAGCGGGATGAGCAGCTGCCGCCACTCGATGCGGCCCTGCCGCGCCCTGCGGGCCAGCAGGTCCGCTCCCCACAGCGCGAGGGCCAGCTTGGCGGGCTCGGAGGGCTGGATGCTGTAGGAGCCGACGTCGATCCACCGCTGCGCGCCCAGCTGGGACGAGCCGATGAACAGCACCATGACCAGGCCGATGAACGACAGCGCCATCAGCGGGTAGCCCGCCCAGCGGAAGAACTTGTGCGGCAGCCTGGAGCAGACCCACATGAGCGTCACGCCCAGACCGGCCGACAGCGACTGCTTGATGAACCAGGTGAACGGGTTGTCGGTCTTCTGCATCGCCTCGATGCTGGAGGCCGACAGCACCATCATCAGCCCGAGCGCGAGCAGCAGCCCGCAGCAGCCGATGATGAGGTAGTAGGTCGCCAGCGGCTTCTCCAGCAGCTCCTTGAGCACGGCGAGCTGGTCGCGGATCCAGCCGGTCGGCCCTTCGACCGCGCTCTGCCGTGGCCGCTCAGGAGCCTGTGGAGAGGTGGTCGTGCTCACGTGGCCGCCTCCAGGCCGCGTACGGCTCGCGCGAAGGCCTCCCCTCGGGCCGGGTAGTTGGCGAACATGTCCAGCGACGCGCCGGCCGGCGACAGCAACACGGTGTCTCCGGGGGAGGCGAGCCTGGCGGCTTCGGTGACGACACGATCCATCGCACCAGTGTCTTGGGCGGAGATGTCCACGACGGGGACATTCGGCGCGTGTCGCGCCAGAGCTTCGGCGATCCGGGCGCGGTCCACGCCGAGCAGCACCGCGCCGCGCAGCCTGGGCACTGCCTGGCGTACCAGGTCGTCCACGTCGGCGCCCTTGAGCTGGCCGCCCGCGATCCACACGATCGAGGGGTAGGACGACAGCGCCGCGCCGGCTGCGTGCGGGTTGGTGGCCTTGGAGTCGTCGACGTAGTCGACCTCGCCGACCCGCTCGACGTGCGCCATGCGGTGCGGGTCGGGCACGAAGTCGCGCAGGCCCTGGCGTACGGCGTCGGGGGTGACGCCGAGCGTGCGGGCCAGCGCGGCGGCGGCGAGCGCGTTGGCCACGTTGTGCGGCGCCAGGGGGCGCACGTCGGCGAGGGTCGCGAGCTCCTCGGCGGCCTCGGCGGGGTTGGCCACGAACGCCCGGTCCACCAGCAGGTCCTCCACCACGCCCAGCTGGCCGGGCCGGGGCACGCGCAGCGTGAAGCCGACCTTGTCCGGGTAGGGGGCGGCCAGCCGCGACGCCTCGGGGTCGTCGGCGTTGTAGACCACGGTGCCCGCGCGCTCGAAGATGCGTCCCTTGGCCTCGGCGTACGCCTCCATAGAGCCGTGCCAGTCGAGGTGGTCGGGCGCCACGTTGAGTATCGCGGCGGCGTGCGGGGCGAGCGTGCTCGACCAGTGCAGCTGGAAGCTCGACAGCTCGACCGCCAGGGCGTCGTACGGCTCCCCCACGGCCTCGACCACGGGCAGGCCCACGTTGCCCACGGCCAGCGCCTTGCGCCCGGCGGCCAGCAGGATGGAGGTGAGCATGCGGACCACGGTCGTCTTGCCGTTGGTGCCGGTCAGCGCGAGCCACGGGGCCGCCTGTGCGGGGCGCAGCCGCCAGGCCAGCTCCACCTCCCCGACCACCTCGACGCCCGCCGCGAGGGCCGCGGCGATCAGCGGGTGGTGCGGCGCCCAGCCGGTGGTGACGAGCCGGGTGACGCCCGCCGGCAGCTCCATCGGGCCGAAGCGCACCTCGACGCCGAACCCGGCGAGCTCGGCCGCCACGGCGCGCCGGCGTTCGTCCTCGGCGGCCTCGACCACGACGACGGGCTCACCCCGCGCGGCGAGCACCCGCGCCACGGCGGTGCCGGAGACGCCGAGCCCGGCCACGCAGGTGAGAGCCATTACTTGGGCATCCATTCGACGTAGAACAACCCGAGCCCGAGTGCCGCGCAGAGTCCGGCGATGAGCCAGAAACGGACCACGATCGTGGTCTCGGCCCAGCCCTTGAGCTCGAAGTGGTGCTGCAGCGGCGCCATCCTGAACACCCGTTTACCGGTCATCTTGAAGAAGCCGACCTGGATGATCACCGACATCGTGATGATCACGCACAGCCCGGCCAGGATGATGAGCAGCAGCTGGGTGCGGGTGGCGATGGCCAGACCGGCCAGCACGCCGCCCAGGGCCAGCGAGCCGGTGTCGCCCATGAAGATCTTCGCGGGCGGGGCGTTCCACCACAGGAACCCGATCAGCGCCCCGAGCACGGCCGCCGCCACCACCGCCAGGTCGAGCGGGTCCCGCACCCAGTAGCAGTTGGGGCCGAGCTGGTCGATGCAGTTGTTGCGCAGCTGCCAGTTGCCGATCAACACGTACGCGCCGAGCACCACCCCGGTCGCGCCACTGGCCAGGCCGTCGAGGCCGTCGGTGAGGTTCACCGCGTTGGAGAACCCGACGATCATGATGAGGACCCAGATGGTGAAGCCCACGATGCCGAGCGAGGGCCCGAAGTCGCGCAGGAACGACAGCCTGGGCTCGGCGGGGGTGATGCCGTAGACGTTGGCCTGCTGGGTCACCAGCACCGCGAAGACCGCGCCGATGACGAGCTGGCCGAGCGCCTTGGCGCCGCTGCGCAGGCCGAGGCTGCGCTGCTTGTAGATCTTGATGAAGTCGTCGAGGAAGCCGACCGCGCCGAGCCCGGTCATCAGGAACAGCACCAGCATCCCCGAGACGGTCGGCGCCGACAGCGTGGCCAGGCGGGAGGCGCCGTAGGCGAGCAGCGAGGCCAGCACGATCACGGTGCCGCCCATGGTGGGCGTGCCCCGCTTGCCGTGGTGCCCGGACGGGCCCTCCTCGCGGATCTCTTGGCCGTAACCGCGCCGGGAGAACAGCCGGATGGCCAGGGGCGTCCCGAGCATCGACAGGATCAGCCCCACCGCACCGGCGATGATGATGTCGGTCACTGCGTGGCCCCCCCGAGCAACTGCTCGGCCGTCCGCTCCAGACCCATCGCCCGGGGCCCCTTGACCAGCACCGCGTCACCCGGCCGCAGCCAACCGGCCAGCTCGGCCGCCGCGGCGGCGGCGTCGGGCACGTGCAGGATGAGCGTCTGGGGCGGCTGCGCGGGTGCTCCCGCCATCGGCGGGCCTCCCGCGAGCGGGAGCGGCGGGCCCGCGGCGGAGGCCGCCTGAGCGGCCGCGTAGGCCCCCTGAAGCACCGGCTGGGCGTCGGGCCCGGCCACGATGAGGCCCGCCAGTCCGGAACCGCCAGCCAGGCGGCCCAGCTCCTCGTTGAGCGCTGCGCTGTCCTCGCCCAGTTCGCGCAGGGCGGCGATCACGGCGAAGCGGCGGCGGCCCTTGCCGAGCACGCCGAACGTCTCGAACGCGGCCCGCATCGAGTCGGGGTTGGCGTTGTAGGCGTCGTTGACGATCGTGACCCCATCGGGGCGGTCGGTGACCTCCATCCGCCACCGGCTGCGCGGCGTGGCCTCCGACAGCTCCGCGGCGATGGTGGCGACGGGCAGGCCGAGCTCGTAACCGGCCGCGGCGGCGGCCAGGGCGTTCTCCACGGCGTGCGCGCCGTACAGCTTGAGCCGGACCTGCCCGGAGCCCGAGGGGGTGCGCAGCGTGAACGAGGCGCGCCCGCGCTCGTCGACGACGACGTCCTCGGCGCGGATGGCGGCGGCCTCGGAGCGGCCGAACAGCGTGACCCTGGCGTCGGTGCGCGAGGCCATCTCCAGGACCAGCGGGTCGTCGGCGTTGAGCACGGCCACGCCGGTGCGCGGCAGCGCCTCGACGAGCTCACCCTTGGCCTTGGCGATGGCCTCCTTGCCGCCGAACACGCCGATGTGGGCGGTGCCGACGTTCAGCACCACGCCGATCCGCGGCGGCGCGATGCGGGCCAGGGCCTGGATGTGGCCGATGTTGCGGGCGCTGAGCTCCAGCACCAGGTAGCGGGTGTCAGCGTCGGCCCTGAGCACGGTCAGCGGGTGGCCGAGCTCGTTGTTGAAGGAGCCGACGGGCGCGATGGTCGGCCCGATCCGCCCGGTCAGCCGGGCCAGGAGGTCTTTGGTGGAGGTCTTTCCGGCCGAGCCGGTCACGCCGATCACGGTGGCCTGGGGCAGCGCGGCGGCGTGGGCCGTGGCCAGGTCGGCCAGCGCGGCGGCGGCGTCGGGGACGATCACCGTGGGGGCCTCGACCGGCCTGGTGGCCAGCACGGCGACGGCGCCGGCCCGGATGGCCTGGGCGGCGTAGTCGTGGCCGTCGACCCGCGCGCCCTTCAGGGCGACGAACAGGGATCCCGGTTCTACGCCCCGTGAGTCGATCACGACGGGACCGCGCACCACGGCGCGAGGGTCGGCCATGCCCGACAGGGCGCCCGAGGTTATCTCGGCGATCCTGGCCAGAGGCAACGGGATCATGCGTGCTTCCTGCTTTCCTTGCGTGCGTCGATCGCTCCGGCGACCACTTCGCGATCGTCGAAGGGGATCACCTCACCTGAAACGTACTGGCCCTGCTCGTGACCCTTGCCTGCCACGACGATCACGTCGCCACGCCCGGCCCGGCCGATCGCCAGGTCGATCGCGGACGCGCGGTCGGGCTCAATGATCACATGAGCGCGGTCGTGCTGCGGAACGCGGAGCGCTCCTTCCATCATCGCGGCCAGAATGTCCAGAGGGTCCTCGGAACGAGGATTGTCGCTCGTGAATATGGCCACATCGGCCAATCTCGCCGCGGACTCGCCCATGACGGGCCGCTTGCCCGCGTCGCGCTCGCCGCCACAGCCGAGCACGACGACCAGCCGGCCCGCGGTGACCTCGCGCAGCGAGCGCAGCACCGACTCGACCGCGGCGGGTTTGTGGGAGTAGTCGACGATCGCCTGGAACTCCTCGTCCGCCTGCGTGATGCGCTGCATGCGGCCGGGGACGCCGATGAGCGTGCCGACGCCGTGGACGGCGGTCTGCAGCGGCACCCCGGCCTCGACGAGCGTGACGATCGCGCCGAGCGCGTTGGCGACGTTGAACGGGCCGGGCAGCGAGATCTGCGCGTCGGCCTCGACGCCGCCGGGACCGGTCACGCGGAAGGTGCTGCCGTCGGCGCCCAGCCGCACGTCGAGCGCCCGCCAGAGGGCCTCGGGCGCGCCCAGCGCGGAGAACGTGGTCATCGGCACCTTCGCCACCGACAGCAGCTCGCGGCCATAGGGGTCGTCGATGTTCGTCACGCCCACGCGGGCCAGCTCGGGCTGGAAGAGCCGGGTCTTGGCGGCGAAGTAGTCGTCGAAGTCCTTGTGGAAGTCGAGATGGTCCTGCGACAGGTTGGTGAACAGGGCCACGTCGTAGTGGAGGCCGTCGACCCGGCCGAGCGCCAGGGCATGGCTGGAGACCTCCATGGCCGCTGCCGTGACCCCCGCCTCACGCATGAGCGCGAACAGGCCGTGCAGCTCGGTGGCCTCGGGGGTGGTCAGCCTGGGCTCGAAGCGCAGGTCGCCGGCGCGGATCTCGACGCCGCCCACCAGCCCGGTGGTGTGGCCCGCGGCCCGCAGGCCGGCTTCGAGCAGGAACGAGGTGGTGGACTTGCCGCTGGTGCCGGTGACGCCGAGCAACTGGATGTCGTCGGCCGGCCGGCCGTAGACCCAGGAGGCGACCTGCCCGAGCACGGCTCGGACGTCGGGCACGACGAGGACGGGCAGGCCCGTGGCGGCGGCGGCCGCGCGGCCGCCGGGATCGGTGAGGACGGCCACGGCGCCGAGCGCCATGGCCTCGGCGGCGAAATCGGCGCCGTGGGACCGGTTGCCCGGCAAGGCCACGTAAAGATCTCCGCGCCGCACGTGGCGGGAGTCGATCGTGACACCGGTGAGCGGGGCGTACGGCGACCGCGACGTGCCGGAATCGGCGTCGAGCATGGTCGCCAGCCCGGTCAGCGGGCGGGGCGGACTGGTCGTTGGACGCATAGACGACGGGGGACGCACGGCCGCAGCGTACCTTCCCTGGTCACTGTCCCGCGCGCGTCCGCACCGTGGGTGCGGCCGAGCCGGTCGGCGGAATCTTCTTGCTCTTGATGGCGAACGTCATCACGTCCTTGAAAACAGGGGCCGCGACCTGGCCCCCGAAGTGGTCCTTCGTGGGATTCTGCAGCACGGACAGCACGACCAGCCGCGGCGCGTCGGCGGGGGCGAATCCGGCGAACGACGCCGTGTAGCCGTCATAGCGGCCGAGCTGCGCGTCGTAGCGGTTGGCGGTGCCGGTCTTGCCCGCCACCCGGTATCCCGGGATGGCGGCCAGCTCGCCGGTGCCCTCGGCGCTCACCGCGGTCTCCAGCATGGTGGTGATCTCCTTGGCGGTCTTGTCGCTGACCACCCTGGTCTCCTTACCAGGAGCGGACGGTACGAACCTGCCCGACTCGTCCGTCGTGCCCGCGACGATCTGCGGCTCGATCTTGACGCCGCCGTTGGCGATGGTCTGGTAGACGCTGGCCATCTGCAGCGCGGTCACGGACACGCCCTGCCCGTAGGCGATCGTGCAGCTCTGGCTGCCCGACCAGTTCTTGTAGTTGGGCAGCAGGCCGGCCTCCGCGTTGGGCACGCCGCCGCCCGGCCGCGCGCCGAAGCCGAAGCTCTTCAGCATCTCGTAGAGGCGCTGGCTGCCGACCTTGCGCGCGGCCATGATGGTGGCCACGTTGCTGGACTCGGCCACGGCCTGGCGGTAGGTCATCGGCTCCGGCTTGTGCGGGTGCGCGTCGTGCAGCACCCGGTCCGCGCACCTGATGTTGTCCTTGACCTGGAAGACCGTGTCGGGCGACACCACGCCGGCCTCCAGGGTGGCGGCGGCGGTGATCACCTTGTTGGTGCTGCCCGGCTCGAAGACCTCGGAGGCGGCCCGGTTGACGTAGAGGGCCGCAGGGCCCTTGCGCCAGTTGTTCAGGTCGAGCTCGGGGGCGTTGGCCATGGCGATGATCTGCCCGTTGCGCACGTCCATGACGATGACCGTGCCGCTGCTCGCGCCGGAGTCGCTCACCTGCTTGGCCACCGCCTGCTGGGCGGCCCACTGGATGTCGCGGTCGATGGTCAGCCGCACGTCGCGGCCGTCGACCGGGACCGTACGCTGGCTGCTGGTCATGGGGATGCGCTGGCCGTCGCGACCGGTCTCGACGCGCTGCTGGCCGTCGCGCCCCTTCAGCAGGGTGTCGCGCGCCTGTTCCATGCCGCCCAGCCCGCTCTGCTCGTCGCCGACGAACCCGATCAGGCTGCCCGCCAGGTCACCGCCCGGGTAGACGCGGCGGTAGGTCTTCTTCGTGGTCATCGCGGGCACTTCCGCCTTGAGCAGGCGGCTGGCTACGAGCGGATCGGCGTCCCTGGCCAGGAGCTGGTATTGGGTGTTCGTCTTGGCGAGCTTGGCGGCTATCTCCTCCTGGGGCCGGCCGAGCTGCGCGGCGAGCACGGCGGTGATCTTCGGCCGCACCTCATCCTTGATCTTGCTGGGGTCGATGGCGATCTCGCGGGCCTCGACGGTGACGGCCAGCGCGTGACCGTTGACGTCGGTGATGGACCCGCGCTTGGCCGGGATCTCCTCGGTCTGCGTGCGCTGGCCCACGGCCCGCGCCTCGTAGACCTTGGAGTCGAGGCCCTGCATCTGGACGAGCCGGCCGCCGAAGATCGACAGGATGAACGTCATGCCGATCAGGCCGATGTTGATGCGCCTGCGCGGGTTGCCCAGGCGCAGCACGGGCGACGGCTTGGGCGGGCGCGGGGGCGCCGGGGGCCTGCGGGGCGGCCCCTCGCCGCCGCGCCGCGCGGGGGGCTGCACGCGCGTGTGCTCGTCGTCGCGGGTACGGCGAAGCCTGCCGCCGTCGCCGGGAGCCTCGTCGCGGGCCCGGCGCACCTCACGGGGGACCTCTTCGCGGGTACGGCGGAGCGGCCCGTCGTCCTGGCGGGCCCGGGAGCGCTCGTCCCTGGCCGGGGGGATGCGATCCCTGGGGCGTTCGGCCTCCGGGCGCGGGCGTACGGAACGCTGGCGGGCACGCTCCTTGGCGGCGTCGTCCCCGTCCTGCCGGGAACGGCCCTTCGGCCCGTCGCCACCCTGCCGAGGCCGGGCACGCGGGCCCTCGCGGTCGTCCTCGCGAGAGCGGCCGCGGGGCCCGTCAGCCGGGTCCTGCGGGCGTCGGGCCCCGCGGTCGTCTCCGTCGTCGCGGCCTTCGTCCCTGACGAACGGACCGAACGGGAGGTCGAGCGGGTCCGGCCGCTTTCTCGGCTCCTTGGGTGGATCATCGGGCCGGCCCGCCCCCTCCGAGCGAGCCGACCCCGCTTGCCGCCCCTGCCGCCCCGGCCCGCCGGGGGTACGGCGAGAGGCGCCGGGCCCTCCCTGAGAACCGGCGCCGCCGCGGCCGGGACCCTGCCCCCTGCCGCCTGTGTCTCTCACCGTCCCTGGTCCACCTGGCTGGTGTCGGCGCCCGCCTCGGTCAGCACGTTGGGCTTGTCCCAGTCACGGTGCTGACCCTGCATCTCGGCCTGGTCGGCGACCGGGCCGGGACCCATGTTCGTCTCGTTGACGAGCTTGGCGTCCTCGTTGGCCTGCCGTGCCACCTCGATCTCTTTGCGCAGGTTGGCCGCGGTGTTGGAGTCCTGCGCGAGAACGACGTTGAGCAGCAGCAGGCTCATCAGGCCGCCGCACATCAGCCCGACGACGAGCAGCACGAACGGGGCCCGCTGGCGCCCCCGCGACGGGCGTCGCTTGAGCGCCGGGCGCGCCCGGTCCTGGCCCGCCGATGTCCCGCCGGGACCGGTCGTCTCGGGACCGTCGGGGCGCGAACGCGGGATGGGCTTGGACTGGTGAGGCACGCCGGGCCTGCGCGGGCCGGTCTTGGGCGCCGTCTTCTGCGGGACGCCGCGGACGGCCGCGCCCCGCCTGCTCTCCTGCTCAGTCCTGGTGGTCAACACGGATCCTCTCTGCCGCCCGTAGCCGGGCCGAGGTCGCCCGCGGGTTGCGGGCCAACTCTTCTTCACTTGGGAGCTCGGCTCCCCTCGTCACCAGGCGGAACCGCGGCTGATGAGCCGGCAGCGGGACGGGCAACCCAGGGGGGCCGGTGTCCTTGGTTCGCGCCGCGAGGACCTGCTTGGTGAGCCGGTCCTCCAGGGAGTGGTAGGAGAGCACGACGACTCGCCCACCGAGCACCAGCGCGTCGAGCGCCGCGGGCAGCGCCACCTCCAGGGCGGCGAGCTCCGCGTTGACCTCGATGCGCAGCGCCTGGAAAGTTCTCTTGGCGGGGTTGCCCCCTGTGCGCCGAGTGGCGGCTGGAATCGCCTGACGAACGATCTCCGCCAACCGCTTAGTCGACGTTATGGGGTCCTTGGCCCTTTCCTGGAGAATTAGGCGCGCGACACGCGGTGCGAACCGTTCCTCTCCGTAATCGCGGAGGATGCGGGTTAGCTCCGCGGCCGAGTAGGTATTGACCACCTTCTCCGCTGTGAGCTCTTGATCCGTATCCATCCGCATGTCGAGCGGAGCGTCATAGGAATAGGCGAATCCGCGTTCGGCCTCGTCCAGTTGCGGCGAGGACACCCCCAGGTCGAACAGCACCCCGTCGACGGTGGCGTGGCCCGCGCGGGCGAGCACGTCGGCCAGTTCGTCGGACGAGGCGTGGACCAGCGTGGTCCGGTCGGCGTAGGGGGCGAGCCTGCGCGTGGAGAACTCGATCGCGAACGGGTCGCGGTCGATGCCGATCAGGTGCAGAGACGGATGAGCGGCGAGCAGGGCCTCCGAGTGGCCACCGAGGCCGAGGTTGGCGTCGACGACGACGGGCTCCTGGCCGGTCAGGGCCGGAGCCAAGAGCTCCAGAACGCGGTCGAGCATGACCGGAACGTGACCGCCCGTGCCTGCGTTGTCGTACATCTCCAACCCCCCTCTCGCGTCCTTGCTCGCGGATGACGCGTCCGGACGATCATCGGCCCACCTGGCCCCCACCCGGCGCCGTCCGGCCAGGTCCCCATCCGCACCCTCTTCGTGGACGCCTGCCATCTGACACCGGGGAAGGTGCATCAGCTGGCCGGCAGTGGTTGCGGGTGGAGACCTCGCCGAACGACATCTCCGACGGATCGACCGTGGCTCTACAGAATCCCTGGCAGCACCTCCTCCGACAGATCGGCGAACGCCTGCTCCTGCGCGTCGAGATAGGTGTCCCAGGCTTGGGCGTCCCAGATCTCCAACCGGGTGTTGGCCCCGATGACCGCGCAGTCACGCACGAGGCCCGCGTATTGGCGCAGGCTCTGCGGGATCGTGATGCGCCCCTGCTTGTCAGGCGTCTCGTCGGACGCGCTGGCGAAGAAGACGCGGCTGTAGTCGCGCACCGCCTTGGCGGTGACCGGGGCGGTGCTGAGAGCCTCGGTAATGCGCTGGAACTCCTCTACGGGAAAGACGTAGAGGCATCGCTCCTGGCCTTTGGTGATCACAAGACCCTCCGCCAGCTCCTCACGGTACTTAGCCGGCAGGAACAGCCGTCCCTTGTCGTCCAGACGCGGCTGATGGGTGCCGAGGAACATCGGCCCCACCTCCCGTGCCTAGCGAAGCGCTCAGCGCTGGCGCACCGGGCCCTCCACTGCGCACCACCATACTCCACTTCTCCCCACCGTCAACTGATTCCCAGCCGCTTCGCCACTAGATCGCCGCGCGTTAGTGCAGGTCAGAGCCATGCCGTCGGGTGGGGGGCGGTGGGGCGCGACCCAACCCTCATGGGCGTGTCGAGGGTTGGAATGACCATGGAATTAGCGGATCAAGCGCTTCACGAAGCGCCGCGTGGTGGAAAGTGGAGCGCATCGCGAGGGCCACTGTCACGGGATTCGCACCCGTATGGCACAAGAACCACAACTGGGGGCAGGTTCTCTGGAATATCGGTAAAAGTCGCCCAAGAACCCCCAGCGTCGTAGGGTCGTACACACAATGGAAAAGGAATGGCATGGCTCCCGCAATCACGCCCTGGCACGCGGGACTGCCGTAGCACTTCTCATGGAGGCCTGGTGGCAGTAACCCATGACGTCCCTAGCCGGCTCGACGAGCTGGTCTCCACCGCGCACCGGATTCGGCAGGCGATCGAGTCGGTGATCGAGGGCAAAGGGGACGCCGTCCGCCTCACCCTGACTGTCCTGCTGGCCGAAGGCCACCTGCTGATCGAGGACGTGCCCGGAGTCGGCAAGACCATGCTGGCCAAGGCACTGGCCAGGTCCATCGACTGTCCGGTCCGGCGCATCCAGTTCACGCCGGACCTGCTGCCCAGCGACATCACCGGTGTGAGCGCCTACAACCAGCAGACCCGGGAGTTCGAGTTCAAGCCGGGGCCGGTGTTCGCCAACATCGTGGTGGGCGACGAGATCAACCGGGCTTCGCCCAAGACGCAGTCGGCGCTGCTGGAGTGCATGGAGGAGCGCCAGGTCACGGTCGACGGAGTGACCTACCCGCTCGACGCGCCCTTCATGGTGATCGCCACGCAGAACCCGATCGAGATGGAGGGCACCTATCCCCTCCCGGAGGCGCAGCGCGACCGTTTCACCGCCCGCGTCGCGATGGGCTACCCGGAGCCCTCGGCCGAGCTGGAGATGCTCGACGTGCACGGCGGCACCCCGCCACTGGACAAGCTGCAGCCGGTCGCCACGACCGCCGAGGTGCGCGCGCTGATCGAGGCGGTCCGCGGCGTGTACGTCTCGCAGCCGGTCAAGAAGTACGCCATCGACCTCGCCGTCGCCACCCGCCACTCCCCCGACCTGCGGCTGGGCGCCTCGCCGCGCTCGACATTGCAGCTGGTCAGGGCGGCCAGGGCCAACGCGGCGCTGTCCGGGCGCGACTACGTCATCCCCGACGACCTGCAGGAGCTGGCCGTGCCGGTGCTCGCGCACCGGCTGCTGCCCAGCGTCGAGGCCCAGGGACAGCGCCGCCTGCCCGAGCAGGTGGTGACCGAGCTGGTCAGGCGCGTGCCCGTGCCGGAGACGCGAGCGTCGTGAGAGACGGGCTGCGGGCGCTGACTTCCCGGGGACGCTCGTTCCTGGCCTCCGGGGTGGCCGCCATGTTGATGGCCTTCCTCCTGGGCGAGAACGACCTGTTCAGGATCGGGGTCCTGGTGACGGCGCTGCCGCTGCTGGCCGCGATGGTGGTGGCGCGCACCCGCTACCGGCTGAGCTGCGCGCGGCGCCTGGACCCGGCCAGGGCGGAGGTGGGCGGTGAGGCGACCGTGACGCTGCGCCTGGAGAACGTCACCCGGCTGCCCACCGGGCTGCTGCTCATCGAGGACACCGTGCCGTACGCGCTGGGCGTGCGGCCCCGGTTCGTGCTGGACCGGGTGGAGTCGCGCGGGATCCGGGAGATCGACTACCGGGTCCGCTCCGACCTGCGCGGCCGCTACACGATCGGCCCGCTGTCCGTGCGCATCACCGACCCGTTCGGGCTGGTGGAGCTCACCCGGGGGTTCACCATCAGCGACACGCTGGTGGTGACGCCGCAGGTGGTGGCGCTGCCCCACGTACGGCTGTCGGGTGAGTGGACCGGGGGCGGCGACAGCCGTACCAGGAGTGTGGCGGCGGCCGGCGACGACGACGTGGCGCCGCGCGAGTACCGGCAGGGCGACGACCTGCGGCGGGTGCACTGGCGCTCCACCGCCCGCCACGGCGAGCTGATGGTGCGGCGCGAGGAGCAGCAGTGGCAGAGCCGCGGCGCGCTGCTGCTCGACACGCGCCGCTACGCCCACCGCGGCGAGGGCCCGCGTTCCTCCTTCGAGGTGGCGGTCTCGGCCGCGGCCTCCATCGGCGTGCATCTCGCCCATGAGGGCCTCGGCCTGAGACTGGTGACCGACCAGGGCGCCGAGCACCTGACCGACACCGGGTTGAGCTGGTCGCTGCTCGACACCCTCGCGGTGGTACGGAACAGCCCCGCCCGCTCGCTGGAGCTGGGCGTGTCCGCGCTGCGTCAGGGCGGCGGCGACGGGCTGATCGTGGCCGTGCTCGGCTCGCTGGACCCGGAGGAGGCCAGGGAGCTGGCCAGGCTCAGGCACAGCGGCATCACCGGCGTGGCCGTACTCCTCGACGTGGGCACGTGGGACGGCGGCGAGCCGGGCTCCACGGAGAACTACCAGGCGGTGCAGGCGGTCCTCGCCGGTTACGGGTGGCGCATCGTGCGGCTGCCCGCCGGCGTGCCGATCGCCTCGGTCTGGCAGGACGCCGCCAACCGCGGCAGGTACGCGCTCAACTCGGCAGGAGGTGCGGCATGAGGCTGTCGATCGCCTCGGCGGTGGCCACGTTCTGCGCGGCCGTCCTGCTCTATCCGCTCTTCCAGGGCGGCTCCTGGTTCTGGGCGTCGCTGGGGGCGGTGCTCGCGGTGATGTGCGGTGGCCTGGTGAGCGGGCGGCTGTCGCTGCCCGCGTGGGCGGCGGCGCTGGTGAGCGTGGCCGCGCTGTGGATCTATCTGACCATGGCCTTCGCCTCCGACAAGGCGTGGGCCTGGGTGGTGCCGACCAAGGGGTCGGTGCTGGAACTGGCCAAGCTGCTGGGCACCGGCTGGGCCGACATCCAGCGCTTCGCCGCGCCGGTGCCCGCCACCGAGGGCATAGCGCTGCTGACGACCGGCGGCGTGGGGCTCATCGCGCTCATGGTGGACCTGTTCGCCGCGCGGTTGCGGCGGGCGGCGCTGGCGGGGCTGCCGATGCTGGCGCTGGCCACGGTGCCAGCCACGATCCTGCCGGATCCGATCAGCTGGCCCGCGTTCATCATCGCCGCTCTCGGCTTCACCGGTCTGCTGATCGCCGACGGCCGCGAACGCGTCGGCCACTGGGGACGCGCGGTGCTGGTCAGGCGGACCCGCGCCGCCACCTCACCGGTGCCGGGCGCCGAGCGCGAGACGGCCGACACCCGGGGGCTGCGCCTGTCGGGCAAGCGCATCGGGTTCGCCGCGATCGCGCTGGCGGTCCTGGTGCCCGCGGCGCTGCCGGCGATGGAGCCGGTGTCGTTCTTCACCTTCGGGGTGGGCGGCAACGGGTCGGGCAGGGGCAATTCGATCAGCATCCCGAATCCCATCGCCGGTCTGAAGGGCCAGCTGGAGCTGCCGGAGCGGCGCGTCGTCCTGTCGTACACCAACACCGATGACAAGCCCCGCTACCTGCGGATCTACTCGCTCGACACCTTCGACGGCGAGCAGTTCGGCATGACGGAGCCGAAAGGCTCACCGGACAACAGGACGGAGAACGGCCCGCTGCCCACTCCGCCCGGCCTGTCACCGGCGACCAAGGTCTCGAACGTGACGACCAAGATCCAGCTCAGTGACGAGATCGAGCGGCTGTCGTTCCTGCCCCTGCCGTACCCGCCGCGGCAGATCAACATCGACGGCGACTGGCGCGCGGACACCACCACCCTGATGGTCTTCTCCACCAGGGACGAGGCCGCCGGACTCGGCTACGAGGTCTTGACCACCGAGCCAGCGGTGACCGGCGACCTGCTCGAAGCGCTGCCGCAGGCCAGGGCCTCGGCGAGCGACCCGCGTTACCTCAAGCTGCCCGACAACCTGCCCCCGGAGATCAGGGACCTGGCGGCCAAGGTGACGGCGAACGCCCGGAGCAGCTACGAGGCCGCGGTGAAGATCCAGGAGTTCTTCACCAAGACCGGTGACTTCACCTACAGCCTCAAGACGCAGGGCTCCGGCAACTCCGCGCTGAAGGACTTCCTGCTGCGCAGCAGGGCCGGTTACTGCGAGCAGTTCGCCGCGTCGATGGCGGTGCTGGCCAGGCTGGTGGGCATCCCCGCCAGGGTGGCGATCGGCTACACGGGCGGCACGAAGGACGGCGACAGGTGGACGGTCGGCACCAACGACTCCCACTCGTGGCCGGAGCTGTACTTCGACGGCGTGGGCTGGCTGCCGTTCGAGCCCACTCCGACGGGCTCGCTCGGCCAGGGCAGCGCCCGGGTGCCCGCCTACACGCAGCCGCTCCCCCGTTCCACGAGCGACAACTCCACGCCGACGCCCGGGGCGACCAGCACGTCCGACGACTCGCCGCTCGGCCCGCAGAACCGGAACAACCCCCGCGCGCTCGACCGCGAGGCCACCATCGCCGACAGCGGGCTGCCGGTGGACGACTCGATGCCGCTGATCGGCAAGATCGGCATCGGCGCGGGCGTGCTCCTGCTCATCCTGCTGATCCCGGCCGGGATACGGCTGATCACCAGGAGCAGGCGGGTCCGCGCGCTGGGCTGGAAGGTGTCCGAGCCGTCTGACGAGATGACGGCCAGGGTCGCGGCGGGCAGCCACCCGGCCGTGGCGGCCGCCTGGGCGGAGCTGGACGACGTGCTGTTCGACTACGGAATGGCCCGCGAGCCCAGCGAGACGCCCCGGGCGCTGGCGCGGCGGCTGACCGAGCGCTATGAGTTCGGGGCCGAGCCGGCCGCGTCCATCGCGGCGATCGCCTCGGCGGTCGAGCGGGCGTTGTTCGCGCGGGACGCCGGAGAGATCGCGCCGATGAGGAAGGACCTTCACAAGGTACGGCAGGCGCTGGCGGCCACGGTGTCGCGCTGGAGGCGGGTGCGGGCCCTGCTGCTGCCTCCGTCGACGCTACGGCGGCTGCGTCAGATGGGCGAGGGTGTGCTCGACGGCTTCGACCGGCTGGAGAACATCAGGTGGCGGCGGACGGCGGCCCACAAGGGCTCGTGAACGTCCGAATCGACCGTGCGGTCGTCCCCTTCCGGGGGCGGCCGCACGGTCGTCTGGAGGTCGTCCGGCGCTCAGCGCTCGTCGTGACGACGGCGCCAGCGCTCCTCCATGCGCTCCATGAAGCTGCCTCGGTTGCCCCGGCGGGCCGGCTTGCCCGAGACGGAGGCACCAGAGGCGGGCGCGGCGTCGCCGAACCCGTTCATGCGTTTCCAGCTGGACAGACCCCACAGACACGCGGCGAGCATGACCACGAAACCGCCGACGCCGAGGGGGATCATATTGATCACTACGCCGACCATCAGCAGGACGACGCCGAGCGCAAAGCCGATGGAGGCCTTGATGAGGCGACGTTTGTAATGGCTGCGCGGGTCACTGATCCTTACGGTGTTGGCCCACTTCGGGTCCTCGGCGTAGAGGGCCTGCTCGATCTGGTCGAGCAAGCGCTGCTCGTGGTCAGAGAGCGGCACGGCGCCTCCCAAGGACGGCCCCAGGACGGGGAAGACGGCAACGGACGACACGGGGTGTCCGAACCTCGCGGTCGGTTATCCCCAGAATACGAGGCCGGAGACGTAGGCGAAAGCGAACGCCCAACGCAGACCAAACCGGAGGTGACGTCATGACTCCATTGTGGGTCATCCAGCGCCCCTCCTCAGAAATCGTGACATCGACGTCATGCCTCCATTTCATCAAGTCTGCCGCGTACAAGCGACGCCGGGAGCACCGCATCGGGACCAAATCTCCGGATTGCTCGATCCATCGCCTGTTCGGCCTCCCGCCAGCCGGTCTCCCGCTCGCCCAGACCGAGCTGGCGGGAGGATGAATCGGCGGGGCGCAGGTTTTCCATCCTCACCCCGACCAGGCGCAGCCGCACCCGCTCGAGCCCGGCGGCCTCGAAGAGCTCGCAGGCGGTCGTGTAGATCTCCTGGGCCACGTCGGTCGGCTCTCTGAGGGTCTTGGACCGGTTGATCGTGGAGAAGTCGGCTCGGCGGAGCTTCACGCTCACTGTCCTGCCCACGTGACCGGCCTTACGCATCCGGGCGGCCACTCGCTCGGACAGGCGCAGCAGTTCGCGTTTGATCACTTCGGGATCGTCGACGTCGGCCGCGAAGGTCTCCTCGTTGCCGATGCTCTTGTCGGGCACGTGCGCGGTCACCGGGCGCTCGTCGCGCCCCCATGCCAGCGCGGCCAGATGGCCCCCCACGGCCTGGCCCAGCTCGCGCCGCAGGGTGTTGACGGGGACCTTGGCCAGATCGCCGACCGTGCGGATGCCGAGGCGCGTCAGGGACTGCTCCGTGCGCTCACCAACGCCCCACAGGGCCGAGACGGGCAGCGGGTGGAGGAAATCCACCACCTCGCCCTCAGGCACCACCAGGAGGCCGTCTGGCTTGCACTGCTTCGAGGCGAGCTTGGCCACGAACTTGCTGCTCGCCACCCCCACCGAACACGTGATGCCGTAGCGCTCCAGCACCTGGGCCCTGATCATCGCGGCGATCGCGGCGGGCGGGCCCAGCCGGCGCCGGGCGCCGCCGACGTCGAGGAACGCCTCGTCGGAGGCGATCGGCTCGACCATCGGGGTGATCGCGTGGAAGATCTCCATGACCCCCTTGGAGACCTCGGAGTATTTGCCGTGGCTGGGCGGGATGATGGTGGCCTGGGGACACATCCGGCGCGCCCTGCTCATCGGCATCGCCGAGTGCACGCCGTAGGCCCTGGCCTCGTAGGTGGCGCTGAGCACCACGCCGCGCCCGGCCGGCGAGCCGACGATCACCGGGCGCCCTCGCAGCTCCGGGCGGTCGAGCAGCTCGACGCTGGCGAAGAAGGCGTCCATGTCGACGTGCAGGATCGGGCAGCCGCCGTCATCGGCCCCGGTCTGAGGAGCGGGGCCGATGCCCGTGATCTGCTTGCGAGACACGCCACCATTCTATCCGAACACGTGTTCCATGGTAGGGGCAGGTCAGCCGCGATGGCCCAGGACGTGGAGCTGCGTGGCGATGTCACGCAGCACGGGATGGACGGCGGCGGCCTGTTCGAGCGCCACGAGGGCCTCGGCGGCGCCCGGCTCGCCGTCGACCAGCCTGCTGGGCACCAGGTCGGCGAACACCCGCACGCCGTGCACCTCTCCGACCGTGAACCCGGTCGCGGCCAGCAGCTGGGCGAGCGTCTCCGCGGTGTAGCGGCGCGGGGTGGGGTCGCGGTCGCCCCAGCTGCCCCTCGGGTCGCTCAGCACGGCCCTGGCCTCGTCGAACTGGCCCGCGAGCGCCCGGTGGATGGCGCTGGAGACCGGATTGGCGGCCAGCACGCTGACCGCGCCGCCCGCGCGCAGCACCCCGGCGACGGCCGTGAGGGCGCTGATCGGGTCTTCGACGTATTCGAGCACGCTGTGGCAGATGACCAGATCGGCACTGTCGTGGTCGAGCAGGTCGCCCAGGTCGGCGGCGTCGCCCTGCAGGGCGCGCACGCTCACGCCCTTCTCCTTGGCCCGGCGCTCCAGCGCGGCCAGCGAGTCGGGGCTCGGGTCGACCACGGTGACCGTGTGGCCCAGCTCGGCCAGCGGCACCGCGAACCCGCCGGTCCCGCCGCCGGCGTCGACGATGTCGAGACCGTCGCGCCCCGTGGCGGCCGCCCGCTCGGCCAGCACCGCCCGCAGCGCCGCCCAGACGACGGCGGTCCGCACCGCCGGAGTCCTCGTCACGCCCGCGGTACGCCCTTCAGAACGCAACCTCGGCTCGCCTCCCTCTGCTCCACGAACCTATGTCGCCCGACCCATGCCGCTGAAGCCCTGTCCCATAAAGCTCCCGCCCCAGCCTACGCGGTGTGGGAGATCGCCCGCTCCGCCTCCTCGCTTCCAGGCTCGCTTCCAGAATCATCGAAGCGCCCTCGCCGGTGCCGCCCGGTGCGATGGACTTGCCGCCGACGATCTATGCACAGAGGGACATATGAGGATTTTTCGGTATATTGCGCTGGCAGTGGTGGCCCTGGGGCTCCTGCCGTTCGTACCGGCCCAGGCGGAGACGGCGGGTGAGGTCTACGGCGCGTACTCGCGGATGATGTCGCGCAGCGCCGGCCAGTTCTGGGCCGACGGCAGGGCCGCCGGGCAGTGGGCCTGGAAGCCGCTCTCGGACACCACGTCGGAGATCAGCTGGGGCGATCCCGCCAAGTGGCCGCCGAGCTACGCGGAGAAGTTCGTTCACGACGGTGACTGGGTCATGCTCGACGGCTGGCGCGACAACGGCACCTACTACCGCGTGCGGGTCACCAAGGAGCAGATCGGCGACGCCAAGTGCGACGATCTGCGCACCCTGGCCACCAGCGGCCGGCAGCACTACGTGAAGTGGGACATCCCCGGCCAGGCGTACTGCCTCAAGGCCTGGGGCACCATCACCGAGGAGTCCTCGGGCAAGGTCGTCGACTTCGGCCACACGCAGATCTGGTCGCCGCCCGCGCCCTGCTCCAACGCCAAGTACGGGCGGAAGACCTGCGTCAAGCAGTGGGAGTCCTGGTGGGACAACCAGGGCGCGCCCGGCCAGCCGATCACCAGGAAGCTGGAGCGCGACCAGTTCATCGCCCGGGGCATCGGCATGGCCTTCGCCATCCAGCAGTATTTCCCCAAGACGTGGCGGGCCGAGGCGCACTCCGACTGGACCTGGTAGGACGCTGGTGCCCCGCCGGCTGGGATGGGCCGGCGGGGCCTTTTGTGGGGCGTCGGCGCCCATGGCCGGCGCTGTCTTCCTGGCTCGGGACGGGACCGGGGCGGGTGGGCTCCTGGCCGAGCCGCACGGTCAACCATGCGCCCGGCGGGCGTCGAACGGTTGACCGTGCGGCATACACGTCCCTCGCCTAGCGCAAGCCGTGCAGGCCGCGTATGTGGAACGTACCTCGCGAACATGGACGGACTTCGGATCAGAAGTAGGAACTTCTTCTACTCGGTGGGGCCGGTATCCGCCGGGGGTAGAACCCGATGCATCCGAAGAGGCTGCCTAAAGGGTGATACTTGGCTTCAGCTGCTTGAAGCGGGCCAGCAGCCCGTTCACGAACTGGGGCGACTCATCCGTCGACAGCTCGCCCGCCAGGTGCACCCACTCGCTGATGACCACGCCCTCGGGGACGCCGGGCATCCACAGGAGCTCATAGGTGCCGCCCCGCAGCAGGTTGCGATCGACGGCGGGCATGCGGTCGAGGGTCCAGCCCTCGGAGTAGGTGGTGATCAGCTCGTCGATGCGGGCCTGGTGACGGGCCACGCCCTCGACGATGGTCGAGGTGTATTCGTTGACCGGGGGCTCCTGCCGTTCGACCCGCTCGGCGAGGATCCGCAGTGGATCCTCGCCGCGCAGCTCGGACTCGAAGAGGATGTCGAGCGCACGCCTGCGTGCTTTGCCTCGCGCCGACACCTCAGGCCCGGCCGAGGTATTCGCCGCTGCGGGTGTCGACCTTGATCTTCTCGCCGGTGGTGATGAAGAGCGGGACCTTGACCTCGGCGCCGGTCTCCAGGGTGGCG
Organism: Nonomuraea sp. NPDC050022; assembly: GCF_044460705.1. Lineage (NCBI taxonomy): Bacteria > Bacillati > Actinomycetota > Actinomycetes > Streptosporangiales > Streptosporangiaceae > Nonomuraea > Nonomuraea sp. NPDC050022. Next base: position 163,147 of record NZ_JBITKE010000002.1, read on the forward strand.
GGCTTGGTGCCGCCGGTGGAGCGGTCGCCCTGCAGGCCCGGCTCGGTGTTGGAGATGATCAGCTCGACCGCCGCGGGCAGATCGATGTAGAGCGCGGAGCCCTCGTTGAAGGCGATCGTGGCCAGGGTGTTCTCGAGCATGTAGTTAGCGGCGGTGCCGACCGTGCCGGAGGGCACGTTGACCATGTCGTAGGTCTCGGTGTCCATGAAGACGAAGTCGTCGCCGTCCTTGTAGGAATATTGCATCTCGCGCTTGTCGACGTTGGCCACGTCGACCTTCACGCCGGCGTTGAAGGTCTTGTCGACGACCTTGCCCGAGAGCACGTTCTTGAGTTTGGTGCGGACGAACGCGCCGCCCTTGCCCGGCTTGACGTGCTGGAACTCCACAACGGCCCACAGCTCACCGCCGTCGAGCTTCAACACCATGCCGTTCTTGAGGTCGTTGGTCGTCGCCACTCGTATTCTCCCGCGTGTGGCCGCTCAAAGGACGAGCAGCTCCTTGGTCGTCTTCGTGAGGAGTTCCGGCCCGCCCGTGCGTGTCACAAGGGTGTCCTCGATGCGAACACCGCCCCGGTCCGGGAGATAGATCCCCGGCTCGACGGTGACAGGAACTCGATCCTCAAGTCTACCGGTCCTCAACGGGCCCAGGAACGGGTCCTCGTGGATCTCCAGCCCGACGCCGTGGCCGAGGCCGTGCCTGAAGTGGCCGCCGTGACCCGCCGCCTCGATGACCGAGCGGGCGGCCGCGTCCACCTCCTTGGCCGTCGCGCCCGGCGCCAGCGCCTGGCTGCCCGCGCGCTGCGCCTCGGCGACCAGGTCGTAGATCTCCCGCTGCCAGGCGGCCGGGCCGCCCAGGGCGACCGTACGCGTCATGTCGGCGTGGTAGCCCTGGTAGCAGGCGCCGAAGTCCACGGTGACCAGGTCGCCCGTGCGCAGCTCCCTGCCGGTGGGCGCGTGGTGCGGGATGGCGCCGTTCTCGCCCGCCGCGACGATGGTGGCGAAGGCCGGTCCGTCGGCGCCCAGCTCGATCATGCGGGCTTCAAGGAGCCGGGCGACGTCGCGCTCGGTGACGCCGGGGCCGATGTTGCCCATCACGTCGGCGAGTGCCTGGTCGCTGATCGCGCAGGCCGTACGGAGGAGTTCGAGCTCGTCGTCGTCCTTGACCGCCCGCAGCACCTCCACGAGCGGCTCCAGCGGCACGGGCCCGCTCTCCAGCAGGCTGCTCAGCCGGTTGAACGTCGCCACGCTCATGCTGGCCGCCTCGATCCCGATGCCGGGCGCGGCCAGCCGGGCCGCCACGTCGGACGCCTCGACGGCCGCCACGTCCAGCCCGCGCGTCTTCTCGATGTAGCGGTTGTCGGTCACCAGCAGCGCGGAGCCGTCGGCCTTGACGAGCACCGCGGCGTTCGAGCTCTCCAGCCCGGTGAGGTAGCGCACGTTGACGCCCGAGGTGACGAGGATCGCGTCGACCTCGCGCGCGGGCAGCATTTCCGCGACCCGCGCCCGGCGTTCCGGGTAATTGACGGTCATTTCGTCAATGTACGTGTATTAACCCTCGCGCCACTATTGACCTCCCCTGTCACACGCGAATACCGTGCCGAACGCTGTTCTCATAATTCCATGGAGCGCCCCATGATGAGGTACGCCTTAGCTGTCGCCTTGACCGTTCTGACCATGGGGAGCGTCCCGGCCGCCGCCGCACCGCCGCCACCCGGTCACATCCGGGTCGATCAGGTGGGCTTCGCGCCCGCGGAGTCCAAGCACGCCTTCCTGATGACCCGCGCGCGATCGGCGGGCGCGCGCTTCAGCGTCGTCCGCGACGACGGGCGCGAGGTGCTCAAGGGTACGGCGGGCCGCGACCTGGGCTCGTGGAACGGCACGTACGGGCACGTGTACGGCCTGGACCTCACCTCGCTGAAGGACCCGGGCCGCTACCGGATCAAGTCGGGCACGATCACCTCCCCCGCCTTCCGGATCGCCCCGGCCTCGCCCACCTCGAAGATCCTCACCTTCTTCGAGGGGCAGCGCGACGGCGGCCGCAGGCACGCCAACGACAAAGCCGCCTCGGTCTACGACTGGCCCGTGTTCACCGGGCCGGACACCGACGAGATCAAGGGCGGGCTGCGGAAAATCGGCGGGCCGGTGAACGTCGAGGGTGGCTGGTTCGACGCGGGCGACTATCTCAAGTTCACCCACATCCTGGCTTATGTCGACACACTGCTCTGGGCCTCGGTTCGGGACGGCGGACCCGATCAGCGTCTCAATCGCGAAGCCAGCCACGGCCTGAAATATCTGGACAAAATGTGGGACGGCGCTTCCAAGACCCTCTACATCCAGGTCGGCATCGGCGCGGGCGACAAGGAAGCCACCTACGTCGGCGACCACGACGTCTGGCGGCTGCCCGAGTCCGACGACTCCTCCAAGCACCGCTACCTGCGCCACCGGCCGGTCTTCCGCGCGGCCGCCCCCGGCAAGCCGATCAGCCCGAACCTGGCCGGCCGTACCGCGGCGGCCTTCGCGCTGGCCGCGCAGCTGGAACCCTCCCGGGAGCGGGCGACGGCGCTGCTGGGCAAGGCGGCGGCGGTCTACGCGATGGCCAAGACGGAGAAGGTGGGGCAGCTCGTCACCTCGCTGCCGCACGCCTTCTACCCGGAGAGTGCCTGGCGCGACGACATGGAGCTGGGCGGCGCCGAGCTGGCGCTGGCGGCGCTGCGGCTCGGCGACGACCGGGCCGTGGGCTGGCTGGAGCAGGCGGCGCGCTGGGCCGGCCAGTACCTGGAGCACGAGGCCGGGGACGACACCCTCAACCTGTACGACGTGAGCGCCCTCGCCCACACCGACCTGGTCAAGGCGATCCGGCAGGCGGACGCGTCCAGCCCGGTGCAGGCCGACCAGGTGATGGGTCCGGACGGGCAGCCGGCGCTGGTCGGCTCGGGAGGTCAGCGGAAGATCTCCGACGGGCTGGCGGTCTCCGAGCAGCAGCTGGTGGGCGATCTGCGGGCCCAGCTGGAGATCGGTTCCGCGCGGGCGGCGAAGGATCCGTTCCGGGCGGGGGCCGCGTACGCCGAGTTCGACGCGGTGCCGCACGCGTTCGGGCTGGCGGCGACGTCGCGGCTGTACGCGTCGGTGAGCGGGGACCGGGCCTACGACGCTTTCGGGACGCGGCAGCGCGGCTGGGTGTTCGGCGCCAACGCCTGGGGCGTGTCGTTCGTGGCCGGGGCGGGCGAGAACGCGATCAGGTGCCCGCACTACCAGATCTCCGACATCACCCGTAAGCCCGCCACTGGGGCCGTGGTGAACGGGCCGAACGACGCGTCACTGTTCCACGACGGGCTGGGCGGCCACCTGGAAGGGATGGTGCCCTGCCCGTCGGACGGCGTGGACCGCTACGCGCCGTTCACCGGGCGGGGCAGCCGGTTCGTGGACGACGTCCGGTCCTGGCAGGCGTCGGAACCGGCGGACGACTTCGCGGCCATCGGCGTGTACGCGCTCTCGCTGATGTCGCGTTGAGTGCGATGACCACCATGGGTCCCCGGGTGGTTCGTCACACGACCGCCTGGGACCCCGGCCCGGCCACCACCCCGAAGGCAGGATGCCCGATGACCCGACGGACACCGCCCAACCCCTGCTCGGGCTGAGGCGGGCGCGGATCGCGATCTCTCCGTCCAGTTAATCGCTGGCGGGCGCGGAGGTCTCCGGGTTGACTGCACGGGTGACCGCTTTGCCCGTGCCCGCCGACCTGGCCCATCTGGTGGCCGGGATCTGGGTGCTTGACGGTGACGTGGTGCCGAGAGGGCTGCCGCAGCCGGCCGTCGACCTGCTGGTCATGCCCGATGGGGCGTGCTGGCTGGCCGGGGCGGAGACGCGCGCTCGGCAGGGGGCGCTGCCCAAAGACGGGTCCCTGGTCGGGGTGCGGCTGCGACCGGGGACGGTGGCCGGGCTGTTCGGGGTCGCTGCCGACGAGGTGCCGCTGGCCGGGGCGCCCATCGCGGCCGGGCAACTGGACGGGTCGGTGACCCAGCGGCTGGCAGGGGCGCTGGCACTGGTGCGGGCACGGGCCGGGCGATGCCGGGTCGACGAGCGGGTACGCATCGTGCTGGCGGCCATGCACGCGGCGCCGGGCGCGCCGGTCGACCGGCATGCCGCTCAGGCCGGGTTGTCCGAACGGCAACTCCGGCGGCGTTTCGGGGCGGCGGTCGGCCTGCGGCCCAAGTCCTACGCACGCGTGGTGCGGCTGCACCGAGCACTCGCCGACGCGCACGCCGCGGTGGCCAAGGGCGAGCGCCCGGACTGGAGCGCCATCGCCGTGCGCAGCGGCTGCTACGACCAGTCTCACCTGCTCGCCGAATTCCGGCACGCGGTGGGGGTGCCGCCGACCACGTTGCTGGCGGATGACCGTTTTCTCCAAGCCCCGGCCTGCCAGGGCTAACACACTCGACGCATGACTGATGATGTCGTCAAAGAAATCTTCGACTGGCACCGGGAGACCGCCCGGGTCGGTCTCGCCGGGGACGGGGTGCGCTTCGTCGAACCGCTCGGCGCCTGGGTGGTGCACGGCTACTCCGAGGTGAACCAGGTGCTCACCGACTACTCGACGTTCTCCTCCGACGAGCTGCGCTACAGCGCGCGACCCATACCGCACCGGGACAACCCGGTTCTCAGCAGCCTGTCGGCGATGGATCCGCCCCGGCACCACCTGCTGCGCCGACTGGTCAGCCGGGCCTTCACGCCCCGCGCGATCCAGGCGTTACTCCCCTCGATCACGGACACCGTGCGGAGGCAACTGGCCGATGCGGACGGTGACCTGGACGTGATCGGCCGGCTCGGCTACCCGTTGCCGGTGCGCACCATCGCCGCGCTGCTCGGAGTCGAAGCGGACCGGCAATCGGACTTCATGCGCTGGACCGAGGCGATCACCTCCTTCGCCGGGTCGTTCGCCGAGGACCCGGTGCGTCAGGCCGCGTTCCGCACCGCACACGCCGAACTGGTCGAGTACTTCCGGGAGGTGTTCGCCCAGCATCGTGTCCGCCCCCAGGGCGACGTGATCGACACTCTGCTGGCCGCCGAACCGGACGGCAGCCGACTGTCCGACGAGGAGTTGATCGACTTCTGCACGCTGCTGCTCATCAACGGCCACGAGACGACCAAGACCCTGCTGGTCAACACGGTGCTGTGCCTGGCGGCTCATCCGGACGCACTGGCCCGGCTGCGTGCCGACCCTGGACTGGTACCGGATGCCGTCGAGGAGGTGCTGCGCTTCCTGCCCCCGGTGGGTGGCACCGACCGTTTCACCACCGCCCCGGCCGAACTCGCCGGGCACGCGATCGAGACCGGCCAGCGGGTGATCGCCATGGTGCTCTCGGCCAACCGGGACCCTCGGGTGTTCGCCGAGGCAGCGGAGTTCCGGCCCGGCCGAACGCCCAACGAGCACCTTTCCTTCGGCCATGGTGTGCACTTCTGCCTCGGCACGCACCTGGCCCGGCTTGAGCTCGCGATCGCGGTCAACGCGCTGTTGCACCACTTCCCCGGTCCGTGGTCGGTGGGCCGGATCGCGACCGGGCGCACTCCGGTCGGCATCGACGTACTCGATCTGGTGCTAGTCAGCCCGTAGCCGGGGACCGATCCCCGAGCGGGGGAAGCCGAGGAGAATCCAGTAGGCGCAGCTCAAGAACTGTTGCTCAGGCCCTTCGGGGGAACGGATACGCGGCGAACGTTGGTGGAAACCGCGCTGGCCACTACCGGTTACTGAAGTCCGCCCTTCCGATCGTGGAACTGGGCGACCGGTCCGAGGAGTCTCGGACCGGTCGTCGCAGCGGGCGTCGGGGTCAGGGCTTCCAGTTGTCGAGGAAGTCGTTGAGGGGGCCGGAGGTAGGTACGTCGCCCTTCTCCTGGGCCTTGCGCAGATCGCGCATGATCCCCGTGATCTGGTCGAGCGCCGAGTCGTCGTGGTTCTCCAGGAACTTCTGACCGGCCTTCCTGATCTTCTCGTGGGCCTTCCTCGCGGTGCGGGGCTCGATGTCGCCGATGGTCTCCTGAGCCGTGAGCGACTTGTCGAACTCACCCAGCCACTTCACCCACCCACCGGGCGGGACGCTGTTGGCCAGCGTGCCCTTGGGGCTGGGTGTCGGGCCCACCGGATCGGTCGGGAGGGGCGCGATGGACGTGGACGGTTCGGGGGTCGGGGTCTCCGTCGGCTCCGGGGCCGACGTGGTGGTGATGGGCGTCATCGAGGGTGTCGGCCCGGCCTCGGGTTTGCCGCGTGAGCCCGCCCACAGGACCAGGCCCACGGTGACGACCGCGATCACGGCCAAGGCCACGCCCAGCTGCACGAACAGGCGGCGGTTCGACGGCGGCGGGGATGGCGGCGAGTCATAGATCGCCGTGTCCCCGTTGCGCGGGCCGGCGCCGTGGTGAAACACCCCGGCGGGCATGGCATGAGTGTCACCCGCCCGGGCCGCATCCACGCCACGCCCGGCCGCCGGCCCGCCCGCACCCGGCTGGGTGAAGATCTGGCCGGTCTGGGGAACGCCGCTCGGGTGGGATGTGGCCTGACCGGGCTGAGGCGCACCACCCTGATATGGCCCCGCCTGGCCGCCCTGAGATGCGCCGCCCTGAGATGCGCCGCCCTGAGATGCGCCGCCCTGATCGCCCAGATATGGACCAGCCTGACCGCCCTGGGATGCCATGGGAGACGTGGCTTGGCTGGGCTGCGGCCCCGTGGCCGGGCCGGGCTGGGCACGGGATGGCCGGGCGATCGCGGCCAGCGCTCGGCGTACCGTCTCACCGCCGGCCGGGCGAGCGGCGGGATCCTTGGCGAGCATGGCCAGCACCAGCCGGTCCAGCTCGCCCGGTACCTCCGCCCGGTGACGGCTCGGCGGCTCGGGCTCGGCGTGCAGGTGCCGATCGCCGACCTCGTCCGGCGAGCCTTCGAACGGCGGGCGCCCGCACAGCACCTCGTAACAGACGCACCCCAGCGCGTACAGGTCGGCGGCGGCCTCTCCGCCGCGTCCGTCGATCACCTCGGGCGCCCGATACAATACGCCGTCGTCGGAGGACACCTGGTCGGCCAGCCCGAACCCGACTACCTTCAGCACCCCGCTCCCGGCCCGCCGGAAGCTGTCGGGCCCGATCTGGCCGTGCATGACCCCGGCCCGGTGCGCCGCTTCCAGCCCCGCGGCCGCCTGCCCGATGAGATCGCATGCCTCCACGATGGGCAGCGGCCCCCCTCCTGCCACCTCCTCACCGAGGCTCTCCCCTGTGAGGAACTCCATCACCAGGAACGGCGCCCCCTCGTGGTCGCCCACGTCGAGCACCATGGCCACGTTCGGATGGATCACCCGGGCCACGGCCTGGGCATGCTGCCGGAGCACCTCGGGCGTGGCCGCCCCGGTGTCCAGCATCTTCACGGCCACGGTCCAGTCGGCGCGCTGGTCGTAAGCGCGCCACACCTCGCCCGTCGGCCCGCTGCCGATGAGCTCATCAAGCCGATACCGGCCGGCGACCAAAGACGGCGTCGCTTCGGACATTATTTCCGCCAATAACTACAGAAACGGCAATTTCGACCCACCCTAGGCCCCCACGAACCTCAACCGCCCCATAACACGGTCCGAAGGGATCAGGTCCTGGCACAGTCGGATACCGGGACCGGTCACCGCCCCTGTCAACCCGCCGGGTCGCGCAGGCGTCTCACAACGTCGCGAGGAGGCGCCATGGGTGAGGGGGCGGTGCGGACAATCGTCGTCAAAGAACGTGACGGTCCGGGACGTACGCCGTACGGCCTATGACGGGCCCGGGCATCACGCCCGGGGCGCATCGTCCTCGGGCCAATCCTCGGCGTAGATCAGCGCGAGCTCCTGCCACACCTCTTCCACCGGCCGTCCCTGCACCCGCGCGAGGTGCCGTACGAGCAGGAGGATGAGATGCAGGGAGGCCATCGCGGCGACCTCACGCGGAACGTCGTTGATGACCCGGCCGATCACCTGCAGGCCGACCGGGTCGCTGGTGTCGCCGCTCTCCCGTGCTTCCAGAGCGACGGTGACCATCGCCAGCACGGCGTTCATGTGCTCTTTGAGGAAAGCGCCCCGCTGAGGGCTGCCTGTCATGACTAGTGCACCTTCCGGCATGGAGGGATTGGCGCCCTGGGGCACCCGAACCAGCATGCCGTCTCAGCCGGTGCGATGCGCATCGATTCGCCCAGGAGACCGCTTACCGTCCCGGGTAGTCTTTCGCGACCCGCGCCCACCACGTGAACTGCTGTCTGCCCGGATTCGGTGACGCGCCGACGAAGCCGGCACGACATGAAGAACGCCGATCTCCGGGAGAAGAGCGGGGAGCGCTATAGCTGGGGCAGAATTTGAACCTGCGATCTCTGGGGTTGCGAGCAGGCCGCCAGACGCCTCAGGCTGCTCACCGGATCGCGCGCGATGGCACCTGAACTGCTCCGACGCCCGTGAGGAACATCCGCCCACGGCCCTTTTTCTGCGGGTACTCCTCACGAACCTGGGAAGCAGAACCTGGGAAGCACTTGACACCCGGCCTGTTCGTCACCGAGTTCTGGACGTCCGGTTCGAGCCCACGTCCGTGGGACGAGTCGTGACAGGCTGGGATATGGGACGCTGGCGCCAGTACTCTCACGCACTTGCCCCTCGTACGTTCCAGCATGAACGCCTTCGGCACCACGAACATCCAAATCCACCAGCTCTCGGCAGCCGTAGCCGTCGGCGATGCACTGTCGGCGATCGAGATCGGCGAGTCGCTTGACGTGTCCCGTATGCCTGACAGCCTGGTCGGACGCCGGACCCAGGTTCACCTCGACCTCGCGCACGCCTACGCCGTCCAGCGCAAGGACGCGGCAGCCGTGCACATGCTGCTCCACGCCGAACGGCAATCCCCCGAACTGGTCCGCTACGGCCAGCGCACCCACGACGTGCTGACCCAACTCATCAAACGCGAGCACCGGCCCAGCACACCGCAGCTACGCGGGCTGGCCCAGCGGGCGGGCGTCGTCTGACCCGCACAAAAGTACGGGCCCTTTACCCGCACATCAGTCACAGGCGTTCGCGGTAGCGGTTCCTACAGCCAGCGTTCATGGACCGTGACCACCTGACCGCACCGCCCCGACGACCCGGTGCCGACATGCCATCCGCTGACCGGGCTCGTCGAGATCGGCGCGCCTACGGTGCCTCACGCGTCATCGAACGGCCCGGCCAGTCGCTGCCGTCAACAGCCGGCAGGCCGGGCAGGTCTTCATGGAGGGGTGGTGCGGGGCCACCGTTCCGCTGTCCGGCAGCGCACGCCCGTACGGCCGGACGAGTCCCCGCCCGCTCCGGGGTGGGCGGGGACCACACGCAAGAGCCCACTGTCATGATCCTGTGGGAGCCGTACATACCCTGCGGCGCGAACCTCCGGGTGACCGAGACCTCCTGCTGTGGCAGATATGAGTGGTGCAGCGAAGGCGGCCGGTTCCTCGTCCTGCGGCACAACGGCAAGCACTTCGAGGAGGCAACTCGCGGCCGCTATGCGGAAGCCCGGCTGGTCTGGGACGCACTCGTCCGAGGCCATCGGCGATGCCGGCGAGCGTCGTAGGAAGAGGCGACGAAGCAAGCCGCGCCTGTCGTGCGGCGTCTCATCGGCCATATGGGGCCATATGGAGGGACGCCCGCCCGATTCACCCCCACGGGCGTGGGGAGCACACTTCGTGAGCAGCCACAATAAACGCGACTTGGGATTACCCGTATTTCGGGGTTTGTCGCGACACGACAGGCTGCCGCGGGCGAGCGATCATGGCCGTCGACTCCGGTCAGCAGGTGGCCGCAAGCGCCGACCATGGGGGTTGCGCGCCGGCACGGCGCCCCAAGAAACACAGCCCGAGCGAAGCGAGGCCCATTGTGGCTGGACGCGCAAAAAGGGCCCTCCAGGATGATCCTGAAGGGCCTTTTCACCTTGGTAGCGGGGGCAGGATTTGAACCTACGACCTCTGGGTTATGAGCCCAGCGAGCTACCGAACTGCTCCACCCCGCGTCGCAAGAGAAAGACTATCGGATCCTGGGAGTGCTTCGGCCGCCCGCAAGGAATCAGGAGGCGATTTCCTTGATCCGCTCGATCAGCTTCACCCGGTCCTCGTGCGTCGCCCCGAACGGCGCGATGTTGAGCGTCGTCACCCCGGACTCCTTCATCGCCGCCACCCGGTCACGGACGAACCCGTCGCTCCCGATGAGCGACATGCTCTCCAGCAGCTCGTGCGGCACCAGCGCCGCCGCCTCCTCCTTCTTCCCGTCGAGGTACAGCTCCTGGATCGCCTCGGCCTCCTTCTCGTAGCCGTAGCGCCGCGCGAGGTCGTTGTAGAAGTTGCGGCCCTTGGCGCCCATGCCGCCGATGTACAGCGCCGCCATCGGCCGCCCGAACTCCAGCAGCCCCGCCACGTCGTCGCCGATCGCCAGCGACGCCTGCGCGATCACGTCCAGCTCACCCAGCTCGTCCTGGCGCTTGGCCCGCCCGGCGGCCAGCGACGGGCCCCACACGTCCGCTGCCTTCTCGGGTACGTAGAAGATCGGCTCCCAGCCTTCGGCGAGCTCGGCGGCCAGCTCGACGTTCTTGGGGCCGATGGCCGCGATCACGATGGGGATGCGGGGGCGTACCGGATGGTTGATGATCTTCAACGGCTTGCCGAGACCGGTCCCCTGGCCGGGCGGCAGCGGCAGCGTGTAGTGCTTGCCCTCGTACTCCAGCCGCTCGCGCCGCCACACCTGGCGGCAGATTTCGATGATCTCCCTCGTACGGGCCAGCGGCGCGGTGTACGGCACGCCGTGGAAGCCCTCGATCACCTGCGGCCCCGAGGCGCCGAGACCCAGCGTGAAGCGCCCGTCGGAGACGTAGTCCAGACCCGCGGCGGTCATCGCCAGCAGTGCCGGGGTGCGCGAGTAGATCGGCAGGATCCCGGAGGCGATCTCCAGCCGCTCGGTCCTGGCCGCGATATAGCCCATCTGGCTGACGGCGTCGAAGCTGTAGGCCTCGGCGACGAAGACGATGTCGAGACCCGCCTTCTCGTAGTCGGCCAACTCGGCGACCGACTCCTTGAAGCCGCCCGAGTAGTTCAGTGCCATACCGATGCGCATGCCGGGCTCCCGATGAACCGAATGTTGTTCCGTTGCGACGGCAACAGGTTAGCGCGCCGCGTCACCGGCGGCGAGCGGCTAGCCTGGGTCGAATGCTGAAGCGCGTCGTCATCGCCGTGTCCGCCGTGCTCGCCGTGGGACTGGCGGGGCATCAGCTGATCCCGGTGCTCGGCGGGTTCACCCCGGTGATGGAGAGCCTGCTGCCCTGGTTCGGCCTGATCGTACCGATGCTGCTGGTGGCGGCCGTCGTGGCACGCTCCAAGCTGGCCACGGCCGCGGCGCTCGTGCCCGGCGTGGTGTGGGCGTCCATGTTCGGCTCCACGCTGATGCGCACCCCGCCCGGTGGCCAGAGCGACCTGGCGGTCGGCACGGTCAACGTGGGCGTCACCAACAGCGCCTCGGGCGAGGCGGTGCGCCGCATCGCCGAAGACCTCGACCTGCTGGCGGCCCAGGAGCTGACCAGCGGCGGCCCGGCCGCCAAGCAGCTCAACAAGATGTTCAAGTACCACTATCCGGTGAGCACGGTCGGCCTGTGGAGCCGCTACCCGATCACCGAAACCAAGCCGCTCGACGTCGGCATGGGCTGGCCGCGCGCGCTGCGGGCCGTGGTGGCCACGCCCAAGGGCAAGGTCACCGTGTACGTCATGCACCTGGCCTCCGCCCGCCCCGGCCACACCGCCTCGCGCGATGAGTCCCTGGCCCACGCCCGCGAGCTCATCGACGCCGACCCGAGCAAGCGGATCCTGCTGCTCGGCGACCTCAACACCGCCACCACCGACCGGGGCATGCAGGGACTCACCCCGCCGCTGACGGACGCGCAGCTCACGGCGGGCGACGGCTTCGGGTTCACCTGGCCGTCGGAGTTCCCGATCACCAGGCCGGACCACATCCTGTTCAAGGGGATGACGGCGACCAAGGCGGGGGTGGCCCCGGCGACGGGCAGCGACCACCGCGCCGCGATCGCGTCACTGCGCCTCTAGCGCGCCGGGCGCCCGTCCCCCAGGTGGTTCGTCACACAACCGTCTCGATGCCGGTGACGGTCCCATCGTGGCTGGGGTCCTTCCATGGGATACCCCCTTCGGGGGAGAGGAAGAACGGATGCCAGGCGAACGTGCGCGGTCAGGTCTCTCCTTTTGGCGGGCTACCCCTTCGGGGAGGGGAAGACGTGCGCGGTCAGGTCTCCAGCAGCGACAGGTCCTCAGGGGTGTCGATGTCGGCCGGGTCGCCCAGGCCGTCGCACGGCACCTCCGTGACCAGCTCGGGATGCGCCTTCAGGAAGGGCCTGGCCCCCACATCCCCCATGGCCAGCGCGGCGACGGCGGCGAAGTGGCGGCGGGCGATCAGCACGGGGTTGCGGCGCCGGCCGCCATAGGTCGCCACGGCCACCTCGGCACCCGCGTCCACGAGGGCGCGTACCGCCGCGGGCCCGATGAACGGCTGGTCCACCAGCGCGATGACCACCGACTCGGCCTCCTCGGGCAGCGCGGCCAGCCCTACCCTCAGGGACGAGCCCATGCCCGTCGCCCAGTCCGGATTGCGCACGGTCACCGCCCGGCGCACCTGTACGGTCGCCGCCCCGAGCACGACCACCACCGGATGGCAGCCGCCATCCTCCAGCAGCCGCACCCCCCGGTCCACGAGCCGTTCGCCCTCGTACTCGACCAGCGCCTTCGGCGTGCCCAGCCGGGCGCCCTGCCCGGCGGCGAGCAGCAGCCCGGCCACTCGGGAGCCTTTCATGGCGTCTCCTGGTGGATGCGCCCCTCGGTGTGGGTCAGCGGCCGTCCCGAACCGCCCCAGCGCAGCTGGATCAGCTCGGCGGCGATCGACACCGCCGTCTCCTCAGGGGTCCGGGCGCCCAGGTCGAGGCCGATGGGCGATCTCAGCCGGGCCAGCTCGTCCTCCGTCAGGCCCGCCTCGCGCAGCCGGGCCAGCCGGTCGTCGTGGGTGCGGCGCGAGCCCATGGCGCCGACGTAGCCCGCGCCGGTGCGCAGCGCCACCTCCAGCAGTGGCACGTCGAACTTGGGGTCGTGGGTGAGCACGCAGATGACCGTGCGCTCGTCCACCTGTACCGAGGCCAGGTAGTCGTGCGGCCACTTGACCACCACCTCGTCGGCGTCCGGGAAGCGCTTGGGGGTGGCGAAGACGGGCCGCGCGTCGCAGACGGTCACGTGGTAGCCCAGGAACTTGCCCACCCGCGCCACCGCCGCGGCGAAGTCGATCGCGCCGAACACCAGCATCCGCGGCGGCGGCGCGAACGACTGCACGAACACCGCCAGGTCGTCCAGCCGCCGCTCGCCCTGCCCGCCGTAGTGCCTGATGCCCGTCGCGCCCTGGGCCAGCATGCCGCGGGCGTCGTCGTCGACGGCCTCGTCGAGCCGGTCCAGGCCGAGCGTGCCCGAGGAGCGGTCCGGCCAGATGACGCGCCGGGCGCCCATCCGCCCGGGGCCGGAGACGATCGTGGCGACCGCCACGGGCTCGTGCGCGTTCACGGACTCCGCGATGTCGCCGAGCTGGGGAAAGGTGTCGGCCGAGATGGGTTCGACGAGGATGTCGATGATGCCGCCGCAGGTCAGCCCGACGGCGAACGCGTCGTCGTCGCTCACGCCGTACCTCTGCAGGATGGGCGTGTCGATCTCGGTGGCCAGCTCGAACACCGCGCCCTCGACGCACCCGCCGGACACGCTGCCGACCACCTCGTCGCCGCGCACCGCCATGGCCGCGCCCGGCGCGCGGGGCGCGCTGCTGAACGTGCTCACCACTGTGGCGAGCCCGAACTGGTGCCCCGATCTCCACCAGCGCATGATCTCCGGCAGCACGTCACGCATGGGCGAGCCTCTCACTGAGTTCTTCGAAGGCGGCCAGGCTGTGCCCGGCCACCAGATCGTCCAGGTACGGCAGAGCGGCCCGCATGCCGCCGGTCAACGGCTGGTAGTCCGCGTACCCCTTGTGCGGGTTGACCCAGATGACCCGGTGCGCCTGCCGGGCCAGCCGGGCCATCTGCGTGCCGAGGAGTTCCGGGTCGCCCCGTTCCCAGCCGTCCGAGGCGATCACCACGATCGCCCCTCGCGCGCTGGCGCGGGTGAGGTATTGCCTCAGCTCCTCGCCCAGCCTGGTCCCGCCGCTCCAGTCGGGCACGGCCTTGGACACCTCGTTCAGCGCCGTGCCGGGGTCGCGGTGGCGCAGCTCGGCGGTGATCGGGGTGAGTCTGGTGCCGATGGAGTAGACCCTGGTGGCCCGCGGCTCGCTCCTGACCAGGGCGTGCGCGAAGCGCAGCAGCGTCTCGGCGTAGGGGGCCATGGAGCCGCTGACGTCCACGAGCAGCACGACGCGGCGCGGCCTGGTGGTGTGCCGCCGGCGGCGCAACCGCGCGACCTCGCCCTTCCTGAGCGCGTCACGGATCGTCCGCCGCTGGTCCAGAACGCCCCGGTGCGCGGCCTCGAACCGCCGCGAGCGCCGCTGCGCCCGCCGGCCACGCAGCATCGACAGCATCCGGTGCACCTCCGCCCGTTCGGCCTCGGTCAGCCGGGCCACGTCCCGGTTGCGCAGGATCTCGGTACGGCTGGCGGTGCCGGGCACGGCCTCGGCCTCGCCCTCCTGCGCGTCCTGTTCGGTGGCGGCGGTGTGGCGGGTGACGGTCGTGGTGCTGGTACGGCTGACCTTGGCGCTGCGGCCGCCGAAGTAGGCGGCGAAGCAGCGGTCGTACCGGGGCAGGTCATCGGGTGTGGCGCAGAGCGTGAAGCGGCCGGCCCAGTAGACGTCGGCCGGAGCTGCCACGTCGAGGTGGTCGAGGGCCAGCAGCAGGTTGCGGGTGCGCTCGTGGTCGGCGGCGACGCCCGCGGCGCGCAGTGTCCTGGCGAAGCCCGTCATGGTCGCGGCCAGCTCACGCATGGAGGAGCCCGTTGCCCAGGACGTTCTCGACGTCCTCGCGGTATTTCAGCGCGGCGCCCAGCGTGGCCGCGGCGCGGGCGGGGTCGAGCTCCTTGGCGCCCAGGGTGAGCAGCGCCTCGGTCCAGTCGAGCGTCTCGGCGACGCCCGGCGGCTTGACCAGCCCGGCCTGCCGCAGCCGCGCCGCCGCCTGGGCCACCTGGACGGCCAGGGTTTCGGTGCAGTCGGGCAGGCGGCGCAGCAGGATCGCCACCTCCCTGTCGAAGTCCGGGTGCTCCAGCCAGTGGTAGAGACAGCGGCGCTTGAGCGCGTCGTGCACCTCACGGGTCCGGTTGGAGGTGACGACCACGACCGGCGGCGTCTTGGCGCTGACCGTGCCCAGTTCGGGGATGGAGATGGTGAAGTCCGACAGCACTTCCAGCAGGAACGCCTCGAACTCGTCGTCGGCCCGGTCGATCTCGTCCACGAGCAGCACGCTGGGCTGCGTCTCGACGGCCTTGAGCAGCGGCCTGGCGATCAGGAACCGGCGGTCGTAGATCTCGCCTTCGAGACGGCCCACGTCGGTGATCCCGGCGGCCTCGGCGGCCTTGAGGTGGAGCAGCTGGCGGGCGAAGTCCCAGTCGTACAGCGCCTGGGCGGCGTCGAGCCCCTCGTAGCACTGCAGCCGGATCAGCGGCGCCTCCAGCAGCGCGGCCAGGGTCTTGGCCAGCTCGGTCTTGCCCACCCCCGCCTCCCCTTCGAGGAAGAGCGGCCGGCCCATCCTGAGCGCCAGGAACGCGGCCGTGGCCAGTCCCTCGTCGGCCAGGTAGGCGTGCCGGTCGAGCAGCTCGATGAGCTTGTCCGGAGACTGGATGTCCATTGCCGTGATTGTCCGCCGCAGCACGCCTTCAGGCTACGCGCCACTTGGTCCACGCGAGAATCCCGCGCCTAGCGCTCCTCCGCGTCCTGTCCGCCCTTCGCCTCTCCGCGCTCGTGGATCAGGGCGGCCAGCTCGGCCGTGGCGCGGTGGGCGCGGGCCTTCTCCGAGCCCTGGATGCCCATCGCGCCGATGGTGCGGCCGTCGGAGAAGTCCAGCTTGGGCCAGGGCTCGCCGACCAGCAGGGTCACGTCCAGGACCTCCGGCCAGCTGTAGCGGTGGGTACGGATGGCGTTGACGATCGTCAGCCCCGTCTCGTCGGCCTCGACCCGCACCCGGCCCAGCAGGTGCAGGACGAAGGCCACCAGGCAGCCGAACAGCACCAGCCCGATCCGGTCCACCAGCTGGAACGGCTCGGCGATGAGGACGGCCATCACCACCGAGCCGAGGACGATCACCGTCGCGGAGCCGTACGCGACGAATCTCCCCCGGCGGGGACGCCAGGTGATGGGCAGCGGCGGGGGAGTCATCGGCTCGGACACGAACGGAAACCTATCGCAGGTCAGTGGAGGGTCTTCAGGAGGAGGGCGGTCTCCAGCGCGGCGATGGCCGACTCATAGCCCTTGTCCTCCTTGCTGCCCGGCAGGCCCGAGCGGTCGAGTGCCTGGTCGAGCGTCTCGCAGGTGAGCACGCCGTTGCCGACCGGGGTCTCCTCGTCGAGCGAGATCCGGGTCAGGCCGGCGGTCACCGAGTCGCAGACGTACTCGAAATGCGCGGTCTCGCCCTTGATGACCGCGCCCAGCGCCACCACCGCGTCGCAGCGGCGGGCCAGCGCCTGGGCGATGACCGGGATCTCCAGCGACCCCGGCACCCGTACGACGGTGGCCGTGGCGCCGCTGTCCTCGCACGCCTGCAGGGCGCGGGCGAGGAGCTGGTCGGTGATCTTGGCGTGCCAGCCGGCGGCGACCACGCCGACCGTCAATCCCGCGGCGTCCGGTGCCGCGGCCGCCGCAGGACGTCCTTCCCCGCTCATGAAGCCTCCGAGATGTCGTGGCCGAGGCGGTCGCGCTTGGCCTTGAGGTAGCGCTCGTTGTAGGGGTTCATCGCCACCGGCATGGGCTCGCGGCCGAGCACCTTGATGCCGTAGCCGTCCATGCCCTTGAGCTTGGCCGGGTTGTTGGTGAGCAGCCGCACGGACTTGACGCCGAGGTCGGCCAGGATCTGCGCGGCGTTGGAGAACTCGCGGGCGTCGACCGGCAGGCCCAGCTCGATGTTGGCGTCGACGGTGTCGCTGCCGGCGTCCTGCAGGCTGTAGGCCCGGAGCTTGGCCAGCAGGCCGATGCCCCGGCCCTCATGGCCGCGCAGGTAGACCACGACGCCGCGGCCCTCCTGCGCGATGGCGGACATGGCGTGCTCGAGCTGCACGCCGCAGTCGCAGCGCAGCGAGCCGAACACGTCGCCGGTCAGGCATTCGGAGTGGGCACGGACCAGGATGTTCTCGCCCGGCTCGGCGCCGGACAGGTCGCCGTAGACGAGGGCGATGTGCTCGCCGCCGTCGAGCGCGCTGGCGTAGCCGTAGGCCCGCCACATCCCGTAAGCGTTGGGCACGTTCGTCTCGGCGACCCTGGTGACCATGCTCTCGGTCCTGCGCCGGTAGTCGACCAGCTGCTCGATGGAGATGAGCGCCAGATCGTGCTCGTCGGCGAAGACCCGCAGCTCGGGCAGCCGGGCCATGGTGCCGTCGTCGTTGACGATCTCGGCCAGGACGCCCGCGGGGCTGAGCCCGGCGAGCCTGGCCAGGTCGACGGCCGCCTCGGTGTGGCCGCGCCGGCTCAGCACGCCGCCCTCGTGGTAGCGCAGCGGGAAGATGTGGCCCGGCCGGACCAGCTCGTAGGGCTCGGTGGCGGAGTCGGCGAGCGTACGGATCGTCCTGGCGCGGTCGGCGGCGGAGATGCCGGTGGTCACGCCGTCGCGGGCGTCGACGCTGATCGTGTACGCGGTGCGCAGCCGCTCCCGGTTCTGGAACACCATGAGGGGCAGGCCCAACCGGTCCAGCTCCTTGCCCTCCATGGGCACGCAGATGACGCCGCTGGTGTGCCGGATGGTGAACGTGAGCAGCTCGGGAGTGGCCTTCGAGGCGGCGAAGATGATGTCGCCCTCGTTCTCCCGGTTCTCGTCGTCGACGACCAGGACGGGCTTGCCGTTACGGATGTCGTCGATCGCCCGTTCGACCGGGTCGAGAATGGTCTCGGTCATGATGCCACCGCCAAGTCCGCGGGAGCGCTCTGGTACTCCCTGAGCCATTTCACGAAGCCGTACAGCACGAGCACGAAGAACACCCCGTAGACGGCGCCGGAGACGACCAGCCCCGAGCTGAACGCCAGCGGCACGCCGACCAGGTCGACGGCCACCCAGATGATCCAGAAGTCAACCAGCGCCCGGCCCTGCGCCCAGGTGGCGACCGCACTGCCGACGAAGATGTAGGCGTCGGCGGCCACCAGGAACGCGCCCTTCGGCAGCGGCACGCTGGCCCCCCACGACAGGTGGGTGAAGAAGAACAGCAGGCCGACGAGGACTGTGCCCAGCACCATCACGCCGATGTAGGCGGTCCGCTCACGCGAAGTGGCCGGGCGTACGGTCAGCTGCTTGCCGCCTTCCGTGCCGCGCCGCCACGCCCACCAGCCGTAGACGGCCAGCGCCCCGAACATCACCTGCTTGAGGGCGTTGCCGGTGATGCCCGCGTTGATCGAGGCGACGAACAGCAGCACCGAGCCGGTGAGCTGCACCGGCCACGTCCACACCGACTTGCGTATCGCCAGCAGGACGGTGCTCAGCGCGGCGATGTTGCCGACCAGGTCCGTCCAGAGGACGTGCGTGCCGAATACCTCGAATCCGGCGTTGGCCCAGTTCACTGCTTGCCCACCAGCCTTTCCACGTACTTCGCGATCACGTCGACCTCGATGTTCACCATGTCGCCCACTTCGCGCTCGCCCATCGTGGTCAGCTTCAACGTGGTGGGGATGAGACTCACGCCGAAGCCGTCGTCGTCAACCGTGGTGACCGTCAGGCTGATTCCGTCGATGGCGATCGAACCCTTCTCCGCCACGTAACGGGCGAGGGAGTCGGGGAGGGAGAAGCGGAGGTTGTCCCAGTTCGCCCCGGGTTCCCGGGATCGCAGCACGGCCGTGCCATCGACATGGCCCTGCACGATGTGGCCGCCGAGACGCTGGTCGGCCCGTACGGCCCGCTCCAGGTTCACCGCGGAGCCCACGTCCAGGGCGCCGAGCGAACTGCGGTCGAGCGACTCCTTGATCACGTCCACGGTGAACATGTCGTCCTGGACGTCCACGACCGTCAGGCAGACGCCGTTGACGGCGATCGAGTCACCGTGGCGCGCGTCGGAGGTGACGATCGGGCCGCGGACGGACAGCCGCGCCGAGTCGCCCACCGCCTCGACGGCCACGACGTCACCCTTTTCCTCGATGATTCCGGTGAACATCAACTCTCCTTGCGTGGTGGTGCCAGCACCGGCCGCGCGGTCAGCCGCAGGTCCGGTCCGATGGGGGAAACGTCGTCGAAGGCCAGCCGGTGGGTGGCGGCGATGGTCGCCACGCCCGCCTCGCCGAGCGCGGCCGGCCCGGCGCCCAGGAGGGCCGGGGCGAGGTAGGCGATGACGCGGTCGATCAGGCCCTGGCGCAGGAACGCGCCCGCGAGCGTCGGGCCGCCTTCCAGGAACACACTGACGACCTCGCGCGCGGCCAGTTCGCGGAGGAGGGCGTGCAGGTCGAGGCCGCTGTCCTGGCGCGGCAGCCGGATCAGGTCGGCCTTGAGGCGGGTCTCGACGTCGTCGGCGACCGCGACGAGCGTGGGCGCCGCGCCGTCCAGCACCCTGGCGGCGGGCGGGGTACGCGCCTCGGAGTCGACCACGACGCGCAGCGGCACGCGTACGGCGGGCCGGGCTTCGCCGTCCGGGCTGGTCGGACGGCTCGCGTCGGACGGGTTGGTCGGATCGCTCGCTTCGGCCGGGCGGCTCGGGCGGGCGGTCAGGTGGGGGTCGTCGGCGAGGACCGTGCCGATGCCGGCGATGATCGCGCCGGACTCCGCGCGCAGCCGGTGGACGTCGGCTCGGGCCTCGGGGGAGGTGATCCACTGACTGGTGCCGTCGGGGGCGGCCGACCGGCCGTCGAGGGTGGCGGCGAACTTCCAGGTCACGTACGGCCTGCCGAGCCGGGCGTACGTGAGCCACTCGGCGTTGACCCGCTCAGCCTCCTCGGCCAGCAGCCCGGACTCCACGGCGACGCCGTGCGCGCGCAGCCGCGCGGCGCCTCCGGCGGCCTTGGGCGTGGGATCGGCGACCGCCACCACCACCCGCGCGACGCCCGCGTCGAGCAGCGCCAGGCTGCACGGCCCGGTCCGG
This sequence comes from Nonomuraea sp. NPDC050022, assembly GCF_044460705.1. NCBI lineage: Bacteria > Bacillati > Actinomycetota > Actinomycetes > Streptosporangiales > Streptosporangiaceae > Nonomuraea > Nonomuraea sp. NPDC050022. Next base: position 183,418 of record NZ_JBITKE010000002.1, read on the forward strand.
CCGGTGTGGTCGCAGGGTTCGAGCGTCACGTACGCGGTGCCGCCGCGGGCCCGCTCCCCCGCCGCGCGCAGCGCGACGACCTCGGCGTGCGGGCCACCGGCGTAGGCGTGGAAGCCCTCACCGGCGACGTTCCCCGAGGCGTCGAGGACGACGCAGCCGACGACGGGGTTCGGGCTGGTGGCGCCCCGCCCGCACGCGGCCAGCTCGACAGCCCGCGCCATGTGCGCGGGGTCCGTGCGGGCATGCGCCTCGCGGGCGGCCCGCGCCGAATCCGCGGGGTCCTGAGCGGGTGTCTCCACCCCGGGCCTCCTACTCGCCAGTAGCTCCAAGCCACGGCGGGCCCCGGGGGGTATGGCGGTGCGCGTACGCACCACAGTGGCGCCCGGCTCAAGGCCGGACACCCGCGCGCTTCCTCCCATCCGGACTTTAACCGTCGGTCCCGGAATTTCACCGAGTCAACCGGCCGATGGCATCGGCCGGGTCGCGGACTGTAACCGCCGGTTCGGAATTTCACCGACCCCGGAGCACGCTAGCTCTCTTCTCACACCAGTCTGCCATGCCGACAAAAGCGGATGCGACCGCCCCCTATTATGCCAAACAAGCGCTCGCTTGGTCAACGTGAGCTGCAGGAGGGCTGACGGTGGGCGGCGGGAATGACGGAAGGTCAGGCGGGGGGCAGCCGAAGGGTTAGGCAGTGGGACGGCGGAAGGTCAGACGGCGGAACGTCGGGAGGCCAGGCGGCGAGACGGCCGCAGGTCAGGCGGCCATGAGGCGGCGGGCGAGACGGGCGGCCGGGCTGTAGCGGACCTGCGCCGGGATCAGCCCCAGCCCGGTGTGCAGCGCCTTCAGCGTGGTCGTCGCCCACAGGTCGCCGACCGGGGTGGCGGGCAGGCCGTACAGCCGCCTGGCCCAGCGCGGGAGCGTCGCGAACGCCAGCAGCGTCACCCCCGGCAGGACCGGCTTGAGCGGGGTGAGCAGCAGCGGGAGCGGCGCGGTGAGCGACAGGCGGAGCGGGTGCGCCGCCTCGGGGACGAAGCGCAGACCGGGACGTTCCCCCTCGATGTAGTCCCGCAACTCGCCCACGGTGCCGGGGACGGAGGCCGGGTCGAGGCCGACGACCTCGGCGGCCCGTCGCCATTCGGCCACGAAGGTGTCCGCCTCGGCGTCCGTCAGCTTGACGCCGCCCCGGCGCGCCACCGACAGGTAGGAGTCGACCTCCCCCACGTGCACCCAGCGCAGGGCGTCCGGGTCGTCGAGGTGGAAGCGCTCGCCCGTGTCCGGATCCCACGCGGTCAGTTTGGCGTGGATCCTGCGGACCCGGCGGCCGGCCCGCTCGACCTCCTCGTGCGTCCCGTACGTGCGGACCCGGACGAATTCCGTCGTCCGGGTGAAACGCGACCACGCCTCGTTCGGGTCCATCAGAGAGGAGTTCTGCAGCACACCGCGCATCGCCTTGGGGTGCAGCCCCTGCATAAGCAGCGCCCGCAAGCCGCCGACCAGCAGGATCGGCTCGCCCATCACCCGCCAGGTCACCGATTCGGGCCCGAAGAGCCCATGGTCCTCCATAAGCGGACAGTTACCCAGGTAACGCCTGCTTCATGTCACAGCATCATCTTGTTTATGCCTTGATTCCGTGATTAAGAAAACGTCACCACGACAGATCATGACATCGCATACATGACCAGGTCAACGGCATAGAAGGCACGACCGCATCGATATTTCACAACAAAACAATCAAACCTTGGCGAAGCATTGCCCTCACCCGATCTGGCCTGCAAATCTGCCATATGGCCTGAAACTTCCCGTTCTGGCACGTTCCTTGGGGGCCTTGTTAGATGACCACACCGACGTCCACCGCACCAGAGATCGACGCGACGTCCGTGACCGAAGCACCGGATGCGGTGGGCCGATCGCCCGGCCAGCTCATGTGGCTGCGCTTCCGGCGGGACCGCACCGGGGTCATCTCCGCCGCGATCGTGATCTTCTTCTTCCTGGTCGCCATCCTCGCGCCGGTCATCTCCCTGGTGTACGGCAAGGACCCGTACACCCTGTACGGCCAGGACCGGCCCGGACTGCTCAACGACTTCGGCTACGCGATGGCGCCCAACGGCGGGATCAGCTCGGAGTTCTGGTTCGGCATCGAGCCCAACCTGGGCCGTGACGTGTTCATGCAGCTCATCTACGGGATCAGGACCTCGCTGCTGATCGCGGTGGTGGCGACGATCCTCACCACCCTGATCGGCATCGTGGTCGGCATCATCGCCGGGTACGCTGGCGGCAAGACCGACTTCTTCATCGGCCGGGTCATCGACCTGATGCTGTCGTTCCCGCAGGTGCTGTTCATCATCGCGTTCACGCCGGTAGTGGACCAACTGCTGGTGCCCTCCAACGAGGAGACCCCGGTGTGGCTGCGGGCGGTCACGCTGACCATCCTGCTCACCGTCTTCGGCTGGGCCGGGCTGGCCAGGCTGCTGCGCGGCCAGGTGCTGTCGATGCGCGAGCGTGAGTTCGTGGAGGCCGCCAAGGTCACCGGCGCTTCCCCCGCCAGGATCGTGTTCAAGGAGCTGCTGCCCAACCTCTGGACCCCGATCCTCATCCAGTCGACGCTGCTGCTGCCCGCCCTGGTCACGGCCGAGGCGGCGCTGTCCTTCCTGGGGGTCGGGATGGGCGAGCAGGTCCCCGACTGGGGCCGGATGTTCCTGCGGGCCACGCAGGTCTACCAGAACGACATCACCTATCTCATCTTCCCCGGCGTCGCACTGCTGATCTTCGTCATCGCCTTCAACCTGCTCGGTGACTCGGTCCGCGACGCCTTCGACCCCAAGATCAAGCGCTAGGAGAGAAATGAATCACCGCAAACGGTCGGCTCTCGCGGTTGTCGCGGCGGCCTCGCTGGCGTTGGTCGGCGCCTGCGCGCCGGGCAACGCGGGCGCTCCGTCGAGCGCCCCCGCGAGCGCGGGCGCCTCGTCTGCGCCGGCGGCGGCCTACAAGCCCCCGACGATCACCCTGGGCACCGCGGAGGACTCCAAGGGCCCCGCCATCCCGCCGGAGGGCGTCGTCAAGGGCGGCACCGTCACCATGATCGACCGGGACGACTTCGCCCACTTCGACCCGGCCCAGATCTACGTGAACACCGACGCGAACTTCGGCCTGCTCATCAGCCGCGGCCTGACCGGCTACAAGCGGATCGCCAAGGGCGACTACAAGCTGGTCGGCGACCTGGCCACCGACGCGGGCACGCCGTCCGACGGCGGCAAGACCTGGACGTTCACCCTGAAGGACGGGGTGAAGTGGCAGGACGGCAGCCCGATCACCTCAGCCGACGTGAAGTGGTCCGTCGAGCGGATGTTCGCCCCCTTCGTCACGTTCGGGCCGAACTACATTCAGACGTGGCTCACCTCCGAGGACTACAAGAAGGCCTACCCCGGCCCGTACGGCGGCAAGGAACTCGACAACATCGAGACCCCTGACGACAAGACGGTCGTCTTCAAGTTCAACTCGCCGCACGCCGACGCCAACTACGCCTTCGCCATGGCGGGCTACAACATCGTGCCCAAGGCCAAGGACACCAAGGAGAAGTACGACAAGGAGCCCGTCTCCTCCGGTCCGTACATCATCAAGTCGCACGTCGTCGACAAGTCCCTCGAGCTGGCCCGCAACCCCAACTGGGACGCCGCCACCGACCCGATCCGCGGCGCGTACCCGGACGTGTGGAAGATGGAGTTCGGCCAGGAGGCCACTCAGGTGACCGACCGGTTCGTGGCCGACTCAGGACCCGACCAGACGGCGTTCACGTTCTACTCCAACACCCCGGCGGAGCGGCTGCAGCAGGTGCTGGGCGACGCCAGCCTGGCCGACCGCCGCATGATCAGCCCGTCGCCGTACGGCAACTACTACTACTTCAACCTCGACCGGGTGAAGGACCAGAAGATCCGTCAGGCGATCAACTACGCCTGGCCGGCCAAGCAGATCCAGCAGGCCCTGGGCGGCCCGCAGGCCGTGGCGCTGCCGACGACGATCCTCAACGAGAACACCACGGTCGGCTACAAGCCGTACGACCTGTTCGGGAAGACGGCCAAGCCCGAGGGCGACATCGAGAAGGCCAAGCAGCTGCTGGCCGAGTCGAGCAACCCGCACCCGACCATCGTCTACGCCTACAACAACCTGCCCACCCAGGAACCGGTCACCCTGGTGATCAAGAACGCCCTGGAGAAGGCCGGGATCAAGGTCGTGGCCAAGTCGCTGGACCGTAAGACGTACTACGACTCGATCAGCCAGACGAAGAACGAGTTCGACCTGTACTGGGGCGGCTGGGGCGCCGACTGGCCGTCCGGCTCCACCGTGATGCCGATCATCTTCGGCCCGGTCTCCGACGGCGGGCAGAACATGAGCCACCTCAACGACCCGACGGTCAAGGCCGAGATGAAGAAGATCTCGGAGAACCCGGACATCAACGCGGCCAACGAGGCCTGGATGAACCTCGACAAGCAGATCCAGGAGACCATCACCCCGCTGGTCGTGGCCGAGAACCGGATCGGCACCTTCCTGCACGGCTCCAAGGTGGGCGGCGCCGAGATCGATCCGCAGCAGTGGATCGTCTCCCCCAACACCATCTTCGTGAAGCAGTAGCACCGCCGCTCCGGGCGCCGTCGCGGCGCCCGGAGCACCCTTTTGGAGATCTCGTGCTTCGATTCCTGACCCGCCGCGTCATCGGCGCCGCGGTCATCCTCGTGATCATCTCGGGGGTGACCTTCTTCCTGTTCTTCGTGATCCCCGCCGACCCGGCCCGACTGGCGTGCGGCAAGGTCTGCCCGCCGGAGACGCTGGCGCAGGCCAGGCACAACCTGGGCCTCGACCAGCCAGTCGTGGTGCAGTTCGTGTCGTGGCTCGGGGGGATCTTCTTCGGCCGAAACTTCGAGGGCCTCGGCAACTGCCCCGCGCCCTGTCTCGGCTACTCCTTCGTCAACCGCGCCCCGGTCTTCGAGACCATCATCGACCGGCTGCCCGTCACCATCGCGCTGACGATCGGCGCCTCGGTGATCTTCCTGACGTTCGGCGTGGCCACCGGCATCCTCGCCGCGCTGCGCCAGGGCAAGCCGCTCGACAAGATCGCCAGCATCTCGTCGCTGGTCGGCGCCTCGATGCAGATCTACTTCGTCGGCACGCTGGCCATGTACTTCTTCGTCTACCAGGCGCACATCTTCCCGCAGCCCAAGTACATCCCGATCACCGAGGATCCGCTCGGCTGGTTCGGAGGGCTGCTCCTGCCCTGGATCGTGCTGGCGATCATCTTCACCGCCAACTACACCAGGATGACCCGCTCCACGATGGTGGAGAACCTGGCTGAGGACTACGTACGGACCGCCAGGGCCAAGGGCATGTCCGGCAGGAGCGTGGTGCTGCGCTTCGCCCTGCGCGGCACGCTGACCCCGATCATCACCATCTTCGGCGTGGACCTGGGCCAGCTCATCGGCGGCGCGATCATCACCGAGACCACGTTCGGGCTGCAGGGGATCGGCCGCCTGTCGGTCCGCGCGGTCGACAACTCCGACCTGCCCACACTGATGGCCACCGTCCTGGTGGCGGCGGGCGCGATCGTGGTGATGAACATCGTCGTCGACGCCCTGTACGCCGTCATCGATCCCCGCGTGAGGCTGAGCTGATGTTCCTTGAGGTCAACGAGCTCACCGTCGACTTCCACACCGAGGACGGCGTGGTCCACGCGGTGGACCGGCTCTCCTTCCAGGTGGAGCAGGGGACCACGCTCGGCATCGTGGGAGAGTCGGGCTCGGGCAAGTCGGTGACGAACCTGGCCGTGCTCGGCCTGCACAATCCGGAGACGGCGAAGATCTCCGGCAGCATCACCTTCGACGGCCAGGAGCTGATCGGCGCGTCCAGGTCCACGATGGAGAAGCTGCGCGGCGACCGGATCGCGATGATCTTCCAGGACCCGCTGACGTCGCTGTCGCCGTTCCACACGATCGGCGCGCAGATCGCCGAGGTGTATCGCAAGCACAAGGGCGTCTCGCGGTCGTCCGCGCGGGACCGGGCGATCGAGATGCTGGACCGGGTCGGCATCCCGCAGCCGAAGGTCCGCGTCGACGACTACCCGCACCAGTTCTCCGGGGGCATGCGCCAGCGCGCGATGATCGCCATGGCGCTGGTCTGCGACCCCGGGCTACTGATCGCCGACGAGCCGACGACAGCGCTCGACGTCACCGTACAGGCGCAGATCCTCGACCTGCTGAGCGAGTTGCAGGAGCAGTCGGGCACGGCGATCGTGCTGATCACCCACGACCTGGGCGTGGTGGCCAACACCGCGCACAACGTGCTGGTCATGTACGCCGGGCGGGCCGTGGAGCGGGGCACGATGCACGAGGTGCTGCGCGAGCCGCGCCATCCGTACACCTGGGGGCTGCTGGGCTCGATGCCCAGCCTGCGCCGCCCGGTGGACCTGCCGCTGGAGCCGGTGCGCGGCACCCCGCCCAGCCTGATCAACCTGCCGTCCGGCTGCGCGTTCCACCCGCGCTGCGACTACATGAAGCTGCTCGGCAAGGAAGTGTGCGCCGGTGACCGGCCCGAGCTGTCGCCCGAACACGGCCACGGCGACGCCTGCTTCCTGACGCTCAAACAGAAGGCGGAGCAGCGCCGGCGACCAGTTGAGGAGACGAAGTGACGGAGAAGCTGCTGGAGCTGTCCGGGGTGGTGAAGCACTTCCCCGTCAGAGGCGGCTTCCTGGTCAAGCACCAGGTCGGCGTGGTGCACGCGGTGGACGGCATCGACCTGACCGTGCACGCGGGCGAGACGCTCGGCCTGGTCGGCGAGTCGGGCTGCGGCAAGTCGACGACCGGACGGCTGGCGGCCCGGCTGCTGGAGCCGACCGGCGGCCGCATCACCTATGACGGCCGCGACATCACCCACGCGGGCCGCCGCGAGCTCAAGCCGATCAGGCCCGAGATCCAGATGGTCTTCCAGGACCCGTACTCCTCGCTGAACCCGCGGCACACGGTCGGCTCGATCATCCGCGGCCCGATGGACATCAACGACATCAACCCGCCCGGCGGCCGGGAGGCCCGCGCCAGGGAACTGCTGGAGATCGTCGGCCTGAACCCGGAGCACTACAACCGCTTCCCGCACGAGTTCTCCGGCGGCCAGCGGCAGCGCATCGGCGTCGCCAGGGCCCTGGCCCTGGAGCCCCGGCTGATCGTGGCCGACGAGCCGGTGTCCGCGCTGGACGTGTCGATCCAGGCCCAGGTGATCAACCTGCTGCAGCAGCTGCAGCGGGACATGGGGATCGCGTTCCTGTTCATCGCGCACGACCTGGCGGTGGTCCGGCACTTCTCGCAGCGGGTCGCGGTCATGTACCTGGGGAAGATCGTCGAGATCGCGGACCGGGAGTCGCTCTATGAGCGGCCGCGCCATCCGTACACGCACGCGCTTTTGTCGGCGGTGCCGGACGCGGACGTGGAAGGGCCGGCGCGGCAGCGGATCCGGCTGGCGGGGGACGTCCCGTCGCCGCTCAACCCGCCGTCGGGGTGCCGCTTCCGTACGCGGTGCTGGAAGGCGCAGGAGAAGTGCGCGGTGGAGGAGCCGCCGCTGACGCGGCTGTCGGGCAACCACGAGGGCCACCTGACCGCCTGCCACTTCCCCGAGGCCCCCACCACCCAAGGTGAGGACGTGGTGCTGGACCCGGCGCTGGCGTGATCATCCTGCTCTGACCGACCATCCGGCCCGCCGTGCTTCTCGCGGCGGGCCGGACGTCTTTCACAACCGTTTTTCTTGTACGGCCTGAGCTTGTTCGGCCTGGGACCGGAGGGCGTCGACCGCCGCCGCCGGGTCCGAGGCGCCATAGACGGCGCTGCCCGCCACGAAGACATCCGCGCCGGCCACCACGCAGCGCTCGATGGTGTCCGCGTCCACCCCTCCGTCCACCTGGAGCCAGATCTGCCCGCCGTGCCGCTCGATCAGGGCGCGGGCCCGGCGGATCTTGGGCAGCACCATGTCGAGGAACTTCTGCCCCCCGAACCCCGGCTCGACCGTCATCAGCAGAAGCATGTCGACCTCACCCAGCAGATCCTCGTAGGGTTCGATCGCCGTGGCCGGGTTGAACGCGATGGCCGCCCGCGCGCCCAGCGACCGGATCTCGCGCAGCGTGCGCACCGGTGACTTCGCCGCCTCCACGTGGATCGTGACGCTGCCCGCGCCCGCCTCGGCGTAGGGCGGGGCCCAGCGGTCGGGGTCCTCGATCATGAGGTGGCAGTCGAGCGGCATCGAGGTCGCCTTGCGCAGCGCCTCGACCACGGGCAGCCCGAGGGTCAGGTTGGGCACGAAGTGGTTGTCCATGACATCCACGTGCAGCCAGTCGGCATTGGTGACGGCCGCGGCTTCGTCGGCGAGCCTGGCGAAGTCGGCGGACAGGATGCTGGGCGAGATCTGTAGGGCCATGATGGTCAGAGTCTATTGAACGGCGCCCACACCCGCAGCGGTGCGGGTCCGTCGAGGTGCCCAGCCGCCCACGGCGAAAGCGCACCGACCCTCTTGAGGACGGCGCCCTCGATCCCGAGGCCGCCCTTCGCCAGTGCCACCCAGCCGCCCAGCCGCGGCCCGCCCAGTAACGCCCCGTCCACCGGTGACGGGGTCAAGTCCCGCACCAGGTCGGTGACAGCCTCCAGGACCCGCTCGAGTTCATCCCGCTGCCATGGCTGGGCGGGCAGCCGACCCGGAATCTCCTCGAATATCAGCGCGACCCAGTCACCATCGTCATACGCGTCCAGCAACCGTGGCACCGGCACCGTCCGGGGAAGCCACCGCGAGATCTCGATCTCCCTACGGTGAAAGGCCGCCACCGCCGGCGTCGCCAACGTACTCGCCGCCTTCACGAACGCGCCCCCGCCGCCCGCCAGACGCACGCGCGCGGCCAGGCCCTCGGAGAACCCGCCCGGCTGGCTGACCGCGCCGACCACCCGGTCACCGAGCAGCCGCTCGATCCCCGCCGCCACCTCTTCAGGCACGGCCGCCCAGGCGATCCTCCTACCGCCCGTAGCCCGCGGAAGCGCACCGGAACCGTCTTCCTGACTGCTCACACTCCGTGATCCTTCCTGCTCTGGCCACCTGGGAATTGCGGTTCCCGGCAGCACAGGATGAGCCGCAAGCTACGATGGCCACATGACCGCTCCCCAGCACCGCGCGCAACTTGCCGCCCGCGTCCAACGCCTCGAAGCGGCCGCTTTTACGCTCGGTTCCGACCTTGGGGATATCAAGGCCGCGGTGGACCAGCTCCCGCAGACGATCCGCCAGGAGATCCTCGAATACACGGAGCCCGTCTTCGGGGAAATCATGGCGGGCAATGCTTCGCTGGCCACGAAGGAGCAGCTGGACCAGCTGGAGCAGCGCCTGAATGACCTGAAAGACCTGACCGAAGCACGTTTTGGTCATGTTGACGCCAAACTGGACCAAATCCTGGTGGCTCTGGCGCAAACGCCTCCGCGCTGAGCCCTGGGAGCAAGGAAAGCGGTCTCAGCTTTTGGCCGTGGTGCCGTGGCGGAAGAGGGCGGCCACGAGCGCCGCCACCGCGAGGCTGGTCACCGCGCCCACGAGCACCGCCAGGTGCATGCCGTCGAGGACGCCGCCGACGTTCGCCTTGACGCCGGTGACCGTGCCGGCGCCGTAGATCGCGACAGCGGCCAGCACGGGAGTGCCGAGGGTCAGGGCGACCTGCTGGCTCATGGTGCTCAAACCGGTGGCCAGGCCCTGCTCCTCGTCAGGCAGGCCGGAGGTGGCGATGACCGTGTAGGAGACCAGGCCCATGGCGTGGCCGAAGAACGCGACCGCGACGGCGGCGAGGACGATGTAGATACCCGTGGCGCCTTCGCCCACGGCCAGCAGCCCCAGGAGGCCCAGACCCTGGACCGCCAGGGCGATGACGAGGGTCCGCTTGCCACCGATGGCGCCGATCACCCGGGGGGCGAGGAGCCCGCCCGCGATGGCCGCGATGCTGGACCCGCCGAACGCCAGGCCGGAGGCGAGCGGCTGGTAGTCGAGGACGTCCTGCAAGTAGAGCGTCATCTGGAAGACGACCGCGCTGGGCATGCTGATGACGATGATCCCGGCGAAGTTGCCCCAGCGGACAGTGGGCCGCTTGAGCACGCTGACCGGCGCCAGCGGGTGCGGGCTGCGTAGTTCGATGAACCAGAACGCGACCAGCAGGAGCGCGGCGAGGATCAGGCAGCCGATGACGATGGGGTCGCCCCAGCCGTTCCGCTCGGTCGCGGAGATGCCGTAGACCAGGCTCACCAGGCCGCCGGTGACCGTGACCGCGCCGGGAATGTCGAGGCGGCGGCGAATCCGCTCGCCGGTGTCGCTCAGCACGCGCGGGGCGATGAGCACGATGAGCGCGACGACCGGCAGGTTGATCAGGAAGGCCCAGCGCCAGCTCAGCAGCTCTGTCAGTACTCCCCCGAGCACCGACCCGAGCGCGAAGCCGCCGGTCAGCAGGGTGCCGTTGAGCCCGAGGGCGCGCCGGCGGAGCGGGCCTTCCGGGAAGGACGTGGTGAGCAGCGACATCGCGGCGGGTGTTGCCATCGCGGTGGCCAGCCCCTGCCCCATACGTCCGGCCAGGAGCATGCCCGGCGACTGCGCCAGGCCGCCGACCAGCGACGCCACGCCGAGGAGCAGCATTCCCGCCAGGAAGAGGTTGCGCCGGCCGAACAGGTCGGCGACGCGGCCGAACAGCAGGGTGAAGCCCGCGGCGGGCAGCATGAACCCCGTGACGATCCATTGCAGGCTGCTCAGCTCGAAGCCCAGCTCCGAGCCGATCGTCGGCACGGCGATGTTGAGTACCGAGAAGTCGACCGCGAGCATGAACTGGGCGCCGAGCAGGAGAACCAGGATCAACTTGTGCCGGGACGTCATCTGGTTCTCGATGGGTTCGTCCCGCGCCTGCCTGCTGGAATCGAGCGTGGAGTCGAGCTCCGTCATGGTGTTCCTCTCGCCTGGTGCTCTCTTACGTCGGAGGGCTCGATCACGGGTTCGTGAGGGTCGATCACGGCCCGTGAGCGAGCCAACAGCAACTAGAGGAACACCGGCGGGCCACGGCCGGTTGCGGGAATCAGCCCAGCGGGACGTCTGACGAGCGGGAGGGGATGGCGTCGAGCGTGTCGAGCATGGCGCCGTCGAAGGTGATCGCACCGGCGGCGATGTTCTCGTCGAGGTGCTCGATGCTGGCGGTGCCGGGGATGAGCAGCACGTGGGGCGCGTGGTGCAACAGCCAGGCGAGGCCGACCTGTACGGGCGTGCGGCCGAGGGACGTCGCGGCGGCGTGCACGGCCGCTTCGTCGGTCACCTTCGGCATCTGGGGGAAGGCGCCGCCGAGGGGGAAGAACGGTACCCAGGCGATGCCCTCGGTCCGGCACAGTTCGAGCACGGCTTCGTCGTCTCGGGTGACGAGGCTGTAGGCGTTCTGCACGCAGGCGATGCCGGCGGGGAGCGCTCGGCGCAGCCCGTCGAGGGTGACGCTGCCCAGCCCGATCGCGCCGATCTTGCCCTCGTCGCGCATCGCCGTCATCACGGCGAGCTGGTCGTCGATGTCGACCGCCTGATCGCCCGTGGCCCGCACGCCGGGACCGGAGTCGGGACGGCGCAGGTTCACGACCGGGATCTGCTCCAGGCCGAGGCTGAGGAGGTTGTCCTCGACGCTGGCGCGGAGTTCTTCGGGCCGCTGTGCGAGCCGCAGCGGGATCGGACCGTCTGGATCGGGGGTGGCGCCGACCTTGCTGACGACCATGACATCGTCCTCCGGCCGGATCGCCTCGCGAAGGAGCCCGTTGACGAAGCCGTTGCCGTAGAACTGGGCGGTGTCGATGTGGTCGACGCCGGAGTCGATCGCCCGGCGCAGGACCGCCAGGGCCGCGTCACGGTCGTCGTGCAGGCGGCTGAGCTGCATGGCGCCATATCCGATGCGGGACACGGTACGCCCGGCGAACTGAGCGGTGCCACCGGGCCGCGGAACCTTGACCGGCTCATCGGAAAGGGTGTTGCTGGAGGTCATGATAATCCCATCCAGGTAAGATGCCAGAGATAGCGGAGGAACCTCCGGTATCTCTGACCGACTATAGAGCAATATCGGAGGTACCTCCACTTTGACTTCGCCTGAACCGGTGTCCGCCGACACCTCTTTGAGTTCGCCCGAACCGGCGTCCGCCGACACCGCCGCAGAACAGCCGACCACGACACAGCGTCCGCTCCGCGCCCACGCCCAGCGCAACCGGGACAAGCTCATCGCCGTCGCCCGGACCGCCTTCGCGGCCGCCGACGACACCGTCCCGCTCGAAAGCATCGCCCGTGAGGCGGGCGTCGGGATCGGCACCCTCTATCGCCATTTCCCGACCCGCGAGGCGCTCGTGGAGGCGGTCTACGCAGCCGAACTCGACAACATCACCACGGGCGTCCCGGCCCTGCTCGAACAACTCCCGCCGCCGCTCGCGCTGCGCGCCTGGCTGGAGCGCTACGGGGCGTTCGCCGCGATGAAACGTGGCATGGCCGACGCACTGCGCGCCGGGCAGGCCTCAGGCCGCATCCCGACAGCCACCACCAGGGAACGCATCACCGCCGCGATCACGGCGATCCTCGCCAAGGGCGCCGAAACGGGCTCACTCCGTGCGGACGTCGACCCCGACGACGTCGCCACGATGCTCTTGGGCATCTTTCTCGCCACGGCGGCCCGCGACACCCCCGAGCAGACCGGCCGGCTCCTCGACCTGATCGTTGACGCCCTACTCCCCAATCCAGGCCGCTAGCGGGGGTGTCGCGGGCAGCCCGAAGGATCATTTCGTGTCCCAGACGTACCAACGCATGACAGCCCTCGTCTGCGAAGCCGGCTACCGCAGCGACGAACCGATCGTGGTCGGGATGCGGCAAGGCGGCGCGCCACCCGTACTCCTCGCCCAAGGGCTGTCAGTGACCGCCGCGACGCTCGCCTACGCGGCGTCGCTGTCGAAGCAGATGACCGCGGCCTGCGTGGCGTTGCTGGCCCAAGATGGCGTACTGGACATGGAATCGACCCTGTCACCGTGGCTGCCTCAGCTACCGGCGTGGGCCGGCACCATCCGCCTGCGGCACCTCGTCCATCACACAGCCGCCCTTCCCGCCGACTCCGAGATCGATGCCATCATCACCGGCGACGCCGACCGGACCACCCCGGGCATCATCCAAGCGCTCGCCCAGTTCCCGGACCTGGACCACCGGCCGGGGACCGAACACCGCTATTCCAACGCCGGATACGTCTGCCTGGCCGCGGTGGTGGAACGAGCGGCGGACACGCAGCTGCCCGACTTCGCCGAGCGCCACCTCTTCGTCCCGCTGGCGATGGCGGACACCCGGTACTGGCCCGGGCCTGACCCGACGCCTCCGGGCGCCGCGCCGCTTGCCCGCCTTCATCCCGCCCCGCTGTCCCTGGGTGACGGAGGGGTATGGACCACTCTCAGCGATCTGCTGCGCTGGGGCCAGGCGCTCAACGCCGATGAACTCGGCATCTCGGAGCTCATGCAGACTCCTGGACGCCTCGACGACGGAACGCCGATCGACTACGCCTGGGGCATCGGCGTCCGATCCCACGCCGGGCACCGCGTCTATCGGCACGGAGGAGGCTGGACCGGCCTGCGTGCCCTGCACGCCCGAGTACCCGACCTGGACCTGAGCGTGGCTCTCCTCGCGCTCAACGACGACACCGAACGCCGAGTCCCGCTCCTCAACGGCCTTCTCGATGCGGTGACCAATCCCAGCTTCCGGTCGTAGAACGAGCAGACCTGAGTCCCGGCGCCCATCACGCCGGGAAACGCGAACATGATCCGCTCAGAGCGGACGCTTGCGGAGGAGGGCGAGGAACATCGCGTCGGTGCCGTGGCGGTGCGGCCAGAACTGCGCGTGCGGGCCGTCGCCCAGCCCCTCGATCTCCGGCAGGTAGTCGCGCGCGTCGAGCTGCTCCACGTCGCCGCGCCGGCCGGCGACGTCACCGACGACGACCCGGGTCTCGGCCAGGTGCGGCGAACAGGTGACGTACGCGACCACCCCGCCGGGCCGTACGGCGTCGAGTGCGGCGTCGAGCAGACGTCGCTGCAACCGGCCCAGCTCGGCGATGTCCGCGGGATCCCGCCGCCACCTCGCCTCGGGGCGACGGCGCAGCGCTCCGAGCCCGGTGCAGGGCGCGTCCAGCATGATCCGGTCGAACGCACCCGGCCGCCAGGCCGGCTCGGTCCCATCGGCGGTGACCACGGCGGCGTCCCGGGTGGTCTGCCAGACCAGCCGCGCCCGGTGATACTGCACGTCGGCGGCCAGCAGCCGGGCCCCACCCGGATAGGCCACAGCCCGAACCCCGAGCCCAACAGGATCGGCGAGATCGCGGTCGTCGGAAGCCGCGACGCCTCCGCGGTCGGCAAAGTAGCGGTCGTCGGAGGCCGCTAGGTCGCCATAGGTGGCGATGGCGTCGAGGAGGCCCGCCTTGCCGCCCGGACCGGCGCACATGTCGAGCCACAGCTCGTCACGCCCGTCGAGCGGGACGCGGGTGAGAGCGAGCGCCACGAGCTGGCTGGCCTCGTCCTGGACGGCCGCGCGGGTCTCGGCGACCGCCGGGATCCTGCCCGGGTCGCCCTCCGGCAGGTAGGCGGCGTACGGCGAGTAGCGGCCCGGGTCGGCGCCGCTGTCGGTCAGCTCCTCGATCGAGCTGCGGCCGGGCCGGGCGACCAGTGTCACCAGCGGCCGCGCGTTGTCGGCGGCCAGCAGGTCGGCCACCTCGTCGGCCCGGCCGCCCAGGGCGTCGCGGAACGCGCTCACGATCCACCGCGGATGGCTGTAGGCGACCGACAGATGCCCGGCCGGGTCATGGGCCTCGTCGGGGGCCACGATCGGGACCCACTCCTCGATGGTCCGTGACCCGATCTTGCGCAGCACGGCGTTGACGAACTTGGCGGCGCCCGCCCCGATGCGCAGCCGTACGAGATCGACGGTCGTGCCGACGGCGGCGTGCGGGGGAACGCGCATCTTGAGCAGCTGGTGGGCGCCGAGCCGCAGGGCGTCGCGCACGTCGGAGTCGGGCGCCCGGTCGACGCACATCTCGATGATCGCGTCGTACGTCCCGAGCCCGCGCAGCGTCCCATAGGCCAGCTCGGTCGCCAGCGCCGCGTCACGCCCCTTCACCTCACGCTCGCGCAGCAGGCGCGGCATCAACAGGTTGGCGTACGCGTCACGCTCGTCGACGGCCCGCATGACGTCGAAGGCGGCATTGCGCGCCTGGTCACGCGCCGGACCCCGCGACCGGCCCCGGCCACCGCCACGACTCCCGCCCTGACCGCCCCGGCCACTACCTTGACCAGCCTGGCCACCGCCTCGGCTGCCGCCTTGACCACCCCGGCCACTGGCTTGACCGCCTTGGCCGCCTTGACCACCCCGGCCGCCGCTGCCATGTCCGGTCCCGGTAGGCCGTCCCTCGTTCTGGCGGCGTGGGCCCTGTCCCATGTCGTTTCTCACTCGACACCTGGTCTCACTCGGCACCTGGTCTCACTCGACACCTGGTCTCACTCGAACCTGGTCTCACTCGAACCTGCCGTCGCTCTCAGGACGCACACCGCGCGCCCACTCCCCCGCGCTCATCAGCCGCTTGCCCTGCGGCTGGAGCTCGCCCAGCTCGACCGGGTGGGTCGCGGTGCCGACCAGCACGGTGTTCTTGGTGGCGGCGATGGCGCCGGGCGGCAGCGGCTCGGCCGTGGGGGCGAGCCGGACCGGGCCGAGCTTCAGCCGGTGGCCGCGGAACTCGCTCCAGGCGCCCGGGTTGGGGGTGCAGGCGCGAATCAGGCGGTCGACGCGCATGGCGGGCGCGGACCAGTCGACCCGGGCGTCGGTCACGTTGATCTTGGGCGCGATGCTGACCCCGTCGGCCGGCTGGGGAACCGCCTGCAGCTTGCCGTCGGCCACCCCGTCGAGCGTGGCCGACAGCAGCTCGGCGCCCGAGACCGACAGGCGTTCGAGCAGCGCGCCGCTGGTGTCGTCGGGACGGATCTCCTCGGTGACGACACCGAAGACCGCCCCGGCGTCGAGCTCCTTGACGATCTGGAACGTCGAGGCGCCGGTGATCTCGTCACCGTGCAGAATCGCGTGCTGGACAGGCGCGGCGCCCCGCCAGGCGGGCAGGATCGAGAAGTGCAGGTTGATCCAGCCGAGCGGCGGCACGTCGAGCGCGGACTGCGGCAGCAGCGCCCCGTAGGCGACCACGGGGCAGCAGTCGGGCTCCAGCCCGCGCAGCCGGTCGAGGAACTCCGGGTCGCCGGCCTTGGCCGGGCGCAGCACCTCGATGCCCGCCTCCTCGGCCAGCTCGGCCACCGGCGACGGGTGCACCTTGCGACCGCGCCCCGACTGGGCGTCGGGCCGGGTGACCACCGCGACGACCTCGTGCCGCGGCGAGTCGATCAGTGCGCGTAGTGACGGCAGTGCCGTCTCGGGCGTGCCCGCGAAGACCAGGCGCATCGTCAGAGTGCCTTCCCGCCCGTGGTGTGCGGGGAGAACTTGACCATGGGGGCGGACAGCCCGCTCCACTCCGCCTCGCGGACGGCCTTCATCGCGAGCTTGCGCTGCTTGGAGTCCATCCGGTCGATGAACAGGATGCCGTCGAGGTGGTCGGTCTCGTGCTGGAAGCAGCGGGCCATCAGGTCGGTGCCCTCCAGCGTGACCGGCTCGCCGTACATGTCGAAGCCCTTGGCGACGGCGCGGATGGCCCGCGGCGTCGGGAACGACAGGCCGGGGAAGGACAGGCAGCCCTCCTCGCCCTCCTCGTCGATGTCGGCCGACAGATCGAGATCGGGGTTGATCAGATGGCCGAGCTGCTCGTCGACGTAGTAGGTGAACACCCGCAGCCCGACGCCGATCTGCGGGGCCGCGAGCCCGGCGCCGGGGGCGTCCATCATCGTGTCGGTGAGGTCTTTGACCAGCTTGCGGAGCTCCTTGTCGAAGTCGACGACCGGTGCCGCCGCGGTGGTCAGCACCGGGTCTCCGAACAGGCGGATCGACTGGATCGCCAAAGGGTCACTCCGTTTCGTCAGTGGGTCAGCCCAGTTTAGTGTGCGCCAGCGATCGGGCCTTCATCGCGGCTTTGCGGGCTGCCTTCACGACGGCCTTGTCGTCGTGCGCGGTGGCGAGCATGTCGAGCACCGCGATCGTGTCCGGGTGGCCCACGGCGGGCATCTGGCCGACGAGCCGGATCAGATCCTCACCCGGCTCGGGGTCCAGCCGGCCCGCGGCGGGGCCGGACAGGTGCATGAGGGCGGCCAGCGAGTCGACCGCGATCCAGGTGTGGTCGTCGGGGCTGAGCGTGGGGGCGTCGAGGTCGCGGATGTGCAGCCAGGACGCGGCGTAGCGGCGCATCAGCGGCAGCTCGAGCGCCTCGCGGACGGGAGCCTCGGCCTCGGGCCCCAGCTCCTCCAGGATGGCGCCCACGGCGCCGCGCTGCCCCGCGGTGCCCTCCGCCGCGATCTCGATGAGGTCGTGCGCGGCCTGCGCGGGCGGGCGGCGCTCCAGCCAACCGGCCACCGCGCTCTGCGTGGCGGCGCCCTTGACCAGGGCCTCGACCAGCTCGGCGGCGGTCAGGTCGGCGAACACCTCGACCTCGGCCGTCGTCGGCGCGTCATGCCCCTCGCGCAGCAGGTCCCTGCGTACGGCCCAGACGCCGAGCGGGGTGAGCGCGGTGCGGCCGGCCGCGGTCTGCTCGACCAGGCCGCAGTAGGCCAGCAACGCCAGCGCGTCGAGCAGCTCGGCGGGCAGCGAGGCGGCCAGTCTGCGCATCTCGATGGCGCCGGGCTCGCAGGCGACCTCGTGCGACTGCAGGATGCCCCGGGCGAGGTTGGCGATCGCGACGCCCGAACGTACGGAGTAGACCGTGGCCAGCATCTCCGCCAGGTGCTCGTCGACGACGGCCGACCCGGTCAGGCCCTCGTCGGCGCGGTCGAGCACGTCCATGACCACGCCGTCCCAGAACTCCAGCGTCGCCTCGACCGAGAGCCGCTCCGGCAGCGGCCCGCGCGAAGCGCGCCCGCCGGCGATCTGGAGCAGCCCGGTGTTGACGGCGACGATCCAGACGAGGCGGAGCCGGGCGGCGTCGAGGCCCAGCTCGGCCGCGGCGGCTTGGGCATCGGCCGCGACCGGCAGCCCTTCCGGGGTGACCTCGCGGGTGCCGGTCCAGTTCATGAGCCGGATGGCGTCGGCGACGAGCGGCACCGTGGGCACGATCCCGGCCAGCTCGGCGTCGGGCGCCAGCAGGACAGGTGGGAACGTCAACGCCTCTTGCTCCGCCACGGGAGTCTCCTCGGGTGGCCGTGGGGGCACGGCGGACTGCTCATCGATCAGCTTACGCAGCTCGGCGAGGTCGAAGACGTTGTTTGCCACCCCACGAAACTTACTGCACACGAGTCACATGAGCGTACTCAACGGATGGCTCGGGAGCGCGCTTTGAAGGCGGCCTTGCGGGCCGCCTTGGCCACCGTACCGTCGGGCAGCGAGCGTCCGAGCAGCTCCAGCACGTCTACGACGTCGGGGTGGTCCACGCGCCACATCTCTTCGATGAGGTGGGCGGGCGGGCCGGAGGCGGCCATGTTCTCGGCGAAGATCTCGGGGGCCTCTTCGGCGGCGGGCAGCGCCAGGGCGAGCATGTCGATGCTGACCCACAGCAGCTCCTCCTGGCTGAGCTGCGGGGCGGCCAGCCCTCGGGCGGTCAGCCAGTGGATGGCGTGCGGGCGCAGCTCCTGGTCCTCCAGGCAGGCGCGTACCTCGGGCTCCGCCTCGGCGCCCAGCCGGTCGACGATGGTCACCGCGATGCCGCGCGCCACGGCGGGGGCGCCGGAGGCGGCGGCGAGCAGCTCGGCCGCCGCCGTGACCGGGCTGCGGCCGGCCAGCCACCGGCTGATGTCCTCTTCGGCCAGCTCGGTGGGCATGCCGTCGAGCAGGCCCTCGATCAGCCCGGTCGCGTCGGCCTCGGCCAGGTCACCGGCCTGCGGGGCGTCGAGGCCGAGCGCCAGGTAGTGCTCGCGCAGCCCCCACACGGCCAGCGGGGTGAGCCCGGCGGCCTCGCCCTCGACCGCGACCATGCCGCACCAGGCCAGCCGGTCGAGCACCGCGCCCAGATCGGCGCCGCCCGCGTCCGCGACCTCCTCCAGGTAGTCGCCGATCACGGTGACGGGCACGGGCGCCCGCAGCCGGTAGAGCATGTCGAACAGGTCGTAGAGCTCCTCGTCGAGCTCGGCCGAGCCGGTGACCGTGCCGCGGGTGTCGCGTTCGACGATGTGGGCGACGATCTCGGCCCACGCCTGGAGCGGGTCGTCACCGACGTCGCGCCGCAGCTCCTCTTCCAGATCTTGGTACGGTCCGGCGTTTCCCGCCAGGAGCGGCACGTCCGCCAGCTCGGCCACGAGCGCGTCGGGCTCCGCCAGTCGTACGGCCGGCAGCGGCGCGCACCCTGGACAGTCGCAGGGCGCCTCCCCCAGATCGGGCAGCTCGCCCGAGGGGATCGCGACCGACTGCTCCAGCGACTCGGGACCGATGGAGCTGAACAGGCTCTTGGCCATGCCGAAGTTGGCCGTGTCGGCGAGCGCCACGGGCATCTTCGGCTCGATGCCGGCCAGCTCCTCGCGCATCGCCGCCGCGGTCTCCTCGCCGACCGCGCCGGCCTGCTGCAGGAAATCGACGAGGGTACGGGCGGCGGCAACCGTCTCCGGCGCGCTCTCCGGCGGTGCGATGACCTTGCGAGGGTAGATGGACAGCAGCAGCTCGTCGAAGGTCGCGGGAGTGAAGTCGCCCAGCTCGTTGACGTTGAGATAGTCGCTGGCGTAGTCGCAGAGCAAGCGGATTTCGTCCGCGTCCACCACGACGCCCCGCGCGCGCCCCCAGGCACGGAGGTCGTCGATGGCCTGGTTCACCCATTCGATCGACACAGGGGCACGCTAACGGCTGGCTTACAGATGAGCGAATCGGGGAAACCGCTTAAATCAGGTCGAGCGGGTCGACACTCACCCGTACGACATCAGGTGCCTTACGGGCCGCACGTACCCCACTGGCCCCTTTGAGCGCGGCGGCCAGCGCGCCGCCGCCGCCGCGCGGGACGCGGATCATGGCGCGTTCCCTGCCCGCCTCGTCCACCGGCACGGGGCCGAGCACCTGGGCGCCGTCGGGCAGGCGCGTCTCGTCGAGCATCTGCCGGACCGCGGCGGCGCTGCCCGTGAGCGTCGCCATCCGTACGGCGGGCGGGAAGCCCAGCTCGGCGCGTTCGGCCAGCTCACGCTCGGCGTGGGTGATCGGATCCCAGCGCAGCAGCGCCTGTACGACCGGCAGCGCGGCGTCGCCCAGCACCACCACCTCGGCGCCGGGCCGGAGCAGGGCGGCGGCGTTCGTCCAGCGGCGCAGCGCCTCCTCGGTGGCCCGCAGGTCCGGCCGGCCGAGCAGCGCCCACGCGTCCAGCAGCACGGCCGCCGCGTAGCCGCCCTCGGCCACCGGCTCGGCGCCGGGCGTGGCGACGACCAGGGCTCGGGTGGCGGGCACGGTGGCCAGCACGCCGTCGCGTCCGGAGGTGCGTACCGGGACCGAGGGGAAGGCCCGGCCCAGCTCCTCGGCGGTACGGCGGGCGCCCACGACGACGGCTCGCAGCCGGTGGCCACCGCAGTTCGGGCAGCGCCAGCCGGCGTCCACCCGGCCGCACCAGCGGCAGTAGGGGGCGGAGTGACCGCCTCGCAGGCCGAGCGGGCCATGACACGACGAGGGCCCCGCGGAACCGGGCTCGCTTTCGAGCCTCAGCCCGCCGTGCTTCGTCCCGCGGCCGGCCGTCGCCGCCATGGCCAGGCCGGGTATGTCGGCATACGGCTCGCTCGCCTCGGCTCCTGGAGCCGTGCTGAGGCGGGTGGGCGGGAGCGCGCAGCGGGCGGGGGCGCGGCAGTTCTGGCAGGCCAGTGCGGGCAGGTAGCCGCGCCGGGGCACCTGGACCAGCACCGGACCGGATTCCAGCCCTTGGCGCAGCGCGCGCCAGGCCAGGCTGGGCAGCCTGGCCTGGCGCGCGGCCTGGTCCTTGGCGAGCTCGGCGTCCTCTCCGGCGGGATGTACGCGGGGGGCGAGGCTTCTGATCGTGGTGCGTGCGGCGACGATCGGCCTGGCCCAGCGACTGGCGATGAGCTGCGTGGCCTCGGCGGTACGCGTGTAGCCACCGATCAGCATGGCCGCGCCCGTGCGATGGGCCCGCAGCGCGAGGACCTCGCGGGCGTGCGGGTAGGGGGCCAGCCGTTCGGCGTGAAGGTCGTCACCGTCGTCCCAGATGGCCACCAGACCGAGCGCGGCCACGGGGGCGAACACGGCGGCCCGGGTGCCCACGACCGCCCGTACCTGCCCTCTCAGGACGCGCAGCCAGCGCCGGTAGCGTTCGGCCGGGCCCAGGTCCGCGGTGAGCGCCACGTGCCGCCCGTCACCGAGCACCCGGGTGAGCTCGGCGTCGGCCAGCGCCACGTCCTTGCCGTCGGGCACCACGACGACCGCGCCCCGCCCGCCGTCGAGCGTCGCGCGGACCGCCTCGGCCACCGCCCCGGCCCAGCCCTTGGCCCCCGGCAGGGCCGACCATACGGCCCGGGGCGTCCGGCCGTTGCGCAGCGCGTCGAGGAACGACGGCCCCATCGGGTAGTCGTCCCAGGGGCCGGCGGGCGCGTTGTCGGCCGGGACGGGAGTGCCTCCGGTCGTGTCGGTGACCGGGCTGGTGGGCGTATCAGCCGCCGCGTCGCCGGGCTGGCCAGAAACCGGACCAGTCGCCGCGTCACCGGGCATACCGGGAACCGGACCAGTCGCCGCATCGCCAGACATACCGGGAACCGGACCAGTCGCCGCATCGCCAGGCGTACTGGGAACCGGTTCGGTTGGCGCGGCGGTCGTTTCGGCAGGTCTTGGGGGGTTCGCCTCGGCCCTGGCGTGGCGGGGCGGGATGGCCAGGCGCAGGACGTCGGCGAGCGTGCCCGCGTAGCGGTCGGCGACCGCCCTGGCCAGGCCCGCGATCTCCCCGGTCAGCACCCGCTCGCCCGACACGACCCGTTCGAGAGCGGTGAGCTTGCCCGTGTGGTCGCTCTCCTCGACCCGTTCGAGCACGAACCCGTCCACCAGCTGACCGGCGAACCGCACCCGCACCCGCACCCCCGGCTCGGCCGTCTCGTGCATCGTCACCGGCACCAGGTAGTCGAACGGCCGGTCGAGGTGCGGCAGCGGGTTGTCGACCGCCACCCGGGCCACCGGCCGCGAAGGAGCGGGAACCGGCGCCCCCTTACCGGGCTTGGACGGCTCCACCCTCCGCACGGCGTCGAGCGGCAGGAGGGCATTGGAGTCGGTCACGCATTACGTCTACCAGACCCGGACCACCCGTAACGCCGCACGCTTGTCGAACCCAAGCCCCCCGCCTGCCCGGTCCCCAAGCCCTATGCTGGTCCGGTCCCAGGCCCCACGAGTGCCCGGCCCCCAGGCCCCACGCCTGTCCGATCCCAGGCCCCACGGCCTGCTCGGTCCCCGAGCCGCAGACGGGGCTCAGCCTTGCTCGCGCTGCCGCCGCCCGATCACCCAGGCGGCGACCTGACTCCGCCCGGAGAATCCGAGTTTGGCGAGGATGTTCTCCATGTGAGAGTCCACCGTGCGCCGGGCGACGACCAGCCGCTGCGCGATCAGCCGGTTGGTCAGCCCGGCGGCGACCAGCTCGGCGACGTCCGCCTCGCGCGGGGTGAGCGGCGCCCAGAACGGTACGGCCGGGGCAGGAGGCGTGACGCCCGGGGCGAGCGCGTCGGCGATCGCTTCCTCCTCCGACATGGCCCGGCCCTCGGAGACGGCTTGGCCGTGCTGCCGGCCGAGGGTCTCACGTAGTACCTTCAGGTGGCTGTCGCGCTCGGCGGCGAGGATCGGCGCGCCGAGCAGGGGGCTCACCTCGTACCCCCACAGCCGTTGCGCCGCGCTCAGTAACCGGGCGGCGCGGGCGGGCCGGCCCTGGTCGGCGGCGAGCCGGCCGAGGAGCTCGACGCAGAGCGCCCGCCCGAACGTCATGTGCAGCGACACCTGCGTCCGCAGTGCCGTCCTGGCCAGGGTGTCCGCCTCCGCGTACTGTCCGGCCGTCCGCCGCGCCAGGGCGAGCGCGAGCTCCGTCCAGGCGGCGGTGGCGGCGTCGCCCGCTTCCCGGCCGAGCGCGCCGGCCTTGGCGAGAACCTCCTCCGCCTCACTGGTACGACCGGCGAGCAGCAGAGTGAGGCCCAGTTCGACGGTGGCGTCGAGCGGATGGACGCCACCGTCGGGCGACAGGCCGTCGACGCACCGGGTCAAATGGCCTTCGGCCGTGGGCAGGTCGCCCGCGCAGAGGCTCACCGTGCCGCGCGCCTTGGCGAGGTTGAGGGCGCCGCGCGGGCCCAGCCGGGCCGCGGGCGCCTCGGCCTCCTCCAGCGCCTTGCGGGCCACATCCAGGTCGCCGCTGGTGGCCGCCAGGTGGGCGAGCAGCAAAAGGGCGTCGAGCCGTACCGGATCGGGGCAGGAGGTGATGAGCAGCAGGCGTTCCAGGTAGCGGCGCCCGTACTGGGCCATGCCCCCGAACGTCCACAGCCTGCCCAGCCGCAGACCCATCCGCAGCCCGCGCTCGCGCGCGGCCGGGTCTGCGGCGAAGGACTCAAGCGCGGCCCGCAAATCGGCCCACTCATCCCTGACCCGGACAATCGCCTCACCCCTGTCACGGCCCGCCGAGTAACCCCGGTCACGACGCACTGCTTCGGCGAGCGTGTAGTAGTGCTCGCGGTGGCGTGCCCGCAGCCGTTCCCGATCGCCGGTGCCCGCCAGGCGGGCGGCGGCGAACTCGCGCGCGCTGTCGGGCATGCGGTACCTCGCCTGCGGCTCGTCCTGCTCCCTGGTCACGATCGCCTTCTCGACCAGCGCCGCCAGCGTGGCGCGAACCCGCGCGGGGGGCAGCGGGCCGCCTGCGCAGACCTTCTCGGCCGCCGCCCGCTCGAACGTCCCCGCGAACACGCTCAGCCGCTCCCACAGCAGGCGCTCCTCAGGCGAGCAGAGCTCGTGGCTCCACCCGATCACGGCCCGCGTGGTCGCGTCCCCGCCCCGGTGCGTACCCGCGTCCGGCGGACGCCTCCCCCAAGGGCCGCCCGCCTCCGCTGGATGGCTCCCCTGCGGCCCGCGCACGTCCGCTGAGTCGCTCCCCCGAGACCTCCGAGCGTCCGCTGAGGGCCTGAGCCGCCTGCCCGCATCTGCCACGTTCCTGGCCCGCCGCCCACCCACGTTCACGGGATATGTGGCCCGCCGCCCGTTGCCGTCCGACGCCACCGACTGCCCGTCCGAGTCCGGGCGACCGTCCGAGTCCGGGCGACCGAGCGAGTCCGAGCGGCCGCTCGGGTCAGGGTGCCGGTCCAGGTCCGGGCGGCCGAGCGGGTCCGGGCGGCCGAGCGGGCCGCCGTACGCGTCCATCCGCGCGAGCAGCTCGTCCACGGGCGACCGGCGGACGTGGGCGGCGGCCAGCTCGATCGCCAGTGGGATGCCCTCCAGGCGGCGGCAGAGCTCGGCGACGGAGGCCGCGTTCCGCTCGGTGAGCTCGAAGCCGGGATCAACACCGGGGTCGACGGCCGCGACCCGGTCGAGGAGAAGCGACACCGACTCGACGCGCGCCACGTCGGCGGGCGCCGACTCTCCACCTGGTACGGTCAGCGGCCGGACGATGACCGCGTGCCCGCCGGGGACGCGCAGCGCCTGCCGGCTCGTGGCCAGCACGTGCAGGCCGGGGGCGGCGCGCAGCAGCGACTGTACGAGGGCGGAGCAGGCGTCGGTCAGATGTTCGCAGGTGTCGAGCACCAGGAGCAGGCGGCGGCGCGACAATTGCGCGGTCAGGTCACCGGTGACGTCGAGGCTCTGGGCGATGACCTCTTCGAGGGACTCGGGGTCGGTGTGCCCGGCCAGCTCGACGAACCGGCTGCCGTCGGTGAAGGCCCGCCGCATGAGCTGCGCGGCCCGTACGGCCACGCGCGTCTTACCCACCCCGGCGATGCCGGTGACGGTGACGAGGCGGCTGCGCTGGAGCATCCGCCTGACGTCAGCGACCTCCTGACGGCGACCCACGAAGCTGGTCGCCGTGGCACGCCATGGCATGATCCATTCCCCAGTTTCCGGAAGATCCAAGGAGACCACGGTACGTCTCGACGGCCTCCCTCAGAGAACGGCCCCCGCCCGACCGGCCGTGAACACGCAGATGCCGCACCCCGAAGCCGGGGTGCGGCATCTGACGGGAACGGTCACAGACCGGCGGCGGACCTCAGGGTCTCGGCGCGGTCGGTCGACTCCCAGGAGAAGCCCTCACGGCCGAAGTGGCCGTAAGCGGCGGTCTCCGAGTAGATCGGGCGCAGCAGGTCGAGGTCGCGGATGATCGCGGCCGGGCGCAGGTCGAACACCTGGAGCACGGCGGCCTGGATCTTCTCGACCGGCAGCTTCTCGGTGCCGAAGCACTCGACGAACAGGCCGACCGGCTGGGCCTTGCCGATGGCGTAGGCGACCTGGACCTCGCAGCGGTCGGCGAGCCCGGCGGCCACGACGTTCTTGGCGACCCAGCGCATCGCGTAGGCGGCCGAGCGGTCGACCTTGGACGGGTCCTTGCCGGAGAAGGCGCCGCCACCGTGGCGGGCCATGCCGCCGTAGGTGTCGATGATGATCTTGCGGCCGGTGAGGCCGGCGTCGCCCATCGGGCCGCCGATCTCGAAGCGGCCGGTCGGGTTGACCAGCAGGCGGTAGCCCTCGATGTCGATGTCGAGGCCCGCGAGCACGGGGTCGACCACGTGCTCCTTGATGTCGGGCGTCAGCATCTCCTTGAGGTCGATCTCGGCGGCGTGCTGCGTGGAGACGACCACGGTGTCGAGACGGACCGGCTGGTCGCCGTCGTACTCGATGGTGACCTGGGTCTTGCCGTCGGGCCGCAGGTAGGGGACGGTGCCGGACTTGCGCACCTCGGACAGGCGCTGGGCCAGCCGGTGCGCGAGCGTGATCGGCAGCGGCATCAGCTCGGGCGTCTCGCGGCACGCGTAGCCGAACATCAGGCCCTGGTCGCCCGCGCCCTGGCGGTCGAGCTCGTCGATGTCGCCGTCGACCCGGTGCTCGTAGGCGTCGTCGACGCCCTGGGCGATGTCGGGCGACTGCGCCCCGATGGACACCGACACGCCACAGGAGGCGCCGTCGAAGCCCTTGTGGGAGGCGTCGTAGCCGATTTCCAGGATCTTCTCCCGGATGACGCCGGGAATGTCGACGTAGGTCTCGGTCGTGACCTCGCCTGCGACATGGACCTGGCCGGTAGTGATCATCGTCTCGACGGCGACCCGGCTCTTGGGGTCGTCCTTGAGCATGGTGTCGAGAATCGCGTCACTGATCTGGTCGGCGATCTTGTCCGGGTGGCCTTCGGTGACCGACTCGGAGGTGAACAGGCGACGTGACAACTCAGTGGCTCCTCATGCAGCGGCTGCTGACGGACGTGCGGGCTCCGGCGACTGTACACCCCGGCCAGTGCCTCGCCGAAGTCTAGCCCTACCCACGGGCATGTCGCGAAACGGGTCGTTCACAGGTCGGGCAGGGGGTCGGGGGGCAGCGTCTCCGGCGCGAAGATCTCCGCATCGGCGGCGGCGACCACGGCGGCGTACTCCTCCTCGAACTCGAACGCCATCACGCCCAGCTCGATCACCGGCCCGGAAGCCTGCATGATCGGGCCGAGCCTGGTGTGGCGGGGGAAGGTCGCGTGGACGGAGACCGGGCGGTCGCTCCGGAGCATCCGGGTGGCGAGGACGGAGATGGCCGTGTCGGTGACCACGATCAGGAAGTTGCCCGTGCCCGGCGGGCCCAGGGACAGCGCGGGGAATACGTAGCGGATCTCCCCCTGATCGCCGAGCAGCGTTCTGCATCGATCTCTGACAGTGGAACTCACCGGCATTCCCCGCCCCCTTTTGCCCCCTTTGTCTTAAGTATCGGCAGGCGTTCGGGGATGCCGCAACAGCTTGGCGACCTGATCCCAGACGGCGTCGGCGACGTCGTCCTTGGGACCCCGGGGGATCTCCACCGGCTCGCCGCCCGCGACCAGCACGGTCGCCGCGTTGTCGGGCGTGCCGAAGGCCAGGTCGGGGCCGACCTGGTTGACGACGAGCAGGTCGCAGCCCTTGCGGGCGAGCTTGGCCTGCCCGTTGGCGAGCACGTCGTCGGTCTCGGCCGCGAACCCGACGATCACCTCGGGATGACGAGCGGCGATCACCTCGGACTCCGGCCCGACGGCCGCCACCGAATCCGACCCGGCCGCCGCCTCGGGGGACGACTCTGCGGCGCGGCGGCGTTCGCCTAGTTCCGCCAGGATGTCGGGATTTTTCACTAGATAGAGGGGCTCGGGGTCGCCCTCGGTCTTCTTGATCTTGGAGTCCTGCCGCGCGGCGGGCCGGAAGTCGGCCACCGCCGCCGCCATCACCACCACGTCCGCGGCGGCCGAGGCGGTCAGCACCGCCTCGCGCAGTTCGGCCGCCGACTCCACCCGCACCACGGCGGCCCCGGCCGGATCGGGCAGGGACACGTTGGCGGCCACCAGCGTCACCTGGGCCCCACGGGCGACGGCCGTGCGGGCCAGGGCGTACCCCTGCAGCCCGGAGGACCGGTTACCCAGGTAGCGGACCGGATCGATGGCTTCGCGCGTGCCGCCGGCCGAGACGACGACCCGCCGCCCGGCCAGGTCGCGCGGCCGGCCGGCCAGTACGC
This sequence comes from Nonomuraea sp. NPDC050022, assembly GCF_044460705.1. NCBI lineage: Bacteria > Bacillati > Actinomycetota > Actinomycetes > Streptosporangiales > Streptosporangiaceae > Nonomuraea > Nonomuraea sp. NPDC050022. The sequence continues at coordinate 211,213 of NZ_JBITKE010000002.1, forward strand.
GCAGGCAGATCTGGAAGATCTCGGCGGGATCGGGCAGACGCCCGGGCCCGGTGTCGGCGCCGGTGAGGCGCCCGACCGCGGGATCGATCACCACGGAGCCCCGCTCGCGCAGCGTCGAGACGTTGGCCCGGGTGGCGGGGTGCTGCCACATCTCGGTGTGCATCGCGGGCGCGAACACCACCGGGCAGCGCGCGGTCAGCAGCGTGTTGGTGAGCAGGTCGCCGGCCAGGCCGTGAGCGGCCTTGGCGAGCACGTCGGCGGTCGCGGGCGCCACCACGACGAGGTCGGCCCGCTGGCCGATCCGTACGTGGGGCACCTCGTGAACGTCTTCCCACACATCGGTCGTCACCGGGTTGCCGGACAGCGCCGCCCAGGTGGGCTCGCCCACGAACCGCAGGGCGTCGCGGGTCGGAACGACCCGCACCTCATGCCCGGACTCGGTGAACAGGCGCAACAGCTCACACGCCTTGTACGCGGCGATGCCCCCGCTGACGCCCAGGACGACCCTCTTCATTTAGCGGGTCAGACCGCGCCTTCGATGGGCTCGGCGTTGAGCAGGCCCTCGGCCACCTCGCGCAGCGCGATGGACAGCGGCTTCTCCTGCGCGTGCGTCTCGACCAACGGCCCGACGTATTCGAGCAGGCCCTCGCCGAGCTGGGAGTAGTAGGCGTTGATCTGGCGGGCGCGCTTGGCACCCATGATCACCAGGGAATACTTGCTGTCGACGATGTCGAGCAGCGCGTCGATCGGCGGGTTGGTGATGCCCTCTGCGACCGGGGCAATTCCTGCCACGATTGTCAGACCTCTCGGTTGGTGGTTTTGATGACCCCCTGAGGGTCAGTCATCAAGGCTATCAGCCGGCGGCACACCTCTTTGACACTTGTGTTCACCAGCGTGAGGTCGAATTCCTTCTCGGCCGCCATCTCGACGTGGCCGGCCTCAAGGCGGCGGGCGATGACGTCCTCCGGCTCGGTGCCACGGCCGCGCAGCCGCTTCTCCAGCTCCTCCCAGGAGGGCGGGGCCAGGAACACCAGCAGGGCCTCCGGCATGCTCTGCCGCACCTGCCTGGCGCCTTCGAGGTCGATCTCGAGCAGTGTGGGCATGCCCGCGGCGAGCCGGTCGAGCACCGGGGCGCGCGGCGTGCCGTACCTGTTGCCCGCGAACTCCGCCCACTCGAGCAGCTCCCCCGACTCCACGAGCCGGTCGAACTCCTCGCTGTCGGCGAAGAAGTAGTGGAGCCCGTGCACCTCGCCGGGCCGGGGTTTCCTGGTTGTCACCGAGACCGACAGCCACACCTCGGGGTGTGCCCGCCGAATCTCGGCGACGACCGTTGACTTACCGACGCCCGACGGTCCGGACAGGACCGTCAGGCGCCGCTCGCTCGAGGGGAGGAAGTCGCCGACCCTCGCTCCAGATCCGACTGCCTCATGGGCCCAAACACTGCCGGACCTGGACCTGTCGGTCACTTCCTACCCCCCGTTGAACCTGCGCTTTCGTGTGGAACCGAGATTAGCTCTCGTTGCCACCGAACTCGCGCTCGAGGGATGCCCTCTGGTTCGCACCGAGACCCCGCACGCGGCGGGACTCGGCGATGGCAAGCCGCTCCATGAGCTGCTTGGCGCGGACTTTGCCCACGCCTGGGAGCGATTCCAACAAGGCCGACACTTTCATCTTGCCGATGACGTCGTCGGTCTGCCCATCCTTGAGCACCTCAGCCAGAGAAACCGCGCCATGCTTGAGCCGGTTCTTGACCTCGGCACGCTCTTTACGGGCCTTGGCAGCCTTTTGCAGGGCTGCGGCGCGCTGCTCAGGGGTCAGGGGAGGAAGAGCCACGCCGGGTCACCTCGAATTTCTGTCGATGTACTCGGACGGGAAGGGAAACTAGCTGGTCATCGCCCCCTAAGCAACGTCAATGGCGGTTTCTCTCCTCACAAAATCCACTTCATCACTCTCCGTGTATGTAAAACTACAGAGTGCTGATCAAATCGCCTCCACTTCCCGCTTCTTCCTTACACACAGGAAGCGCCGTGGGGGTACGATGATGATCACCCACCCGTCAGGGAGCGGTGTCCGAAACGTGCGCGGGTTTACGTCCGAAACCCCGCCCGAGGTGGGCATCCGTATGCCCTGCGGGGGTGTCCTCACGATCGTGTACGGTCGGCGTGGGACGCCGTTCTGGGGTCGGCGTCCCTCCGGGGAGGCCCTCACCGTGCGTACACGGCCACCCGCCGTACGTGTGCTCATGGGAGCGGTCCCACCACGGCCGGGTGACAACGGTTGTGCTCCCGGCACATTCGCCCGACCGACCGGCCCGCCGTACGGTGAGCCGAGCCGCGCCTGGCTGGTCGGGGCCGCCGTACGGTGGGCCTGAGTTACACCGGCCGAGCGGCCAGCCGCATGGTGGGCTGGACCAGGCTTCGCTGATCGACCGCTTGCGGTGGTGCGCCGGACAACGACGCGCCGCCCAGTCGGCCCCGCGTCGGCGTGAGCGCGCGTCACGACGGAAGCGCACGGCGCCCAGGGCTGAGCCGCACATGGGCGCGGTGGGCCCGATGCGGGCGCGATGGCGCGAGGGCCCCACGTGGGCGCGATCGACTGCGCACGCACAGGGCGCGGCGGGCTGCGGACGGGCGCGATGGGCCCACATATGCGCGGTGGGCCGCAGACGCACACGGACGCGGATCCTGCCTGGCCGTGGCACTGGCGGCGGCCGGTTCGCCGCTGCGCACCGATGCCACGCCACGATGGGCCGCCCCCGAAGGCCCATCAGGAACACGGAACGGCCCTATGGGCCGCGAACCCCATCAGAAGGGGGTCGTGCGCCGCAAGGAGGATGCGATGGCGGCGGCTGTGGCGCCCGGGTCCGGGGAGGCGGTGATCGGGCGGCCGATGACCAGGAGGTCGGCGCCGTCCGCCAGCGCCTGCTCCGGCGTCGCCACCCGCGCCTGGTCCTGGCTGTCCGCCCCGGCGGGACGTACGCCGGGTGTGATGAGGGTGATCTCCGGCCCGACCTCCGAGCGCAGGTCGACGACCTCGTGCGGTGAGCACACCAGGGCCGTGGCGCCCGACTCGACCGACAGGACGGCCAGGCGGCGGACCGCGTCCGAGGCGGGGCCGGCGAGCCCGATGCGGCTCAGGTCGGCCTCCGACAGCGACGTCAGCACCGTGACCGCCGCGATCTGGGTGTCCGGGGCCGCCTCGACGGCCGCGCGGATCATCGCGGGGCCCCCGGCCGCGTGGACCGTGAGGATGGCCGGCCGCAGCCGGGCGACCGCCCTGGCCGCCGCCGCGACCGTGTTGGGGATGTCGTGCAGCTTGAGGTCCAGGAAGACCTGTACGCCGCTCGCCCCCCGGATCGAGGCGATCACGTCGGGGCCGTAGCGCAGATAGAGCTCCAGCCCGATCTTCACCGTGGTGACGTGCGGGGTCACCAGGGCGGCCCACCTGGCGGCGGTCTCCAGGTCGGGGGCGTCGAGGGCGACGGCGATGGGTGCGGGCGTCAAGGGGAGCTCTCCTCGGAGTCGACGAGCAGGTGCCGGGGGGCGCTCCCCGGCGGACGGTGGGCCAGGCCGACCGCGTCGGCCAGCCGCTGGAAGCCGCGTGCCCGCAGCAGGTCCTCAAGCTCTCGCTCGATGCGCAGGCACGCGTAGGGGTCGTGGAACAGCGCCGTCCCCACCCCGACCGCGCAGGCGCCCGCCAGGATGAGCTGGAAGGCATCCCTGCCGGTCGTCACGCCGCCGACGCCGATCAGCGGCACCCCGGGCAGGGCGGCGTGCACCTGCCACACGCACCGTACGGCAAGGGGCAGGATGGCCGGCCCCGACAGCCCGCCGGTCACGGCCGCGAGCGAGGGCCGCAGCGCCTCGGTGTCGATGGCCATGCCGAGCGGGTTGTTGATCATGGACAGCGCGTCGGCTCCGGCGTCCACGCAGGCGCGGGCGACCGCCACGATGTCGGCCACGTCGGGCGCCAGCTTGGCGACCACCGGGACGTCGTACCGCATGATGGAGCGCACCGACGCGATCACCTCGGCCGCGGCGCTGCCCTCGCGGGCGAAGACCCGGCCGCGGTCCTCGATGTTCGGGCAGGACAGGTTCACCTCCAGGGCGGTGACGCCGGGCGCGTCGGCCAGCCTGCGGGCCAGCGCCGAGTACTCGGCCACGGTGCCGCCGCCGATCGAGACGATGGTCCTGATGCCGCGCTGGGCCAGCCAGGGCAGCTCGCGTTCGAGGAAGGCGTCGATGCCGGGGCCCTGGAGGCCGACGGCGTTGAGCATGCCCGAGGGGGTCTCGGCCATCCGGGGGGTGGGGCGGCCGGCGCGCGGGGCCATGGTGATCGAGCTGGTGGTCAGGGCGCCCAGGCGGTGCAGGTCGAAGAACTGGGCCAGTTCGCGGCCCGAGGCGGCGCAGCCGGCGGCGGTGGTGATGGGGTTGGCGAGCTCCACATGCGCCAGAAAAGTCCGCATATCTACTGACACGTCAGCTCACCCGCCGCAGAGCAGCCGCAGACAACGCGGAGAAACAGCCACCGGATCGCGCGAGACGCGGGCGCGGCGCGGAAGCGAGACGCGGACGCGGCAGGGAAGCGGGACACGGGCAGTCGGTGTCAGCCCGCATGGCGAGCACCGCCCTGACCCCCGGGCGCCCCCAGCGCGTCGAACGGGATCGTCCCCACATCCTCGAACCGCACCCGCTCCCCCCGGAACACCGGCCCCTCGGCGCAGGCCCGCACCATCCGGGTCACGCCGTCGTCGCCGATGACCGGCAGCACGCACGTCATGCAGACCCCGATCCCGCAGGCCATCGCCTCTTCCACCGCCACCTGCACCGGGATGTCGAACTCCATCGCCACCGCCGTGACCGCCCGCAGCGTCTCCATGGGCGCGCACGCGTAGACCGCGTCCGCCCGCGTGTCGGCGATCACCGCGGGCAGCGCGTCGGTCACCCGGCCGCGCAGCCCGAGCGAGCCGTCCTCGGTGGTGAGCGTGGTGGTCTGGGCCATCCGCCTGGCCCGCATGGCGCCGAACACCCGGTCCGCGCTGGCGCCGCCCAGCACGAAGTCGACCCGGCAGCCGCGTTCGATGAGCTGGTCGGCCACCGGGAACAGCACGGCGGAGCCGTACTCGGAACCGACCAGCACGCAGTGGACCGGGTCGCGCGGCAGCGGGAAGGGCCGGCCGAGCGGCCCGACGAGGTCGATCGTGTCACGCGCCCGGCGCTCGGCCAGCCACGCGGTGCCCGGCCCGCGCACGGTGAAGACGAGCTCCACCGTGCCGCCGTAGTCGGGCTTGACGTCGTGGATGGAGAAGGCCCGCCGCGTCACCATGGACGTGTGGGCCCCGCCGACGGCGACGGACACGAAGTGGCCGGGCCGGTAGCGCTCGGCGATGCCGGGCGCCACCACGGTGAGGGCATGGTAGGCGTCGACCCGGCGCGTCGTCAGCACCGTGCCCGTCACCTGCACCGGAGTGCCGGCCAGTCCTCTTCACCTCCCGCGGGAGCCTGCCGTCGATCGAGCCTTACGCCCCTGCCGCCCGCAGCGCCCGCCCGTGCTCCTGGAGGGACCGTACGCCGACGTCGCCCCGCACGATGGCCTGGATGCCCGCGGCCGCGGCGGCGAGGCCGGCGACCGTGGTGATGCACGGGATGCCGCGCAGCACGGCGGCGGTACGGATGTCGTAGCCGTCGAGCCGCGGGCCCGACTGGCCCGGACTGCCGAACGGCGTGTTGACGATCAGGTCGATCTCGCCGTCGAGGATGTACTGGACACTTGTGGGCTCACCTCCGGCTCCGGGCCCCTCGCTCTGCTTTCGCACGATCTTGGCATGGACACCGTTGCGGCGCAGCACCTCAGCGGTCCCCTCGGTGGCCAGGATCTCGAACCCGAGGTCGGCGAGCGCCCGTACCGGGAAGATCATCGCACGCTTGTCCCGGTTGGCCACGGACACGAAGGCCCGGCCCTTGATGGGCAGTTCCCCGTAGGCCGCCGCCTGCGACTTGGCGAAGGCGACGCCGAAGGACTCGTCGATGCCCATGACCTCGCCCGTGGAGCGCATCTCGGGCCCGAGCACGATGTCGACGCCGCGGAAGCGGTTGAACGGCAGCACCGCCTCCTTCACCGCGATCGGCGCCTCCAGCGGCAGCGTGCCGCCGTCTCCCGTGGCGGGCAGCATGCCCTCCTCGCGCAGCGAGGCGATCGAGGCGCCCAGCATCACGCGGGCCGCCGCCTTGGCCAGCGGCACCGCCGTGGCCTTGGAGACGAACGGCACGGTACGGCTGGCGCGCGGGTTGGCCTCCAGGACGTACAGGACGCCGGCCGACATGGCGTACTGGACGTTCAGCAGCCCGCGGACCCCGACGCCGCGGGCGATGCCCTCGGTGGCGGCGCGGATGCGCTTGATGTCGTTGCTGCCGAGCGTGATCGGCGGCAGCGCGCACGCCGAGTCGCCGGAGTGGATCCCGGCCTCCTCGATGTGCTCCATGACGCCGCCCAGGTAGAGCTCCTCGCCGTCGAACAGGGCGTCCACGTCGATCTCGATGGCCTCGTCGAGGAACTTGTCGACCAGCACCGGATGGCCGCCCTCCTGGGCCGCCATGTAGGTGGTCAGCGTCGCGTCGTCGTAGACGATGGCCATGCCGGCCCCGCCGAGCACGTACGAGGGCCGGACGAGCACGGGGTAGCCGATCTCCTCGGCCACGCTCAGCGCCTCGGCGACGGTCGTCGCGGTGCCGTGCTTGGGCGCGGGCAGCTGCGCCTCGGCGAGCACCCGGCCGAACGCGCCGCGCTCCTCCGCCAGGTGGATCGACTCGGGCGAGGTGCCGACCACGGGCACGCCCGCGTCCTTGAGCGCCTGCGCCAGGCCGAGCGGCGTCTGCCCGCCGAGCTGCACGATCACGCCCGCGACCGGGCCCGTCTGCTGCTCGGCGTGGACGACCTCCAGCACGTCCTCCAGCGTGAGCGGCTCGAAGTAGAGCCGGTCGGAGGTGTCGTAGTCGGTCGAGACCGTCTCCGGGTTGCAGTTGACCATGACGGTCTCGAACCCGGCCCGCGACAGCTCGAAGGAGGCGTGCACGCAGGCGTAGTCGAACTCGATGCCCTGGCCGATGCGGTTCGGCCCGGAGCCGAGGATGATGACCTTCTCCCGCTCGCCGTACGGGACCTCGCTCTCCTCGTCGTAGGCCGAGTAGAGGTAGGGGGTCTTGGCGGCGAACTCGGCGGCGCAGGTGTCGACCGTGTTGTAGACCGGCCGCAGGCCGAGCGCGTGGCGCAGGTCACGTACGCGGGCCTCGTCGATGCCGCGGATCTCGCCGATCTGCGCGTCGCTGAAGCCGTGGCGCTTGGCCCGCTCCAGCACCTCGGCGGTCAGCTCGGTGGCCTCACCGAGGACCTGCGCCTCCTCGTCCAGCAGGAACAGCTGGTCGAGGAACCAGGGGTCGATGTGGGTGGCCTCGAAGAGCTCCTCGGCGGTGGCGCCGGCCCGGATGGCCTGCTGCACGGTGCGCAGCCGGCCGTCGTGCGGGACGCGGGACTCCTCGATGAGCTCGGCCTTCGGCCGCTGGGGGCCGGCCCAGGTGAAGGAGGAGTCCTTCTTCTCCAGCGAGCGCAGCGCCTTCTGCAGCGCCTCGGGGAAGGAGCGGCCGATGGCCATGGCCTCGCCCACCGACTTCATGTGCGTGGTGAGGGTCTGGTCGGCGCCCCTGAACTTCTCGAAGGCGAACCGCGGCACCTTGACCACGATGTAGTCGAGCGTGGGCTCGAAGGAGGCCGGGGTCTCCTTGGTGATGTCGTTGGGGATCTCGTCGAGGGTGTAGCCGATGGCCAGCTTGGCGGCGATCTTGGCGATCGGGAAGCCGGTGGCCTTCGAGGCCAGGGCGCTCGATCGGGACACGCGCGGGTTCATCTCGATGACGATCATGCGGCCGGTCGCCGGGTTGACCGCGAACTGGATGTTGCAGCCGCCGGTGTCGACGCCGACCTCGCGGATGACCGCGATCGCGACGTCGCGCATGTTCTGGTATTCGCGGTCGGTCAGCGTCAGCGCGGGGGCGACGGTGACGCTGTCGCCGGTGTGGACGCCCATCGGGTCGATGTTCTCGATGGAGCAGACGATGACCACGTTGTCATGCTTGTCGCGCATGACCTCGAGCTCGTACTCCTTCCAGCCGAGGATCGACTCCTCCAGGAGCACCTCGGTGGTCGGCGAGGCGTCCAGCCCGGCGCCGGCGATGCGCCGCAGGTCGGACTCGTCGTAGGCGAACCCGGACCCGACGCCGCCCATCGTGAAGGAGGGCCGCACGACCAGCGGGTAGCCCAGCTCGGCGACGGCGGCCAGGCACTCGTCCATCGTGTGGCAGACGACCGAGTTGGCCGACTCCGCGTTCAGGCCGTGCTCGCGGGCGACCTTGGCGACGATCTCCTTGAACTTCTCGCGGTTCTCCCCCGCCTGGATCGCGTCGAAGTCGGCGCCGATCAGCTCGACGTCGTAGCGCTCCAGCGCGCCCGACTCGTGCAGGGCGACGGCGGTGTTGAGGGCGGTCTGGCCGCCCAGGGTCGGCAAGAGCGCGTCGGGGCGCTCCTTGGCGATGATCTTCTCGACGTACTCGGGGGTGATCGGCTCGACGTAGGTGGCGTCGGCGAACTCGGGGTCGGTCATGATCGTCGCCGGGTTGCTGTTGACGAGGATCACGCGGAACCCCTCGTCGCGCAGCACGCGGCAGGCCTGGGTGCCGGAGTAGTCGAACTCGCACGCCTGACCGATCACGATCGGCCCCGAGCCGATCACCAGGACGGACCTGATGTCATCACGCTTGGGCACGGTTCATGACCTCACAGAACTCGTCGAAAAGGTAGGCGGCGTCGTGGGGACCTGCGGCGGCCTCCGGGTGGTACTGCACGCTGAAGGCGCGCCCGTCGAGCAGGCGCAGCCCTTCCACGCAGCGGTCGTTGAGGTTGACGTGGCTGACCTCGGCCCGGCCGTAGGGGGTCTCGAACGGCTCGCCGAGCGGCGCCTCGACCGCGAAGCCGTGGTTGTGGGCGGAGATCTCTACCTTGCCGGTCCGTACGTCCTGGACCGGCTGGTTCACCCCCCGGTGGCCGTAACGCAGCTTGTACGTGGACAGGCCCAGGGCCCGGCCGAACAGCTGGTTGCCGAAGCAGATCCCGAAGAAGGGCACCTTCGCCTCCAGCACCCCGCGCAGCGCGGAGACGTCCGCGGTGGCCGGGTCGCCGGGACCGTTGGAGAAGAACACCCCGTCCGGCTTCACCGCCATGATCTGCTCGAAGGTGGCGGTGGCCGGCAGCACGTGCACCTCGCAGCCGCGCTCGGCCATCCGGTGCGGGGTCATGCCCTTGATGCCCAGGTCCACGGCCGCGACGGTGAACCGCTTCTGGCCGACGGCCGGCACGACGTACGGCTCGGCCGTGGCCACCTCGGCGGCCAGGCTCGCGCCCGCCATGGCCGGCACCCGCCGTACGCGCTTGACGAGCTCATCGACCGGCTCGGACGGATCGGTGAAGATCCCGGCGCGCATGGCGCCGCGCTCGCGCAGGTGGCGGGTGAGCGCGCGGGTGCCCGGCATGGCGATGCCGACGACGCCCTGTTCCTTGAGGTAATCGTCGAGCGAGCGGTTGGCCCGCCAGTTGGAGACCACGCGGGACGGCTCGCGTACGACGTAGCCGGCGACCCAGACGCGGCCCGACTCGGGGTCCTCGTCGTTGACGCCGGTGTTGCCGATGTGCGGGGCCGTCATCGCGACGATCTGCCGGTGGTAGGACGGGTCGGTGAGGGTCTCCTGGTAGCCGGTCATGCCGGTGTTGAAGACCATCTCGCCGAACGTCTCGCCCGCGGCGCCATACGGGGTTCCGTGGAAGACGCGACCGTCCTCCAGAACGAGCAGCGCAGAAGTCACACCAGCTTCCCTTCAAGTACTGTCGGCTTGCCGCGCAGGAAGGTCGCCACGACCCGGCCGGGGAGCGTCATGCCCTCGTACGGCGTGTTGCGGCTCTTCGACGCGAAGGCGGACGGATCCACCTCTGTACGGACGGACGGGTCGTACAACGTGAGGTTGGCCGGCACGCCCACCTCGATCGGTTGCCCGTGCCCCGATAGGCGGCCGATACGCGCGGGCACGATCGACATGCGCTCGGCGACGCCGGCCCAGTCGAGCAGCCCGGTGTCGACCATGGCCTCCTGCACCACGCTGAGCGCGGTCTCCAGGCCGACCATGCCCATGGCCGCGGCCGACCACTCGGTCTCCTTGTCCTCGACCGGGTGGGGCGCGTGGTCGGTGGCGACGATGTCGATCGTGCCGTCGGCCAGCGCGGCGCGCAGCGCCTCGACGTCGGCGCGCGTGCGCAGCGGCGGGTTGACCTTGTAGATGGGGTTGTAGGCGCCGACCGGCGAGTCCTCGACGAGGTCGTCGGTGAGCAGCAGGTGGTGCGGGGTGACCTCGGCGGTGATGTTCCAGCCCTTGGACTTGGCCCAGCGCAGGATCTCCACCGAGCCGGCCGTGGAGACGTGGCAGACGTGCAGCCGGGAGCCGACGTGCGCGGCCAGCAGGCAGTCGCGGGCGATGATCGCCTCCTCGGCGACCGCCGGCCAGCCGGTCAGGCCGAGCCGGCCGGACACGACGCCCTCGTTCATCTGGGCGCCGCCGGTGAGCCTGGGCTCCTGGGCGTGCTGGGCGATCACGCCGTCGAAGGCCTTGACGTACTCCAGGGCGCGGCGCATCAGCACGGCGTCGTCGACGCACCTGCCGTCGTCGGAGAAGACGCGGACGCGGGCGGCGGAGTCGGCCATCGCGCCGAGCTCGGCCAGTTGCCTGCCCTCCAGGCCGACGGTGACCGCGCCGACCGGCTGGACGTCGCAGTGGGCGAACTCCCGGCCCAGCCGCCAGACCTGCTCGACCACGCCGGCGGTGTCGGCGACGGGCGAGGTGTTGGCCATGGCGTGCACGGCGGTGTAGCCGCCGCGGGCGGCCGACTGGGTGCCGGTCTGCACGGTCTCGGCGTCCTCGCGGCCGGGCTCGCGCAGGTGGGTGTGCAGGTCGACGAGGCCGGGCAGCACGATCGCGCCGCCGCCGTCGATCGCCGCCTCCCCCTCGATCCGCGGGGCGATCTCGGCGATCACCCCGTCCTCGATCCGGATGTCGACGGGCTCGCCGCCGACGATCCGTACGTTGCGAATGATCACGAAGTCTCTCCCCCGAGCAGCAGGTACAGGACGGCCATGCGGATGGTCACACCGTTGGCGACCTGCTCGACGATGGTCGAGCGCGGCGAGTCGGCCACCTCGGCGGCGATCTCCATGCCCCGGTTCATCGGCCCGGGGTGCATCACGATGGCCTCGTCGGGCATCTTGGCGAAGCGGTCGCGGTCGAGGCCGTAGCGGCGGGAGTATTCGCGCTCGCTCGGGAAGTAGGCGGCGTTCATCCGCTCCTTCTGCACCCGCAGCATCATCACCACGTCGGACTTGGGCAGCACCGCGTCGAGGTCGTAGGAGACCGCGCACGGCCAGGTGTCGATCGAGACCGGCAGCAGCGTGGGCGGCGCCACCAGCGTGACGTCGGCGCCGAGTGTGGCCAGGAGCAGCACGTTGGAGCGGGCGACCCTGCTGTGCAGGACGTCGCCGACGATCGTGACCTTGCGGCCGTCCAGGCCGCCCAGGCGGCGGCGCATGGAGAAGGCGTCGAGCAGCGCCTGCGTGGGGTGCTCGTGGGTGCCGTCGCCGGCGTTGACGACGCTGCCGTGCACCCAGTTGGCCAGGCGGTGCGGCGCACCGGAGGCGCCGTGGCGGATGACGACCGCGTCGGCGCCCATCGCCTCCAGCGTCAGCGCCGTGTCCTTCAGCGACTCGCCCTTGGAGACGCTGGAGCCCTTGGCGGAGAAGTTGATGACGTCGGCCGACAGTCGCTTGGCGGCCGCCTCGAAGGAGATGCGGGTGCGGGTGGAGTCCTCGAAGAACAGGTTGACCACCGTACGGCCGCGCAATGTCGGCAGCTTCTTGATGGAACGTTCCGAGACCCTCGCCAGCTCCTCGGCCGTGTCGAGGATGAGCAGGGCGTCGTCCTTGCCGAGGTCGCCCGCGGAGATGAGATGGCGGTTCACTTGGCCTCCTCCTTCATCAGCAGCACCGCGTCGCGCCCGTCGGTCTCCTGCAGGTAGACCTTCACCTTCTCGCTCTTGGCGGTCGGCAGGTTCTTGCCGACGTAGTCGGCGCGGATGGGCAGCTCGCGATGGCCGCGATCGACCAGCGTGGCCAGCTGTACGGCGGTCGGGCGGCCGAGGTCGTTGAGCGCGTCGAGCGCCGCGCGGACGGTGCGGCCGGAGTACAGGACGTCGTCCACCAGCACCACGATCCGGCCGTCGATGCCGTCGGGCGGCAGCTCGGTGTGACCGAGCGGCCGGGCGGGCCGGAGGCGGAGGTCGTCGCGGTACATCGTGATGTCGATCGAGCCGACGGGGATCTTGACGCCCTCGAAGCGCTCGATGCGGTCACCCAGCCGGCGGGCCAGAGTGACGCCGCGGGTCGGGATGCCGAGGAGGACGACGCCGTCGGCGCCCTTGGTTCGTTCGAGGATCTCGTGCGCGATACGGGTCAGCGCCCGGTGGATGTCCGGGCCCTCCAGAACAGCCCTCGACAAGGGTGTCAGGTCGGAGGTTGGGGATTCGGACACGGCAGAGCTCACCACCTTTCCCGCCTCACGGGACGGGTCTTAAAAGGGTGTTGGTCGTGACACACAGTACCAGGGGCTACCAGCCAGAACTCTTGCCACCTACTCCCCACGGCCGCCCACGGTTGGGTAATTTCCCCGCTCTTTCCGTGTCGGAACCGTCCACGCGGGGCACGTGACGGGACATCGCGGGCGGTGCCAGCGCGTTGACGTCCGCCTGCTTCGAGGGGATACAGGGACAATGACCTTCCATGTCGACTCCGAGGTGGGCAAGCTCTACCAGGTGCTGCTGCACAAGCCCGACCTGGCGCTCAAGCGGCTCACCCCGACCAACAAGGACGCGTTCCTCTTCGACGACGTGCTGTGGGTGCAGCGCGCGATGGAGGAGCACGAGGAGTTCCAGCAGGTGCTGCGGGATCGCGGCGTCAAGGTCCACATGCTGGCGGACCTGCTTCAGGAGACGGTCGAGATCCCCGAGGCGCGTAAGCACATCCTCGACGGGATCCTCGACGAGCGCTTCATGGGCCCCCTGGCCGTCGACGACATCCGCAACACCCTTGACTCCATGGACTCCAAGACCCTGCAGATGTACCTGACGGGGGGCATCACCAAACGCGAGATGGTCGAGGCGGGCTGTGACCCCAAGTCGATGTCCTACCACGCGGCCGGCGACGACGACTTCATCCTGCCGCCGCTGCCGAACCACCTGTTCACCCGCGACACCTCCTGCTGGGTGTACGACGGCGTCTCGATCAACGCGATGAAGAAGAAGGCGCGCATGCGCGAGACGGTGAACATGGAGGCCGTCTACGAGTTCCACCCGACCTTCGCCGACGGGTTCGGCCGGCCGCAGAAGGGCGGCTACAACGTGTGGCTGCCCGGCCAGTCGGTCGCCCCGGCCACGCTGGAGGGCGGCGACGTGCTGATCCTCGGGCGCGGCGTGGTGCTGATCGGGATGAGCGAGCGCACCCAGCCGCAGGCCATCGAGATGCTCGCGCAGCGGCTGTTCCAGGCCGGCTCCGCGCGGAAGATCATCGCGCTGAACATGCCGAAGGCCCGCGCGTTCATGCACCTCGACACCGTGATGACGATGGTGGACGTCGGCGTGTTCACCAAGTACGCGGGGCTGGGCATGCTGCCCTCGTACACGATCGAGCCGGGCGACACCGAAAAAGAGCTCAAGGTCACCGACCACCCGCCGGAGGACATGCACCGGGCCATGGCGCGGGCCCTGGACCTGGACGACATCAAGGTCCTCATCCCGACGCAGGACGTCTACGCCGCCGAACGGGAGCAGTGGGACGACGGCTGCAACGCGCTGGCCATCGAACCGGGCGTCGTCATCGCCTACGAGCGCAACACCACGACCAACAACTTCCTGCGCGGCCACGGCATCGAGGTCATCACCATCCGGGGCAGCGAGCTCGGCAGAGGACGCGGCGGGCCGCGCTGCATGAGCTGCCCACTCGAGCGGGACGGCTTCTGATCGATGAGGGTCATCGTCGCCCTGGGGGGCAACGCGGTGCTCCGGCGCAGCCAGCGGGCGGACGTGGAGCCGCAGATCGCCAACGTCGCCAACGCGGCCAAGACGCTGGCCAAGCTCGCGGAGAAGCACGAGCTGATCATCACCCACGGGAACGGGCCGCAGGTGGGCCTGCTGGCGCTGGAGAGCGCCAACGACCCCCGCCTGACCAAGCCCTACCCGTTCGACACGCTCGGCGCCGAGACGCAGGGCATGATCGGCTACTGGATGCTGCAGGCCCTGCAGAACGCGCTGCCCGGGCGGCAGGTCCTGGCCATGGTGACGCAAACGCTCGTGTCGGCGGTCGATCCGGCCTTCGACAACCCGACCAAGTTCGTCGGTCCCGTCTACGACCAGGACGAGGCCACGAAGCTGGCCAAGGAGTACGGCTGGACGGTCGCCGCCGACGGCCACGACTGGCGGCGCGTCGTCCCCTCCCCCACCCCGCAACGCGTGGTGGAGACGCGGCTGATCAGCAAGATGGTCCGCGAGGGGGTCGTGGTGATCTGCGCGGGCGGGGGCGGCATCCCGGTCATCCGCGACGAGCACGGCCGCCTGTCCGGTGTCGAGGCGGTCATCGACAAGGACTCCACGGCGTCGATGCTGGCCGAGGCGCTCGAATGCGACGCCTTCCTCATCCTGACCGACGTGCCGCGCGTACTGAAGGACTTCGGCACGCCGCACCAGAGCGAACTCGCGAACACCACCCCGCACGAACTACGCGCCCTCGACTTCCCGGCGGGCTCCATGGGGCCGAAAGTGGAAGCGGTCTGCCGTTTCGTGGAGACCACCGGCGACATGGCGGCCATCGGCGAGCTCGGGCAGGCGGAGCAGATCCTGGAAGGCACCGCCGGCACGATCGTCACGCCGAATGCCCGCTGGCCGCTGACCAGCACGCTCTAGGGCTCTAGGAGGTTTCGATGGCACTCGCCCAACGGCTCTTCCGCATCAAGCCCACCGACCAGATCGTGGCCGAGGGCGGCCACGGCGAGGGCGGTGAGCTGCGCCGAACGATGTCGCTGTGGCAGCTCACGCTGTTCAGCGTCGGCGCCACGCTCGGCACCGGCATCTTCGTCATCCTCGGCCAGGCCGTGCCGAAGGCGGGTCCCGCCGTCGTGCTGGCCTTCGTGCTGGCCGCGATCACGGCGCTGTTCTCCGCGCTGTCGTACGCGGAGCTGGCCGGCACGATCCCGGTGTCCGGCTCGTCCTACTCCTACGCGTACGCGACGCTGGGCGAGATCGTCGCCTGGATCTGCGGCTGGTGCCTCATGCTGGAGTACGCGGTGTCGGTCGCGGCGGTGTCGGTCGGCTGGGGCGAATACCTCAACTCCTTCCTGAAAAGCCTGTTCGGCTGGGAGCTGCCCGCGTCGATCACCCGCTCCCCCGGCCAGGACGGCGGCGTGATCAACGTCACCGCGATCCTCATCGTGCTGCTGGCCACCTGGCTGCTGCTGCGCGGGGCGTCGGAGAGCGCCACGGCCAACGCCGTGTTCGTGCTCATCAAGGTCGCCGTGCTGGTCTTCTTCTGCGTGGTGGCCTTCACCGCGTTCAGGGCCGGGCACTTCTCGCCGTTCGCGCCCATGGGCGTGGCGGGCGTCACGGCCGCCGCCTCGCAGGTGTTCTTCTCCTACATCGGCTTCGACGCGGCCTCCACCGCCGGCGAGGAGGCCAAGAACCCCAAGCGCGACCTGCCCCTGGCGATCATCCTGTCGCTGGCCATCGTCACGGTCGTCTACGTCCTGGTGGCCGTGGCCGCGATCGGCGCCATGCCGTGGACCGACTTCGACCCCGAACGCACCGAAGCCAGCCTCTCCTACATCGTCGACCTCGCCACCGGCGCCACCTGGCCGGGCCTGATCGTCTCCTTCGGCGCCGTGGTGGCCATCGCCAGCGTCGTCCTGACCGTCATCTACGGCCAGACCCGCATCCTGTTCGCCATGTCCCGCGACGGGCTCATCCCGCACATCTTCCAGAAGGTGAACCCGCGCCGCCAGGTCCCCGTCGCCAACACGCTCATCGTGGCGGCGTTCATCTCCGTACTGGCCGGGCTGGTGCCGCTGGGCCAGCTCGCCGAGGCCACGAGCATCGGGACGCTGTTCGCCTTCGCCATCGTCAACATCGGTGTGCTCGTGCTCCGCTACCGCAGCCCCGAGCTGCCACGCAGCTTCCGCACGCCGCTCTTCCCCGCCACGCCCATCCTCGGCACGATCTTCTGCGTCATCGTGATGGCCGGTCTGGCGGGCGTCACCTGGCAGGCGTTCGGCCTCTGGATGCTGGCGGGCCTGATCTGTTACTTCCTGTACGGCTATCGCCACTCGCGGTTGAACACCGAGGTGCCCCAATGAAGCTCGAAAGCGTACTGGCCGGATTCATCCCCGAGCCGAGAGGACGTGACGCGCTGGCGCTGGCCATGCTCCTGGCCGGGCAGGTCAAGGGGCAGCTGACGGTGGCGTACGTGCAGCCGCCCGTGTGGACCACCCCGGGGCCCGCGCGCGCCGACCTGACCGAGTGGCGCAAGTATCTGCAGGAACAGGCGGAGGCCACGCTCGGGCAGGCCCGGGCGCTCACCGGCGACAAGGCCGACTACGTCGTCCACACCAACAAAGGCAGCGGGCGCGGGCTGGTGGACCTGGCCCGCAAACGCGCGGCCGACGTCGTCGTGATCGGCTCCGCGCCGGGCGGCGGCAGGGGCCGCATCTCCGTCGGCAGCACCGCCGACCAGTTGCTGCACTCCTCGACGGTGCCGGTCATGCTGGTCCCGCGCGGCTACGCGGACGCGCCGGCCGCGGCCGTCGAGCGGATCACGGTCGCCTACCGCCGTAGCCCCTGCTCCGACGCCGCGGTGCACGAGGCCGCCAAGGCCGCGGTCATCCTCGACGTGCCGCTGCGGCTGGTCACCATGCTGATCCGCGGCGCCCGCCGCGCCAAGATCGAGGAGGACATGCTCACGCGCCTGCGGGACCAGGTGGCGGACGACCTCCAGGCGGCGGCCACCGGGCAGCGGCGGCACATCCGGGCGGAGTTCGAGATCCTGGAGGGCCGCGACGTGGCACAGGCCATGGGCCAGACGTCGTGGTCGCCGGGCGAACTGCTCATCTGCGCCTCCAGCAACGCGGGGCCGTTGCGGCGGGTGTTCCTCGGGGACACGTCGCTCAAAATCGTCCGTGCGGCCACGTGTCCAGTCATGATCCTAACCCGTCAATCCTGACCCCTGCGCCACACCACCGGCCCCACTGACCGTCCCCGCCGGCCCTCTGCGCGCTCTTGGATGGCCCTCGCCAGCCCTTCTCAGTGCCTCTCACCTCGGTCTCCACGCGATCACTGACATGGTTTAGAGGTGATTTCCACCATGCATGTCACCGGACAAACAGTGACGAAGTATTGTTACTCATGGGACAAGAGGGGCTATTAAGTCGTTCCATCCCGGATCGGATTCGGCATCTTTTTTCCAATCAGCTTGACCTTCGGCGTCCGCCCCTTTACCGTCACTGTGCGTAACCACACTGCGCGGCGTTATGGGGTAAACCCAGAGCCATGGCTACCGATGGTGCCTAACAAGGCACACACCCCCCGGTGGCCGGGGCATTCGCCGCAAGGGAGCACAATCTACTGAGAGCGCTACATACGAGAGCCGGGGGGCCACACGATGCCGTCTGAGTACGCAAAGTCGCTGGGTGCACGACTCCGTGCCATCCGCACCCAGCAGGGCCTGTCCCTGCACGGAGTCGAAGAGAAGTCGCGTGGCAGGTGGAAAGCCGTGGTCGTGGGCTCGTACGAGCGTGGCGACCGTGCTGTAACGGTTCAGAAACTTGCCGAGCTTGCCGACTTCTACGGGGTGCCCGTCTCCGAGCTGCTGCCCGGCGGTGCCGCGCCGAGCCCGCTCGGCCCGACACCGAAGCTTGTCATCGACCTGGAACGTCTTGCGACGCTGCCCAAGGAGAAGGCCGGGGCACTCGCCCGCTACGCGGCCACCATCCAGAGCCAGCGTGGCGACTACAACGGGAAGGTCCTGTCGATCCGCCAGGAGGACCTGCGCTCCCTGGCCGTGATCTACGACAAGTCGCCGAGCGAGCTGACGGAGGAGCTCATCAGCTGGGGCGTCCTCGACGCGGAGGCCCGCCGCGCCGTCGAGTCCTTCTGACCGCTCCTGTTTTTCGGGGCGCGCCATGTGACGGGCGCGTCCCGCTTTTCGTCTTAGTGTCTCGCGTACGGCGGCACGGTGAACCTCCGTACGGGAGCACGACGAACCTTCGTGCGGGAGCCTGAGGACGGGCTGTCCGGGCACGCACGGGAACCCGCCACCCGCCGGCCAGGCTGAGGACCCCGGTAGGGCGGTCCTTTCCGCATACCTCCAGGCCCGTGGTCCTGCCGCACCGATCCCTCACGCGGATCCCGCCGCACACCTCCGGCACTCGTAGGCCCTACGCGACCCCATAGGCCCTTCGCGACGCACGCTGCCAAGCGCCGTGCCTGTCGAGACTATTCGCAACCCCCGAAGGCCCTTCGCGATCCCGTAGACCCCTTTCGCGAGTTCACCGCCGCGGGGCCAGCGACACGTCCCCGCACAAGCCCGCCGAACACCCCCTCCGCACACCCACGCCCATCCGGGCGCGTTCACAGCGCGGGCCCATCGGCACCCCCCACCGCCCGCGCCCGCACGCCCACGCCCATCCGGGCACATTCACAGCGCAGGCCCAGCGGCACCTCCGCCGCCCACACGCCGCACTCTCACCCTGCCCGCACGCCCACACACTCAGGCCCGGCCACGCAGGTCCAGCGGAGTCTGGCCGTCCAGGTACCCACCGCGTTCGCCCAGATGGGGCCCGGGAAACGGCGCGTTCGCCTAGCGATATCGAACGCCAGTTCGTATAATGGACCAATGCATCTCGACATGAAAGGCCTACCAGGGTTGTGGCGGCCGCCGATCGTCGAACATGCCGCGACGACGTTCTCGACCGCCGGCCGCGGCGGCGAGGCGCGTTATCTGCTGGCTTGGGGCGATACGGAAGGAGAGCGGTGGGGATTCCTGCTATGGCCCCCGCAGACGCTGAACACCGACGGCGGCACCGAGCACATGGGCCAGGCCCAGTGGGTGCGCTGGCAGGACATCCGGCCGGTGACCGGCGAGGACTACAGCACCGTCCCGCTGTGCGATCCAATGTGAACCACCTCCTGACGCGCCACTGAGAACGTGCGGGCAGACCGGACGGGGCTCGTACGCCGAGCAGGTCGGGCCCCGCAGAGCGAGCATGTTGAGGCGCGTGGAGCGGATCTGAGCACTCGGGACGAGCAGATCGCGCGGCGACGAAAGGCGGAACACCACTCGCCTTCGTCGCCGCGCGGTTGCGTCCGGCGCGTCCCCGCTGCAAGCCGCCGACATGGTCACACGTCCAGACGGTGCCGGTCGGCTCGGGGGCCGTGTGCCGGTCAGTTCGGGGGCCGTGTGCCGGTCAGCGCGAGGATCGTTCATGCCGTGGTGGGCACGGCGATGTTCTGCTCGTAAGCGGTGCCGCCGGGAAGGCGGAAGGCTTCATCGGGGCCGGGACTTCGCGTGTTTTCGGGGCGGGCCGTCTCGGCGGAGTCAGTCGTGAAAGGCTGTCAGCACCTGGCCTGGCTGTTGAGGAGAGCGACCAGAGGCAGCAGCGGAGTGGCGCTGGCCCAGGCCAGCAGCAGGGCGATCACCGTTGAGAGCTGGACGGCCTGACGTTCCCCTGCCGAGGGACCACATTGGCTTACCGTTCAATTCTGCGGAGATCCTCCTCGACCCCCTGTCCGCCCAAGTCCGTGGCGTTCGATCGCCTGCATGCGGCGTCTTCGGGCATGCTTCAGGCGTCGCGCTCCGCTTCCACCGGCTTGGCGGGGTCGTCCTTGGTCGGGATGGTCTGCTGGCCCTCGCCTGGGTCGGTGTGTTCGCTCGTGTTCGCGTTGTCCGGCTGCCCACTCGCCGCCGACGTCGGCGGCGCGAGCGGTGTGGTCAGCCGGCCAGGGGGACCTCGACCGGGAGTTGGGGTTGAGCGGGGACGCCCAGGATCTCCTGGACTACGGCGACGAAGGTGTCGGCCTCGGCCAGGAGCTCGTCCGCGTCGGCCGCGCTGACGCCACGGACCATGCCGGCCTCGGCGGCGGCGCGCTTGGCCGCGCTCACCGAGAAGTAGGCGGCCCATTCCGCGAGCTTGGGCTCCGCCTCCGGGAGCAGCTCCCAGGCGCTGCGCAGGCGGCGCCTGCGGCCTTCCATGGGGCGTGGGCGGGCGGCCAGGATCGCCGCCGCCGCTCGTAGGGCTGCCAGGTGCGCTGCCACGTATCGGGATGCCGGGGTGCGAGCGGCTGTCGCCTCCGCCAGGCAGGAATGTGAATCCGTCAGGTGCGCCCTAACTGCGGGCGACAGCCGGGGCCCCTGCGTATCGCTGAGCCTTGGTGCCATCTTGCGCGCCTCCTTGGAGTCATGGCGGCTCCCGGCGTCTCCGCCGGTGAAGCCAGGTTCGCAGACTCCACCGACAATTCCGCCGGGCTGGCCGGACGAGGAGCTTCCCCGCACCCCGTCCGGCCAGGACGCGCCCACTCGTCTCCGCCGACGACGAGGACACGCCCTTCGCCCTGGAGCCTGATCGCGGGTCTCGCTTGGGGGAAGCGAACGGCCCGCGACCAGGTCCTACGACGTGAGCCGCGAGCCTCACGTCACTAGGTCGAACATAATTTCGATCACGCTCGGTGTCAACCTGTTCTACGAACATAGATTCGATCAGCGTGGGAGAGGTGGACGACACACCCATTGACGTGCGGCGGGACGAGATTGGGGACCAAGGTTGAGGGACCAAGGTTGAGGGACGGGCAAAGGCGTGCAGAGGACATGCGAGAGGCATGCGAACGCGCAAGGGCCGGTCCGCGACCAACTGGTCGGCGCCTCAGCAGGTCCGCGAAACTGACGCATCCGCGCCGGGCGTCCGCAACCGAGGCCCGATAGCCAGGTGTCCGCAACCGAGGCCCGATGGATGGTCGGCCGATAGGCGGTCGGCCCAGTAGAGGGTCAGCCCGATGGACGCGCGTCCCAGAAGACGGTCGCGGCGACGGCGGGGAAGGTTCGGGCTGGGCGAGCCGTAAGACGGCCGGCCAGACCGGTACGACAGAAGGCACCCGCCGTCGACGCGAAGGACCCAGCAAATCGAAATCAGACCACCGAGATGGCGCCTGACGGGCACAGCGTCACGGCGCGGCGGACGGCTTCTTCCAGTTCGGCCGGTGGGGTGGAGTCAAGGACCACCACGGTCCCCTCCTCCTCGCTCTGGTCGAATATCGCCGGCACCGTCAGCGCGCACATGCCCGCACCGATGCACACCGTCGTGTCTGCCTTGATCTCCATCATTGACCTACCAGGTGACAGGGAGGCGGTGCACACCATAGATGCTCATGTCCGAGCGCATCGGCACCTCCTCCGGTGATATGGCCAAGCGTAGGCCGGGGAAGCGCCGCAGGAGCGCCGGGTAGGCGATGCGCATCTCGGCCCGGGCCAGTTGCTGGCCGAGGCACTGGTGGATGCCGTGGCCGAACGTGAGGTGGCCCGTGGCGGGCCGGGTCAGGTCGAGGGCGTCGCCGTCCGGGAAGCGGGAGGAGTCGCGGTTGGCCACCGGGAGGTGGATCGTGACCGAGTCGCCGGCCTTGATGAGCCGGCCCTCGATCTCGACGTCCTCCAGCGCGCTCCTGACCGGACCGAGGTGGATGATCGTGAGGTAGCGCAGGAGCTCTTCGACACCGTTCTCGACCGCGGACGGGTCATCGCGCATGAGGGCGAGCTGGGCGGGGTTGGTGAGCAGCGCGTACGTGCCGAGGCCGAGCATGTTCGCGGTCGTCTCGTGGCCGGCCACCAGCAGCAGGAACGCGACGCCCGTGAGCTCCTCGTCGTTCAGTTCGCCGTTCTCGATGAGCCCGCTGAGCAGGTCGTCCTCCGGCTGCGCGCGCTTGCGCTGGATCAGCCCGTACAGGTACGCGGAGATGCGCGTCACCGCGGCCACGGCGTCCTCGGCCTTGATCTCCAGGTTGACGAGCACCTTGGTGTCTTCCTGGAACTGCGCCCGGTCCTCGTACGGCACCCCCAGCAGCTCGCAGATCACCAGCGACGGGATCGGCAGCGCGAACTCCTGCACCAGGTCCACCGGCTTGGCCGCGGCCTCCATGGCGTCCAGGCAGGCGTCGGTGATCTCGGCGATCCTCGGCTCCAGCTCCTTCATCCTGCGCACGGTGAACTGGCCGGTGAGGAGCTTGCGGTAGCGGGTGTGCTCGGGGGCGTCCATGCGCAGGAAGAACCCGGGCGGCACCCGGAAACCCTGTTCCTTCGCGAGCTGCAGCCGGGCCGGGATCGGCGGGTGGATGAGCTCGGGGCGGTTGCTGAAGCGCGCGTCGGCGAGCACGGCGCGGGCGGCGGAGTAGCCGGTCACGATCCAGCCGAGGTGCCCGTCGGCGTAGGTCATGCGGTGGATCGGCGTTTGTTCTCGCAGCTCGGCGATTTCGTCAGGTGGATCGAAGGGGCGCTGGCGGGTGGTGGTGAGGGTCAGATCCGACATGGTGCGACTCCTTTCGCTTGGTCAACTCCACCAGAAAACCTCATTCGCTGCAAAACTTCAATGGATGAAAATCCCTAAGTTTGGCGGTACAGTTCCCGGCATGGTGGGACTACGAGAGCGCAAGAAGCAGCGCACACGCCGGGCGCTGATCGAGGCCGCGCTCCGGCTGTTCGACGAGAAAGGCTTCGAGGAGACCACGCTGGCCGAGATCGCGGCCGAGGCCGAGGTGTCGACGCGGACGTTCTTCAGCTACTTCGCCAGTAAGGAGGACGTGCTGTTCTTCGACAGCGCGGCGCGCGTGTCGCTGGCCGTGGAGATGATCTCGTCCAGAACGCCCGGCGAGCACGTGGCCGACCTGCTGCTGCGGCTCATACGGACGAGCCTGCGGTGGGCGAGCGACGACGACTTCCGAGTGATGGACGCGCCCCTGCGGATGCGGCTCATCATGACCGTCCCCTCCTTGCAGGCACGGGCGCTGCATCTGCTGTTCGACAGCCAGCTCCAGCTGACGCGAGCGCTGGAGGACGCCTTTCCCGACGAGCTCGACCACGTGGACGCGGCGGCGGCCGTGGGCGCGCTGATCGGCGCCACCAAGCTCGCGGTCATCTCCACCATCAACCGGGGCGGGTCGATGGAGCAGGCGGAGGAGTCGGCCATGCGCGCCGCCCAGATCGCCCTGCGCGGCCTTTCATCAATCGGATAAGCCCCCGTCGCCAATTGGATAAGTCGGATACCACCAGGGCCGACTAAACCGAGCGCAGGCGGATCAGTGCGCTGGCGTAGTCGCCCGGAGGCAGGTCCGGTCGCAGGCCCGCCGACATCAGCAAGGCTCCGTGATGCAGCTGCCCGGTGTCCTCGTCCAGGTAGCGGCCCAGCGGGTCGAGCCCGGCCAGGCGGAGCGGCACGAGCGGCGTCCCGTGCGCGACGGGCCCCCGCCAGGCGAGTACGACCGTCCGGTCGCCGTAGGTGTACTGCACGCCGTACTCGAGCCTGTCCTGCCGCCCGAGCTGGACGACGGGCCTGATGTCCTTGTAGACGGCGACCAGCGCGGCGGCCTCGGCCAGCTCGGCCGGGCTCCACTTCAGCAGGTCGCCGCCGAGGCCGAGCGCGCCGGCCATGGCGACGTGGAAGCGGAAGCTGAGCGGGGTGAGGCGGCGGGTGAGCGGGTTCGGGCTGTCGGTGACCCAGGCGGCCATCACGCGGGCCGGGTAGATCTGGCTGAAGCCGTGCTGGATGGCGATGCGGTCGTGGGCGTCGGTGTTGTCGGAGGTCCACACCTGGTCGGTGCGGGCCAGGATGCCCAGGTCGGTACGGCCGCCGCCACCCGCGCACGCCTCGATGCGCAGGTGCGGATGGTCGGCGCGCAGGCGATCCATGATCGAGTAGACGGCTCGCACGTGGTCGATCCAGAGCCGGTCCTGGTCGGCGACGCCGGGCCAGCCCGCCTCGGTGAAGGCCCGGTTGAAGTCCCATTTCAGGAAGTCCACGCCGTGTTCGCCGACCAGCCGGTGCAGCCACTTGTGCGCCCAGTCCGCGACGTCGGGCCGGGCGAAGTTGAGGACGAGCTGATTGCGCAGCAACGTACGCGGGCGGCCGGGCATGTGCAGCACCCAGTCGGGGTGGGCGCGGTAGAGGTCGCTGTCGGGATTGACCATCTCGGGCTCGACCCAGAGGCCGAACCGCATGCCCAGCCCGTGTACCTCGTCGATCAGCGGAGCCAGCCCGGAGGGGAAGCGGTCCGGGTTCGGCCACCAGTCGCCGAGCCCGGCGCTGTCGCCGGTGCGCCCGCCGAACCAGGCATCGTCCATGACGAACAGCTCCACCCCGGCGCGGGCGGCGAGCGCGGCCAGCTCCTTCTGGTTCGACTCGGCCACCTCGAACCCGACGGCCTCCCAGGCGTTGTAGACCACCGGGCGCAGCTCGTCCGGCTCGGGCAGCACGTACCCGGTGACGTGCTCGTGCCAGCGGCGGCTGGCCCCGCCGAACCCGTCGGGCGCGTACACGCCGGCGAACACCGGCGTCACCCACTCCTCCCCCGGCTCCAGCCGCCAGGTGAGGCCCTCGTGGCCGAACCCGCCCGTCCACCCCGCGCTCCCCGAGGGGTCGCGGGTGACCGTGATGCGCCAGCTGCCGCTCCAGGCCAGCGCGCAGCTCCACACCTCGCCGTGGCGCTCGCCCGCGTCGCCGCCGTCGACGGTGAGCCACGGGTTGGCGTGGTGGCTGCTCAGCCCCCGCCTGCTGGTCAGCGTCGTCTCGCCCACGGTGAGGTCGGTACGGCGCAGCCCGTGCTCGGCGCTCCACCCGCCGACGGCGTGGCTGAGCCGGTACCCGGAAAGCCGCGGAACGCTCCACGCGGCCGAGTCGCACCGCAGGATCGTCACGGGCACCTCGGAGCGCAGCGCGGTCCACCGTTCCACGACGTCGCCGCGCACCCGGTAGTGCAGGTCCACCTCGAACGGCTGGACGGCGTCCCGGAAGTGGACCGTCAGGTGTCCCCTGTCGATCGTGTGGCCGAGATGGCGCCAGTCGACGCCCCGGGCCCCGTCGGGGAAGGCGATCTGCAGCGACGGAGTGCCGAAGCGCGCGCCCGCCTCGGTGCCGAGCTCCTCGGCCGGTCCTGCGCCGTCGAAACTGCTCGCGGCGGGTGCCGCCGGGCGGGGCAGCGACGCCGCCTGCTCCTGGGTCAGAAGGGGTCCCCAGTGCAGGTGGACGGGGGTATCGTCGGCGTCGAGCCCGAGGACGTAGCTGGCGGTTGAGGTGGGCAGCAGATACGTACGGCTGGCCGCGTCGAAGGTCACCGAAGGCATGTCCCGGAGCCTAGATCGATGGGCCCTTCGAATCAATTCTTAACGAAGTTAATTAGTGTTACGATGCCCATCATGCCTGCACCGCTCACCACTCCCGCGGCGGCCACCGTGTTCACCATGGTCCTGACGCAGGGGCCGGTCTCCCGGGTGGAGATCGCCAGGCGGACGGGGCTGTCGTCCGCCGCCGTCACCAAGGCGGCACGCCCGTTCATCGAGGCGGGCTATCTGGAAGAGCTGGAGGCCACGGACCGGCCGGGGCCCGGCGCGGGCCGGCCGGCCAGCCCGCTGGCCATCAAGCCGGACCGGGAGTTCTTCACCGGTGTGAAGATCACCGACGACGAGCTCATCGGCGTCGTCACCGACCTGCGCGCCCAGGTGCTCGTCGGCGCGCACCGCCCCCTGACGGCGTCCTCGCCCGAGGACGTGGTGGCGACGCTGGCCGACCTCGTGTCCGAGCTGCTCGCCGCCGACCCGGCCTACCGGCAGCGCTGCCACGCCCTGGGCCTGGCCGTGTCGGGCGATGTGGACAAGGCGCATGGCATGGTGCGCTACTCCCCCTTCCTCAACTGGCGGCAGGTGCCGCTGGCCCGGCTGGCCGCCGAGGCGACGGGGCTGCGGGTCACCGTCGAGAACGACGTCAAGTCCCTCACCGTGGCCGAGCAGTGGTTCGGCGAGGGCATCGGCGCGTCGTCGTTCGCGGTGGTCACGGTGGGGGTGGGCATCGGCTGCGGGCTGGTGGTGAACGACCGGATCGTGGCCGGCTCGCACGGCGTCGCCGGGGAGATCGGGCACGTCCCGGTCGGCGGCGAGGAGCCCGCGTGCCACTGCGGAGGGCGCGGCTGCGTCGAGGCGATCGCCGGGACCGCGCCCATCGTGGCCGCGATCCGCGCGGCCACCGGCGACACGTCGCTGACCATCGACGCGGCCATCGACGCCGCCCACGCGGGCGACGTGGCGGCGCGCGAGGTGTTCGCCAGGGCGGGGCACGCGATCGGGCTCGCCATGGCGGCCATGGCGAACCTCATCGGGCCCGAGCGCATCATCGTGACCGGCGACGTACAGGGGCTGGCGGCCTACGACCTGTTCGAGGAGCAGATCAGCCGGTCGTTCGCGAGCCAGGCATTCGGGGCGGCGGCCGACTGCCAGATCTTCCTGCGCCCCCGGCCCTTCGAGCAGTGGGCGCGCGGCGCGGCCTCGGTCGCCATCCAGACCTTCTTCACCCTCCAGGAGCGACAGTGACTCAGGGGTGGCAGTGACCGCGACGACCGGGATCTGGCAGCCGCACGACCGCGCTCCGGGCGAGACCCGCGAGGTGCGCCTCCGCGCGGGCACGACGGAGCTGACGGCGACGGCGGCGGCCGAGCTGACGTGGACCGTCACCGAGGACGCCGAGGGCGTTCACGAGGTGCGGATCACCCCGGACCGGCCCGCGGCCGTCCGCGTGGCGTGGCGGGTGCCGTGCCTGGCCGCCACGGCCTTCTGGGCGCCCGACGGCGGCGAGAACAGAGGGCTGCCGCCGTTCTGGCGCAAGCCCCGGGTGGCCGCCCTGGAGAAGAACGCCCCTGTGGGCTGCCTGGTGGGTGGCGGTGACGTGTCGCTGTGCACGTACGCCGTCGGCGAGGTGGTCCGGCCGGTGCACATCCGTACGGGGGTGGTGGAGGAGACCGGCGACTTCGGCTTCTGGGCCGAGCACGACGCCGAGCCCGGCGCCGGCCTGGTGCTGCGACTCGACCTCACCGGACGGCCCTTCGCCCGCACGCTCGCGGACGTGGCCGAGTGGTGGCGGGGCAACGTCCACGAGAACGAGTGGGCGCGGGGCGACGCCCGCGAGCCTGCGGACGCGGCCGAGGGGTGGCGCGGCCCGGCGGGAGAGGTGCCCGACGTGGCACGGATGCCCGCCTACTCGACCTGGTACGCCATGCAGCAGCACGTCGACGCCGTGAGCGTGGAGCGGCAGGCGGGCCCGGCGGCCGAGCTGGGCTGCGCGGCGATCATCGTGGACGACGGCTGGCACAGCGACGACCGCGGGCGCGGTTACGGGCACGTCGGCGAGTGGGAGCCCTCCGCCACGTCTTTTCCCGATATTTCAGGACACGTGGCGGCGGTCAAGCAGGCGGGGCTCGCCTACCTGCTCTGGTACGCCCTGCCGTTCGTCGGCCGCCACACCGCGCTCTGGGACCGCGTACAGCCCTACTCGCTGGCCTACAAGGAGCACATGAACGCGGTCATCGTCGACCCGCGTTACCCCTACATCCGCGAACTCCTCGCCGGCCACCTGACCCGCGCGGTCCAGGAGTGGGGCATGGACGGCCTGAAGATCGACTTCATCGACCAGTTCGCCGTGGAGGACCCGCCCGAGCCTGGGCCCGAGGCCGACTGCGCGACGGTCAACGAGGGCGTGCGCAGGCTGCTGGCCATGCTCCCCCGCGACTGCCTGGTGGAGCTGCGCCAGCCGTACGTGAGCCCGGGGCTGTGGCCGTACGCGACGATGGTCCGCGCCTCGGACTGCCCGCTCAGCCCCGCGCACAACCGCCAGCGCACGGTGGACCTGCGCCTGATCGCCGGGCCGCTGGCCGTGCACGCCGACATGCTGATGTGGCACCCGGACGAGACCCCGGAGCGGGTCGCGGCGCAGCTGGTCAACGTGCTGTTCGCGGTCCCGCAGATCTCGGTGGACCTCACCACGCAGACGCCGGAGCAGCTGGAGGTGCTGCGGTTCTGGCTGGGCTTCGTCAAGGAGCACGCCGATGTGCTGCAGCGCGGCGCGTTCGAACCGGCCCGTCCCGATCTGGTCTACCCGCAGGTCACGGCCCGCGCAGCGGACACGATGATCACCGCCCGCTACGCGCCGCTGCCGGTAACGGTCCCGGCAGCGGGCACGTTCTGGCTGGCCAACGCCGACGACTCGGCCGACGTGCTGCTCCAGGTCGGCCACTCCGGTACGGCCCGCGCCAGGGTCCAGACCTGCCGGGGCCGTACGGTGGACGACACGACGCTGGAGCTGTCCCCCGGCATGCACGCGATCACCGTGCCCACCGGCGGGCTGCTCCGGCTGGACCTGGGTTCAGAAGCCGCCTTGTAGGCGCTGGACCCGGGCCCAGAAGCCGCACCGTGCTGTGCCCGTTGGAGACGAAGGAGTGTCGCGATTTGTAGGCGTAGCAACTGCTGAAGAGCACCTGCTGGGATTGACGCGCTCCTCGCGCTGAAGAGGCGAGGATTCCTGTGCTGCTTACGCAGCAGTCCATGCCGCGTTAGCAGCACGAGCTGTGGAACAGGATGCTTGACGCTTCACCGACCCGCCTACCGGCAAGTCTCCACGTCCTGTCACCGCCCGGCGGCCTCGTCGTACCGATGAATCCAGAAAGTGATCTCACGGCCAGCTTGGTTATCGCTTGTACGTTCGATCACGAGAACCTTACCGTACGTGATCGAGACATCGCAAGCAGTTCCGGTGCCGCGAGGGCCAGCGCGCCGCCCGCCACGAGTAAACCGCGTCTGCTGAGGTCGTGTGCCATGTGGCCTGACTCCGTCCTTAGGGGGTGCTACGGCCCACGCCCCAGCAGGGCGTGGGCCGTACGGGCTCAGCTGATGACGATCTTGTCCAGCTCGGGACCCCTGGCCGTCAGGCTGAAGAACCGGATCGTGTTGACCCCGGCCACCAGGTCCACCGGCACGGTCGTGGTCGTCACGGTGTCCTTGGTCCCGGTCATCGGCACCTGGATGGAGTCGGCCCCGTTGACGCTGACCGCGAACGTCTGCGCGCCGTCCACCAGCGCGTGCACGGTCATCCGCCGGGTGCCGGTGGTCTCCGACAGCACGCCCTTGACCACGGCGTAGTCGTAGACGTTGCCGCCGATGAGGATCACCTTCCGGCCGCCCGAGCAGACCGCGCAGTAGGCGGGCTCGGCCGCGCCCTCCCACACGTTGCCCACTCGCTCGGCCTCGTAGGCGCCCGGACTCCGGTCCGGCGCCGGGAGCTTGACCGGCGGCGTCGCCGGGCCGAGCTGCCACGCCTTGAGGTCCTTGACCAGCAGGTACGTCTCCTGCAGCCCGGCGCTCTTGATGCTGCGGTAGATGCCCCACTTGGGCCGGTTGTACTGCTCCTGGGTCCACCACAGGTCGATGTGCTCGATCTTCTGGTCGGCGATCGTCCGGCGGCCGTCCGACAGGGTCCAGCGCATGTAACCGTCGTCGCTCGACTTGAACTCCAGCGTGGTGGTGACCCACTTGTTCTGGATGGGTTCCAGGTCGGCGGTGGCGAAGTCGTGCGAGGTGTTGTCCGGGAGCGTCCAGTAGCGGGCCGCGATCTTCTGCACGCCCCCGATGACCGGCAGCGAGATCTGCGCGATGGGGGTGCCGACGTCGGAGTTCTTGAGCTGCCAGATGTGGGTGAAGGAGGTGGTCGCGTCGAGCGTGTCCGGGATGTACATGCGGTAGCTGATCCGCCAGGTCTCGTCCTTGCGGATCTCCAGCGGGGCGCCCTTGCCATCGCGCATGCCGCGTACCTCGTTGCGCATGCGGTCGGAGCCGTCGCGGTCCTCCAGGTGGGCGGTGAAGCGCCAGGCGTCCTTGTCGGTGGAGACGTGCGGCAAGCCCTCGGGATGGGAGCCGCGCCGGTCGTCCTCCAGCGCCTCGAACGCCTGGACACCGTCCTTCTTGACGCTCGGATCCCAGCGCAGTTCCCAGCGCGGCGGCCGGGCCGCCTGGGTCTGCGACGGCCCCTCCGACGGGGTGGGGGTGCGCGCCGCCACCGCGGGGGTGGCGGTCGCGATCAGGGCGAGCGTGGCGAGCGCACCCGCGAGGCGGATGCCGTACTTCTTCACGGGTTGGCTACCTCGTCGGTGTCGGCCGCGCCGGCGGTCTGCTGTTCGGCGCGCAGGTTTCTGACCAGCAGGTACGTGTTCTGCAGGCCGGAGCTGTTGATGCTGCGGTAGATGCCCCACTTGGGGCGGAGGTAGTCGGTGTCGGCGCGCCAGAGGTCGGTGTTGTCCAGGCGCTTGTCGACCAGCGTCGTCGAGCCGTCCTTGAGCGTCCAGCGCAGGTAGCCGTTGTCGGCGGCCTTGAACTCGAAGGTGGTGTCGAGCCACTTGCCCTGGATCGGGTTCAGGTTGGTGTTGCCGACCTCGTGCGTCTGCTCGTCCTCGTCCCAGTAGCGGACGTTGATCTTCGGGGTGCCGCCCGAGATGGGCAGCGACATCGTGTAGAGGGGCGCGCCGGAGCCGGGCACCTTCATCTGCGCGATGTGGGTGAAGGAGGTGGTCGCGTCGAGCGAGGTCGGGATGTACAGCTGGTAGGAGATGCGCCAGACCTGGTTCTTGAGGATCTTGATATACGAGCTGCTGCTCGTCCGCATGCCCTTGACCTCGTTGCGCTGCCGGTCGTCGCCGTCGCGGTCCTGGGTGTGCATGTCGAAGCGGTAGGCGTCGCCGGAGACGTAGATGTGGGTGACGCCGGAGTGGGAGTCGGAGCGGTCGTCCTCGATGCCCTCGAATGCCTGGGCGACTGTCTGACTGGCGGGGTTCGGGTTCCAGCGCTGCGTCCAGACGGCCGCGGCGGTGGAGGTCGAGGCGGAGGCGGGTATCGCCGATAACGAGACGAGGGTGACGGCGGCGAGGGTGCCGCTCAGGCGCTTGATCATGAGGTCTCTCTCCTCAGATGGAGGGTGAACCCGCCGTTGGGGGATACGGCGAGGTCGAGCTTGCCCCCGGCCGACACCGTCGCCGTCTCGGCGAGGATGCCGTCGTCGGGGGCGTCCCGGTAGATCTCGGCCGTCCACTCCCCTTCGTCCAGGAAGTCGAGCGGCACGGTGAGCGTGCGGGCCTCGCCCGACACGCCCGCGCCGACGTACCATTCGCCGCCGCTCCTCCTGGCCAGCAGGATGTGGTCGGCGGGGTCGCCGGACAGCAGCCGCGTGTCGTCCCATGCGGTGGGGACGCCGGACAGCAGCCGCAGCGCCTCGGGCCTGGCCTCGTAGGCCTCGATGCCGTCGGCGAAGTGCTGGACGCCCGATTCGAAGATCACGGACAGCGCGAGCTCGAATCCGGCGGAGATGGTGCGGACCGCGGTGAAGGTGCACGGGGTGAAGTCCATCGGGCCCTGCACGTTGCGGGTGAACGCGAGCGACAGGTAGTGCGCGGGCGGGTAGAGCGGCAGCTTGCCGGGCTTCGGCTTGATCCACTCGGCGCCCTTGACCGCCTCGGCGGTCATGAACTGCGGCCAGGTGCGCTCGGTGCCGCGCGGGATCGTGCCGCCGTGGAAGACGACCATGAGCTTCAGCCGGGCGGTGGCGGCCAGGATGGAGTCGAACCAGCGCATCCGGTCCTGGCCGTCGGACTCGGTGAAGTCGATCTTGACACCGACGGCGCCCCACTCCTTCCAGAGCGCGAGCTTCTCGCGGTGTTCCAGCTCGGTGTCGACGTGCTGCCAGTGCGACCAGAGCCAGACGCCGACGTTCCTGGCCGCGGCGTAGGCGATCAGCTCGGGCATCCACTGCTTGTTCCATCCGGCGTCGGCCAGCATGTACGGCCAGCCGTGCGCGGCGGCGAAGTCGACCCAGCGCTTCTGCTCGTCCAGGTCACGGGTGGAGGGGCCGTCGGACCACCACGACCAGGCCGCCGCGCCGGGCCGGATCCACGAGGTGTCGTCCACCGCCGAGGGCGCGGCCAGGCTGGTCACCAGGTCGCTGGCGACGATGGTGGCCAGCTCGCCGATGATCATCGTGCGCCACGGGGTGACGAGCGGGCTGGCCGCCGTCACGTACGGGTCGGGCAGGTCGAGGCGGAAGGCGTGGCCGTCGAAGCGCAGCCGGGTGCCCGCGTAGCCGCTGTCCAGGTTCGACTCGGTGACCAGCAGCCAGGTGTCGCCGATCTGGAAGAGCGACGGGTAGCCGTACAGGATGGGCTCGGCGTCGGCGACCTGGCCATGCCGGTGGATCTCCTCGTAGTCGCAGCGCCCGTTCTCGTACGGCAGGAGAACCGCACGGGCCTCCCCCGGCACCACATACTCCGAAATTTCATCAGTTATGGTCACCGGTCCGGTCCACGGCACCACGTACCGATACGCCACGCCGTGGCCGCCTATCCGCACCTCCAGGTAGAGCCGGTGCGCGCCCTTGGTGAACGACAGCGTCCACTCCTTGGCCGCGTACTGGTGCTCTCGCCGCTTGCCGGTGACCGTCTCATAGGACTCCGTCACCTGCCGGGACGACATCCCGTCGAAGACCAGGCCGGTGCTCAGGTCCTCGTGCGCGGACCGCAGGCCCAGCCTGGACGGCCGCACCACCACCCGGCCGTCGCGCCGCACCTCCAGGGTCGGCTCGCCATCGGCCGAGAGCTCGATCGCGACTTCCAGGTCTTCGTCACTGAGCGTCCATTGCGACACAGGGCCTCCAAACAGAGATAGGAGGAGTGAGCCGAACTCATCGGCAACCCACTCGGGCCCGCCGGCTCGGGCAGGGCAGCCGACGCCAACCCCACTGAGCTCCTCACAACGTGCCTGAGCCTAGGTTGCAAGCGCTTGCAATTCAATTCTTGACGAAGTTAATTACCAGGTCTACGGTACGGGCCATGCCTCGCGCATCGGACGATGACGGATCCACACATCGGATCTCTCCCGCTCGGCTGGCCGAATTCCAGCGCCGGACGTGGCGATGGCAGTGATCGAGCTCTTTCTCTGAAAGGCCCACCCCATGGAGATGAACCGTCGGCAGATGCTGGCCCTGGCAGTGGCGGCCGCGGCCATGCCCGCGCTGTCGGCCTGCGGCGACAGCCGTCAGTCGAAGCAGGCCGCAGCCCCGGTCAAGTCGGGCGCGCAAGTGATCGACCCGAACCGGCCGGCCAGCGATGACTGGCCGTTCGAGGAGGCCGAGCAGCTCAACAACTCGCTGACCTGGCCGAAGACGGACGTTCCCGACCCGGCGTCCAAGGTCGTGATCACGCTGGGGTTCACCACGGACGCCGTCACCGAGGTACGCAACGCGCAGTTCGACTTCTTCTTCAAAAAGCGCCACCCGAACATCGAGATCAAGCGCGAGTCGGCGCCGTTCGACCAGTTCCTCACCAAGTACATGGCGCAGGCCGCCGGCGGCTCACTGCCTGACGTGCTCTACAACCACTACTCCTGGACGCAGAACCTCATCGCCAACAAGATCCTGCAGCCGCTGGACGACTACATCGCCAAGACGCCCGAGTTCGACATGAACGACATCCCGCAGCGCGGGCTCGGCTACTTCAAGCGGGACGGCGCGCTGTACGGGCTGCCCACCGACATGGCGCCCAAGCTGCTCTTCTACAACAAGGACCTGTTCGACAAGGCCGGGCTGGACTACCCGGACGAGAGCTGGACGTGGGACAAGCTCTTCGAGACGGCCAAGAAGATGACCAGCGGGTCGGGGGCGGAGAAGATCTACGGCGTCTCGCCGATGCCCAAACCCGCGCCGGACCTGAGCTCCGTCTACCTGATGCCGTACGGCGGGCGGTTCCTGGACGCGGCCGAGTCCAAGGTGCTCATCACCGATCCGAAGGCCAGGGACGTCATGGCCCGCTGGATGGACCTGCTGCTCAAGGACAAGGCGGTGCCCAGCCTGGCCGAGCTGCAACTGCTGGAGAAGGTCGATCCGTTCAAGTCCGGGCACGCGGCCCTGTTCCTCAACGGCGCGTGGGTCATGCTGGAACTGTCCAAGCAGAAGGCGTTCAAGTGGGGCGCCACGCAGGTGCCCAAGGGGCCGGAGGGCCGCACCACTCCGGCCGTGGGCAGCGCGCTGGTGATGGCGGCCTCGTCGCAGAACAAGGACGCCGCCTGGATCTACATGCACGAGTTCCTGTCCGCCTCCGGCTACAAGTTCCGCCGGATCGCCGCGCCGGCCCGCCAGTCCGCGTGGGAGGACACCGCCAAGGCGCTCGACATCCCGGCGGAGCAGGCGGACCTGGTCAAGAAGATCATGGCCGACTACGCCTCGGACGACGGCGTGCTGCGGCTGCCGGCCAACAAGAAGGTCGTGGACACCGCCATACCGATCTGGGAGCGGGCGCAGCTCGGCAAGATCGGCGTGGACGACGCGCTGAAGGAGATCGCCGACAAGGTCACACCGGTCCTGGCTGAGAACAAAGTCGCATGACCGCGGTGAGCGCCCGCGGCACTCTGGCCCGCAGGGAGGCGCGGCGCTTCTACCTGTTCACCTCGCCGTGGACGATCGGCTTCGTGCTCTTCAGCGTGGGCCCGATCCTGGCCGCGATAGTGCTCAGCTTCATGAAGTGGAACCTGCTCCAGTCGCCGACATGGGTGGGCCTGGCCAACTACGAGCGCATGTTCAACGACCCCGAGTTCTGGGAGTCGATCGGGAACACCGTGGAGTACGGCGTGGGCGCGGTGACGCTCGGCGTGACGTTCACGTTCCTGCTGGCGTTGCTGCTCAACCAGCCGCTGCGCTTCCAGGGCCTGTTCCGTACCGTGATGTACCTGCCCTCGGTGGTGTCGGGCCTGGCCACCGCGCTGCTGTGGCTGAACATCCTGCACCCCGACTACGGGCTGATCAACAAGGTGCTGGCCTCGATCGGCATCGAGGGGCCCGGGTGGCTGGCCTCGCAGGAGTGGGCCATCCCCGGGCTCGTGCTGATGAGCGTGTGGGGCGCGGGCAACACGATCGTCATCTACCTGGCCGGTCTGCAGGGCATCCCGAAGACGCTCTACGAGGCGGCCGAGATCGACGGCGCCGGGTGGTGGCGGCGCTTCTGGAGCGTGACGGTGCCGATGATGTCGCCGGTCATCTTCTTCAACGTGGTGACCGGGTTCATCGCCGCCCTGCAGAGCTACGTGCTCATCCTCGTCATGACCGAGGGCGGCCCCGGCAACGCCACGATGGTGCTGGGCCTCTACATCTACCGGCACGCCTTCGTCTATTTCGACATGGGCTACGCGGCCACGCTGTCGTGGGCGATGTTCGTGCTGGTCATCGCCGTGACCGCGATCCAGTTCAGCCTGGCCAGGCGCTGGGTGCACTACGAATTCAAGTGAGGTACGCCGATGCTCGTCGAGACCGCGGCGCATGATCGGGCGCCCGCGCGCACCAGGCCGGGGCCGCCCCTGTCCGTGGAGCAGGCCGAACGGATCAGGCGGATCCGGCGCACCGGCGCCTACGTCCTGCTCATCGTCAGCTCGGCGGTGTTCCTGCTGCCGTTCCTGTGGATGTTGACGACCTCGCTGAAGTCCGACGCGGACAACCTGGCCTTCCCGCCGCAGTGGCTACCTGACTCCTTCCACTTCGAGAATTACGTCAAGGGCTGGTCGGGCTCGCTGCCGTTCACGAAGTTCCTGATGAACACCATCGTGATCACCGCGCTGTCCATGGCCGGCAACCTCCTCTCCTGCGTGCTGCCCGCCTACGCCTTCGCCAGGATGCGGGCGCCGGCGGCCGGCATCATGTTCGGCGCGCTGATGGCGACCATGATGATCCCCCGTGAGATCACCCTGGTGCCGAAGTTCATCATGTTCTCCAAGCTCGGCTGGGTGGACACGTATCTGCCGCTGATCGTGCCGGAGTTCTTCGGCGTGGCGCTCTACATCTTCCTGCTGCGGCAGTTCTTCACCACGATCCCGCAGGAGCTCATCGACGCCGCCCGCATCGACGGCGCCTCGGAACTGCGCATCCTGTGGAGCGTCATGCTGCCGCTGGCCAGGCCGGCGATCGCGGCGATCTGCCTGTTCTCCTTCGTCGGGAACTGGAACCAGTATCTGGAGAACTCCATCTACCTCCGGTCGGTGGATAAGATCACCCTCGCACAAGGGCTGGGCATGTTCAGCGGCCAGTACGTTACTCAGTACAACCAGATGATGGCCGTCTCGATCATCTCCATGATGCCCATCCTTATCGTCTTTTTCCTGGCCCAGAAAACGTTCATCCGGGGCGTGACGCTGACCGGAATCGCAGGAAGGTGAGCTGTTTGAACTACGAACGCCAGCCGTACAGGAGATGTGGCCGCAGCGGTCTGCGACTGCCCGCGGTCTCGCTTGGCCTGTGGCACAACTTCGGCGGCGGCAAGCCGCTGGACAGCCAGCGGGCGATCCTGCACAAGGCGCTCGACCTTGGCATCACCCATTTCGACATCGCCGACAGATACGGTCCACCGCTCGGGGCCGCCGAGTCGACGTTCGGCACGATCTTCCGTCAGGACCTGCGCGGTCACCGCGACGAGATCGTGGTCACCACCAAGGGCAGCAACCCCATGTGGGACGGCCCTTACGGCAAGGGCAACTCGCGCAAGCACCTGCTGGCCACGCTGGACCGCTCGCTGGACCGGCTCGGCCTGGACTTCGTGGACATCTTCTACCTGCACCGCGACGACGAGGAGACGCCGCTGGAAGAGCAGGTGAGCACGCTCGACCACATGGTGCGCACCGGCCGTGTCCTCTACGCCGGGGTCTCCAACTTCTCCCCCGAGCGTACGGCGGCGGCCGCCCGGCTGATGCGCGAGCTCGGCACCCCGCTGGTGGTGCACCAGCCGGTGTACTCGATGGTCAGGCGGGGCATCGAGGAGTCGCTGCTGGGCGTGCTGGAGCAGGAGGGCATGGGCTGCGTCGTCTACTCGCCGCTGGCGCAGGGCCTGCTGACCGACCGCTATCTGAACGGCATCCCCGCGGACTCGCGGGCGGCCGAGGGCCGCTTCCTCACGGCCGACCGGGTCACGCCGGAGATGCTGGCCTTCGTCCGCGCCCTGGGCGAGCTCGCCTCGGCCCGCGGGCAGTCGGTGGCCCAGCTGGCGCTGGCCTGGGCCCTGCGGGACCCGCGTATCACGTCGGTCCTGGTGGGCGCGTCGAGCCCCGAGCAACTGGAGGCGAACGTCGCGGCCGTCGACCGGCTCGACTTCACCGGCGACGAACTGTCCCAGATCGACCGGGCCGCCAAGGAAGCGGGTGTCGATGCGTAGCAAGCTTCATCTGGCGCCGACGTGATAGCCCTCCCCAGGGTGGGCCTGGGCGGCGGACCCCTCGGGAACTACCTCCATCCCATCTCCGACGCCCAGGCCCAGGCCGTCATCGACACGGCCTGGGCGGACGGGGTCCGTTACTTCGACACGGCCCCGTTCTACGGCTTCGGCTTGGCCGAGCAGCGCCTGGGCGAGGCGCTGCGCGGCCGCCCCCGGTCGGAGTACCTCCTGTCGACCAAGGTCGGCCGCCTGGTCCGGCCCGGCGCCAACGGGTCGCCCGGGGCGGGCATCTTCGCGGTGCCCGACGATCGGCACGTCGTGTGGGACTTCACCCGCGACGGCGTCCTGCGCAGCGTCTCGGACTCCCTGGAGCGCCTCGGCCTGGACCGGATCGACATCCTGCTCATCCACGACCCCGACCACCACTGGCCGCAGGCCCTGGACGAGGCCTACCCCGCCCTGGCCGACCTGCGCGCCCAGGGTGTGGTGCGGGCGATCGGCGTTGGCATGAACCAGTCGCGGATGCTCGTCGACTTCGTCAA
Source organism: Nonomuraea sp. NPDC050022 (assembly GCF_044460705.1). Taxonomy (NCBI): domain Bacteria; kingdom Bacillati; phylum Actinomycetota; class Actinomycetes; order Streptosporangiales; family Streptosporangiaceae; genus Nonomuraea; species Nonomuraea sp. NPDC050022. The sequence goes on from NZ_JBITKE010000002.1 coordinate 249,231, forward strand.
GCGCGCCGACCCGGACCTCCTGCTCGCCGCCAACCAGTGCACGCTGCTGCGCCGGTCGGCGTTCGAGGAGCTGTTGCCCCTGTGCCAGGAGCGCGCCATCCCCGTCGTCGCGGCCAGCCTGTTGCACCGCGGCGAGCTGGCCGGGCCATCGGCCGACGCCTCCGAGGAGGTGCGGCGGGTCGCGGCAGCCTGCCGGGAGCACGAGGTCCCGATCACGGCCGCGGCCCTGCAGTTCCCGTTCCGGCATCCCGCGGTGCACTCGATCCTGGTCGGTGCCCACGAACCAGAGCAGGTCACCGCCAACCTGGCCGCCCTGCGCCACCCCGTACCCGACGCCCTGTGGCAGGACCTGGGACCTAGCTGATCGGCTCCTTGTAGACGAGCAGGTAGCGCCAGAACAGCAGGCGGCGGATCGAGGCTCCGGGCAGCAGCGTCGCCGCCTCGGCGGCGATCTCCGGCAGCGTCATCATGGCCTTGGCGACCACCATCTCGGTGGGAGCCTCCGCCTCCTGCGGCCGGGCCGCCGAAAGAAGGCGCGCGGCCGCGTTCACCGGCACCGCGCACAGGCTGACCGCGTAGTCCGCGGGCACGCTCTCCCGATAGCAGCCCAGGATCGCGAGCACCCCGCCGGGAGCGAGCGATCCGCGTAACCGGCTGACCGTCTCGAAGGGCACATGGTGGATGCTGGCCAGGCACGAGACGAAGTCGTACTTGCCTCGCGGCAACTCGGCCACCGCGATGTCGGCGTGCTCGTACTGTACGGGACCCGGGATCGAGCGGGCCGCCTCGACGGCCTCGGCGGAGGAGTCGATCGCGTCGACCACCAGCCCCCGCGCGGCCAGCCGCCGCGTGAACAGCCCGGTCCCGCAGCCCACGTCCAGGGCGGTCCCGGCGCCCTCGGGGATCTGCTTGAGCAGAAGCGGATGATAGTGGTCATTGTGACTGAACGACATGACACGCAAAGCTACCGCTGCGGAAGCAGCTTGATCGTGCTTTCGGCGTGCCGTTCCACCTGGGCGCGGCTGTACAGGAGCGGGAAGTAGTCGCCCGTCCGCCAGCGCTCCGCCAGATCCCGGTAATGCGGGCTGCGCGGATCGCCGGACTGGCCGGGGGCGTTGACCGCGCGGGAGTCGTCCCATTTGCCGACGTCGAGCACCATCTTGAACGACGCTCCGGACGACTGCTGGTAGGTGGCGGCGTTGTAGGAGGAGGCGTCCACCGTGTACGCCGAACCGCCCCGGGGAAAGGGACCCACGTTCGCGCCGACGGGGCTGGTGAACTCCGTGTACTGCAGCGCGCCCCACTTCCACAGCCGCGGGTCGGCACCGAGCCGCCCGGCGACCTCACGGTAGGCGGCGGCCAGCGTCGTGGCCAGCAGGTCGTCCCGCACGGTCTTACCGTCGGTCCCGAACCAGCGTTCTGGGTTCTCCAGCGCGTCGATCAGCACGCGGACGTCGAGGACGGGGATGGCGTCCGCCACCGCCGGCGGCAGCACGGCGCGGCGGAAGGCGGGCACCAGGTGACGCGAGAGCCACGGCTCGAACAGGGCCGCCTCGGGCGAGTCCGCGTCCGTCGCCCCGCCCCAGGGCCGGAGCAGCGCCAGCGCCCGCTGAGTGTCCGGATCCGCGCTCGTCAGGCCGGCGAGCACGCGCACGCTCCGCTGGGCGGGCTTGGACACCTTGTCGGCCTGCAGACGGATCGAGTCCTCGACCGAACTCCGTGGCCTCGCCGCGAGCACCTCGTCGATCCGCTGCTTGCGGTAGGGAGGATCCCACTCGAACCCCACCTGGATCGGGTGGTTCGCGGGCAGGTCGAACTCGTTCGCCGAAGAGATCAGCCCTCGCGGCGGATTGTAGGAGCGAGGCAGCCGGGCCCCGTCGTAGAAGCCCTTCCATTCGTAGCGGCCGTCGCCCGGCACGGGCAGCAGGCCGTCATAGCCGTTGCGCCGGGGGGTGAGACCGCCGGGCACCCAGCCGATGTTGCCGGAGGTGTCGGCGTACACCTGGTTCTCGGGCGGACCGCCCCACGTGCTCATGGCCGCGGCGAACTGCTTGAAGTCGCGGGCGCCCATGTACGTCAGGCTGCCGAAGTAAGGGGACGTGCCGGGCTCCAGCCAGGTGGTGCGCAGGGCGTACGCGAGGTTGCGCGGCTTGTCGATCTTGAGCACGGGACCGTGCCTGGTGAAGGGCAACTCCACGTCGACCGGCGAGCCGCCCGCGACCGGCACCTTCTCGGTGATCGTCGTGAAGCGCTCCCAGCCGTCGCCGTACCGGTACCTGCCCGGGTCGGCGGGATCGAGCTGGTAGACGTAGAGATCTTCCTGGTCGGTGCCGAAGATGGTCAGGCCGAAGGCGACCGTGCCGTTGTGGCCGATCGAGATCCCCGGAAGCGCGGGTTCACCGGCCCCGATGACGTCGATCCCGGGCGCCGACAGATGGGCCATGTAGCGCAGGGAGGGCGCCGTCAGCGACCGGTGCGGGTCGCTGGCCAGGATGGGACGGCCCGTCGCGGAGCGGCCCGGCGAGACCGCCCAGCTGTTGCTGCCTTCACTGGCCGCAGGGTCGGCAGGGGCCAGGCGTAGCGCGCCGTTCTGGAAGACCACGCCCCGCGTGGCCAGATCGTAGGTCCGCAGCACGTCCACGGGCACGGAGCAGGGATCGAGCCCTTTGGGCAGAGTCGTGGTGTGTTCGGGTTCCAGCTGCCACAGGGCTCCGGCGGCCTCGATTCCGCCCGCGCAGGCGATGAGCGAGCGGAGCACCTCGCTGAAGACGTTCTTGGAGATGCCGTGGCTTCTGATCCGCACCACGTCCTCCGGCCGCCAGAGCGCGGGCGTGTATCCCAGCTGCCGGAACTCGGGCGGCATGCGGTCCGGATTCCGTTCGAGCCACCGTACGTAGGCGTTGACACCCTCGGTGAAGCGGGTCGCCGCCTGCTTGGCTCCGGGGCCGTAGCTCGCCCATTCCCGGTCCATGTTCCCGCGATACAGGAACATCCTCGTCGCCTTGTCCTGCTCCACGTACGCGGAGCCGAACACCGCGGAGAGCTCTCCCAAACCGCGGCGGCGCCAGAGGTCGATCTGGAACAGCCGGTCCCTGGCGGCGTTGAACCCCTGGGCGAGGAAGAGGTCGTCGGTGTTTCGGGCGTAGATGTGCGGCACACCCCACTCGTCCACCACCAGCTCGACCGGCTGCCTGAGCCCCGGGACGACCTGCTCCGTGGCCTGCCGTGACTGCGCCACGACGGGCGGCGCCGTCAGGCTCAGCACAAGGACGGCGGCCAGCACCGCTCCGGCACGCAGGCGTCTCCGCATGGCACAGCACCTCTCGGTGGGGTCCGGGACTCCATGACAGGACGCCTGCGGTGATTTCGGCCAGGGAAGTCGGGATATTTAGGGGGCACAGCGGCGGAAAAAGCCCTCCGCCCCTCATCTGTAGGGGTTGAGTAGGGGTTCTAGGCGCATGTCTTCTGCTCGACGTCACACAGCTTGACTTCGGGGAAACGAGGTGACCGTTCGTCGAACAGCGGCTGCGGCTTCGCGCGCAGGTGAAGGTCGAAGAACGCCGCCACGTACGTGCGGGTGATCGCCATGGAACGGGCAGGGGGCAGGCCGGTGTTGCGGTAGATGCCGATCTGTTCGCCCAGCACGGCGATGTCGGTGAACGAGACGTGCTCCGCCCCCGCCACCACGAGCCAGCGCTTCCATCCCGTCAGGTTCTGCCAGAGGCCGTCCCACGAGACGTCCTTTCCGCCCGGGCTGTGTTTCGCCTGCGTGCCCAGGAAGAGGAACGGCCGCGACAACCCGCCCTTCGGAACCGGGACGAACGCGGTGCCGTCGATGTCGATCCCGGCGCGTACCCTCGGGTCCTTGAGCATGGCGCCCACGGCACTCGCGCCGCCCGCCGAGTGACCGGCCATCGCGATTCTGGACGGGTCGATCAGCGCGGCGCTCTTCCATTTGGGGTGTGCGCGTGTCAGTGCGTCCAGCACGAAGGAGACGTCAGCCGCTCTAGTCGCGCCAACCTTGTCCCAGAATGTCTGGTCCTTCTCCTTGACCTCGCAGGCCACGCAGGTGGTGATCCGGCCGCCGGGGAAACTCGTCGCGGTCTCGTACGTGTGGCCGATGGAGACCACCGCGTACCCGCTGCTCGCCAGGTCCTCGGCCAGTGCGGTGAGCGAGCTCCGTGGCTCGGTGAAGCCGGTGGAGAGCACCACCAGCGGCAGCCCGCGCCGACGACCCGCGGGTTCGGCGTCGGTGGTCGCGTTCGTCCGTGTCTTGCTGAGCAGGTCGAGCGGCAGATCGGTTATCTCCCCGTCTTTCATGAGAAGTTCGGATTCCTTGGGCGTCATGTACGGGGCCGGCTTCCGGCCGCGGGACTTCGCCGGGTACCACAGGGAGACCATGAGCTCCCTCGCCTTCACGCTGGGCACCCACGGGTCGGCGCGGGAGGTGTCCTTGAGGTACAAGGACGTGGTGCCGACCGGCTGGGACCCGGTCGGCTTGGGGAGGTACGGCGTGCCGCTCCGGACAGACGCCAGACCAGCGGAGGCGGGCCTGGCGGGGTTCGGCGACGTCGTGCGCGCGGGGCCGTCGGATCGGACCGGCCCGGCCACGGAAGCGCAGGAGGTGACGGCCGCGAAGGCGAGCAGCGCCGCGATGGCGATGACGCCTCGGCGCGGCGCCGGATTCATCACGTGACCCATGAACTGTTGTCCTTCCGGATGGGAGCGGCAGCCGCGATGGAGTCTCCACGGGCGGCCGATGGCAGCAAGCAAGCTATGCGCGCGGGAGATCCGCCCGCGTCGTCTGTCATGCCGATATCGGCCACTACTTGGGGATGACTCCCAGCCGTGTCATCCCTGCGATGTACTCCTGGAGGATGTCGGGCCCGGTCACCGAGGCTGACGCGGACGTACCTCGCAGTCGGGACAATGCATCAGTGACAGTGAGCGAACGACGTGGATGGTGGCAGCTCGGGCTGGATGTGCTGCGTCCTGAGCAGAAACCCGCCCGGCCCTCGCGCCGGTCACTCCTCGCCGACCTGCTGCTCGCGATCCTCCTGACCGTTGTCGCGGTGGCCGCGACGGCCAGCACGACCGACGGTGATCTCCACCGCGTCGACGTGCGGCAACACTCCCTGATGGAGCCCTTGCGACTGCGGCCCGCTCCTCCGCCACGAAGCGGCGATGTCCGGCCCGACACTCTGGTACGGCCCGCCGATGACCGGTCGGGCCCGCTTCCCCTCCTGGTGGTTCTGACGGCGTTGCCGCTGGCGATACGGCGGCTGTATCCGCTGACCACCTTCGGGGTGGTGCTGGTCGCGGCATTGGCCACGGCCGACGACGCGACCTGGATCACCGTGCTGACGTTCGCCATCGCCGCCTATGGCGCCGTGGCCCACAGTCGTTACCGGGTGCCGGCGATGGGCGGCATCGTCCTCGCGACCGTCCTGGCCGGCGCGGCCTTCAAGGACTCCGTACCGCCGTTGCCGAGCTGGCTGGGCCCGTTCGTGGTACTGCTCAGCGCCGGAGTCGCCGCGAGTTTCGGCCGGTTCTGGAGGCGGCGGATCGACGCACTGCGGCAGGCTCAGGAGGAGGACACGCGCCGGGCCGTCGAGGTGGAGCGCTCCCGGATCGCCGGCGAACTCCACGACGTCGTCACCCACAATGTGAACGTGATGGTCATCCAGGCCGGAGCGGCGCGCAAGGTCATGGACACCGCCCCGGATCGGTCGAAGCAGGCCATGCTGGCGGTCGAAGCCGGCGGCCGGGCCGCCATGGCCGAACTCCGCCACGTCATGGGCCTGCTCGCCGGTCCGGAAAACGCGCGGGCGGTGAGCGGCGGCGACGGGCTCGAACCACAACCGGGACTCGACCAGCTGGACTCCTTGATCAAACGGGTCCGCGAAGCCGGGATACCGGTCAGCGTCGAGGTCTCTCCACCGCCCGGCCCGCTGCCGCCGGGGGTGGAGCTGGCCGCGTACCGCGTCGTACAGGAGGCCTTGACCAACACCATCAAGCACGCGGCCGGCGCCGCGGCGTCCGTCACGATCGGCCACAACGGCGACTGGCTGGAGATCGAGGTCACCGACACCGGCGGCAGGCAGGCGACACGCGCCACGGACGGCCAGGGCAGGGGCCTGATCGGGCTACGCGAACGGCTCGCGCTCTACGACGGCGCCCTGGAGGCCGGACCAAGGAGTGGCGGCGGCTACCAGATCAAGGCGAGGCTTCCATGGACGTGACCAAGCCTCTGCGCGTGGTCATCGCCGACGACCAGGCACTGGTACGCAGCGGATTCGGAATGATTCTCGCCGCCGACGGCATCGAGGTGGCGGCCGAGGCGGCCAACGGCGCCGAAGCCGTCGCCGCGGTCCGGCGCACCCGACCCGACGTCGTGCTGATGGACATCCGGATGCCGGAGATGGACGGCCTCGAAGCCACCCGGCAGATCATGGCAGGCGCCGCGGACGAGACCCGCGTCCTCATCCTGACGACCTACGACCTCGATCACTATGTCTACGCGGCGCTCACCATGGGGGCCAGCGCGTTCCTGCTCAAGGACGTCACACCCGAGCACCTGGTGGCCGCGGTGCGCCTGGTCCGCGCGGGTGACGCCCTGCTCGCCCCGTCGATCACCCGCCGCCTGGTCGAACGCTTCGCCCGCCGTGACGAGGCCAGGGCGGCCGTTCACCGCGACCTGTCGGAGCTGACGCCCCGGGAACTGGAGGTGCTGCGCCTGCTCGCCACCGGGCTGAGCAACGCCGAGCTCGCCGACCGGCTGAGCCTCAGCCCGACGACGGTGAAGACCCACGTGGCGCGCATCCTGTCCAAGCTCGGCCTCAGGGACCGGGTCCAGGCGGTCGTGCTCGCGTACGAGACGGGGCTGATCACCCCCGGCTCCCCCGCCGACGGGCCGCCAGGGAGCGCGCGGGGGCCGTCGTAAGCGCCGGACCCGGTCCTCTCACGCCGAGACCGTCCTACAACGATCATCCGCAGGGCCCGGGATGCCGAAAGGTCCGCGAACTTCGGGCGAGAACTTCCCGAAGCTCACGGACCTGTCACCGGCGAGGCTAGCGGCGCACGTGCACCGGCACGCCCTTGCCCAGCAGTCCGGGCAGCTCGACGGCCACGTTCATCGGCATCCGCACGCACCCGTGCGACGCCGGGTAGAGCGGCACCGACAGCGCGCCGTGGAAGGCGATGCCGCCGTTGAAGAAGATCGGGTTGTACAGCTGCCCCAGGTACGACCTGTGCCAGCCCTTGGCCCGCCACGTCGTCTTGAAGTCACCCGTGGGCGTCCTGGCCGAGCCGCAGAAGCGCTGGCTCTTGCCCTGCCACTTCGCCGTCTCGCAGTACGGGACGCCGCTGCCGGAGGAGATGTGAGTGATCAGCTTCACCTGGCCGTCGACGTACAGGACCATGATCTGCTTGGTCAGGTTGACCTCGGCGCGGGTCGGCTTGCCGTTCTTGACCAGGACCTTGGGGGTCCTGGGGTTCTCCAGCGCGGTCCACGTGCGCTTGGCGATCGTACTGGTGGGCCGGATGCCGTTCACCTTCTGGAAGGCCCACACGGCGGTCATCGTGGACCCGCCGTAGCTGCCGTCGGCCCGGCCCGGCCGGTAGCCGAGCTCTTTGAGGCGCGTCTGCAGCCAGGTGACCGCTTTGCCCTTGGCGCCCAGCTTGAGGGTCTTCTTGGGCGCGGCGACGGTCGTGGTGGGCCCGGCCTCGGAGGCCGCCAGAGTCGGCGGCACCGCTGTGGGTGTCGCCGCTGTGGGTGTCGTTGTGATGGAAACGATCGCGGGCGCGGCCGCCGACCGCGCATGGGTGACGGTCGTACCGCACCCCGTCAGGACTAGGGCGCCAGCCGTCAAGAGAGCAGCCACGCCGGGCAGCCGTCGGTCCCCCACCCGTACCACCTCTCAAACCATGAACATTCTGATCAAAGGACCATGTCAGGTTAATGCAATGGTCAACCTGTTTAGAGTGTGCCCATGCCTGAGAAGTTGCCTGCCAACGCCGTTCTGGTGGAATCCGCCCTCCGCGCGCTAGGCGCTGAGGGAGAAATCATCGTATTGCCGGAAAAAGCGCCCACTGCGGCCACCGCCGCCGCGCAGGTCGGCTGTGAGGTCGGCGCCATCGCCAACAGCCTCATCTTCGACGCGGACGGTGCGCCGCTCCTCGTGATGACCAGCGGCGCACACCGCGTCGACGTCGAGCTGATCGCCCGCACGGCGGGGGTCGAGAAGGTACGGCGGGCGACACCGGAGTTCGTCAGGGCGGCGACGGGCCAGCCGATCGGCGGCGTCGCGCCCGTCGGGCATCCGGCCCCGGTGCGGACCCTGGTGGACAACTGGCTGAGCAAGCACGAGGTCGTGTGGGCCGCCGGCGGGCATCCGCTCACGGTCTTTCCCACCACATTCGATGAGCTGGTGCGGATCACCGGTGGTACCCCCGTCGACGTCGAGTAGTGTGCGACGCGTGATCGAGTTTCGTGGGGCGGGACAAGCGGAGTTCACCGAGCACCTGGACACGGTGATCGGCATCTACGCCGCCGCCATGCGCCCGCCCGCGGACCAGATCACCGGCCGCAAGGCCATCATGCGGAATCACGGGACATACCCATATTTCCAGTGCTATTTCGCTGAATTGCGTGGGGAGCCGGACTCGAAGATCGTCGGCTTCGCCTACGGCTTCCGGGGCGCGCCGGGCCAGTGGTGGCACGACGTCGTGTTCCGCGCGCTGGAGAACCAGGCGGGCAGGGAGGTCGCCGACGCCTGGCTGGGCAACGCGTTCGAACTGGCCGAGATCCACATGCACCCCGACTACCAGGGCAAGGGCATCGGCCGCGCCATGATCTCCACTCTGTGCGCGGGCCGCCGCGAGCGTTCGGCGGTCCTGTCCACCCACGACCGCCCCACCACGGCTCGCCACCTGTACGCCAGCATGGGCTTCACCGACCTGCTGAGCCCGTTCCTCTTCCCGGGCGGCTACGAGCAGTACGCGATCGTGGGCAGACCTCTCCCCCTGTGACCACGACGGCTTTTGACCACAACGGCTTTTGACCCCAGCGCGGCCCTGACCCGGTTCGTTCCAGGTTCGTACCAGCGCGGCTCCGCCCTGTTCGCCACGCCACCGACATAATAAAGACGATCAACCTGGCGCCCCCATCCGCGTCAATCCCGGGCACCTCCCCCTGCACCGACGCCCACGTCACACCACCCGGACGTCCGGCAGGAGGAACCTATGCGTCTCGTCACACGAATCGGAGTGGCCGCCACTCTCCTGGTGAGCCAGGGCACCCCACCCGAGCCGACCCCCACCCCCACCCCCACACCCACACCCACGTCGACCGCGAGCAGCAGCAAGAAGAGCTCCAAGACCGCCATCCCCCCGGAGCTGAAGAACGTCCCGTCGCTCCGCGTCCTCCCCTGGGATCCCCGCCAGGCCAGCCACGTCCGGATCTTCGTGCACTGCCCGCCGAAGGCGAATCACGCGCTCATCGGCTCCACCGCGTTCGCCCTGAAGGGTTCGAGGCGCCTCTATCGGGAGGTGGGGCTGGGACTCTCCGACCGTGGCCTGGCGCACCGCGCCGTGTCCATCTCCTACTCCGCCCTGCCTGGGTTCCATGGCGCGCACCTGAAGTGCGTGAAGGTCAAGATGAGCCAGAAGACCCGCATCAGGCGCATCCGAGTGCTCGGCCGGGATGCCACGCCTCTCTACGTGCGTAGGTTCAGCATCTGGCAGTTCTTCGACTAGGCCGGAGAACGAACCGGCGTGTCGTTGGCCGTCTCGTGACTTGTGGTTTGCCACCCGTCACTCTGGGCAATCTTCACTACGTAGGGCAACCGGCCATCCGCCCGATCCCCCTGCGGGCGGAGCACCGGCACGGACCGCGACAGTCGTGTGACGAACCACCCGGGAACCATTGTGGTCACACCAAAGGACCTGGATGGCCAAGGGACGAGTCGTGACGGCGGCAAGCCGGGGAACCTCGTAAGCGTATCCCTGGACAGACCTCAGCCCCGGTCGGCGGTTGGCGGCCCACCGGGCCGGCCGTACAAAAGACCGCTTGTCACCCGCACGAACGGCCAGATCAAGAAAAACCCCGGGATGCGCCGGGTTACGCGGTCAGTGCCTCGACCGGAGCGAGCCGCTCGAACACCTCTCGCGTCGCGCTGGAGCGGTTGAAGGTGATGAAGTGGATGCCTGGGGCGCCCTCATCGAGCAGCCGCTGGCAGAGCTCCACCCCGTGGTCGATGCCCAGCCGCCGCACGGCCGCCGGGTCGTCGGCCACCGCCTCGAAGCGGGCCGCCAGGTCCGCCGGGAACGGCGCCCCCGACAGCTGCTCCGACCTGGCGATCGTGCTCATCTGCGTGACCGGCATGATGCACGGGATGATCGGCGTGTCACACCCCTGCTCCGCCACGCGGTCGCGCAGCCGCAGGTAGTCGTCGGCCTGGAAGAACATCTGGGTGATCGCGTAGTCGGCGCCGGCCCGGCACTTCTGTACGAAGAAGTCGGTGTCGGACTCGATCGACGGCGAACGCGGGTGTTTGTACGGGAACGCCGCCACGCCCACGCAGAAGTCGCCCACCTGCCGGATCAGCCGCACGAGCTCCTCGGCGTACAGGACGCCTTCCGGGTGCTGGACCCACTCGCCCGTCGGGTCACCGGGAGGGTCACCACGCACGGCGAGGATGTTGCGCACCCCCGCGTCCGCGAAGCGGCCGATCAGGTGGCGCAGCTCGCGCATCGAGTGGTTGACCGCGGTGAAATGCGCCACAGGGGTGAGCGTGGTGTCGTGGGCCAGCCGTTCGACGATGTCGACGGTGCGGTCACGGCTGGAGCCGCCCGCGCCGTAGGTCACGGACACGAACGTCGGCCGCAGCGACTCGAGCTCTCTGATCGCCCGCCACAGCTGCCGTTCCCCCTCGTCCGTCTTCGGCGGGAAGAATTCGAAGGAGAACGACCGGCCACCGGACGCGAGAAGCTCACGGACGGTGGGAACACGATCGGGCAGGATGGAGGGTCGACCAAGCGCCATGTGACCCAGGCTACCGCCACAAGCCCCGTCCCTGGAGATCCGGCCTGGTGGCCAAGTCGTCCCTGGAGATCCGGCTCGGCCTCCCGGCCACTAGTCTCAGATGCATGACCACTGACGCCGCGAGCCTGGACGCCCTGCGTGCCAAGGTGGACGCCGCGCTGCGGACGTTCGTCCGACGGCAGTTGCCCGTCCCCGGCGACACCGAGCTCGAGCCGCTCCGCTCGGCCGCCGAAGACCTGCTGTCCGGCGGCAAGCGGCTGCGCCCGGCCTTCTGCTACTGGGGATGGCGGGGCGCGGGCGGCACCGACGTGCCCGGGATCTTCACCGCCGCCGCCTCGCTGGAGCTGCTCCAGGCCAGCGCGCTGGTGCACGACGACGTGATGGACAAGAGCGACCTGCGCAGGGGCATGCCGTCCGCGCACCGCCGCTTCGAGGCCATCCACGAGAAGTCGGGCTGGCACGGCTCGGCGGAGCAGTTCGGCGAGGGCGCGGCGATCCTGCTGGGCAACCTGCTGCTGATCTGGTCCGGCGAGATGTGGCGCAGCAGCGGCCTGCCGCCCGAGTCCCTGTCGGCGGCCCAGCCGGTGCACGACCACATGCGCACCGAGCTGATGTGTGGCCAATATCTCGACCTGCTGGAGCAGGCGCACGGCGAGAACACCTTCGAGTCCGCCCTGCGTGTCGCTCTCTACAAGAGCGGCAAATACTCCGTCGAACAACCGCTCCGCCTCGGCCTGGTGCTCGCCGCCGGCCGCCTGGAGCCGTGGATGGACGAGCTCTGCATGGAGTACGGCCGGCGGGTCGGCATCGCCTTCCAGCTGCGCGACGACATCCTGGGCGTGTTCGGCGACCCGGCGCAGACCGGCAAACCGGCGGGCGACGACCTGCGCGAGGGCAAGCGGACGATGCTCGTCGCCCGGACGCTGGCCGCGGCCGCACCCGGCGACGCCGAGACCGTGCGCGCCCTGCTCGGCGACCCCGGACTCGACGAGGACGGGGTGGCCGTGCTGCGGGGCATCATCGAGGGCACCGGGGCGCTGCGCCAGTGCGAGGACATGATCGGCGACTACCTCGGCGAGGCGCTGACGTTCCTCGGCAAGGCGCCCATCACACCGGAGGCCCGCGCGGCCCTGTCCGACCTGGCCGTGGCCGCCACCTCACGCACGACCTGAGTCACCACACTGCCCCTCAGGCACGCCTGAGAGGCCGCGCGTACGCACCGCCGCCTCACGCATGAGCTGAGTGCGGCGGGCGCCAGGCGGCGCTCGCGCGCGTCTGTCAGCCGGCCAGGCGCTTGGCGAACTCCGCTGCCGCGGCGCCCGGATCGTCGGCCTCCGTGATGGCGCGTACCACCACGACCCGTTCGACCCCGTACGACCGGACCTGGTCGAGATTGCCCAGGTCGATGCCGCCGATGCCGAACCACGGCCGCCCGGTGCCGAGCGAGGCCGCGTGCCGGAGCAGCGATGGCCCCGGCGCGTGGCGGCCCGGCTTGGTCGGCGTCGGCCAGACGGGACCGCAGCAGAAGTAGTCGACGCCCTCCTCCACAGCCGCGGCGGACGCCTCGGCGATGGAGTGGGTGGACCGTCCGATGAAGACGTCGTCGCCGAGTATCTCTCGCGCGACCTTCACCGGAAGATCGTCCTGCCCCAGGTGGAGCACGTCGGGCCGGGCGGCGTAGGCGATGTCGGCCCGGTCGTTGACCGCCAGCAGCCGGCCGTGCCGGTCGCAGGCGTCGCGGAAGACCTCAAGGAGCGCGAGCTCTTCGCGCGCCTCCAGGCCCTTCTCCCGCAACTGGACGATGTCCACGCCCGCGGCCAGCACCGCGTCGAGGAATTCGGCCAGGTCACCGCGTTCGCGACGGCCGTCCGTGCAGAGGTAGAGACGGGCGTCAGAAAGCGAGAGCTTGGGCACGCCGCTTGACCTCGGTATGGCGACCGGCCCTGATGGCGTCGACGGGCGAGCCGGGCAGGGAGTCGTCGGGAGTGAAGAGCCAGCGCAGCGACTCGATGTCGTCGTAACCGGAGTCGCGCAGCACGGAGAGTGTGCCGGGCAGACCCTTCATCACGTCCTTTCCGTCAAGGAACACCGCGGGCACTTGTGGCCCACCACCACCCCGGCGCACACCGAGCAGTTTCCGATCCTTGAGGAGTTGCTTGGCCCGCCCTATCGAAAGGTCTAGGCGCGCGGCCACTTCGGGGAGAGTGAGCCACTCGGCGACGAGTTGGTCGGTCTCCCGGTCGATCTGCGCAACAGAAAGCGTCACGAAACCACAACTACCACATGGCGTGCTTGCTCAAACAACACAGTCCCGTAGGGAGAGGTCGGGATCTACCAGGCGTTCGGCGTCTACGCGGTGTCCGGCTTCGATGATTCTGCGGCCCTGGACGAGGTCTCGGGGCCGGTCCACGGCGAGTACCGCGGCCAGGGTGTCGTCCGAGGTGAGCCAGCAGGCCGACCATTTTCCGCCGAGTTCGCCTCGGTAGAGGAGACGATCTCCGGCCGGGTGGTGGCCCGCGTACTGGACCATGTGGCCGAACTGCTCGGACCAGAAATAGGGCACCGGGTCGTAGGCGGCCTCGACACCCAGCAGCGTGGCGGCGGCCACCTCGGGCGAGTTGAGCGCGGCGTCCCAGTGCTCGACCCTCAGCCTGGTCTCGAACCGGCGCGACCACCAGGCGGCGCAGTCGCCCACGGCCACGACGTTCGGCAGGGAGGTGCGCAGGTGTTCGTCGGTGACGACGCCGTTGTCCAGGTCGACGCCGGAGCCCGCGAGCCAGCCGACGGTCGGGCGCACTCCGACGCCGGTGACGACCACGTGCGCCTCGATGAGGCTTCCGTCCGCGAGTGTGACGCCGCCGTCGTCCACGGAGCCGACCAGGGTGTTCAGCCGCAGGTCGATGCCCTCGTACCAGCCCTGGGTGCGGGCGCCGATCTCAGGGCCGACCGCCTGGGCGAGCGGGGCGGGGCCCGCCTCGATCACGGTCACCTCGCAGCCGGCTCGGCGGGCGGCGGTGGCCACCTCGGCGCCGATCCAACCGGCGCCGATGATCACCACGTGGGCGCCCTTGACGAGCCGGGCGCGCAGCTCAAGCGCGTCGTCGAGGGTGCGCAGCACATGCTGACGGCCGTCGCCGGGCAGCGTGATCGGCTCGGCGCCGGTGGCGATCACCAGGCCGTCGTAGCCGAGCTCGCCCTCGGTGGTCTCCACGACGCCGGGACGCAGCGCCTTGGCCGAGACGCCCGGCCAGAAGTCCACCTCCAGCACGGCGAGGTCGGCGTCGACGAAGCTGGAGTCGCTGCTGCCGGACAGGACCGCCTTCGACAAGGGTGGCCGGTCGTACGGCCGGTGCCGCTCTTGCCCGATCAGCGTGATCCTGCCGTCGAACCCTTTCGCGCGCAGCGCCTCGACACTCCGTACACCGGCCAGACCGGCGCCTGCCACCACCACATGATTCACGTTCAAGACCATAACGGGGCCCGTGCCGGGACGTCGCGCCGAGGCCGTAGGGTGGAGACGTAAGACGCGCGGGAGTCCGGCCGTTACCGGGCTGAGAGGAAGGCTGCACCGGGCCTTCGACCGCAAGACACCTGATCCGGATCATGCCGGCGAAGGGAGCGGACGTGGACATCGTCGTAGGCGGCGGGATCATCGGGCTGTCCATCGCCTGGCGCCTGTCCCGCTCGGGGCGGCCGGTCACCGTGGTCGATCCGGCTCCGGCCACTGGGGCCTCGCACGCGGCGGCGGGCATGCTGGCGCCGGTGAGCGAGGTCACCTACACGGAGGAGCCGCTGCTCCGACTGGGCCTCGCCGCACTGCGCCGCTGGCCGTCCTTCGCCTCCGAACTCGCCACCGACGCCGGCCTCGACGCCGGTACGAAACCCGCCGCCAACCGCCTTGACGAGGCCGGGGCGTCTGAAGCGGTCGTGAGCGGGCTCAGTGAGGCCGCGCGGGCCGGGCTGGACTTCCGGGTCGACGGGACGCTGGCCGTGGCGTTCGGGGCCGACGATCTGGCGGCGCTCGGTGAGCTGGCCGCGTTCATGGAGAAGCTGGGGCTACCGGTCGAGCGGCTGACCGGGCGCGAGTGCCGTCGGCTGGAGCCCATGCTGGCGCCGTCCGTACGCGGTGGGCTGCTGGCCCGTGGAGACGCCTGGGTGGACCCGCGCCGGGTCACCGCCGCGCTCCTGGCCGCACTCGACCGCCTGGGCGTCCCCCTCGTCCGGGCTCGCGTCAGCGAACTGCTCCAGGACGGCGACGTCCAGGACGATGACAAGGTGGTGGGCGTACGCCTCGCACCCCCGGACCAGAGCCGCCCGCAGGCGGACATTCCCGATGAGATCCGGGGCGAGCGGGTCGTGCTGGCGGCCGGGGCGTGGAGTGCCGGGCTGGTCGATGTCCCGGTACGGCCGGTCAAGGGGCAGATCATGCGGCTGCGTTCCCCCCAGCCCCTGCTCGGCAGGTGCGTACGCGGGACGGTCCACGGGAAATCCGTGTACCTGGTGCCGAGGGGTGACGGTGAGCTGGTGGTCGGGGCGACCCAGGAGGAGCTGGGGTTCGACACGAGGGTGACGGCGGGCGGACTGTACGAGCTGCTGCGGGACGCCCACGAGCTGGTGCCGGGCGTCACCGAGCTGGAGATCGTCGACGTGGTGGCGGGGCTGCGGCCGGGCACACCGGACAACGTCCCGCTCATCGGGCCCAGCGGGACGCCAGGGCTGGTGCTGGCCACTGGGCATCATCGGGGCGGGGTGCTGCTGGCTCCGCTCACGGCGGCCATTCTGCTGGGCGAGGAGAGCGAGCTCGCGGAGCTGTGCTCGCCGCTGAGGTATCGGGATATTTCATGAATGTGACCATCAATGGGGCCCCGCACGAGGTGCCCGACGGCACCACCGTGGCGCAGGCCGTACTCACGCTCACCACGGCCACGACCGGCGTGGCCGTGGCCGTGAACGACGAGGTGGTGACGCGGAGCGCCTGGGAGACGACGGCGCTCGGCGACAGCGACCGGATGGAAGTGCTGACGGCGGTGCAAGGTGGATGATCTCCTCATAGCCGGAGAGAAGTTCTCCTCCCGGCTCATCATGGGCACCGGTGGCGCCCCGTCGCTGGAGGTGCTCGACCAGGCGCTGGTCGCGTCCGGCACCGAGCTGACGACCGTCGCCATGCGGCGGCTCGACCCCAGTGCGCCCGGCTCGGTGCTCGACGTGCTGCGCGAACGCGGCATCAAGGTCCTGCCCAACACCGCTGGTTGTTTCACCGCGGGCGACGCCGTGCTGACCGCCCGGCTGGCCAGGGAGGCGCTCGGCACGAACTGGGTCAAGCTCGAGGTCATCGCCGACGAGCGGACGCTGCTGCCGGACCCGATCGAGACGTTCGACGCGGCCGAACGGCTGGTGGCCGACGGGTTCGTGGTGCTGCCGTACATCGGGGACGACCCGGCGCTGGCGCGTCGCCTGGAGCTGGCCGGATGTGCGGCGGTGATGCCGCTCGGCGCGCCGATCGGCTCGGGCCTCGGCATCCGCAACCCGCACAACATCGAGCTCATCGTGGAGGCGGCCTCGGTGCCGGTCATCCTCGACGCGGGCATCGGTACGGCCAGCGACGCCGCTCTGGCGATGGAGCTGGGCTGCGACGCCGTACTCCTGGCCACGGCCGTCACCAGGGCGCAGCGGCCGGAGCTGATGGCGACGGCCATGAGAGCGGCCGTCCAGGCGGGCCGGCTCGCCCACCAGGCGGGCCGCATCCCCCGCCGCCGCTACGCGGAGGCATCCTCCCCGACGGGCCCATAGCCACGCGAAAACCCCGGACGGCTCCGTAGCCACGCGGAGACCCCCGACGGGTCCGTAGCCACGCGGAGACCCCCGACGGGTCCGTAGCCACGCGGGGGCCCCGGACAGACCCGTAGTCACCGACATCACGCGGAACCGGCGAAACAGGATATGTCCGGTTATGTTCCAGATAGGCGCGTTCCAACGAGCACGGCTCGGCATCGGTTTCGGATGGTCAGGCCTTGCCAGTGGCAAAACGCCCGTAAACTCAGCGGGGTGGACACGACGACAGCGGACCCTCTCGTCGGACGGCTGCTCGATGGGCGTTATCGCATCGAGTCCCGGATCGCGCGGGGCGGTATGGCGACCGTCTACCTGGCGCTCGACGTCCGGCTTGATCGCACGGTCGCGCTGAAGGTCATGCATCGCTCGCTCGCCGAGGACCCGGCGTTCGTGCGGCGGTTCATCGGCGAGGCCAAGTCTGTGGCCAGCCTCTCGCACCCCAACGTGGTGCACGTCTTCGACCAGGGCACCGACGGTGACGTGGTCTATCTGTCGATGGAGTACGTCCCCGGCAAGACGCTCCGCGACACCCTGCGCGACCGGGGCAGGCTGCCCGCCCGCGAGGCGCTGGAGATCATGATACCGGTGCTCGCGGCCTTGGGCGCGGCCCATCAGGCCGGCATGGTGCACCGCGACGTCAAGCCCGAGAACGTCCTGCTCACCGACGACGGCCGGGTCAAGGTGGTGGACTTCGGCCTGGCCCGAGCGATCGAGGCGACCAACCAGACCCGCACCGGCGTGATGATCGGCACGATCGGCTACATGTCGCCCGAGCAGGTCATGACCGGCGGCGCCGACGTGCGCAGCGACGTCTATGCGGCGGGCATCATGCTGTTCGAGCTGGTGACCGGCGAGCAGCCCTACGACGGCGAGACGCCGATGTCGGTGGCCTACCGCCACGTCCATGACACCGTGCCGCCGCCGTCCTCCGTGGTGCCGGAGGTGCCACCGCTGATCGACACGCTGGTGACGCACGCCACGGCCCGCTCCCCCGACGACCGTCCCGCCGACGCGACCGCGATGCTGGTGGCCGCCGTCGACGCGCACCGCATGCTGCCCCGTACGACGACGCCGCCCACGCACGCGGGGGCGTCCGGCGTGCGCCCCATGCCCTACTCGATGCCGAGCGCCGGCCCCGCCACCGCGCCGCACGCGATGACGCAGGTGGTGCCGAACCACACGATGATCCAGCCGCGCGAGGAGCTGCCCGCGCGGCGCGCCGGTTTCAAGCCCAACTGGTTCCTGGTCGCGCTCGCCGCGGTCATGGTGGTGGCGGTGGCGCTGACGGGCTGGTACTTCTCGCAGACCACGTATGTGCCGGTGCCCGACCTGGTCGGCAGTGACCTGGCGGTTGCCCAGAAGGCCGCCTCCGCCCAGGGCTTCCAGGTGAAGACGGCGCCCGGCCAGCACGACGAGAAGGTGGCCGAGGGCCTCGTACTGAGGACCGACCCGGGACGCAACGTCGAGGTCGAACGGGGCGCGGCCCTCACGCTGGTGCCCTCGCTGGGCCCGAAGCGGGTGCTGGTGCCCAACGTCGAGGGCATGACCGAGCCCGAGGCCCGCACCGCGATCGGCAAGGCCGGGCTCGACGTCAACCGCGTCAGCCGGCAGGCCAACCAGGAGATCGACCGCGGCAAGGTGATCCGCACCTCGCCCGACGTGGGCGAGAAGGTCAAGGAGAACTCGAAGGTCAACCTCTACGTCAGCGCGGGGCTCGTGATGCCCGACGTCAGCGGCATGCCCAAGGACGAGGCGGCCAGCTACCTCGGCACCCAGGGCTTCCAGGTGCAGGTCAACGAGGTCGACGACCGGGCCGAGCCGTGCACGGTGATCGCGCAGGCGCCCAAGGCCAAGGCCGAGGTCAACAAGGGCGCGCAGGCCATGATCACGGTGGCCCGGTGCCAGACCGACTTCTGGGACTGGTTCGGCGGTGACAACGAGGACAACGAGGCGCGTGACGACCAGGAGTTCCAGCTCGTCCCGTCGGTGGTGGGCAAGAACGTCAACGACGCCAGGAACGAGTTACAGGGGCTCGGCTTCAAGGTGCAGATCCGCAAGCTCACGAAGGATGGAGTCGTACGGTTCCAGCGCCCGGCGGGCAACAGCGAGCGGCCGCCCGGCGCGGTGGTCGTCCTCTGGCAGTAACCCGGCAATCGTCCTCTGGCAGTGACCCGACGGCCGGGCGGCGGCCAGGCGAGGGCCGTCAGGCGAGGTTGCCGTGTAGCCGGACCCTTGCCAGCCCCCCGTCGGGATAGATGTCGACGCGCACCCGCGTGACCGGCCCGGCGTGCTCCAGACGGAACCGGTGCGGGGTGTCGGGCTGCAGCCGCGTCCTGGCCAGCAGTTCGACCTCACGGTCACCGTCGTAGCCGGTCAGTGACACCCAGCCGGGCGCGTTGAACAGCAGGTTCGTGGTGTCGATCTCGGCCAGCCGGATGACGCCGCGCGCGGCGAGCCGGATGACCAGCCATTCGTTCCCGGCCTCGCGCCGCCGCGCGGTCTCCCAGCCCTCCGCCTGGTGGCGGGCCAGGCCGGGGGCCAGGACGTTGTCGGGCGCCGAGTAGAACTCGTTGGAGCAGGCGATGACCCGCCCCCCGTTCGCCAGGGCGGCCAGGTCGAGGCTGAGCCCGTCGTAGAGGGACAGGTCCGGCCGTACCTCGCCGTGCACGCGCAGCCGGGCGATCCCGCCGTCGGGATACATGTTCAGCCGGACGTGCGTGTAACGGGAGTCGTCGGTCACCTCGAAAGCGTGCTCGGCGTCCCCCTTGAGGTCGCTCCTCGGCACGATCTCCACCCAGTCAGCGTCGGCGAGCTCGGCGGGCGACGGGTAGCCGTCCACGGCTACGGCCTCGACCGAGGCGTGGGGCGGGTAGTTGCCCTTGAACCAGGCCGTGTCGATCACCACGCCGCGGACGACCCCCGGCAGGCCGAGCCGGACGATCGCCCAGTCGTGGCCGGGCTCGCGCCGGCGCCGGGTCTCCCAGCCGTCGTAGACCTGGCCCTTGCTGCCGAACGTCTCCGCCTGGAAGCCGGGGCGTCCCGGCCGGATCAGGCTCTCCTTCTCGGCGAAGGACTCGTCGCTGGCGGCGACCACCGAGCCGCCGAGGCTGCGCAGGGCGAGGTCGGGCAGGTCGGTGAAGCCGGGCATCTACTGCTCTCCCAACAGGAAGGCTCCGTGCGGTACGCCGTCGGTGGGCCGGCCGCGGAGCCAGGTGGTAAGGACGGCGCCCTTGAGGAGGTGGCCGTGGTAGGGCGTCACCGGGTTCTTGTGGTGGAGCCGGGCCGCGTCGACCGGGTTGACGGCCGTGGCATCGAAAGCCACCAGATCAGCATCGTTGCCCACCTTTATCGCGCCTTTCCCAGAAATATGGGCCATAGCGGCTGGTTGGGTGGACATCCAGCGCACCACGTCGGCCAGCCCGTGACCGCGGCGCGACGCCTCGGTCCACACGGCCGGCAGGCCGAGCTGGAGCGAGGCGATGCCGCCCCAGGCCGCCGCGAACGAGGGCACCTTGAGGTCGGCCGGTGCGGGCGAGTGGTCGGAGACGACGCAGCTCAGCACGCCGCTCGCCAGCCCGCCCCAGAGCCGGTCGCGGTTGGCGGCGGAGCGGATCGGCGGGCAGCACTTGTAGGCGGTCTCGCCCTCGGGCACCTGTTCGGCGGCCAGGGTCAGGTAGTGGGGACAGGTCTCGGCGGTGACGCGTACCCCCTCGGCCTGGGCGGCGGCCAGCGGCTCCAGGCAGTCGGCGCTGGAGACGTGCAGGATATGCGCCCGGGCGCCGGTCTCCCTGGCCAGCCGGATCACCTGCTCGACCGCGCTGCGCTCGGCCGCGCCCGGCCGGGAGTCCACGAACTCGCGGTACGTCGGGCCCGCCGGCTCGGCCAGCAACGCCGGGTCCTCGGCGTGTACGACCATGAGGCCGTCGAACCCGGCGAGCTCCGTGAGCGCCTGGCGTACCTCCGAAGGGCTGAGCGGCGGGAACTCCTCCACGCCCGACGGCGACAGGAAGCACTTGAAACCGTGGACCCCGCGGTCGTGCAGGGGGCGCAGGTCCTTGACGTTGCCGGGGATCGCGCCGCCCCAGAAGCCGACGTCCACGTGACACTGCCCGTCGGCGGCGCGCAGCTTGGCGTCGAGCGCGTCCACGGTGACGGTGGGCGGGAGCGAGTTGAGCGGCATGTCCACGATCGTGGTGACCCCGCCGGCGGCGGCCGCCCTGGTGGCCGAGGCGAACCCCTCCCAGTGCGTACGGCCCGGCTCGTTGACGTGCACGTGGGTGTCGACCAGGCCGGGCAGCAGCGCGAGGTCACGCAGGTCGATGTCCTCGGCCGCCTCGATGGCCTCACCGTACGAGCCGACCGCGGCGATCCGGCCGTCACGGACGGCCACCGAGGCGGCCCGCTCACCGTCGGGCGTGACGGTCCTGCGCGATCGAACCACGAGGTCATAGCCGCTCATATCAACTCCGGTCAGAGGCGGTCGGCGGCGAGCTTGGCGGCCAGGCGTTCGAGGAGCGCGGCGGCGTCGGCCATGCAGCGGGCCGGGTCGGGCTCCAGGTCGGTGAGGGCGTAGGCGGCCTCGATGCCGGCCGCCCGGAGCTCGGCGTCGGACAGGGTACGGCGACCGCACACGGCGACCACCGGCACGCCCGCCCGGGCGGCCGCCTGGGCGACGCCGACAGGGGCCTTGCCGCGCAGCGACTGCTCATCCAGCGAGCCCTCGCCGGTGATCACCAGACGGGCTCCCTTGACGTGCTCACCGAACCCGAGCAGGTCGAGCAGGTAGTCGATGCCCGGCTGAACCTCGGCGTGCAGGAACGCCAGCGCCGCGAACCCCACGCCACCCGCGGCCCCCGCGCCCGGAGCCCCGGCGACGCCCATCGGGCGGGGCATGTCGTCGTGCTCGACGGCGCCCGCGAGACCGTGTGTACGAGTGGCGACGGCGGCGAGGCGGCCGAGCGCCCGGTCCAGGACCGGCACGTCCTCCAGGGTCGCGCCCTTCTGCGGACCGTAGACCGCCGCGGCGCCGTGCGGACCGAGGAGCGGGTTGTCGACGTCGCTGGCCACCACTACCTCAATGCCCGACATATCCGTGAAACCGGAGATGTCGATGCGGTCGAGCCTGCCCAGGGCGGCTCCGCCGTACTCGAGCTCGTCGCCCTGAGCGTCGAGGAAGCGGGCGCCGAGCGCCTGCGCCATGCCCGCGCCCCCGTCGGTGCAGGCGCTGCCGCCCAGGCCCAGCACGACGCGCTTGGCGCCCTGGCGGATCGCGTCGGCGATGAGCTCGCCGGTGCCGTAGCTCGTGGCGGTGAGCGGCTCGAGCCCGCCGGGAAGGCGGCGCAGGCCGGACGCCTCGGCGAGCTCGACGACGGCGGTGTCTCCGCGCCGCGCGTACGAAGCCTGGACGGGCTCGCCCGTGGGCCCGGTGACCTGGCGGGAGACGCGCGTGAAGCCACAGGCCACGACCGCGTCCACGGTGCCGTCTCCCCCGTCGGCCACCGGCAGCTCTATCGCCGGAACGCCCAGCCCCGCCGACACATGGGCCGCCACCTCGGCGGCGGTCAGCGACCCCTTGAACTTGTCGGGGGCAACGAGCACATGCTCAACCACTACGAACTCCCACACGGTGACGAACGGCGAACGGCCCCGCCTCCGGGGAGACGCGACGATTCATCATCACATCCCGGCGGATGACGCCTCGAACTGGCGTCCGGTGCGTGATTCTCGACAGACGGGCATGGTCACCGGTGGATCTCCTTGGCGGCGGTGATGCCATGCTTCTCGGCCAGCCTGATCAGGCGGCGGTGGGCCTCAACCCCCGCGCGGCCGACGGCGTCATGGGCGACTGTCCTGAGCTCGTCGTCCTCGACGACCGTCTCGCCGCCGACCAGCAGCCGGGCCAGCGGCGGCTGGCGGGTGGCGAAGACCAGGCGGCAGACCGGGTCGGTCACCGCCGAGGCGAACGGCCCGTCCACCCGCCACAGCGCGATGTCCGCGAGCTTGCCCGCCTCCAGCGTGCCCAGTTCGCCCTCACGGCCGAGGTTGCGGGCTCCGCCGAGCGTGGCGAGTTCGAGGGCCTGCCGGGCGGTCAGTGCGCCCGAACCGTACACGGCTCGCTGGAACAGCAGTGCCTGCCGCATCTCGCCGGACAGCGTGGTCAGCTCCGAGGAGGCGCTGCCGTCCACGCCGAGGCCGACGTTCGCGCCGCGGCGGAGCATCTCCGAGACCCTGGCGATCCCGGCGCCGAGCCGGCCGTTCGAGGAGGGGCAGTGCGCGGAGCCGGTGCCGGTGGCGGCGAGCTTGCCGATGTCGGAGTCGCTGAGGTGCACCGCGTGCGCGAACCAGACGTCGGGGCCGAGCCAGCCGAGCTTGTCCATGTACTCGACGGGCCGCATGCCGAACTGCGCGCGGCAGTGCTCCTCCTCGTCCAGCGTCTCGGCCAGGTGGGTGTGCAGGCGGACTCCCCGGTCGCGGGCGAGGGCGGCGGCCTCGGTCATCAGCTCACCGCTCACCGAGAACGGCGAGCAGGGCGCCACCGCGATCCGCAGCTTCGAGGAGAACGACGGGTCGTGGTAGACGTCGACGGCCTCGGCGGTGGCGGCGAGGATCTCGTCGAGCCGCTCGACGACGACGTCCGGGGGCAGGCCGCCCTGCGACTCGCCCCTGTCCATGGAGCCGCGTGCCGGGTGGAAGCGGATGCCCAGCTCGCGCGCCGCCTCGATCTCGGCGGCGAGCAGGTCGCCGCGGCCCTTGGGGAAGACGTAGTGGTGGTCGCTGGAGGTGGTGCAGCCGGACAGGGCCAGGTGGCCGAGCCCCGCCCCGGCCGCGCCCCTGACGACCTCGGCGTCCATGGCGGCCCACACGGGGTAGAGGGTCACCAGCCACTCGAACAGGGTCGCGTCCTGGGCCAGGCCCTGCGAGGCCCACTGGTAGAGGTGGTGGTGGGTGTTGACCAGGCCGGGCGTGGCCAGGCAGCCGGTGCCGTCGATCCGGGTGGCCGGCGGGGTGGCGGGCGCATCGGCCATGGGGCCGAGGCCGGTGATCAGATCACCCTCGATACGGATATATCCGGACTCGACCTCCGGCCCGGCAACAGGCGCGATGTAGACGTTGTCGATCTGCACAGAGCCGGGCTGCGTCGGAGAGGTCACCTGGTCACCGCCTTTCGCTCCGCCGCCAGCCGTACCGCGTCCAGGATCTTCTCGTAGCCGGTGCAGCGGCACAGGTTCCCCGCGAGGGCCTCGCGGATCTCCGCGTCTGACGGCCGGTCGACGCGCTCGAGCAGGTCGTGCGTCTGCACGATCAGACCGGGCGTGCAGAAGCCGCACTGTACGGCGCCGCTCTCGACGAACGCCTCCTGCACGGGGTCGAGCCGGTCGCCGTCGGCCAGGCCCTCGACGGTACGCACCTGGCGGCCCTCGGCCTGCCCGGCGGCGACCAGGCAGGCGCAGACCGGCGTACCGTCGAGGTAGACCGTGCACGATCCGCATTCGCCCTGCTCGCAGGCGTTCTTGGAGCCGGGCAGGCCGACCCGTTCGCGCAGCACGTACAGGAGGCTCTCGCCCTCCCACACGTCGTCGGCGCACTCCTCGCGGCCGTTGACGGTGAAGGTGACGCGCATCAGGCGGCCCTCCTTCCTCGGTAGTCGTTCCAGGCCCAGGTCAGCGTGCGGCGGGCCATCACGCCGATGGCGTGCCTGCGGTAGTCGGCGGTGCCGCGCACGTCGTCGATCGGCGAGGCGGCCTGAGCGCACAGCTCGCCGAACCGCTTCAGCACGGCGGGGTCGAGCCGGGCGTTCCAGTCGAGCTCGCGGCGCAGGAACTCCTCGGCCTCCAGCGCCCTGCGCGGCGTGGGCGCGGCCGATCCGAGGCCGGTGCCGACCCGCCTCTCCCCGGGATGCAGCGCGACCGCGAACGAGCACACCGCGATGACCATGGCGTTGCGGGTGCCGACCTTGGAGAAGTATTGGGGGCCGGTGGCGGGTTCGAGGTGGACGGCCCTGATCAGCTCATCCGGCCGCAGCGCGGACCGCTTGACGCCACGGTAGAACTCGTGCGCGGGGATCATCCTGACGCCGCCGTCGCGCGACTCCACCTCGATCACCGCCCCGGCGGCCAGCAGCGGCGGGTGGCTGTCCCCGGCGGGCGAGGCCGCGCCGAGGTTCCCGCCGACCGAGCCGCGGTTGCGGATCTGCGGCGAGCCGACCGTCCGCGACGCCTGCGCCAGTCCCGGCAGCGGGCCGCCGAGCTCCTCGATGATCGTGGTGTACGGCACGGCGGCCCCCACCCGGTAGCGGCCGTCCTCCAGGGACCAGGTACGCAACTCGGGCACGCGGGTCAGGTCCAGCAGCGCCTCCGGCCGTCGCGCGTCGAAGTTGATCTCGACCATCACGTCGGTGCCACCCTGGATGGGCACGGCCCCGGGCCGGTCCGCCTTGGCGGCCAGCGCCTCGTCCCATGTCGTGGGGCGCAGGAATTCCATCGTTCTACTCCCAGGCGAATGCGGCGTCAGGGGCGTCCTCGCGCAGTACGCCGCCCTCGATCAGGCCATAGGGGCGGTCGGCCGCGAAGTAGACCTCGTTGTCGTTGTCCAGGCCGAACGGCGAGAGATCCACCAGGAAGTGGTGCTTGTTCGGCATCGCGAACCTGATCTCGCAGACCTCGCCTCGGGTGTCCAGTACCCGTTTTCCCATCGCGTACAGCGTCTGCTGCAGCGACAGGCTGTGCGTGTCGGCGAACGTCTCAAGCAGGCAGCGCCGGACCTCCTCGTACGACTTGCCGTACGCGGACCCTTCTGAAGCGTGGCGCCACCGGGCGGCGACGGCGGTGGCGAGGACGCGGTCGGTGGTCGGCGGCAGCGTGGTGTACTCGTCCTGGATGTAGCCGTGGAACTCCGAGCCCGTCGAGTTGAGCACGACCAGGTCCTTCAGGCCGGAGACCACGGTGGTGCGGCCGTCCCGGTCATGGTGGACGACACAGGTGCGCACCTCGCCGCCCTTGCGCGCGAACGAGTGCGGCCGGTCGCCGCCGATCCGCTCCCAGGCGTACTCCTCGATCTCCACCCTGGCGTGGTCGATCGACGGCTGCGACGCGACGTAGTGCCTGGCCAGCAGCAGCGCGAAGTCCTCGATCTGGTCGACGCCGTGCTTCTTGGCGAAGGCGTAGACGGTGTTCTTCTGCGAGTCGGTCGGCAGCACGGTGGCGTTGTCGCCGGTCAGGTGGACTGCCGTCATGTCGCCGGAGAGTGAGGAGCTGACGCTCAGGTCCTTGAGGTGGTGGACGTCGCCCTCCCGGACGACACGGACGAGCCTGGTCTCCGCCTTGCCGTAGCGGTTGGGCCCCAGGATGACGTCGGGCACGTTCTAGCTCCCTCGGTAGGTGGAGTAGGCGAACGGGCTGAGCAGCAGCGGCACGTGATAGTGCGCGGCCGGGTCCGTCACGGTGAAGGTGATGACGACCTCGGGGTAGAACGTGTCGGCCAGGTAGGCGCCGGTGTCGAAGACCACCCGGTGGACGCCGGCGCCGGGGTTCCAGCCCTTGATCCGGCCGTCGGCGTCGGTGCGGCCGTCGGCCACGACCTGGCCCTCGTACTCCAGCCGTACGGCCACTCCCGCCGCGGGGCGGCCGGTGACGGCGTTCAGGACGTGCGTGGAGAAGCTCATCAGGACCCCTCCAGCAGCTTGACCAGCCGCAGCCTGGTGATCTTGGCCAGCTCGTCGCGAACGGTGGCGCGTTCGGTCTCCTCGTCGTGGAGCAGGCGTTCGCGCAGCCTGGCCAGCATCTCCACGCCCGTCAGGCCGGTGGCGCAGATCAGGTAGACGTGGCCGAAACGGTCCTCGTAGGCCCGGTTGCCCTCGGCCAGCTCGGCGCGCGTGTCGTCCTCCACGCCCGACTGCTCCTGCCTGGACCAGGCGCTCTCGGCGCGCTCCCCGATCCTGGGGTGGGCGCTGAGCGCTTCGAGTACGTCGGGCCAGGCCAGGTCGCGTACGGCCGCGTCCGCGGCGGCGGCGAGGCGGTCCGGGTCACTGTAGGGGCGCCGGGTCGCGACGGACCTGGCGAAGGCGCGGGAGGCGCAGCAGGCGAGCAGCTCCGCCTCGATGTCCTCCCGGGCGTTGAACCCGGCCAGACCGGTGAGCGTGTTGGGCATAGCAGCAGTACACACACCCGCCTGGTGCCCGGTCCATCCGCAAGAACTCTCAAGTGGCCCAGCGGTTGGCTAGGACTTTTCGTGTCATGCTCCAAGCTCGCCGCATATCCCGTCCGGCCGGCCCGCTCCGCCGCCCGCCTAAACTGTTAGGCATCATGACCCCAACCTCTCTCATCGGCGGGCACGTCTCCGTCGCGGGCGGCCTGGCGACGGGCGGTCTCGCGTACATGGCCGAGATCGGCGCCGAGATGATCCAGGTGTTCGTCACCAACCCGCGCGCCTGGGCGCTCACGCCGGGCAAGCCCGAAGAGGACGCCGCGCTGGCCGCCTCGGGTGTCGATACCTTCGTGCATGTGCCCTACCTGGCCAACTTCGGCTCCCCCAACCCCGAGACGGTGGCCGGCACCATCGCGCTCGTCCGCTACACGCTGCGCCGCGGCGCCGAGGTCGGCGCCAAGGGAGTCGTGGTGCACACGGGCTCGGCGGTGACGCAGCCGCGCGACGACGCGATGCGCCAGCTGCGCGAGCACCTGTTGCCGCTGCTCGACGAGATCCCCGAGGGCGGCCCCGACCTGCTGCTGGAGCCGATGGCGGGCCAGGGGGCGATGCTCTGCGCCACGGTGCAGGATCTGGAGCCCTACCTGGCGGCGCTCGACTGGCACCCGCGGGCCGGCATCTGCCTCGACACCTGCCACGCGTTCTCGGCCGGGCACGACCTGGTCGCGGCGAGCGGGGTCAAGGAGACGTTCGACGCGCTGCACGCGATCGCGCCGGGGCGGCTGAAGCTGATCCACGCCAACGACTCCAAGGACGTGTGCGGCTCGAAGAAGGACCGCCACGAGAACATCGGCGCGGGGCACATCGGCGCCCAGCCGTTCGCCGACCTGATGCGGCACCCAGCCGTGGCGGGCGTACCGATCTGCATCGAGACGCCGGGGAAGGCCGACAAGCACCGCGAGGACATCGCCACCCTCAAGAAGCTCCGCGACGAGCCGTAGCTCTGCGCCAGGCCCAGCTGAGCGTTGGTGCACGTGAGTCGGCCCTGTTGGGCCTTGGCGCACGTGTCGGGACGCCCGCTCTCGCGATCCGGCCACCCCCGTAAGCCGGATCGCGGTCCTTTCCGCGGCCACAGCGGGCGTCCCACACGTGCTCGGCAGGCGGGCCCTGCCCCCCGGTAGAGGGCCCGACAGCCGTGGTGACCTGCGCGGTCACCGGAGGATCCGACGCATCAGACTAATCAGCGAGCCTTTCGGCTCGTCCCCCCCGATGCGCCGGGTGGCTTCCGATGCGCAAACACTACGGTCGCGATCTTGCGGGCGAACCCCCGTTTACGGACAGCTCGTCGAACGGTCTGTAGTCATCGCCATACGGAGCGTGCTGGTACGACGAACGGCGGTTCCGGCACGACGAACGGTCACTTCCGCGGCCCCGCGATCCCGGACACGACGGCCGTCCGGACGCCACAGAGCCACCCGACCCGGTGTGACCAGGGAACTCGCCACCATCACGGAGAAATCGCCCGGCGCGGCGAACCGCGCGGGCGGCCGTTCACACTCCCCGCGTTCACGCCCACCCCACCCGGGAAACGGGCGGCACAACGGGTCGGTGACGGGCTAGGAAATGGCGCCGCGATGCTGGCGTACCAGCTGCTCGCGCACCTGGCGGCTGTGCCGCCTGCTCACCTGGAGCGTCTGGGTGCCGACGGTCAGCATCACCCTGCCGCCCTCGAACCTGAGCTCGCTCACGTGCCTGGCGGAGACGAGGGTGCTGCGGTGCACCCGGATGAACCCCGCGTCGGCCCAGCGCCGCTCCAGCGCCGCCAGGGACATGCGGACGAGGTAGCTGCCGTCGACCGTGTGCAGGCGTACGTAGTCGCCCTTCGCCTCGGCGTACCAGACCGCCTGCTGCGGGACGAACCTGGTGATCCCGCTCAGCTCAACCGGGATCACGTCGTCGAGGGCCGGCTCGGCGGGCGGCGCCACGGCCACCTCCAGCCTGCGCACCGCCTCGGCCAGCCGCTCGGCCCGGACCGGTTTCAGCAGGTAGTCGACGGCCTCCAGCTCGAACGCCCGCACCGCGCAATCCTCGTGCGCCGTGACGAACACCAGCCTGGGCGGGCTGGGGAATCCGCCGACGAGCTTGGCCAGGTCGAGCCCGTCGATGCCGGGCATCCGGATGTCGAGGAACACCCCGTCGAGCCGCTCGCCGGTCCCGATCATCTGGACCATCTCCTGCAGGGCCGCGACGCCGTCGCTCGCGGTCGTGACCCGTTCCACTCTGGCGTCCTTGCGCAGCAAGTAGGCCAGTTCTTCCAAAGCGGGCACCTCATCGTCGACGGCCAGCACACGCAGCATGACCACCACGCTGCCTTAATAACGCTGAGGTCACAACCCACTTGCGCACGCAGCGCGAATAATTGACTACAGAGAGCTGAGGCGCGACTTGGGCACGCGGAGCCGCACGGTGGTGCCCGAGCCCAGCGCCGTCTCCACCACCAGCCCGTAGCCGTCGCCGTAGATCTGGCGCATCCGCACGTCCACGTTGGCCAGGCCGATGCCGTTGCCCTCGCGCCTCGGGTCGTCGTCGAGCACCCGCCTGACGTGCTCCGGATCCATGCCGGTGCCGTCGTCCTCGACGGTGATGTGCGCCTCCGGCCCGGCGTCGCGGGCCACCACGCGGACCTGCCCGACACCGCCGCGGCTGCCCATGCCGTGCTTGATCGCGTTCTCCACCAGCGGTTGCAGGCACAGGAACGGCACCGGCACCGGCAGCACCTCCGGCGCCACCTGCACGCTGAAGCGCAGCCGGTCGCCGAAACGCGCCCGCTCCAGCAGCAGGTAGCGGTCGACGCAGGTCAGCTCGTCGGCCAGGGTGGTGAAGTCATGCGCCCGGCGCAGCGCGTAACGGGCGAAGTCGGCGAAGTCCAGCAGCAGCTCCCGGGCCCGCGCCGGATCGGTGCGGACGAACGAGGCGATCGTGGTCAGCGCGTTGTAGATGAAGTGCGGCGAGATCTGCGCCCGCAGGGCGCGCATCTCCGCCTCCAGCGCGCGCCGCCGCGAGGTGTCGAGCTCGGCCAGCTCCAGCTGGCCCGACACCCACCGGCCGACCTCGGTGACAGTGCGCACCAGCGCCGCGCTCACCTCCTGGTCGAAGGCCGCCAGCGTGCCGACGAGCTTGCCGTCGACGAGCAGCGGCACCACGACCGCGCCGTACGGCTCCCCGGCGAACACCTGCGGCCGCCCGGACGCCAGCGCGGTGCGCGCGTAGGTGAGCACCTCGTCGGTGCACGGGCCGTCCCAGGCCAGCGCCGCCTCGGTCGAAGTGATCGCGACGGCGTAGGTGCCGAGCAGGGCGTGCAGATGGCGTACCGCCTTGCGAGCCGAGTCGCGGTTCAGCCCGGCGCGCAGCGAGGGTGCCGCCAGGGCCGCGATGTGCAGCGCCGTGTAGGTCGCCTCGTCCCTCCAGTCACCCGCGGGAGGCCCGGACGGCTCGCGCGGCTCCCGGCGTCCCCGCGGCACCAGGGCGACGACGTAGCCGAGGACGAAGGTCAGGCAGGACAGCACCACGCACGCGGTGGTCGACATGCGGGCAACCGTAGCCAACAACGGACCGTGTTCGGGCGGAAACCCTACGGAGGGCCCTCCCCGGGTTCTTCCTGGTAGGAGTAGCGTTGCTCGCGCCAGGGATCGGCCACGTTGTGGTAGCCGCGTTCCTCCCAGAAGCCTCGGCGATCTTCGAGGAGATACTCGATGGCCCGCACCCATTTGACGCTTTTCCAGGCGTACAGATGGGGCACGACGGCGCGTACGGGGAAGCCCCGGTCGGCGCTGATCGGCTTGTCGTCCAGCTCCATGGCGAACAGCGTGTCCGAGGCGATGAAGTCGGACATCCGGAGATTGGCGCTGTAGCCGTACTCGGCCCAGATCATCACGTGCCGCACGCCCGGGTCGGGCGGGGCCGCCGCGACGATCGTCGCCGGGCTGACGCCCCGCCACTCGTTGCCCATGATCGAGAACTTGGTGACGCAGTGGAAATCCGCGATGACGCCGGTGCGGGGCAGGCTCTCGAACTCCGGCCAGGTGAAGCGGTGTTCCTCGCCCGAGGCGGTGGCTCCGAAGACACGGAAGTCCCAGCTCTCGGGCCGGAACTGCGGCACCCTGCCGTAGTGGATCACCGGCCGGCCGCGCGGGACGTACTGGCCCGGAGGCAGCCGCGATTCCTCCACGTACACTCCCCTCGCCGGTTTCCGTGGTCTTGGGCCATCCTGCCATCGGCCTGTGTCTGCCTTGCGCGCGGGTGCGGTGCGCTACGATGGCGACTATGCGTAAAGCGTTCGTGTTTTGGTATGGCGACGGACCCGTGTCCGTTCGCCACCTGACGCTGCGCTAGCAGACAGGCGAACGAAAGGCCCCGGGTCCACATGGACCCGGGGCCTTTCGGCGTTTCCAGGGCTTTTTCCGCGCTTGATCAAAGGAGCAGCAGATGGTGATCGTGATGGGCCAGGAGGCAACCGGGGATGACATCGCGTCGATCGTCGCGGTCGTCCAGGCGGCCGGGGTAGAGGCGTTCGTGAGCAGGGGTGTACGGCGCACGATCGTCGGGCTGGTGGGCGATGTGACCCAGCTCGACGAGGCGAGCCTGCGGGGCATGCCGGGGGTGCGCGAGGTGATGCGGGTGAGCACCCCGTACAAGCTGGTGAGCAGGGAGAACCATCCCGAACGCTCCACGGTCCACGTGGGCGGCGTGCCGATCGGCCCCGGCACCGTGACGCTGATCGCGGGGCCGTGCGCGGTGGAGACGCCCCAGCAGACGCTGGAGGCGGCCAGGATGGCCATGGCGGCGGGCGCGACCCTGCTGCGCGGCGGCGCCTTCAAGCCCCGCACCTCGCCGTACGCCTTCCAGGGGCTGGGCGAGCAGGGCCTGCGCATCCTCGCTGACGTGCGCGAGGAGACGGGGTTGCCGATCGTCACCGAGGTGGTCGACGCGCAGGACGTCGCCCTGGTCGCCTCGTACGCGGACATGCTGCAGGTCGGCACCCGCAACGCGCAGAACTTCGCGCTGCTGCAGGCGGTCGGCGCCGCGGGCCGGCCGGTCATGCTCAAGCGCGGCATGAGCTCGACGATCGAGGAGTGGCTGATGGCCGCCGAGTACATCGCGCGGCGCGGCAACCTCGACATCGTGCTGTGTGAGCGCGGTATCCGGACGTTCGAGACCGCCACGCGCAACACCCTCGACGTCTCGGCGGTGCCGGTGGCGCAGCGGCTGTCGCACCTGCCGGTGATCGTCGACCCGTCGCACTCGGGCGGCCAGCGTGGCCTGGTGCTGCCGCTGACGCGGGCGGCGATCGCCGTGGGCGCCGACGGCGTCATCATCGACGTGCACCCGCATCCCGAGCAGGCGATCGTCGACGGTCCGCAGGCGCTGGTCGACACCGATCTGGGCGAGCTGGCCCAGGTCATGCGGGACTTCCCGCCGCTGCTCGGCAAGAGCGCCGCCGCCGCGCTGACGGTCTGATCCGCCTGGGATGAGTACGGCCGGCACCACGCGCCCGGTCGGCCGTACTCATGAGTAACTTGAGTACGTAACCCCATGTGCCGACATGTCGCCCAGTCTGATGATGGTCGACATGACGAAGCCCATCCAACCCACCCAGACCACCGCCTACTACGTCCAGGCCATCCTGTCGTTCGGGGTCTCCGTGTCGTCCGTGGTGCTCGCCCTGGTCTACCTCCCGGCCTCCGGGTGGATCAGGGCCTTCCTCGCCCTGGGCGTCCTGTACGTCATCACCTCGACCATCACCCTCAGCAAGGTCGTACGCGACCGTCAGGAGCTGTCGGGGGTCAGCACCCGCGTCGACCAGGCCCGCCTGGACAAGCTGCTCGCCGAGCACGACCCGTTCAGGGTGGACGCGTCCTGACCGTGCTTATTTGCCGCACTCCGTGAGGCGGCTCGGTCGCCAAACGCCGCCGCCTTCCCCCGTCGCTCTGGTCGCTACGCTCCCGGCGCTCCTCCTCCAGACGACGGCACTCCCTCGCGGGCTCCTCCTCCAGACGACGGCACTCCCTCGCCGGCTCAGAGCTTGTATTCCTGGATCGAGTCGGCGAGCTGGACGGCCAGCTCTTCGGCGTCCAGCCGCTTCTCGATCTGCTTGAGGTCCTCGATCTTCGCGCGCGTCTCGGCCCGCTTGGGGGCCAGCAGCGTGCAGCAGTCCTCGTCGGGCAGCTCGGAGATCTCCAGCGTGCCGATGCGCCGGGCCTCGGCCATGATCTCCGTCTTGTCCCAGCCCACCAGCGGGCGCAGGATCGGCAGCTCGACCGCGTGGTCCTGGGCCGTGATGTTGGTCAGCGTCTGGGAGGAGACCTGGCCCAGGGCATCACCGGTGATCAGGGCGGCGGCGCGGATGCGGTGCGCGACCTCCTCGGCCGTCTTGAGCATGAGCCGGCGCTGGGCGATCACCGCGAGCCGGTCCTGGCCGGACGTGCGGATCGACTGCTGGGCCTTGCCGAACGGCACCACCCACAGCCGCGACCGGCCCTGGAACCGGTCGAGCTTCCTGACCAGCGCGTACGCCTTGTAGATCGACTCGGACGTGGTGAACGGGATGCCCGAGAAGTGCAGGAAGTCGACGTGCAGGCCGCGGCGCATCATCCGGTAGGCGGCCACCGGCGAGTCGATGCCGCCCGACATGAGCACCAGCGCCCGGCCGCTGCTGCCGACCGGCAGGCCGCCCTGGCCGGGGATGCCGCCGGTGAAGACGAACACCTCGTCCTTGTCGACCTCGATGGAGATCGTCAGCTCCGGGTTCTTCAGGTTGACGGGCAGGCCGTACTCGTCGTTGATGGCGCCGCCGACCAGCCGGTCGAGCTCGTTGGAGCGCAGCGGGAAGCGCTTGTCGCGGCGGCGCGAGCGCACCGCGAACGTCGCTCCGCGCTTGACCTCCTCGCGCTCGGACACCAGCTCCAGGCTCGCCTTGAGCACGGCGTCGGGGTCCTTGGCGACCCGCCAGGCCGAGTGGATCCAGACCAGGCCGGGCACGTCGGCGACGCGCTTGGCCACGGTCTCCGACTGTTCGGCCGTGGCACCGTCGGGCAGGAAGATCGCGATGACGCCGTGCCGCTTGCGCACGTCGAGCTTGAGGCCGAGCTCCTTGACGGCTTCGCGGATGTTGTCGACCAGGCGGCGTTCGAAAATGTCGCGGTTCTTACCTTTGAGGACGATCTCGCCCAGCTTGAGCAGAACGCACGGCTCGCCCAGGGCGGACATCGACATGGCAGAACCTCCGGGAGTGATGGGGACGCGCCGAGGCCAATGCCTCGACCCACCGAGTTTAGTCCGCGTCGAGCCCCTGCTCGATCGCATATCGCACCAGTTCTACCCGGTTGTGGAGCTGGAGCTTCTGGAGCGTGTTCTGGACGTGGTTCTGGACGGTCCGGTGCGAGAGCACGAGCCGGTCGGCGATCTGCCGGTAGGACAGGCCCTTGGCGACCAGCCGCAGCACCTCGGTCTCTCGCTCGGTCAGCCGAGGTCCCTCGGCCGGCGCGGACTGGGCGGCGAGCCGCCGGTACTCCCCCAGTACGAGCCCGGCCAGGCCGGGCGTGAACACCGCGTCGCCGTCCGCGGTCCGCCGTACGGCGTCGAGGAACTCCTCCCGGCTCGCCGACTTCACCAGATATCCGGAAGCGCCCGCCTTGACCGCGTCCAGCACGTCGTCCTGCTCGGCACTGGCCGACAACACCAGCACCCTCGGCGGCACCGCCATCCCGGCCAGCCCTTCGGCCACCTCGGCCCCCGACATGTCGGGCAGCCGCAGATCGAGCACCACCACCTCGGGCAGCACCGCCCCGGCCACGCGTAGCGCCTGACGCCCCTCACCCACGGCGGCGACCACCTCGTAGCCCGCCTCGGCCAGATCCCTGGCAACCCCGTCGCGCCACATCGGATGGTCATCCACCACCATCACCCGCACCATGGCCGCCACTCTAGGGTCGCGACGACGACCCGTCTCCTTCCGCTCCCCGACGTCCCTCCCTGAGGACCCACCGTCCTCTCCCGCTCCCCCGGGGGGGTATCCCCCCCAAAAGGATCCCAGCCACCACGAACCGTCACAGGGGCCCGAGGCAGTCGCGTGACGAACCACCCAGGGTCCTAGGCGGGGACCGTCAGCTCGATCTCTGTGCCCTCCCCCGGAACGCTGGTGATCGAGACCTTCCCGCCAAGCCCCTCGATGCGCCCGCGGATGGACTGGGAGACACCCAGGCGACCGGCCGCCGCGGCCTCCTCTAAACGGCCGACCGGAATCCCCGGTCCCTCGTCGCGGACGCTGACCGTAACCGTGCCGTCCCCCGACTCGGCGAACACCCACGCCCGCGCCGTGGCCCCACAGTGCGCCCGGACGTTGTCCAGGGCCGCCCCGACGGCCGCCGCCGTCTGCTCCGCCACCGGCCCCCGCAACGCCAGTGCCGTCGCCGGGGTCGAGACCGTCACGTACGCCGAGCCGTACCGCATGAGCAGCGCCCGCAGATCCGCCACCCCAGCGGGCCGGGAGGCGGGCCGGATGAACAGCGAGCGCAGGGCCGATTCCTGCTCCCCGGCGAGCCGGCCCAGCTCCGCCGCCTCGCCGCCCAGCTCCTGGCCGCGGCGCCGGACCAGCGCCAGGACCTGCAGGACCGAGTCGTGCACGTCCCGCGCCAGCCGATCGCGTTCGCGCTGCGCCGCCTCCATCTCGACGGCCCGTTGCATCCGCTCCTCCGCCCGCTTGGCCAGCCGCGCCACGTGCCCGACCACCACGCCCGTCATGAACAGCAGCACCGCGCCGTTGATCAGGACGGGCGCGTCGGGCCCGTGGATCCGCAGCCACAGGTCCGCCGCCGCCACGACGGCCGCGGCCACCGTGCCGAGCCGGCGGCCGCCGTGCACCGCCCAGGCCAGCACCGGGCCCGCGATCCAGGTGGCCGGGACCGGCATGGTGCCCTCACCGGGCTGCTGGAGGGCGCCCTGTACGTACGGCGAAGCCATCAGGCAGGCCACGGCCACCAGCAGGTCGAGCACGAGCAGCGGCCACCGGCGCAGCGCCTCGACGGAGTACGCGAAGATCGCCGCGGCCGTCCACAGCCCCATGACGCCGATCACCAGCCACCCCGTGAGCGGCTCCGCGTAGCCGCGGTGCTGCGCCATCAACACCGCCGCGTAGAGCAGCGAGGCGACCCGGAAGACCGCTATCGCGCGCCAGAACGGCCTCTCGATCCCCATGAGCCCTTCTCACGTTCCGACATTACAGGTTGACAGATAGTCGAGATATCTATGTGAATCGGACAGGCCAGCTGGCACAATCCGGTGACCCCTAATGCAAGGAAACTGACTTAATGTCCGCTGTTAACCATTTCACCCACGGCCCGCTCACGCCGCTCCTCGCGTACGTGATGTCGTGCATCGGGTCGATGCTCGGACTGCGGCTGACCGCCCAGGCGCACGCCTCGCGAGGCGCCTCGCGGATTCGGTGGCTCATCGGGGCGGCCATCTCCATCGGCGGCACCGGCATCTGGGTCATGCACTTCATCGGCATGATGGGCTTCGAGGTCGAGGGCACCCAGATCAAGTACGACGTGCCGTTGACCGTCGCCTCCGCCGTGGTGGCCATCGTGGTCGTCGGCACCGGCCTGTTCCTGGTCTCCTACGGCGGCGGCCGGCTGCTCGCCCTGCTCGGCGGCGGCCTGCTGACCGGCCTCGGTGTGGCCAGCATGCACTACCTCGGTATGTACGCGATGAACATGTCGGCGCACGTCTCCTATGACCGAAAAGTGGTGGCCGCCTCCGTCGCGATCGCCGTGATCGCCGCGACCGTGGCCCTGTGGTTCACGATGCGGGTCAAGCGCCCTGTCTGGATCGCCGGCGCGGCGCTGGTCATGGGCGTGGCCGTCTCGGGCATGCACTACACCGGCATGTACGCGATGCTCGTCACGGTCGACGCCGAGCCCAGCGTCGTGCCGGGCGCCGACGCCCTCGACTTCCTCGTGCCGCTCATGACCGTGATCAGCCTGATCACGCTGACCATGCTGCTCATGGTCATCCTGTCGCCGTCGGAGGAGGAACTGCACGAGGACGCCGAGCTGGTCGCCCGGCTGGAGCTGCGCCGGCGTGCCAGCCAGCAGCCGCAGCCCTACCCTGCGCCCATTCCCCTTCACCCGCGGCCCGTCCAACAGCAACCCGCCCAGCGGCAACCCGCCCAGCGGCAACCCGTCCAACAGCAACACAGCCGGCAGCCCGCCCAGCAACGGCCCGTTCAGCCGCAACCCACTCGGCCGCAACCCGTCTTCGGCGCCCCCGTCCCCGAGCCGCAACCGATCTTGGGTGCGCCTACATCCCCGCACCAGCAAGGGTTCCCGGAAAATTCGCCACGTTCCAAACCTCGCCGAAGGTAGTTGCAAAATCACCTGAGCCCTGCTCATACTCCCTTATTCACCTCTGAGGGACGTGTGTGCGTATGTCGCCGATTGACCACTTCTCCTATGGGCCCCTGACCCTCCTTGTCGCCTACGGCATGTCCAGCATCGGGTCCATGCTCGGCCTGCTGCTGACCTCGCGGGCCCGGCTGGTCAGCGCCAGGGAGGCCCGACATTGGCTGGCGGGCGCGGCGGTGGCCATCGGCGGCACCGGCATCTGGACGATGCACTTCATCGCCATGCTGGGCTTCTCGGTGCGGGGCACGGTGATCCGCTACGACATGCCGCTCACCGCGGCC
The DNA here is from genome assembly GCF_044460705.1 of Nonomuraea sp. NPDC050022. Lineage (NCBI taxonomy): Bacteria > Bacillati > Actinomycetota > Actinomycetes > Streptosporangiales > Streptosporangiaceae > Nonomuraea > Nonomuraea sp. NPDC050022. The sequence goes on from NZ_JBITKE010000002.1 coordinate 286,991, forward strand.
TCGGCGCTGCTCGCGGTGGTGGTGGTCGGCGCCGGGCTGTTCGTGGTCTGGCGCGGCGGCGAGCGCGCCTCGTACCTGCTCGGCGGCGGCGTCCTGACGGGAATCGGCGTGGCCGGCATGCACTACCTGGGCATGTACGCGATGAACATGGCGGGGGACGTCACCTACGACCCGCTGTTCGTGGCGCTGTCGGTGGTCATCGCGATCGTCGCGGCCACCGTCGCGCTCTGGTTCACCCTGCGGGTCCGCGGCGCGCTCAAGATCGGCGGCGCGGCGCTGGTCATGGGCGTCGCGGTGACCGGCATGCACTACACGGGGATGTACGGGATGTCGGTGCACGCTCACAGCCCGGCGGGGCCGGTGACCGGCGCGAAGGCCATCGACTTCCTGCTGCCGCTGATCGTGGGGCTCAGCGTGATCACCATGGGGCTGCTGCTCACCGTCATGCTCTCGCCCTCGGAGAAGGAACTGCACCGGGAGGCGGAGTTCCGTGCCCGGCTGGAGGGACGCACCCCGCCGCAGCCACAGGGCGGTGCCCAGGTGGCAAAAAACGGGGGCGCGCCGGATGTGGATCTCTTCGGCACGCCCCGCTCTTGAGCTATGTCATAGGTACGGCTTGCGGCGCGTGGTGGGCCGCCGACTCGCCGCGGCGCAAGCCGTACCCTGAGGGGGTTGTAGCGGTAACCCCGCTGATACAGAAGCTACGGCCGCCCGCTTGCAACCCGCTTTCAATCAGCCGAAGAACACCTCGGCCTCCGCGTAGCGCGACACCGGCACCGTCTTGAGCTCGGCCGTCGCCTCGTCGAGCCCGACGCGGACGATGTCGGTGCCGCGCAGCGCCACCATCTTGCCGTAGTCGCCCTCGTGCGCCGCGTCGATCGCCTGCAGCCCGAACCTGGTGGCCAGGACCCGGTCGTAGGCCGTCGGGGTGCCGCCGCGCTGGATGTGGCCGAGCACGGTGGTGCGGGCCTCCTTGCCGGTGCGCTTCTCGATCTCCTTGGCCAGCACCTCGCCGATGCCGCCGAGCCGTACGTGGCCGAACGCGTCGAGCTCGCCGGCCTGCAGCGCGATCTGGCCCTCGATCGGGTGCGCGCCCTCGGCGACCACGAGGATCGGCGAGTAGCGGGTGCGGAAGCGCGACTCGACGTACTCGCAGACGCGGTCGATGTCGAACGGCCGCTCGGGGATCAGGATGACGTTGGCGCCCCCCGCCATGCCCGCGTGCAGCGCGATCCAGCCCGCGTGCCGGCCCATGACCTCGCAGATGAGCGCCCGGTGGTGGGACTCGGCGGTGGTGTGCAGGCGGTCGATGGCCTCCGTCGCGATGTTGACGGCGGTGTCGAAGCCGAAGGTGTAGTCGGTGCCCGACAGGTCGTTGTCGATCGTCTTGGGCACGCCGACGACCTTGACGTCGCGCTCGAACAGCTGCCTGGCGACGCCGAGGGTGTCCTCGCCGCCGATGGCGATCAGCGCGTCGACGCCGGTGGCCGCCAGGTTCTCCTTGATGCGGTCGACGCCTCCCTCGATCTTGATGGGGTTGGTACGCGAGGAGCCGAGAATCGTGCCACCCCGCGGAAGGATGCCCCGTACGGCCTGGATGTCCAACGGCATCGTGTCGCCTTCGAGCGGGCCGCGCCAGCCGTCACGGAACCCGACGAACTCGTGACCGTAGACGCTCACCCCCTTCCGCACGACCGCCCTGATCACCGCGTTGAGTCCGGGACAGTCGCCGCCCCCGGTGAGCACTCCGATTCGCATGACGGGTTCCTCCTATGGGTTTCTTGCCGTTAGTGAAAACATCAGCTCTTCTCAGTCTTCGTCTGAGATTGTCGATATGTGAAGCTCTCGGAGTGGGCGCGGCGGAACGGCGTGCATTACCAGACCGCCTGGCAGTGGGCGCGAGACGGGAAGATGCCCGTCCCGGTGGTCAAGACCGCCACCGGTAGGTACATGGTCCTCGATCGGACCGCCGAGGTCACGGGCCGGACGGTGGCGTACTGCAGGGTGTCCGGCACCGACCAGCTGGCCGAGCTCGATCGGCAGGCGGCCCGCGTGGTCCGTGCGGCCACCGCGATGGGCCTGACCGTCACCGAGGTCGTCGGCGAGGTCGGCTCGGGCATGGACGGCGACCGGCCGAAGCTGGCCCGCCTGCTGCGCGACGCGTCCGTGGGCGTGATCGTGGTCGAGCGCCGCGACCGGCTCGCCCGGTTCGGGCTGGAGCAGCTGTCGGCCGCGCTGGAGGCCACCGGCCGCCGGATCGTGGTCACCGACGAAACGGAGGCCGGCGAGTCGGGCGCCGTCCCCGGCGCCCGGGTCGACGACGAGCTGTTGCGTGACATGGCGGAGGTCCTCACCTCGCTCTGCGCCCGGTTGTACGGCCGGCGCTCGGCCGCCCGCAGGGCCAGGGCCGCGCTCCGGGCCGCCTTCGAGGCAGCGTGAGGCGGCGCATGTCCCCGGCGAGCGAGGCGCATGCCGATGGAGCCGGCACGAGGATCACTAAGATTCTCCGAACGGTTTCACGATGACCGTAATTCTGCCCGTCCACGCGGCCAGTGGTCTAGACCAAACGCGAGCGTAGTGACCGGAACCCCTTTCAGGGAGGCGACTTCGTGGGGATCCTGCATCGTCAACCATGGGTTGACGGCCCTACATCGTCAACCTATGGTTGACTCATGGATCAGACCGTACGTCTCGACGACCTCATCAACGCGATCAAGAGCCGTCACCCCGACGGCGATCTCCTCGGCCAGCTCTCCGACGCCGTGACGTTGGGCGAGCACCTGGGCGAGGTGGCCGACCACCTCATCGGCCACTTCGTCGACCGGGCCCGGCACTCAGGCGCCTCCTGGACCGAGATCGGCCGCAGTATGGGTGTGACCAAGCAGGCCGCCCAGAAGCGGTTCGTCCCCAAGGAGGGAGGGCTGGCCGAAGAGCTCCGCGCCTACGCCCGCTACACCGACCGGGCGCGCTCGGTCATCGTGCGGTCCGAGCAGGCGGCCATCAGGGCGGGCAGCGAGTACATCGAGCCGGAGCACCTCGTGCTCGGGCTGCTGAGCGAGCCGGAAGCGCTGGCGGCCAAGGCCATGGTGACGCTCGGCGCGCCGCTGGAGCGGGTCGAGGAGGTCATGACGGCCATGCTCGCCCCGCCGAGCGAGAACGCGCCCGACAAGCCGCCCTACGCCCCGCAGAGCAAGAAGGCCCTGGAGCTGACGCTGCGCGAGGCCCTGCGGCTCGGCCACAACTTCATCGGCACCGAGCACATCCTGCTCGGCGTGCTGTCGCTCGGCGAGGGGACGGCCGTGGCAGCGCTCGACGGGCTCGGCGTGACCAAGGAGGGTGCCGAGCCCGAGATCCAGCGGATGCTGGCCGAGATTCTGCTCAGGCGCCAGGGGAAGGCTTAGGGCGCCCCGCCGGGCCCTGGGCGAACCTGGTCAGGATGTTGCGCGTCGCGCGGCGGGTGAAGGGGGCGGCGGCCTTGGTGACCCCGTGGCCGCACCGCCTTCCCCGCATCCCGCACACCCAGCGCATCGTCCCTGAGGCGAACACCCCGGCCCCTCCCGGTGCGGTGTAGTAGGTGCTGTCGGAGGAGGTCGCCCGGCCGCCGCAGTCGACCGGCGAATGGGCCAGCACCTTGATGTTCTCGGGCGAGCCGTCGGACACCTTGTCGGTCTCGACGCCGGCCAGGCCGGGGAAGCGCCTGCCCCGGGTGCCCTCGAAGATCCAGTGGCCGGGTCTGCGCAGCACGTAGGCGGCCTCGGCGGGGAAGCAGTCGTACTCCTGCCCGACCAGCGCGCTCTCCGGCGCGGACGCGCGCCAGAGCGGGCACTGGCTCTCCTTGTCGCACGCGATCATCCGGCCGTACAGCCCGATGCGCCAGTAGACGGCGTTGGCGCCGAGGAAGGCCAGGTTCGTGCCGGCGTCGCGGGCCTGGGTGACGGCGGCGCGCATGCCGGGCGACCAGTACTCGTCATGCCCCAGGGACACCACGGCCCTGGCTCCGTCGAGGACACCGGGCCGCAGGTCCAGGCTGGTCAGGTAGGCCAGCGGCACGCCGCTCCGCTCGGCCAGCTCGATCGCGGACAGCTCGAAGTCGAGGAAGAGCCGCGCGCCCGAGGTGTCGTAGGGCCGGTCGAAGGTCACCTTGCGCGAGCGGTCGTCGAACCCGCCCGGACCCTGGTAGAGGCTGCGGCCGCCCCACAGGTTGTACGCCTGCCAGGTGGTCACCGCGTTGACCAGCACCACCCGCCCCTGTGTCGAGGCCGAGCGTACGGTGATCGGGACGTAGCGCTGGCCGCCGCTGGAGGCGTCCAGGCGTACCAGGTAGGCGCCCTCCCGCCAGCCGGTCGTGTCGACGGTGAGCGAGGGCTTCCAGTGGGCGGCCGTGACCATGCCCTCCACCGTCTGGGGCGGCGCCTGACGTACCCCGGGAAGCGGGCCTGAGTGCCAGACCTCCGCCGGATGGGCACCCACGCGGAAGGCGTGCGCGGTGAAGCGCGGCGCGGTCGTGGAGACGCGCATCCGGAACCGCTCGCCGGGCAGCACGCTGACGCGGTCGGCGTATCCCTCGATCTCGTGCTCCGCCCCGCGCTCGGTGATGCGCCAGCGCACCGTCCGGGCGGCCGGCACCTCAGCGGGGGCGGGCGCGGCGGCTTCGGGCGCCGGAGCGGGCGGGTGGGCCGGGGCGGCGGGGGTGGTGCTGCCGCACGCGGACGCCAGCAGGATCAGGACGATCAAGGACTTGCGCACAGCGCACCATGGTCACGACCGCCCGCCCACCGGGCCGGCGACTTGGGGAAGTCCTTACGCCCGCAGCACGCAAGCGGGCCCAGGACGCGTAAGGACCTTTACATCGGCGGCACCCAGGAGGCTCTTTACGCCGGCAGCACGCAAGAGGGGCTGTCGACCTCCAGCACCTCACCCGTCGGCTCGGGTACGCCGTCCTTCAGCGCGAACTCGGTGACCACTCCCGAGTGCTGGTTGGCAACGTACAGGCGGTCGCCGGCGATGGCGAAGTGCCGGGGCCATTCGCCACCCGACGGCACCTCGGCCACCAGTGTCAGGTCCTCGGCCCGCAGTACGGTGATCGTGTTGGGGCCGCGGTTGGCCACGTACAGGAAGTCGCCGTCCAGGTCGAGGTGGGAGGGCTGGTTGACGCCCTCGGCGCGCGAGGCGAGGGTGCCCGCCGTCTTCTCGCCGTCGATGAGGGTGACAATGCCGTCGAGCTCGCCCACGACGTACAGGCGCGAGCCGGCGAAGACCATGTGGCGCGGCCCGGTGCCCGGGGTCAGGCGCAGCGGCTCCAGCGCCTCGCCCTCGGGGGTGTAGCGGCGGATCTGGTCGGTGCCCAGGTCGGAGACGTACAGCAGGCCGTCGTGGAAGACCGTCTGGTGGGCGTGCGGGCCCTGCTGGCGCTCGGGGTGCGGCCCGGAGCCCTCATGGCGCAGCACGATCGGGCGGCCCTCGAACGCGCCGCGGGAGTCGAGGTGATGCAGGCTGACCGTGCCGTCGCCGTAGTTGGCGACGGCGAGCAGATCGCCCTCCGGATCGACCGCCACGTGGCAGGGGCTGTCACCCATGCTGGGCCGCTCGTCCAGCGGGGCGAGCGCGGCCGCTTCCGTGCTGAACGCGCTCAGCCAGCCCTGGGCCAGCTCGCCCACCGCGTACAGCACCGGCAGCTTCGGATGCGCGGCCAGGAACGAGGACGAGGTGAGGCGGGTCAGCTCTCCGCCGGGGGTGACGATGCCGGGCCCATATCCGCCTATATACAGGTGCTTCACAGAAGGCATCCTCTCATGCTTGACTAAAGCAATGAGTTCGTTGACAAAGGCAAGGGTCGCCGAGATCAGGGCCTTCAACCGCTTCTATACGAAGGTCATCGGCGTCCTTCAGGCCGGAATGCTCGACTCTCCCTATTCGCTGGCCGAGTGCAGAGTGCTGTTCGAGCTCGGGCACGCGGGCCGGCTGGAGACGGGCGAGCTGCGCGCCCTCATCGGTCTCGACGCGGGCTACCTGAGCAGGATCCTGACCCGCCTCGAGGGCGACGGGCTGATCTCGAAGGAGCGCGCGGCCACCGACGCCCGCAAGCAGGTCGTCCGGCTCACCGCGGCGGGCGTCGAGTCGTACGGGCTGCTGGACACGCGGTCGGCCGAGGAGGCCGAGCGGCTGCTGGCAACGCTGCCCGAACCGGGGCAGGAACGCCTGGTCGCGAGCATGGCCACGATCAGGACGCTGCTGGAGGGCACCGGCGAGCGCGAGCCGTACGTGATCCGGCCCCTGCGCACGGGCGACCTGAGCTGGGTCGTCTACCGGCACGGCGTCCTTTACAGCCGGGAGTACGGCTGGGGCATGGACTTCGAGCGGCTGGTGGCCAGGATCATCGGCGCCTACGACCCGTCGCGCGACATGGGGTGGATCGCCGAGGTCGGCGGGCAGCCCGCCGGGTGCGTGTTCTGCGTACGGGAGGACGACACCACCGCGCGGCTCCGGCTCCTGCTGGTCGAGCCGTCGGCCCGCGGGCTGGGGCTGGGCGGACGGCTCGTGAGCGAGTGCCTGCGCCACGCCAAGGCCGAGGGCTACAAGCGGATCACGCTGATGACCCGCGACTGCCTGGACAGCGCGCGGCGCATCTACCAGGGGGCCGGGTTCGAGCTGGAGTCGGAGCACACGGAGTCAGAGAACGGGATCGAGGTCACCGAGCAGGAGTGGAGCCGCGACCTCTAGGCCACCGGTCGCTCAGAGCCTTTCGGTGAGCGTGCGAGCCGCCTCCGTGACCAGCTTGCCGTACTCGGGCCGGAGGGCATTTCCCCGCGATCCGGCGGAGCTGACGTGCGCGACCGGGCTAGGCGCGGAAGGGGCCGGCCACCTCGAAGGTGCGGCCGTCGTCGCGGCCCCGTCTGGCCGAGAAGTAGAGCCGCCCGCCGTCGGGCGCGAACGCCAGCCCCGTGAGCTCGGCCCCGCTGAGGCCACCGAGCTTGAGGAACGGCGTGACCGCCCGGTCGGGGGTGATGACGTCGATCTCCGTCGACTGCCTGGCGACGTAGAGGTCGCCCGAGGGGGCGGCGGTGATCGCGCGTACGCCGTCGCAGATCCGGTCGAGCGTGGAGGTCTCGGCGTCGTAGGCCCACAGGCCGCTGTCGCCCTCGGTGGTGAAGTAGCAGACCCCGCCGGCGTAGTGGCAGCCCTCGCCGCCGTCGAAGTGGCGGGCGTCGTCCATCTGGTGGCGCGTGGCCTTGAGCAGGGCGGCGGGCGACGGCACGGGCTTCCAGTCACCGGCGAGGCAGAGCACCTCCAGGGTGCCCTCAGTGAGATCGCCCCAATCGCCGGGCCTGAACCGGTAGAAGCACCCGTCGGGCTCCCCCTCCGTCAGGTAGACGACCTGCCGGTCGGGGTCGCAGGCGGCGGCCTCGTGCTTGAACCGGCCCATGGCCAGGCGGGGGCGCCCGGCCCGCATGCCGTACGGATCGCACTCGAACACCTGGCCGCGGTCACCGAGCTCGCAGGAGAGCCAGCTGTGCCACGGCGTCGCGCCGCCCGCGCGGTTGCGGTCGGTGCCGGACAGGATGCGGTAGGCGTCGGCGATCGAACCGTCGGCGCGGAACCGGAGCGCGGACGCGCCGCCGAGCAGCGGCAGCTCGGAGTTGGACACGTAGATCCAGCCGGTGCCGTCAGGGAAGCACGCACCGCCGTCGGGTGCCGCGTGCCACGTCAGCCCGGCCACCTTCTGGCCCGAGCGGGCCACGACCCGGCCGCTGAACCCCCCGGGCAGCGCCACATCGTCGCCGCCTGGCGGCTCCAGCGGGCCGTAAGGGCTCATCCCGCCCTGCCAGAGCGGGCCCGTGCGGAGGAGAGTCTTGCTGGACATCGTGAGGCCTCCCTCTAGGTGCCACGCTAGTCGACCCCGCCGACATGAATGACAGGGAGGCCCGAGATCAAACTCTGCGCGAAATCTCTGGCCGTCAGGTGAGCGCGACGATGCGCCGGCCGCCCGGGAGCGCGGGCAGTGGCGGTGTCAGCGCTGGGCCTGGAACATCCAGTGCTGCTTGTCGATGTCCTGAGCCACCGCGATGAGCAGGTCCTGGCTGACCGGGTCGGGCTCGTCGGTCGCGGCGACACGCTCACGCATTCGCTTGCCGACGGCCTCCAGGATGTCGGTCATCGTCGCCACGACCTTGCCGTCCTCGATCCAGCCGTTCTCCGGTTGCGAGAGCTTGGTGGACTTGGCGATGGTGGCCGCGCGGCCGTCCGGGTTGATGCTCAGGGCGACGGCGCGTTCGGCGATGGTGTCCGCGTGCTCACGGGCCAGGGCGGTGACCTCGTCGAGTTGGAGGTGGATCTGCCGGAAGTGCGGGCCGGTCAGGTTCCAGTGCATCTGCTTGGCGAGCAGCGAAAGATCGAGGAGATCGACCAGAGCTCCTTGAAGGGCCGTCGCGACCGTCTTCTTCGCCTCGCCCGAGAGCGGACCGGTGATCGTAGCCATGATGTGTTCCTCCCCGTGGTTCGACATCAGGGTCTCTTTGCGACCCACCCCCTTTGCCCGCTTTCCCTCGGTTGACACTGCAATAGTGACAGTGTAATTGTGAAGGTATGAGCGAGACCTGGACCATCCGTGAGCTGGCGGAGCGCGCCGCCGACGCGTTGCGCGCGCACGCCCAGCCGCACGCGCAGCCGCTCAACGGCCGGGTCCGCGACGTGCCCGGCGAACGGTTGATCAGGTGGTACACCACGATCGGCCTCGTCGACCCGCCACTGACCAGGCGCGGCCGGATCGCCCAGTACGGCCGGCGGCATCTGCTGCAGCTCGTGGCCATCAAGCGGCTGCAGGCGGCCGGGCGCTCGATCGCGGAGATCCAGACCGCCCTGACCGGCGCCACGGACACGACCTTGGAGCGGACGGCCCACCCCGGATGGTCGCCCCTGGACGAGGATGTCGCGGCGACGGCGGCCGTTCTGGACGCCACGACGCCCGCGCCCCAGGGTGAGGCGGCTCACGATGCCGCGGACCTTCCGGAGGGCGAGACGCCTGAGCCGCCGGCCCTCCCCGACGGCTCGGCGGCTCGGTCCGGGAGCCCGCGCGGACGGTTCTGGGCCGCGCACCCCGCCGATGCGACCGGTCCCGCCCTTCCGCATCCCCCGCCCATCGGCGTTCCGCGACCGGCCGATCCTCCCCCGTCCGACGGTGCGGGCCGGCCCGGGCACCTCCCCCGGCCGACGAGGCACGGGGCGCTGGTGCGCGGGATCAGGCTGGCCGACGGAGTGACGCTCGTGCTCGACGGTGCCGGCCGTACCCCGGCTGAAGACGACATCCAGGCGGTACTCACCGCGGCGGCACCGCTGCTGGCGCTGCTCGAAGAGAGGAAGCTAGCATGAAGATCACTTCGCTCGAGCCCACCCGGTGCCTGCCGGTGCCGGACGCCGGGTTCGGCGCGCTGCGGACCGCGCGCGGGAACCTGCCTCTGGAGAGCGTCGACGTGTCCGCCGACATCTCCGGCCTGATGGCCGAGGTCGAGGTGACGCAGGGCTTCCGCAACCCGTACGACGTCACGCTGGAGGCCACCTACGTCTTCCCGCTGCCCGACAGGGCGGCGGTGACGGGGTTCAGGATGGAGGCCGACGATCGGGTGATCGACGGCGTGCTCAAGGAGCGCGGCCAGGCCAGGGCCGACTACGACCGGGCGCTGCGCGAGGGGAAGCGGGCCGCGATCGCCGAGGAGGACCGGCCCGACGTGTTCACGATCACGGTGGGCAACCTGCTGCCGGGCGAGCGGGTGACGGTCCGGCTCACGCTGAGCCAGCCGCTGCCGTACGAGGACGGCGCGGCCACGTTCCGCTTCCCGCTGGTCGTCGCCCCCCGCTACATTCCGGGCACGCCGCTCGACGGCCCCGGCGCCGGCGACGGCACCGCGCCCGACACCGACGCGGTGCCCGACGCCTCGCGGATCACGCCGCCGGTGCTCCTGCCCGGCTTCCCCGACCCGGTACGCCTGTCGCTGACGGCGACGATCGACCCCGCCGGGCTGGACCTGCGGGAGCTGTCCTCCAGCCTGCACGTGGTCGAGGAGGAGGGTCATACCGTACGGCTGCGGCCGGGCGAGCGGCTGGACCGCGACTTCATCCTGCGGCTGTCGTTCGAGGCCTCGACCGCGCTGCAGCTCGACGGCCGGGGCGCGTTCTCGCTGACCGTGCTACCCCCTGCGCTGGAGTCGCCGCGCACGCCACGTGACCTCGTACTGCTGCTGGACAGGTCGGGCAGTATGGGCGGCTGGAAGATGGTCGCCGCGCGCCGGGCCGCGGCGCGGATCGTCGACACGCTGACGGAGCAGGACCGCTTCGCGGTGCTGACGTTCGACTCGGTGGTGGAGGAGGCGTTCGAGGGGCTCGTGACGGCCTCGGACCGCAACCGCTACCGCGCGGTCGAACATCTCGCGCGCGTGGAGGCCCGCGGCGGCACCGAACTGCTGGAGCCGCTGCGCCGGGCGATTTCCCTGCTCCGCGACCAGGACGGGCGCGAACGCGTCCTGGTGCTGGTCACCGACGGACAGGTGGGCCACGAGGACCAGATCCTGGAGCAGACCGGCGGCGCGCTGTCGGCCATGCGGGTGCACACCGTCGGCATCGACCGGGCGGTGAACGCCGGGTTCCTGGGCCGGCTGGCCGGTCTGGGCGCGGGCCGCTGCGAGCTGGTCGAGTCGGAGGACCGCCTGGACGCCGCCATGGAGCAGATCCACCGCCGCATCGGCGCGCCCCTCGTGACCGACCTGTCCCTCAAGGGCCTCGACGTGGAGCCCGGCACGGTCACCCACCTGGGCTCCATCTTCCCGGGCGTCCCGCTGCGCGTGCACGGCCGCTACCGGGACGGCTCGTCGGTGACCGTACGCGGGCTGGCGTCGGGCGCCCCGTGGGAGCAGCAGGTGACGGGCACCGTGGTGGACAACCCGGCGATCCGCGCCGTCTGGGCCCGCGCGCACCTGCGCGAGCTGGAGGACCGGTACGCCATGGGCGAGCACGAGCTGGAGGCGGAGATCGTCCGGGTCTCGCTGGAGAACGGCGTCCTGTGCCGCTTCACCGCCTACGTGGCGATCGACACCAGAAAGGTGGCGGAAGGGGAGCCGGAGCACCGCGTCATCCAGCCGGTGGAGCCGCCGAGCGGCTGGGATATGCCGCAGAACCCGCCGATGATGCCCTTCATGGCCCAGGCCGCGGTGATGGCCGCGCCATCCCGCCCCATGTCGATCCCCGACCCGGGCTTCGCCCCCGGCCAGAGTCACGGCCTCATGGGCACCCAGGAGACCGGCGACCCAGACGCGACCCGCCGCACCAGGGGGCCCGGCGGGGCCGCGCCCCGCAGCCCTGGGGGAGGCTCAGCCGGTGGTTTCGGCGGTAGCTCGGCCGGTGGGCGGATGAGCCCGTCGCCGCGGTTCGCGCCGCCCGCCGCTCCCCGGCCGGGCGGGCCCGGCCTGGAGTCCGTCAGGACGCAGCTGGTCGTCGAGCTCGACCGGCTCCGGGCGCTGCTCGGCGCTCCCGACCCGCTCTACCTGGCGGATCTGGGCTCCCGGCTGTCGGCGCTGGCCGCCTTCCTGGGCGGGCATCCGGAGCTGGCCGCCCTGGGCCGCGAGCTGCAGACGGCGGAGCAACCGGGCATCGACGCCGAAGCGCTGCGGGCGCACGCCATCGAGGTGCTCACCGTTCTCACGAGCGGATCACCCTCGGCCCCGACCGGATCGTCCGCGCCGGGTACGCCCCGCCGCCCGTTCTGGAAGCGCACCTGACGGCAGCGCCCGCGTGACCTGTGGGTATGGGGTGATCTGCTAAAGAATCGGCGTCCACTCCTTGAGCAGCACCACCTCATACCCGTTCACCGCCGTATACGGATCGCTCCGGAGGATGTCCCGCACCTCCCCCTCATCGGCCGCCTCGTACACATGCAACGCCCCACTGTCGTCCGCCCACGGCCCCGCCGTCACCAGCCGCCCCTGGTCATGGAGCCCGCGCAGATGGTCCCGATGTGCCGGCCGGACGGCCAGCCGCCGGGGATCGCCGTCGAACGCCAGCTGCACCACAAATCTCGCCATACCCGCACGCTAGGCCCGCGAGCTGGACGGTCGCCGCAACACCGGGCACGGCCGTGGTGTATCACCTGATACATGACGCACACGCTGGCCGCCCTCCCGATGTTCCGTGAGCTGGGCAAAGAAGGGCTGCGCAGGCTGGAGTCCGTCGCGCGGCAGCGGCGCTACCCGGCGGGGCAGGTGCTCTGCACCGAGGGCGACCCGGCCGACCAGCTGATCGTGCTGCTCGACGGCCGGGTCAAGGCCGGGCGGGTGAGCGTCGACGGCCGCGAGGTGGTGCTGTCGGTGGACGCCGCACCCGTGGCGTTCGACAAGACGACCCTCCTGGTGGAGGGCACGCACCGGGCCACGCTGACGGCCCTCACGCCGGTGGAGGTGGCCTACCTGCCAAGCGTGGCGGTGCTCGAGGTGATCGCCACCGAGCCGTCGGTGGCGGCCCGGCTCATGCGTACACTCGCCCAGACCGTACGCGACCTCGATGAGCGGCTCACGGACGCGGTCGTGCTAGACGTCTCCGCGCGGGTGGCCAAGTGGCTGGTACGACGCGGCGAAGGCGGCCGGGTCCAGCTGCACGCCGGACAGGCGGGCCTGGGGGCCGAGATCGGCGCGACCAGGGTGAGCGTCAACCGGGCCCTGCGGTCCTTCGAGCGCCGCGAGCTCGTCGAGATCGGCGACGGCGAGGTGACGGTAAAGGACGCCGAAGCGCTCGCCCGCATCGCGAAGACCACTCCAACCGGCGGCGGAACGAACTCCGGCCAGGTCCACCCGAAATACGAATAGGCGTCTATCGAAGTCCGGCGGCCTGTTCTATCGTCACCGTACATGGCGACCTCTCGCGCACCGCTGCGCTTCGCCGAGGCGATCTCCGCCACCGTTTCCGCGGCCCGGGAATCGGGTTTCTTCTTCGATTTCGACGGCACTGTCGCGCCCATCATGAATGATCCCGACGCGGTGCTCCCCGTCCCCGGGGCGGTGGAGCGGCTGGGCGCGCTGGCGGAGCTGTTCGCCCGCGTCGCCGTCGTCTCCGCGCGCCCCGCCGCGTTCCTGCGCGACCGCTTCTCCGGCGCCCCCGGCGTGCGGCTCTTCGGTCTGTACGGCCTGCAGACGGTGGTCGACGGCGAGATCAGGAACGCCGGTGAGGCGGAGCCATGGGCGCCGGTCATCCGCCGCCTGGTCGCCGAGGCCGCCCGCGATCTGCCGGGCAAGGTGCTGGTGGAGGACAAGGCGCTGATGGTCGCGCTGCACTACAGAGCGGATCCGGAGCTGCGTGGCGCGGTGGAGAGATGGTCGTCGGCGAAGGCCGCCGAGCTGGGCCTGGCCGAGCAGCTGGGCCGCATGGTGGTCGAGCTCAAGCCGCCGGTGCACGGCGACAAGGGCACCGTCGTCGAAGCGGAGAGCGCCGCCCTGGCCAGGGCCTGGTACTTCGGCGACGACCTGTCCGACGCCCGCGCCTTCGAGGCCCTGCGTACGCGCGAGGAAGGCGACCCGGAGTTCGTCGGGGTCAAAGTGGCGGTGGCGAACAGCGAAACCGGCGACGAACTGGCCCGCCAGGCGGATTTCACCGTGGCCGGCCCGGCCGACGTGCCGGCCATGCTGGACGAGATAATCCGTGCTTTCCATGACAACCGGCAAACGCAATAGCCCCGGCCGGAAATTCACCCGCCTTATTAGAGCGGTTCACCCGAGCCGGAAAGTGCTGTCGAGTACGCGGGGCACCATACTCTGGACGGGTGAGCACCCTTGTCCTGGACGGTGGCCTGGCCACCCGCCTCGAAATGCTCGGCGCCGACCTGAGCGACGAGCTGTGGTCGGCGCGGCTGCTGGTGGAGGATCCGGCGCTGATCCGGCGCGTGCACGCCGACTACTTCGCCGCCGGCGCCGACGTGGCCACGACCGCGAGCTACCAAGCGTCGATCCCGGGGTTCGTCCGGCGCGGACTCGACGAGGCGCAGGCCGAGCGGCTGATCAGGCTCTCGGTCGAGCTGGCCGGCCAGGCTCGTGACGAGGCCGGGGGCGGGCTGGTGGCCGCCTCGATCGGCCCCTACGGCGCTTACCTGGCCAACGGCGCCGAATACACCGGCGACTACGACCTCGACGAGCTGGGCCTGCTCTCGTGGCACCGGCCACGCTGGGAGATCCTCGCCTCGAGCGGGCCCGACCTGCTCGCCTGCGAGACCATCCCGTCCTACCCGGAGGCGCGGGCGCTGGCCAGGCTGCTCGCCGAGACGCCGTCGGTCAAGGCGTGGGTGAGCTTCTCCTGCCGCGACGCCGCGCACCTCAACGACGGCACCCCGATCGCCGAGGCCGCCGCGTTGTTCGCCGGCAGCTCGCAGGTGGTGGCCGTCGGCGTCAACTGCACCGCGCCGCGGCACATCCCCGGCCTCATCGCCACGCTGGCCGGCGGCCTGCCGGTAGTCGTCTACCCGAACTCCGGCGAATACTGGGACGCCGAGCAGGGCCGGTGGCGCGGCACCGCCGAGCCCGTGGAGTACGGCCAGGCGGCCGAGGAGTGGCAACGGGCCGGCGCCTCGCTCATCGGCGGCTGCTGCCGTACCACTCCCGAGCACATCAAGCAGATCCGCGCCCACCTGTCCTGAGCCACGTCAAGCTCAGGCTGCGACGTTCTCCGGGGTGCGGCGGCGGGAGGACAGCACGCGGTCGAGGGCGAGCGCGCCACCTCCGCTGAAGCCGACGGCCAGCGCGCCCGCCGCCAGCGACAGGACGAACTCGAAGCCGCCCTTGTCCACCGCGAACCCGTTGGCCCCATGGACGAACAGGATCGCGCCCGCCATGTCCAGCGCCAGCAGCGTCCCCACGACGGGCAGCGCCACACCGAGGATCAGCGCCAGGCCGCCCACGACCTCCAGCACCGCCACCGCCGGAGCGGCGGCCGCGGCCAGCGGGATCCCGGCCGACTCGAAGAACTTGGTGGTCCCGGCGATCCCCATCATGGCGAACTTCTGGTAGCCGTGCACCAGGAAGATCACGCCGACGGCCACTCGGGCGACCAGGATGGCTACGGAACGTGACTGGTCAAGCATGCGCTCTCCAAAAGGCAGTAGTTCAGATTTGAACCAGCACTCTACCCGGAAGTTCAAATCTGAACAACAAGTACACTGGACGCCGTGACGGACACCGCGTGGCTCGACGAGACGGAGATGGCGGCTTGGCGCGCCTTCCTGTCGACCTCCCACCTGCTGGAGCGACGCATCGAAGAGCAGCTCAAGGCCGCGGCCGGGCTGACCCACCCGCAGTACGAGGTGCTGGCGCGCCTGGCCGACGCCCCCGGCCGTCAGATGCGCATGACGGAGCTGGCCAGGGGCGTCGTGGTGTCGAAGTCCGCGCTGACCTACCAGATCGGGCAGCTGGAGAAGGCGGGCCTGGTCGAGCGGACCACCTGCCCGTCAGACGAGCGCGGCGTGCTGGCGGTGCTGACCGAGGCGGGCGTCCGCTGCCTGGAGCGGGTCGCCCCCGGCCACGTGGAGGTCGTCCGGGCCTACCTCATCGACCGGATGACCCGCGGCGAGCTGGAGACGATGACCACCGCGATGCGCAAGACCGAGCAGGCACTACGGCAGTAGTGAACGGTGGTGGTCAGCCCTTGGCGGCCCGGGCCGCGCGCTCCATCTCGACCTTGGCGCTGGCGGCGTACTTGTCGACGTACTCCTGCTCCGACAGCTCCATGAGCGCGTACATGATCTCGTCGGTCACCGCGCGCAGCACCAGCCGGTCCCCCTCCATCCCGTAATAGCGGGAGAAGTCGAGCGGCTTGCCGAATCGCACCCCGGGCCGGATCCCGAGCTTGGGCAGCGGGTGGCCGGGGGGCATCATCTCGAAGGTGTGGACCATGGCCCACGGGATCACCGGCACCCGCGACATGAGGGCCAGGCGGGCGACGCCCGTCTTGCCCTTGTACAGGCGGCCGTCGGGTGAGCGGGTGCCCTCCGGGTAGATGCCCAGGACGTGGCCCTCGCGCAGCACCCGCATGCCGGTGCGCAGCGCGGCCTCGCTGGCCTTGCCGCCCGACCGGTCGATCGGCACGGTGCCGACGCCGCTGAAGAACAGCCGGGTGAAGAAGCCCTTGACGCCACGCCCGGTGAAGTAGTCGGACTTGCCGAGCGAGATGACCTTGCGGCGCAGATGCAGTGGCCCGAAGAAGTGGTCGGCGAACGACAGGTGGTTTCCGGCCAGAATGACCGGCCCCTGCCTGGGCACGTTCTCCACACCCTCCGCCCATGGCCGGAAGGCGACGCGGAGGATAGGCCCCAAGATGGCCTTGACCACCCAGTAGAACACCCGGCCACCTCTTCCCCACAGCGCGATCTGTAAGCAAAGTCATCTTCGCATCTCAGAACCGATGCTCCTACCTCACCTCTCGCACAATCCACCTCGATCGTGCGACGATCGGGCAATTCCGGGATGAAATCCCACCGAGGAGCTGTTATGCCGCTCATGCCAGGCGCGGAGCCCTATCACCACGAAGCAGGCCAGGTCGGCGTACTGCTGTGCCATGGCTTCACCGGCACCCCGCAGTCGCTACGGCCTTGGGGCGAGTATCTCGCCGGGCAGGGGGTGAGCGTCTCCCTCCCCCGCCAGCCCGGACATGGCACCACCTGGCAGGAGATGAACCGCACCCGCTGGGACGACTGGTACGCCGAGGTGGAGAAGGCGTTCGAGGACCTCCAGGGCCGCTGCGCCAACGTGTTCGTGGCGGGGCTGTCCCTGGGCGGCTGCCTGGCGCTGCGGCTGGCCGAGGTGCACGGGGACGCGATCAGCGGCGTCATCGTGGTCAACCCGTCGATCGTACGCGATGTGCCGCTGCTGATGCTGGCCCCGGTGCTCAAGTGGTTCCTGCCGTCGGTGCCGGGGGTTGCCAACGATGTCAAGAAGCCGGGCGTGACCGAGCTGGCCTACGCGCGCACGCCGGTGAAGGCGGCCGCCTCGCTGCCCGGCCTGTGGTCGCTGGTCCAGGCCGACCTGGCGAAGGTGACGCAGCCGCTGCTGGTCTTCCACAGCACCGAGGACCATGTGGTGAAACCGAGGAGCGTGGAGATCATTCGCCAGAAAGTACCGCAGGCCACGATCGAGGAGCTTACCGATAGCTACCATGTTGCGACGCTGGACAACGATGCCGACAAGATCTTTGCCGGGAGCCTCGACTTCATCCGGACACATGCCTCGGTACCCTTGCAGAGGGACTGATCGCACCCAGGGGGAAGTCGCGATCGCTGCGGAGAGGCCGATCTAGGTGACGCCCCAGAGTGACGAGGACGAGGTCTGGCGCCAGATCGTCGCGTCCTTCAACGACACAGCCGAGCGCGACTCGGCCGACCAGCCATGGCCGGACAGCGAGAACGTACCGGTCGAGCCCGTCGCCCGGGTGGTCAAACCCGCGGTCGACGAGGACGCCGACGTGGAGGCGGAGCAGGGCGAGGAGGACCTCGACGAGGATGAGGACGGCGAGGAGCGCTTCGTGCCGCCGCCCCCGCCGCCGCTGCCCAAGCTCGACCTGCCGACCAAGCTGGCCTGGGTGGCGCTGTTCGGCGGCCCCGCCTACCTGCTGATCGCCGCGATGGCCAACTGGCAGATGGAGGGCTGGGCGCTCTTCACCGCCGTGGCCGCGTTCATCGGCGGTTTCGTGGCGCTGGTGGTGCGGATGGGCGACGGCCCGCCCAACGACGGCTGGGACGACGGCGCCGTGCTCTGAGACCGGCTGGGACTCCTTCAGCGACCGGCTAGGAGTCCTTCAGCGAAGGCTCTCTGGGCCCGAACAGCTCCACCACGTCCGTGTAGCGCTCGCGGGCGTCCACGGCGTGACCGACCGCCCAGACGTCGCCCTTGCCCGCGAGGTAGGTGACCGCCTGCAACCGCACGCTGTCCTTGCCCTTCGCGGCGCCGCCCCGGATGATCTCGCAGTCGCTCTTCTCGCAGCGCATCATGAACGGCTCGGCGGCCCGCGACGGGTCGAAGCCGGAGATCCAGAACCGGCCCTTGCCGTCGCCGGTGACCCCGTAGAGCCGCGACTCGGTCTCGGGCAGCCGCTCGCGCTTCCAGCGCTTGCCGTTCCACGACAGGACGAGCGGGTCGACCTCGCCGTCACTGCCGTAGACCCCGCCCACGGCCAGCGCCCGCTTGGGGCCGTCGACCTGGATGTCGCGCAGGTAGCCGCCGGGAATGTCGGGCACGCGCATGGGCTTCCAGGTGGCGCCCGACAGGTGCATGATCAGCGGTGCCCGGCCGGTGTCGCCGACGGCGAACCCGTTGGACACGCCATAGAGCGCGCCCGGCTCCAGGACCTTTCCGTCGTCGTCCCTGGGGGACTCCTGGGTGGTCCACTCGCCGCCCTGGCCGGTGAGGATGAGCCAGGAGTTGTCGCGGCTGCCGACGGCCACGACGCGTCCCGGACGGGCGTCGATGCCGCCGAGCCAGTCGCCCCCGCGCATCCCCTGCGCCCTGACCCGGTCGAAGCCGCCGGTGTCTCCGTGGGCGAGGTAGGGCAGGCCGTCGTGGCCGTCGCCCACGGCCCACACGTCGGACGGTGAGGTGGCGGCCACGCCGCGCAGGTTGCCGGCCCCGGTGGCGTCGCGCAGGGTCACCTCGGACCAGTTGGAGCCGTTCCAGTGGCGGACCGTGCCGCGGTTCTTCCAGACGTCCCAGATCTCCTGCTGGCCGACGGCCCAGACATCGCCTGACGAGAGCGCGGTAACGTCGGAAAGCGAGCCGTCGGCGTCCAGGCGGACGCTCGTCGACTGCTGCCACGCCTCAATGGTGGCGGGGTGGGGATCGGCATGCGCGGCGGGCGTGACCTGCGACAAGGCCACGGACGTCGCCAAGATCAGGGTGAGCGCACGCCGCTGATAGCGACGGGTCATGAGCAAATGCTACGGGTTCGCGGACCTCCCCGCCCCGTTAGGGCCTGACTAGCAGTTCGGCGAGTACCGGCAGGTGGTCGGTCGCGGCCGCCAGATCGGCCTCGGCGGCGTCCACGCCACCGCAGGAGAGCACCGTCAGCTCGCGCCCGGCGAACACCGCGTCGATGCGCTCGCGCGGCTGCCGGGCGGGGAAGGTCAGCCCCTCGCCCCGGGGCGCGGCCGGCCGGCAGTCGGTGAGCCGACCGGCCAGATAGCGCCAGGTGGGCTCGGTCTCCTGCTCGTTGAGGTCGCCGCCGAGCATGGTGGCGGCGCCGTACGCGGCCGCCGTACGCTCCATCAGCGTCATGGCCTCGTACGCGTGCCGCAGCCGGGCCGCGCCGTGGAGATCGAGATGGATCGAGCCGACGGCCAGCGGCACCCCCTCGACGCGCAGGACCGCGACGGCCAGCCCGCGGATCTCCAGGCCGACGAACACCTTCAGCCGGTGGTGCTCGGCCGCCAGCACCTCGATCCCGGGGCGGGCGAGCACCGCGACGCCGCCGAGCCTGCCCCCGGCCACCACCCGCAGGCCGCACGCCTCGGCCAGCTCGCGCCGCCGGCGGCGCCAGTTGAGGAAGCGCGGGACCTCCTGGAGGCACAGGATGTCGGTCCGCATCGACTCGATCACCCGGACCAGCGCGGGCACGCTGTCACGCAGCCCGCGAACGTTGTACGTGGCCACGCGCGCCATCGCGAGCGAACCCGGTCAGCGCATCCTGGCGAGGTCGGCCGCGCCGACGACTCCGGCGGCGGCGCCCAGCTCGGCCAGCCGGATCTCGGCCAGCGGCCGGTGCCCCTTGCCGGTGAGCTGGCGGGCGAAGGTCTCGCGGGCCCGGTCGAGGAAGAGATCGGCCGCGCGGGAGACGCCGCCGCCCACGATGAAGCAGCCCGGGTCGAGGATCGCGGCCAGGTCGGCCATGCCCTGGCCGAGCCAGTCGGCGAGGCTGGCGAAGGCGGCCAGGGAGGCCTCGTCACCCAGCTTGGCCGCCTCGGTGACCTCCTCGCCCTCGATCTTGCCACCGGCCAGGCCGAGCAGGATCTGGGCCCGCTCCGGCTGGGCGGTGGAGATCTGCCTGGCCTCGATGACCAGGGCGTTGCCGCTGGCGTACTGCTCCCAGCAGCCGAGCTGGCCGCACCCGCACAGCCGGCCCTCGGGCACCACCTGCATGTGGCCGAGCTCGGCCCCCATGCCCCAGTGGCCCCTGAACAGCTTGCCGTCGAAGACCAGGCCGCCGCCGATGCCGGTGCCGACCGTGATGCAGACGACGTGGGACTGACCGCGCCCCGCGCCGAACTTGGTCTCGCCCCAGGCCATGGCGTTGGCGTCGTTCTCGATGACGACCGGCAGCCCGATCAGTCCGCTGATCTTCTTCTGCAGGGGCTCCTCGCGCCAGGCCAGGTTGGGCGCGAACCGCACGACCGACCGGGTCTCGTCGACGAACCCGGCCGCGCCGACGCCGACGGCCTCGATCTCCCTGCCTTGGGCGAGCTCGCGCACGACCTCGGCCACCGTGGCGGCGACCTGCTCGGGCTGGTCGGCCGGGGTGGGCTTGAGCGTGTGGGCGATGATCTCGCCGTCGTCGTTGACCACGCCCGCGGCGACCTTGGTGCCGCCGATGTCCACACCGATCGTGAGCATGCCCCTGTATCTCCTCTATCCCAAACCTGGACTAACCCAGATCAATATGTTCAACGTTGTCGCGACCGCGCTCGCCGCTCTGATCGTCGCGTGGCCTGCGAGGGGCCGGCCTGCTCAGCGCGTCGATCGTCTGGCGGAACGCGGCGAACAGCTCGCCGCCGGCCGCCACCAGGTGCCCGGCCACGTCGTTGCCGGACTCCCGCTGTGCCGCGATGGCCCGGCAGACCGGGCAGGCGCGGCAGATGTACTCATCGTGGGGCTCGGACACCGCCTCGCTCCACACGTCCTTGTTCCTCTGCCCGCCGCCGCCCCCCGTGAACGAGTTGAGCACGGTCCTGCCGACCTGGCGGGTGGCCCGCCCCTGGATGGTGTCGAAGAGCTTGCGCGCCTCGTCCGTGACGGTGCCGATCGGGTCTCTGTTGCTCTCAGTCATCTGGCCCTCCTGCTGTGAACCGTACCCGGAGCAGGCCGTCGCGGAGCGCCGCGCCGCTGATCCGTCTGCGGGCCAGCGCCGCCGGCAGTGCCAGGATCCTCCGGTAGGGGCCGGCGGTGATGATCAGCTCGTCGCCCTTGCGGGCCAGGTCCACCTCGGCCCGGTCGGCGCCCGGCAGGGCCAGGGTCAACTCGTCGGCGGACAGCCGCAGCGGCGGCTCCACCTGCGGGGCGGCGAACGGGTCCACCGCGCCGTAGATCGCCCCGCCCACCTGGGCCAGCGCGTCCTTGCCGACCGGCTCGGCCGGAAGGTAGGGCACGACGTGGATGGGCAGCGGCGCGAACGACTCCTCGGCCTCGGCCAGGAGCTTGGACTGGGCCGCCACCCACTGGGCGCGCCACTCGTCGGCGCCCTCGGCGGGGAAGACCCGGTTGGCGATCACCGCGTCGACGCGGTAGCCGTACAGGTTGAGCGAGGTGAGAGTGCGTCTGGCCTCGGCGAGCACCACGGCCTCCGGCGTGAACACCAAGCGCACGGAGGCGCTGTCGCCGGTGAGCAGCTCGCGCACCTCCAGCAGGCCCCGGTGGAAGCGCTCCCCCGCGCTCATGACCTCTTCGCCGGGCGCGCTGATGCGGGCGACGCCGCGCACGAACGGCGAGACGATCTTCATGATCTTGCGGCCGACCGGCATCAGCCTGGTCATGTGCCAGTCGAGCGCCTCGGGCAGGGCCAGCAGGCGCAGGGTCTCGGCGGTGGGGGCGCAGTCGACGACGATGACGTCCCATCGCCCTTCGCGGGCGTGCTCGCGCAGCTCCAGGAGGGCGATGATCTCCTCGGCGCCGGGCAGGATGGTGATCTCCTCGGAGGTGATCTCGTCCAGGCCCAGCTCGGTGAGCAGCCCTCTGGCGTAGTCCTGCAGCTCGCCCCAGTGGCGCTCCAGCGTCTTCTGGGTGTCGACCTGGTGCAGGTGCAGCCCCGGAGCGACCTCGCCCGGCTCGACGCCGAGCGCGTCGGCCAGCGAGTGGGCGGTGTCGGTGGAGACGATCAGCGTCTTCAGGCCGCGCTTGGCGGCGAGCGTGGCGGTCGAAGCGGCGGCGGTGGTCTTGCCCACACCGCCCTTGCCGGTGAAGAGCAGAACTCGCGGGCTCACCTCAGTGCCCTTCGACGCGCTTCTTGAGGCCCTTGAGCGCGGTGTCCACGATGACCTTCTCCGCCTTGCGCTTGATCATGCCGATCATGGGGACCTTGAGGTCGGCCGAGAGCTCGTACGTCACCTCGGTGCCAGTGCCCGTCTCGGTCAGCTGGTAACTCCCCGCGAGCTCGGCGAGCATCTTGCCCGGCTCGACGACCTGCCAGCGGACGCTCTCGTCGTCCTGCCAGGTGTAGCCGAGGGTGTAGGCGTCGCTGATCACTCCGGCGTCCAGGACGAACCGCACCGTCTCCGGCCTGCCGTCGGCACCGGTGCTGAGGATCTCCGCCTCCTTCACCTGACCCGCCCATTCGGGATAGGCCGCGAAGTCGGCGATGACGGCCATCACGGCGGCCCGGTCGGCGCCGACGATGATGCTCGAAGTGGTGCGATCAGCCATGCGACCACCGTACCGGTCGGGTCACCATTCGAGGATGAACGGAACCCCCTTTCCCCGGAAATGACCCACGTTCACGCACTCGGTGCGCCCGATACGGGTGCGCCGGTGAAGTGGCTGGTGCACGTGCCCGAACAGGGCGTAGCGCGGCTGCGTCCGCCTGATCGCCGCCAGCGTCGCCTCGCTGCCCCGCTCGAAGCGCCTGGCCACCACGTCGTACAGCAGCTCGGGCACCGCGGGCGGGATGTGACAGCACAGCACGTCGACCTCGCCGACCGCCTCGACCTTGGCGGCGAACTCCTCGTCACTGATCTCGTACGGCGTGCGGTAGGTGGTCTTGAGCCCGCCGCCGACGAAGCCGAACCGCCAGCCGCCGATCTCCACGCTCTGGCCGTCGAGCACCTGGTGGCCGTCCTGGAGGTAGTCGGACCACAGGCGCGGGATGTCGACGTTGCCGTAGGTGAGGTAGGCAGGCGCGGGCATGGCCGCGAAGAGCTCTTCGTACTGGGCGCGTACGTTGCGCTCGACGTGCTCGCGCGGGTCGCCGTCGAGGGTGGACCACAGTCGCGCCGACATGGCTCTGGCCTCGTCGAAGCGCTTGGCCGTGCGCAGCGCGATGAACTCCGCGGCCCGCTCGGCGCCGAACAGGTCGGGGAAGATGCCCTGCGCGTGGTCGTCGTAGTCGATGAAGAGGATCAGGTCCCCCAGGCAGATCAGCGCGTCGGCGCCCGCGCCCGCGCGGGCGAGCGCGTCGGCCCTGCCGTGCACGTCGCTGATGACATGGACCCTCATGCGGGAAATCCTATGAGAGCGGCTGCTAGCGTGAGAATGACCCCTACCCGTGGGTAATTCAACGCGATAGCGTCCAGGCGGTCCCCCCGAACAGGAGTTGATTCCGTGCGCGAGTACAGCGTCCCGGTGCTGGTCGACGTACCTGCCTCCGCGAGCCTGCCCGACACGGTCTTCAGGCGGGCCGAACAGGAGCCCGGCGCGGTCGTCATGCGGCGCAAGCAGGACGGCGGCTGGCCCGCCGTCACCGCCTCCGAGTTCCGCGACCAGGTGGTCGAGCTGGCCAAGGCGCTGATCGCGGCGGGCATCGAGCACGGTGACCGGGTCGCGCTCATGTCGCGTACCCGCTACGAGTGGACGCTGATCGACTACGCGATCTGGTCGATCGGCGCGGTCACCGTGCCGATCTACGAGACGTCGGCGGTCGAGCAGGTCAAGTGGATCCTGTCCGACAGCGCGGCCAAGGCGGTGTTCGTCGAGCTCGACGGGCACGAGGAGACCGTGCGCGAGGCCGCGCCGGACCTGAAGCCGATCTGGCGCGTCGACGAGACCCTTGACGGCTCCGAGGTGACGGACGCCGTCTTCGAGGAGCGGCGCGCCGGGGTCGGCTCGGCCGACCTGGCCACGGTCGTCTACACCTCCGGCACCACCGGCCGGCCCAAGGGCTGCCGGATCACGCACGACAACCTGCTGTTCACCGCCCGCAACGTGGTGGCGGGCCCTCTGGAGGCGCTCTTCGTCGGCAAGTCGCCGGCGGCGCTGCTGTTTCTGCCGCTCGCGCACATCTTCGCCCGCATGATCCAGGTCGCCATCATCGAGGCGGGCGCGATCCTGGCCCACACCCCGAACATGAAGAACGTGGCCCCGGACCTGGCCGAGTTCCAGCCGACGTTCCTGCTCGGCGTGCCCCGCGTGTTCGAGAAGGTCTACAACGGCGCCGAGCAGCGGGCCATCGCCGGCGGCAAGGGCGCGATCTTCGCCCGCGCCGCCGACACCGCCGTCGCGTGGAGCAAGGCCGAGAGCTCCGGCGGCGCGGGCCTGGGCCTGCGCCTGCGGCACGCCCTGTTCGACCGGCTGGTGTACGGCAAGCTGCGCACGGCCACGGGCGGCCGGTTGACGGCGGCGGTGTGCGGTGGCTCGGCCCTCGGCGACCGGCTCGGCCACTTCTTCAGGGGCGTCGGCATCGAGGTGTTCGAGGGCTACGGCCTGACCGAGACCTCGGCCCCCTGCTCGGTCAACATGCCGGGCGCCAACAAGATCGGCACGGTCGGCAAGCCGCTGCCCGGCGTGTCGATCCGCATCGCCGACGACGGCGAGATCCTGGCCAAGGGCCGCCATGTCTTCCACGGCTACTGGCACAACGACCAGGCGACGGCCGAGGCGATCGACGCCGACGGCTGGTACCACACGGGCGACGTGGGCGAGCTCGACGCCGACGGCTACCTGCGCATCACGGGACGCAAGAAGGAGATCCTGGTGACGGCGGCTGGCAAGAACGTCGCCCCCGGCCCGCTGGAGGACGCGCTCCGAGCGCACCCGCTGATCTCCCAGGCCATGATCGTCGGCGACGGGCGGCCCTTCGTGGCGACGCTGATCACGCTGGACCCGGAGGCGCTGGACCACTGGAAGTCGGTCAACGGCCTGCCGACGGCTACGCTGAGTGAGCTTTGCACGGATCCGCGGGTGCTGGCGGAGGTCCAGAAGGCCGTCGACACGGCCAATCTGACGGTGTCGAAGCCGGAGCAGATCAAGAAGTTCGTCATCCTGGACGTGGACATCACCGAGGACAGCGGGCATCTGACGCCGACCCTGAAGATCAAGCGCAACATGGTGATGCGGGACTTCGCCAAGGATGTGGACGCTCTGTACAAATGACTACGCTGGGTATAGAAATCACTACTCGTTGTCCCAGGTTCTCTGGACGCTCTTGACGCCACCCCGCTAGCCTGAGACAGCAATCGGGACCGGAGATCTGATACATCCCCGGTCCCTACCTTCAAAGGTAGGGGAGATAACGGTGAGCATCAAGGAAGCGGGGATGCAGTTCATCGGCAGCATCGAGAACGAATTCGTCCGGATAGGGGCCGACCAGATGGAGATGGGCCAGCAGCTCACCGAACGCATCAACGGCGTCGCGGACCGGGTCAAGACACTGGACGGCAAGGTCACCGTTCTGGACGGCAAGGTCGCCGTCCTGGACGCCAAGGTCACCGCTCTGGACACCAAGGTCACCTCCATGCAGGCGTCAATAGACGAGCTCCAGGCCGGACAGGCGTCGATGCAGCAGACCCAGACGGAGATGATGCACATCCTCATCGCCATCCAGCGCAAGCTCGACGTCAACTAACCAGCCACGCGAACGGCCCCCGGCACCACGCCGGGGGCCGTTCGCGTGTCAGCCCTTCGTCGCTCCCCCCGTGAGCCCCTTGACGAACTGCTTCTGCAGCAACAGGTAGAACACCAGGATCGGCAGCGTGGCCAGGAACATGAGCGCGAACATCCCGCCGAAGTCCGCCGCGTACTGCCCGAGCGACTTGTAGATGCCCGTCATGATCGTCGTACCCTCGCGCGGCCCATAGATGATCAGCGGATTGAGGAAGTCGTTCCAGATCCACACCCCGAGGAAGATCAGCACGCTGGCCGTCGCCGGGCGCAGCAACGGGAAGACGATCTTCCAGAACGTCTGCCACCGCGTGGCCCCGTCGATGGCCGCGGCCTCCTCCAGCTCCCGCGGCACGCCCTTCATGAAGCCGGAGAAGACGAAGACCCCGAACGGCACGTAGTAGCCGACGTTGAAGAGCACGAGGCCCTGCAGCGTCGACATCAGCCCGAGCGCCTTGAGCACCTGTGTGATCGGGATCAGGATCACCTGCGGCGGGATCATCAGCCCGCACAGCAGCAGGACCATGATCACTCGGGACCACCAGGTGTTCTGCCTGGCCAGGTAGTGGCCGAGCATGGCCGACAGCACCGTCAGGATGATGATCGACAGTGAGGTGACCAGGACACTGGTCCGCAGCGACGACCAGAAGAGGCTGTCCGGGCTGGTCAGCACCCGGATCAGGTTGTCGAAGGTGGGCGGGATCGGCAGTGACATGGCGCCACTGGCGACCTGCCGGCTCTCCTTGAAGACGTTGATCAGCGCGATGTACAGAGGGATGAAGAACACCCCGCCGACGACCAGCGCGACCAGCGGGCGCAGCCACGGCACGGTGGATCGCATCAGAGCTGCACCTCCCTGCGCCCCAGCACGCGTAGCGTGATCACCGACAGCAGCGCGATGACGATCAGCATGACGACGGCCTCCGCCGAGGCGTAGCCGGTGCGGTTCTCCACGAACCCCTCCTGCAGGATGACGAGCGCCACGCTCGCGGTCGTCCCCGTGCCGGGACCGCCGTTGGTGATCACCTTCACGTGGTCGAAGATCTTGAACGCGGAGATCAGCAGGACGACCGTGTTGATGGTGAGCGCGGGCGCCAGCAGCGGCCAGGTGACGCTCCAGAACCTGCGCACCGGACCCGCGCCGTCGATCGCCGCCGCCTCGGCCAGCTCCTGGGGTACGCCCTGCAGCCCGGCGAGATAGACGACCACGCAGAATCCGAGCATCTGCCAGCAGACGATCGACGACAGCGAATAGAGCGCGATGTCCGGGTCGGACAGCCAGCCCGGCGGCTCACTGACGCCCAGCGCCCTGAGCGCCTGGTTGATCGGCCCGTCGTCGGCGAGGATGCGTGTCCAGATGACGCTGATGACCACGGAGCTGATCACCATCGGGGTGAAGAAGACGCTGCGCAGCGCGTTGTACAGCCAGCCGCGGCGGTCGAGGAGCACCGCGATGGCGACGCCCAGGACGTTCGGCACGATGACGACGATCAGCGTGAGGATCGTGGTCACCCGCAGCGACTGCAGGAACGTCTCGTCCTGCAGGAGCAACTGGTAGTTGCGCAGTCCGACGAAGTGCGTCTTGGGCCGCAGCAATGCCTGGTCGGTCAGGCTGTAGCCGAAGCTGAGCGTGATCGGCAGCACGACGAGGCAGAGGTAGATGAGCGTGCCGGGCGCGGCGAAGGACAGGAAATGCCACAGCCCGGCCCCTTTGCCGCCCGGCCGTCGCCGGCGTACTCGGGCCTGCGCGTGGCCGGGCTTGTGATGGTGGATGGTGGTGCCAGCGGCCATCAGGCCAGACCCCTCCTGGTCGGAATCGGATCCCGGTCAGATCGAGGGGCGGGCGCTCGGCGGCCCGCCCCGCCGGATCAGCCGGATTTCTCCCACTCGGTGTCGAGGAAGGCCAGTGCCTGGTCGACCGTCTTCTTGCCGCTGACCAGGTCCTGCGCCGTGGACCAGAACTTGCCCTGCATGCCCGGCAGCATCGCCGTGTCTCCGGCCTCCCAGCTGAACGCGGGGACGGTCGCCTTCTCGTTCAGCGCCTTCTGCCACAGGTCGTAGACGGCCTTGAACACCGGGCCCGTGTCCGACGGCGGCGTGTAGCCCTTGATCGCCGGGAAGAGCGCGTCGGCCTTGACCGAGGCGTCCAGGTTCTCCTTGGTGAGCTGGAAGGCCAGCGCGAACTTCTTGGCCGCGGCCATGTTCTTGGCCGTCGCGCTGACGGACAGCCCGCCGCCGGTGAAGGTCGGCATGTGCAGGGCGCCGTCGTCGCCGGGCCAGGCGAAGACCCCGATGTCGTCCTTCATGGGCGAGGCGTCGGCCGCGGCGGCGAACCAGCTGCCCATCGGATACATCGCGCCCTTGCCGCCGAGGAAGGCCTCCTGCGTCTTGGGGTAGTCCTGCCCGATCTGCCGCTTGTCGAGGTAGCCCTTGGCGGCCAGGTCGGTGAACTTCTGCGCGGCGGCCTTCATGGCCGGGTCGGTGGCGAACTTCACCTCACCGTTGCGCCGCTTGGTCATCCAGTCGGGCGTCTTGGCGTACAGGTCCGTGGCCAGGATGGCGGTCCACGGCTGGGAGGTGACGAACACGCCGCCCGACACGAACGGGGTGATGCCCTCGGCCTTCAGCTTCTCGGCGTCGGCCAGCAGGTCGGCGTAGGTCTTCGGCGGCTCGGCGATGCCGGCCTTCTGGAACAGCTTCTTGCTGTAGTAGACGTTCGGGATCGTCTGCGTGTTGGTCGGCAACTGGAGGATCTTCCCGTTGACCGCGCCGCAGGTCGGGCAGAGGAAGTCCTTGAGCTCCTCCGGCGTCCACGTGGCCAGGCTGGGCTCCAGGGCGATCAGGTCCTGCATGCCGATCTGTACGTCAGGCAGCTGCCCAGAAGCGGCCAGTTGCTTGGCGTAGTCGTTGCGCTCGGACTCCGAAGGCGCGGCGACCAGCTCCACCTCCAGGTCAGGGTTGGCCTTGGTCACCAGATCGACCTGAGCCTTCCAGTACGACTCCGGCAAGTTCGGCGAGGGGAACACCAGGAAGGAGACCTTCTGTTTGCCGCCAGAAGCGGGCGCCGAAGACTGGTCCCCACTGGGCGAATTGCTTGAGCAGGCACTAAGCGCGAGCGCGACGGCGAGTGTCATCGCCCCAGCCGCGAACAGCTTGTTCACTGTGCCACCCTTCTCACTCATCCGATCATTCGATGGGAGCACGAAATGATGCGCGTGAATAGGTAGGATCATTACTAGGGGTAACAGCTAAGCACTGCTAACATAAGGGTTGATCCCACAGAAAGGTAGGATCACTCCGGCTCGGCGCATGCCATGTGATCGGATTGGTATGCGGAGACCGCCAATGCCCGACCCGGTCAAGATCAAACGATGACCAGCTCGCCCGCCTGCTCGGACAGCGCGGTCCTGGCCGTCTCGGGCAGCCCGCCGTCGGAGATCACCACGTCGGCCTCGCTGAGCCGGGCGATCGTGCTGATGCCCACGGTCCCCCACTTGGTGTGATCGGCCAGCACGACCAGGCTGCTCGCGGCCTCGACCAGGGCGCGGTCGGTCTCGGCCTCCATCATGTTCGGCGTGGTGAACCCGGCCCGCGTGGTCATCCCGTGCACGCCCAGGAACAGCACGTCCACGTTGAGCAGCCGGATCGCGGCCACCGCCACCGGGCCGACAAGGGCGTCCGAGGGGGTACGCACGCCGCCCGTCAGCACCACCGTCTGGTCCGGCCGCCCTCCGTGCTGGAAGACGTCGGCGATCCGCACCGAGTTGGTCACCACGGTCAGGCCGGGCGTGTTCACCAACTGGTGGGCGAGCGTCCAGGTCGTGGTCCCGGCCGAGAGCGCCACGGCGGTGCCCGGGGACACCATCTCGGCGGCGCGGCGGGCGATGACCAGCTTCTCGTCCTCCTGCTGGACCGACTTGGCGGCGAAGCCGGGCTCGTCGGTCGAGCCGGCGCCGATGACGGTCGCACCGCCGTGCACCTTGGCCAGCAGCCCCCGCTCGGCCAGCAGTTCGAGGTCGCGGCGGATCGTGATGTCCGAGACGCCGAACTCGCGCACCAGGTCGACCACCTTGACGGCGCCGTTCAGCCGTACGAGCTCCAGAATCGTCTGCTGTCGCTGGACGGCGAGCATCGCATCACCCAGTTCCCAACAGTTTCCCGACATTTCCAGACATGCCATTCGGACGCATCATGACACGCCACCTGCGGATTTCAAGGCCCGTGCTCGGTTGTGGTGGTTCGTGACGGCGTTCGACGTTAAGGAAATGACATCAAATCGTGCGTTGACAGCTGGTTGAGTGTGCTCTTCTCTGAAGGAAATCGAGCGAATTCGGGGGAATGTGAGGGTCCTGGCAAGGAGGAACCACCATGGTCCAACGTCTGCCGATCTCCCGTCGCAACCTGCTGCTCGGCGCGGCCGCCACCTTCGGCGTCCCGGCCGTCCTGGCCGGCTGCGGCTCCAGCCAGCCCGCCGCGCCCCCGGGTGGTAAGTCGTCCGGAAACCTGGGCACGGTCACGTTCGGCTCCAACGCTTCGGACGAAATCCCCAAGAAGTCCCTCGAAACCGTGTTAAAGGGCTTCACCCAGGCCCAGGTGAAGATCAATACCGTGGACCACAACACGTTCCAGGAGAACATCAACCGCTACCTCAAAGGCACGCCTGACGATGTCTTCACCTGGTTCGCCGGATATCGCATGCAGTTCTTCGCCGAGCAGGGACTCGCGACGGACATTTCGGACGTGTGGCAGGAAATCGGGAGCGACTACACACCCGCCTTCAAGGCCGCCTCGACGGGCACCGACGGCAAGCAGTACTTCGTGCCGTTCACGTACTATCCGTGGGCCGTCTTCTATCGCAAGAGCGTGTGGCAGGAGAAGGGCTACGAGCCGCCCAAGACGCTGGACGAGTTCACCGCGCTGGCCAAGAAGATGAAGGCCGACGGGCTGATCCCGATCGGGTTCGCCGACAAGGACGGCTGGCCCGCGATGGGCACGTTCGACATCATCAACATGCGGACGAACGGCTACGACTTCCACATCTCGCTCATGGGCGGCAAGGAGTCGTGGACCGACCCCAGGGTCAAGCAGGTCTTCGACACCTGGCGCGGACTGATGGAGTATCACCAGCCCGCCGCGCTGGGCCGTACCTGGCAGGAGGCCGGGCAGGCGCTGCAGCAGAAGAAGACCGGCATGTACCTGCTCGGCATGTTCGTCGCCCAGCAGTTCCCGGAGAACGAGCGCGACGACATCGACTTCTTCACCTTCCCCGAGATCAATCCGACCTACGGCACCGACTCCATCGACGCGCCGATCGACGGCTACATGATCTCGGGCAAGGCCAAGAACGTCGACGGAGCCAAGGCCGTGCTCAAGCACCTGGCCCAAGGCAGCTCGCAGAACATCGCCACCAAGCTGGACCCGGGCACCCTGGCAGCCAGCTCCAAGGCCGACACCAGCGGTTACAGCACGCTGCAGAAGCGCGGCGCCGAACTGGTGTCCAAGGCGACGCACCTGGCCCAGTTCCTCGACCGTGACACCCGGCCCGACTTCGCCTCGACCGTGATGATCCCGTCGCTGCAGTCGTTCGTCGGCAAGCCGAACGAGATCGACTCCTTGCTGGCGAGCATCGAGAAGCAGAAGACCAACATCTTCCGCTGATGACCACCAAGACCCGTCGCTACTCCGCCCGCGACGTGACCATCCTGGTCATCGGGCTGGGGGTGGCCATCATCGTCAACGTGGGCCTCATCTGGGGGCCCACGCTGGCCTCCATCGGGCTGTCGGGCACCGACTGGAACGGCATCAAGCCGATGGAGTGGGTGGGCGGCCGGAACTACACCGACCTGGTCAACGACTATCCGCCGTTCTGGTCGGCCATCCGCAACAACGTGCTCTGGCTGGGCTTCCTCGGCCTGGTCGCCACGCCGTTCGGATTGTTCTGCGCGGTGCTGCTGGACCGGCGGCTGCGGCTGTCGCGCGTGTACCAGAGCGCGCTGTACACGCCGGTCGTGCTGTCGCTGGCCGTCGTGGGGTTCATCGCGCAGCTCGTCTACTCCTCCGACTACGGCGTGCTGAACGCGGTGACCGGGCTGACCGTGGACTGGCTGGGCGACCGGTCGATCAACATCTGGGTGGTCATGGTGGCGGCCGGCTGGCGGCACGTCGGGTACGTGATGATCATCTACCTGGCCGGGCTGAAAGCTGTCGATCCCGCGCTCAAGGAGGCGGCCGCGATCGACGGGGCCAACGAGGCGCAGGCGTTCTTCCGGGTGGTGTTCCCGACGCTGCGCCCGGTCAACGTGATCGTGCTGGTGATCACGGTCATCGAGGCACTGCGCGCCTTCGACATCGTCTACGCCATCAACAAGGGCAGGAACGGGCTGGAGCTGCTGTCGGTGCTGGTCACCGAGAACATCGTGGGCGAGGCGAGCCGCATCGGGTTCGGCTCGGCCATCGCGGTGATCCTGCTGGTGATCACGCTCGGGTTCATCGTCACCTACCTGTCGCAGCTGTTCAGGGAGGAACGATGACGCTCACCGCGCCCACCACCACGCCCCCGGTCCAGGACCACCGGGAGCCGGTACGCCGCCGGGCGCGTCCGCTGCGGATCCTGCTGCACGTCTTCCTCGGCCTGGTGGCGCTGGGCTGGGTCCTGCCGCTCGCGCTGGCGCTCTACGCCTCGCTGCGCCCGTACGACGAGACCGCGCGGCTGGGATACTTCTCACTGCCCGAGCACCTGACGCTGGACTACTACGGGCAGGCGTGGAGCCAGGCCGACCTGCCCCGCTACTACCTCAACACGCTGATCATCGTTATCCCCGGCGTGCTGATCACGCTGTTCATGGCGTCGTTCACCGCGTTCGCGATCGCGCGGCTGCGCATTCCGGGGCGCAAGGCGCTGCTGATCACGTTCACGGCGGGCAACCTGCTGCCACCGCAGGTGCTCATCACCCCGCTCTA
The DNA here is from genome assembly GCF_044460705.1 of Nonomuraea sp. NPDC050022. NCBI lineage: Bacteria > Bacillati > Actinomycetota > Actinomycetes > Streptosporangiales > Streptosporangiaceae > Nonomuraea > Nonomuraea sp. NPDC050022. The sequence goes on from NZ_JBITKE010000002.1 coordinate 319,756, forward strand.
CACCCTCTACACGCTCGTGCCGCTGCCCACGTGGCTGTCGGACTCGCAGTCGCTGTACGACTCCTACCTCGGGCTGATCCTGGTGCACGTGGCGTTCCAGTTCGGCTTCTGCGTGTTCGTCATGTCGAACTTCATGCGCACGATCCCGGAGGAGATCACCGAGGCGGCGCTGGTCGACGGAGCGAGCGTGTGGCGCCGTTACTGGCAGCTCACGCTGCCGCTGTGCCGCCCGGTGCTGGCGGCGCTGGCCACGCTGGAGTTCACCTTCATGTACAACGACTTCCTGTGGGCGCTGGTGCTGATGTCGTCGGGCGACAAACTGCCCGTCACCTCGGCCCTGAACAACCTGCGTGGCCAGTTCTTCACCGACTACAACCTGCTGGCGGCCGGCTCGATGCTGGTCGCGCTGCCGACGCTGATCGTCTTCCAGATGCTGCACAAGCAGTTCGTCGCCGGACTCACCCTGGGGGCCACCAAGGGCTAGAGAAGCGCGTGGAAGCGGGCGGCGACCAGGTCCCAGGTCCACTCGCCGGCGATCCAGTCACGGCCCCGGGCACCCATCTTCCGGGCCCGCTCGGGGTCGCCGAGCAGCTCGATCAGGGCCGCGGCGACCTCCGCCACGTCGGTGCCGTCGACGACGAGGCCGGTCTCGCCGTGCCGTACCGCGTCCGGGGCGCCGCCGGACGCGCCCGCGACGACCGGCAGGCCGGTCGCCGACGCCTCCAGGAACACGATCCCCAGCCCCTCGACGTCGACGCCGCCCAGCCGGGTACGGCACGGCATCGCGAACACATCGGCGGCGGCGTAGTAGCCGGCCAGGCTCCCCGCCGGGACCGTGCCGGTGAAGCGGACGGACTCCTGCCCCCGCGCCAGCTTCTCCAGCCTCTTGCGGTACGGCCCGCCGCCCACGAACAGCAGCACCGACTCCGGCACCGCCCGCAGCACCCGGGGCCAGGCCCTGATGAGCTGGTCCTGGCCCTTGCGCGGCACCAGCCTCGACACGCAGATCACCACCGGCCGTCCGGCCAGCCCGAGCTCGGCCTTGGCCGCGTCCGGGTGGAACTGGCCGGTGTCCACGCCCGGCGCCAGCCGTACCAGCTTGGCCGGCGAGATCGCCGCGGCCAGCCGGGCGCGCGTGTACTCGCCGAGGTAGGTCACCACGTCGGCGTGCGCGCCGATCCTGCGCAGCGCCCCGCGGAACAGCGGCGCGCTCGCCCACGACGCCTCGTGGCCGTGGGTGAGCATCACCACGCGCCGCGCGCCGGCCGCCCGTAACCCCGGCGCGAGCAGGCCCAGCGGGGCCGCCGAGCCGAACACCACGGTGTCCGCCCGCTGCTCGGCCAGCAGCCGGGTCGCCCGGCGGGCGACCGCCGGGGTCGGCAGCATGAGCGAGGTGGGGTGCCGGACGATCCGGTACGGCTGGCGGCGGTCGAACTCCGCGCACCCCTCCCAGGCCGGAGCGTAGACAGCCACACCTGGGGTGCGCAGGGCCAGCCCGTGCACGAACGACTGGATGCCGCCCGGCCGGGGCGGGAAGTCGTTCGTGACGATGAGCACGCCGGTCACGGCTGTTGCTGGCCGTTCAGCGCGGCCCACTCCCGGGCCATGGCGATGCGTTGGGGGCCGGTGGGGTGTGATGCGTAGAGGACGTACTCCACCGGATCCGGCGACAAGTCGGAAATATTGGTGATTGCCAGGCGTTTCTGCATGGAGATGAAGGTGGCCGGGTCCTTCGTGAGGTTCAGGGCGTGGAGGTCGGCGCGGGCCTCGATGTGGCGGCTGACCACGTTCTGGGCCGGTCCTGAGATGACCGTTGCCAGGCTCATCAAGCCCATGATCACTCCCACCGCCCGTGGATCGGCCGCCGAGGCGATGCCCGTGCGCCGCCGCAGCATGCCCAGCAGCAGGAACAGCAGGATCGCGCCGAACGCGGCGCCCAGCCCGCCCACCAGCGTGCCGACCAGCACGTCCCCGTACTTGGCGTGGCCCAGCTCGTGCGCCACGACCAGCTCGACCTCGGACTGCGGGGCCCGCAGCAGCGTGTCGTACACGACGATCCGGCGCGTGGCGCCGAAGCCCGAGACGTAGGCGTTGAGCGCGTTCGTCCGGCGGGAGGCGTCGGCGATCAGCACGTCCTCGACCGGGACATGGGCGCGCTCGGCCAGCATCATCAGGTTCGCCCTGAGCGCGCCCCCCGGCATCGGCCGGAAGTCGTTGAACAGCGGCTCGAACACGACCGGATACACGAACGAGGCCACCAAGGTGAACGCGAACGCGCCCGCGGCGGCCGGGATCCACCAGCGCCGCAGCCACCTGGCCAGCGCCACCACGACCAGCACCATGATGGACTGCAGCACCACGCTCACGGCCAGGCTCTTGAGCCGGTCGCCGGTCCAGCCGGCCCAGTCCTGCGTGGACAGGCCGTAGTCGCGCAACTGCACCTCGTACCAGATGCCCAGGGGCCACCTGATCGCCTCGACGATCGCGGTCAGCACCACCACCCCGAGCACGACCCGCACCCACCACGGGCCGCGCAGCTTACCCAGCAGCTTGGCGCCGAACGGCGTGAGCACGAGCAGCCCCGCGAACAGCACTGTCAGCCCGAGCGACAAATATCCGGGCAGGCTCGTGGCCGCGTCGAAGGCGGCGGCCCTGGCGATCTCGGCGGCACTGAAGTCGCGCGCCGGGTCCGGCGTCACCGTGGGGGTGCCCGAGGGCATCACCCGCCAGGGCGTCGTGAACGCCACCACGGCCAGGATCACCGCACCGAGCACGACCAGCGCCCAACCGGCACCGGCCCGGCCGAACCCGACGTCCCCACCGTCCGCGACCCAGCCGCTGGACACGGCGCGGTCACTTGGCGCGGCACGGTCGTCTGCCCCGGCACGGTCGTCCGGCGCGGCACGGCCGTCCGGCGCGGCGCCCTCGCCTGAGGTGGCGGACTCGCTTGATGCGTCGTCGTCAGGCGGCATGTCGTCGGTGCCCTGCAGATCGTCCATCCGCGTTCCCCTTACGCAAGCTGGTCCCGCACGTAGTCGCGCCACCGTGCCGTCAGCGTCCCTGCCGAGAGCCCGAGCCTGGTGAGCCCTCGGTCGATGCCACCCGTCTGGGCATCACGGTAGAGCCTCACCAGAGTTCCCTCACCGAACCGCGCGGCGATGAAGCGACACGCCAGCCACGCCTCCTGGTAGGCCCGTGCCAGGCGTGCGGGCTCCCGGCTGGATGGTGCGAATGCCGCAGGCCCTGGCAATTCGCCCGGCAAGTGCCCGGCCCGCACCTCGGCGGCCAACTCGGCGGCGGCCACCCGGACCGGCAACCCCGCGTCCTGGTAGCCCACGTAGTCGGCGAACCCCTCATAGAGCCACACCGGCAACCGCTTCGTCCCGGCCGCGACGTGGGTGAGCTCGTGAGTGAGCACGATGTCCCGCCCGGTGGGGGTCAGCCGGGCGAAGTTCTCGGGCACCACGACCACTCTCCCGCCATCGGCCACCGCCGCCAGCCCGTCGACACTCCCCACCCCGGCCACCCGAGCAGCCTCGGCCGCCGAGCCGGGCACGAGCACCACGGGTTGTACGGGGCGTCCGAGCACGGCGGAGACCCGCGACCCGGCGGCATCGGCCCGGCGCGCCAGATCACGAAGCGACTCGGGTGCCGCGCGCTGACCGACGACGACCGAACGCACACCTCGTACGATCTCGGAGCCGTCCCCCCAGAGTCCCCGCGCCTCCGCCGGAAGCTCGCGATCACCGGCCGCCGGGTTGTGGCCGGTCGCGGACTGATCGGGGCTGCCGAAGGGAAGATCGCGATCCGTCGCGGGCCGATCGGGCCCACCGGACGGCCGGCCGCGATCCGTCGCAGACTGATCGGGCCCACCGGTCGACAGGTCGCGAACCGCTGCCGAGGGGCCGTCCGTCCCCGGAGACCGGTGCGGGGCGGCGCTGGCCGAGGCGAGGGCCAGGAGCAGCACCCCCACCCCCAAGACTCGGCGGCTCACCTGCACGGACACGTTCCCCGATCGTAGTCGCCCCGCGCCGCGGACCGGCCGTCGCGCAGAGACCCGGGACGTCGTCGTCGAGAGACCCCGCTCCTCGTCGCGGAGAGACCCGGCTCCTCGTCGCGGAAAGCGCCGGCACGTCGTCGCGGAAAGGCCCGGAACACGCGAAGGTCCCGTCCCAGCTGGGACGGGACCTTCGTGACGGTCTTGCAGGCCAGATCAGGCCGGACTTACAGGCCGGGACGCACCGCGCCCACGAACGACGCCTTGCGCCATTTGTTGAGCTTCTCGACGCGCACCGTCGAACCCGTCCTCGGCGAATGGACCATCTTGCCGTTGCCGACATACATGCCCACATGGCCGAGCCCATAGAAGAACATCAGGTCACCTGGCTTCAGATTCTTCCAGGAGACCTTCTTCTTGATGCGGGCGAACTGGCTGTTCGTCACGCGCGGGATCTTGACGCCGGCCTTCTTCCAGGCGTACTGGACGAGACCGGAGCAGTCGAAGGAACCAGGTCCTGTGGCCCCGTAACTGTACGGGTCACCGATCTGGTCCTTGGCCACGGCGACGGCCGTACGGGCCTTCACCTTTTGCCGAGCGACCGCTGTCTGTTGCGCGACCTTCTTCACGGACCTGACGGCTTTCGCCGCTGTATTGGTCCCGGAAACTTCGGCCGCATCTCGCGTTGTCGCCGCCTGCGCTGTCGGGGCAGGGAGGACCAAACCTCCGGCCGTCACGGTCATCGTGAGCGCTGCGCCACTCAGGGCAATGCGGGACAGACGGGGGTTACTGGGGGAGGTAGACAGGATTTCTCCTTGGAGCTTCCACGAACGCCTACCGGGTTAGCTGACGGATTCGGGCCTGGAAGTCGCCCTACGGCGCAATACGCGCCGATTCACCCCTGATCCCTGGGGCGGGATCGCTGGGTCCCCGGCTCCGTGCCTCCTGGCTGCACGGACTCGGCAGGCCACCGCCACGTAATGACAATGTGGAAAGGCGGTGACCTAACGGATTTCTTATCTGTCCACATCGGGGACCCGATGGAGAGTCGCGACGCCATGGCTTGTTCGCCGCGACGCCAGAAGCTACGCCCTTGAGTAACGAGCTGGCAAAGCCGTCATGGGGTTGTCAGGATCACTCAGAGGTGTCAGTAAAGTCCCCAACCGCAGCTGGAGCGCCGGGTTATGTTATTCAAATGTGACCCTTCTCACACTTGACGACACAGTGATCTGTCAGGTCCCATTTGTCACTCTTGTCACACTGGTCCCGCCGACAACGCGCAAGGCAGTGAATGGTGCCGGCCAATGCGCGGAAGTGGGCAACGCGAGGATCGCCGACGGGCCGAGACCAATGATCGTCCTCACCCGCCGAAGGCGTTCGAGCAGCGTTCAGCCGACCCGGCGCCAGCGGCATCGGCCTGCGCGCCGAGGTCGGGTGACCAGCAAATCGGGGCCAGTTGAACGGCCGGTCGGGTTCCGCTGAACAAGCGACCGGAGCCCGCTGAACAGCCGGTCGAAGCCCGCTGGCCACCGGGCCGAGTTCGTTGACCACCAAGCCGGGGAGCCCCGCGTGGACCGCCAAGCGTCCATCGGCGGACCATCCGGTCCATGGCCACCTGAAGCCACGGACCGGGTCAAGAGGACGCACGTCACGGCGCCCAGCGCGCCCCACCGGAGGAGCGTGTCCCTGGACAGAGCCCAGCCACGGACGGCGCATGGGGCTCACCGTGCTTGCCGTACAGAAAATCAGTGCTTTCCCTCCGGAACAACCTACGGGCGGATAGCTCCGACCAGGGTGCCGCCGTAGGAGGAGAGGGTGACCACCTTGACCACGTCGCCGGTTTGGGGGGCGTGCACGATCTGCCCGTTGCCCGCATAAATGCTGACGTGCCCAAGACCCGAGCTGAAGATCAGGTCGCCCGGCTGCAGGTCCTTCAGATCCACCTTGCGGGCCGACCCCCAGGCCCACTGCTGCCACGTGGTCCGGGGCAGAGACACGCCCCCAGCGCGCCACGACGCCTGCGTGAGGCCCGAGCAGTCCCAGCCGCGCGGTCCCGTGCCGCCGAACACGTACGGCTTGCCCACCTGCGCGTAGGCGAACCTGAGCACCGCGGCCGCGTTGCCGGAGGCCGAGCCGGTGTACTTGATGCCGGTGCTGTTGGGGTCACCGGTCTTGTAGGCGCCGAGCTTGTCCAGCAGCTTCTTCTGCTTCGCGATCAGCTTGCGGACCTCCGAGCGCTCATTCTCGACCCCGTCGCGCTCCTTGTCGGCCGCCCGCAGGGCCGCCTCGGCCTTGTCGCGTTCGTCCTTGAGCCCGCGGTTCTCGCGATCGAAGGCCGCCAGCCGCGCCACCTTCTCCTCCGAGAGCTGCCCCGCGAGCGCCATGCTGCCCAGCAGGCCCGTGGGATCCGGCTGGCCGATCATCGTGGGCCAGGAGGTGGAGTCGGGGCCGCGCGTGTAGGTGTCGACGGCCATGTCGATGACCTGGGCGCGCAGCGTGGCGACCGTCTCAAGCTTGCGCTTGTAGCTGGCGTTCAGCTTTCCGTACTCGCCTTGGGCCGCCTTGTACTTCTCGGTCGCCGTGTTGTAGCGGTCGACGACCTTGTCGGCCTGGTCGTTCAGCTTCTTGAGCTTGGCTTTCGCCTGTTTGATCGTGGGCTTCGGCGCGGCCAGTGCCTCGCTTGTGGGGAAAAGCAGCAGCCCGATCGCGAGTCCCGCGGCCAGTGGCGCCCGGCCAAACCTCACAGTGTCGCCTCCAGGGGAATATATCTGGGGCGAAATGGTACAGAAGTGGCGGGTGTGCTTTCACCCTAACAACCGATTCGTAATCTACGCGCGGCCCAGCCTGCGCAGCAGCAGAGCCGACGGAACCGGTCTGGCTCCCATGCGCCGGACGGACTCGGCCACCTCGCGGTCGGAGGAGACCACCGCCATGGCCCGGCCGGGCGGCTCGGCGCGGACGAGCTGGCGGATCAGGTCGTCGGCGATCTCGCCGGGCGCGCTGAAGAGCACCCGCACGCCGCGCGGCGCCACCACCTGGACGGGTGCGTTGAGCTCGGCGCCGTCGAAGACCACGGTCACCTCGACCCTGGTCTGCGCGACCAGCCCGCCGAGGCCGGTCATCAGCCGGTTGCGCTGGTCGGCCAGGGTCAGCGTGCCGTAGCCGGTCTTGGTCACGTTGTAGCCGTCGATGATCAGGTGCACCTGCGGCAGCGCGAGCAGCTGGTCGAGCAGCTGCGGGTCGTCGTCGGCCAGCGCGCGGGCGGGCACGCCCCTGACACCGGGGCGCTCGCCCGTGAGCGCGGCCACCGAGTCGGCGGGCCTGCTGATCATGGTGGGCAGGGCCAGCTCCCTGCGCAGCCCGGCGGAGGCGTCCTGGAGCGCGTCGAGCAGCACCCTGACGCGGGCGTCCTCGATGCTCCTGCCCTCACGCGCGGCCCGGCGCGAGGCTTCGAGCTGCTTCTCCACATCGGCCAGCCGCTCGCGGAGCCGGCGCAGCTCGGACTCGCCCGCGCTGCCCGCGGCCGTGGCGGCGGACTTGGCGTCGTCGGCCGCGTGCTCCATCTCCTCGGCGCGGCGCACGGCCGCCTTGCTCCGCTCGCGGGCCTCGTGGAGCTTGCGGCGCAGGTCGGAGTTCTCGGCGCGGGCCGCCCTGAGCTGCTCGCGAAGCCGGTCGGACTCGTCCTTGGCGGCGCTCTTCTGGGCGGCGAGCTGCTCGCGCAGCCGGGTCACCACCTCTTCGCGCTCGGTCCCCTCGGCCGCGACCGCCGACTGCTCGAGATCGACCCGGGCGGCCTCGACCATCTCCGCCCAGCCGACGGGTCGCGTCAGATAGGCCGCGGCGGCCACCAGCACGGGGTCGGCGGCGGGTGGCACGTTGCCCTCGATCAGCGAGGCGACGAGCTCGGGCCATCCGGCGGCCACCGACTCGGCGACCACCTCGCGGAACTCTTTGTCGTTCTCCAGCTGGGCGGCGATGGGCGCGCTGCCCAGTTTGGCGCGCTTGCGCGGGTCGAACTTGGCGATGCCGCGCAGCGGCGGCGGAATCGTGGCAGCGGGCATGGACCCGAGGACCTGCGCCGCCAGATCGACGACGTTGAGTCTCACCTGCTCGGGAAGCGGGCGAGACAGACCTTCACCCGCTGAACTCATCCCACGGTCCCTTCGTGACATGCCCTTTCAGACAAGGGTACGGCTGTCGTGTACCTGTCCGTAACGGCAGGTCGGATATGGACAAGCGCTTGTTAGGGGTATACGACTGGGCCGGGAACCGCGTTCACCCGGTGTTCATCCAGGAGGCCCACCGTGACGGACGAGATGCGCACCTCCACCCGTGACCTGGAGGAACTGCACGATCGGCTGGGAATCTGGCTCAGCGGGCGAGTTGACCGGCCGGTGACGGTGTCCGAGCTGTCGAGGCCGATGGAGAACGGCATGTCCAGCGAAACGCTCTTCTTCACCGCGTCCTGGCCCGGAGAGCGCGTCCGGTGCGTGGCCAGGATGGCGCCCGCCCAGGAAGCGGTGCCCGTCTTCCCTTCCTACGATCTGCGGGCCCAGTTCGAGATCATGCGCTCGGCCAGGGAGAAAGCTGGAATTCCAGCACCCAGGGCCCTCTGGTTCGAGCCAGACCCCGACCCACTGGGCACTCCCTTTTTCATCATGGAACGGGAGGATGGCGACGTACCGCCCGACGTCCTGCCGTACACATTCGAAGGCTGGATGCTCGACGCGGCGCCGGACGATCGGCGCCGGCTGCAGGACGCGACAGTGGCGATCGTGGCCGCGCTGCACGACGCCCCGTTCACCGAGCGGGACCTGGCCGTACTCCCGGAGGGCGGGCTGCGCCGCCACGTGGACGGGCAGCGCGCCTATTACGAGTGGGCGCACGGCGGGACGCGGATCCCGCTGCTGGAGCGGGGCTTCGACTGGCTGGAGGCGCACTGGCCGCGCGACCCCGGGCCCGACGTGCTCTGCTGGGGCGACGCCCGCATCGGGAACGTGATGTATCGCGACTTCATGCCGGTGGCGGTGTTCGACTGGGAGATGGCCGCGGTGGGGCCGCGCGAGCTCGATCTGGCATGGATGATCTTCCTGCACCGTTTCTTCCAGGACATTACCGAGGCCATCGGCATGCCCGGAATTCCCGACTTCATGCGACGCGACGACGTTTGCGGGAAATATCGGGAGCTGACGGGTTATCAGGTGCGGGACATGGAGTTCTACGAGATGTACGCGGCGCTGCGGCACGGGGCCATCATGGCCAGGGTGTGGCAGCGCCGGATCCACTTCGGCGAGCAGCCCATGCCGGACGACCCCGACGACCTGGTGCTGCACCGGGCCACGATCGAGCGGATGCTCAAAGGCTGGCGTCGTACACCGTGAGCGCGATCTGCACCCGGTTGTTGAGGTTCAGCTTGGTGAGGATCCGCGAGACGTGCGCCTTGACCGTGGCCACGCTCATGTAGAGCTCGCGGCCGATGGCGGCGTTCGACTTCCCCTGGCCGACGGCCAGCGCCACGTCGCGCTCGCGCTCACTGAGCTTGGCCAGCAGGTCGCGGGCCCTGTCCGTACGCCGGCCCGTGCCGCCGCCGTCCTCGGAGACGTGCGTGATGAGCTGGCGGGTCACGGCGGGCGACAGGATCGGCTCGCCGGCCGCCACCTTCCGGATCGCCTCGACCAGCTCGCGCGGCGGGATGTCCTTCAGCAGGAACCCCGCCGCCCCCGCGCGCAGCGCCCGCACCACCTGGGCGTCGGCATGGAAGGTGGTCAGCACCACCACCTCGGGCGGCGACTCGGCGGCGCGCAGGGCCTCCGTCGCGGTGAGCCCGTCAACGTCGGGCATCCGGATGTCCATCAGCACCACGTCGGGCCGGTGCGCGGCGATCAGCGGCGGCACCTCCGAGCCGTCGCCCGCCTCGGCCACGATCTCGATGTCGCCCGTCCCGCCGAGGATCATCGACAGTCCGGCTCGCACCAGGGCGTCGTCGTCGACGATCAGCACGCGGATCGGCGCGGTCATGCGTCCTCCTGGGAAGTCTCCACCGGCCAAGGTAACCAGGCGCGCACCAGGAAGTCGCCTTCGCGGGTCGCGCCGTGTTCGAGTCGCCCGCCCGCGAGCTGGGCCCGCTCGGTCAGGCCGATGAGCCCGGCGCCGGCTCCGGGGATGCGCGTGCTCTGGCGTGCCCGAAGCGGGTTGCGGACCTCGGCCGTCAGGCCCGCCCCCGGACCGCCAGCGACGGTGACCGTCACGGGAGCGCCGCTCGCGTGCTTGCGCGCATTCGTGAGCGCCTCCTGGACGATGCGGTAGACGTTGCGGCCCAGCCCCTCCGGCGCGTCACCGGCGTCGAGCGCGAGGTCCACCTCCATGCCCGCCTCATGGCACTCCTCGATCAGCGGGGGCAGGTCGGCCAGCGTGGGCTGCGGGCGGTCGGGGACGGGGTCACCGGACGCGGGCGCCGAGTGGCGCAGCACGCCGATCACCTCGCGCAGGTCCTGCAGCGCGTGGTGGGCGCTGTTCCTGATCGCCCCGGCGGCCCTGGCGATCTCCTCGGCGGGCGCGTCCGGCCGGAACTCCAGCGCGCCCGCGTGCAGGCTGAGCATGGAGATGCGGTGCGCGAGCACGTCGTGCATCTCCCTGGCGATCCGCTCGCGTTCGAGCCGCTTGGCCTCCTCCGCCGCGCTGTCGGCGCGCTGCCTGAGCGACCAGACGAGCTGCCGCCTGGCCCGGACCACGATGCCCCAGGCGAACACGGTCAGCACGATGGTCGCCCCGAAGACGTTCTGCCCCAGCAGGCCCAGCTCCTTGTCGGGCCTGAGCATGGAGAACGGAATCAGCGTCAGGATGCCGAGCAGCACGATCGGCCCGGAGATCTTGAACGGCCGGTGCACCGCCACGGTGAACAGGGCGACGACCGCGGGCCCGCCCACCAGCGACAGATAGATCGACAGCACCGTGGTCACCAGCGCCAGCCCGACCGGCCACCTGCGGCGCAACCACACCGCCGCGCAGGCCAGCGCGCCGACCACCTGCTCGATCGCCACCACGGGCGTCGGCTGCCCCTCCAGGTCCGGCATGCTCAGCAGAGCCAGCCCGCAGGCGGCCAGGAACATCAGGACGTCGACGATCCAATCGCGGGTCGAGCGCCGCACCGGACGCCGCTCGACGCCGTCCCCCAGCAGGACCGAGGGCAGCAGCCACCGGTATTCCGTCACGTTCCACGAGGTTAGAGCCTGCCCGGGCCCAAGGACAGCGACCAAAGTCGATGGTCGCCGAGACCTACGGCCGACGCGGCGGGCATCGCGGGCGCGGAACGCTGGATGGCATGAAGGTGATATTGGACCTGTTGGGCTGGTTGCTGGTGGCGCAGGGCGTCGGCGGCGTGGTCAACGCCCTGCTGGGCTGGTGGCGGTGGGCCCACGACCTGCTGCTGGTCAACATCCTGCCGTTCCTCCACGGCCGCGAGATCTTCGCCGCCATCGTGATCGGCGTGCTCGGGCTGGTGCTGCTCTCGGCCTCGGCGTCGATGCGCAAGACGGAGAACCGGACGTGAGCGCCGCCGCGCGACCAGGCGAGCCGGACGTGAGCACGACGACGCTGCGTCCGCCGCGCAACCAGGCCGACAGGCGGGCGATCTCCTGGTGGACGGTCCAGGCGATGATCCTGGCCGTGCCGGTGGCCGCCGCCGCGGTGGCGGCCTACTGGCTGTTCACCGACCGGTCCGGCTGGCTGGGGATCGTGACGGCCGTCTTCGCGGCGGGCTGCCTGCTGCTGGCGGTGGCCGCGCCACGCGCGTACTACCGGGTGGAGCGCTGGGAGGTCACCGGCGAGGCCGTCTACACGCGCAAGGGCTGGCTGACCCACACCTGGCGGGTCGCGCCGATGTCGCGCATCCAGACCGTCGACACCGCGCGGGGGCCGGTGCAGCGATTGTTCGGGCTGGCGGACGTCACGGTGACCACGGGCTCGGCGGCGGGCGCGATCAAGATCGAGGCGCTGGACCACGAGCTGGCGGCCGAGCTGGCACGGCGGCTCACCGCGATCACCCAGGCGACGCCGGGAGACGCGACGTGAGCTGGCGGAAACTGTCCTCACGGAGCCTGGGCGCGTCGGCGGTGCTGTCGCTGGCGATCGTGGTGCCCGCGGTGACCGTCCTGGTGCGCGCGCTGATCGGGCTCGACTGGTCACTGGGCGCCACGGTCGCGGCGGGCGCGGGCGCGGCGGCGCTGATCGTGGCCGGGGTCCTGGTGTACGACGGGGCGCGGCTCCGCTCGACCCGGTGGCGGCTCACCACAGAACGCTTGGAACTGCGCTCGGGCATCGCCGTACGGCAGCACCGCTCCATCCCGCGCGACCGCGTGCGCAGTGTCGACCTCACGGCGGATCCGGTACGGCGGGTGTTCGGGCTGACCGTCGTCAAGGTCGGCACCGGAGAGCACCCGGGCGAGGGGACCGAGCTCACCCTTGACCCGCTGTCCAGGTGGGAGGCCGAGGAGCTGCGCCGTACCCTGCTGCGGACCGGCGAGGTCCCGCTCGGGGACGACCGCGCGGTGGCGGAGCTGCGGTGGGCCTGGATCAGGTACGCGCCGCTGTCGGTGTGGTCGTTCGCGGGCGGCGCGCTGGTGCTGGGAGCCCTGTACAAGCTGCTCGACGCGTTCGGCGTGAACCTGTTCACCACCGGGACGGCGACGGGCGCCTGGGACTGGGTCACGGGGCAGCCGTGGCTGGCGGTGCCGCTGCTCGTGGCGGCCAACGTGGTGGTCGGGGTGGCGGGCGCGCTGCTGCTGTTCGCCGAGTCGTGGGGGCGCTACCGGCTGGAGCGCGAGCCGGGGCGGCTGCGGCTGCGGCGCGGGCTGTTGACCAGCCGGTCGCTGACGCTGGAGGAGCGGCGACTGCGCGGCGTGGAGATCAGCGAACCGCTGCTGCTGCGGCTGGGCGGCGGAGCGCGGGTCAAGGCCGTCGCCACCGGGCTGCGCAAGGCGGCCGAGAACGAGACGGAAGACGTGGCCGCGCTCACCCCGCCACTCCCCCGCGCACTGGCCGAACAGATCGCCGAACGCGTCGCGGGCCCGTGGCGGGCCGGGCTGGTGGCGCATCCTGCGGCGGCCAGACGCAGGCGCCTCGTCCGCGCGGTCGTCACCGTCGTGGTGCTGGCCGCGTTGGCCGCTGTACCGTCACTTCTCTGGGCGTGGCAGGGCGGCTGGATCTGGCCCGTGGCCGTGCTGGTCATCGGGCTCCCGACCGGCCTGTGGCTGGCCGCCGACGCCTACCGGGGGCTCGGCCACGCGCTCGGCCCGCACCACCTGATCACCAGGAAGGGCTCGGCCGCACGGCGTACGGTCGCGCTCGACCGGAGCGGCATCGTCGGCTGGACGGTCGAGCAGTCGTTCTTCCAGCGCCGCGCCGGTCTGCTCACGCTCTCGGCGACGACGGCTGCGGGAGACGGGCACTACGACGTCGTCGACGTCGGCACGGGCGAGGGGCTCGACCTGGCGGCACGCGCCGTACCCGGCCTGCTGGAGCCCTTCCTCGCCGGCAAAAGCAGCGAGCCGCGGATCTCCCCCGGCTTGCCCATGCCCCTGTATTGGACAAGCTAGATCACGCGGCTCATTTGCTTTGCGGGGCCCACGCTATTTGCCGCACTTGCAACGCACTTGCAGAGCTGTAACCGTCGCCGTCAAGCTCCGGCCGGGTGGACGATCCGCGACGGGACGCGGCGGGAGGATTCGCGGCGGCTCGAAGGGCGGGCTCACCTGCCGAGCCCGCGCCACGCGACCCGCCTGCGGGCGGCCGCGTGCCTCTGCGGGGAGCTGAGCGGCCCCCAGAGGTCCGGCGCGACGCCGGTCATGCCTGTGACCGTGAGCGAGCTCGCGATGCGCGACAGTGGCCGCTGGACGGCCTGAAGCACCCTGCCAGGCCGACGGCGGTCAGCTGCCGATCGGCTTCTTGGCCAGTTCGGCCAGGTACGCCTTGGCCAGGGACAGCGCCCCGTCGCGCGCTTCCTTGTCGGGCATCAGCTTGACCTTGGGCGAGTTGACGGGCTCGTCCTTGGGCCGCTCGGCACCCGAGTAGTCCACCACGATCACCGTCGCCCCCTGCCGCAGCAGCACCGTGCCCGTGGAGGCGAACGTCTCGCCGTGCATGATCCGCACGTACTGGCTGAAGGCCGCCTCTCCCAGGCCCTTGACCTCGGACAGCCCGCTCCACGAGATGCCGCCGATGGTGGAGCCCGCGTTGGTGCCGCGGCTGCCGCGCTGCCCCGTGTAGTAGGCGCGCGCGGCCGGCGCGTCCTCGACGCCGGCGCGGTTGGTGAAGCGGTGCGTGGTGATCAGCGCGCTGCGGATCCGCTTGACGTCGGCGCCCACGGGGATGTCCAGGTTCAGCCACCGGCACTCGGTCTGCGCGTCGTTGCCCACCTCGGTGCCACGGGCGCGCGGCGTGGGAGTGGGGACCAGCCGGCTGACCGGGTCTTTCATGGCCTGGCAGGCGGCCGGGAAGATGGCGAGGTTGGTGGGCGAGGGCGTCCCCTCGGGCTTGGGCGTGCTGGTGACGGCGGCCTTGTCCGGCTGGGCCAGCACGTTGGGGTGCTGCGCCTTCCAGGCCGCCACGCCCTTGGCGATGTGCCCGAGTACGGTGCTGGCCTCGCGGATCCCGTTGGCCTCGGTGACCGACTGGGTGGTCGCGTTGCTGAGGATCTGCGCGTCCTTGCGCTGCTGGTCGGCTTGGTACTTGACCCTGATCGTCATGTCGTCGACGCGGGCGTGGGCCTCGCCGAAGGAGTACCACAGCAGCTTGCCGGAACGGCGCCAGGTGTATTGGGCGAACGCGGCGTCACCGATGCCGGGCACGTCCTTGACCGGGGAGACGTACTCCTTCTCTCCCTTCTTCGGCGTGGGCTTGGCCGTCTCGGCGTACTTGCCGCCGCCGTAGTCGATGTCGTAGGAGTTCTGGGCCATGGTCCGGCCGGTCTTGGCTCCGTCGCCGCGGTGCTGCTCGACACGGACGTCGATCTCCCGGCTGCGCCAGTATTCGCCGAACGAGATGCGGCGGTTGACCCAGTTGCAGGTGAAGCTGAGCGTGTAGTCGGAGTCGTTGGAGCCCTTGGCCACCGTCGCCTGGGGCACGAGGCGTTCGGTCTCGCTCTCGGGCAGCATCGAGCACACGTCGAACGCCGGCGCCGCCGCCGAGACGGGCGACTTGACCGGCTTGGCGCCGGTCGAGGGTGTAGAGCGGGCGACCTTTCCGTACACGATGTACGCGCCCGCGCCGCCCCCGATCAGCACGACCACGGCGACGGCCACCACGGGCAGGATCCACGACCGCCTGCGCGGCGGAGGCGGGGGCGGGGGCGGCCCCCAGGGCGATCCGGGCGGTCCGGGTGGTCCGGGTGGCATGGTCGGCTGCTCGAACTGCCTGCCCTGGATCGGATAGGGGTTGGTCGGCGGCTCGAACGCGCTACCGGGATTCACGAGGGACTCCTGAGGTTGCCCTGACTTGCGGGGAAACATGCTAGTCACACCACTTGCAAGATGCTTGCGAAGGGCTTCAGTTGCGCAGCGCCGCGGAGACCACGCGGGCGGACTCGATCGCCGTCTTCCTGTCGGCCGGAGAGCTCGGCGGAACGTCCTCGCGGCGCAGGATGACCTCGCCCACGAGGTTACTCGTACGGAAGAGCAGCGTGCTGTCCGATCGGCCGGACTTGGTGCTGTTCATGTAGAGCTCGTAGGCGTCCTGGACGAACGCCGCCTCGCCCACGCCCGGCACATCGGCCAGGGGGCCGACGGTCTTGCGGAAGACCGTGCCCTTCGCCGCCGCGCGGCTACCGCGCTCGCTGTCGAACCGCAGCCGGGCCACGGCGGGGCCGCTGTAGTCGCCGTCGGGCTGCTCGGCCCTGGTCCGCACGGTGATCGAGCGGACGACCCGGGAGCCGTCGCGCACCTGCCACACGCACTCGCCCGCCCTGGTGCGCTGCCGCTGCACCGGCATCTTCCCGGGGCCGTTCAGCAACTGCCCGGCCTGTGCGTCACCGATCAGCCCGCACGGGTCGGGCGCCGCCGCGTAGCTGCCCGTCTCCTTCGGCCCGTTCAGTACGCTCACGCCGTACCAGCCGCCCACCCCCACCACGGCGACGGCGGCCAGCACGGCGGGCACGAGCCACCATCGGCGCCGACGAGCACCGGAAGCGGACACGAAGCGAGCGCCGGAAGCGGGCACGCCGCTCAACCGCTCGCCGATCTGCTCGGCCGAGGGCCGGGTCGCGGGGTCCTTGGCCAGCATGGCCATCAGCAGCCCGCCGAGCTCACGCCCCGCCCTGGCCGGGAACGGCGGGTCGTGCAGCAGCACCGCGGCGGCCACCGCGGCCGGCAGGGCGCGCTCGAACGGCGGCCGGCCCTCAACCGCGGTGTAGAGGCTCGCGCCGAGCGACCACAGGTCGGAGGCGGGGCCGGCGGCATGCTCGTTCAGCCGCTCGGGGGCCATGTAGCCGGGCGAGCCCGCGGTGCCCCGCCGATCGCCCCGGCCGCCCATCGGGGTCGCGATGCCGAAGTCGGTGAGCATGGCCGAGCCGTCGGCGTCGAGCATGATGTTGCCCGGCTTGACGTCCTGATGCAGGATGCCGTGCGCGTGCGCCACCCGCAGCGCCGACAGCACCTGTGCCCCGATGCGGGCCACGGCCTGCGGCGGCAGCGGGCCGCGCGCCACGATGACCTTGTCCAGCGAGCGCCCGGCGACCAGGTCCATGACGATCCACGGCTGGTCACCGTCGAGCACCACGTCGTGGACGAGCACGATGGCGGGATCGCGCAGCCGCCCCGCGGACCTGGCCTCATGGATCGCCCGATCGGCGAACTCGGCCCGCTGGCGCGGCGTCAGCCCGGCCGGCACCCGCACCTGCTTGACCGCGACCTGCCGGTCGAGCGTCTGGTCGAGCGCCCGCCACACGGTGCCCGCGCCGCCTTCGCCGAGCCGCTCCACCAGGCGGTAACGGCCGGCCAGGAGGTAGAAGTCAGCCTGCACTGCGCAACGCCCGCTCGCTGGCCCGCGCGGCCTTCAGCGCCGACTGCCTGATGTCCTCGTCGGTGGGCTTGGTGGCGAGCGTGGTGTACTCGACGCTCACCACCAGGTTGGCCAGCCGGTAGTAGACGTGGGCGGAGTGCACCCGCCCCGACGGCCCGGTGAGCTCGAAGGCGAAGCCCTCCTCCCCGAGGCCGGTGAGGGCGTGGACCGGAGTGCGCTTGGCCTTGAGTGAGTTCTTCACCCCGATCTCCGGCCAGGTCCAGTCGACCTGGTCGTACTTGGCCCAGTAGCGCTGCTGGTTGCCCAGCAGCGTGTGTGCCGTCACCGGAGTCATCGACCAGGGGTCGGCGGTGTCGGAGTCCTTCTGGAGCTGCAGCCCCACGCCGCTGCCCTGGACCGGCCAGCCGCACTTGGGGCCGACCTCGTCGGAGCCGGGCTGTGGCTTGGGCGGCTGCCGGGTGTTCAGCAGTTCGCCGATCTCGGCCTGGGCGAGGAGCGAGCACACGTTCATGGGGACGCTGAAGGCTTCCGGCACCTTGTCCTGATTTTTCGCCACAAAGTAGGTGACGCCGACGGCGATCAGCAGCACCGCCACGGCGGCGGCGATCCAGACGATCGCCTTACCGCGGCGCTTCACCCGGCCGGGCGCGGTGAGATCGTGCTGCGTCGCGAGCCGGACCGTCCGCCCGGCCGCGACCTCCCCGAGCGCGTGAACGGCGGCCCGCGCGTCAAGGCGGGCGGCGGGATGGCGTGCCATCATGGCGGCGAGGACCGGCCCGATCGGGCCGGGCACGACCGGCGGCGGCAGCGTCAGCGTCGCCCTGATCCGCTCGGCCGGCGAGCCGCCGTAGGCCGGCCCGCCCGCGGCGGCCGTGAAAAGCGTGGCGCCGAGCGACCAGATGTCGCTGGCCGAGCCGCCCGGCTCACCCTCCAGCCGCTCGGGCGCGATGAAGCCGGGCGAGCCGATCATCAGCCCCTGCTCCGTCAGCGTCGCCTGCCCCTCCTGCCGGGCGATGCCGAAGTCGGTGAGCACAACCCGGCCGCCGTCGGTGAGGAAGACATTGCCCGGTTTGACGTCGCGATGCTGCAACCCCTGCGCGTGCGCGGTGGACAGCGCGTCCAGGACGCGTGCCCCGATGTCGGCTACCTGCTCCTGCGGCATCGCCCCGCGCTCCCGGACCGCTTCCGCGAGAGTACGGCCCCGCAGCAGCTCCATGACCAGCCACGGCCGCTCGTGCTCGACGATGACGTCGTGCAGCGCCACGATGCCCGGATGCCGCAGCCGCGCGGTCGCCTGGGCCTCGCGTACGGCCCGGGTCACGAGGTCGCCGCGCTCCTTGGCGGACAGGCCCTCGGGCAGCGTGACCTCCTTGACCGCCACCTCGCGGTCAAGCATCTCGTCCCTGGCCAGCCACACCCTGCCCATGCCGCCGCTACCGAGCGGCCGCAGCAGTGAGTAGCGGCTGGCGAGTCTTCCCCCGGACATAAACGGAAGGGTAACTAAGGATCAAGCCAGACAGTTATTCGTTCGAAACTGATAACTGTCGGTCTACCTCTCTATGGTCTTGGTTCGTGGATCCGGTTCAAGGCACTCTCGACGAGCTCGGCACTCCGCTGAGCGACGTCACGTTCGTCGTGTTCGACCTCGAGACGACCGGGGGTTCCCCGGCCGATCACATGATCACCGAGATCGGCGCGGTCAAGGTGCGGGCGGGCGAGGTGCTCGGGGAGTTCTCCACGCTGGTCGATCCCGGCGGGCCGATCCCGCCGTTCATCTCCGTGCTGACCGGCATCACCGACGCCATGGTGGTGGCCGCACCGCGCATCGAGTCGGTGCTGCCGGCCTTCCTCGAGTTCATCCGCGGCACGACCCTGGTCGCCCACAACGCGAGCTTCGACACCCGTTTCGTCAAGGCGGCCTGCGCGGCCCACGGCTATCCCCCACCGGCCAATCCGGTCGTCGACACCGTCGACCTGGCCCGCCGGGTGCTGACTCGTGACGAGACGCCCAACGCCAAGCTCGCCACGCTGGCCAGGTTCTTCCGCAGCCCGACCGACCCCTGCCACCGCGCTCTGGAGGACGCCAAGGCCACCGTCCACGTGCTTCACGGGCTGATCGAGCGGGCCGGCTCCTTCCAGGTCCACACGCTCGAAGAGCTCAAGTCCTTCGTCCGCGCCCCCACTCCCGAACAGCAGCGCAAGCGCCACCTGGCCGAGTCGGTGCCCCACTCCCCCGGCGTCTACCTCTTCGAGGACGAACGCGGCGAGGTCCTCTACATCGGCAAGAGCACCAACCTGCGCAACCGCGTCCGCTCCTACTTCACCGCCAGCGAGACCCGCCCGCGCATCCGCGAGATGATCGGCATCGCCGAACGGGTCCGCCACATCGTCTGCACCACCGCCCTCGAAGCCGAAGTACGCGAGCTGCGCCTGATCGGCGGCGCCAAACCCCGCTACAACCGCAGGTCGCGCTTCCCGGAGAAGGTCGTCTGGCTCAAGCTGACCGACGAGCCGTTCCCCCGGCTGTCGATCGTGCGCGAGCTCAAGGACGACGGCGCCGCCTACCTCGGCCCCTTCTCCAGCAGCCGCTCGGCCGACGACGCCCGCATCGCCCTGCACGAGGCGGTGCCGCTGCGCCAGTGCACCCAGCCGATCAGCCTGCGCACCCACCGAGCGGCCTGCGTCCTCTACGAGATGGGCCGCTGCGGGGCGCCGTGCGAGGGCAGGGAGAGCCAGACCGACTACGCGCTGCACGCCCAGGCCGCCCGCCGGGCCATGACCCTCGACGCCTCGTCCGTCTTCTCCGCGGTGTCGGCCCGCATGGAGCGC
This sequence comes from Nonomuraea sp. NPDC050022, assembly GCF_044460705.1. Lineage (NCBI taxonomy): Bacteria > Bacillati > Actinomycetota > Actinomycetes > Streptosporangiales > Streptosporangiaceae > Nonomuraea > Nonomuraea sp. NPDC050022. Next base: position 339,593 of record NZ_JBITKE010000002.1, read on the forward strand.
CTCTCGGTCGAGCAGCGCTACGAGGAGGCCTCCGTCGACCGTGACCGCCTCGCGGCCTTCGTCCGCGCCGCGGCCCGCATGCAGCGCCTCACGGCCATCACCCGCATCCCCCAGCTGGTCGCCGCCAGCCCGGCCTTCGACGGCGGCTGGGACATCCACGTCATCCGCTACGGCCGGCTCAGCGCGGCCGGCGTCATGCCACGCGGCGCCCACCCCGTCCCCTACGTCGAGTCCCTCGTGGCCATGGCCGAGAGCGTCATCCCCGGCCCCGGGCCCGTCCACGCGGCCAGCGCCGAGGAGACCGAGTGCATCCTGCGGTGGCTGGAGTCACCGGGGATCCGCCTGGTGGAAGTCGACGGCGAGTGGAGCCTGCCCGCCCACGGCGCCGCCCGCCACAAGGCCCGCATCGACCTCGCCTACCGCGGCCTCGATCAGGGCCGCTAGAGTTGGCCCATGGTCACGGCTATCGTCCACATCAACGCCGAGGTAGACCGGATCCCGGAGGTCGCTCAGACGATCGCCGAGATCGAGGGGGTCAGCGAGGTCTACTCCATCACCGGCGAATACGACCTGCTGGCGATGGTCCGGGTGGCCGCCTACGAGCAGATCGCCGAGGTGATCCCGGGGCGCCTCAACAAGGTGGCCGGCGTGCTCCACACCGAGACCCACATCGCCTTCCGCACCTACTCCAAGCACGATCTCGACGCGGCGTTCTCGATCGGCTTCGGCGAAAGCGACTAGCTCCACGTAGGGATTAGCCGCGTTACGACCGGCACGGGCTGAGCGCCGCCCATAGCGCGGGAAATCAGGCTTTTTTACGGCCGGCACGGTGAGCCCCCATGCGCGTGCGGGGCTGGGCCCTGTCCAGGGATACGGTCCTGAGGTGTGCGGGGTTGGGCGCCGTGACGAGACGGTGAGACCGTGGCTTCTGACGACCCCTCACCGCACCGGCCCTGACGGCAAACGAACGGGCCCGGACGGATGATCCGTCCGGGCCCGAACCGAAGAGAAACTACCGTGTCACGGAGTGGTCGTCGCCGGCTCCGATCGCCGCGTGCTCCTCCTCATGCTCATGCTCATGCCCATGCCCGTCGTCGAGAGGGATCTTCTCCCCTCCGTACGCCTTGGACATCAGGGCGCGCAGCTTGCCGATCGGGCCGCGCATCCCCTTCGGCGGGATCCCCGCGCTGTCGGGGGCGGCCGGCAGCATCAGCACCGGCTCCTTGCCCTGGACGTGCGCGGCGATGTCGTCGTCCGCCGGCGTGTGCAGCTCGATGTACTCGCCGTGCGGCAACCGCTTGATCACACCGGACTCGACGCCGTGCGAGACGACACCCGCGTCGTAGCGCTGCAGGCCGAGGCAGATGCGATAAGTGATCAGGTACGCCAGCGCGGGCAGTACGAAGATCAGCACCCGCCCCACGTACGTGGTCACGTTCAGGCTGATGTGGAAGTTGGCCGAGATCTCGTCGTTGGCGCCGAGCAGCCAGAGCACACCGTAGAACACGATGGCCGTCATGCCGATCGACGTGCGGTGCGGGTTGTTGCGCGGGCGGTCGGCGATGTGGTGCTCGCGATTGTCGCCCGTGACCCAGCGTTCCAGGAACGGATAGAGCGCCAGGCCCGTCATGATGATGCCCATGGGCACCAGCGCCGGGATGATGACGCTGAGCGGCAGTGTCCCGGCATGGGACGTGCCGAACAGGTTGATCTCCCACGGCACCATGATGCGCAGCGCGCCTTCGAGGAAGCCCATGTAGAAGTCGGGCTGCGAACCGGCCGAAATGTCGGCGGGCGTGTAGGGCCCGAACAGCCAGATCGGGTTGATCTGGGCGAACGTCGCCAACCCCGCCACCACCGCGAACGTGAACAGGAAGTACGCGCCCGCCTTGGCCATGAAGGCCGGGTAGAAGGGCGCTCCCACCACGTTGTGGTTGTTACGGTTCTTGCCGGGCATCTGGGTGTGCTTCTGCGTCCACATGAGCACCATGTGGGCGGAGACGAGCGCCAGGATGATGCCCGGGATGAGCAGGATGTGCAGTGAGTAGAACCGGGAGATGACATCCTCACCCGGATATTCCCCGCCGAATAGGAAGAACGTGACGTACGTGCCGACCAGCGGCAGCGAGATCGCCACACCCTCGGTGATCCGCAGACCGGCGCCCGACAGCAGGTCGTCAGGCAGGGAGTAGCCGGTCAGGCCCTCGGCGAGCGCCAGCGTCAGCAGCCCGACGCCGATCAGCCAGTTGAGCTCGCGCGGCTTGCGGTAGGCGCCGGTGAAGAACACCCGCAGCGCGTGCACCATCATGCCGGCCACGAACATCAGGGCCGCCCAGTGGTGCATCTGCCGCATGAGCAGACCACCCCGGACGTCGAAGCTGAGCTCCAGCGACGACGCGTAGGCCTGGGACATCTCGACGCCCTTGAGCGGGGCGTACGACCCGTCGTAGGCGATCTCCGCCATGCTCGGCTTGAACCAGAACGTCAGGAACGTACCGGTCAGCAGCAGGATGACGAAGGAGTAGAGCGCGATCTCGCCCAGCAGGAACGACCAGTGGTCGGGGAAGACCTTGCGAAAGTTGCGCTTGAGGAAGTTGCCCGCGCCGAGGCGCTCGTCGAGGAAGTTCGACGGGCCGGCGATGGCCTTGGGTACGGTGGTCAGCTCGCTCATGCCTGGCCTCCCTTGGACCTGGCCTCGGCTTCGGCGTCGCCGCGCTCCCAGTAGCTGGGACCGGGCGGCACGTTGAAGTCCCCCTTGGCGACGAGGAAACCCTCACCGTCGACCGTGATCGGCAGCTGCGGCAGCGGCCGGGCGGCCGGGCCGAAGATGACCTTCGCTCCGTCGGCGGCGTCGAAGGTCGACTGGTGGCAGGGGCAGAGGATGTGGTGGGTGGTCTGCTCGTAGAGGGCCGCGGGGCAGCCCACGTGCGTGCAGATCTTGGAGTAGGCGACGATGCCGTCGTGCGTCCAGTTCTGGTTGGTCCCGGACTTGATCTCTTCGGGCCGGAACTTGATCAGGATCAGCGTCGCCTTGGCCAGGGCGTTCAGGTCGTGCTGGTAGCCATCGGGCACCACCGACAGGATGCCGCCCGGCGAGTTGAAGTCGGCCGCGCGGATCGGCTGGCCGGTGCCCTCGACGACGAGCCTGCGCGGCTTGCCGTCCTTGGTCTTCTCACCCCAGACCGTGTGCCGCAGCAGCTTGTTGAAGGAGGCGCCGGGCATCTTGGAGTTGTCGAGGTCGCGCAGCAGCACCACCGGGAGCAGGCCCAGCGGCGCGGCCGCGAGCAGCAGCGTGCGGCGCAGCAGCTTCCGCTTGACGAACCCGCTCTCGTTGGCGCCCTGTACGAAGGTCTCGGCGACGACATCCCGGGTCTCCTCGGCGGAGACCATGGGGTGGCGCTCCTGGACCAGGGAGTATTTCGGCATGATCATGCGGACCCAGATCACGATGCCGACGGCCAACCCCAGCAGCGCGATCGTCAGCGTGCTGCCGAGCGCCAGGTTGGACACGCCGGTGCTCTCCGGGCTACCGACCTGGAAGTAGACGTACGAGATGATGAACGCGATGGCCGCGACGAACGTGATCGTGAAGCAGAGCGCCACGATCTTCTCGGCCTTGCGCGCCTTCTGCTCGTCCTGCAGCGTGACGCCCGGGATCTCTACCTCGACGTCCTCGCGTTCGGGGGCGCCGAGCATCGAGGTGCCCGGTGCGGGGGTGCCGATGACGCGCCGTGGGACGCGTTCGTCCGGCTGCTCGATCTCGTGCTCGTTGTCTGTCATGACTTCTGTCGCTTCTTCGCGGTGATCCAGATGGCGGCGAGGGCGAGGGCGCTGAGGCCCGCTATCCAAGCTACGAGACCTTCGGTGACCGGGCCAATACGCCCGAGGCCAAAACCTCCCGGGTCCTGCTGCTCGCGAACACTGGTGATGTAGGCGATCATGCTGCGCTTCTCTTCAGGCGTGATCGTCGAGTCGTTGAAGACCGGCATCGCCTGCGGCCCGGTGATCATGGCCTCGTAGATCTGCGTGGGAGACGCCTGGTTCAGGTTGGGGGCGTATTTACCCTGCGTCAGCGCGCCGCCCGCGCCGGCCCAGTTGTGGCACTGGATGCAGTTTGCGCGGAACAGCTCACCGCCCTTGCCCGCGTCGCCGAGCTTGGCGTCGACCTGCTCCTTGCCGGGCACCTGCGGACCGCCGCCGAGCGACTGCACGTAGGCGCCGAGCTTGCGGATCGAGTCCGGGTTGACCCAGCTGTGCTCCGGCTTGCGCGGCGCCTGGGCGCCGGAGTCGGCCGCGGGCATGCGGCCGGTGCTCACCTGGAAGTCGACGGCCGCGGCCCCGACGCCGATGAGCGTGGGAGCCTTCCCGCTGATGCCCTGCGCGTTGAGCCCGTGGCAGCTGGAGCAGTGCAGCTCGAACAGGGCCTTGCCCTCGGCCACGTCGTCGACCCTGCCTGACGCGAGGGCCGCGTCAGCAGGCTTACCCACCTGTACAAAGGCGGTGTATGCCATCCCGACCAGCGCCAACGCGAAAATCAGGACGGCGTATCTCGCGAGGGGATGCCGCCGCCAAGCGGTGATCCTAGTCACAGAGATCCCGTTCCTTAACGAATAATGTAGATGGTCGCGAAAAGACCGATCCAGACGACGTCGACGAAGTGCCAGTAGTAGGACACGACGATGGCGCTGGTGGCCTGCTCATGCGTGAAGCGCTTCGCGGCGTACGTCCGTCCCAGCATGAAGAGGAACGCGATCAGGCCACCCGTGACGTGCAAGCCGTGGAAGCCAGTCGTCAGGTAGAACACCGAGGTGAAGGCGTTCGCGGAAAGGGTCGCGCCCTCCTTCGCCAGCTCGCCGTACTCGTACAGCTGACCGGCGACGAAGACCGCGCCCATCAGGAAGCTCACGAGATACCAGAAGCGGAGCTTGCCGACCTGCCCCTTCTCCGCGGCCCATACGCCCAGCTGGCACGTCACACTCGACAGGACCAGGATGATCGTGTTGACCGTCGCGAACGGGATGTTCAGGTGAGCGCCTTCGGCTTCCACGCCCTTCTGCAGGAGCGCGGGGCCCCACTCGAGGCCGTTGCCCTCGCTCACCGACCGGATGGTGAAGTACATCGCGAACAGCGCCGCGAAGAACATGAGCTCAGAGGACAGCCAGACGATCGTACCGACGCTGACCAGATTGGGTCTGCGGTACGGCTGTGCTGTCGTCGTCGAAGTTATTGCGGATGCTGTCGCCACGGGCAGCATTATTGCGGCTTCTGTGGGCGGTCCCGCGCACGACCCCCCCGTAAGCAGGAACAAACATGCCCGTAACCTCAAAAAATGAGGACAAAACGCCCGCCAGAGACGGCGGCCTGGGATTGCGGGCCGGGGCACCGGTACGATCCCAGGTGACCATACAGCTACGACCGATAGTGAGCGCGACCGTGAGCACCGACGACACGATGAGGGTCCTCGTCTACAGCGACGACGCCGCCACCCGTGAAGAGGTTCGGCTGGCGATCGGCCGGCGACCCGCCGCCGATGTCCCCCTCGTGGAGATCGTGGAGTGCGCCACCGAGCCCAAGGTTCACCAGTGGCTGGGCTCCGGCGAGATCGACGTGGCCATCCTCGACGGCGAGACCCAGCCCGCCGGCGGCATGGGCGTCTCGCGCCAGGCCAAGGACGAGGTCTACGACTGCCCGCCCGTCTGCCTGATCATCGCCCGGCGCGACGACCGCTGGCTGGCCGACTGGTCCAAGGCCGACGCCGTGGTCCCGCAGCCGCTGGAGCCCATGGTCCTGGCCGACACCGTCGCCGACCTGATGCGCCGCCGCGCCTCGACCCGACTCAACGCAAAGTAGGTGCCTGCCGTGGATGCCCGGACGACCTGGCCCGCCCTGCTCTCGGCTCTCCTGTCGGGTGAGCATCTGACCGCCGATGAGACCTCCTGGGCGATGCGGGAGATCATGTCCGGCTCCGCGACGTCGGCCCAGATCGCCGGGTTCGCGGTCGCGCTGCGGGCCAAGGGCGAGACGGTGGCCGAGGTGGTGGGCCTGGCCCGCACCATGCTGGAGCTGGCCACCCCGCTCGACGTCGAGGGCCCGGTCGTCGACGTCGTCGGCACCGGCGGCGACCGCGCTCACACGGTCAACGTCTCGACAATGGCCGCCATCGTGGCCGCTGGCGCGGGCGCCCGCGTGGTCAAGCACGGCAACCGCGCCGCCTCCTCCTCGTGCGGCGCCGCCGACGTGCTGGAGCACCTGGGCATCCGCCTTGACCTGACGCCCGAGCAGACGGCCCTCGTCGCCCGCGAGGCGGGCATCGCCTTCTGCTTCGCCCCGGTCTACCACCCCGCGCTGCGCTTCGCCGGGCCGCCGCGCAAGGAGATCGGCGTCCCGACCGTCTTCAACTTCCTCGGCCCGCTCACCAACCCGGCCCGCCCCGCGGCCCAGGCCATCGGCGTCTTCGACAAGAACATGCTGCCGGTCCTCGCGGGCGTCTTCGCCGAGCGCGGCGTCTCCGCCCTGGTCTTCCGCGGCGACGACGGCCTCGACGAGCTCACGATCGCCACGACCTCCACGGTCTGGATCGTCAAGGAGGGCGTCGCCACCCAGACCGTCTTCGACCCCTCCGTCCTCGGCATCCCCCGGGCCGACGCGGGCGCCCTCAAGGGCGGCGACGTCGACTTCAACGCCCAGGCGGTCCACGACCTCCTGCGGGGCAAGACGGGCCCGGTGCGTGACGCCGTGCTGCTCAACGCGGCGGCGGCCCTGGTGGCGCTGGACGGCCCCGGCGACGACCTCGACGCGGCGATGATCGACGGCTACGCGCGCGCCGTCCAGGCCGTCGACTCCGGCCGCGCCGCCGCCACGCTGGACCGCTGGATAGAGACCAGCCGCTCCCTCCGCCCGGCCTGACCCCTTCCAGACCGGTACCGACCGCCGAACCCTCAAGAGGGCCGCAACGAGGGCTACAGGGACGTACAGAGGGTCTCAGCGGGAGAGCCCTCCACGAGTGGAGCTCTCAGCGAAAGAGCCTTCAGAGCGATAAAGCTCTCAGCGGTGGAGGAGCGTTCAGCGGTAAAGGAGCGTTCGGCGGTTATGGAGCGTTCAGCGGTAAAGGAGCGTTCAGCGGTTAAGGAGCATGGTGGGGGCGGCCTTCAGCGAGCTCCACTTGAGCCACTCCCGCCAGCTCTCCTGCCAGTGCCCCCACCCGTTGGTCGGCTCCAGCACCCGGGGCGAGCCCGTGATGATGATCGGGTCCCCGATCAGCGTGTTCTTGATGAACCAGGCCGCGTTCTCCGGGCTGACGTTCACGCACCCGTGGCTCACGTTCGCGTAGCCCTGCGAGCCGACCGACCACGGCGCGCTGTGGACGTACTCGCCGCTGTTGGAGATGCGCACGGTGTTGTAGACGGTCATCTGGTAGTAGCCCGCCGAGCCGGGCCCGATGCCGGGCGAGGTCATGACGGTCACCGGCTCCCTGGACATGGCCAGATGGATGCCGGAGGTCGTGTAGTACTTCCAGTCCCCGCCCTGGCCGGCGCTCATCGGCATGGTACGGATCGTCTTGCCGTCGCGGCGAACCGTCAGCACGTGGACGTCGGTGCTGCCCTTGGTGATCTGCGAACGGCCGATCTTGAAGTCGAAGGCGAAGTCGCGCTTGCCGTACACGCCTTCGGCCCCGCGCACCCCGGCCAGGTGGGCCTCCATGCGGACGTTGGTGTGGGCCGGCCAGTAGTGCAGCGGCCGGAAGTCCACGTGCCGGTCGTCGAACCAGTGCCAGGCGCCCTCGACCGGCTTCGAGCTGTGGATGACGAGATTGCGCTCGACCGCCACCCGGTCGGTGATCGGCTGGTCGAAGGTGATCATGACCGGCATGCCGACGCCGACCGTCAGGCCGGTGTCGTAGCGGTTCGGCGTCACCGTCTCGATGTCGAAGGTCTTGGTCGCCTTGACCGTCGAGAACGTGCTGGTGCTCTCGATCGGCTTGCCGTCGGCGCCGGCGGCGAGCGTGGTGATCGTGTACGTGGTGCCCGGCCTGGCGGTACGGGTGCTGCGCCAGGCGGTACCGTCGGCGCTGAGCACGCCCGGCAGTTCGCCCGCCTTGCCGCCGCCCTGGATCCGGACGCTCTTGAGGGTGCCGGACTGCGCGGTGACCACCACGGTCTGGTCCGTCGGGACATTTCCGGCTTTGTTGAGTGGATTCACGACCACGGTGGCCGCCACAGGCGGCTTCGCGACTCCGTCACCGACCGCGGCGGTCTGACCGGCCGCGGCCCCGGCGGCCGGACCCCCGGTGGCGGCACCGGTCGCCCCGGCGCTTCCGGAAGGGTCGGTCTGGGTCCCAGAACACGATGTCAGCAGGGCCAGGGCCAGCAGCCCGGCGGATCCATGAGCCAAGCGCCCCACGTGCACTCCCCCGTCCGAGATCGATCCATTCCCCTCACTTGTTACCCTGAGTGATTGATTCGTCACATCCGCGCACCGGTAAAGAACAACAAAAAGCGGGCGTCCTCTCCCAGAAGAGGACACCCGCCGAAAGTCTCGCGGTCAGTGCGAGAAGTTACCCCGGTAGTACTGGAACACGAATCCGATCATGGCCATGATGATCAGGAACACGCCGATCAGGAACATCCAGAACCCGATCACGAACCCGGCGAACGCGAACGCCGCCGCCAGGCAGAGGAACAGCGGCCACCAGCTGCTCGGGCTGAAGAACCCGATCTCACCGGCGCCGTCGCTGATCTCGGCCTGCTTGTTGTCCTCGGGCTGGTCGCCGATGCGCCGCGCCGTGAACATCAGGTAGTAGCCGATCATGAACGCGAAGCCGACCGAGATGGCCATGGCCGTGGTGCCGACCGGCTCCCCGTGGCCGGTGTCCGCCTTGGTCCAGAACCAGTAAGCGACGTCCACGCCGGCGAAGAACAGGCCGCACAGCAGGAACAGCCAACCCTGTACCTTCATCAGGCCTCGACCTCCTGGGGCGTCTTGGCGGACACGTGCGGGTAGTGCAGGTCGAACGCGGGACGCTCGGACCGGATCCGCGGCAGCATGGTGAAGTTGTGCCGCGGCGGCGGGCAGGAGGTCGCCCATTCGAGCGAGTTGCCGTAGCCCCACGGGTCGTCGACCGTGACCTTCGGCGCGCTGCGCGCGGTCTTCCAGACGTTGTAGAAGAACGGCAGCACCGACAGGCCGAGCACGAAGGCGCCGACCGACGAGATGAGGTTCAGGTCGGTGAAGCCGTCGGCGGGGCTGTAGTCGGCGTAGCGGCGCGGGAAGCCGACGACGCCGAGCCAGTGCTGGATCAGGAACGTCGCGTGGAAGCCGATGAACAGCAGCCAGAACTGCAGCTTGCCGAGCTTGTCGTCGAGCATCTTGCCGGTGAACTTGGGCCACCAGAAGTAGAAGCCGGCGAACATCGCGAACACCACCGTGCCGAACACCACGTAGTGGAAGTGGGCCACGACGAAGTAGGTGTCACTGATCTGGAAGTCGAGCGGCGGCGAGGCCAGGATGACGCCGGTCAGGCCGCCCAGCAGGAAGGTGATCAGGAAGCCGATCGAGAACAGCATCGGCGACTCGAACGTGAGATGCCCACGCCACATCGTGCCGATCCAGTTGAAGAACTTCACGCCAGTCGGCACCGCGATGAGGAACGTCATGAACGAGAAGAACGGCAGCAACACCTGCCCGGTCGGGAACATGTGGTGCGCCCAGACCGTGATCGACAGACCGGCGATCGAGATCGTCGCGGCCACGAGGCTGATGTAACCGAAGATCGGCTTGCGGCTGAACACCGGGAAGATCTCACTCACGATGCCGAAGAACGGCAGCGCGATGATGTAGACCTCCGGATGGCCGAAGAACCAGAACAGGTGCTGCCACAGCAGCGCCCCTCCGTTCTCCGGGGTGAAGATGTGGGTGCCGAGCTTGCGGTCGGCCTCCAGGGCCAGCAGCGCGGCGGCCAGCACCGGGAAGGCCATCAGCACGAGCATGCTGGTCAGCAGGATGTTCCAGGTGAAGATCGGCATGCGGAACATCGTCATGCCCGGCGCGCGCATGCAGATGATCGTGGTGATGAAGTTGACCGAGCCGAGGATCGTACCCAGGCCCGACAGCGCCAGACCCATGATCCACAGGTCACCGCCCATGCCCGGCGAGCTGATCGCGGTCGACAGCGGCGTGTAGGCGAACCACCCGAAGGAGGCGGCGCCGTTGGGCGTGAAGAAGCCCGACACCGCGATGATGCTGCCGAACAGGTAGAGCCAGTAGCTCACCATGTTCAGCCGGGGGAAGGCCACGTCCGGCGCGCCGATCTGCAGCGGCATCAGCTCGTTGGCGAACCCGGCGAACAGCGGCGTCGCGAACATCAGCAGCATGATCGTGCCGTGCATGGTGAACAGCTGGTTGAACTGCTCATTGCTGGTGAACTGCAGCCCCGGCTGCGCCAGCTCGGCCCGCATGATCAGCGCCATGACGCCGCCGATCAGGAAGAAGGCGAACGACGTGATCAGATAGAGGTGACCGATGATCTTGTGGTCGGTGCTGGACAGCCACTTCACGACCACCGCGCCCTTGCTGGCACGCCTCGGGGTCGTCGAGATTGGCTCTTGGATGGCGGTCACTGAGCGCTCCCAGCCTGAGTCGCGATGTACTGGTCGTACTCAGCCTGCTTGACGAGCTTCACCGAGAAGAGCATGCGGCTGTGGTCGACGCCGCACAGCTCGGCGCAGCGACCCGCGTAGACGCCGGGCTTGTCCAGCGTCTTGATCTCGAAGAAGCGGCCCTTGTTGTCCTTGGGCAGCCCCGGGATGACGTCACGCTTGAACAGGAACGCCGGCACCCAGAAGGAGTGGATGACGTCGGGCGACTCCAGCTCGAACTCCACCGTCTTGCCCACGGGCAGCACGAGCTGCGGGCCCGACTTGTAGTCGCTCACGGGCTGGCCCACGACCGGCTTCAACGTCTTGCCGTTGAGCGTCGTGGTGAACCGCCAGCTCCACTGGAACGCCTCCACCTTGACCTTGACGTCAGGGTGGCCGGACAGGACCTGCAGATCCCGGCTGTCGCGCGCGGTGAAGAAGAAGAACACCGACACCATCACCAGCGGGATCAAGGTGTAGAGCATCTCGATCGGCAGGTTGTAACGGACCTGCGGCGGAAGCTCGGCCTTGGCCTTGCGCTTCACATGGAACACACACGCCCAGATGATCAGGACGATGACCACGGCGCCCGTGGCGAGTGCGGCGACCCAGGCCCCGTTCCAAAGATTCTGGACGATGTCGCCCTGGCTGGTGATGTGCGTAGGAAGCAGACCCTCACGCCAATTGGCCTCGGGAATGTCATTAGCACATGCCGTAGCGGAGGCCAGCAGCAACGCCAAAGCGGCGGCTCGCGGCACTCTGCGCCGGGCCAACGAACGCCGTGTCGAACGGCGAGTCGGACTCACGGATCGCCTACCCCACAGATGAAGCCCAGGAGTCCTCCTGGGCGCTCGTAATGTCTAAAAGCACAGCTGATTGCAGACACATTAGCGTGCAAGAGCCCCGCCCTCCCGCGCGCCCCCTCGAAGGCGTACGGCAAGTGGGACGATGGGTCTCGTGGCGTACTTTGACGCGGCCTCGACCGAGCCGCTCCACCCCCAGGCCCGCGAGGCGCTCCTGGCGGCGATCGATGTCGGCTGGGCCGACCCCGCGAGGTTGTACGGCCAGGCCCGCCGTGCGCACCTACTGCTGGAGCAGGCCCGTACGGAAGTGGCCGAGGCGCTCGGCGCGCGCCCGGACGAGGTGTCGTTCACCTCTTCGGGCACACAGGCCGTGCATCTCGGCGTGCTCGGCACCCTACACGGCAGGCGGAGGGCGGGGCGGCATCTGGTGACGGGCGCGGTCGAGCACTCCAGCGTGCTGCACGCCGCCAGCCTGCACGAACGCGGCGGCGGTACGGTGGAGATCGTGGGGGTGGATCTGCGCGGACGCGTCGACCCGGCCGCCTTCAAGGCCGCCGTCGCCAGGCCCGACACGGGCCTGGCCTGCCTGCAGACGGCCAACCACGAGGTCGGCACGCTCCAGCCGGTGGCGGAGGTGGCCGCGGCCTGCCGGGAGCACGGCGTCCCGCTGCTGGTCGACGCCGCGCAGACGGCCGGTCGGCTGCCGATTCCGGAGGGCTGGTCGGTGCTGACGGCCAGCGCCCACAAGTGGGGCGGTCCCGCCGGAGTGGGCGTGCTGGTGGTGCGCAAGGGCACGCGGTTCAGGTCGTTCCTGCCGGAGGACGAGCGCGAGCGGCGCCGGGTCCCTGGGTTCGAGAACGTACCGGGCATCGTCGCCGCCGCGGCCGCGCTGCGCGCGATGACCGCCGAGGCGGCGCGCGAACGTTCCCGGCTCTCCGCGCTCGTCGACAAGATCAGGCGGACCGTGCCGGAGATCGTGCCCGACGTGGAGGTGATCGGCGATCCGATCGAGCGGGCGCCGCACATCGTGACCTTCTCCTGCCTCTACGTCGACGGGGAGGTCCTGCTCACCGAGCTGGACAAGGCCGGATTCGCAGTATCGTCCGGGAGTTCGTGCACCGCTAGTACGCTTCGTCCATCGCACGTTCTGGAAGCCATGGGCGTGCTCACGCATGGGAATGTCCGGGTGTCACTGCCCAGGGGCGCTTCCGCGGCCGAGGTCGACAGGTTCCTCGCCGTGCTGCCCGATGTGGTGCACCGAATCCGGCAGGACGCAGGAGTCGCATGACCGAGGTTATTCAGCCGGCGTTGACGATCGACGCGCTCGGGAAGAAGTGCCCGATCCCGATCATCATGCTCGCCGAGCAGATCAACTACGTCCCGCTCAACGCCGTGATAGCCGTCCTGGCCGACGATCCGGCCGCGTTCACGGACGTCCCCGCGTGGTGCCGCCTGAAGTCCCACCGCCACGTGGGCTCCTACGAACTGCCGCAGGGCGGCTGGTCCATCCACGTACGCCGCAATTACTGATATTTCGTACGTACGGCGCAGAACATCCCAAAGTGGGTAGGAAGTCCCTCGGGTCAGACCATCGACTTCCGGGGGGAAGACATGACGGATGGACATTCACATCGGACCGCGCGCGACCTGATGAGCCAGGGCGCGGAGTGCATCCCCGCCCACGAGACGCTCGACCGGGCCGCGCAGATGATGCGTGACAGCCACGTCGGGGCACTGCCGGTCTGCGTGGACGATCGCGTGACCGGGATCATCACCGACCGCGACATCGTTATCAAGTGCGTGGCCGAGGGCCGTGCCCCGTCGGCCATGCGGGCGGGCGACCTGGTGGTCGGGCTGGTCTCGGTGCCGGTCGACGCCACGGTCGAAGAGGCCCTCCAGCTCATGGAGGAGAATCAGATCAAGCGACTGCCGGTGATGGCGGACACGCGGATCGTCGGCATGATCACCGAGGCCGACCTGGCCAGGCACCTGCCCGACGACCAGTTGGTCGAGTTCGTGCACCGGGTGTACATGGGCGCCTGACCGCCTGCCGCGTCGCGGGGCGCACAGGCCCCGCCGTGGTCGCGTACATATGTGGCGCGTCTTCGCGGGAAAACACACCACCCCGCCGCATTGACCGTGCGGCGGGGCGCTCCACGAGCGGTGGGTCAGGCGTGGTGGCAGCGGACGAGGTCCGCGATCTCCTCGGCGGCCCCGGCTCCGTAGGCGGCGCCGAAGCGCTCCAGGAAGGCCTTCTGCCCGAGCTCGTACTCCTGGCCGCCGACCCGCTCCAGCACGTGCGTGGCGGTCAGGTTGCCGAGCTGGCCGCAGCGCTCCAGCGGCAGGCCCCAGGCCAGACCCGACAGGAAGCCCGCGCGGAAGGCGTCGCCGACGCCGGTCGGATCGGCCTTGCCCTGCTCCGGCGCGGGAGCGACCTGGATGGACGGCTCACCCGCGCGGTCGATGACGGCGCCCTTGGGGCCGAGCGTGGTGACGCGGACGCCCACCCGGTCAAGGATCTCGGCGTCGGACCAGCCGGTCTTCTGCTCGATGAGCCCCTTCTCGTAGTCGTTGGAGAACAGGTAGGCGGCGCCGTCGACGAGGTCACGGATCTGCTGGTCGCCCATGCGCGCGAGCTGCTGCGAGGGGTCGGCGGCGAACGGGATGCCACGCTGGCGGCACTCGTCGGTGTGGCGCAGCATGGCGTCGGGGTCGTTGGGGCTGATGAGCACCAGGTCGAGCCCGCCCACGCGGTCGGAGACGGGCCGCAGCTCGATGAGCCGCGCCTCGGCCATCGCCCCGGTGTAGAACGAGGCGATCTGGTTGTGATGCTCGTCCGTGGTGCACAGGAAGCGGGCCGTGTGATGGTTCTCGGAGACGTGCACGGAATCGCAGTCCACGCCGTGGCGCTCCAGCCAGGAGCGGTAGTCGGCGAAGTCCGAGCCGACCGCGCCCACGAGAATCGGGGTGAGCCCCAGGCAGCCCATGCCGAAGGCGATGTTCGCCGCGCACCCGCCGCGACGTATCTGCAGGTCGTCCACCAAGAAGGAGAGCGACACCCGATCTAGCTGCTCGGCGATGAGCTGCTCACCGAAGCTTCCTGGGAAGGTCATCAGGTGGTCGGTCGCGATGGAGCCGGTGACGGCGATGCGCACGGGATTCTTCTTCCTCGTTGTCGGCAAGCCAATGAACCAAACGAGGATACGCGAGTAAGGATACGCGAAGGTCCCGCGTCGCACGGATGCGAGCGGGACCTTGAGCGCATCGACTAGTTGAACGAGTCGCCACAGGCACAGGAGCCGGTGGCGTTGGGGTTGTCGATGGTGAAGCCCTGCTTCTCGATCGTGTCGACGAAGTCGATGGAGGCGCCCAGCAGGTAAGGGGCGCTCATCCTGTCGGTGACCACGCTCACGCCGCCGAAGTCGGTAACGACATCGCCGTCCATCGAGCGGTCGTCGAAGAAGAGCTGGTAGCGCAGACCGGAGCAGCCACCCGGCTGCACGGCCACGCGCAGCTGCAGGCCCTCTTCGCCCTGCTGCTCAAGCAGGGCCTTGACCTTGGCGGCGGCCGCGTCAGTCAGGATCAGGCCCTGCGTCGTGGTCTCGCTGCTCTCAACCGTCATCTGCTGACTCCCTAACCCGGCTGTCTGTTTACGACGTCCTACTTAGACGCTACCAACACATCCCCTGTGCTACACATTCCCAGCCCTCCGGACCCCCGGAATAAACGCTACGGGCTATATGTCATGATGAGTATCGTCAGTTCGACGATAAGGGGGTATGGCCATGGCCACCCAGACTGGGCTGCCGCTCTTCGTACTCGGCCGGGACGCCGATCCGCACAGCGAGAAGGGGGTCGACTGTCCTGGTGAGCTGCCACCGGCCTCCGATCCGGACCTGGTGGAGCGTGCGCGTAAGGCCAAGGAGGCGCTCGGTGACCGGCTGTTCGTGCTGGGCCACCACTATCAGCGTGACGAGGTCATCCAGTTCGCCGACGTCACCGGCGACTCCTTCAAACTCGCGCAGCAGGCCGCGGCCAGGCCGGAGGCGGAGTTCATCGTCTTCTGCGGCGTGCACTTCATGGCCGAGTCCGCCGACATCCTGACCGGCCAGGAGCAGAAGGTCATCCTGCCCGACCTGGCGGCGGGCTGCTCGATGGCGGACATGGCCACCTTCGACCAGGTCGAGGAGTGCTGGGAGTCGCTGGAGGACGCCGGTCTCGCCGATCAGGTGATTCCCGTCACGTACATGAACTCCAGCGCCGACATCAAGGCCTTCTGCGGCCGCAACGGCGGCGCGGTCTGCACCTCCTCCAACGCCAAGCGGGCCCTCGACTGGGCCTTCGAGCAGGGGCAGAAGGTGCTTTTCCTGCCGGACCAGCATCTGGGGCGCAACACCGCGGTGCTGGAGATGGGCATGTCGCTGGAGGACTGCGTCGTCTGGAACCCCCACCGCCCGAACGGCGGCCTCACCCGCGAGCAGCTCGACCGCGCCAAGATGATCCTGTGGAAGGGCCACTGCTCGGTGCACGGCCGTTTCACGGCCGAGTCGGTCGATGACGTACGGCGGCGCATCCCGGGCGTCAACGTGCTCGTGCACCCGGAGTGCAAGCACGAGGTGGTGCTCAAGGCCGACCACGTCGGCTCGACCGAGCACATCATCAAGACGCTGGAGGCGGCTCCGGCGGGTTCGAGCTGGGCGATCGGCACCGAGCTGAACCTGGTCAAGCGGCTCGCCACGCAGTTCCCCGACAAGAACGTCTCGTTCCTGGACAAGACGGTCTGCTACTGCTCGACGATGAACCGGATCGACCTGCCGCACCTGGTGTGGGCGCTGGAGTCACTGGCGCTCGGGGAGGTCGTCAACCAGATCACGGTCGACCCCGACACCACCCACTGGGCCAAGGTCGCCCTGGACCGCATGCTGGCCCTCCCCTAACGCCGGGGCTCCCCTGCCACGACGGACCGCCCTTATCCGCTCCCCCGCAGGGGGTATCCCGCCCAAGAGCCCCAGCCACAACGGACCGTTCCTCAGGCACTCCCCCGCAGGGGTTCCCCCAGGGGCCCCTGCCGCAACGGACCACCCTCATCCACTCCCCCGCAGGGGGTAATCCCCCCGGAGGGACCCCAGCCACAACGGACCGTCACAGGGATCGAGACAGTCGCGTGACGAACCCCACTAGTCGCCGAAGGCGTACACGACCCGGACGCCGATCGACAAGGTCTGGCGTCCGGGGCTGATCGACGCCTTCTCCTCCGCCGCCAGCGCGGCGAACGCCATCGGCTGCGGCCCGCCCACCGACTCCTCGGTCACCGACACGACCCCGCCCAGCGAACGCCCGGCCAGTTCGGCGTACTGGGCGGCCTTGGCGGCGGCGTCGCGGAACGCCCGTGTCCTCGCCTCCGCCAGGGCCCCGCTGGGGTCGGACAGCTCGAACGAGACGCCGTTCAGCCGCGCCTCCTCCCCCACCGCCGCCACGGTGTCGATCACCCGGTCGGCCCGCGACAGGTCGCGGACCAGCGCCTCGACGCCTTGCGCGGCTCTGTAGGCGGCCACCTTGGGATAGACCTCGTACTCGGGGCCGAGGGACAACTCGCTGGTACGCAGGTCCTCCGGGGCGATGCCGGCCCCCGTCAGCGCCTCCGTGAGCCGGACGGCGGCGGCCCTGACGGCGGCGAAAGCTTCGGCGGCCGAGGTCCTGCGCACCTCCACGCCCGCGTTCAGGCGCATGACATCCGGCGCGGCCGAGACCGCACCTTCACCGGCGACGGCGATCTGCTCGTGCTCCGTTTCCACGCGCACCCCCTTGGGTCCGTAGGATCGGCGGGTTCGTCAGGGCGTACCGCGACTGAAGCGCATGCCCATCTTGTCGAACTCGGCCCGCTTGGCCGCGGTGGCCAGCACTCTGATGACCTGCCCCTTCAGATCGATCACAACCGCCTCATATCCGGCGCCCTTAGCCCGCCACACGGCCAGGTGCTGGTCATCCCACCAGCCGATGAGCCGGTTGGTGACGAACGGGATGGTCACGGGCGTGCCGCCGCCGCCCGTCGTGGGCCTGGCGCAGACCGCGCCGCCCGCCGCGGTGCAGTGGGACAGGAACAGCCCGCCCGACGGGGAGACGTCGTCGCCCTCCACCCAGACGGGTGAGCCCGCGCTGGACAGCGTACGCAGCGCGTTGCCGTCCAGGTCGTAGAACTTCATCCGGCCGCCCACCCACGTACCGACGGCCTGTCCGCCGGCGTCCCAGAAGAAGCGCCACTCGCCCGCGCCCTTCTCCTTGACCTGGTAGACCTTGCCCGTGCCCCGCGCGACGTCGATGACGCCGTAGCCGTACTCGACGCTTTTCCCGCCTGTGTCCTTGAAGAGCGTGACCAGGCCGAGCTTGCCGTCCGGCGACCAGCGCGGCGTCGTCGGGAACACCGGCCTGGTGCTGAGTTTCACCGTGCGCTTGGCGCCGGTCCGGTGGTCGATGATCGACACGAGGGAGTAGCCGTCGCCGCTGTAGTCGACGTCGGTGGCGAGCGCGCGGGCGCCGTCGGCGTCCAGGGCGTACTCGAAGTAGTGGTTGTCGAGGGTGAAGTCGTCAGAGGCGGCCCGCCGGATGTAGACGCCCTTGCCGCCGTTCAGGCTGTAGGAGGCCAGTTTGATCGGGTCGGAGCCGTTCTCCCGGATCTCGACGGAGGTGCCGGGGAGCGCGATGGTCCGGGTGCTCTGGTCCGGGCTCGGCGTCGGGGTTGGGGTCGGAGTGGAGGTCGGGGTCGGGGTCGGGGTCGGGATGTACGAGGCGTCCGTGCTGTTCGTGTCGTCCGGTGTCGGCGAGGATGTGCCGATCGGGCCCGGCAGGGACGCGAGCCGTACCGCGACGATGCCGCCGACCGTGGCCAGCGCCAGCGTGCACGCGACCGCCGTGGCGACGATCCACCCGATGCCCCGCCGACCGCCCGTCCGTGCGGGCGGCTGGGTCAGCGGGAGCTGCTGTTGGTATAACGGCCGCGCGTACGGGGGCGGCGGAGGCTGCTGGTACGGCATGTGCGCCGACGGCACCGGCCCCGAGCCGCCCGGCGCCCGAGGCGTGGAGCCCATCACCGGGATGGGACCCGAGGTCACCGGCGGGACCGGGCCCGAGGCGGCCACGGCGGTCCCTTGGTGCAGGAGAATCGGCGAGGCGCCGCCGGGCTGGTGTTGGAGGCCGGGCGACGCGCCGCCGGGCCCGTGACCGAGCAGCCGCATCAGCGCCTCACCCGCCGTCGGCCGCCGCCCGGGATCCTTGGCCAGGCAGTCCGTCACCAGCGAGCGCAGCGCCGGATCCTGAATCGGCGTGACGTCGGCGTCGGTATGGATGATCCGGTTCACCACCGCCGGCAGGCTGTCCTGCCCGAACGGCGGCTGCCCGGAAGCGGCGAACAACAGCGTGCACGCCCACGCGAACATGTCCGCCTGAGGCCCGGGAGCCGCCTCCGTGAGCTGCTCGGGCGCCATGAACGACGGTGTGCCGATGGCGCTGGCCGTCAGCGACGAGGTCAGGTCGAGCGCCCTGGCGATGCCGAAGTCGATCACCCGGGGGCCGTCGGAGGCCAGCACGACGTTCGACGGCTTGAAGTCGCGGTGCACGATGCCCGCCTGGTGGATGGCGACGAGCGCGGTCACCGTACCGATCGCCAGGCGGTGCAGGGACGTCCCCGAGCGCGGACCGTCCGTACGCACCACGTCATCGAGCGTCGGCCCGTCGATGTACTCGCTGACGATGTACGGCAGACCGCCGAACAACCCCGTCTCGATGACCTGAGCGGTGCAGAAGGGGGCGACCCGCCGGGCCATCGCCACCTCGCGGACGAACCGTTCCGACGCCTCATGGTCCCCGGCCAGGTCCGCGCGGAGCAGCTTCACCGCGACCCGCGCGCCGTTGGCGGCGGTCGCGAGATAGACGGTCCCCTGCCCGCCCTCGCCCAGCCGCCCCGACAGGGTGTACGCCCCGACCGACGCGGGATCCCCTGGCCTGAGGGCCACGAGGTCCGGCATTACAACCCCCATATATGGCGTCTTTTCCGCCATTCTGGTGGGTTCTGCGGCTCCGCGTCAGCCCATCGACCCACACACCAGCCAGAACACGCCGGTCGCGTCGGTCCGCGGTCCGCCACCGAGACCGGGCGCGCCGTCGCGTCACGGCCCCGGACGGCGTCACGGCCCCGGACGGCGTCACGGCCCCGGACGGCGTCGCGTCACAGGCCGCGGACGGCGTCGCGTCACAGGCCGCGGACGGCGTCGCGTCACAGGCCGCGGACGGCGTCGCGTCACAGGCCGCGGACGGCGTCGATGATCGCGCCAGAGGCGGCGAGGTGGATGCGGCGGGTCGAGGCGGTCAGGCGGACGTGGTCGGCGTTCAGGTCGCCCGCCAGCCGCTCCTGACGTCGTGCCCTCCAACCCGCGCTGATCACGGTCACCGGGCTGATCACCGTTACCGGTACGTCCGGGAAGGCGTGCCGCGCCCGGACGAGGCGCAGGTCGGCCGCCATGTCCCGCCGGGCGAGGAACTCCCCCACCGCCGCGGCGAGCACCCGGCCGGTACGGTACCCGCGCCCCCGGTCCGGCAGCCCGCTGACCAGCCGATGGACGACCGGCCCCGCCAGGAGGGCGAGCGCGGCGGCCCCCCAGGCACCGCCCAGCGCGGGCAGCCATCGGCCGACGGACCGGCCGAGCGACGAGGCGCGCCGGTCACGGTCGGCGCGGCTCGGGTCGACGAGCACCAGCCGGGACACGCACATCGGATGCAGCCTGACGAAGGCCTCCGCGTGCCAGGCGGCCACCGAGTGGGCCACCACGGTGACCTGTTCGGGATGGGCGGGGGCCAGGGCGGCCAGGCGGGCCGCTTCCCCGTACAGAGTGGGTGGAGCCGGCGAGGCGGGACTGCGGCCGAGACCGGGCCGGTCGAAGCGGATCACCCGGTGGCTCCGCGCGAGTTCGGCGGCCACCCCGTCCCAGTGGTACGACACACCGCCCAGCCCCGCGCTGATGAGCACGACCGGCCCCGCGCCCTGAACGACCACATGCGGCCCCTGACCAAGCGACAGCGGAGGGTCGTCGGCCTCCAGCAGCCGCAGCGCGACGTACACCAGCCAGATCGCCACAAGCGTCGCCTGCCCGCGCTGCGCCAGCCCGGCCGGATACCCGCCCGCGATGGCCGCCAGCGTCAGTGCGGTGACGCCCAGGGCCGCGCCGGTGATCAGCCAGGCGAGGCAGGTGTCCCAGTAGCGGCTCAGCAGGGCCATCGCGGCCAGCACGGCGGCCGTGGCCAGCACGCCGGTCACGGCGTGGACGTGGTGTGAGAGCGACAGCGGGCCGAGCTCGCAGACGGGATCGCCCAGCGCGGCGCAGTCGAGCGGGAACAGCCCACCGGCGAGTACGAGAACGCCGAAGGCCGCCAGCCCGAGCCAGGCGAACCGCTCCCGCCGCACCCGAGGCGTCAGCGCCACCCCGAGCACGATCGCCAGGCCCGCCAGCACGTCGGCGGTCCTGAACAGGCGCATCGCGGGCTGGTCGCGCGCCGCCAGCTCGCCGACCAGGCCGTCGCTCCGATCGACCAGCGGACTGGTGAACTGGCCGGGCATCCAGGCGCTGTACAGCACGGCCGCCACCACGAAGGCGGTGGCCGCGAGCACCAGCAGTCGTCGCTCCACGTGATCATTAGATCACCCGGTGCGATCAGAGGCCGGGGGCGCCCCAGACCGGGAACCAGCGACCGAGGTCCTGTTCCAGCGGTAGCTCGCCCTCCAGCGCGCCTCTGGCCTGGAGTTCGAGCGCGTTGTCGCGGTGCTGGCCGGACAGCGGCGCGAAGGGGTAGAACGTGCCGCGCTTGTACAGGTAGACGACCGCCAGCCGGCGGCCGTTGGGATCGGTGAACGACACTAGCGAGCAGAGCAGCGAGGGACCGAATCCGGCGCCCTCCAGCGAGGCGTTGACCGCGTGCAGCTCGGTGACCAGGTCGCTGACGTCGTCGGGCGATCGGCGCACCAGGAGCCAGGTGTAGCCGTAACCGTCGGAGGATTTGTCGACGCGGTCGCCGAGCAGCGCCTGCACATCGCTTTCGAGAGTGGCGAACGCGCCGCCCTCCGCCGCGCGGAAGGACACCGAGCCGAGACCGGTGGGAACGAGACCGGTGGCGGCCTGCAGCGTCACCGCCGCGGACGGCAGCGCGAACAGTGCGTCGAGGTTGGGTGGTGCGGGCTTCGACCGGCCTAGCAGGGTGTCGAGCCAGCCCATACGGTCAGCCCCTTCCGAGTTGGGCGGAGATCCTGGCCAGCTGCTCCAGGCGGCGCTCCAGCGGTGGGTGAGTGGAGAACAGGGTGGCGATGGAGGCGCCCTTGGCCAGCGCCGGGGCGAAGTAGAAGGCGTTGAACGGCGCCGCCTCACGCAGGTCCTGGCTCGGGATCCTGGCCATGTCGCCGGTGACCTTGGTCAGCGCGCTGGCCAGGGCCGACGGCCGCTGGGTGAGCAGCGCGCCCGCCCGGTCCGCGGCCAGTTCGCGGTAGCGCGACAGGGCTCGGGTGAGCAGGAAGCTGATCGCGTACACGACGATCGAGACCAGCATGATGATCAGCCCGATCGGCACGCCGCCGTTGTTGTCACGGCTGCGCCCCAGCCCGGTGTACAGGGCGAACCTGGTCATCAGACCGGCCACGATGCCGAGGAACGAGGCGATCGTCATGACCGCGACGTCACGGTGGGCGACGTGCGACAGCTCGTGCGCCAGCACGCCCTCCAACTCCTGGGGCTCCAGGCGGCGCAGGATGCCGGTCGTCACGCAGAGGACGGAGTTGTTCTGGTTGCGGCCGGTGGCGAAGGCGTTGGGGACGTCGGAATCCGCTATCGCCACCCGCGGCTTGGGCATGTCGGCCATCGCGCAGAGGCGATCGACCATGCCATGGAGCTCGGGAGCCTCTTGCGGCGAGACCTCCCGGCCGTGCATTGCGAACAGCGCGATGCGATCGGACAGGAAGTACTGCGCGAGCAGCAGGCCCCCGGCGAGCACCAGCACGACCAGTCCTTGAACGCCCACAGCGATGAGGACACCCATGAAGGCCACGTAGAGCAGCCCCAACAGGAACATCGTCACGACCATGCGGGTGGTCAGACCGCGGTCGGGCGCGAACCGCGTGTTCATGGCTAACCCGGGATGAGACCCTGGTCGCCCAGCATCTCCCGGACCTCCTCGATCGAGGCGTCCGCGGGGGGAAGGATCAGCTCTGACGGCTCAAGGCTGTCGTCGGGAAGCGACTTGCCGACGTGGCGAACCTTGTCGAGCAGGGCGTGCAACTTGACCCGGAAGCTCGCCTCGTCGTCGGACTCGATGGCCGACTCGAGCTCGCTGTCGAGCTGGTTGAGCACGGAGATGTCGTCGGCCGAGATCTCGACCTGCCCCTCGCCCATGATTCTGACGATCATGCGCCCTCCCCAGGCTGGCGCAGCTGCTGCGTGTTCTGAGGCTGAGCCTGCTGGGGCGCGCCCTGCTGGCCGCCCTGGCCCGGCTCGATGGCGCTCTTGGGCGCCGGACCCTGGCCGAGCTCGGCCTTCATCCTGGCCAGCTCCAGCTCCACGTCCATGCCGCCGCCCATACGGTCGAGCTCGGCCTGGATGTCGTCGCCGCGGGTGCCGCTGTAGTCATCGAGCGCGCCGCTGGCGAGCAGCTCGTCGATGGCGCCGGCGCGGGCCTGCATCTGCGCGGTCTTGTCCTCGGCGCGCTGGATCGCGAGACCGACGTCGCCCATCTCCTCGGAGATGCCGGAGAAAGCCTCGTTGATGCGCGTCTGCGCCTCGGCCGCGGTGTAGGTGGCCTTGATCGTCTCCTTCTTCGTACGGAAGGAGTCGACCTTCGCCTGCAACCGCTGGGAAGCCGTGGTCAGCTTCTCCTCCTCGGCCTGCAGGTTCTCATGCTGGATCTTCAGGTCGGCCATCTGCCCCTGCAGATTGGACCGGCGCTGGAGGGCCTCACGAGCCAGGTCCTCACGCCCGACGGACAGCGCCTTACGGCCCTGCTCCTCATAGCGCCTGGCCTGCTGTTCGAGGCCGTTGACCTGCAATTCCACCCGCTTGCGCGAGGTGGCGACGTCCGCCACGCCCCGGCGTACCTTCTGCAGCAACTCCAGTTGCCGCTGGTAGGAATAGTCGAGGGTCTCGCGCGGATCCTCCATTTTGTCCAGGGCCTTGTTGGCCTTGGACTTGAAGATCATCGAAAGTCTCTTCATCACGCTCATGCGCGTCGGCCGTCCCCTTCTTAGGTCGTGCTGGTGTTCACCCAGTGCAGCGCAGCCGCCTTGGGATTACCCTACGCATAACGCACGGGGGCGTCACTAAGTTGCCATCCAGGTAGGGTTGACGTCGTGTTGCGACGCCGTTCCCAAACCTCCGTGGACGACACCCCCGTCCCCATTGACGATCCTAAGCCCCAGGGCAAGGGTCGTCCCACACCCAAGCGCCGGGACGCGGAAGGCAGACGGCGCCAGCCGGTCACCGCGCCCAAGGACCGCAAAGAGGCCTATCGACAGGCCCGCGCCAAGCAGACTGTCGAGCGCGAGCGGGCCCGCAAGGGCATGCTCGCGGGCGACGAACGCTATTTCCCGGCCCGCGACAAGGGCCCGGCGCGCAAGTTCGCGCGCGACTGGGTCGACTCGCGGCGGCTGCCGAGCCAATACTTCCTGCCGTTCTCGCTGGTGATCCTGCTGGCGACGTGGATCCCATGGCCCGCAGACATCCGTCCGCTGGTGCTCGGCTACGTGATCACGATCGGCTGGCCGATCATGATGATCGGTGTGCTCTTCACCTCGATCTTCGTGGCCTGGCGGATCAAGAAGCTGGTGGCGGAGAAGTATCCCAAGGAGAACCTGCGCGGCGTCGGCTTCTATGCCGCGATGCGGGCTCTGCAGATCCGCAAGCTGCGTTTCCCGCCGCCCGCGGTCCTGCCGGGCGGCAAGCCGGTGCCACCCAAGAAGTAACGCGGTTCGCTCCGGCTTTCGCGCCGTTTCGCTCCGGCTTTCGCGCCGTTTCGCTCCGGCTTCTCCCAGCGCGGCACTCCTCGCGTGACCGTGGGCCGCCGGCCGCCCAAGGCCGGCTGCGGACACGCTCGCGGGGTGTTCAGCCCCTCATGGCGGAGTAAGGCTGTCGTGCAGGATGAAGGGGGGATATCCCATGACAGATCGTCCGCCCGAGAGCACCGGCTCCACATCGTCGTCGGACAGCCGCGGGACGACCGGGGCGAAGTGCGCGCTCGCGGTCAAGGGCCTGATGGGGATAGAGGCCATCACCTGGGGCAGCGGAAGCTCCTGGCGTACCGGCACGGGAGTTCCGGATCACATCGCGGCGCCCATCGAGTTGATGTGCTTCGAACTCCTGCCCTATGCCCTGCTCAGGGCCGCGCACATCAGCGAGAAGACGTTCCTGCTGGGCATGCGGAACCGGTCTTCGACCAAGTACGACGGCGGGTCGGAGGCGTGGGCGGGCTTTCTGTGCGACCCGGTGTCGAAGGACCGCGTGCCGGTGGACGAGCTCGCCGGCCTGCGTACCGTGGCGGGCGACGTCATCGTCATGATCGGCGCCTCCGCCGACGCGTTCCACACCGTAATCGTCTCGGGCACCGCCTCGACCGGCCCCGCCAAGGAAGGGCCGATGATCTACTCCCTCGCCGACCGCAGCCCGACAAGCGATCCCACCGAAATGACCCTCGGTAAGATCATCGCGCAGTTCCTACCTTATGAGACGGTCGCCGTACAGGTGTTCACCGTGAAGCCGGGCCTCCTGGAGTGAGTTCACGGCCACCAGCGGAAAGAGCTGTCGCGGCGCCAGGTGGGGGCGCCGATCTGTCACGGGCGGGCGCCGTACCACGTCTCTTTCGATTCTTTCGACGACCGACAGGGGCTCGTTCACAGCCATTGGCGGGTGGGCCAGGCTTCGAGGCGCCACGCGCTGTCCCAGAACATCCACTCGTATTCGGCCGCCCGGAGGAACGCCTCCGCCATGGCTTCGCGGATGGCGGGGCCGGACTGGGCGGCCTGCCGGTCGGTGATGGCCTTCGCCTGTTCGGCGGAGACGGCGAAGGCGGGGTCGGAATAGGTGGCGATCCACGCGTGGTACGGATGGTCGCGCCGCCCCTCCGTACGCGCCAGCAGTGCCGTGCCGACGTCCTGGTACACCCAGAAACACGGCAGCACGGCGGCGGCGAGCACGGGTAGTGGCGCGGTGAGCGCGGTGGCCTGAAGGTAGGACGCGTACGCCAGGCAGGTGGGCGAGGTGGGAATGGCCGCCATCTCCCCGGCGTCCAGGCCGAATTCGCCGAGATAACGGCCGTGCAGGGCCCGTTCGACCGTCAGCGCCGTATGGGCGGACTGGGCGAAGAACGCGGCGTCGGAGGAATCGTCCGCCCGGGCCGCCGCCGTCGCCAGCGTTTTCGCGTACGCCGCCAGATAACGGCCGTCCTGAACGAGATAGAAGGCGAAACGCTCCCGGTCGAGACCGCCGTCCCCCAGCGCGTTGTTGAACGGATGGTTACGGATCGCGTCGAGCAGCTTGGCCGCGCGCGTCCAGATTTCATCGCAGAACATACCCTCACTCACCAGAGTGCGTGGAAATGGTGGACGGGGCCGTCTCCCCCGACCTGGAAACGCCCGCGGCCCGCGGCGCGCCGTTCAGATATCCCTGACCGTCCGCGCTCGAGTCGGTGCCGACGACGGAAAGCATCTTGGAAACGGGAGCCACCCGGACGTCCCTTCGCTAGTGCGAACTAGATCAGGTTCTACGGGTGTGATCTCAGCCCGACCTGCCGGGCACCCCGCGTCGCAGATCAGGGTAACAGAGGTCATGGTCGCGGACGGCGGTCCGCCATGGGCCCGCGAGGGGGCGGACGTCGCGATCGTGACGTACGCGTTCGGGATGGGCATCGACCGGCCGGACGTACGGTACGTGCCGCACCAGGAGCAGGCCGCCTCCATATGGTCGGTCCACAGCGACGCCGAAGAGAAGGCGGTCTTCATCCGGCCACGTTCCCCAGCGAGGCGAAGGCACGCGTCCAGACGAACCTGTTGGGGATTCTCGCGGTCGATCAACGGCCCGAGCACCTTCGTTCCGGCCGCGTGCCGAGCGGGAATCGCCAGCGCCTCGAAGAATTCGATGAATTCCGAGCGGACGATTGAGCTCGTCGCCGAACCCGAACCAGGTCTGAGTTTCTCTCTTGGTGCCTTAGACCGGCTCGACCGTAATGCGCGCCGCGCCTGGTACAGAGTTTCATTTGAGAAGCCTGGAAGAGTTTCATTTGAGAAGTCTGGACGTGTCGCCTCGAGTATCGGCCGTCGGGCAATCCGGAAGCGCGTCGGCCTGTATCATTCGACCGGGCTCTAAACGTCCCCGCATCGCCTCTTCTCGGCATGCGCCGAATCACTAGGATCGACTCCCTGTGGCCGCACGGCTCACAGCAAGGAGGATTTTCATGCGCATTTTACGCACCGGCTATACTCTCGCCCCGGCAATGGCGGCGGCGTTCTTGGTTCTGACGCTGACCTCATGCGGCAGCGGCAGCGGCAGCGGCGAAACCATCGCCACGGGAACCACCGCTCCTGAAGCCGCGGACACGAACCAGAAGGCGACGGGAAAAACAGCCGCCCCCGCCGGTGAAAGCGGCGTCAAAACCGGCGTCATGGATCAGCTGCGCAAATCGCGGGAGATAAAGGAGCTGCCGTACAAGCCGGCGGCCGTGACGAAGTTCGTGTCGTGCATGGCCGACGTCCTGGTGAAGTACAGCAACAAGAAGGACCTGCGAGCCTACGCCGACGGCTCGCTCGACCTGGAGAGCATCCGGCAGACCGACAAGGCCGCGGCCGACAAAGCGGGCTTCAAGTGCTCGGACGTCGTCACCAAGGACGATCTCAAGCAATAGACGGCGAGCCGCCGGATGACACCCGGCGTCCGATCCAGCAGGTCGATCGGCCGGGCACGTGCCTGGTCCATCGGCGGCGCGGCCAACCCGGACGATCCCTTGGCCAGGGGCTCGCGAACCACCAGACTTTGCGGCTCCGGCAGCACGGCCATGGATCGTCCGCCCGCCGCGCCGCTCGCGCTCGCCCAACGGCATCCGTTCGGCCTGGTCCAGGTCGGTGCCGCCGAACGTGTCCGTCCGACCATCCTTGGAGAGGTCAAGCTTGGTGGTATCAGGCCGCCCCCGCCCACGAGCGGTGCCGAGCCGCGCAGTCGTCGAGGACCGCCAAGCCCCGTCAGCGCGCCCGGTCGATGAGCGCCCCGGCGGGCAGACCGCACCCCATCCCGGTTTAGATCACCGCATGAGACGGGCCTAAGGTCGGATCTATGGAATTCCGTACCCTCGGTCGCAGCGGTCTCAAGGTCAGCGAGATCAGCTACGGCAACTGGCTCACCCATGGCTCCCAGGTCGAGGAGGACGCCGCCAAGCAGTGCGTGCAGGCGGCGCTCGACGAGGGCATCACGACGTTCGACACCGCCGATGTCTACGCCGGCACCAAGGCCGAGTCGGTGCTCGGCCGGGCCCTGAAGGGCGTACGCAGGGAATCGCTGGAGATCTTCACCAAGGTCTACTGGCCGACGGGCCCCGGGCCGAACGACCGCGGCCTGTCCCGCAAGCACATCACCGAATCCATCCACGGGTCGCTGCGGCGTCTGCAGACCGACTACGTCGATCTGTACCAGGCGCACCGCTTCGACTTCGAGACGCCGCTGGAGGAGACGCTCAAGACCTTCGACGATCTCGTACGGCAGGGCAAGGTCCTCTACATCGGCGTCAGCGAGTGGACGGCCGACCAGATCGCCCAGGCGCTGAAGATCGCCGACGACATGGGCTTCGACCGGATCGTGTCCAGCCAGCCCCAGTACTCGATGCTCTGGCGCGTCATCGAGCCGGAGGTCGTACCGCTCAGCGAGCGTGAGGGCATCGGCCAGATCGTCTGGTCGCCCATCGCGCAGGGCGTACTGACCGGCAAGTACCTGCCCGGCCAGGCCCCGCCGGCAGGCTCCAGGGCGACCGACACGGCCGGCGGCGCCGACATGATCGCCCGCTTCATGAACGACGACGTCCTCACCCGCGTACAGGAACTCCAGCCGATCGCCGCCGACCTGGGCCTCACCATGGCGCAGCTCGCGGTCGCCTGGGTCCTGCAGAACCCGAACGTCTCCAGCGCCATCGTCGGCGCCTCCCGCCCCGAGCAGGTGCGCGACAACGTCAAGGCGGTCGGGGTCAAGCTCGACGCCGACGTACTGGAGCGGATCGACGCCGTGCTCGGCCCGGTGGTCGAGCGCGATCCCGCCAAGACGGCCAGCCCACCGAAGCGCCCGTAACATCCCCGGCAGCAAAAGCCCCTTGAGCGACAATGACGCTCAAGGGGTTTTTCATCTGAATGTGGCACTACCCGCCTTTCGAAAACAGTGTGGAAAGACTCGGTCACGTTCGGTAATGTGTTCGGTGAGTGAGGAAGCTGTGACAGGAGGTGCGCGATGGCGATCCGCCGCCCCACCACCAAACGCCACGGCCTGCCCACCGTCGTGCAACTACGGCTCACGCCCACCCCGGCCGAGGCCGACGCCCTGGCCGCGGCGGTGCTGTTGTGCAATCAGGCGGCCACCGTCATCTCCCGGCTGGCCTGGCAGCACCGCGTCTTCACCGTGCTGGAGTTGCATCGGCTGGCCTACTACGAGGTGCGCGGGCAGATGGCCGGGCTGGGCGCGCAAGCGACTGTGCGGGCGATCGCCCGCGTCGCCGGCGCCTACGCCAACCGGCGCGCCAGCAAGAAACGCGCCCACATCTTCCGCCCACACGGCGCCGTCCCCTACGACGCCCGGCTGATGAGCTTCAACCGGGACGCCCGCACCGTATCTTTGTGGACCCCCACCGGCCGCGTCACTCTCCCCTACACCGGCCGGCCAGAAGACCTCAAAGCCGTGGACGCGCTGCCGCTCGGCGAGGCCGACCTGATCTGCAGACGCGGCGTGTGGCTGCTGCAGGTCACCCTCACCCTGCCCCAACCGGCGGTGCGTGAGCCGGTCGGCGGCTTCGTCGGGGTGGATCAAGGGGTGGCGAACCTGGCGGTCACCTGCGACGGCGTGGTGCTGCCCGGCCCCGCCCTGGCCGGACCGGTCAGCGGCAACGGCCACGTCCGCACCCTGCGACAGCGGCGGCACCGGCAACGCCGACGGCTGCAGAAGAAGGGAACTTCTGCGGCGCGGCGGGTGCTGCGCCGCCTTGCCGGGCGTGAGCACCGGATGATGACCGACCTCAACCACCAAATCTCGAAGTACGTGGTGCGTGAAGCCGAACACACCGGCCGCGGCATCGCCCTGGAGGACCTTCAGGGCATCCGCGCTCGGGTAAGGGCTCATCGGCTCCAGCGGCACACCCTGCACAGCTGGGCCTTCGCCCAGCAGATCACCTTCACCCGCTACAAGGCCGCCCGCGCCGGGATCGCCTTCGCCCTGGTCGACCCCGCCTACACCTCGCAGGCGTGTCCGGAATGCGGGTACGTGTCCAGGGCGAACCGGCCGGCGCGGGGCCGGTTCGTCTGCACCAGGTGTGGCCTCGCTGGGCACGCCGACCACATCGCAGCCCGCAACATCGCCACACGCGGCGCTGCGGGCTGGGCTGCCATCAACCAGCCACACGCTACCGGCCTTCCCTCAGCCAGACGGGACCGAGAGAGCAAACCACCAGCTTCAACCGGCGGTAGTTGATTTCTCCTTGCTTCACTCCGGACGCAATGACAATCCCGTGTATTCGACCCGGTCCTCGTCGAGCAGCGCCACCTGCTCGACCCCGGATTCCAGCAGTTCACCCCAGTTCTCGCCAAGCCAGGACTCCGCGTCCGCCTGGCTCGGAAAAACTTCTCGCGGCAAAGGGCGATCCGTTACCTCACCACCATTTGCATTTTCATAACGCCACCGCCATGTCATGCCATACGCTCCTTTTCCGCGGGTTCGCCGACGCACCCTCCGACGGCACTGGAACCTTACTCCCGAGCTTGGCGGTCAATCGATGCCGCGCGCGTATCGTGTGGCGGCGGGAGTCGCCGTCGCGGCGGCCGCCTTCCTCGCTGCCCCCTCCCGCCCTCGCCGCATTCTGGGTCTTCCCCACCCTCGCCACACTCTCCGTCGGACCCAACGACCCCGTCCCCGGAGCGCCCGACCCCAACGCCGTACGCCTATGGAGCGTCTGGCAGAGCGACGACACCGCTTGGCTCGCAAGCTCCGCCAAGGACGCTCCGCCGGACGGCTCGATGATCGGCCGGCGCTTCTCCGCCTCGCCCGACGGCACCGCGACGGGGCCGCCTGGGGGCGACCTGCCGTCGTTCCAGACGGTGTGCGGCAAGGACGCCGCGGCCTCCGGCGGCAAGCGGGTCGTGGTCAGGGTGGACTTCGGCGACCCCGAGTCTGACGCCTTCCCCGGCGAGCAACCGCCCGCGGAGGGGCTGACGAAGTGCGTGACGGGCGCGGAGACCGCCTCCACGGCCCGACTACTGGCCACGGCCGCCAAGGCCCGTGTGAACGCTCAGGGGGACGTGGTGGCGATCAACGCCTACCCGGCCAGGGCCGCCGCCGGCACCGACCTGGGCACCCCCGTCTCACCCACTGACGCCTCATCAGACGGCGCCTCGTCGCACGGGCCGCCACTCACACTGATCCTGGGCGGCGCGGTCGCCCTCGTCCTCCTCGGCGGCGGCGGCGGCGCCATCGTGGCCACCCGCCGCCACCCCCGAACCCCCTCCCGCTGACCTACACCCGACACCCCATGCCCGCGCCCACGCCCGCCCCCGACGCCAGGCTCCAGGCCCTAACGCGCTGAGAGCGGCAATTCCGCTTCGGGTCGCTCCCCAACCCCAAGGCCCCCAGCCCGCCGAAACCGACAACTCCGGTACGGACCACCCTCCAACCCAAGAGCCCCAAGCCCGCCGAAACCGGCAGTCCGGTTGGAGACCATCCCCCCAAGAACCTCAGCCCGCCGAAATCGGCAGTCCCGCCGCAGGCCACCCACAAGAACCTCAGCCAGCCGAAAGCAGCAGCTCCGTTGCGGGCCGCGATGCCGGAGCCTATGTACGCTCGGCCCGGTGAAACTCCATCTCGCCGGTACCGCGGGCCCCACGGGCTGGCCGGAGCCGGGTTGCCCGTGCGCCTCATGTGCCGGGCTCCCCTACGGCCACAGACGACCGTTCGAGCTCGTCGTCGACGGTGTGGCGCGCTTCCCGTTCGACGACGTGCCGCCCGGTTACCGGGTCCTGGCCGACGGTCACGGCCTGGAGGGTCCCGATGGCACGCGCCTGCTATACGCGCCCTCAGAGGCGACGGCAGCCCCGGAGCCGACAACGGCCCCGGCCGGCCCGTACGACATCGTGCTGGTCGATCCGCTCGTCCGGCCCGAGCGGATCGGGCTCCTGCGCCGGGCGGGACTGGTGGCCGACAGCACCCAGGTGGTGGCCGTCGGGATGGACCACCGGGTCAGGTCCGAAGAGGAATTGTCGCGGCGGCTCGCCTTGTGGGGGGTGCGAGCCGTGCCGGACGGGACGACGCTCGACACCGCGCTCGCCGTCCCACCGGCTTCACGGGCTCCAGCACAGCCGAGGAGAACCCTGCTGCTGGGCGGTTCCCGTTCGGGCAAGTCGGCGGAGGCTGAGCTACGACTGGCCGCCGACCCGTACGTCACCTATGTCGCCACCGGCTCGCGCGGCGAAGGCGACGGTGAGTGGGCGGCGCGGGTACGGGCCCACCGCGAGCGCAGGCCCACGCACTGGGTGACGGTGGAGACCACCGACCTGGCGGGGACTATCCGCGCGGCGACGACGCCGCTGCTGGTCGACGGGCTGGGCACGTGGCTGGCGGCGGTGTTCGACGAGTGCGGTGCCTGGGACGGCGATCGGGCGCCGGTGACCGCGCGCTGCGATGAGCTGGTGGCGGCGTGGCGGGGGACGACCCAGCGGATCGTGGCCGTGTCGGACGAGGTGGGCATGGGCGTGGTGCCCGCCACGGCCAGCGGGCGCGCGTTCAGGGACGAGCTGGGGCGACTCAACGAGCGCCTCGCCGACGAGTCCGAATATGTCGCTCTGGTGATCGCCGGCCGCCCAGTGCGTCTGTGACACCGGGATACGCGACGTCGGAGTGCGGTCGGGCCGGGCGGCGAAGCGCTCTGGCGTACGACCGGGCCCAGCGGCCGACCGCTTCGGCGTACGGCCGCAGACCGCCCTGGCACACCACCGGTCTAGTGGCGGATCGCTCGGGCGTACCAGCGACCCTCCATGCGGTCGACGTGCAGGGAGCGGCCGAAACAGTCGGACAGGTTCGCGGGCGTGAGGACGTCCGCGACCGGCCCCGACGCCAGGACGCGCGCGTCGCGCATGAGCATGGCGTGCGTCGTCGTGGCGGGTACCTCCTCCAGGCGGTGGGTCACCGTCACCGTGGTGAGCACCGGCCTGGTCGTCGCCAGGTCCTCCACCGCCTCGATGAGGTCCTCGCGGGCCGGCAGGTCGAGGCCGGCGAACGGCTCGTCGAGCAGCAGCACCGCCGGGTCGGCCATGAGCGACCTGGCCACCCTGATCCTGGCCCGCTCACCCTGGGAGCACACCCGGAACAGGCGCTCGGACAGGTCCTTGCAGCCCACGTCCCCCAGCAGGCGCAGTGCGCGGTCCCGCTCGGCGTCGCCGTACCTGTCCCAGAGCGGGGCGCTCGTGCCCGTGTGGCCGGTGAGCACCACGGTGAGGGCGGTGGCGCCTTCCTCCTCCAGGAGTTCCTCGTCGATCAGCCGCTGGCTGGAGGCCACCAGGCCGATGTGGCGCCGCAGCGAGCGTACGTCGGCCCGGCCGAGCCGGTGGCCGAGGACGCTGACCGTGCCCTCCGTCGGGTGCCGTACGGCCGCGGCCAGCGAGAGCAGCGTCGTCTTGCCGGCACCGTTGGGCCCGAGCACGGCCCAGTGCTCGCCGTACTCCACTCGCCAGTCGACCGCACTCAGCAGCGACTTGCCGGCGACCCGGACGCTTACGCCTTCGAGTTCAACAACGTGCATCCGGCCACCCTAGTGGCCGCCCCCGGACTCCCTCAGCGTCCGATGGGTGGGGGTTATTGCTATTTTTACGGCCGGCCCGGTGAGCCCCACCCGCCATCTGCGGCTGAGGTCTGTCCAGGGGCACGCTCCTCCGGTTCACCGGGCTGGGCGCCGTGACGTGCGTCTACTTGACCCCGGTCCGTGGACGCGCCGACACCATAGGGAGGGTGTGCGGCTTCTTGGCCGGTCCGTGGGCGTGTCGGCGACCGTAGGGAGAGCGTGATGGACGGGGTGCGGTTCTCGGTCGGGACGCTGAGTGTGTTCCCGGTCCGGGTGACACTGGTCGATCGCCAGGTGGCGGGGCGGGCGATGGTGCTGGCTCCGGCCGTCGGGCTGGTGCTGGGCGCCGTGGCCTGTCTGCCGTTGCTGCTCCCGGGGCCGCCGTTGCTGGGTGCGGCGCTCGCGGTCGGGGTGCTGGCCGTACTGACGCGGGGGCTGCATCTGGACGGCCTGGCCGATCTCGCGGACGGGCTGGGCAGCGGGAAGCCCGCCCCTCAGGCGCTCGACATCATGAAAAAGTCGGATATTGGGCCGTTCGGCGTGATCACCCTGGTGCTGACGCTGCTCATCCAGGTGACCGCCCTTTCCGGGCTCGAACCGCCCGCCCTGACCGGGCTCGGGTCCACATCCCTGGCGACCGCTCTTTCCGGGCTCGGGCCGCCCGCCCTGGTGGCCGCCTGCGTCACCGGCCGGTTGGCGCTCACCTGGGCCTGCCGGTCGAGCGTTCCCGCCGCCCGCCCCGACGGGCTCGGCGCGCTGGTCGCGGGCACGGTCCGGCCGGGCGCCGCCTGGGCGGCCACCGCCCTCGCGCTGGCGGCGGCAGCGGGCCTCGGCCTGGTGGCGGGACAAGGGATGGTGTACATCCTTCCCCTTGGCGTGGCCGCCGGGCTCGCGGCGGCCTTGCTCCTGCTCCGCCATGCCAGGCGGCGCCTGGGCGGGGTCACGGGCGACGTGCTGGGGGCCCTCGTCGAGACGGCCACGGCCACCACGCTCACGGTCTGCGCCGTGCTCGGCTGACCGACGCCGCCCTTCACGGCCACCGCGCTCACGATCTGCGCCATGCTCGGTCGTACCCCTTGAGAGCGTCACGCCTGTACGGCGGGCCGCTCCGCGATGAAGGCGTTGATCAGGGCCGCGCCGCGCTCGGCGTCGTCGATGCTCACGGCCAGCTGCCCGCCGGAGCGGTAGCGGATGATCAGGCATTCGCCGCCCCGCAGCATGATGGTGGCGCTGCCCGGCAGCCCGCGCAGGCCCCAGCCCCCGACCTGGCTCGGATACCGCGACTCGGACCACGCCTTGTCGATCTTCGACAGCCGGATCCGCCGCACCGGCCAGCCCAGCGGCCCGAACCCGATCGCCAGCCCGTCCCGGGTGACCCGGGCGGTGAGCGACGAGGTGAGCAGTCCGGCGAACAGGACGATGCCCAGCCCGGGCACCGTACCCCCGGCAGGCAGGCCCGCCAGGACTCCGGTGATCGCCAGCACGCCGGCCACGGCCAGGGCGACGGCCGCGGCCATGCTCATGGCGGTCAGCCAGGAGTTGGTGATGCGGCTGACCCATACCGAGCGCTGTCCCGGCTGGAGCCGCAACCGGGGCGGCTCCTCACCCACGGGCGGGCGCTGGTCGAGGCCGCCCCTGCCGAGGTAACCGGCCAGGAGCGCGGCGGCGAGCGCGGCGCCGATGACGACCAGCACGGTGCGGCCTTCCAGGTCCGCCTCCCGCCAGGTGGGCACGTCGAGGTTGGCGAGCAGCGTCGCGCCGCTCATGCCGAGCGCGAACACCCCCATGCCGGCCAGGGACCCCCACCAGTACATCCGGCTGAGCCTGCGCTCCATCGCCTTCCCGTTCACCGCGACCCCGAACAGCACCGCCCAGGCCACGCCCCAGGTCACGACGCTCACGACCAGGAAGGCAGTGAACGAGTGCTCGCCATCGGGCACGAGACCCGATCTCCAGTGCACGGCCAGCGGGTCGGGCAGCCGGCCGCGCAGGGCGAGCGGGGCCGCGACCAGCGCGGCGGCGACGATCAGCCCCCAAGCGGCGGCGGCGAATCGCGAGTTCATGGCAGCTCCTCCAGCATCGTGATGAGGTCTTCGCGGCGGTAGCCGAGCCTCGTGGCCTCTTCCAGCAGTTCGCGGGCCCGCTGCAGGAGCAGTGCCCGCCCGTCGGCGCGGCCCGCGACGCTGACGCCGCGCCCCCGCCGGAACTCCAGCAGCCCCTCGTCACGCAGGTCACGCAGGGCGCGCAGCACCGTGTTGGGGTTGATGCCGAGCGCCTCGGCCAGGTCGCGGGCGGGTGGCAGCCGG
Source organism: Nonomuraea sp. NPDC050022 (assembly GCF_044460705.1). Lineage (NCBI taxonomy): Bacteria > Bacillati > Actinomycetota > Actinomycetes > Streptosporangiales > Streptosporangiaceae > Nonomuraea > Nonomuraea sp. NPDC050022. The sequence goes on from NZ_JBITKE010000002.1 coordinate 375,422, forward strand.
TCACCCGGCGCGTACGAGCCCTCGCCGATGGCACGGCGGATCGCGCCGGCCACCTGCTCGTGCAGGGGACGCGCGTCGTTGAGGTCCAGAGTCAGCAACATGGTGCTAATGACACTAGCACCAAGTCGTCATGTGCGCGCGACGGCGAATGGTAGGATGAACCCCTGTTTGTGAGTACCTCTAAACCCTGGATAGCATCGGTTTACGTGACCACTGTGCGGCTGAACTCAGCAGATCCAGTCTCTTTCGACACCGACGCGCTGATCGTCGGGTTCCGGTCCGGCCCGGAAGGCCCTCGCCCCGCCACGGACGCCGAGTCCCTCGACGCGGCCTTCGGCGGCAGACTCGCCGCCACGCTCACCGCCGTCGGCTTCTCCGGCAAGCCCGGAGAGCTCGCCAAGGTGCCCGTGTTCGGCGCCATCACCGCTCCGCTGCTGGTCGCGGTCGGTCTCGGCGACTCCGCCGACGCCGAGACGCTACGCCGCGCCGCGGGAGCCGCCGTACGGTCCCTCGCCGGCACCGCCCGCGCCGCGCTCCTCCTGCCCGCCGAATCGGCCGACCAGGCCGAGGCCGTGGCGCTGGGCGCGCTGCTGGGCGCCTACGGGTTCTCCCGCTACCGCACCAACGGCGAGGTGAAGGCGCCCGTGGGCGACCTCACCGTACTGTCGGCGAACGAAGCGGATGGATCCGACGGGATCGCCGGTCGCGCCTCCGTGCTCGCCGAGTCGGTCACGCTCGTCCGCGACCTGGTCAACACACCGCCCTCCGACCTGTGGCCGGCCAAGTTCGCCGAGATCGCCGAGCAGCGCGGCGGCGAGGCCGGGCTGAGCGTCGAGGTGCTCGACGAGAAGCAGCTCAAGGACGGCGGCTACGGCGGCCTCATCGGCGTCGGCCAGGGCTCGGCCAACCCGCCGCGCCTGGTCCGCCTCTCCTACACCCACCCCGAGGCCACCAAGACGCTGGCGTACGTGGGCAAGGGCATCACGTTCGACTCCGGCGGCCTGTCGCTCAAGCCGTCCGCCTCCATGGACTGGATGAAATCCGACATGGGCGGCGCGGGCGCGGTTCTGGGCGCCCTGATCGGCGTCGCCCGCCTGGCCCCGAAGGTCAACGTCGTCGGCTACCTCTGCCTGGCCGAGAACCTGCCCAGCGGCACCGCGCAGCGCCCCTCCGACGTCATCCACAGCTACAGCGGCAAGACCGTCGAGGTGCTCGACACCGACGCCGAAGGCCGCCTGGTCCTCATGGACGGCATCGCTCGCGCCGCCGAGGACTCCCCCGACCTGATCGTCGACGTGGCCACCCTCACCGGCGCGCAGATCGTCGCACTCGGCTGGCGCACGGCCGGCGTCATGGCCAACGACGACGCCGTGCGTGAGCTGGTCGTCGAGGTCGCGGGCGCCGCGGGCGAGGGCGCCTGGGGCATGCCGCTGCCGGAGGAGCTGCGCAAGGGCCTCGACTCCCCGATCGCCGACATCGCCAACCTCCAGCCCGAACGCTGGGGCAGCATGCTGGCCGCGGGCATCTTCCTGAAGGAGTTCGTGCCCGACGGGGTGCGCTGGGCGCACATCGACATGGCCGGACCCGCGTTCAACAAGGGCGAGCCGCACGGCTACACGCCGAAGGGCGGCACCGGGGCCATCACCCGCACGCTCATCGGACTGGCCGAGCGGCACGCGAGCATCTGAAACAAATGAAAAGATGACGGCATCACGAACACCCCGACAAGGAGCCTGACTGTGGCCTACGACATCGTCGTCCTGGGAGGCGGCAGCGGCGGATACGCCTGCGCGCTACGGGCGGCTGAGCTGGGCAAGACGGTCGCCCTGATCGAGAAGGACAAGATCGGCGGCACCTGCCTGCACAGGGGATGCATCCCCACCAAGGCCCTGCTGCACTCGGCCGAGGTCGCCGACGAGACCCGCGAGAGCGAGACGTTCGGCGTCAAGGCCCGGTTCGACGGCATCGACGTGCCGGCCGTCCACGCGTTCAAGGACAAGATCGTCACCCGCGCCTGGAAGGGCGTGCAGGGCCTGCTCAAGGGCGCCGGCGTGACGATCGTCGAAGGCGAGGGCCGGCTGGTCGGATCGCACCGGATCCAGGTGGGCTCCGAGGTCTATGAGGGCCGCGACATCGTCCTGGCCACCGGCTCCGCGCCCAAGTCGCTGCCCGGCCTGGACATCGACGGCGAGCGCGTCATCACCAGCGAGCACACGCTGAAGATGGACCGCGTGCCCTCCTCGGTGATCGTGCTGGGCGGCGGCGTCATCGGCGTCGAGCTGGCCAGCGTCTACCGCTCCTTCGGCGCCGAGGTCACGATCGTCGAGGCGCTGCCCCACCTGCTGCCGACCGAGGAGGAGTCGAGCTCCAAGCTGCTGGAGCGCGCCTTCCGCCGCCGCGGCATCAAGTACGAGCTGGGCGTCTTCTTCGAGGGCGTCAAGACCACCGACACCGGTGTGGTCGTCACCCTCGCCAACGGCAAGACCCTCGACGCCGAGCTGCTGCTGGTCGCGGTCGGCCGCGGCGCTGTCTCGGCCGGGATGGGCTTCGAGGAGCAGGGCATCAGGGTCGAGCGCGGCGCGGTCGTGGTCGACGAGCACTGCCAGACCTCGATCCCCGGCGTCTACGCCATCGGCGACCTGATCCCGACCCTCCAGCTGGCCCACGCCGGGTTCGCCGAGGGCATCATGGTGGCCGAGCACATCGCCGGGCTCAACCCGCCCGCCATCGACTACGCGGGTGTGCCGCGCATCACCTACTCCGACCCCGAGGTCGCCTCGGTGGGCATCACGTCCGCGCAGGCCACCGAGCGCGGCATCGAGATCGTCGAACAGGTCTACGACCTCGCGGGCAACCCCAAGAGCCAGATCCTCGGCACCGCGGGTGCCGTCAAGGTCATCGCCCAGAAGGACGGCCCCGTCGTGGGCGTTCACATGGTGGGCCGCCGCATCGGCGAGCTCGTGACCGAGGGTCAGCTGATCTACAACTGGGAGGCGCTGCCCGCGGAGGTCGCCCAGCTCATCCACGCCCACCCGACCCAGTCCGAGGCCGTCGGTGAGGCGATGCTGGCCCTGGCCGGCAAGCCGTTGCACGTACACAACTAATTCAAGCCCTCGAAATAAGAACGCGAGAGAAGATAACGATGCCGGTCTCTGTACAGATGCCCCAGCTCGGCGAGAGCGTCACCGAGGGCACGGTGACCCGTTGGCTGAAGAAGGAGGGCGAGCGCGTCGAGGCCGACGAGCCGCTCCTCGAAGTGTCGACCGACAAGGTCGACACCGAGATCCCGTCGCCGTCCGCCGGCGTCCTCACCAAGATCGTCGTCGCTGAGGACGAGACCGTCGAGGTCGGCGCCGAGCTCGCCGTCATCGACGAGAACGGCCAGGCCGGCGGCGCCGCCACGCAGGAGGCCGCGCCGGCGCCCGCCGCGCAGCCCGAGCCGCAGCCGGAGCCCGAGCCGGCCCCGGCTCCCGCGCCGGTCTCCTCGATCCCGCAGCCCGCTCCTGCCCAGGCTCAGGCCCCGGCGCCCGCGCCCGCCCCGGCGCCCGCTCCGGTGCAGCAGGCCCCGGCCGCTCAGGCGCCCGCCCCGCAGGCTCCGGCCGCCACCGAGCCGACCCAGCTGCCGTCCTCGGGTGACAGCCCGTACGTGACGCCGCTGGTGCGTAAGCTCGCCAACGAGCACGGTGTCGACCTCGAGTCGATCACCGGCACCGGCGTAGGCGGTCGCATCCGCAAGCAGGACGTTCTGGAGGCCGCCAAGTCGCAGCGCGAGCAGGCCGCCGCGCCGGCTCCCGCCGCCGCCCAGGCCGCTCCGGCTCCCGCCGCCGCGCCCGCTCAGGCCGCGCCGGCTCATGTCGCCGCCGCTCCCGAGCCCGTCGAGGTCGACACCACGCTGCGCGGCCGTACGGAGAAGATGTCGCGCCTGCGGCAGACCATGTCCAAGCGCCTGGTCGAGTCGCTGCAGACCGCGGCCCAGCTCACCACGGTCGTCGAGGTCGACGTCACCAAGATCGCCCGGCTGCGCGAGCAGGCGAAGGCCGACTTCCTGCGCCGCGAGGGCGTCAAGCTGTCGTTCATGCCGTTCTTCGAGATGGCGGCCATCGAGGCGCTCAAGCAGCACCCGAAGCTCAACGCCACGATCAACAACGAGACCATGGAGGTCACCTACTTCGACGTCGAGCACCTGGGCCTCGCGGTCGACACCGAGCGCGGCCTGATCGCGGCGGTCATCAAGAACGCCGGCGACCTCAACCTGGCCGGCCTCGCCCGCAAGACCGCCGACCTGGCCGAGCGCACCCGCGCCAACAAGGTGACGCCCGACGAGATCACCGGCGGCACGTTCACGCTGACCAACACGGGCAGCCGCGGCGCCCTGTTCGACACGCCGATCCTGAACCAGCCGCAGGTCGGCATGCTCGGCACCGGCGCCGTCGTGAAGCGTCCCGTCGTGATCGACACCGCTGAGGGCGAGGTCATCGCCGTTCGGTCGATGGTGTACTTGGCGCTGACGTACGACCACCGCCTCGTGGACGGCGCCGACGCGGCCCGCTTCCTGACCACCGTGAAGCGGCGCCTCGAAGAGGGTCGTTTCGAGGCCCAGCTGGGACTCGCGTAGTTCAGGCGCGTCAGGGCCGGGGATTGATCGCCTTCCTCGGCCCTGGCCCACCCACCTCGGACGTCGGGGACGGCGATTCTGAGGGATCGCACCCACCGCCCTCGACTCGGTCAGCTGGTGGTGGTGACGAGGTAGACATCGCTGCCGACGACGTGGCCGAGCAGTTCCTCGACGCGATCGGCGGGGAGCGCGATCACCAGGCCCGTTCGTGGCTCGCCGCCGGACAGGTCGAGGACGGTGACGCCGGAGAAGGTGAGGGATTGCGCCTTTTCGGCCGATGTGGCGGGCGGGAGCACGAGGCGCAGCATGGCCGTCGTGCCCCGGGCGGCCGCGTCGGCGTACAGATGGCCGGGGCCCGGGCGCAGGGTGATGACGGTCTTGCCGTCGACGGCGCCGCGTGGCAGACGAGGGCCCAGGGCTTCCGGGGGTACCTGCTTGCCCTCCTCGATCTGGCGCAGCACGTACCGGCCTACCGCGCCGACCGCGGACGGGCCCTTCACGTCGGTGCCAGCGAGGACCTGGTACGGGTGCAGCGTGCGGGCGGCCACCCAGCCGCCCGGCGATCGGACGGCCACATTGCCCACGACGACGAGGATCCCCATGGCGGTCGCCACGGCCACCAGCCACGGGCCCAACCGCAGCGGTCGTGCCTTCCGCCCGCCCCCCGAGGCACTCACCGAAGCTCCGGCCACGGGTGCGAGGTCGTCGAGCGGGCTGTCCCGTGGCTCCGCAGGGTCAGGAACGGCCCCGGGGATGTCCCGAGCAGGCTCGGCGGGGTCCGGAACGGGCTCGGTGGACTTCGGGGCGGGCTCAACGGACTTCGGGGCGAGTCCGGAGGGGGCCAAAACGGGCTGCATGGGCTCGGCGGCCGGGTAGCCGAGGCTGGTGACGTGTTCGCTGTCGGCCGCCCCGATCACCCAGAGCTTGTCCAGCTGCCGCCACTGCTCCGGCTCGCCACGATACTCGGACGGCCGCCGCAGCCCCATCGTGTCCAGCAACGTCCACCGATACACGTCGAACGCCGAACGGAACAACTCCCCGTACGGCTCAGCGGCACACACTGCCCCCCGATACCCCCACCACGCGACCACCAGCCCGCCCCAGCAGCACCCCAGCGCCCAGTGCCACGGCAGCAGCACCGCCCCGAGCGCCCCGCCCGCCAGCGAGAACGCCAGCCCCAGCCCGCTCACCGTGACCATGAGGTCGAGATCCCCCGCGGCCGCCGCGAACGTCTGCCGGAAGGTGTCCGGCAGCGTCGCGTACAGGCGCGGCCACGCCGTCACCCCGTCGATGCCGTACCTGTCGCGGCTATGGTCCTCGGCCCCCCGCAGGATGTTGCCCAGCGCGGTCGGCATCAGCCGGGACTCCTCCACCGGATACAGCGAGCCCCGCTGGTCGTCGGATGCCATGAAACGCAGCCGGCACCGCTCGGCCAGCCGTTCTCCGTACGGCAGGCCGTCCCAGTAACCCTCATAGACCCGGATCAGCCCGGCCCGCCGCACGGCGACGAGCTGGCTGATCAGCAGCGCGCCCGCGAGGACCAGCCCCGACATGACGACCTGCGCCTCCGCGCCGAGCCCCGACCACCAGCGGGCCGCTGTGGCCCAGCCCACGCCCGCGACGGCGACCGCCGCCAGGGCGCTCAGGAAGGCCAGCACCGGCAGGAACGTCGTGGTGAGCAACCGGCGGTCGACCACCCCCGACGCCGCTTCGACGAGTCCGCCCATGTCAGGCGCTCCAGTAGGGGACGAAGTCGTGATCCCCGTGCTGGCAGGTGTAGGCGGCCGCATGACTGAAGCGGCGGAAGGTGTTCGTCGCGCCGCAGGTCTTGCACTGGATGCGGCTGGGGCCCGGCGCGGCCCGCCTGCCGTAGGGCTGCGCGTCGCCGAGCTGCCGTCCAGAGACGAGGCGGGAGGCGGTGTCGCGAACGATCTCCGCTTTGATCGCCTCAGCGCTGAGCACGCCCACGACGTCCTTCCCCCGTACGATCACCAGGCCTGGGCTGCCGGACACCAACGCGTGCAGCAGGTCGGCCGAGTCGAGCACGTCGCCGAACGGAGTGTCCGCCTCGACGACGCAGGCCGGTCCCCGCTTGCCCGCGCCGGTGAGCCCGGCAGGCTCACCGTCCGGTCCGAGCAGGACCGTGAACCCCGGCCCGCCGTCCGCCACCTCCGCGACGGTGAAGTCATCGGTCATCAACTCCTCGACCGGCCGTTGCCGCTCCACACCTTCCCCCTCCTGCCGTGATCAGAGCCAGTCGCCGATCAGCGTGAACGGCGCCCAGTGGTACGGATCGGCGAACGCGGGCACGCCAAGGTCCGGTGCCGCGCCCGTGCCTGTGCCCGTGTCCATGACGAGCGTGGCCTGCAGCATGCCCACCTCCGCGCCCTGCCGCTGCTCCTCGTTCAGGTCGGGGCCGGCGACGAGGTCGCGGAACAGGCTGGCCGCCGCGGAGTAGTCACCCGCCGCCAGGCGCAGCCGCGCCTCCTCCAGCCGGACGGCGGCCAGCGCCCGGGGGTCGCCCGCCAGGCGCAGGCAGGCGCCACGCGCGTAGTCAAGGACGTCGGCGATCGTCCTGTCGCGCAGCCACAGCTGCGCCCTGCGCAGGGCCCCGGCCTTGGGCGAGCCGGCCCGCAACGCCGCGTAGAACTCGCCGAACAGCATGCTGGTCGACAGCTCGTCCACGCGCCACAGGGCGACCAGTGCCGAGGGCGCGCCCGCGTACAGCAGCGCCCTGGTCAGGCCGATCAGCTCGTCTCCTGGGCGGCTCTGGCTCATGCCGGTCTCGCAGGCCGCCAGCGTCACCAGGTCCACGTCGAGCCGGAGCCCGAGGATGTCCGCCGCGGTCAGTCTGCCGCCCGCGAGCTCGATCCCGGACCGCATCGGGTCCTCACGGTCGAATACGCCGTGTGTCGCGAAGTGGACGATGTCCGGCGCCTGCCCGGGTTCGGCGAACCGGGCCAGCAGGCTCTCGCGGGAGGCATCGCCCGCCGCCAGCACTTCCTGGCCGCCGAGCGTCTGCGACACGGCCAGCGCCTGCTCACTGGCGAAGGCCAGCGGATGCTCTTCGGGCGGCGCGGCGACGATGAGCGCGCTCGCGCGGCGGGCCTTCCGCTTGGCCTGGCAGTAGCGCAGTACGGAGGCCGACGGCACGAACACGACCGGGTTGCGCTCGATCAGCGGGACGCCCTCGACGAGCACGGCCTGCAGGGGCAGCAGGTGAAGGGAGTCGTGCGGCACCAGGTAGACCACGTCCCCCGGCTCGGCCCACTCGGCCACCGGCGCGAGCAGCCGCACCAGTCGCTCGTCCGCGAGGTGCGCGCCGAGGCCGGTCCTGTCGCGGGCCAGGGTGTCCCCGGCGGCCCCGGCCAGTTCGCGAAGCTCGGCTCGGGTCACGTCCACGGTGACGACCTGCGGCTCCGGCGCGTCGGCCGTCACGCCGAAGACGTACGTCTCGTGGTCGGTCACGTGGTACTCGGCCAGCACCAGACGAGCCATGGCCTCGGTCCCCTCTGGCCCGTCCTGTGAAGGGCCCGGAGTCAGCAGCGCGGTGATGCCGTTCCAGCCGAGGCGTTCTGCCCGGCGCATCGACACGTACTCGGGAGTCAGCTCGGCGAGCTGGTTTTCCAGCCGGTGCAGGCGCGACAGGTTCTGCCTGTAGGCCGTCAGCAGCGCCGCGTCCGCCGATCCACCGGCCCGCAGGCCCGCCTCCTGCGCACGCAGGAGGCGGCGGGTCTCGGCCTCCTCGGCGAGGATCGTCGCCGGTGCGCCGGGTGGTGTGGCCAGGGCGGTCCAGGCCAGCCTGCGTACGAGCTCCTGACCGCGCGCGGCGTCCGCCCATTCGAGTGCGCCCGCCCTGTCGCCCAGGTGGAGCGAGAGCCGTACCAGCATGCCGGGGGCGTCGAGACGGGACTCGCTGAAGTAGGTGACGGCGTCCGTCTCGTCGAGCAGCGCCCGCCTGGCGTCCCCCATCGCCTCCGCCGCGGCCAGGTAGGCCACGCGCGCCTGCGCGTAGTCCTCCTCCAGCATGCTGATCTCCGCCAGCAGGACGCGCGTCTGGTAGACGGTGTGCGGGTCGGCGAGCGTCTCAGCTTCCCGCAGCGCCTCCTGCAGGTGGTGGCGCGCGAGAGGGAGGTCGTCCTGGTCGCGCGCCAGCACCCCCAGGTCGCAGAGGGTGGCCACGACCGCGCGCCGGTAGCCCGCCCCGCGCTGGATGTCCAGCGCCCGTTCATGCACGCGGCGGGCCTCGTCGTACTGCCGGGCGAGCTGGAACAGCGACGCTATGGCACCGAGGTCGTCGGAGACGCCCAGCTCGGCGCCGATCTCCAGATTGATCGTCAGGGAGGTGGTGAAGCATTCCATGGCCTCGCGGTGCCGCCCGCCCGTGTCCAGCAAACGGCCCACGTTGTGCGTGGCGGCCGCCTCGCCCTCCCTGTCTCCCGCCGCGCGGTAGGCCTCGGCCGCCTGCCTGGCCAGCCGTTCCGCCGGTGCCGGTTCATTGAGCAGCTCGTGGACGAGGCCCAGAGTGAGCAGCGTGTGCCCGAGCAGCGCCGGGTCGGCGCAGTCGCGGGCCGCGGGCTCGATGCCGGCGAGCAGCCCGCGCGCCTCGGTGAGACGCCCCTGGTCCTTGACCGCGACGGCGAGGTTGACGGCGGCGCGTACGGTGCCCTCGCGTGAACCGGCCCGCCTGAACAGCTCCACGGCCCTGCGGTGGGACTCCTCGGCCGCGTCGAGTTGCCCGAGGTCACGCTGCACCAGGCCGAGGGTGTCCAGGGTGCTCGCGTACTGCTCCGCTGCCCCAGGGCTATCCCCCAGCAGCTCACAGGCCTGGACCAGCGCCCGCAACGCCTCCTGACCGCGCCCCGCCTTCAGCAACGCCAGCCCGAGCCACTGCCGCAGCGCGGACCTGATGAGCGGATCGGCGCGCCTGCCGTCGGCGAGCCTGCACGCCTGCCGGTATTCGCGAGCCGCGTCCTGCGGCCGCCCGCGCGCCAGGCGCCGCCGCGCACGGGCCAGGTTGGGCGTCCAGGGGTCGCCGGTCCGGACACGCAAACGCCTTGGCATGGCCCTCCGCGCTGGTTCTTCCGCCGCCACGCAGAAGCTATCCCCACCGGATCGCTCTGAGAAGGGCGAGATACGCATTCGTGATCGGGCGTGAACAGCGGCGTTCGCGGGGAAATCCCTCCGGTGGGTGACAAGCGGGCGTTACCTGATCACGACCTGCCGATCCGGCCGCCGAGGCGAGCCGACCGGGTATCAGCGTGGGCACGGCTGTTCGTCTCGGCCACGCCGTAGGCACTCGGGGACGGCGGCACCGCGGTCACCGCCTGGCAGTTCTCCGAGCTGGGCCGCTCCAGGGTCTTCCTCGAACTGCTCGGCGAGCGGCTGCCACCGCCCGCCGAGGGATCCGCCGCCAAGCGTGAGGCGTATGACACCTATGTCCGGCTCCGTGACCTGTCGGACCTCGAGAGCCCCGGCGCGGCCCAGGCCGTGCGGAAGGCTCACGACGAGTGGCACGCGGCGTGCGCCGAACTCGCCGCGCAGGGCGGTGCCGCAGGCGAGTACGCCGCCCTCCGGCTCGGGCGCCCGATCGAGTACGACGAGCTGCGCCGGCTGCTGGGCACGGCCGGCGAGGTCGTGCCCGGATCATGATCAGTTAGACGCCCGGCGAGGAAGGCCCGCTCAACCTCGTTGTCGGTCAGCTCCAGCGCCTGCCGGTACGCGGTCGCCGCCTCGTCCGTACGGCCGAGGCGCCGAAGCAGGTCCGCCTTGATCGCCGGCAGGTACTGGTACCGGGAGAGCCGGCCATCCTGCTCCAGCGCCTCCACCAGCGTCAGTGCGAGCGCCGGTCCATGGAGCATCGACACCGGCACGGTCCGGTTCAGCGCCACCACCGGTGACGGCCAGAGCGCCAGCAGCCTGTCGTACAGTGCCACGATCTGTGGCCAGTCCGTCTGCTCGTACGACGGCGCCTGGGCGTACAGCAGGGCGATCGCCGCCTGCAGCAGGTAGCGCCCCGCGCGGCCGCCGCGCGGCCCGGCCACGATCAGCTCATGCGCCTCGGCCAGCGCGCCGCGGTCCCACAGAGAGCGGTCCTGCTCCTCAAGCCGCAGCAGCCGGCCGTCGGCGCCCGTCCGGGTCGCGCGCCGGGCGTCGGTGACCAGCAGGTGGAGCACGCCGAGTACGGCTGCCAGCCGGTCCGGCAGCTCCGCCGGGCGCGGCACCCGATAGGGGATGCGGGCGACGGAGATCTTCTTCTTCGCCCGGGTGATGCGGGCGGCCATCGTCTGCTCCGACACCAGCAGCGCCCGGGCGACGTCCGGGGTCGGCAGCCCGCACACCAGCCGCAGCGTGAGCGCGAGCCGCGCTTCCTGCGCGAGTGCGGGGTGGCAGCAGGTGAAGATGAGCCGCAGCCGTTCGTCGGGTACGGCATCCTCCAGTTCCACCGCGTCCGCCTCGTCGCGGTCCGCCAGTCTGTGCGGCGCGAGCTCTTCGGACTCCACCAGCAATGGCAGTTTCGACCGGAAGGTCCGCTCGCGGCGGATCGCGTCCATCGCCCGGCGCTTGGCCGTGGTGGTGAGCCACGCCGCGGGGTTGGCGGGGATACCATCGCGTTCCCAGGCCGACAGCGCCGCGGCGTACGCCTCCTGTACGCACTCCTCGGCCAGGTCCAGGTCCTGCGCGACGCGCACGGTCGCGGCGAGCACGAAAGCCCACTCGCGCCGATGCGCGGCGGCCACCGCCTGTCCCGCGCCCGCCCGTCCCACCTCCGTTTGGCCCGCGCCCGCCTGGCCGCGTCCGCCTGGCCCGCGTCCGTTTGGCCCGCGCCCGCCGCGGCCGTCATCGGGCGGTGGGTGCGATGCCGCCTGCGACGGGACGTACCTCGACGCCGCCACGACCCCACTGGACGGCGGGGTTACGACGCGCCAGGTCCAGGGCGGCGTCCAGGTCGGGGGCCTCGATGACGCAGACGCCGGCGATGACTTCCTTGGCGTCGATGAAGGGCCCGTCGGTGACCACGTCGCCGCGCAACGAGGTGGCGGTGTCGGCGGACCGCAGCGCGTACGCCGCGATCATGGCGCCGGAGTCGAGGAGGTCGTCGGCGTGCCGCTGGCTCGCCGCCTGCTGCTCGGGGGTGTAGTCGCCGGCTCCGGCGTCGTCGAAGATGAGGATCGCGTACTGGGCCACGAGGGTCTCCTTGGCTGTCTGTCCGGTCGGTACGCCTCTACGTCGGACGGGCGAGGCGAATTCGACAGACCGTACGCCAACCTTTCCAGACGCGCCCTGGCGCGACTTCAACAAGGCACCCCCGCTACTTGACGGATCGACGAGCGGGCCGGGCTGGGCATGGCGATGTCATTGCGATGGAATTACCCAGGTCAGGGGTGCGTTGTACCCATCTGTGCGCCTGGCCTAGACAGTGAGCATCCCTCTGGCCGCGCCGCCAAAGTCCGAGTACGGACGTCATACCCATCACATGCATCACAGGAAATCACCTGTGACCGCTGAACCCGCCTGTGCGCGGGACCGGGGACCCATGTCTCGATCGGGGCTAATCGGCACGTCAACGTGCCGTAGGGCAGCTTCCACGCCCGAGCCCGTCAGCTAACCCGGTAAGCGGAATGGAAGCAAGGAGCAATCACCATCATCCGCATCCCCAAGATCAACTATGCCAAGATCGCGCTCGGCGCGACCCTCACCGCCGCCGCCCTCGGCGCCCACACCGCGGCGAACGCCGCCACGGCTCCCACCGGGCACACTCCCATCGCGGCTCAGGCCGCCCCCGCCTCCGCGCAGGGCGGCAGGAACGGCGAGGCCCAGGTGAACGTCACCGCCCAGCAGGTCCTGAACCTGGCCAAGGCCCAGGTCGGCACGTCCGAGGACGCCAACGGCGGCGGCACGAAGTTCCAGAAGTGGTACATGAACTCAGCCCGCGCCGCCGAGACCGTCCAGCGTGACGGCGGCAGCAGGCAGGACTACCTGAACGCCGCCTGGTGCTCGATGTTCGTCTCCTGGGTCGGCGAGGAGACCGGCGCCCGCTCCCAGGTCGGCTGGGACGCCTACACCGTCGCCCACGCCAAGTGGTTCGCCGCCAACCACCGCTGGGGCACCATGGCCAAGCCCGGCGCCGTGGTCTTCTACTCCTGGAGCGGCAGCAAGGACCTGAGCTCCATCAGCCACGTCGGCTTCGTGGTCAAGGACAACGGTGACGGCACGATCTCCACGATCGAGGGCAACACCGGCAACGGCAAGGTCGAGCAGCGTGTTCGTCCCACCTCCCAGGTCGTCGGCTACGGCTACCCGCGCTACGCCGCCTGACAGCTGTTCTGACGCGTCTGGCACCCCCCGAACGGCGTCCCCGGAGCGGTGCGCCGACACCGGAGGTGGAAAGATCGTCGCATGCCGATCGATCCCCACCTGCTCGCCGTTTTCACCGCGACCACCATCGTCGCTCTGATCACCCCCGGACCGGACATGCTGTTCGTGCTGGGATGCGGTCTGCGGGGTGGGCCCCGCGCCGGGCTGCTGGCCACGGTCGGCGTCATCACTGGTGACGCGTTGTACATAGCCGCGGCCGCCGCCGGGCTCGCCGTGCTGCTGACGACGTTCCCGGTCGTGTTCACGGTGCTACGGCTCGCCGGCGCCGCCTACCTGATCTACCTCGGCGTCCAGATGATCCGCAACCGCAAGAACAGCCAGGCCGACGATCCGGCCAGCCGCGGAATGTCCGGCCGGCGTGCCTTCCTCAACGGCGTGGTCTCCTCCATGGCCAATCCGCAGACGTTCACGTTCATGGTCGCCTTCCTGCCCCAGTTCATCGATCCCGGGGCGGGGCCGATCTGGCTGCAGTTCGCCGTCCTCGGCGCCATCCTGATCGTCCTGGAGTTCCTGGCCGACGCGACGGTCGGCGTGCTGGCCGGGCGGATCGGCGGCTGGCTGCGCGGCCGTCAGGCGGTGCGCCGCCGGATCGACGCCGCGACCGGGAGCGTGTTCATCGGTCTGGGCGTCACCCTCGCGGCCGAACGCTGACCGACTGCGGCACGGTCAGCGGTTGAGCAACGCTGTCACGGTAACCGCGGTCGAATAGCGCCAAAGGTCGGCCGAACCCCCGATGTGCATCCAAGCCCCGGCTCGGCGAGCCGGGGCTTTGTCACGTCGCGTCGCATGCCGAACCCCTTCTGGCCGACGGCCCGGCCGTGCCTGGCAAGTCCCCCCGGTCTTCGATTCCCTTGCGATGGCCTCTTGACGTGGGCCGATGTGCATGAGGTACATTCCTCGGCAATAGTCTGGGAAGTTCCCAGATGGTAAGGGAGTCCCACGTGGAACAGCGAGGGGGAAGCCCTCAGCTGCTGCGCCGGATCAACGACCGCGCGGCGCTGCTGGCTCTGCTCGATCGAGGGCCGCTGACCCGGTTGGAGCTGGAATCACACATCGGCCTGTCGAAACCGGCGACAGCCGACCTCCTGCTTCGGCTGGCGGAAAGTGGTCACGTACGGCGCGCGGGGCTCCGGGAGGGCGGTAAAGGGCCGCGCGCGCAACGCTGGGCGGTCAACGGCGCGCTGGCCTACGTGGCGGCGGTCGACCTCACCCCGCGCGCGCTGGACATAGCGGTGTCCGACATCTGTGGGGAGATCGTCGCCGAGCACCGATACCGTCCCGGCGAGGAGGCGGACCTCGACGTCGAGGATCTGTGCCGCGCGGTCTCGGCCGCCACGGCCGAGGTCGGCCTGACCACTGGGCAACTACGCAGGGTCGTCGTGGGAGTGCCCGGTTCTGTGGACGCGCGCACCGGGCACCTGGGCTTCGCCCCGCATCTGCCGCCCTGGCAGGGCTTCGACGTCCTGGATCGGCTGTCAGGATCGCTCGCCACGTCGGTGGCCGTCGAGAACGACGTCAACCTGGTCGCCCTCGACGAGATGGCGGTCGGCCAAGCCGTCGGGGTCGACGACTTCGTGCTGATCTGGATGGGGCGCGGGATCGGTGCCGCGGTGGTCTCGGGCGGGCGTTTGTTACGGGGCGCGTCCGGTGGTGCCGGCGAGATCGACTGGATGCCCTGCCCGCCCTCCGGCGTGGGCGGTGGCCGGCGCATCGGTGACGTGCTCGGCATCAGGGCGGTGATGGAACTGGCCCACGCGCACGGGCTCGCCGGAGACGATCTGGAGAAGCTTCTCGCGCAGGATCTCGACACGGACCCTGTCGCCCGGTCGGCCTTCCTCCGTGACCTGGCGCGCCGGGTGGCGCTGGCCGTGGCGGGTGTGGTGTCCGTGGTCGATCCCGAACTGGTGGTTCTCACAGGCGACGTCGGCAGGGCCGGCGGCAGCGTCCTGTGCGGCCTGGTCACCGAGGAACTGGGCGAACTCGTCCTTCCCCGGCCAACGATTCAACCAAGCCTGCTGACCGGTAACCCGGTTCGCTCAGGCGCGCTGCGGCTGGCATTGGCCGGAGCGCGCGAAGAGGTATTCGCCATCCATCCCTGACGACAGCCTCACCCCTTGACCTGACCATGGCGGCGGGTCAGCAGTTCACCCCCTTTGGAGGGTTTCGATGCGACGAATCGGTGTCGCGGCGGCGTGTGCGGCATTCACGCTCCTCGCGAGTGCGTGTGGCCCGGAGACGAGCTCATCAGGTACGGCCAATGCGCCGAGCGCCGATGAGAAGGTCTCCCTCAGCGTCTGGAGCAAGTTCAGCGGTCGCGAGCTGGGAATACTCCAGAAGGTGCTGGACGGTTTCCAGGCCAAGCACCCGAACATCACTGTCAAGAACCAGGGCAGCCAGGACGACGACAAGGTCGCCCAGGCGATCAGAGGAGGAAACCCTCCAGACGTCGCCATCTCCTTCTCCACCGACAACATCGGCCAGTTCTGTTCCAGCGGTGCCTGGCAGGACCTCAAGGCCTACATCGCCCGCGACAAGGTGGACCTGAACCAGCTTCCCGCCGCCACCCGCGCGTACACCGAGTTCAAGGGCACGCGCTGCGCGATGCCGCTGCTCGCCGACGTGTACGGCCTCTACTACAACAAGGCGATGTTCGCCAAGGCCGGCATCAGCGCGCCCCCGAAGACGATGTCGGAGCTGTTCGAATACGCCAAGAAGCTGACAGTGCGCAACCCCGACGGGTCCATCAAGGTCGCCGGCTTCGTGCCCACGATCGGCTTCTACGCCAACCACGTGCAGATGTGGGCGGCCAACTGGGGCGCCCAGTGGGCGGGCCAGGACGGAAAGTCCGCCCTGGGCACCGACCCCCAGTGGCAGGCGATGCTCGAGTGGGGGAAGAAGTTCACCGACTTCTACGGGCGCGACAAGCTGGCGAAGTTCACGGCCGGTCTCGGCCAGGAGTACTCACCGGACCATGCCTTCGAAAAGGGGCAGATCGCCATGGTGATGGACGGCGAGTTCCGCACCGCCTTCATCGAGGCCGAGGCGCCCAAGCTGGACTACGCCACGGCTCCGTTCCCGGTCGCGGACAACAAGCCTGAGCTCTATGGGGGCGGCTACACCACCGGCACGATCATCGGGATTCCCAAGGGCGCCGAGAACGCCGGTGCCGGCTGGGAACTGGTCAAGTATCTGTCGACGGATTCCGGCGCTCTGCAGGAACTGGCCCATGGCCTCAAGAACGTCCCGTCCACGGTCCCCGCGCTGCAGGATCCGACGCTGCGGAAGGATGCCCACTTCAAGACCTTCCTCGACATCTTCGCCAACCCGAACCTGGCCACGAACCCGGCCAGCGCGAACGGCGGCGCCTACCTCAAGTCCGCCGAGGACTTCTCCATCGCCTATCAGGGCGGTGGCGTCCCCGACCTGAAGGCGGGACTGGCCAAGACGGGCGCGCAGATCGACGCCGACGCGCAACTCGGCAGCTGAGCGCTGATGACCGCCGCACCGCACACCACGCATGTGGCCGGATCCACCTTCACCAGGTGGATCCGGCCGCGGCCGGGACACTGGATACGGCCGCTGGCTTTCATGGCACCGGCGCTGGCCGGATTGGCGCTGTTCGTCGCCTACCCGCTCCTCGCGCTGGTCTACTACTCCTTCACCCGCTACGACCTGCTCAACACTCCGATGTGGGTCGGGCTGCGCAACTACGTCTTCCTCCTCTGGGGCGATCCGCTGGCCCGCAAGGCGGCCTACAACACCGTGTGGCTGGTCGTCGTCATCACCGTGCTCCGCCTGGTCTTCGCCACCGGAGTCGCGGCCGTGCTGGTGCGGGTCAGGAACGGCGCCGGGCTGTTCCGGACGCTGATCTACCTGCCCGCGCTGGCTCCGCCGGTGGCGGCCACCCTGGCCTTCACCTTCTTGTTCAATCCCGGAACCGGGCCGGTGAACACGGTGCTGAGCTGGTTCGGCGTCTCCGGGCCGCTGTGGTTCAGCGACCCCTCGTGGGCCAAACCCGCGCTGACCTTGCTCACCTTGTGGGCCTCGGGCGAGCTGATCATCATCATCATGGCGGGGATGCTCGACGTGCCGGGTGAGCTCTACGAAGCGGCGTCCCTGGACGGCGCGGGCTCGGTACGGCGGTTCTGGCACGTCACGCTTCCGGCGATCGCGCCCGTGCTCGTCTTCGGAGTGATCAACTCCATCATCCTCGGGCTGCAGTACTTCACCCAGGCGGTGGTCGCGGCCTCGGTGGCCTCCGGGTCGGCCGACATCGCCGGCAGCAGGCGGGCCATCGGCTACCCGGACAACTCGACGCTGACCTTCCCCGTCTGGCTCTACCAACAGGGGTTCCACTACTACAACATGGGCTACGCCTCAGCCATGTCCATCGCTCTTTTCGTGGTCTCGACGGTGTTCACCGTGTTCTTCGTGCACCGTCTACGCCGTGCTTCCCATGCTGAGGAGGTGGCGTGATGGCCACTGTCACCACCACTGCCGACGTCTCCTCCAGCTCGACGTCCCGGCTCGGCCCGGCGCACCGCCGGTCGAACCGGCGCGGCATCATGCGCTGGATCGCGGTGCACAGCATCGCGCTGGCCCTCGGACTGATGTTCGTCCTGCCACTGATCTTCGTCGCGCTCACCGCGTTCATGTCGGACCGGCAGGCGCTGACGGCCGATCTGTGGCCCCGCTCCTGGCATCCGGCGAACTTCGCGGAGGTGTTCCACGCCGCGCCGCTGCTGAGGTATCTGGGCAACAGCATGATGTACTCGCTGCTCGCCGTAGCCGGGATGCTGCTGTCCAGCGTGCCGGCCGCCTATGCCCTGGCCCGGATGCGCTGGCGGGGCCGCCAGGCGGTGTTCCTGGTGATCATCGCCGCCATGATGATCCCGCCGCAGGTCCTGTCGGTCCCGCTCTACATCCTGTGGGCCCGTCTCCACCTCACAGGCACCCTTTGGCCGCTGATCCTGCCGTACTTCCTGATCGACGCGTTCAGCATCTTCCTGCTGCGGCAGTTCTTCCTCACGGTCCCGCAGTCCTACCTCGACGCCGCCCGCGTCGACGGCTGTGGCGACCTGCGGACGCTGCTGCGTGTCCTGCTCCCGATGACCCGGCCCGGCATCGCGGCGATATCCCTGTTCTGCTTCATGTACACCTGGAACGACTATTTCGGGCCGCTGCTGTACGCCGGGGAGAACCCGGACGAGTGGACCCTGTCGCTGGCCCTGGCATCTTTCCGGGGCGCGCACCAGGTGCAGTGGAACCTCACGATGGCCGCCACGGTAGTGGTCATGCTGCCGGTCATCCTGCTCTTCGTACTCGCTCAAAAGTCCTTCGTCCGAGGCATCACTTTCACAGGAGTCAAGGGTTGAAACTCACCATCGTCGGAGGCGGCTCCACCTACACCCCGGAACTGGTCAGCGGAATCGCCGATCAGCACGCCGCTCTCGATGTCGAGGAGATCGCGCTGGTCGACCCTGACACCGAGCGACTCGAGGTCGTGGGCGGGTTCGCCCGCCGCCTCCTCGATCACGCGGGCCATCCGGCCAAGGTACGCCTCACCGCCGATCTCGAGGCCGGCGCCGATGGGGCCGCCGCCGTACTGCTCCAGCTACGCGTCGGCGGCCAGGCGGCCCGCGTGACGGACGAGACCGTGCCGCTGGAATGCGGGTGCGTCGGTCAGGAGACCACGGGCGCGGGGGGCCTGGCCAAGGCGCTGCGCACGGTGCCGGTGATCCTCGACCTCGCCGAACGGGTACGGGAGATCGCCGGCGAGAAGACCTGGATCGTCGACTTCACCAACCCGGTCGGCATCGTCACTCGCGCGCTGCTCAACGCCGGTCACCGCGCGGTGGGACTCTGCAACGTCGCCATCACCTTCGAGCGCTGGGTGGCCGGGCAACTGGGTGTCGCTCCGGAAACGGTCACGCTGGAACACGCCGGGCTCAATCATCTGACCTGGGTGCGTGCCGTACGCGTCGACGGGGTGGACGTACTTCCCCAGCTGCTGTCCGAACATGCCGACCAGCTCGCCGACCACGTCGGGCTCCCTGTCGCCGCGATGCGCCGGCTCGGCGCCATACCGTCCTACTACCTGAAGTACTACTACCGTCACGACGCGATCGTGGCCGACCGGCAAGGCCCGTCACGAGCCGAGACCGTGAGCGAGATCGAGCACCGTCTCCTTGAGATGTACCGCGATCCGAGCCTGGTCGCCAAACCGGCGTTGCTGGAGCAACGGGGCGGCGCCTACTACTCGGAGGCGGCGGTGCGACTGGTGGCGTCCCTCCTGGGCGACAAGGGAGACGTGCAGGTGGTGAACACCCGCAACGGCTCCACCCTGCCGTTCTTGCCCGCCGACGCCGTGGTCGAGGTCCCCGCCCGGATCACCGGCACCGGCCCGGCGCCACTGCCGGTGGCCCCGCTGCCGCCGGCCATCAGGGGCCTGGTCGCCCACGTCAGCGCGTACGAGAGCCTCGCCCTGGAGGCGGCGCTGCACGGCGGCCGTGACCGGGTGTTCGACGCGCTGATGGCGCACCCGCTCATCGGCCAGATCGACCAGGCGGCGACCCTGGCCGATCGGCTGGTCGCCGTCAACCGTGACTTCCTGCCCTGGGCGGCGGCGTGATCGACGGAGTGCTGGCGATCGACGGCGGCAACTCGAAGACGGACGTACTCCTCGTCGCGGCCGACGGCACGGTGCTGTCGCGGGTGCGCGGTCCCGGAGCGTCCGCGCAGAAAGTAGGGGTCACCGCCAGTGCCGCCGCTCTCGACGCGCTGGTCCGGCAGGCAGCGCGGCAGCTCGATCCAGCGGCTCGCGCCCCGTACGCCCGGCACACCGCGGCCTACCTCGCCGGAGTCGACTTCGGCCGGGAACAGCAGGCGCTGACGCGGGAGCTGGCCGAGCTGGGCTGGTCCGAGGAGATCACCGTCGACAACGACATCTTCGCGCTGCTGCGCGCCGGTACCCCCGGGCACGGGGTCGCCGTGGTCTGCGGGGCAGGCATCAACTGCGTCGGCGTGGCACCGGACGGCAGGACGTTGCGGTTCCCCGCGATCGGCCGGTTGTCCGGCGACTGGGGTGGCGGTTCGTTCCTGGGCGACGAGACGCTGTGGCGGGCGGTGCGGGCCGAAGACGGTCGCGGCCCTGACACCGCGTTGCGACGGGTGGTGGCCGATCACTTCTCCGTGTCCTGTGTGGCCGACCTCGTCGAGCGGCTCCACTTCGGGGAGGTCGGCCGCGCCCGGCTCCAGGAGCTCAATCCCCTGCTGCTGGCGACCGCGGGGGCCGGCGACGCCGTGGCCAGAAAAGTGGTCGACCGGCTGGCCGAGGAGGTGGTCCTGCTCGCTTCGGCGGCGCTGCGCCGGTTGGATCTGCTCCACGTTCCGGTGGACATCGTGCTTGGGGGTGGCGTCCTCGCAGGTGGCGATGAGTACCTGCTCGACCGCATACACGCCGGTTGCCACCGGGTGGCGCCGAAGGCGACGGCCCGTGTGGTGGATGTGCCCCCGGCCGTGGGCGCCGCGTTGCTGGGCCTGGACAAGATCGGGGTGAGCGCCGACGCGGAACACCGCCTACGCGACTGCTACCGTGCCGGCACCGCCTGCGGGTAGAGCGCGACCCTGGCATCCAGGGTGGCCTTCAGGCATCCCGCGAGCGCCACGTTCTATGATCAAGCCGGTGGAAGATCAGCCGGCCGGTGGGCTCGCGCCTCTGTACCTGCTCGCGGGCGCTCCTGGCGCGGGAAAGACGACCTTGCTGCCGTACCTGCTGCGGAACGCGGGCGGGTTGGTCGTGATGGACATGGACGAGCTGCTCGAGGACGGCGCGCTGCTCGGGGTACCCATCGCGGAGCCGCAGGCCGCTCCTGTGTGGCCCGCGTACGACCGGCTGTGGACGCACATCGTGACCATGGTGCGGCGGGCGGGGACTCCGGTGCTGTTACTGTGCCCGGTCCCCGATGCCCATGAGCTCGTACCGGAGGGGCGGTGGGGCGGGCCGGTCCATTGGGCTTTGCTGGACTGTCCCGATGAGGTACGGGTGGATCGGCTGCGGGCGCGCGATTTGGGGCTCGAGTGGATCGAGGAGGGCATTGAGGACGCGATTGAGGACGCCGCGCAGGGCCGGGCGCTGATCCCGCTGGTGTTCCGCTCCGGGAGCTCCCAGACCTCTGGAAGCTCCCGGAACTCTGGGAGCTCCGGAAGCGAGACGGGGAGCGAGGAATTGGGCGGAGATGTCGCCGGTCTGGCGTCGCGGATCCTCTCATGGGCGGGCTCCGGGACGACGACGAGCGGCGCGGCTTCGTGAGGCGCTGACGGCGTGCGGATCGCGCTTCTGGGTGAGCTGGAGGTACGCGACGACGACGCAGGCGGCCCTGTTCTCGCGCGGCCTTCGCCCGGCGGTTCCACGACCCTGGCCTGCCCGCACCGCTGACCTATCTCATGTGGCGGCGCTTGATCTCCGCCAGCCCCTGGCACCGACAGGTAGGGCGGGCAGCAGTGGGCTCTATGGGCGGTAGGCGTCGCGGCGGTGTTTGATGGACTGGATCGTCACGGTGTGTTTGTCTTCGTCTATGCGGTAGACCACACGGTAGGTCCCGCGCCGGGCAACATGCAGTCCCCCGTATGGCTCTTGCAGAGGCTTGCCGACGCGCCATGGTTCGCGAGCGACAGTGCCGGTGATCAACTCCCAGGCCGCGGCCGCTACAGTCTCGGGAAGGCCCGAGGCGAGCGCACGACGAGCCGGTGGGCTCAGGAGGATGGTGTAGCGGTCGCTCACGCGCCGGCCTTGCCGAGGCGGGCTGCCAGGATAGCCGTCATCTCCTCCTCGGTGGTCACGTCACCGCGCGCCTCGGCGGCAGCGGCCTCAACCAAGTCGGCGCGCATTTCCGGGTCAGCGAGAATCTCGAGTGTCTCCTGCAGGGACTCCCACTCGGCCACGGACACGATAACGGCATGCGGCCGCCCGTTCCGGGTGAGCGTGAAGTGATCGTGCTCGCGCGCGGCCCGGTCGGCAAGCTCAGTCAGCCGGTCCTTGGCTTCGCTGATCGGAATTACCTCCATGGGTCCATGATAACGCCATGGCTGGGATATCGGCCAAGATTTCGGCTAGCTACCGATGCGCTGCACTGCTCGGTTGGCCCGCTCACGACCGTGCACCAAGTGGCGATGCCGGGACTGCGCCGAGGAGCGGCGCCGCGTCGATCAGCTTCTCTCCCCAATAGGCACGGCGGACGGCACCGCGGTAGCGGTCGTGTCTTCGTCGTCGTCCCCGATGGCGTCCCTCCCCCGTCCGTCCGGTCCGTCTCGTGTGGTCGCCCGTTGCCTTGAGCTCGGCCATGGGCATCACCTGTCCCATCTGGACAACAACCGAAGCCGTGGGCGAAGCGCGCGGCGGAGCCGCGTCTCGGGAAGACGCCCGAGCGGAGCGAGGACCGACGCGGGGGCGGGCGCCAGCCCGCCTGACAGGGCGAGCGAGCGAAGCGAGCACCTTTTGATCGGGGTGGGCATCAGACGGCCAACACTCCAGACGGGTAACGGGGGGTGGCGGGGGCCCCGGCGTAGTGTGGGGGTATGGCGATCATCGTTACGGGGGCGTCCGGGCTGCTCGGGGGGCCCTTGGTGGAGGCGCTCAAGGGGCAGGGGCGGCGGGTTGTCAGGATGGTGCGGCGGCCTCCGGAGAGCGATGAGGAGGCCTACTGGGAGCCTCGGGACGATGTGATCGATCTTTCGGTGCTCGAAGGAGCCGAAGGAGTCGTACATCTGGCCGGAGCGCCCATCGCCGACCGGCGCTGGAGCGAGTCGTACAAGCGCGAGCTGGTGCGCAGCCGGGTCGACGGGACTCGGGTGCTCGTCGACGCGTTGCGGCAGTTGTCGAGGCCGCCTGAGGTGCTCGTGTCGGCCTCCGGGGTGGACTTCTACGGTGATACCGGGGATCGGGTCATCGATGAGTCCCAGGGGAAGGGCACCGGGTTTCTGGCTGATCTGTGCGAGCTCTGGGAAGGTGCCGCCAGGGCCGCCGAGGAGGTCGGTGTCCGGACCGCGCAATTGCGTACCGGGCTTGTATTGAGTGGGCGGGGTGGGGCGCTTGGGCGGATGCTGCCCATCTTCAAGATGGGGCTCGGCGCGCCGCTCGGGAGTGGGAAGCAGTACTGGTCCTGGATATCCGAGGACGACTGGGTTCAGGCAGTACTACATATCCTGAAAAATCGGGAATTGGTGGGGGCGGTTAATCTGACTTCGCCCAATCCGGTGAGCAATGCGGAGTTCACCACCACGCTCGGGAAAGCCCTGCGTAAGGGCACCGTACCGATGCCTGTCCCGGCCTTCGCGCTGAGCATCGGCCTGGGAGAGTTCGCGCGGGAAGGGCTGTTGCCCAGCCACCGGGTTCTGCCCGGGAAACTGTCCGGAAGCGGCTACGGATTCACCCATAGCCACCTCGACGAGGCCTTGAGCGACATAATCTAGCGCCATATTCTTAGGTGCTGTTCATCCTTTACCACGCGGGAGATGCAACATGACCAGGTCAGGCCAGTCGCACATTCTTGCCATCGGCGGTGGGTCGTTCCGCCAGACGGCGCGTTACGGCTTTCTGGAGGCGAGCCCGCTGCTGCGCTACGGCCTCGACCTGACCGGCCAGGACCGGCCGAAGCTGGGGCTGGTCGCCACCGCGATGGGCGACGACGCCGACTGGCTGCTGAAGATGTACGGCGCCTTCGCCGGATGGGACGTCGAGCTGAGCCATCTGACGGTGTTCCCGATGCCCAACGTCAAAGATCCCCGGGCGTGGATGCTCGAGCAGGACATGATCTATGTCAGCGGTGGCAGCGTGGCCAACCTGGCGGCCCTGTGGCGGCTGCACGGCTACGACGAGGCGTTCGAGGAGGCGTGGCGGTCGGGCGTGGTGCTGTCCGGGCAGAGCGCGGGCGCCCTGTGCTGGCACGTCGGCGGCAACACCGACTCCTTCGGTCCCGAGCTCAACGTGTGGGCCGACGGCCTGGCCTTCCTGCCCTACTCGTGCGGAGTCCACTACAACTCCGACCCGCAGCGCCGGCAACTGCTGCACCAGTCGGTGGCCAGCGGCGAGCTGCCCGAGGGCTACGCCGCCGACGAGGGGGTGGCACTGCACTACGTGGGCACCGATTTCATTCAGGCCGTAACCACCGATCCAGCCGGATACGCCTACAAAGTCGAGCATGACGGGGCCGAGGGGGCAAAGGAGTTCCGGATCGAGCCTCGGCTGCTCACCTCCTGAATTACCCTGGATGGGTGAGGGAACGGCACAATGGACACATGCGCCCCAAGCACGGGGTCGACCCCCACGCATTGGCCATCGTCCGTCTCGGTGTCGACGTCCCCTACGAGCAGGCTTGGCAGCTGCAACGCTGGGTGCACGGCAAACGGGTGGCCCGGGAGCTGACCGACACGGTCCTGCTCCTGGAGCACGCTCCTGTCTACACGGCGGGCAAGCGCACCGCCCCGCACGAACGCCCCTCCGACGGCACCCCCGTGATCGACGTCGACCGCGGGGGCCGCATCACTTGGCACGGTCCCGGCCAGCTCGTCGCCTACCCGATCGTCGAGATCGACGACGTGACCCGCTACATCTGCCGGCTCGAAGACACGATGATCCAGATTTGTGCGGACTTCGGCGTCACGGCCAGGCGGATACCGGGCTGGGCCGGGGTCTGGGCCGCGGGCGACCCCATCCTCGGCCTGCCCGACCGCCAGCTCGGCGCCGTGGCCATCCGCGTCTCACGCGGCGTCACGATGCACGGCTTCGCGCTCAACTGCGCCAATGATCCGCGGTGGTTCAGCCGGATCGTCCCGTGCGGCATCCCGGACGTGGGCGTCTCCTCACTGTCCGCCGAGACGGGCAGGCGGATCGTGGTCGAGGAGGTCATGCCGATCGCCGAGAAACGGCTGGCCGAAGCGCTGGGCCTGGAGCCGTACGACCTGCACGAGGAAGACCTCATGCGCCGCTGACCCACTGCCGGTCGCCGAATCACGGTGAAATCTGGCATTCGCCTGTTTACGATCAGCCTGTGAAGCGGTCTGTGCAGCAGTCTGCGACGTGGCTCGCGGCCCTGGTTCTCGCTCTCGTCGTGCACACCCTGACGCTGGCCTTCGTCGTGCTGGGCGGGTGGACGATCGTGGTCAACGCCCAGTTCGCCGCGGCGTGGGCGCTCGGTGCCCTGCTGATCGCCATCGGGTGGATGCTGCGGCCGCGCCTCGGCAGCCTGCCCGCCGATGCCGAGGTCCTCGATCCTTCCTCGGCCCCGCAGGTGTACGGCATGGCGGAGCGGGTGGCCGACCGGATCGGCGTCAAAGGCCCCCAGAAGGTGGCGGTCAGGGATCTGATCCTGGGCACCACGTACGCGCGCACCGGTCCGCTGCGGGTGCCCGTGCTGGTCATCGGGCTGCCCTCGTGGCTGGCCCTTTCGCCGCGGCAGCGGGTTGCGCTGCTGGCCAGGGCGTACGCGGAGCTGCCGACCAGCAGCGAGCTCATCGTGGACGGCGCGCTGGCGACGCTGGGCGCATGGCGAGAGGCGCTCATCGGAGCGGCGCCGCTGCGTGCGCGCGAGGCGGCCCACACGCAGATGGCCACCTCCCTCGGCGTGCTGAACTCCAACAGCACCGGCTACGAGGCGGTCAGCTTCCTGGGCCGGATCGTCGGGCGGGTGCTCGGCGGTCCGGTGCTGCTCACGGAGTACTGCCTGAAGCGGCTGGCCCGCTCCGACGACGCCCGCAGGCACGAACGGCGGCAGGCGAGGGCCCTGCGCGTCCTGACGGCCGAGGAACTGGCCGAGATCGACGGGCTGCTGGCCAGCGGCAGGTACGTAGCCCCCATGCAGGCGGCGGCCCTGCGCGGCGAGAGCGTGGCGTCGATCAGGCGGACCGCGCTGCTGGCCCCCGACAGCGCCCCCGACGGCGTCCGCGCCGCCGCGCCTGGCCCGGCGCTGTCCGGTTCCGTACTGTCCAGCTCGGAGCTGCTCGGCGCGGCCGAGTCGGACCGGATCGACGACGAACTGCTCCGCCACTACACCCGCGCCATCCGCGGCTTCGGCCTGATCATCTGAGCCGGCCAAGCCAGCCGAATCATCCGATGACCCGGCGAATGATGCCCCTGGGAGTGGGACAGGTTGGGCGAGACGTAAGCTGGGGCGGTGACCGTTGCTCCTGAAGGCCGAAAGCTCCTCCGCCTGGAGGTGCGCAACGCCGAAACCCCTATCGAGCGCAAGCCCCCGTGGATCAAGACCAAGCTGAAGACGGGCCCCGAATACACCGAGCTGAAATCGCTCGTGCGCCGGGAGGGCCTGCACACGGTCTGTGAAGAGGCGGGCTGCCCCAATATCTACGAGTGCTGGGAAGACCGCGAGGCGACGTTCCTCATCGGCGGCGACCAGTGCACGCGCCGCTGCGACTTCTGCCAGATCGACACCGGCAAGCCCAAGGAGTACGACCGGGACGAGCCGCGCCGCGTGGCCGAGTCGGTCGAGCAGATGGGCCTGCGCTACGCCACGGTGACCGGCGTGGCCCGCGACGACCTGCCCGACGGCGGCGCCTGGCTCTACGCCGAGACCGCGCGGCAGATCCACGCGCTGCTGCCCGGCTGCGGGGTCGAGCTGCTGGTGCCCGACTTCAACGGCGACCGTGAGCAGCTGGAAGAGGTGTTCTCGGCCAAGCCCGAGGTGTTCGCGCACAATGTCGAGACCGTGCCGCGGATCTTCAAGCGCATCCGGCCCGCGTTCCGCTACGAGCGCTCGCTGGGCGTGATCACGACGGCCCGTGAGGCCGGGCTGGTCACCAAGTCCAACCTGATCCTGGGCATGGGCGAGACGCGCGAGGAGGTCGTGGAGGCGATGCGCGACCTGCACGCCGCCGGCACCGACCTGCTGACGATCACCCAATACCTGCGCCCGACGCCCCGCCACCACCCGGTCGAGCGCTGGGTCAAGCCGGAGGAGTTCGTCGAGCTCCAGGCGGAGGCCGAGGCGATCGGCTTCGCGGGTGTCCTGTCGGGCCCGCTCGTCCGCTCCTCCTACCGCGCGGGCAAGCTCTACAAGCAGGCCATCGAGGCCCGCCAGAGCGCCTGAAGTTCCCTGGGCCGCCTCCGCCACGGAGGCGGCCTGGCCGCGTGACATCGGCTCCGCTGAATGGACGTGCAATACCGGTTTGGTAACGCACGTAGGCCGGGGTCTCACCGTCACGTCACGGCGCCCGGCCCCGCATCACCGGAGGAGCGTGCCCCTGGACAGGGCCCGGCCCCGTACGGCGGGTGGGGCCCACCGTGCTCTGCCGTAAAAGAAAAACCCCCGAACGACCAGAGGCGTTTTCGTATCCCGCTCGGTTGGTTTGTATTCTTCGAAGCATGGCAAAGTCCGAGGACCCAGAGAAGCCGGGACGCATCAAGCAGTTCCGCATGATCGCGCAGATCATCAAGCAGGCCAACCCCAAGGGGTTGCCGATCGTCTTCCTTTCGGCGGTCGGCACGCTGGCTGTGATCGTCGTGATCGGGCTGGTCACGGACTATCTGTGGTATTCGGTGTTCCTCGGCGTGCTCGCCGCGCTCACCGTCGGCCTCGTGGTGTTCGGGCAGCTGGCGCAGCGCGCCCAATATTCGATCCTGCACGGCCAGACCGGCGCCGCCGCCGCGGTGCTGCAGGGCATGCGGGGCAACTGGCAGGTCACCCCGGCCATCGCGGTCAACCGTGACCAGGACCTGATCCACCTCGTGATCGGGTTCCCGGGGGTCGTGCTGGTGTCCGAGGGGCCCGGCAACCGGGTGGCGAAGATGCTCGCGGCCGAGAAGAAGCGGGTCGCGCGGGTGGTGCTGGGCGTCGAGATCTACGACATCCAGTGCGGTGACGGCGAGGGGCAGGTGCCGCTGGGCAAGCTCCAGCGCCACATCATGAAGCTGCCGCGCAACCTGAAGAAGCCCTCGGTCAACGAGGTCAAGGACCGCCTGCGCTCGCTCCCCAAGAACATGCCGATGCCCAAGGGCCCGATGCCCAAGGGTGCCCGGGTTCCGCGCGGCCCCAAGATGCGCTAGTGCCGTCAGGGAGCGCACTGTCCGGGGATGAGTCGATGATGTCGGACTCCTCGCGGGCCAACCGCGGCTGGTGGGACGGCAACGCCGACGACTACCAGGTCGAACACGGCGAATTCCTGCGCGACACCGGCTTCGTGTGGTGCCCGGAGGGCGTCGACGAGGCCGAGGCGCACCTGCTGGGCGACGTACGCGGCCGGCGGGTGCTGGAGATGGGCTGTGGCGCGGCTCAGTGCGCGCGGTGGCTGGTCGGGCAGGGGGCCGAGGTCGCCGCGTTCGACCTGTCGCACCGGCAGTTGCGCCACTCGCAGCGGATCGACCTCGACACCGGCCTGCACGTCCCTGTGGTGCAGGCCGACGCCGAGGTGCTCCCGTTCGCCGGCGGGTCGTTCGATCTGGCGTGCTCGGCGTTCGGGGCGCTGCCGTTCGTGGCCGATCCGCTGGCGGTCTTCCGTGAGGTGGGCCGGGTGCTGAGGCCGCGCGGGCGGTTCGTGTTCTCGGTCAGCCATCCGATCCGGTGGGCGTTCCCCGACGACCCGGGGCCGCGCGGGCTGACCTCTGACCGGTCCTACTTCGACCGTTCGCCCTATGTCGAGACGGACGAGTACGGCACAACCACCTACGTCGAGCACCATCGGACGATGGGCGACTGGATCGGCCTGATCGTCGCCTCAGGACTGACCGTGACGGGCCTGCTGGAGCCCGAATGGCCGGCGGGCCACGACCGGGTGTGGGGCGGCTGGAGCCCGCTGCGCGGCAACCACATACCGGGCACCGCCATCTTCACCTGCACACGCCACTGACCCACCGCGCCTCCGCCGACCCGCCACGCGGACTCGCGCGACCGACCGGCCGCGCGGGGTTCAGGCGCGCCCGTACCGGGCCGCCATCGCGTGGAAGGCCGCCTTGGGCTCCCAGCGGGTCTCATCCAGCATCCGGACCACGCCGTACGCGCCCAGGTCGTCGTCGCCGAGCCGGTTGTAGGAGGCGAAGGTGAACCACAGGGCCGTGTCGACCCCCTCCTGCTCGAAGACGTCGAGCAGCTCGTTCAGGTAGCGGACCTGCTCGCCCTCGTCGCGTTCCGAGCCGTCGGGCACGTCCCAGGCCATACCCCCGCGCTCCCCCGCCCCCGTATAGGCGCAGGTGCCGAACTCGGTCACCACGACGGGCTTGCCGTGCTTGAAGTGCCCGCGCAGCTCCTCCACGAAGCTCCCGGCGTTGTACGCGGCCCGGTAGGCGTCCACCCCGACCAGGTCGAACGGCGTCCAGTCGACGAACTCCCACGGTCCGGAGGCGTACGTGATCCGGCCCCCGAACAGCGGCCGCACCGTCTCGGCGACCTCCCCCAGGAAGCCGTTGAAGCGCCCCATGATCGCGCCCAGCGACTGCCACCACTCCATGTCGGCCGACATCATCGCCCGCATGCGCTCCATGTAGTCGGCACCGGGCATGAACCCGTCGCAGAAGGCGCTGGTCTCGCAGCCGGCGACCAGCACCACCTCGGCGCCGCCGCGCCGGACGACCTCGGCTCGTTCGGCGCAGTCGGCGTAGAGGGGGATCACCTGCTCCGGCGTGAGGTCGACGGGGAACGGCGCGAACCAGACCTCCAGCCCGGCCGCGGCAGCCTGCTCGGCCGCCACGCTCAGCCGCTCCGGGTCGCCGCCGGACACGCGTACGGCCGCGCAGTGCAGCTCGTCGGCGATCACCCGCATCTCGCGCCCGACCGTCTCGGCGTCGAACGCCGCCCGGGACAGGCTCTCGCCCGGCAGAAACCCGATGTCATAGTTGATGCCTTTTTTCACGAAATATCCCCTTATTCTCCGGTGAAGCCGTGCTCTAGGAGGTCGAAGGCGAGCTCGACGTCGTCCGCCAGCCGGCCGCCCGCCTCGGCGATGGGCGTCCCCTCGACGAGCCGCTGAAAGAACCCCTCCTGCACCGTCGTGAGCACGGCCGTGACCTGCGCGGCCATGAGCTGGTCCCGCAGCTCGCACGCCCCGTCCGGCACTCCCCGCGCACTGGCCAGAGCGGCGGCCAGCTCGTATCGCTGCCCCGCCTGGGTCTGGTGCAGCCCCGCCATCAGCGCCGGGCTGGCCGAGATCACCCAGGCCCGGGTGAGCAGGCCCTCGACGTCGACCCCTTCCGTGTCCTCGGCGGCGAACGCCCGGTAGTGCTCGCGCAGCGCCTCGAGCGGCGCCTGTCCCGGCCGCCGCTCGTTGACGATCTTCGCCGTGTCCTCCTTGACCACGTCGAGGACGAGGCTCTCCTTAGTCGGGAAGTAGGTGAACAACGTGACCTTCGCGACCC
Organism: Nonomuraea sp. NPDC050022; assembly: GCF_044460705.1. NCBI lineage: Bacteria > Bacillati > Actinomycetota > Actinomycetes > Streptosporangiales > Streptosporangiaceae > Nonomuraea > Nonomuraea sp. NPDC050022. Next base: position 405,772 of record NZ_JBITKE010000002.1, read on the forward strand.
CGGCCGCCTCAGCGATCTCGTTGACCGTCACGGCCTCGTAGCCCCGCTTGGCGAACATCCGCAGCGCCACCTCGGCGATGCGCCGCCGGGTCTGCTCCTTCTTCTTCTCCCTGAGTCCGGCCATCATCATGGGGACAGCATAAACCTTACCGGGTTCAATATCGAACCCGGTAAGGTTTTGTTATCGCGCTAGAGACCCTCGCACTGGCCGGCCGACGGTCCCAAGACCGTGTTGGACAGACCGTTCGCGGTCGGTGCCGGGGAATTGCCCGTGCAGGTCAGCGGCCCCTTGACCGTGCTGGCGGCGATCAGCGGCCCGCTGTCGCCGACCAGCGTCACCGGTCCGCCCACCACCGATTTCTCCACGGACAGTTCCTTCACCGAGGTCGCCGTGAGCGGCCCGCCCACGGAGGTGTCCACCAGGACCAGCCGCCCGGCGCCCACCGCGGTGACCGGTCCGCCGACCGTGGCGGCCCGCGCGATCAGCGAGGCGCCCTGCCGGAGGACGACGGGGCCGGTCACGTCCGCGCCCGCCGCCAGGCAGGTCACGCCGGAGCCGACCGTGAGGGGGCCGCTGTGGGTGCCGGTGACGGTTCGCGTGCAAGCCGGATCCGGTACTGCCAGCAGCTCCAGCTCGGCCAGCGTGCCGGAGACGGTGAGGCGGTACTGGGCGTACCGCCCGGGGCGGGCGATCTTGAACGGCCGGGTCTGCCTCGCCTGGTCGAACCTCTGGCCGTCCCGCTGGTCGATGACCGTCCAGGCCGTACCGTCGTAGGAGCCCTCAAGCTTCCACGACGTGGGTCCGGTGGCCGCCGAGGTGAGGGTGTAGAAGCTCACCTCGTCCCGCGCTCCCGCCTGAAGAGTGATATTTCCGGAAATGGTGGTTGTGGTTGCCGAGGTGTCGTCCGACAGCGCCGCCGGGCCCCCGGTGACCGGGATGTCGCGCATCGGGCGCGGCATCTCGCCGTCGGGCGTGATCGACTCCGGCGGCTCGCCCCACGTGGACGGCTTGGACCCCATCGCGAAGTCCAGTACGGCCCCACCGGCCAGCACGTCGTGCGGCAGCGCGGTCGACGTCCACGCCTTGCCGTTCACCTTGAGGCCCTGGATGTAGACGTTCTCGGCACTGTTGGCCGGGGCATTGATCACCAGGTCCTTGCCGCTGGGCAGATGCACGGTGGCCTTGGTGAACAGCGGCGAGCCGATCGCGTAGTCCTGGCTGCCGGCCTGGAGCGGGTAGAAGCCGAGGGCGCTGAAGACGTACCAGGCGGACATCTCGCCGTTGTCCTCGTCGCCCGGATAGCCCTGGCCGATCTCGCTGCCCAGATAGAGCCGCGACAGCGCCTCCCTGACCTTGGCCTGCGCCTTCCACGGCTGCCCCGCGTGGTCGTACATGTAAATGATGTGGTGCGAGGGCTGGTTGCTGTGGCCGTACTGGCCCATGCGGACGTCCCTGGCCTCGCGCATCTCGTGGATCACGCCGTTGTACGAACCGGGGAACGTGGCCGTCTCCTGGTCGGCGAAGAAGGCGTCGAGCTTCTTGGCCAGGCCAGCGCGCCCGCCGTACAGGGCGGCGAGTCCGGTGCCGTCCTGGGGCGCGTGGAAGGCCATGTTCCAGCCGTCGGTCTCGGTGTAGTCGTAGCCCCAGACGCGGGGGTCGTAGTCGGCCTTGGTACGGCGCCACTTGCCCGTGGAGTCGCGGCCCTGGAAGAAGCCCACCTCCGGGTCGAACATGTTGACGTAGTTCAGGGCCCTGTTACGGAAATATTCGGACTCCTCCAGGTAGCGGGCCTTCTCCGCGCCGGTGGCGTCCTTGGCCAGGGCCGCGGCCATGGTCGAGATGCCGAAGTCGTTGATATATCCGTCCATGGCCCAGGACAGGCCCTCGCCTACCTCGTTCAGGGCGGTGTACCCGCGGAAGATCGAGGTCTGCAGGCCCTTACGCCCGACGGCCGGGTTCGCCGGCACCACGGTGGCGTTCTTCACCGCCGCCGCGTACGCCGACTTGGCGTCGAAGCCGCGCACACCCTTGCTGTAGGCGTCGGCGAAGGCCACGTCCGAGCTGGTGCCCACCATGAGGTCGGCATAGCCGGGCGAGGACCACCGGGCGATCCAGCCGGCGTCGCGATACTGCTGGACGAACCCGTCGATCAGCTCGCCCGCCTCGGGGGCCAGCAGCGAGTAGGCGGGCCAGGTCGTCCGGTAGGTGTCCCAGAAGCCGTTGTTGACGTAGATCTTGCCGTCCACGATCTTGGCCCCGGTCTGGGTGGGGGTGTCCGGGCCGCTCCTGGCCGATACCGGGCTGGCGTACTTGTAGGCGGGCGCGGCGGCCGTACCGGTGTTCTCGAAGCCCGAGTTCGGATAGAGGAACAGCCGGTACAGGTTCGAGTACAGCGTCGTGAGCTGGTCGGGCGTGGCGCCCTCGACCTCGACCGTGCCCAGCTTGTCCGCCCAGGCGCGCTGGGCCCGCGCCTTGACCTCCTCGAACGTGCCGTTCTCCAGCTCCAGGTTGCGCTTGGCCTGCGCCACGCCGAGGAAGGAGGTGGCGATGCGCATCGTGACCTGCTTGGCGGAGAAGGCGGCATAGCCCGTCACGTTGTCGCGGCCGGCGCCGGTCAGCTTGCCGCCGCCGGTGGGCTGCTGGTCGAAGACCGCGTAGACGTACATCCGGGTGGCGCCCGCTGACAGGCCGCTGCGCGTGTCGGTGAAGCCGGTGACGACGCCCTGGTCGATGGTCAGCCCGCCGTCGTTGTTGTAGTTGTCGAAGATCAGGCTGCCGCCGTCGCCGGGGAAGGTGAAGCGGAAGACGGCCGCGTGGTCGGCGGGCGCGATCTCCGTACGGATGCCGTTGAGCAGGTCGACCCCGTAGTAGTACGGCCTGGCGGTCTCACCCGAGTGCAGGAACGGCGTGGCCCTGGCGACCCGGTCGGGGTTCGGCTTGGCCAGCAGCGACGGCATGACCTGGAAGGACTGCCGGTCCCCCATCCAAGGGCTCGGCTCGTGGCTGGCGGCGAACGCCTGGATGGTCGGGACGTTGTCGGCGTTGCCGTTGCGGTGATACTCGTACAGCCACGAGTTCGACCCGGAGCCGGTCATCGGCGTCCAGAAGTTGAACCCGTGCGGCACGGCCGTGGCCGGGAAGTTGTTGCCCCGCGAGAAGCCGCCGGTCGACTGGGTGCCGCGCGTCGTCACCACGTGGTCGGCCAGGCTCTTGACCTGCTGCGGCTTGGCGTTGACGAGCGTTATGTCGTCCACCCAGCCCTTGAACGGCAGCGGCCCGGCCAGCGCGTCGTAGGCGATCAGGATGCGCTTGATCCGCTTGCCCTTGGCGACGTCGCCGATGCGGGAGCGCTGGAAGTTCCACTGGTCGGCGTAGACGGTCTTGGACTCGCCCTGCGCCCGTGGCGTCAGCCCGATCCCGTGCTGATCCTCGGCCTTGAGGTCACTGAGGTACGTGCCGTCGGCGAAGGCCAGGTCCACACTCGCGTACGTGCTGGGGTAGCTCAGCGCGGCACCGGTGAACTCGGGGAACAGCACGTACGACAGCTCGGTGTCGGCCGTGACCTCGATGTCGGTCTCGAACACCTTGTTGGCCGAGTGGCCGCCGCCGCTGGTGGTCGTGCTGCCGGAGTAGCGCAGCGCCTTGAGGCCCGTGTAGCCGGCGCGGGGCTTGGCGGTGTAGCCGCTGCCGGGGCCGGGGCCGATCAGGCTGCGCATGTCGGAGGGCGGCTTCGGGGCGGTGTCGCCGTCCGAGAGCTGCAGCTCGGCGAGCTGGACGATCGTGCCCGAGCCGATCCGCGTGACGTTGAGCCGGTAGTAGAGGTAGGAGGCCGGGTGCGCGACGTCGAACTCGCGGGTCTTCAGCCGGGCGTCGAACACCTCTCCCGCCCGCGTGTCCACGGCCGTCCAGCTCTGCCCGTCCGCCGAGCCCTCAAGCGCCCAGTCGCGCGGGTCGCGCTGGGCGGCGTCGTTGGCGGAGGCCATGGCGTACCGGGTGACCGCGATGGGCTTGGACAGCTTCACCGACACCCAGCCCGTGCCGGTGAACGCCAGCCACTTGGTGTTGACGTCCCCGTCGAACAGGTTCTCCTTCACCTCGCCCGAAGGGGTGTTCTCGCCGCTGGCCGCGATGTCGACGACCTCGTCGGTGACGTTGCCCGGGATGCCGCCGGTGGTGGCGCCGGTGATCCCCTCGGCCTTCCTGCCCTCGTCGACCGCGTTGAGCCAGGTCGGCTGCGGGTCGCCGGTCTCGAGGGAGGAGTAGAAGAGCGCCCCTGGCGGGGCGGTACGTACGGCGGCTTCCCGTTTGGCGCCCGGAGTCGGCGTCACCTCCTCGATGGGCGCCGGCTGCGTGGGCGCCGCCGAAGGCGCGTCCGACGGCAGCGGTGACGGAGCTGGATCGGTCACTGTTGGTGACGTCGGCGGATCGGCCGTCGCCACCCCGGATAACCCGGCGAATCCCAGTACAGCCGCGGTCGCCACGACCGCAAGACGTGCTCTCTGCATGTCGCCCTCCTGACAACGTTGTCAACAGCAGACTCCGCGAAGACAACGTTGTCAATGGACGTTTCACATACGCACGACGACCGTGTTGGAGGCGCGGTCGTGCAGCCCCCGGTGGTCGCGATCCCAGATGAGCGCGGGCACGGCCAGGCAGAGCAGCACCGTGCGTGCCAGCACGGGCACCAGCCGGGGGCTGCCGCCGTCCATCGCGGCCACCCTGATCCCCGCGAGCCGGTGCCCGAACGTCTGCCCCATGAACCCGACGAGCAGGATGTACTGGATCGCGAACACCGCCACGGGCGCCCACGGCGACTCCGCCGGGTTCATCCGCAGCACGAGCTGGACCACGACCCAGGTGCAGATCATCCAGTCGATGACCAGCCCGGCGATGCGCCGCCCCCACCCGGCGACGGCGCCGCTCCCCTGCTCCGGCAGCCCCAGGCGCTCACCCGGATAGCCGAGATCGACACCCGCCGCCCTCACACCGCCCAGCCAGGTCTGCGTCCACCGAGGCTCGTTCCCGCTCATACCTCAACGGTATCCGGCCAGGGGGTCGGTCGGGATCGTGACCCAACCGCGCCACAAAGATCACCTTTCTCCCTCATCATGTACGCCATGCCGAACGGGGATGACTTAGACGCGCGCTTCAACGAGCTCGTCGCGCAGATCGATGAGGACGAGCGGCGCAGGATGCGCGCGGCGGCCAGCAGGGGAGCCAGGGCGCCGCGCTCGGACAAGGCCACCCGGCCACGGCGAGCGGGGCGGGGCCTGCTCGCGGCCGGTCTGGTGGCCGCGGTGATCGGCGGCGCGACCGTGATCGTCGCCGCCCGGCCCGACCTGCTGACACCACAGGCGGGAAGCCCGGGACCGGTCCCGGAGGAGACCCAACCGGTCATGGCGGCCCCGGAGGCGACCGGCGCCGAGATCGCGGCCCCGAAGCCGACCGCGGTGGACCCGTTCACGGGCTCCCCCGCCGAGAAGTACGCGGAGGGGGCGGCCGGCTTCGTCCTGCCCAAGGCCAAGGCGCTCGGCGGGCTGTCGAAGAAGGACGTGGCGAAGGCGCTGGAACGTACCCGCAAGCTCATGACCGCGGCCTTCCTCGACCGCAAGACGCTCATGGGCGGCAAGCCGAAGGCGTTCATGAAGCTGCTCGATCGCGAGCAGCGCGTCTGGTTCCAGAAGTACCTGGACCAGAAGAAGAGGGGCAAGGACGACTTCGACAGCCGTGGCTGGGTGACCAGCTTCGCCCCGAAGACCGCCGAGCTCTCCACCGGCGTCATCAAGGTCAACGGCAAGACGACAGTGGCCAAGGCCAAGAAGTACGGCCAAAGAGGCGCCGAGGTGAAGCTGAACTACCTCGTGGTCTATGCCGTGAACCGCCCCGGCCAGCCCACCACGACGATCCGCCTCGTCACCCACCGCGTCGGCAGCGTGTTCGTCTACCGCGAGGCGGGAGAGCTCGTTCTGTGGTTGAAGGACTGGGTCAGGACCAGCACTCCCGCGCGATGCGACGTGAACGACTTCTTCATCCACCCCTCCTACGACGACTCCGCTCCGGACGCGGTGGAACCGAGCGGCCCGCCGTCAAACCCCTACGATCTGGACGAGGAAAAGCACGGCAAAAAAGACGGTGAGGACAGCTGCTGGGCTTCGGACCCGACCTGAGTCCGCTTAACATGTGCGAAACAATCGAGACACCGATCGGAAACGGCCGCGACCTAACCTCGGCCTGATAGTCATGTCCCCAGGGAGGTTCGAGAGTGTTCAACTCCGCCGACGACGTCCTGAAGTTCATCAGTGACGAAGGGGTGCAGTTCGTCGATGTCAGGTTCACCGACCTGCCGGGGACGACGCACCACTTCACCTTCCCGGTAGAGAACTTCGGCGCCAGTGTCTTCACCGACGGGCTCATGTTCGACGGCTCGTCGATCCGCGGCTTCCAGGCCATCCACGAGTCGGACATGCTGCTGCTGCCCGACCCGTCCAGCGCCGTGCTCGACCCGTTCCGCCAGCACAAGACGCTCAACATAAACTTCTTCGTGCACGACCCGCTGACCGGCGAGGCCTACAGCCGCGACCCGCGCAACGTCGCCCGCAAGGCGGAGGAATACCTCAAGGGCACCGGCATCGCCGACACCGTCTACTTCGGGCCCGAGGCGGAGTTCTACATCTTCGACGACGTCCGCTTCGAGACGCGGCAGAACGCCGGCTATTACTACATCGACTCCATCGAGGGCGCCTGGAACACCGGCAAGGCCACCGAAGGCGGCAACCTCGGCTACAAGCCCCGTTACAAGGGCGGATACTTCCCGGTCCCGCCGATGGACCACTTCACGGACCTGCGCTCGGAGATGGTGCGCAACCTCATCGAGGCCGGCATCGACGTCGAGATGCAGCACCACGAGGTCGGCACGGCAGGCCAGGCGGAGATCGACTTCAGGTTCGGCACGCTGCTCAAGACGGCCGACAACCTGATGCTCTACAAGTACGTCATCAAGAGCACCGCCCTCGAATACGGCCACACGGTCACGTTCATGCCCAAGCCGATCTTCGGCGACAACGGCTCCGGCATGCACTGCCACCAGTCGCTGTGGAAGGACGGCTCGCCGCTCTTCTACGACGAGGTCGGCTACGCGGGCCTGTCCGACACGGCCCGCTACTACATCGGCGGCCTGCTCAGGCACGCGCCGTCGCTGCTGGCCTTCACCAACCCGACGGTCAACTCCTACCACCGTCTGGTGCCCGGCTACGAGGCCCCGGTCAACCTGGTCTACTCCCAGCGCAACCGCTCGGCCTGCGTCCGCATCCCGATCACGGGCTCCAACCCGAAGGCCAAGCGCATCGAGTTCCGCGTGCCGGACCCGTCGTGCAACCCGTACTTCGCCTTCTCGGCGATGCTGATGGCCGGCCTCGACGGCATCCGCAACAAGATCGAGCCGCCGGAGCCCGTCGACAAGGACCTCTACGAGCTGCCTCCGGAGGAGGCCCGCCAGGTGCCGCAGGTGCCCGGCTCGCTCCCCGAGGTCCTGGCCGCGCTGGAGGCCGACCACGACTACCTGCTGGAGGGCGGCGTCTTCACGCCTGACCTGATCGAGACGTGGGTGGCCTACAAGCGCGAGAACGAGGTCGACCCGATCCGGCTGCGCCCGCACCCGCACGAGTTCGAGCTTTACTACGACATCTAGAAGCCCGACCAGAACAGCCCGGAACCGACAGTCGGTTCCGGGCTGTTCCGCGTACAGAGGCTGTTCCGCGTACAGAGGTCGAATATCGGCCCGGCTCGGTGGCCTGGAAGGCTGGCGGGCGTGACTGGTGACGCGGTTGAGGAGTTCGAGCGGCACCGCTCGAACCTGTTCGGGCTGGCCTACCGGATGCTGGGTTCGGCCGAGGAGGCCGAGGACGTGGTCCAGGACACCTTCCTTCGCTGGCACCACCGTGCGGCTGTCGAATCGCCGTGGGCCTGGCTGGCCAAGGTGGCGACCAACCTGTGCGTGAACCGGTTGACGTCGGCGCGTGCGCGCCGGGTGAGCTATGTCGGTCCGTGGCTGCCTGAGCCGGTGCTGACCGCGGACGGCGCTCTGGGACCGCTGGACAGTGCCGAACAGCGAGACTTCGTCTCACTGGCCTTCCTGACCTTGCTGGAACGGCTCAACCCCGTGGAGCGCGCGGTGTTCGTGCTCCGTGAGGCCTTCGACTACAGCCATCGCCAGGTGGCCGAGGTCATCGACTCCTCCGAGGCGAACTCCCGGCAGCTGTACCGGCGCGCTCGCCTGCGACTCGCCGACGCTCCTGGGAGCGCCGAGCGCCCGATGGACCGGGCTCACCACCGTGAGCTGGTGAAAGGCTTCCTGGCGGCCGCGGAGGAGGGGGATCTTCCAGAGCTGGAGAAGCTGCTGGCCCACGACGTGACCGTGTGGGTGGACGGCGGCGGCAGGATCAGCGCCGCCAGGCGACCTGTCTTCGGCGCCAACCGGGTGGCGCGCTATCTGGTCGGCGCATCGCGCACCACCGGTCAGCGGATCCGGCTGTCGATCGCGGAGCTGAACGGCGCTCCCGGCCTGCTGGCCCTGGCCGGTGAGGAGCTGATCGGCGTGCTGGTGCCGGAGACGGCGGGCGGCCTGATCAGCGAGATTCGCATCATCGCCAATCCCGCCAAACTTCGGTTGTCACGTCGGGAAGGTCTGTCCGGTTCTTAATGGGTGCACCTGACAGCCGCGCGCGGCCATCAGCCTCGCGCTCTTCCACGAGAGTTGCCACCCATGACAGATCCGATCCTGGTGACGGGCGGTACCGGCCGGCTCGGCCGTAGGTTGGTTCCACGACTTCTGGCCGCCGGCCACGCCGTACGCGTGCTGAGCCGCAAGCCGCCGCGCGACGAGATGATGTGCCGCGGCGACCTGATCACCGGTGAGGGACTTGAGGATGCGGTCTCCGATACCGGCACGATCATCCACTGCGCGACCGGTAATGGCCACGCGGATCAGGAGGCCACCCGCAATCTCGTCCAGGCGGCCATGCGAACCGGTCGCCCCCACCTGATCTACGTGTCCATCGTCGGCATCGATCGAGTTGATATCTCCTACTATCGGGCGAAGCTGGCGTGTGAGCGGCTCCTGGAAGAGTCCGGGCTCCCGTTGACGATCCAGCGCGCCACCCAGTTCCACGAGCTCATCGCCTGGATGTGCGCGATCCAACGACGGCTGCCGATGATCATGATGCCCGCCGGGGTCAGCTTTCAGCCCGTCGACACCGGCGAGGTGGCCGCCCGCTTGACCGACCTGGCCGAGGCGTCACCGGCGGGCCGGGCGCCGGACATGGGTGGGCCTGAGGTGCGTACCGCGGCCGATCTGGCCCGCGCCTATGCTCACGCGCGGTCCAGCCGCCGGCCGGTGGTGCCGATGCCGCTGCCGGGAATCGGTGGGTTGCGCGGCTTTCGGGAAGGGAGACACCTGGCTCCCGACCATACCGTCGGGCAGATCACCTTCGAGCGGTTCCTCACCGCATGAGCGCGCGCATCTGGCTCCGCGCGGGCCTGGCGTTCCTGGCCGCGACACAGTTCGCCGTGGGCTGCTGGGCGCTGTTCTTCCCCCGCTCGTTCTTCGACATCCCGTTCGTGGGGATGCGCATGCCATACAACGCGCATCTGATGATGGACTACGGCGCTATGAGCCTGGCGACGGCGGTGCCGCTGGGGGTGAGCTTCTTCGTCGTACGGCGCGGCATGGTGCGCACGGCGCTTGCCGTGTACGTAGTGTTCGCCGTGCCGCACCTGGCGATCCACGTGCGACTGCTGCACCATCTGACGCCTGGAGAGCGCGTGCCGTTACTGCTCGCGCTTTCGGCGGCGGCCGTGATCCCGCTGGCCTTGTGGCCGCTCACCAACAGGCTCCAACCGGTGCGCGAAGCGCCGCATTCGACTTGAACCGATCACCGTATGCGATCATCGAACGCTTATGGGCAAACTGACATGGTTTCCACTGCCGTTCGGGCTCGTCGTGGTCGTCGTCAACTTCTTCGCCGTCCGCGATGTGAAGGGGCGCCTTCCCACCGGCCCCGTCGAGGCGAACGAGCACATAGCGCCCCAGGCGATCGACGCCTTCATCCCCTTCGCTCAGGGGCGGATCGCCCTGCTCGGGGCCTTCTTCATCGCCGCCACCATGCTGTTCGGCCTCGTCGAGTTCGGATTGAGCCGCCGGCCCGCGGGCCTCATGCTCGGGACAGGCCTGCTGAGCGCCGCCTACATGGCCGCGATGCCAGTCGTCTACGTCCTCAACCCGGTCACCGGCTACGACGAGGAGTTTCTCGACCCGTCGGGCGGATACGCCACGATGCCCTTCGACATGGGCGCGCTGTCGCCGCCGTGGTACCTGCCGCTGCTCGGCTTGATCCTCGTCACCGCCGCGATCGCCCAACTCCTCGCGGTGCGCGGCGTCGTGCGCCGCGACACGGCCCTTCCACCTTCTTCCCCCTGGAACGCGTGGCTCCTCCTGCTCCCGTTGGCGTTCCTCCTGGCCTTCGCCGCGGCCAACCTCGTGTCCGACCAGATCGCCCGCAGCGCGGCCCATCCCGGGTCCTTCTGGGAGGCCGACTACGCGCTACGCCTCATGTTGCAGATGTGGGCCTTCGCAGTCGTGCCCGCCGCCGGTCTGGCCCTGCACGGGATCCTCCTGCGCAGGCACGGCGTTCGCCCGCGCTCCCTGCTGCTCGTCGGCGTCTTCACGGTCGTCTACCTGTTGACGCTGCCACTCGTGGCTTGGGGCAATCTGCTGATGTACGCGGACGAGCAGTCAGGCTTCTCCGAGCACCTTCCCGGCTGGCGGGAGGAGGTCACCAACGGCATCCTCGCCGCCGCCGCCCTGGTCCAGCTCGCCACCGTCCCGCTGCTGGCTCGGCGCGGGAAAACCCAGATGACCGGCGCAGCCGCCGCCAGTAAGTGATCACCGTGTTGCGATGAATGCGCCGCAGTAGTTCCGGGCCGTTTCACGCCTAATGAGCCAGGCGATCCTCTGGGCGCGTGATGTAGGTCCCCTTCGCGGGCAACGTGACCACGAGTCCACGATCAGGGAATTCCTGTACAGCCCGCCTGATCGTGCCGAGCGCGACGCCGTACTCCTCGGCGAGGTCGCGCTCTCCGGGCAGCCTCGCGCCCGGCGAGAGTTCACCGGCCGTGATACGCGCGGCGATGTGGTCGGCTACCTGGACGTAGACGTAGCTGGGCCCAGCCGCTTCGGGGTCGAAAGCGGGCACGTTGCTGCTCAGCCGATCACCATAGAACTGTCCTGAGCGCGACCAGACGAGCGCACCGGATCACGTCGCAAGAGATCACCGCGGGGCGTGTGCATGACGGTAGATGCCCGCACCCTCGACGAGCTGGCCGACGCGCTCGACGACCAGGCGGCTGGTGGTCTGGCGTGGGTGCGTGTCACCGATCGCCTTGGACGACACCCTGTCGTGAAGGGGACGCACCGATTCCGCACTTGTGAGGCCGAGGAGCTGTGGTTGAAGATCCTGCTCGGTCAGGCCCGATAGACCGGCACGGCGGACACCTGGCCCACTCTTCGAGGCCGCGTCCCGGCAACCCCCCCAGATCACGGGGGATGTGGACGACCGGAATGCTGCCGACGATAGGAGTCAGCCGAACGAGTCGAAGCCGACTCGCCAAGAGCTCGTCAAGAGAAGGAGCCCCCCATGTCCCAAGAGACCGTCGGCGCCATCCCGACCATCGAAGCCGACGCCCACGCACCCGCCGACCGGACGGGTATCGCCGCCGACGAGGCTCACGGCCGCAACGAACACTTCAGCGCCGCAGGGGAGGTCATCCTCCGCGCGGCGCTGGCCGGGGTCACGCCGTTCACCCCGGTCACCGTCTCCATCACCGAGATCGACGCCAACGGTCACCCCTTCATCGGCGGCGCCCGCATGACCGTGCACAACGTCCGCGCCTTCGAGGACGGCGTCGACACCCGGGTCAGCATCGAGTTCGACCGGCCGCTGCAGGTCAGACTCAGCTACCTCTGGTCCTGACCGCACTCAAACTCTGGGAAAGGCCATCGGCTGCCCCCTGCAGCCGATGGCCATGCCGTTCGATCCCGGTCGGTACCCGCGTTCCGAGCGGGGCCTTCAGCCGGTCGAGTTCCTGTCCGTGCCGCGCGATGATCGCCCGATGAGCGTCAGCGCGCACATCACGGTTCCGGTGAGCGCGCCGATGATCAGCAGGATCACCAGCGGGTTGACGTATCCGGGTACCAGATCGGTCGTGGTTCCATCCCACCAATGGCACAGATGCCTGAGCGGAAACCATGTCCATGAGATGGACGGATCACCCAAAGGCTTGCCGACACGGTATTCGCTGGTGGGAGCCAACTCGAGAAATCGCCCAGCCCAGAATCCGTGCGCTTGACGTGCTCCTCACCCTGAAGAGGCGAGGATTCCTGTGCTGCTTACGCAGCAGTCCATGCCGTAGGCAGCACGAGCTGTGGAACAGGATGCTTGACGCTTCACCGACCCGCCTACCGGCAAGTCTCCACGTCCTGTCACCGCCCGTCCGGCGGCCTCGTCGTACCGATGAATCCAGAAAGTGATCTCACAGCCAGCTTGGTTATCGCTTGCCCGTTCGATCACAGAAACCTTACTGTAAGTGATCGAGACACCGCAAGCAGTTCCGATCACTGCACGCTCACGCCCCAAAGGGCACTCACGCGCAGGCCCACACCATCCCGCCTGAAGACGGGAGCACTGGCCCGCATCTCAGTAGACGATGAGCGCGCCGACAGTGGAGAGGAAGGCGACAGCGAACCAACGGGAAGCTCTCACAAATGCCCAACTTTATCCAACGCATCTCGCAGAACTACTGGAAACGGGATTCATGGTCCCGGCCGACCGACTTTCCCGGCGCCACTTCCCGCGCACCCCGTACTGTCAAGACATGGGCACGACAGACGACGATGACGAGCAGAAAGAACACAGGCGCCGCAGCGCCTGTTTCGGCGAGGGTGGTAACTGGGAAGAGCGGAACGGGAAAAGCGGCAAAGAGCGCAAGTGGACCAAATACCGCGCTTGCGGGGGGAGCCGTTGGCAATGACCCACCCCCTCACCTGCCCCGAATGTCAAGGCACCGGCGCAGATCGGAGCATTCCCGGGTATGTGCTCAAATGCATGTGCTGCTACGGCAGAGGCGTCGTAAGCAATCCTGACGATCCAAAAGACAACCCTCGACCCGCGCCGACGGCGCCACTCCCCGCGTGGCTGCATCCGGCGCTGGAGGGAACAGGGTTGTGCGGCTACTGTGTCGGCTCCGGCCTGGTCGCCCACGTCAACAAGGAGACCAGCCGTCTCACAGAAACACCCTGCCCAGTATGCGCGCCGGCGACGCCGCCCATCACCTTCTGAGCCGGATCTCTCCGAGGTCCTCGCCCGCCGTGGAGGCCGACCACGACGACCTGCTTGAGGGCAGCGTCTTCACGCCCCCTGAGCAGTCATACATATGTGCATGTTATGGGTGTACATGATGACTGACCGCGTGGAACCCGAGGAGACCTCAGTCACCGTGTCCGAACTTACGCGCAATGTCGCAGCCCTGATACGGCGAATGGAGCCGCACTCATAGCATTGTTCGAAGAATATGGGCCGGACCCCCAATGGGCCGAGTTGATCGAGGAGAGCCGGGAAGTCGTGTGGGGTGGCCGATGAAGGCCGCAAAGGTCCCTTTGAGCGCAAATGTCCTCTTCTCCCTAGAAAAGGGATTGTCTCTGGCGAAGGTGGTCGATCCGGACGACGACGTCGCCGTTTGGGTCGTGACCATCGGAGAACTCCAGCTTGGCCTGGAACGATCCGCCCGGCGTCCTGCCTGCGGTTCAGCAGTGACGGGACGTTGCCGGCGTTGACCGGCAACGTCGGTGCCAAGGGCGTCGCCCTGGTGGATGCGTCCGACAGCTCACTGCGACGGGATCGGGACAGGTTGTCGCGCTCGATCTACCGTCTGTCGGGCGCGGGTCGCGACACCGTAGCAGGCGCAGGTCAGTGCGGTCAGGATGGCGGCCACCGGCAGAGGGTGGGACAGGCCGCCGAGTACGGCCACGCCGAGCGTCGCGCCGACCTGGCGGGAGGCGTTGAGGACGCCGCCCGCCGTGCCCGCCGTACCGGCCGGTGCGCTGGTGAGGATGCCGGCCATCAGTGCGGGCAGTACGAACGACAGCCCGAAGCCCATCACGACCAGCCATGGCGCCAGGTAGTCGGTGAGCGAGACACCGGCCAGGCCGGTCGCCAGCAGGGCGAGGCCGCCGAGGATCGGGGAGCGGGGGCCGTAGCGGGCCACCAGACGGCCGGTGAGCAGCGGGTTCACCGTCATCGGTAGCGTGAGCGGCAGGAAGGCGAGCCCCGTGGCCAGCGGGGTCAGGTGGCGGGTGTCCTGCAGGAAGAGGGTCAGGACGAACAGGGCGCCGGAGAAGGCGAAGTTCGCCACCATGCCCGCGAGCAGTTCCGGCCAGGTCACCGCGAGCAAGCCGCCGGGCAGGACGGGGGCGTGACTGCGGCGCCCTGCGAACAGCCCGCGGCGCCCCACGACGGGTGGGCGGCGGTCCGCGCGCACCTCTCCTCGCTCCACGAATGCCGGGCGGCGATCCGCGAGCACCTTTCGTCGCTCCACGATCACCAGCACGGCGAGGGCGACCACGGCCGACACCCCGGCGACAGGCGACGAGTCGATCAGGGCTTCGGCGAGCAGACCGAGGACCACGCAGGCCAGCGCCTGCACCCACCAGTCGATGAGCCGATGCCCCCGGGGCGAGCGCACCCTTCTCATGGCCAGCAGGCTGACCAGGGCGATGGGCGGGTTGAGCAGGAAGACGGCGCGCCAGCCGTATAGGTCGACCAGGAGGCCGCCCAGCAGGGGGCCAGCGGCCAGGGCGGTGCCGGTGATGGCGGCCCACAGGCCGGTGGCGCGGGCGCGGGCGGCCGGGTCGGGGAAGAGTTCGGGCAGGAGGGCGAGTGAGCCGCCCGTACAGAGCGCTCCCGCCACGCCGAGCAGGGCGCGCGCCGCGACCAGCGCGCCGAGATGGGGCGCCGCGGCGCTCAGCAGTGAGATCACGCCGAAGACCGCCACACCGATCTTGAAGATCCGGGCGGCGCCGTACCGGTCGGCGACCGCTCCCCCGGTGAGCAGGGACGCGGCGAAGGCGACGGTGTAGGCGTTCACCACCCATTGCTGTCCGGCCAGTGAGCCGCCGAGGGAGGTACGGAGGTCGGGCAGGGCGATCGTGAGCACGGTCGTGTCGAGGATCACCAAGAAGTAGGCCAGGGAGAAACCGAACATCTTCATGCCCCGAAGCCTGCTAAAGCAGCATATTTCCCCTCAACAGGCGCGGCCGCAGGGGGCGTTCGGGAAAACCGTATGCTTGGCCGAATGGATCTGCGTCAGTTGCGGGGGTTTGTGGCGGTAGCGGGGGCGGGCACCGTCACCGGCGCCGCGAACAACCTCGGTCTCGCCCCTGCCTCGGTGTCCGAACAGGTGCGCAGGCTGGAAGACAGCCTCGGCGTCGCGCTCTTCGAGCGCACGCCCCAGGGCATGCGCCTGACCGGCCCAGGGGCCACCCTGCTCACCCGCGCGCAGGGCCTGCTCGACCATGCGGACGAGGTACGGCGGGCGGTGACGGGCGAACGCCGCCAGGTCCGGATCGGGGCGCTGGAGATGTTGGCCGCGGCCAAACTACCGGTCATCGTCCGCCGCCTGTCGCAGCGCCACCCCGACCTGGACGTGGAGGTGCGCTCATACACCAGGCAGGCGTTGCTTTCCGAGGTGGCCTGTGGCGAGCTGGACGCGGCGCTCCTGCTCGATTCCGGTCCGCGGATCGGCGGGCTGGGGTTCGCCCCGCCGCTCGACCTGGACTTTCTGGACGTGGACGAGGTCAAGCTGCTGCTGGTCGCGGCTCCGGATGGTGATCGGGAGACGCTGCTGGTGAGCGCGCCGGGGTGTTCGATCCGGCTGGCGGCCGATCAGCTCTTCGGCACGCAGGTGCCGCGCAGGGAGCTGACCAGCATCGCCATGGCACGTGAGTGGGCCAGGCAGGGGTTCGGCAGGGCGCTGCTGCCCGACTTCGCGCTGGAGGCGCACTTGACCGCCGGCACACTGGTTCCGCTCGACTTCGCGACAGAGACGGACCGCCCCTCCGGCACACTCACCCCGCTCGACTTCGCGTCGGAGACGGACCCCGCCCCTGGCACGCTGAGCCCGCTCGGCTCCGCGCCGGAGATGGGCCCCGCCTCCGACGCGCCGACCCTGGCTCTGCGGCTGGTCTGGCTGCGCAGCCGCGAGGCCGCCCTGCGCGACGTGCTCTACGCGATGAGCGCCTGACCCCCGACCAGACCACCCATAAGCCGGTACGTACTACGCCATGAGCGCCTGACCGCGCCTGAGCCGGTACAGGACGTGCGGCCGTTGCGGGCTGTCCGCCGGAACCCGCGGGTGATAGAAGTCGTCAGCTATGTCACGGGTCATGCCCAGCCGTTCCATGACCTTGCGCGAGCGGGTGTTCCCCACGGTCGTGATGGAGACGATCTCGTCCAGCCCCGCCACGTCGAACCCATACCGTACGGCCTCCCGGGCCGCCTCGATCGCGTACCCGTGCCCCCACGCCGCCTTGGCCAGCCGCCAGCCCACCTCGACCGCCGGGGTGAACGGCGCCTCGAACGTCTGCAGGACCAGCCCGGTGAACCCGATGAACTCGCCGCTCTCGCGCACCTCCAGCGCCCACAGCCCGTACCCGTGGGCCTCGAAGCCCGCCTCGATCCTGTCGACGAAGCCGTCGCTCTCCGACCTGGTCATCAGGGCCGGGAAGTGCTCCATGACCTCGGCGTCGGCGTTCATCGCCGCGAACGGTTCCCTGTCGTCGTCGCGCCATCTGCGCATGATGAGCCGTTCTGTCTCCATCGGCTCAACACTAGCCCAGATCTAACGACGGCCACGGAGGCCGGTGAGGCGGCGGAGCAGGTCCCACCAGAACGACGCGCCGAACAGCAACGCCACGAACGTCAGCGCATAGCCGGGCCAGTGGCTGAGCGTGGTGAGGCGGTCCCACCAGGCGGCGCCGTTCCAGTGGATGCTCGGGTCGCCCTCGGCCGGGATCGCGATGTTGACGATCGCATGGTCGAACACCATGACCAGCGCGGGCTGGCTCAGCGTCTCAGTGATGCACGGCATCGGGTTGGACTGCGCGCACCGCTCCTTGAGCTCGCTGTAGGCGTCGGGCCCCGCCTCGGCCACGGCCGTCACCGAGGCGCGGAAGGCGTTGTCGCGCAGCAGGGTCTTGGCGTACTCGAACCCGTCCATCGTGAACAGCAGCACCACCACCACGCCGAGCAGGGCGACCACCCACTTGACGTAGCGCTTGTAGAGCATCGACAGCCGCTGCATCTCGCCGTCGAACCACGTCTCCACACCCTGCCGGAAGCGGTCCATGTCGCGCTGCGCGGTGTCCCACACGCCCTTGAGATGGCCGTAGAGCGGGCTGCCCATCGCCTTGAGCTTGGCCAGCAGCCCCTCGACACCGTCCTTCTCGCCGGCGGCCATCTCCATCAGGGCCACCGCGAAGCGCTCCGGCGGGATGTTGGCGATGCTGGTGCGGCCCCGCTTCGGGTGGTCGATCTCCTGGACCCGCTGGTAGAGCAGCTGCGTCACGGCGTCGTCGGCCTTGGTCTCCTGCTCGGGCGCCTGGGCCGCCTCGACCGGGGCCGGCTGGTCGCTGTGGGCGGGCCGTGGATCACGGATGAACGGCAGCCGCGCGAACACGTCGGCCACCTTGGCCGGCAACCACGACTTCCCCTGCGCGTCGCTGCCGTCCATGGTGTCGCGCAGATAGGCCCACAGGAACTTGCTGCGGATGCCCAGCAGCCGTACGAGAGCCTCGTTCAGCCCGCTCACCAGCAGCGACAGCAGGAGGAACGCCAGCACCAGACCTAACGCGAGATCAACGTAAATGGAAAGCAAAATGGATCACCCCGCGCCTTGATACACCCGCCAGGGCCCGCCCGCACGGCCCGCAACCAACCTGTTACGGGTCAGGAACCGTAGAAGACCCGGTCGACCACTTGGCGGGCCCGCCGGGTCACCCGGCGGTAGTCGTCGAGGAAGTCCTCCGAGCCCTCCGGCGGATAACCGAGGATGCGCGCGATGAGCCTGCGCTCCCTGACGTCGGCCGGGACGCTGTCGCCGGGACGGCCCTTGACCAGCATGAGCGCGTCCCTGACGCGCGAGGCGAAGCGCCAGGCCGCCGCCAGTACGGCCGCGTCGGGGGCCGCGAGCAGGCCCTCCCCCTCAGCCGCGCGCAGCGCCTCCAGGGTACGGGTGGTCCGCAGCGCGGGGTGTCCGGCCGCGAAGCGGAGCTGCAGCAGCTGCGCCACCCACTCGACGTCCGACAGGCCACCGGGGCCCAGCTTGGTGTGCAGGGCGGGATCGGCGCCGCGTGGCAGCCGCTCCGCCTCCATGCGGGCCTTGAGCCGCCTGATCTCGCGTACGACGTCGTCGGACAGGCCTTCGGGCGGGTAACGCAGGTCGTCGATCACGGCGACGAACGCGGCGCCCAGCGCGGCGTCACCGGCCGAGAAGCGGGCCCGCAGCAGCGCCTGCGCCTCCCAAGGGGACGACCAGCGCGCGTAATAGGCCTGGTAGGAGGCCAGCGTACGGACGAGCGGGCCCTGCCTGCCCTCGGGGCGCAGGTCGGGGTCGATGAGCAGCGGCGGGTCGGGGGCGGGGAGGGCGAGCAGGCGGCGCAGCTCGTTGGCGACCGCGTACGCGGCGTCGGTGGCGTCGCGTTCGGAGGCGCCGGGCACGGGCGAGTGTACGAACATCACGTCGGCGTCGCTGGCGTAGGAGGACTCCATGCCGCCGAGCCGTCCCATGGCGATCACCGCGAACCTGGTCGGCAGCGCCCCCCGCCGCTCCACCTCGACCTTGCCGATCGCCACGTCCAGCGCGGCCTGGATGGTCACGTCGTTCAGCGACGACAGCGCCACCCCCACCTGCTCAATGCTCATAAGTCCGGAAATGTCGGCCACGGCCGTACGGAACAGCTCCCTGCGCCGCAGCGCACGTACCGCCGCCACCGCCGACTCCATGTCCGACCCGTGCCTCGACACGGCGGCCGAGGCCTCCTTCAGCAGCGCGTCCGGCGAGCGCGCGGCCAGGTCCTCGTCGGAGCCCAGCAGCCCGACGGCGTCGGGCGCGTTCAGCAGCAGCCCGGTCGCGTAGCGGCTGCTGCCGAGCAGCCGCGCCATCCGCGCCGCCACGGCCGTCTCGTCGCGCAGCAGCCGCAGGTACCACGGCGTGGTGCCGAGCTTGTCGCTCACCTGGCGGAAGCCGAGCAGCCCGGCGTCCGGGTCGGGCGTGTCGGCGAACCAGCCGAGCATGACCGGCAGCAGCGTCCGCTGGATCGCCGCCCGCCGCGAGACGCCCGTGGTCAGTGCGGCGATGTGGCGCAGGGCGCCGTTGGGGTCGACGTAGCCGAGCGCCGCCAGCCGGGCGGCCGCCGCGATGGTGGACAGCCGGGCCTCCGACTCGGGCAGCCGGGCCACGGCCTGCAGCAGCGGCCGGTAGAACAGCTTCTCGTGCAGCCGCCGCGCCTCCCTCGCGTGGCGCCGCCACCTGGCGGTGAACTCCCCCACCGGGTCGGCGTGCATGCCGAGCGCGCGCCCCAGCCGCCGTAGGTCGTCGGGGTCCGACGGCAGGACGTGCGTACGGCGCAGCCGGTGCAGCTGCAGCAGGTGCTCGACCTGGCGCAGGAAGGTGTACGCCTCGGCCAGCCCGCGTGAGTCGTCACGGCCCACGTAGCCGCCGCGGGAGAGCGCGGCCAGGGCCGGCAGGGTGGCCTTGCGCCGCAGCAGCGGATCCTGCCGCCCGTGCACCAGCTGCAGCAGCTGCACCGCGAACTCGATGTCACGCAGCCCGCCGGGGCCGAGCTTGATCTGCCGCTCGCCCTCGGCCCGTACGTGGGACTCGACGCGGCGGCGCATGGCCTGCACGTCCTCGACGAAGTGCTCCCGGGTCGCGGCCGACCAGACGAACTCGTTGACCGCCTCGACATAGGCCGAGCCCAGCACCAGGTCGCCCGCCACCGGCCGCGCCTTGAGCAGCGCCTGGAACTCCCAGGTCTTGGCCCAGCGCCGGTAGTAGGCCAGATGGCTGGCCAGCGTGCGGACCAGCGGCCCCGCGCGGCCCTCGGGCCGCAGCCCGGCGTCGACCTCCCACAGCGCGCCCTCGGGAGTGGTCGCCGTGCAGGCCCGCATCATGGCCTGGGCCAGGCGGGTGGCACCGCGCAGGGCCGCCGTCTCGTCGGCGCCTTCGCGCGGCTCGGCCACGAAGATCACGTCAACGTCGCTGATGTAGTTGAGCTCCCTGGCGCCCTGCTTGCCCATGCCGACCACCGCCAGCCGTACGTCGCTCGCGTCGACCTCGGCCCGCGCGATGGCCAGCGCGGCCTCCAGCGCCGCGCCCGCGAGGTCGGACAGCTCGGCGGTGACGTCGGGCAGCCCGATCTGCCCGGTGAGGTCGCGGGCGGCCAGATGCAGCAGCCGCCCGCGGTAGGCGACCCGCAGCGCCACCAGCGCGCCGGGATCCGACGCGGTGGGCTCGTCCTGCTCCGGCTCGGCGCCGACGGCGCGCAGCAACTCGGCCCGCGCGTCTCCCAGCTCGGGCAGGGCCAGCAGCCCCACCTGCTCGGGATGGCGTACGAGGTGCTCCCCCAAGGCGGCGCTCACCCCGAGCACCGCGAGCACCCTGCCCTGGAGGTCTTCGTCGGCGCGCAGCGTGTCGAGCACGCGGGGCTCACGCTCGGCCAGGCGGGTCAGTGAGGCGAGCGCCAGATCGGGGTCGGACACGGCTACCAGTCCTTTGAGCAGGTCGTCCAGCTCTGCCCCCGACTGTCGTACCAGGGTCGCGGCCCGCGCGCCGTCGGCGAAGCCGAGCTTGGCCAGGCGGGCGGCGGTGGACTCGATCCTCGGCACCACCCTATCTTGACAGCCCGCCACCCCTGAAGCCTAAAGTGGAACGCAACGTTGCGTTGTGTTTTGGGGGTCGGAATGGACGGCGTGCCGGCGACGGTGACGTGGGGGCTGCTCGCGGCCTGGGCGGCGCACGACGCGGAGGAACTGGCCACGATGGCCCGCTGGACCCGCGAGCACCGGCCCGAGCTGGAGCGGCGCTACCCACGGGTCCCGTGGCAGCGGCTGGAGATGTCCCAGCGGCAGGTGAACGTGGCGATCGGGCTCATGGGCGGCGTCATGGCCGGGGCGTCGGCCATGGGGGCGCGCACCGGAGGACGCAGCCCGGTGTTCCAGGCGGTGCTGGCCGGGTTCGGGCTGCACGGGGTGGGGCATCTGGTGCAGTCGGCGCTCGCGCGCGGCTACACGCCCGGCGTGGTGACAGCGCCGGTGGTGGTGATCCCGTTCACGGTGTGGGCGTGGCGGCGACTCAAGGCGTCAGGGGTGCCGACGGCGGGCGCCGGGTCGGCCCTGGCCGGGCTGGCCGCGCTGCCGCTCGTCCTGGGCGGCGTCCACGCACTCGCCCACGCGCTCACCCGGCCCCGTACCGGCCGCCGGTAACCCATCCGGCACGGCGGCCGGTGCGCGCGGACGTCAGCCGACGCAGACCAGGAACAGCCAGCGCGCGTCAGAGAACGACTCAGGACATGCCCTGAACCGGCTCGAGGTCCGCCCCCGCCCTGTCGGCGACCAGGCGCCCGAACGCCTCGGCCAACGGCCACCAGGTGGCGATGAGCGCCTCCTCGGCCGCGCCGACCGCCGCGTTCAGCTCGCCAGCCGCGCCGAGGCCCGAGGCCGTGGTCCACGAGGTGAAGATCTCCGGCGTGGCCTCGGGGTGGAACTGCACCGCCCAGGCCGCCGTGCCGAGCCGGTACGCCTGGTTCGGGTACGGTGTGCCCGTCATCAGCGGCACCGCCCCGTCGGGCAGCTGGGCTATCACGTCCTGGTGGAACTGGACGGCGACGGCCGTAGAGACACCGGACAGCAGCGGATCGGCGGCCGCGGCGGGCAGCGCGACCACCTCGCAGACGCCCACCTCCAGCCCCTCGCCGCCCCGCTCCACAGTGCCGCCGCAGGCCAGGGTCATCAGCTGCGCGCCGAGGCAGATGGCCAGCGTGGGCGTACCGTCCTCGACGGAGCGGGCCAGCAGGTCACGGGTGGCGGGCAGCCACGGGCAGCGATCGTCCTCCCACGCCGCCGTCTCCCCACCGAGCACGATCAGCCCGTCGGCGGCGCGCTCGGGAACCTCCTCGCCCAAGTACGGGCGTACGACGTCGCAGACCGGCCCCAGCCAGTCGCCCAGGTAGCCGAGAGTCGCGTCTGCCTCGTGCTCAATGACCGTAATCCTCATAAGGAGTAATTTATCCGCCCAAACTTTCTCCAAGCCGCATGCATCCAACTGCCCGTGGACAAGTTGATCGACGGGGATCCCCAGCGGCTGGGCAACTACTGGCTGGCCGGGCGGCTAGGCACGGGCGGCCAGGGCGTGGTCTACGAGGGCTACGCAGAGGACGGCCGCCGGGTGGCGATCAAGGTGCTGCACGGCGACCAGTCGGCGCAACTGGCCAGGGAGGCGACCGCGGCGCGCCGGGTGGCCGCGTTCTGCACCGCGAGCGTCCTGGAAGCCGAACTGGAGGGGCCCAGGCCGTACATCGTCAGCGAGTACGTCCAGGGCCCCAGCCTGCGCAAGGCCGTCACGGAGGGACGTCGCTTCGGCGGCGGCGAGCTGCACCGGCTGGCCACGGCCGTGGCGACCGCGCTGACCGCCATCCACGACGCCGGGGTGATCCACCGCGACCTGAAGCCCGACAACGTGCTGCTCGGTCCCGACGGGCCGCGGGTGATCGACTTCGGCGTGGCGCGGACCGCGGAGATGTCGCTCACCGCGACGGGCCTGGTGACGGGCACGCCCACGTACATGGCGCCCGAGGTATTCGGCGGGCAGCGGGCCGGGACGCCCGCCGACGTGTTCGCCTGGGGCGCGATCATGGTCTACGCGGCGAGCGGCACCGACCCGTTCGAAGCCGAGAACCTGGGCGCGGTCATGCATCGGGTGCTGTCGGCCCGGCCCGACCTGGGCGTCCTGCCCGCCACGCTGCGCCCGCTGGTGGCCGCGGCGCTCAGCAAGGACCCGCTGGAGCGCCCGTCCGCGCGCGAGCTGCTGCTGGCCCTGGTGAGCGCCGAGGGCGGCCTCGACACCGGCCTGCTGCTCGCCGCCGGCGGCAGGGAGGCCGCGCGGGTGGGCGCCCCCGCCCACGATCCCGCGCTGGGCACGCTGGCCGAGGAGGCGTACGCGCTGCTGTCCGCTGAGGAGCGCGAACTCGCGCCCGAGGTCTTCCTCCGGCTGATCACGGTGAGCGAGCAGGGCGGCCTCGCGGTACGGCGGGCCGAGCTGGCCGAACTCGTCGAGGGCCGGCCGCTGCCCGAGGTCTCGTCGGTCACCCGGATCCTGGAGGTGTTCGGCTACCTGCTGTCCAGGGAAGGCGAGGAGGTCTGGCTGGCCCGCCCCGCCCTGCCCCTCGCCTGGCCGCGCTTTCGCCGCTGGGTCGAGGCCAACCGGGACGGCCTGGCCGTACACAAGGAGATCCTGACCGCCGCGCAGCGGTGGGCTCGGGCCGGGCGCAGGGACGGCGACCTGTTGCAGGGCAGCAGTCTGGAGAACGCGCTGCGGTGGGCGGCCACCGCCCGCAGGAACATCACCCTGTCCACCGCCGAACGCGACTTCCTCGACGCGGGCGCCGGTCTGACCAGGCGCAGGAGCAGGCGGACCAGACTCGTCTCCATCAGCCTGGCGGCCCTGCTGGTGATCTCGCTGCTCGCGACCGGCCTGGCCGTCCAGCAGAGCGCGCTCGCCGATGAGCGGGCCGATCGGATCGCCGCGCAGCGCGACCAGGCGGAGGCGGCGCGGCTGGCGCAGTTCGCGGGCACGCTGCGCAAGAGCGACCCGAGGGCGGCGATGCTGCTGAGCGTGGCCGCCTGGCGGCTGGACCGAACCCCGCAGACCAGGGCCGCGCTGACCGCTTCGCTGGCGCAGCGCGAGGTCGCCGCCTTCAGGGACCCCGCCGCCTCGGGTGACGCGCTGCGGTTGCTGAGCCACGACGGCAGGACGCTGGCCAGCGTGAGCGACGACGCGGTCAGGCTCTGGGACGTACGCACCGGCAAGCGGAGCGGCGGCATCGGCCGGCTCGGCCTGGCGGGCGAGCGGCCGCTGACCGCCGCCCTCTCCCCCACCGGCCGGAACCTGCTGGTGGTCACCAACAAGCGGGCGCGGGTATGGGACCTGCGCACCGGCAAGGCCGCCGGGACGTGGACGTTCGGCCATGACGTGGGCGACGACACGGGCACACCGGTCGGCGTCCGGTACGGGACGACCGACCGGTACGCGCTGATCATCCTCGACCAGTACGAATACACCTGGGACCTGCGGACCGGCACCCGGGCGAAGAGCCCGCTCGCCACTCGCCCGGTCGTCTCACCCGACGGCAAGTCGGCGGTGCGGCTCGTGGGCGGAAAGCTGCGGATCACGTACCGCCCGGGCGGACAGACGGAGAATCTCGGGAACGAAGTGGACATCTGGAACGGCGGCGCGGTGACCTTCAGCGCCGACGGGCGGCTGCTCGCCTCGGCGACCGGGCAGGACATCCAGGTCTGGCGGGCATACGACCGGCTGCTCACCACGCTGACCCTGCCCGGCGGCACTGAGGACGATTCCGTGCCGCTGCCTCAGGTCGGCTTCGACGGCCACACCCTGCGCTATCTCAGCGAGGACCGCGTCCTCACCGTGGACCTGAGCGACTTCGCGGTGCGCGCGCCGAAACAGGCGCCCTCGTGGTCGTGGGCGAAGTTCGGTCCCGGCGCGCGGCAGGTCCTGAGCTCCGAGGACGGCTACCAGGTCTTCCTCGCCGACCCGCGCGGGTCACTCGGCGCCCCGGTGATGAAGAGGCCCGATTCCGACCCGGCGGACGCCGCGGCGATCAGCCCCGACGGGCGGCTGGCCGCGGTGGGCGGCATCAGCGGGTTCACGGTCCTCGACAGCGGCACGCGGCGCACGCTCGCGCAGGCGGCGCCCCGCGGCGACCTGGCGGAATACGAGACCACTTTCCTGGCCTTCAGCCCCGACGGCACGAAGCTGGCCACCGGGCTGGAGTACAGCGACCAGGACGTGTCCCGCCGCTACGCGGTGAGCGTCTGGGACTGGAAATCGAAGCGCCAGCTGTGGTCGGCGAAGGTGGGCAAGGTACGTGACGCCGACTTCTCCCCCGACGGCAAAGTACTGGCGGTGGGGTCCGGCGAGCAGTACCTGTTCGACGCGGCGTCGGGCCGGCGGCTGGGCAAGCCGTTCGGGGGCACCGGCCAGGGCACGACCGTCACCGACGTGGTCTTCACCCACGACGGCAGGTCACTGGCGGTGGCGGACTCCCGCGGTCGCGTGAGCGTCTACGACACCGCCACCGGGAAGCGGGCCCGCCAGGCCGCCCTGGGCCGGCTCGAGGGCGGGGACGTCGCGGTCAGGTCACCCAGCGAGGACGTGGTGGCGCTGGTCACGCGCGACCACCGTTTACGGCTCGTCGACCTGGCCGCCGGCGCGGACCTGGGCACTCTCGACGACGGCGACAGCAGCAACGGCGACCTTTACGGCCCGTCGTTCACCGTCGACGGCTCGGGAGTGCTCACCCTGGACGAGGCAGGGGCCCTACGCGAGCGGCCGGTCGAGCCGGGCAAGATGGTGGCCGCGATCTGCGCCCGCGCCGGCCGGTCGCTGAGCCCCGGCGAGTGGCGAAGCTTCGTGCCAGGACTGCCCTACCAGAAGGTTTGTCCTTAAGATCCGGCTATGAGACTCGACGAGGTCGACGGCCTGCGGGTCGCCACGTTCGGCACGGGACCACGCCTGATCATCGCGGTGCACGGGATCACCGCCTCGCTGATGGCCTGGGGCGCGGTGGCGCGGCTGCTGCCCGCCGACTGGTCTCTGGTCGCGATGGACCTGCGCGGTCGCGGGCACAGCGCCGCGCTGCCCGGCCCGTACGGGCTGACCCGGCACGCGGAAGACGTGCTGCGCGTGGCCGACCACGTGGGCGCGGGCCCCGAGGCCGTGCTGGCCGGGCACTCCATGGGCGCCTACGTCGCCGCGCTGGCCGGTGCCGAACGCGACTTCGCCCGCGTGGTGCTCGTCGACGGCGGCCTCCCGCTGCCGCTGCCCGAGGGCGCCGATCCTGACGAGGTCCTGGAGGCCACCCTGGGACCGGCCGTGGAACGACTGCGCCGGACATTCCCGACACCGGAGGCGTACGTCGGCTTCTTCATGGCGCACCCGGCCTTCCTCGACAACTGGAACGCCGACGCCGAGGCGTACGTGCGCTATGACCTGACCGGCACCGAGGGCGCACTGCGCTCGCGCGTGGCCGGTGAGGCGGTGCGCGAGGACGGGCGGTGGATGCTCACCGAGTCCGAGCGCATCGGCGCGGCGCTGAGCGCGATCAAGGCACCGCTCTCGCTGATCAGGGCGCCGCGCGGGCTGCTCAACCAGGACACCGGCATGCTGCCCGACGCGCTGGCGGCCACGTGGACCGCCCGCCTGCCGGGGCTCGCCGACGAGGTGATCCCCGACTGCAACCACTACACGATCATGTTCGACGAGCGCTGCGCGTCGGTCGTCGCCGACCGGCTCACGTCCTGAACCCTCCCTGGGCAGGGATGCGTCTCAGGCTTCGCGGGGAGCGATCCAGGTGGCGCGGGCAGCGGCCACGAGGGTGCCGTCGACCTCGTAGATCGCGCTCTCGCCGAACAGCTTGCGCCCCTCGCGGCCGGTCGCGCGGGCCACGACGGAGTATGCCCCGCCCGCGTACAGCCGCCGATGGATCTGTACGGCCAGCCGCCCGAGCAGCGCCGACTCGCCGGGCCCGAAGTGGGCCCAGCCGGTGATGCAGTCGAGCGCCGCCCCCACCACGGAGGCGGGCACACCGTCCTCGTCGGCCACCGTGAACGGCACCCGCCACCCGGCGGCCACCAGGTCGGTCCCCTCGACCGGGCCGGGGAAGATCCGCAGCCCGTCACCCGGCTCGCGCAGCCCGCACGCGAAGCACTCGGGGAAGGCGTGGCCCCGCCAGCCGGGGAAGCCGGCCTCGGCGCGAGCGGCGTCGTTGAACGGCACGAACTCGGGCGCCGTCAGGTCCTCGGCCACCGGGATGGCCTCGACCAGCAGCTTGTCGCCTTCGTGGAGGGACACCGTGTTGGCGACGTGCTCCAGGCACAGGTCGGTCTCCAGCGGGGTGGGCGCGTGCAGCGTGACCTCGACCGCCGATCTGTCGCCGCCCAAGGCCTCCGCCATGGTGCCGGCTATCCAGCCGCCGTTGGCGACTCCAGCCGGGCCCCTGAAACGCTCAGGAACGGTCAGCACGGTCTGCAGGGCAGCCGTCGTCATGCCACACCCTCCAACATCGCCCAAATGGCGAAATATCCGAAAAGTCGTTTTGGAACGAGCCGATTTCAACGGACGATCAGTTTCCCACACCCTGACGGGGTCTTTGCCCACCGCATAACCCTCGCGGGGCCGTAGAACTTCCCAGCGGGAGACCCGGGCTGCGCCGGATCCTCCATGTCCGTAAGATACGGGCCCAACTTTGCACGGATGTTACCTAGGAGTCAGAAGTGACAATGCTCACTCGCCGGATGCTCACTCGTAGGAGCCTGCTCAAAGCGGGGGCCATTGCCGTACCCGCCGCCGCGATGACGGCTCGGCCGGCGCTCGCCGCACCCGTTCCGGTGGTGGAGACGTCGGGGACCGCTCCCGCGTCCTTGGCCGGGTTCGACAACGTGATCAAGACCTTTGTGAAGGAACGCGAGATCTCCTGCGCCCAGCTGGCGGTCATGAAGAGCGGAAAGATCGTCCTGGCCCGCGGTTATCGCTACAGCACCGGCGCCCAGGCGATCCCCGCCGTCACCCCGACGTCGTTGTTCCGCATCGCCAGCCTGAGCAAGAACATCACCTCCGCCGCCATCATGCGGCTGGTGCAGGACGGCAAACTGAGCCTTTCGGCCAAGGTGACCACGCTGCTCGGCCTCACCCCCGCCGACACCCGGATGAACCAGGTCACCGTGCTCCGGCTGATGCAGCACCTGGGCGGCTGGGACCGCGACACCTCCAAGCAGGACCAGCTCTGGCTGGACCACACGATCTCGGCCGCGCTGGACGTACCGCTGCCGATCGGCCACGCCGAGATCATCAAGTACGCCACGGGCCGGCAGCTCGACTTCGCCCCCGGCTCGAAGATGGTCTACAGCAACTACGGCTACATGCTGCTCGGCCGGATCATCGAGAAGGTGTCGGGCATGTCGTACGAGACGTACGTCAAGACGAAGCTGCTCAAGCCCCTCGGCATCACCCGGATGCGCCTCGGCAAGAGCCTCAGGACCGAGGCCGCGGCCGGCGAGGTGATGTACCAGTCCCAGTACACGAACAAGACCGTCATGGACGAGTCAGGCACCGTCGTGCCGTACCCGTACGGCGGCTTCAACATGCCCAACCAGGACGCCAACGGCGGCTGGCTGGCCTCGGCCGTGGACCTCGTCCGCTGGACGCTCGCCTTCGACCGGCCGGGCACGGTGCTGAGCACGGCGTCGATCGCCAAGCTGTTCGCCAAGCCGGAGACCGGCGTCACCTCCTCCGGCTCCTGGTACGGCGGCGGCTGGTGGGTCCGGCAGGTGACCGGGCACCTCAACACCTGGCACAACGGCTCGATGCCGGGCACGTTCTCGTACCTGGCGCGGCTGCAGAACGGCTGGAGCTACGCGGCGGTGTTCAACCGGCGCGAGGAGACGGGGACGCCGGACTTCGACGTGATCGACGGCCAGATGAACGCCGTCAAGATCACCACCTGGCCGACGACGGACCTGACCTCGAAGTACTTCTGACCTGACGACGCGGCGCCCCTCGGCCAATCGAGGGGGCCGCGGCCGGTCGGCCCCACGAGGCCGTGGCCTGCGACTGAAGTATCCAGACGGGGGTAGTTCAGCAGGTGATGTGGACTGCGACGTCTCCCCGCCAGTGCCTCGCGCGTGTTGGAGGGAAGCCATGAAATTCATCATCGCCGCCGCCGGGTTGTGGCTGCTCCCCATGTTCGGAACGATCCCCGCCTGGGACGGCGACCGCCACCAGGTCAGCGAATCCCAGTACGAGGTCCTGCTGCATCAATGCAGGTACGCCAACACATCGCAGGCACGTTCGGAGTGCCGCGCGGCGGTCAGGGCGAACTACCGCGTCGGGGAGGTCGATTCCTCGCTGGATTGCCGCACCTATTCCAGCGTGACGGTGTGCGGCATGTTGCGGCTGAGCGCGAACGAACGCGCGTGCGTGCGGGACTCCGTGGCCAAGCACCTGTCCTATCGCCGAGCCGAAGTGGAGTGCTACGCGTTCCAGTGACCGCCGCGCCATCCACCCGGGCCGACGCTCGGGACTCAGTGATGCGCCGGTTCCGCGAGGGAGAGGAGATGTCCGCCGCGTAGATGATCACGATTTGGCGAAGCCCGCCGTACCTTGGCGATCACGATCATTAGATTCTGATCGAGCGCGAGAGGATCGAGCGCAAGAGGAGGGACAGCGACGATGCCGCTCGATCTCACCTCGTTGACCGAGGCCGGTCCGACGCTCCCGCACGGCCCGCTCGACGGGTCATGGCCGCCGGCACTGCTGCGGGCCTGCCGCCGGGCACTCCCGCGGCTCCGCACGCTGCCCGGCCCCGAACGGCTCGAGTTCCTGCGCGCGACCGCCGCCGCCGAGGAACCGGAGGCCCTGGCGGCATTGGACTCGGCAGAGCTGGGGACACGGACCCTGGAGCCGGGGACTTGGACCCTGGCGTGGGAGACCGGCGAACGACCCACGGCCTTCCACGTGTGCCCGGCCCGGCACGACGGCCCGGTCTGGGCGGTGGCGGTGGGCGAGTTCGAGGACCGCACGTTCGTGGCCAGCGGCGGCGACGACCACGTGGTACGACTTCGCGCCATGTTCGACCGGCCCAGGCCGAACCTGAAGAGCCAGCCCAGGCCGAACCTGGAGGGCCGTTCCGAGCTGGACCTGGAGGGTCATACGGCGAGCGTCCGCGCCCTGGCGTTCGGCGTGGTGGACGGCCGCCCAATACTTGCCGGCGGCGACGACGGCGGCACGATCCGTACCTGGAATCCGCTCACCGGCGCGAGCGGATTCACCCGCGACCTGATCGGCGGTTACCCGACAGCCCTGACCTTCGTCGAGGCCGAGGGCGGGCGGACGCTGCTCGCCGTGGCCATCGGCTTCCACAACCGCGGCTACCCGGAGGACGACGAGGACGGGCGCGTCGACCTGCTGGATCCGGCCACCGGCGAGCTCGTGCGCGCACTGCGCGCGGAGGAGCGGGACGCGGTACTCGACCTCGGTGTGGCGAAGCTGGGTGAGCGGACGGTGCTGGCCGCTCTGTCCCCGTACGAGCTGCACGTGTGGGACGTCGCCACCGGCGAGCGACTGGCGACGGCCGAACTGGACGACATCTGGGCGGACATGGAGCAGGACGGCCTCACTCCGCCCCTACTGATGGGCGAGTCGAACGGGCGGCCCGAAGCCGGTGTGGTGGTCCGCGTCGAACACCCGCCGGGCTACACGGTGCAAAGCCGCGAGCTGGTCTACCTGAAACTGGACGACCTCCGCGACAAATCCCGCGACCGAGGGTTCGACCGCGACCAGGGACCGGTGGCCATGACCACCCACGCCGGGCGGAACGTCATGCTCGTGGCGAACCACACCGACACCGGCAAGGAGTGGGAACGGCCCGCGAAGGCGGTGATCAGGCACCCGGGCCACAAGACGGACATCGACCTGGACGCCGACACCCGCCTGATCACGACCGCCGCCTTCGGGAGCCTGGCGGGACGTCTCTGCCTGGCCACGGGTGGGCTCGACGGGACGGTGCAGGTGTGGGACGCGCAGACGCCGCATCAGCACCGGCGGACCGGCTACGGCGGGTCGGGGCTGGCGCTGTTCACCACGGCGCGGGGCGCGCCCGCCCTGGCCGTCGGCACGCACAGCGACACCGTGCTCCTGGTGGACGCGACGAATGGGAAGAAGATCGGCTCGTTGGGCTGCCGCCAGAGCGGCCGTGGCCACGACTGCGACATATCGCCCTACGACCACTGCTGCCGAGGCTTGGCGGCCGGGCAGGTGACCGGTCGGCCGTACATCGCGAGCAGTGGCTGTGCCGCGTACGGCACCATGCTGTGGCAGCCGCTGAGCAAGATCCGCGGGATCGCGCGGAAGGACGACGCCGAGGGCGGCCGGGTCACCTTCGGCGGCCTGGACCACTCCTCACCCACCGCTCTGGCCTTCGGCGAGGTCGACGGCCGGGCGCTGCTCGCCGCCGGCGCCGAGGTGTGGGACCCGGTCACGCAGGAGTGCGTGGCCAAGCTGCCCAGGTGGGGGTTCGCGCTGAGCGAGAGTGCCTTCGGCCGGGCCGGGGATCAGCCGGTGCTGGCCACGCGGCGCGACAGCGAGGTGGACCTGTGGAACCCGCTGACCGGCCGGCACATCCGGACGCTCGGCGTGGACGACGCCGGTGCGGGCCTGGCCATGGGCCGGATCGCCGACCGCGATGTACTCGCCGTCGGCAGCGGGAGGTATGTGCACCTATGGGATGCTGCCGCCGGCGAGCGCCGGGAGTGGATCGCGCACACCTCGACCGTCACCTGCCTGAGCCTGGTCGAGCACGACGATCGGGTCCTGCTGGTGACCGGGACCGAGGACGGCACGGTGACGCTGTGGGACGCCGCCGCCCCGCGGCGCCGGGTGGCGGTGCTGGGCGCGTTCGCCCGCCCGGTACGCTCCGTGGCCGTGGCGACCATCCGCGGAAAACCGCACGTGTACGGCCAGTCCCACTACGGCCGCGTACTCGCCTGGCGCGTCGACACCGTTTGACAATGCGAGCGGCCCCTCACCGCATTTTGCCGGTGAGGGGCCGCCTTACCAGGACGAGGTCCGAACTAAACGAAGCTCCGACTTTCGGCAAGCGAGTTCAGATCGTCTCTACCCAGGTATTGGTCCAGGTGTTCCGCCCGACGCGACCGTCGACCACGAGCGCGTGCTCTTTCTGGAATTGGCGGCAGATTTCTTCGCTCTTTGGCCCGTAGCTCCCGTCGACCATGAGGGGCCAGCCGCGCTTGTTAATCTCGTCCTGCCACTGCCGCACATCCTCGCCGTTCATGATCGGCGGCTGCTTGAGGACGCGACCGGGGAACGGCGGAGCCACCGCGCTCGGGGCCGTCCACGTCTTGTCCCACGTCGTCTCGTCGACGACGCCGGTGACCTGGAGGTGCTTCTCGGCCTGGAAGTTCTTGCAGAGACGCTCGCTTTCCGTTCCATAGATCCCGTCTACTTTGATGTGCCAGCCGCGGTCCTGCATCCGCTGCTGCCATTTCTTTACGGCTTCGCCCTGCTGAGGCTTTTTGATGACGCCGGGAAATGGCGGTGCCTGCAAAGTCGGCGTAATGGTCACGAGTCGTCCTCCGTCGAGTCGTCGGCAAGGGCGGCGTTGGCCCAGCTTTCCGGGACAGGGTCATGACCCGTAATTCGCCGCCCTGATCCAGGTTTCCGGCAGGTGGATACCCGGCACCCTCGGCGGTACTCTGGGGAAGCCGACGATTTAACTCGTTCTGGAAAATGTCGATACGACCTGTTGACGCCAGGCACAGATACCGTCTGGCTCGAAGCTCGGGCGGCGCGTGTCACGAGGCACCCGCCGCCCCGCGCTTACAGGACCGGCAGGTAGCGGCCAAGCTCGAACTCGGTGACGTGGCGGCGGTATTCGCGCCACTCCGTCCGCTTGTTGCGCAGGAAGAAGTCGAAGACGTGCTCGCCCAGCGTCTCGGCCACCAGCTCGCTCTGCTCCATGACCGCGATGGCCTCGTCCAGCGACTGCGGCAGCGGCTGGATGCCCAGGGCGCGCCGCTCGGCGCTGGTGAGCGTCCACACGTTGTCCTCGGCGGCGGCCGGGAGCTCGTAGCCCTCCTCGATGCCCTTCAGGCCGGCCGAGAGGATCAGCGCGAAGGCCAGGTAGGGGTTGCAGGCCGAGTCGAGCGAGCGGAACTCGATGCGCGTCGAGCCGCCCTTGTGCGGCTTGTACATCGGCACGCGCACCAGCGCGGACCGGTTGTTGTGGCCCCAGCAGACGTAGGACGGCGCCTCGCCGCCCTGGCCCGCGATGGCCTCCGCGCCGCCCCAGAGACGCTTGTAGGAGTTGACCCACTGGTTGGTGATGGCCGTGATCTCGGCGGCGTGCTTGAGCAGCCCGGCGATGAACGAGCGGCCGGTCTTGGAGAGCTGGTAGTCGGCACCGGCCTCGTAGAAGGCGTTGCGGTCGCCCTCGAACAGCGACATGTGGGTGTGCATGCCGGAGCCCGGGTGCTCGGTGAACGGCTTGGGCATGAAGGAGGCCCAGATGCCCTGCTCCAGCGCCACCTCCTTCATCACCAGCCGGAAGGTCATGATGTTGTCGGCCGTCGTTAGCGCGTCGGCGTAGCGCAGGTCGATCTCCTGCTGGCCGGGCGCGCCCTCGTGGTGGCTGAACTCGACCGAGATGCCCATCGACTCCAGCATCATGATCGCCTGGCGCCTGAAGTCGTGGCCCGAACTGTGCGGGGTGTGGTCGAAGTAGCCGCCGGAGTCGATCGGCTCGGGGCGCTGACCCGGCTCGGGCCGGTTCTTCAGCAGGAAGAACTCGATCTCCGGGTGGGTGTAGAAGGTGAAGCCCATGTCGGCGCACTTGGCGAGCGTGCGCTTGAGCACCCAGCGCGGGTCGGCGTGCGACGGCGAGCCGTCCGGCATGAGGATGTCGCAGAAGATGCGGCCCGCGCCCGGCGTCTCGCTGCGCCACGGCAGGATCTGGAACGTCGCCGGGTCCGGCTTGGCCAGCATGTCGGCCTCGTAGACCCGGGCGAAGCCCTCGATGGCCGAGCCGTCGAAGCCGATGCCCTCGGCGAAGGCGCCTTCGAGCTCGGCCGGGGCTATCGCCACCGACTTCAGGAAGCCGAGAACGTCGGTGAACCAGAGCCGGATGAACCGGATGTCGCGTTCCTCGAGCGTGCGGAGCACGAACTCCTGCTGGCGGTCCAAAGCATCCCCTAGCGAAGACAGTACTGAGTTCCCTATCAGGATGCCGTGTCCGTGTTTCGCACACGTTACGTGGGGTCTCGGTGCGAGCCTCGCTGACAAAGAGCCCGGCCGGACCTATCGTGATCACGCAGTCAGTCTCGGGGGAGGCATTGGTGGCTATCGACCTGCTCAATCACAAGCTTGACAGGGCTTTCGACCACATCGACGCGGGCGGCGAGGGCGTCATCGAGCGGGTGGACCTGCTGGGGTTGGGTGCACGGCTCCTGGTGGGATTCGGAGAGTCCCCAACCTCGGTCACCGGCAGCGATCTCGTCGCCGGTTTCGATGGGATCTGGTCGACTCTGTCCGAAGTGCTCGGCCGGGACGCCGACTGCCAGATCTTGCGGGAGGAGTTCCGCGAAGGCATGACGGCGGCGTTCGTCGAGGGCGACCTGTACGACCCGGTGTTCCGGCCCGCCACGGCGGCCGTGGCCAGCCTCTGCGACGACGACGGCGACGGCCTGATCGGGCCCCGCGAGTTCCGTATGCTGCTGAGCGCCTTCGGCACCGCCTACGACGACGTGGACGAGGCGTTCGACCGGCTCGACCGGGTGGGCAGGGGTGTGCTGACCGTGGACGAGCTGATCGTGGCCGCCCGGCAGTATTACGTCAGCGACGACCCGAGCGCCGCGGGCAACTGGCTCTTTGGTCCCCTATGAGTACCGACGTGATCACCTCGGTACGCACCGCCCTGAGGTCCATGCTCCAGTGGAAGCCGCTGGCTCCCGGGCCGCGCCGCGGGGCGCCCGCCGCCACCACGCTGCTGGTGCTCACCGAGCGGGTGCCCGCCATGGCGGAGCCCTGCCGCATGCATCCGGCCGTGTACGCGATCGAGGCGGCCGTCCTTGACTGGGCCCGGCGGACCGATCTCCACGCCGGTCCCGGTGTGGGGTTCCACCGCATGGCGGGCCGCGCGTTCGCCGAGTTCGACGCGGCCGCGGCGGCGCTGTTCGCGCAGTGGCTGACCTGGCTGTTCAACCTCGACGATGAGCTCGACGAGGGGCCGGGCCGGCTGGAGGTCTTCCAGGGCCTGCTGGCGGGCGGCGCGGCCCACCCGCTGGAGGCGGCCTTCGCCGACCTGTGGCGGGTGACCAGCGCCCGGATGAGCGACCTGTGGCGGACCAGGTTCGCGGCCAATCTGCGGCGTCAGCACGACGCCTGCCGCATCGAGGCCGAGAACCGCGCCACGGGCCGCGTACCGACCCTGGAGCAGTATCCGGCGCTGCGCAGGGGGACCGTCGGCCCGTACCTCTACGACCTCGTGGAGCCGTGCCTGCGCGTGGAGGTGCCCGCGTGGGTGCACGCCTGCGAGCCGTGGCAGCGGCTCGTCGACGCCTGCACCGACGTGACCGCCTGGTGCAACGACGTGGCCTCACTGCCCAAGGAACGCGGCGACGGGCACAACCTCGTCGTGGTCGTGATGCACCAGCTCGGCCTGGACCAGCCGGAGGCCACGGCCTGGGTGCTCGACCGGATCGCCGAGCGCTGCCAGGACATGCGCGAGGCGGCCCGGAGCCTGCCGCTCGACACGCTCACGCCCAGGCTGGCGCGCGACGTGAGCAAGGTGGCGTGCGCCTACCTGGCCGCGCCGCGTGCCCACCTCGACTGGCTCCTGGAGTCGACCCGCTACACCTGACGACCGGCCATGGCGGGCGTGGGGACGGGCGTCACCGGCATCGCGGGCATGGGAGCAAGCGTGGGGGCGGGCGTGCTCGCGGCCAGCGTGTCGCCCGCGGCGGTGCGGCGGTAGACGACCTGCTTGCCGACGCGCATCCCGACGGCCAGCCCGCCACCGCTGAGCACGCCGAGGTGCTGGCTGACCGCGCCGGGCGTGAGCGACATGCGCCCGGCCAGCGCCGAGGTCGTGCTGGGCTCGGCCAGCGCGAGCAGGATCCGCGCCCGGCTGCGCCCGATGAGCGCCGCCAGCGCCTCGGGCGCGGGCGGCGGCCCCTGCTCCCACAGCGTCCCGACGCCCAGCACCGGATAGACCAGCATCGACTGGTACGGAGCCGACATCACGGCCACCGACGGCCAGTAGAACGCGCTCGGCACCAGCACCAGCCCGTCGCCGTGCAGCCCGTCGCCGTGCCTGTCCATCGAGCACCACGGCCGGTCGATGTGCAGCCGCTCCCCCGTCCACGCCACGGCCGGATCGAGCGCCGCGAACAGCTCGCGGGCACCGCCCTGGGCCAGCTGCCGCGACCTGCGCAGCACGTCGCGCTCCAGCAGCCCGTAGACGCGCGGCCAGAACTCGGCGAAGCACGCCTCCCAGTAAGCCCGCAGCGCGTCGGCGACCCGGGCCACGCCCGCCGCCGGATCATCCATGAACCGTTCGATCACCGCCCGGTCCGTTCCCCGTACCTGGGCCGCCTCGGCGCGGGCCCGTTCCGGCGGGGTGAGCCGTACGCGATCCAGCTCGGCGGTGAAGTCCGGCAGCGGTGTGTCGGGCGGCGGTGTGATGAAGTCGGCGAGATAGCCGCTCGGCGGGACGAGCGCGAACAACTCGGTCAGATCCAGTTCCGCGAGGCGGGAGCGCACGCACTTGATCCACGGCAGGTGGATCGACTGCCTGGCCGGGTCCTGCAGCGTACGCAGGCTGGCGACCAGCTCCCACATCGGCGAGAACGCGAACCTGATCCGCGCGACGTCCTCCGGCCGCATCACCCACATCACCGACATACCTTTTAGTGTGCCCTAAATCGTTCGCGGCCACCAAAGGCGAAAGATCAGGCTTAGTCCCGTGACTAGCACTGTGATTGAGAAGCAATCGTTCCTGAGGTCCCAGGTGGGCGGACTCCCCCGGCCGTTCTGGGCCCTGTGGAGCGGCACGCTGGTGAACCGCCTGGGCACCATGGTGATGCCGTTCACCGGCGTCTATCTGACACAGGCCAGAGGCGTCTCGGTGGCGGGCGCGGGGCTCGTGATGGCCGTGTTCGGCGCGGGGTCGCTGATCTCGCAGTTGCTCGGCGGGTGGCTGACCGACCGGATCGGGCGGCGGGCCACGCTGTCCGGCAGCATGATCGCCACCGCGGCCGCGATGCTGGCCCTGGGATACAGCACCTCCCTGGCCGCGATCACGACCTCGATGTTCGTGCTGGGGCTGGTGGTCGACGCCTACCGGCCCGCGTCCAACGCGCTGGTGGCGGACCTGGTCTCGCCGGTAGAGCGGCCCAGGGCGTACGGGCTGCTGTTCTGGGCCATCAACCTCGGCTACGCGGTCGGGATGACGGCGGGCGGGTGGCTGGCCCAGCTCGGATTCGGCTGGCTGTTCTGGATCGACGCCGTCAGCAGCGTGATCTTCGCCGTACTGGTCTGGCGGGCGGTCCCCGAGACCCGCACGGCCGAACGCGAGTCGACGGGCGGGTTCGGCGTGGTGCTGCGCGACCGGGTGATGGTCGCCTTCACGCTCGTCGTGCTGGGACAGGCGCTGGTGTACATGCAGACCGTGACCATGCTGCCGGTCGCGATGGTCAAGCAGGCAGGACTGTCCACCGGGGAGTTCGGGGTGGCGATGGCGCTGAACGGGGTGCTGATCGTCATCGTGCAGCCGCTGGTGTCCGGCTGGATCGGCCGCCTGGACGCCGCCAGGACGCTCGCGCTGGGGCTGGCCATCACGGGGGCCGGGTTCGCGCTGACCGCCTTCGTCACCGATGCCGTCTGGCTGGGCGTCACCATCGCCGTCTGGACGGCCGGCGAGATCATGACGGCGGGCATCGCGGGGACCATCGTCGCGGCGCTGGCGCCCGCGCACCTGCGGGGGCGGTATTCGGGGCTGTTCGGGTTCGCGTGGTCGGTCGCCTCGGTGCTGGCGCCGCTGGCCGGTGGGGCGCTGCTGGACGTGGGGCCGCAGGCCCTGTGGTTCACGGTGGGCGGCGTCGGGCTGCTGTCGGCGGTGGCCATGCTGGCGCTCGGCCCGGCGATCAGGCGGCGCGCCCTCCAGCCGGCTCTGTGAGCGAGCCCACTTTTCGTCGCTTGGACGATAAAAACGGCACCGTACTAGGCTGACCTTTGTGGCACATCTCCGTATCGCGCTGGCACAGACCAACCCGACCGTAGGCGACCTCTCCGGCAACGCCGACCGACTGCTCACGTGGACCCGCGACGCCGCGGACCGCGGCGCGCACCTGGTCGTGTTCACGGAGATGTTCTTGACCGGCTATCCGGTGGAGGACCTGGTCCTGCGCACGTCCTTCGTGGACGCCAGCATCAGGACGCTGGGCGAGGTCGCGCTCAGACTGCGGGAGGAGGGGCTGGGCGAGCTGCCCGTGGTCGTCGGCTACGTCGACCGGGCGGGGCTCGCGCCGCGCATCGGCCAGCCCAAGGGCGCCTCACTCGACGCCGCCGCGGTGCTCTACCGGGGCGAGGTCGTCGTCCGCACGGCCAAGCACCACCTGCCCAACTACGGGGTGTTCGACGAATACCGCTACTTCGTGCGCGGCGACCGGCTGCCGATCTTCC
The DNA here is from genome assembly GCF_044460705.1 of Nonomuraea sp. NPDC050022. Classification (NCBI taxonomy): domain Bacteria; kingdom Bacillati; phylum Actinomycetota; class Actinomycetes; order Streptosporangiales; family Streptosporangiaceae; genus Nonomuraea; species Nonomuraea sp. NPDC050022. The sequence continues at coordinate 444,428 of NZ_JBITKE010000002.1, forward strand.
GGCTGCACGGGGTCGACGTGGCGATCGCGGTCTGCGAGGACCTGTGGCAGGAGGGCGGCCCGGTGGCCGTGGTCGGCCAGGCCGGTGCCGGTCTGCTGGTCGCGCCCAACGCCTCGCCGTACGAGAAGGAGAAGGACGACGTACGCCTGGAGCTGTGCGCGCGCCGGGCGCGTGAGGCCGGGTGCGCGCTCGTCTACGTCAACCAGGTCGGCGGTCAGGACGAGCTGGTCTTCGACGGCGACTCGATCGTGGTGGACGCGGCGGGCGAGCTGGTGGCGCGCGCCGGGCAGTTCCGCGAGGAACTGCTCGTGGTGGACCTGGACCTCCCGGTCTCCACCGCCGAGACCGGGTCGTTCCCGTACGACACGGGCGACGGCTCCACCATCACCGTGGACCGCCTGGTGCTGTCGTCCGACCCGGTCGAGCCGCGCGAGCCCGTGCCCGCGCCGGTGGCCGAGCGCCTGGACCCGCACGCGGAGGTCTACTCGGCGCTGGTGCTGGCCGTACGCGACTACGTGGTCAAGAACGGCTTCCAGTCGGTGATCCTGGGCCTGTCCGGCGGCATCGACTCGGCACTGACCGCGACCATCGCCTCCGACGCGATCGGGCCCGATCGCGTCCACGTGGTGCTGATGCCCTCGCGCTACTCCTCCGACCACTCCCTCGGCGACGCCGAGGAGCTGGTACGCAGGCAGGGCATCAACGCCCAGGTGGTGCCGATCGGCGAGATCGTCGACGCCTTCGAGAAGGAGATCGACCTGTCCGGGCTGGCCGCCGAGAACCTTCAGGCCCGCGTCCGCGGCACGATCCTGATGGGCCTGTCCAACGAGCACGGCCATCTGGTGCTGACGACCGGCAACAAGAGCGAGCTGGCGACGGGCTACTCCACACTGTACGGCGACTCGGCGGGCGGCTTCGCCCCGATCAAGGACGTACCGAAGACGATGGTGTGGGAGCTGTCCCGCTGGCGCAACGCCCACGGCGACCCATCGTTCCGCCTCGACGCCGAGCGGCCCATCCCGGAGAACTCGATCACCAAGGAGCCGAGCGCCGAACTGCGGCCCGACCAGCGCGACACCGACTCGCTGCCGCCGTACGAGGTGCTGGACCGGCTGCTGGACGACTACGTCGAGAAGGACATGGGCGTACAGGAGCTCATCACGGCCGGCCACGACCCCGCCCTGGTGACGCGCATCATCCGGCTGGTGGACACGGCGGAGTACAAGCGCCGCCAGTACCCGCCGGGCCCGAAGATCACCCCGAAGAACTTCGGCCGCGACCGCCGCCTCCCCATCACCAACAGGTGGCGCGAAACCACCTCCTAAGGCAAGGTCCTCGTCACGGGGGCGCTGCGCGCTCATGGGCTCGGGCAGCGCCTCCCAGGGGGCTGCCGCCCCCTTCGACCCCCGACAGGCATGGTCCTCGCTGCGCTCGGGCAGCCTCACTGGGGGCTTCGCCCCTTAGCGAGGGGGCTTGCCAGCCCCCTCGCGCTCCCCCGGCCCCAGGCCAGTTGGACACCTCTTTCCACCACCCAGAGCCGTCATGAACGCGCGCTAGTGGACTTCATCGACCTGGTGCGCGACCTCCATCTGGCCAACGCCGGCACCTGATCACCCGCAGCCCCATCAGCCCCGAAAGACTCCTGGGCGGACCCCACTACGCTCTGCGGCTCGCTCACCTCCCGACTCATGCTCACTTTTCGTGATTGCAGTAGCGCCGAGAGCAACGACATGTTGTCATTGGTCTCGCCCCTTCCCTCCGGACGAGAACCCCCGATGCCACCACGTTCCCGTGCCCGCGCCGCCGCACGCCCTCGGACACAGAAAGAGCCGCAGAAAAAGAAGCCAGCCCGAGAAGAGGAGCGCCCACGAAGTAGCCCAGCGCTTACGCCTCCGGGATGACGATCCCCAGGCTGATCGGGTCCCGCTCGTCGGGGTCCGGACCGCTGCGCACACCGGTGTCGAGCGCGTCGACGCGTGCGATCTCCTCTGCTGACAGTTCGAAGTCGAACACATCGAAATTCTCGGCGATGCGGGCGGGGTTGACGGACTTCGGGATGGCGGAACGCCCCTGCTGCAAGTGCCAGCGAAGCATGACCTGCGCCGGCGTCTTCCCATGCGCGACGGCGATCTGGCCCAGCACCGGATCGGAAAGCACGCTTCTGCGATGCTCACCCCAGCCGGGATAGAAGGTGATGCCGCCGATGGGCGACCACGCCTGGGTGAGGATGCCGTGCTCCGCGTCGGCCCGCTGCACCTCCGGCTGAGTGAAGTAGGGATGCAGCTCGATCTGGTTCACCGCGGGCACGACATCGGTGCGTTCGATCAGCTCGGCCAGGTGCCGGGGCATGAAGTTGCTGATCCCGATGGAGCGGACCTTCCCGTCGGACAAGAGCTTCTCCAGCGCTCGATAGGCGGCGATGGTCGCCTCGAATCCCTTCGGCGCCGGTTGATGCAGGATCAGCAGGTCGATCTGCTCCATACCGAGCTTCCCGGCGGCCTTGTCGAAGGCATGCAGAGTCTGGTCGTACCCGTAGTCGCTCACCCAGACCTTGGTCTCGATGAACACCTCCGAGCGGTCCAGCCCTGAACGGCGAATGCCCTCGCCCACCTCACGCTCGTTGCCGTACGCGGCAGCGGTGTCGATGTGCCGGTAGCCCGTCTTCAGCGCGGTCTCGACCGCCGCGGCGGTCTCTTCCGGAGACGACTGGAAGACGCCGAAGCCGAGAGCCGGCATCACGACGCCGTTATTCAGCTGGAGAGAAATAGTGGTCATGTCATCCACCGTAGGAAGCCTCGGCCGCGTGAGGGAGAGCACGCCAGTACCTCCCAGGCCAGGAATAGATGGAGCGCCGAGCTGACAGCTTCTGGCACCACCGGTCACGCCGGGCCCTTTCGCGGCCGTTGGGCCAGGGGCGTAAGGACGCGAAGAGTTCAGCGAGGCAGCTAGTGGAGTGCCGCCTCCGCCTTTTCATAGGCCTCCTGGGCGATCTGGGGGAGCAGTTTGGCGGGATTAGCGCGAGGGCGCGGTTCCTGATTCGGGATCCGGATCTCCAGCAGATAGCGCGAGGTCTGGATCACCTCCACCCAGTGCCAGATGGGGACCTTCCCGCTGCCGGTGATGCGATAGGCCCAGGCTCGTTCGCCCAGCTGTGGAACATCCATCGGCTGGATGTCTCCGGATCCGACGTCCGCATCGGACAGGTGGCGGCATCGCGCGGGCAGACTCGGATCCCCAAGTCGGTTCAGCATGTCCGGGGAGCCGGTGATGATCGCCTCGCTGAAGCCCGCGCCCTCGGGCCGTCGCAGGTGCTGCGTCCCTGGCTTCGGGATGGGCTCGCTGATCATGGTGACGGCCATCTGCACACCTGCGGTGTTGTACTTTTGCAACACCTCGAACCACATTCCGGCGGTCCACTTGTCACACTCCTCCGGCCCCACGAAAGGGCTGCTGATCTGGCGCTGTGGAATGAAAGTGGACTCCAGGTCGGCGACGGGCAACGCAACGACGGCACCCGGCACGTACGACCATTCCCGCACATCTCGGAAGCGAGTGAGCAGGGCCGCGGCCAGCCGTGGGTCGCCTGCGCCCGAATCAGGGTTGGGAGTTTTGTCGTCCTGCCCTCGTTTCATGATCCGCACATCCAGCCACGCCGACGCGGACGCACTCGGCGAAGGAGACACGGATAACGACGCCGACGCGGTCGCACTCGGCGGAGGAGACGCGGATGTAGCGGTCCGGGCTGCGATGTTGGCCGGTTGTACGCCACACCCAGAGGCGGCCACGCCCAATACTGCGGCGACCCACCTCACCGCCCTGTGACGTGTCATACTCCACCTCCCGAAGCCAGGCGCTCGAAAGGTCGAGGCCGAAGATCAATTATCAACCCTTTCCGGGCTGCGTCCGCGAAAGCGTTGATCTCCTGACCCCCCGCTGGCCGACGACGGGCACGCCTCCCGACTGGCCCACCCAATACGAGGCAGAGACAGCCAACAAATGGGAGCGCCAGATTGCCCCCGCCCCCGTTACACTCCGGCAATGATGGATGTGATCTTCCCTCCCAAGCTGACCGACGGCGACGTCGTACGAGTGGTGGCGCCGGCCGTGTCCCGCGCGTTCGTGATGGAACACGACCACACCGACATCATCAACTCCCGCTTCGCCGAACTCGGCCTGACACTCTCCTATGGCAGCCATGTCGACGAGCGAGACGCGTTCAATTCCTCCAGCATCGCCTCACGCGTCACCGACCTGCACGAGGCATTCGCGGACCCATCGGTAGCGGGGATTCTGACGGTCATCGGCGGCTACAACTCCAATGAGCTGCTGCCGTACCTGGACTGGCAATTGATCCGCGCCAACCCGAAAATCTTGTGCGGATACTCCGATATCACGGCGCTCCAGAACGCCATCCTCGCCCGCACCGGGTTGGTCACCTACTCCGGCCCGCACTGGTCGACATTCGGAATGCGAGACCACCTCGAGCAGACCTTGCGCTGGTTCACCTCGGTCATGTTCGACACCGCTCCGATCAGCCTGACCCCGGCAACCCACTGGAGCGACGATCTCTGGTTCCTCGACCAGGACAAGCGCGAGCTGACACCCAACGAGGGATGGTGGGCGATCCGGCCCGGCGTCGCCGAGGGGCGAATCGTCGGCGGCAATCTGTGCACCCTCAACCTGCTGCAAGGCACCGCCTTCATGCCGTCTCTCGACGACGCGATACTGATCATCGAGGACGACTTCGAGTCGCAGCCGGCGGCCTTCGCCCGCAATCTGACCTCGCTGCTACAACTTCCCGACGCTCCAGGGATTCGAGGACTGGCGATCGGACGGTTCCAGCGCGCCAGCAATATGACCCGCCCATTGCTGGAACAGATCATCGACGCCCAGCCGACACTGACCGGCATCCCCGTCCTCGCCAACATCGACGTCGGCCATACCAACCCCTTGGCCACCTTTCCGGTCGGCGGCCAGGCCCAGCTCACCGTCGCCAACGGCCAGACAAGCCTGACGCTCCTACGTCACTGACCGGGGGCTGGCCGAGGTCGGTCCACACGACACGATGGCCGGCCGTGGTGACGTACGTCCCCCAGCGCCCACCGGACAACTCCTGCACGATGCGCATCCCACGCCCGGACTCGCCATCAAGGGCCAGGTTCTCGGGAAGGTGCGGTTCAGAGGCGAGAGCTCCAGGATCGGCGACCTCGATACGGAGGCAGTCCACGCCCCGGCCGATGCTCTCCGTCACCCACTCGCGGTGCGGTCCCCCCTCCACGTGCGTGCAGGCGTTGGCGACCAGCTCGGTGACGACCTGTTGCGCGTCACCGAGCACCGGATGATCGGCTGCCAGCCACCAGGCGACGGCCGCTCGTGCGTGCCGTGGCGCTTCGAGGCTGCGGCGCAGCCTGGTCGCTCCGATGAGATTTGCGCCTTCTATTCGTACGAGCATGCAAATCACCGACTTTGTCCGTCGTCGCATTGGCTTTCGACATTACAAGATCGAGAGCCTTCCGTATTCGGAATACAGCCCAATCTCTGAATTCGCTTTCCAGAATGCCGCCCGCCAGCTACGTTATGCAGTTGACAATGTGCACACCTAACTCCCACCTCCCAGCCGGGATTGTGTGTGCACCCGTGAACATGAAGGTGGTGATGCGTTCATGGCCGCCGGCGAACTAACCCCAGGAGCGAGTGCGCTCACGCTTTTTGGCGCCGAACTACGAAGATTGCGCCACGAAAAGGGCATAACTCAGGAGCAAATCGCCGACGCGATCCACGTCAGCAAGAGCCTGGTGCCAGATCGAGAACGCCAACCGGACGCCGAGCCGCGAGTTCACCGAGGAAGTAGAGAGATTTCTGGGGCTCACGGGGGAATTGCTCCGGATCTGGCCATTGGTGACGAAGACGGCGAGCCCGGCATGGTTTCGCGAATGGCCGAAGATCGAGGCCGAGGCGCGCACCCTACGGACCTGGCAACCGCTGGTCATTCCCGGGCTTCTGCAGACTCGCGAGTACGCACGGGCTGTCCTGCGGGGGCAGCCGGGTATCTCCGAGGACCAGATCAACGAGACAATGGGAGCTCGCATGGCGCGCCAAGCGGTGTTCGAACGTCCCACCCCTCCCCTCTACTCGGCCCTCATTGACGAGGGCGTTCTCGCCAGGCCTATCGGCGGGCCGGAGGTGATGCGGGAACAACTCGAACATCTGGTGAAACTGTTGAGTCACCCGTGCATCACGCTGCAAGTGGTTCCGATGGCCGTGGTGCCCACGATCGGGCTGCTGGGCGGCTTCGTCATCGCCCAGCTACCCAAAGGGGCAGATGTCCTTTACCTGGACTCAGCAGCTGATGGCGAGGTAACGGATCGCGAAGACAAGGTGCGCACGGTTAGTGTCAGATATGACGCGATCCGGTCATGGGCTCAACCGGTGAACGAGACAGAAGCCGCAATACGCGAGAAGATGGTGACTTATGAACGTCCATGATGACTTGGCCGCTGAACTGGCAGCCGCCACCTGGCGCAAGGCCACCAAGTCCGGCGCCAATGGAGGCGACTGCATCGAGATCGCCCCTCTAGGCGGCGGCCGTGTGGCACTCAGAGACACCGAACGACCCGATTTGGCGCCGTACGTCGTAAGCGGCTCAGTCTGGGCGGCATTTATGGATGGCGCCAAGAACGGCGAATTCGACTTCTGACCCCAACGCCGGCGGCACCACGACAGCCGTACGTGCTCGAACCGCTTGCCGCGCCCGCCGGGCGAGTGGCACCTTGATCGCCATGACTGCTGTGCCCTCCACCTGGGTTGCAGGCTGGGCTGGTTCTTCTTGACGATCAGGATGTAGTGGGCGTTATTCTCGGCCACCAGGAAGGTGACGTGTTCGCGCTGGGTGTGCAGCGCGTCGGCGGTGAGAACGTACCCGTCCAGGTCAAGGCCTGCCAGCAAGGGCTGGAATCGGGCGATCTCGTTGGTTTTGCCGTTCACGTCGGTCTGTGCCAGCACTAGGCCGGAGCTGTGGTCGAACGCGGCCGGCAGGTGCACTGTGTGGTGCTCGTTACGGCGGGCGCCGCGCAGCGCCTTGCCATCCACCGCGACCGCCCGGCGCATCGGCCTCTCACCCGATGAGGTGGGTTTGGGCTGAAGCTGGGCATGCCGGCGAGCGGCGAGCCACGCAGCGAGGATGGCGTCGAAGGTGTCGGCGTCGACGATTTCCAGCACGCGGCGAATCGTGGCCTCATGCGGCGTTGGGCAATGCCGCTCACGCGATCGTGCCGAACCTCCAACGCGGTCTGTACCTGGCCAGGGGCATCGGCGATCCATTCGCCGATCGCGGTGAAAGACCGCGCTCCCGCCAATACCGCCGCTGCGGCAATTGTCAGGATCGAGGCCAGCGCGTGGCGGATGCCGCGCCGTCCACGCGAGTCGGGAACCAGTCGCAGCTAATCCAGCAGGGTCCCGCACTCAGCCGCAGCTACAGGGGCTGAGTCGCGGGCAGGCCCTGTGTAAGGTGCCGGCAAGCGCATTCACCTTTTGGCAGCTGTCAAGAACGCAGACCGCTGCGTGGGAGGTGTGCGCTGCGGCTGACGGGGCCCTGGAGCGGGACCGCTGATGACCGTGAGCGGTCCCGCTCATATGTCTTTCAGGTCTGGGCGATCCGTCTGACAGATCTGAGCGGCAGCCATAGAGCTGGGCGCCACCGGCCACGGCTCGGCTCCCGGGCGGCCCTTCATGTCAGTACACCGAATACGCCTTCCATATCTGGGCTTTGGTGTTGTTGCAGGTCCACAACTGAATTCTGGTCTCGTCCGCGAATTTTCCGCCCTTGATGTCGACACATAGTGTGCCCCCGTCGGGTCCGACGGGGACGAGTTCATAGTTGTTGGTGCCGTAATTAAAGTCCAACCTCCATAGATTGGAGTATGGCATGTTCGCCCCCGAGCACTCGTAGGCGTTCAGAAGCTGACCTTTGCTGGTACTGAGTCGGGTAAGACACAGGTCGGGATTGGTGGCCAGCGAAAAAACCAGGCCATCTCCGTAGTCAGTTTCGATGGTCTTGCTCATGATCCACCGCTGGGAGGCGTTGTTGGCCCTTGCTTGCCCGAGAGCCAGAACCGTGTTGTTCGTCGTCCTGCCGTTCGCCGTTCCTAGACGCCAATGTCCGCTGGGGGCGCCGTCGGCTTCGAGGTACACTTCATCGATGAGTCTCGACGTCGTGGCGGCGTGAGCGGTTGATGATGTAGTTGCTTGCCGGGTGACGGCCGTAGCTGCCGACGCAGGGGACGAAGCAACGCCGCTGCCAAGGGTTATCGCGGCAATGAGAGTAACGATTTTGCGCATGCGCATGCCCGGATTCCTCTCGCAGATGACGGCCTGACCCATTGATACTGTGGGACGCGATCTTCTGGTGCAAGCCTTTGCACGCTGATGCAATAACCCAGCTCACGCATACCGGCGGGTCTCCGGGCAGGCGACTCTTCTGCTCTTCTGCCATGACGTCGTCGAGGAGAAAGAGGCGGCCATGGACGCCTTGAACATCGACACCAGCCCGGAAGCCCGTACCGATCAGCTCGTCGAGCGCCTGTTGGACAGCACCATCGGCGCCCTCGAACTCTTCTCGGTCTACCTCGGCGCCGAACTCGGCCTCTACCGCGTACTGGAACAACGAGGTCCCCTGACCGCCGAGCAGCTCGGCGAGCAGGCCGGGATCGCGGCGCGTTACGCCCGCGAATGGCTGGACCAGCAGGCCGTGGCCGGCTTTCTGCAGATTGAACCGGACCTCCCCAAGGCCGCCGACAGGGAGCGGCGCTATCGCCTGGACCCCGCGTACGCCCGCGTGCTGACGCACGTCGACGACCCCGCGCACGTGGCGCCGTTGGCCCACATGCTCGCCGGGATCGGCGGCGTCCTGACCGAGGTGGCACATGCCTACCGCACCGGTGACGGCGTTCCCTACCAGGACTACGGCCACGCCTTCCGCCACGGCCAGGGCCACATCAACCGCCCCGCCTTCACCCACGAACTGCCCACGGGCTGGCTGGCCGCGATGCCGGACGTCGTGGCCCGCCTGGAGGCGGCGCCGCACCCGCACATCGCCGACGTCGGCTGCGGGCAGGGGTGGTCGACCCTGGCGATGGCCCGCGCCTTCCCCAGCGCGCGGGTGGACGGCCTCGACCTGGACGCGGCCTCGATCGCCGACGCCCGCCACCAGGCCACCGGGGTCGACCTCGAAGGACGCGTGCGTTTCGTGCACGCCGACGCCCAGCGCCTGCCCGACACCGGCCCGTACGACCTCGTACTCATCCTGGAAGCCCTGCACGACCTGCCCCAACCGGTCCAGGTGCTGCGAGCCGTCCACCTGGCCCTTACCCCTGGCGGCACGGTGCTCATCGTCGACGAGCGAGTGGCCGACCGCTTCAGCGCACCCGGCGACAAGATCGAACGGATGATGTACGGCTGGAGCGTCACCCACTGCCTGCCCGCACAACTCGCTGAGAAGCCTTCGGCGGCTACCGGCACGGTACTGCGCGCGGAGACCGTCGGAGAGTGGGCGCGTGAGTCCGGTTTCGCCCGATGCACCGTGCTGCCGGTCGACAACGACTTCTTCCGCCTGTACCGACTCGACACCTGAGCGGCGCTGTTCTGCCCCGCAGAACTCCGGCTCCGCGCGAATTCGACCCGGCCACTCGACAAGACAGCGAGCTCGCATGTCGCGTAGAGTGACTGAGGCTGCTTCTCTCCGGTTTTCTACGCAGAACAGCATGTAACCCTTGGCACCAGGAGGTCAGCCCGCCCATGCTGCTGAGTTTTCGCGTCGCCAACCATCGATCCCTTCGCGATGAGCAACAACTTCTGCTGACACCCAGCTACGAAACGGACTCACGGTCGCCCCTTACCGCCGAAGCCGTGCCCGTGATCGGCCTATTTGGACCAAATGCTTCGGGTAAGTCCAATGTAATAGACGCCCTTGTTTACATGCGTAACCTCGTCCGAGGCTCTCTTCGCGAATCCGAGCCTGGGGCAGGAATAAAGCGCCACCCCTTCGCCTTGGATCCTGCCGCTCTCGAGGAGCCCTCTACCTACGTGGTCGATCTGCTGATCGAGGGCGTGCGATACACCTATGGGTTTGCCGTGGACGATGCCCAGGTGGTCGAAGAGTGGATGTTCAGTTACCCCTTGAAAAAGAAGAGGGTGATATTTCAGCGAAGCTTGGACGACTACTCGTACGGAGACCACTCACCCGCATCAATGCGACAGGTAGCCGCGATCACCGAGACCAATGTACTGTTCCTGTCCATCGCGGCGAGATCAAGGCAAGAGGAAATTCGACCGGTCTACGATTGGTTCACAGAAATTCTGACCCGAAACCCTCGCCATTTCCGACCAGGGCGCCCCTCTACAGCCGAATCACTGGATCGCCTTGGCCTGCTGGACAGGATAACCGCCCTACTGCAGGCGGCAGACACTGGAATCGAGTCCGCCGAGATAGTCGAAGAGACCGATGCAGAGCTTGCAGAAAGATCCATGCGCCTCAAAGGGCCGGACGGATACACGCCAGAGCGCCGCAAGGATATATTCTTCAAGCATAAGGGCGAAGGGGGAACATTCGCGCTGAGCCTACGCGACCAATCCTTGGGCACACAGATCCTGTACGAAATGGGATTCGACGTGTTCAGGACGGTCAGCCGAGGATCGATATTGGTCGTCGATGAGCTCGATTCGAGCCTTCACCCGTATTTGACGGCACAGCTCATCAAGCTCTTCAGCGATCCGGCGCTCAACACCCGTGGGGCGCAACTCATCTTCAGCAGCCACGATGCGACCCTCCTCGGCCGGATCCAGGGTGAAGAAGTGCTACGCCGTGACGCCATCTGGTTCACGGAGAAGAATGATCATGGTGTCACCGAGCTTTTCCCTCTGACCGACTTCAAGCCCCGACTCGACGAAAACCGGGAGCGACGCTACCTGGCCGGTCGCTACGGCGCCGTGCCGATTGTCAGCGACAACCTGTTCGCCGCCGCTCTGGCGACCCGTGGAGAGGCGGACGATGTCTCCTCGGAATCTTAGAGGCGAGAGAAACAGAAAGAAGATTAATACGGAAACTCGCCTCGACCGCACGAGGAGTGGAACGCGGCAGGAACGATCGTCTTTCTTGATTCTTTGTGAAGGCAAAACCGAGAGAGACTACTTCATCGGCATGCGGTCGCGTCGCGGGCCACAGATCGACGTCGACATGCCAGAGGTCGACCACCTATCCATAGTGCGCGAGGCACGCACTCGCAAGTCCGATGAATACAGCGCAGTTTGGTGCGTTCTGGACACGGAACTCGATCAATCACTAGCTGATGATCTTGCCAGAGAAGCCACCCGAGCCCCCGTCGAGCTTTGCCTGTCCACTCCTTGTTTCGAAGTATGGCTGATCATGCATCACGTCGACTGCACACGACCGTTCCAATCCGCCGAAGAAGCCAAGAAGAAGCTCAAGTCCCTCATCCCTTCATGGAGCGAAGGTACGACACGGTTCTCGGACTTTTCACATGGCCTGGAAGACGCATGCCATCGGGCACGCAAGATCGACCCAACCGGACGCGAAGTCTCCAAAAATCCCTCGACGAACGCTTGGCGACTCGTTATCGAGCTAAAAGCCGGACTCGATTAGCTCGCTATGAACCGCGAGACGCCATGCGCGTCCAGGCAAGTTCGTACGGGCGGCTGGGTCTCCACGAAAAATCGCGGACCGGGTCCTCGGATGCGGCATTGGCGAGGTCGAGTTGCCGCTCCCTGCGGTCGCCGGTGATCAGGTCCACGTCCAGATGGTCCTGCTTCTGTCGGACCCGACCACACCAGACACACCGTCGAGGCTGATCACGGCGAGGTCGGCCATCGCGTGGATGGTGTGGCCGGAGAAGCAGTGGAACATCCGAAGATCATTCATGCGCGAGACCGTATCCCGCCCGTGACACTTTCCACAGATTCCCGGCAGCTCGGGGGTCGCCTGGGGTTCAACCACCGTAGAAGGACCTGCAGGCTGCCGATGCCGCGAGTGGGTGGTGTGGCGCGGGAGTGCCGGTACACCGCCCAGGTGTTCAGGTCCCGCTAGTTATGGATCGGAGGGCGTCGGTGACGTGCCCGCGGGCGAGCCTGACGCCGCGCGGATGGTTCCAGCCGATCGCCGCGGTGGGGACACCGTCCACCTCGGCCAGAGCGGCGAATCGGCCGCTGCCCGGCTCTCCGTCGAGTGGGCGCAGGCGGGCGCCGGGTGGGATGTGGCCGTGGATCTGGAGCTTGACGTCGTACTGGTCGGTCCAGAAGTACGGGATCGGGCTGTACGGCGCGCCGTCTCCCATGATGTCGGCGGCCACGGCCATGGCTTGCTGGGTGGCGTTGGTGCGGTTCTCCAGGCGGATGCTCGTTCCCAGGAGTTCGTGGTGCCAGCGGGCCACGTCGCCGACGGCGTACACGCCCGGTGCGGCCCGGCAGTGGGAGTCGCACTCGACGCCGTCGGTGAGCGACAGGCCGCTACCGGCCAGCCAGCCGGTGGCCGGAACGGACCCGACGGCGATCACCACCACGTCGGCGGGGACACTCTCTCCGCTGGTCAACTCGACCGCACCGACCCGCCCGGCCGGACCGACTCGCTCGGCCGGGCCATCCCCGGAAGCCGCTCCCGTCAGGCCGGACACGCCCACCCCGGTGCATACCCGGACTCCGTGGCTTTCGTGGAGTGCCCCCACCAGGCTGCCGAGCTCGTCGCCCAGCTGGCGGACCATCACGGTCGGCAGGGGGTCGACGAGCGTGACCTCAGCCTCCAGGGTGCGAGCGGTGGCGGCGATCTCGCAGCCGAGTACGCCCGCACCGATGACCGCGACCCGCCGCGCCCCGCGCAACTGTTCGCGCAGGGCCAGGGCGTCGTCGAGAGTGCGCAACGTATGCACGCCGGCAAGGTCCCGAGTGGGCAACGTGTGCACCCCGGCAAGGTCCTGAGCGGGCGACGTGGGCGCCCCGGCAAGGTCCCCCAGGAACGGCGGCCGGCGCGGGCTCAGGCCGGTGGCGATGACGAGCGTGTCGTAGGACAGCGTCCGCCCGTCGTCGAGATCCACCGTACGGGCGGCGGTGTCGAGCCGTTCGGCGCGGCGGCCGAGGATGAACTCGGCGCCGAGGGCGTCGAGCCGGGCGGGGTCGCGCAGGAAGACGCGTTCGGCGGGCCAGGCTCCGGCCAGCACCTCCTTCGACAGCGGTGGCCGGTCGTAGGGCAAATGCGGCTCCTGACCGACCAGCCGGATCTGCCCGGCGTACCCCTTGGCCCGCAACACCTCCGCCACGGTGAGCCCCCCGGCCGAGGCGCCGACGATGAGCACGCCGCTCACGGCTCCTCCGTCAAAGCGATGGCCGTGGCCGGGCACAGCAGCGCGGCCTCGCGGACGGCCGCGTGGAGTTCGGGCGGCGGCGCGGGGTCGAGCAGGACCACTACGCCGTCGTCGGGGTGCTGGTCGAACACTTCAGGGGCGCTGAGCACGCACATGCCCGCGGCGCAGCAGCGTTCCGGGTCCACATCGATGCGCATCACACCACGTCCCAGGTGACCGGGAGCCGGTGCACGCCGTAGATCATCATGTCGGTGCGCAGCGGCACCTCCTCGGCCGGCACGTCCAGGCGCAGCGTCGGGAACCGCTCGAACAGCGCGGGCAGGCCGACCTGCAGCTCGACGCGGGCCAACTGCTGGCCCAGGCACTGGTGGACGCCATGGCCGAAGGCCACGTGCCCGGTGGCCGGGCTGCCCAGGTCGAGTACGTCGGGGTCGGCGAACTGGTGCGGGTCGTGGTTGGCCGCCGGGATCGACACGGTGACGGTCTGACCGGCCTTGATCAGCTGCCCGCCGAGCTCGACGTCCTCCAATGCGGCCCGGTGCAGGCCGGGGACGATGCTCAGGCGACGCAGCAGTTCCTCGACGGCCTTGCCGGCGTCGGCGCGCAGGAGCGCGAGCTGGTCGGGGTGGCTCATCAGGGCGAAGGCGCTCAGGGCGAGCATGTTCGCGGTGGTGTCGAACCCGGCGCCCATGAGGATGCCGCCGATGACGGACAGCTCGTCGTCGGTCAGGTCGCTGTCGTTGGCCAGGCCGCTGAACAGGTCGTCGGTGGGCTGGGCGCGCTTGGCCGCCGCCAGGTCGCGCATGAACCCCTGCACCGCGGCGAAGGCGGCGACCTTGTCCTCCGGAGAGATGCCCATGCCCCCGAGCACGGCCATGTGGTGCTGGAAATCGGCCCGGTCGGCGGTCGGCACGCCCAGCAGTTCGCAGATCATCAGGGCCGGGAGCGGCAGCGCGAACGCCTCCACCAGGTCCACCGGCGGGCCGTGCCGCTCCATCGCGTCCAGGTGTTCGGCGGTGATCTGCTCGATCCGTCCCGTGAGCTGGCGCATCCGGCGGACGGTGAACTGGCCGGTGAGCAGCTGGCGGTAGCGGGTGTGCTCGGGCGGGTCCATGGAGGGGAAGGCGCCGGGCGGTGCGGGCCGGGGCTTCGCGCTGAGAGTCGCCCCGGGGAACGGGCTGTGGGTGAGCTCGGCCCGGTGGCTGAATCGCTTGTCGGCCAGGACCGAGCGGACCAGGTCGTGCCTGGTCACCAGCCAGCCGATATGGCCGTCGGGGTAGGCCATCGGGGCAACGGGGTGTTCGGCGCGCAGGTGCCCGAGCTCTTCGGGCGGGTCGAAGGGACAGCCTGGGCGACGCGTCATCGGGATCGGGCTCGGGTACGCGGGTGCGGACATCTCATTCCTCTCTGGTCTGGAGGTGACGCGGCTCCACTTAACACCACTAAGAGTAAAAATACAACTAGTGTAAAAACAGTCGTGATGTAAGCTCATCCCCGTGGAGGAGACACGGCGCGAGCGCAAGAAGCGCCAGACCAAGCAGCTGCTCGTCAGCACCGCGTACCGGCTGTTCAGTGAGCAGGGCTACGAGCGGACCACCGTCGCGCAGATCACCTCCGAAGCGGATGTGGCGACGAAGACGTTCTTCAACTACTTCCCGAGCAAGGAGGACGTGCTGTTCTCCGACGCCGAGCACTATTACGAGGTGGCGCTGGAGGTCCTCGCCGAGCGGGCGCCGGATGAAGGGGTCCCGGAGCTGCTGCTGCGGACCTACGACCAGGTCATCGCCCGCTATCTCGCCGACGATCCGCTGACCGGCGACCGCGAGCGGATGGAGATCTACGGCAACCTGATCATGACCGTCCCGGCCGTACAGGCGAAGGCCCTGCATGTGCTGTTCGACCTGCAGAGCAAGATCGCGGGCGCGTTCGTGAAGGCCTTCCCGGACGAGCTGGACCCGATCAGCGCGGCGGCCGCGCTCGGCTCCCTGCTGGGCGCCGTCCAGGCGGCGACGCGCGCCTGCGGGGAACTGCACGGCCATTCGGAGGAGGAGTACTTGAAGGCGGGCCGACGGGCCGTCGAGATCGCCATGCGCGGGCTGGGCGCATTGTGAAGTGACAGCCCTGCCGTACCTGGATCGCTTCGGCCCGCCCGAGCGCACCCACCGGAATCAGGCGTCCACGGCCTCCTCCCACACGGGATGATCCCGGGCGCCGGGCCGGCACCAGATCAACGCCCGCGATGACGCCTGCTGCGCGCTGCCCACCGTCTCCCACAAGGCCAGTTAACCGGCGCCTGCACCGGCGCCTTCAGACGTCACGGACGTCGCCGGAGCAGCGAAGATCGGCGACGAGGTGCTAGCAATATGATATCATCCAGATATCAGGCAGCACTGAGGCTCGTTGACTGCTGGACTCATCATGAGCGCGAACACGGGCAAGGACATGTCCGCACGTCGAATTGGTCGATGGCGGCGGTCGCAGGCGCCAATCGCACGGCGGCCGAGCGCGAGATCTTCGGCCCGCGCGGCGAACGGCCCTCGCCGACCGGATCCGTCGAGCGGGGTCGATCCGGCCGCCACCTCTTCCGGCTGGTCCTGCGCCACGGCGATCGCGAACGCCCTACCGATACGACCGGTGGTGATCACGACCGATGGTTGACGGCGTGGATGTGACGAGATCGCCAACGGGTTCCCGATCGTGGGCGGTGCCGTGGCCGGTGTGGCTGGTGGCCGGGCTGATGGTCGCCGGGTTGCTCAGCCTGTCGGGGGCGTACGGCTTTCATGGTGATGAGATGTACTTCGCGGTGGCGGGGCGGCATCCGGCGTTCGGGTACGTGGATCAGCCGCCGCTGACGCCGTTGCTGTCGGCGGCGGCGGTCGCGATCCTGGGGGCCTCGCCGACGGCGGTGCGGATCCTGCCGGCGCTGGAGATGGCCTCGGTCGTGATGATCGTGGGGTTCATCGTCCGCGATCTGGGTGGCTCGCGCCGGGCGCAGGTACTGGCCGCGGTGACGGCCGGCATCTCGGGGTATCTCGGCGCGGGGCACCTGGACACCACCACCGAGCCGGACCTGCTGGTCTGGGCGGTGGTGATGTGGTTACTGGTGCGACTGCTCGCCGGCCGGGATCGGCGGCTGTGGGTGGCGGTGGGGCTGAGCGCGGGCATCGGGCTGGAGAACAAGGACACGCTGCTGTTCCTCGCCGTGGGGCTCGTCATCGGGGTGCTGCTGTGCCGGCGCTGGGAAGTCGTCCGCTCACCGTGGGCATGGGCCGCGGCCGTGATCGCGGTCGTGATGTGGGCACCGAACCTGGCATGGCAGGCCGTGAACGGCTGGCCGCAGCTGACGATGGCCTCGCGGATCGCCGGGTACGCGGCGACGAACCGCGCCCAGGCCCTGCCGTTCCTGTGGCTGTTCACCGGCCCCTTGCTGTTCCCGGTCTGCGTCATGGGCCTGGTCTGGGTGCTGGGGTCGCGGGCGGCCGCGCCTTGGCGACCGCTCGGGGTCGCCGCCCTCGTGGCCATGACCTTGGTCCTGCTCAGCGGCGGCAAGGCGTACTACGCGATCGGCAGCGCCGCGCTGTTCATGGCGGCCGGCGGGATCGTCCTGGACAAGTGGATCACCCGGGGCCATCGACGGCTCAAGATCGCGGGGTTCGGCGCGGCGGGCGTCGCCTCCGGTGGGCTGATCGCGCTACTGACCCTGCCGGTCCTGCCGGTCGCTGCTTACGCCAAGACCACCCTGCCGGCCACAGTGCCCGACGTGGCCAACCAGATCGGCTGGCCACAGTTCGTGGCGAGCGTGGAACAGGTCGTGGCCGGGCTGTCCCCGGCGCAACGCGCCCACGCGGTGATCCTTGCCAACAGCTACAGCGAGGCCAGCCCCCTCATCCTCCTCGGCAAGGGCCTGCCGCCGGTCCACTCCGGCCACAATTCCTACTGGACCTGGGGACCTCCGCCCGCCGAGCGCACCGTCGTCGTCCACGTCGGGGACTGGCGACCGGCTAACTGGACTCAGTACTTCACCGGCTGCCGGGACGTGGCCCGTATCGACAATCGGCTCGGGATCGACAACGGCGAACAGGGCAAGCCGGTCACAGTGTGCACCGGCATCCGCGCCCCGTGGACAACGATATGGCCCGCCCTCCGCACCATCAGCTGACCCGGCAAGCCCGCCTTGACCAGCAGCACCGCAGCACCCTCAGGCGAAGAGCAGGGTCAGGCCCCCGATCGTGTAGCAGAGCATCAGGATGAACAGCGGGATCTG
This sequence comes from Nonomuraea sp. NPDC050022, assembly GCF_044460705.1. Lineage (NCBI taxonomy): Bacteria > Bacillati > Actinomycetota > Actinomycetes > Streptosporangiales > Streptosporangiaceae > Nonomuraea > Nonomuraea sp. NPDC050022. Next base: position 462,056 of record NZ_JBITKE010000002.1, read on the forward strand.
TCCCGCCACCGCCCTGTCGGGCCGCAGCAGGCGGACGGAGCGGTCATGCGCGGCGACCACCCCCACCACGTGCCCGATCACGATGGCCAGCACCTGGACCGTGGCGATCGTGGCCGGGCTGACCACGTTCTGGTCCACCGAGGCGTCGAGGCCGAGTGACAGGATGATGGCGCGCTGGCCCTCTATGACCAGCAGCGAGAAATAGTGCGCGATCAAGTAACCGATCGCGATCGGCACCAGCGAATGGGCGAAGCGGGGCGCCAGTCCCCTGGTCCCGCCGATCAGTCCGGCCAGCCCGAGACAGGCGCCGTACAGCACCGCCACCCCGGCGATGGCCGCCAGCAGGCCGAGCGTGCCGAGCCCCGCCCTACCCAGGGAGCCGGACTGCAGGGCGTTCACCCAGACGGGCGACGAGGAGAAGCCGTCGTAGCCGGTGCCGCCGAGCAGTACGCAGACGGTGGCCACCAGGCCGGGAGCCGGTTCGAGGGCGTCGAGGCCGTCGAACGGATTCCGCAGCACCGGCTTGCCGTCGGCCCGCCTGCCGAAGGGTGACAGATGGCCGATCAGGGTCGAGTACCCCTCGAACGGGTCGCCCCTGGACAGCCACACGTGGCCGTACACCAGGGTCCCGGCCAGCTGCGCCGTGCCGTACAGGCCGCAGAAGACCAGCAGCGTCGCGGGCGCGGCGGGCTCGGGCGCGACCAGCTCCATCCAGGTGTACGCCAGCAGGCCGACGGCGGCGGGCCAGTAGCCGAGCCGCGGCGGCAGTGGCGCGCGCGGCCGGTCGGGCAGCAGCCGGAACGGGTTCAGCACCCGCCACACCGGCCCGAACAGCAGCGAAGCGGGCACGAGCCCGACCCAGAAGAGCACATACACCAGGTACGGGCCGGCGTTGCCGTCCGCGGGGCCGACCACGAGCCAGACCAGCGTGTACGCGACGGCCAGGAGGGTGAGCACCCGCAACGGCCGGGCAGGCGGCCGCAACGGGAGCACCCACCCCGCCCGATCGCCACGGAAGCGGGAGTCCGCCCAGAGCAGCCCGAGCGCCAGGAAGGACACCACGAGCGCGGCGAATGCCCCGGCATAGGCGTAGAAAAGCGGAATCGGCAGATCGCTGCGACTACCCACCCCATGCGCCAGCACGCCAGTCACCTATCTGCCCACCGTCTCGACCGCGCGCCCGGCTACTTGGGCGCCCGCCGTCTCGACCGCGCCCGTCATCGAACGGCCACCTGGGTGAGTACGAGCTTGCTCCGGTGTGCCTCCACCTGGAACACGCCGGTCAGGTCCGCCGTGAACCGCAGCGTCACCGGCTCGCCGGGTCGCAGCTCGGCCTTGAGGTCGTAGCCGTGCACATGTACCTCGTCCGCGACGTCACTGGTCACCGTGATGCTGACCGGCTGCCCTTTGGCCATCTCCAGCCACCCCGACGGCGGGCTCACCTTGCCCCCGGCGATGACGATCGCCGCGTTCGACCGCGCGCTGGGCTCTCCAGTGGAGACCTCGTGGCTGTTGCCGGGATTGTGGTGGGTCTGTGACAGCGGCCCGCACCCCGCAACCAGCACACACGCCAGAGCCAACAGCAGCGCAGGCGCCAGGGCGACGACGGCTCGCCTCACGCCGGCACCCCGGCCTCAGCCGACGCCGTCTCCGCCGTACCGCCGCGCCGCCTGGGCGCCAGGACGACCACCGCGCAGAGCACCCAGAACCCGGTGAGCAGCCCACGAACCCAACCAGGCCCCAGCGGAATCATCGGGATCAGATAAACCACCCGGTCGAACGCGTCCAGGGCAGCCAGCAGCCCCAGCACGATCGTGAACCAGCCGAACACCGGCCGCCCCCGCCGCACCGCCGCGCCCAGGCAAAGCCACCAGCCCGCCATGAGCAGCAGCGCGAGCGCCGCCACCAGCGTCCCGCCCGTGGCGGCGGCCACCACGTCGAACGCCAGCGCCAGGAACCCGCACAGGCTCCCGGCCACGACCAGCCGGTGCCGGTACTCGCTGCGCGCGGCCATCGCCGGGGGCACCCCGTTGGCCGCCGGGTCGCCCTTGCGCCGCCGTACGGCCTGGCCGGTCCGCCGCCAGAACAGGGCCGCGATCAGCGCGAGCACGGCCGAGCCGCCCAACGCGAGCTGGGCCTCCACCTTGCCGAGGCCGGCGGCGCCGAACCAGTCGCAGCCCGCGGGCAGCCGCGCCTGCGCGGCGCTGAAGTCGGCGCACAGGTAGAGCTTGATGAGCTTCACCGGCTCGGCCAGCCAGCGGCTGGAGCCACCGGACAACGCGGGCGCCTCGGCCGCGCAGACCGGCAGCACCGCGGGCGAGGACCGGCCCACGTCGGCCTGCCAGCAGTTGCCGGTCCCCTGGCCGTCCCACCAGACGTCCAGAGCGTTGGGGCGCCGCTCGCCGGTGGGGCTCACGCCGAAGACGTTGCCCTCGTAACGGTTGTAGTTGGAGGTGTCGGCCTGCTTGGCGAGGTCGTTCTCGCCCCTGATGAACGCGGGGACGCCGAAGAGCCCGAAGGCCGCGCGGTTGTGGCCCCAGATCTGGTTGTTCTTGAAGACGTTGTAGTTGCCGCCCGCGACCAGCACGCCGGTGCCCGGCGGGGCGCCCGTCTGGGAGCAGACCACGCCCTGCTCATAGCCGCGCTGGGCGGGCGGCTTGGCGCAGGTGCCGTTGCGCGTGTACTCGTAGTAGTCCTTGTTGTTGTCGTGGATCTTGTTGTTCTCGAACTTGGCGTGGTTCTGCGGCAGGCCGGGGTGGCTGGGCCAGAGGCTGTCCATCGTGGCGCCGACCATGTTGTCGTAGAACTCGTTGTCGTGGACCCACATGGAGTCGCCCGCGGTGCCGGAGTATCCGAGCGCGTTGTCGTGGCTCTTGCAGCGGCGGATCTCGATGGCGTAGCGCGGGACCTCGTGGCCGCGGCCGTTGTTGAGGTTGGAGGCACTGCCGGGATAAAGGCCGCCGTCGCCGTTGCCGTACGCCTCGCAGTCGGTGTAGAGGCCGTGGTCGCTGGCGAAGGTCAGGAAGCCGTACTCGTCGTTCCAGCGGGTGAGCACCTGGTCGATGACGAAGCCGTCGGTCTCCAGGATGTACAGGGAGTTGAAGGTGGTGCGCTGGGCGGTGAAATTCCTGAAGTAGACGCCGTCGGTACGGTCGGCGCGGATGGCGTTCAGCTTGCGGTATTGAGCGTCGACGATCACGTCGAGAGGGGACGCGCCGGTGCCCTCGATCTGGAGGTCCTTCTTGCCGAGGATGGCGACGAGGTTCTGGTTGTGCGGGCAGCGCTGCTGCTGTTCGAAGGAGAGGATCTGGTAGCCCCAGGTGGACCAGCGGGCCGGGAGGTGGGCGCAGTCGCCGGTGGGGGCGGCCTGGCTGGGCTCTTCCTGGTAGAGGCCGGGGAGTACGGCGATGGTCATGCCCGGCCGGTCGACCTTGTCGACGGCCTCCTGCAAATCCCTCACCCCCTTTTCCCGACATTTCGCGAAGAGGTGGAGGTTGCGTTGTTTCAGGACCTCCGGGAAGGTGGCGATTCTTCGGGCGAAGTCGTCCGCGTCTGTTTTACAGACCAGCAGATCGGGCTCCGCCCCGCGTAAGCCGGGTCGTAAGACGGGTAAGGTGCCCGAACCGTCGGGCAGCGTGACCGGGCGCTCTTCGTGGGCCAGCGCCGGGGCGGCGAGCATGAGCAGCAGGGACGAGCTCAGGGCGACAACGGTGGCGAACCTGCGCATGGGGGGCATGGCCGCGAGGCTAGAACAGGACTCATGTTCTGCCTAGAGCCAAGATCAAAACGGCCGGGAGAATCTCCCGGCCGTCCGAATCTCCATCCTGAGAGCTGATCTCAGCCCTGGGGCCCGATCCCCGCTATGACCGCGTCGACGATCCGCTCGGGCAAGTCTGCGGGCAGGTCGCCGGCGGGCGCCCACTTGGTGTGGTGCATCATGGTCCCGGACAGCATGGCCATGGCGAGATCGACGTCGAGGTCCGGCCTCAGCTCACCAGAGGCGACGCCACGCTCCAGCGTGCCGCGCATGGCCAGCTTGCGCGGCTCGACGGCGCGCTTCATGAAGCGCTCCATCAGCCGCGGGTAGCGATCCGCCTCGCTCATCGCGATGTTCATCACGCACCGGCCCCGGGCCTCGCCCGCTTCCTTGCGGATCACTTCCAGCAGGACGATCAGGTCGTCGCGCACCGACTCTTGGAGTAGCGGCGGCAGCGGTGCCCTGAGCGTGGCGAGCGCGTCGACCACCAGGTCTTCCTTGTTGGACCAGCGCCGGTAGATGGTCGTCTTGCCGACGCCCGCCCTCGACGCGATCGCCTCGATGGACAGCTCCGACACGCCCATGCCCTCGGCGATCAGATCGAGGGTCGCCTCGATGATCGCCTTCTCGGCCTTTTCGCTGCGCGGACGGCCCGCCGGACGGGCCGTCGTGGATTCCTGGATCGTCATCGCGGCCTCACACTACCGCTGGTTCTTTCTTTTCCACCTGCTGGACCGGGCGCGCCTTGCCCGGCATCCACTTCAGCACCACCAGCACACCCAGCAGCGCGATGACCGCGGAGACCAGGGCCGTGGTGTGCATCCCGTGGAGGAAGGCGTTGAAGGCGGGCTGGATGAGGGCCTGCCCGTGCTGGCCGAGGGCGTGCGCGGCACCGACCGTCGCCATGATCGACTCGCCGGCTGCGTGCTGGGCGTCGGCCGGGAGGCCGAGGCCGGACAGGGCGGGCGCGATCTCGCCCCGGTAGCTGGAGGACAGCACCGAGCCGAGCACGGCCACGCCGAGCGCGCCGGAGATCTGGCGGACGGTGTTGCTCATGGCCGAGCCGACACCGGCCTTCTCCCTGGGCAGCGCCTCCATGATGGCGGTGGTCGCCGGGGGCATGATGTTGGCCATCGCGGCACCCTGCACGAAGAAGATGATCTCGATGATCACGATCGGCGTGCTCTGGTCGAGGAACGCGTAGCTGGTGAGCGCCGCGGTGACCACCAGCATGCTGACCACGGAGGAGAGCTTGGCACCGAAGCGCTGGTTAACCCGCTGGCTGAGCGGCGCGAAGATGAGCTGCGCCGCGGCGAACGGGATCATCAGCGCGCCCGCCTGCACCGGGGTGAAGCCCAGCACGATCTGCATGTAGAAGGTCAGGAAGAACATCCCGCCCATCATCGCGAAGAAGACGATGCCCATCATGCCGATGGCGGAGGAGAACCGGACGTTGCCGAAGTTGCGCACGTCGAAGGCGGGGTGGTCGGTACGCCGCTCCCACCAGACGAACGCCGCCAGCACCGCCACACCGATCAGCGTCGGGGTGAGCACCTCGGCGGAGGCCACGGTGGCCAGCTCGCCGCCGCGAATGATGCCGTAGACGATGGCGACCAGGCCGATGATGGACAGCACCACGCCGATCGGGTCGAGCTTCGACGGCTTGGGGTCACGCGACTCCGGCACGATCGTGCCGATGAGGATCATGCTGATGATCACGATTGGCACGTTGACCAGGAAGACCGAGCCCCACCAGAAGTGCTCGATCAGCACCCCGCCGGTGATCGGGCCGATCGCCACCGCCAAGCCGACGCCACCGGCCCAGACGCCAATGGCCTTGCCGCGCTCGCTCGGCGGGAAGACGTTGGAGATGATGGCCAGGGTCGCGGGCATGATGGCCGCGCCGCCGATGCCCATCGCCGCCCGAGCCAGGATCAGCTGCATCGGATCTTGTGCGTAGGCACTGGCCAGCGAGGCCAGGCCGAACATCAACATGCCGATGAACAGCATCCGCTTGCGTCCGGTGCGGTCACCGATCACCCCGAAGGTGAACAGCAATCCGGCGAACACCAGCGTGTAGGAGTTGATCGCCCACTCCAGCTCGCTCTGGGTCGCGCCCAGACCGACGGTGGGGTCCGCGATGGTCTTCATCGCCACGTTGAGGATCGTGTTGTCGAGCACGACCGCCAGCAGGCTGAACACCAGCACGCCGAGGATGGGCCAGCGGCGTGGATGTCCTGTGTTCGCATCCATGGAAGCACCTTAATTTCGATACGCTTGAGTTTCGCAACGCTACCGTATCGCAAAGATATTCCGATACGCAACGGACTCGTTTCGTAAGGGTTAACTCGTGGCGACGACTGGCTCGGCCGGCTCCGTGACCACGGTCGGTGGCGCCTCGACCGACTGGGGCCGCCGCCGCCAGAACGGCAGCGCGACCAGCACCATCGCCACCCCGATGAGCCCGGCCACCACGAACGCCCAGGCGGGGCCGTGCGCGTCGATGATCGCCCCGGCGACCGGCGCGGAGAGCGCGCCCCCGATCAGCAGGGCGGTGCCGTGGAAGCCCATCGCCTCTCCCCTGGCGCCCGCGGGCACCCAGCGGCTGACGGTGTCGACCGTGGAGGACAGCGAGGGGGCGCAGAGCACACCGGCGGGCAGCAGGGCCAGCATGAGCCACCACCAGTCGCCACCGGCCAGCGAGGCCAGAACGGTCAGCAGGCCCATGCCCGCAATGAGGGCCAGGGGCGAGACGCCGCGCGACAGCCCACCGTACACGAAGCCGCCCGCGAGTGAGTAAAGGCACCAGATGGCGACCGCGAGCCCGATCCACGGGGTCTGCCCGGCATGCTCCATGGTGCCGACCAGGGCGAGCTCGGTCGCGGTGAGCACGAACGTGGCCGCGGCCACCGTGCCCAGCAGCGCGACGAAGGCGGGCGTGAGCCACTGCCGCCGGGGCACCTTCATCGCGGGCGCCTTCAACTCCTCGGCCGACCGGGTCGGCGGGTTGAGCGCGATCAGCGCCACGCCCGAGCCGGTCAGCCCGACCGCGATGGCCGCCAGCGTCGGCCCGCTGCCGAGAGTGGTCATCCCGGCCACGGCCAGCGCCGGGCCGACCATGTAGGCGAGCTCGACCAGCATCGAGTCGAGCGAGAAGCCGGCCCTGCGATGCTCGACCGGCACCATGGCCGCCAGGCACTGCCTGATCACGCTGAACACCGGCTGCCCCAGCAGCCCTGCCACCGCCGCCGCCACGACCAGCCCGGCGTACGGCAGCGCCCACGCGCCCGCCCAGAACGCCGCCTGCGCGGCGGTGGTGACGGTGAGGATCGGCCGCAGACCGTATTTGTCGACGAACCTGCCCGTCAGCGGCGACCCGACGGCCATGCCGACCGTGCTGGCCATGGTGACCAGCCCCGCCTGCCCGAAGCCGAGCCCCAGGCCGTTGACGACATAGAGCGTCAACGCCATGCCCGTCGCGGTGGTGGGGATGCGGGCGATCAGGCCCACCAGGAGTAACGTCCGCACGCCGGGCAGCCGGAACAGCCGCTTGTAAGGGTCGAGAGCCATGTTGATTGCTTACCTCCAGGTCCATTGTGGCAAGGGGCACCGACAATTCCGCCACTGGTTATCGCCGTACGCGGTCAGCCTCGTGCCATCATCGGAAGGGTCCGGGTACGCCACAGGGGCGCCTCGAGACTTCACCGGAGGGTTTGTCATGTCCTCTTCCACCACTCTGTACGGCGGCGCCACGGGCCGCCGCGTCACCGTCCGAGACCTGATCGCGGCCAAGGAGCGCGGAGAGAGGTGGCCCATGGTCACCTCCTACGACGCGATGACGGCCCGCGTGTTCGACCAGGCGGGCATCCCCGTCCTGCTGGTCGGCGACTCGGCGGCCATGGTCGTCTACGGCTACGACTCCACCCTGCCCGTCACGGTCGACGACCTGCTGCCGCTGACGGCCGCCGTCGTCCGCGGCTCCACGCGCGCCCTCGTGGTCGCCGACCTGCCGTTCGGCTCGTACCAGGGCTCGGCCCAGCAGGCGCTGGAGACGGCGGCGCGCTTCATGAAGGAGGCCGGCGCGCACGCGATCAAGCTGGAAGGCGGCCGGCGCGTCCTGCCGCAGGTCGAGCTGCTGGTCTCGGCGGGCATCCCGGTCATGGGGCACCTCGGCCTGACCCCGCAGTCGGTCAACGTCCTCGGCGGGTACCGCGTCCAGGGGCGCGGCCAGTCGGGCGATGAGCTCATGTCGGACGCCAAGGACCTCGAACGGGCGGGCGCCTTCTCGGTGGTGCTCGAATGCGTGCCCACCGAGCTGGCCGAACGGGTCACCGCCTCGATCGCCATCCCGACGATCGGCATCGGCGCGGGACCGGCCACGGACGCGCAGGTGCTGGTGTGGCAGGACCTCATGGGGCTCACGCCGCGCCCGGCCAAGTTCGTCAAGCAGTACTCGGGGCTGGCCACGGAGATGGACCGCGCCGTGCGCGCCTTCGCGGCCGACGTGACCTCGGGCGCCTTCCCTGAGGCCGGCCACTCGTACGAATGACGCGAGTGACCGGCCACGGCCAGACCCCTGGACACATCCCGACAAATGGGAAAAAGTTTATTGACAGCTTATAGTCCGGCCGGTTGGGGTGCGCGTCATGCCTTTCGTGGGACGAGAGCACGAACTCCGCCAACTGGCCGACGCACTGAGCCGTCCCCCGCTCGTCCTCCTGATCGAGGGCGAGGCGGGGGTCGGCAAGACCCGGCTGCTGCATGAGCTCACCGGCCAGCCGATGCTCATCGGGAGCTGCCACCCCATGCGGTTCCCGTACGGGCCGGTCGTGGAGGCGTTGCGGGAGGTACGCCCGCTGCGCGACCTCAACCCGATCACCGGGGCGTTACGCCCGTTCCTCCCGGAGTGCGGCCATCTGCTGCCGCCCACCCCGCCCCCGATCCAGGACGCGATGGTGGAACGGCATCGGCTGTTCAGGGCGGTGCTGTCGCTGCTGGGTTCGCTGCGGCCGATCACGCTGGTGGTCGAGGACGTGCACTGGGTCGATCCGGGGACCAGGGAACTGCTGGCGTTCCTGGCCCGCTGCCTGCCCGACGGGGTCAACCTGGTGGTCACGTACCGCACGGAGGACCTGAGCCATCCCGTGACCGAACTGCTCGCGCATCTGCCACCGCGGATCGACCACGCCGAGATCGCCCTCGCCCCGCTCTCCACCGCCGAGACAGCCCTCCTGGTCAAGCATCTGCTGCCGGGCGCGGCCGACCTGTGGCCGCTCACCGGCGGCGTACCCCGCGCCATCGAGGAGCTGACCCGCATGCTGGCCGACGGCCAGGAGCCGGGCACGCCGCCCGCGCTGCGCGACGCCGTGCTGGTGAAGCTGGCCGCGCTGCCGCGCGCGGCGCGCCACATCGTGCAGGCGGCCTCCCAGGTCGAGCATCCGGTGTGCGAGGACGTGCTGACGGGCGTCGCGGGCGTGCCGCCGGAGCAGGGCGAGCGCGGCCTCACCGAGGCGGTACGGTGCGGCCTGCTGCGCGAGTGGGCACCCGGCAGGTACGGCCTGCGCCAGCCGCTGGTCAGGCAGGCCGTCTCGGAGACGATCACCCCGGCGGCGAGCCGGCGGCTCCGGCGCAGGCTGGCCGGCCCGGCCGTACCTCAGGGCACGCTGTCGCCGCGTGAGGAGGAGGTGGCCAGGCTGGCCGCGGACGGTCTGACCAACAAGGAGATCGCCGAGAGCCTGTTCCTGTCGCCGCGCACGGTGGAGGTGCACATCGCCAACGCGCTGCGCAAGCTCGGCCTCACCTCACGCAGGCAGCTCAACGTCGGCACTACGTAGTCGCGCAATACGTGTCCTCCACGTATGGCCGCGAGCGCGCTTCTGACTCATGTTTTCTGTGATCCCCATCCAATCCCCCAGGAAGGGTTCACACCTGTCATGCGACCACGCACCCTGATGCTCGCATCGCTCGTCGGCGCGCTGGCTCTGTCCGCGGCGCCGCTCCCCGTCTCGGCCGCCGCGCCGGAGACCAGCACGTACATTGTCCAGCTCAACCCCAACGTCCGCGCCGGCACGCAGGCCGCCGCCCAGGACCAGGTCAGCAGGTATGGCGGGCACCTGATCGGCGTCTATGAGGACGCCTTCAAGGGTTACACCGCCACTCTGACCGCGGAAGCCGCCGAGAAGCTGCGGCAGACCCCGAACGTGCTCACCGTCGAGAAGGACGCCGTCGTCACGGCGTTCGCGCAGACCGTCCCGACGGGCGTCCGGCGGATCTTCGCCCCCTCCAACCCGAACCTGGACATCGACGGCGTCGACGACGTCCAGATCAACACGGACGTGGCCGTCGTGGACACCGGGGTGGACTACACCCATCCCGACCTGAACGTGGTGGCCCGGACCAACTGCGTGACCGGCGTCTGCGTGAACAACACGGGCACCGACGACAACGGCCACGGTTCGCACGTCGCGGGCATCATCGGCGCGCGCGACAACACCATCGGCTCCGTCGGCGTGGCCCCGGCCGCCCGCATCCACGCGGTGAAGGTGCTCAACGCGGCCGGCTCAGGCACCCTGTCGGCCATCGCCGCCGGGCTCAACTGGGTCGTGGCCCGCGCCTCCACCATCGAGGTCATCAACCTGAGCCTCGGCTGCAATGGATGCACGAGCAGCGCGATCAGCACCGCGATCACGAACGCCACCAACGCCGGCATCGTGGTCGTCGTGGCGGCGGGCAACAACCACGCGAACGCCTCGTCGTTCTTCCCGGCCAACCACCCCGACGTGGTCACTGTCTCGGCGCTGACCGACAACGACGGGCTGGCGGGCGGCCTCGGCGGCAGCACGCTGTCGTGCCGCAGCGAGACCGACCAGGACGACACCTCGGCGTTCTACTCCAACTTCGGCGCCACGATCGAGATCACCGCACCCGGCACCTGCATCTACTCGACGTGGATGAACGGCGGCTACAACACGATCAGCGGCACCTCGATGGCCAGTCCGCACGTCGCGGGCGCGGCCGGCATCCTCACCTCGGGCGCCCGCAAGCCCACCACCCGGGCAGGGGCGCTGGCCGTGCGGAGCAAGCTGATCTCCACCGGCAACTCCAACTGGACCGACGACTCGGGCGACGGCGTCAAGGAGCCGCTGCTCGACGTACACGACGCGACGCAGTACTGACCCCTCCACCTCACTGACCGCTCCCCCTCACTGACCGCTCCCCCTCCAGGTGCCCGGCACGCCGGGCGCCTGGAACGGCGGTGTCAGGCCGGCGTGGCGCCTGAACGGCGGGTCAGGCGAGCGTGGCGGGGTCGGTGTTAGCGCCGCACACCACGACCGCGACCCGCTCGCCGTCGGCGGGCACGTACGCCCCGGACAGCAGCGCGGCGTACGCGGCCGCTCCCGCGTGTTCGGTGGCCAGCCGGTGCTCCTGCCAGAGGGCATGGCGGGCGGCCACGATCGCGTCGTCGGACACGAGCACGCTCTGGACGTCCGCCCGGGAGAGGACATCGTAGGCCACGCCGCCGACCTGGCTCGCGCCCAGCGCGTCCGCTCCTACACCGCTGACCTGCACCGGCACCGGATGGCCCGCCCGCAGCGCCTCGTGCAGGGTCGGGCACAGCACCGGCTCGACGGCGACGATCCGCGGCCCGCTCCCGACACCGACCGTGATGCCCGCGGCGAAACCGCCGCCTCCCACGGCCACCACCACCGTGTCCACCCCGCCCGTCTGCGCCATCAACTCCAGACCCGTGGTCCCCTGCCCCGCCACGACCTCCGGCTGGTCATAGGCGTGCACCGTGAGCGCCCCGGTCTCCGCCGCCCGCTTGGCCGCCGCCTCCGCGGCCTCCGAGTAGATGGCCCCGATCTGGTTGATCTCCGCGCCCAGCCGCCGCAGCCCGGCCACCTTCACCGGGCTGGTCACCTCCGGTACGAAGATCTCCGCCCGGACGCCCAGCGCCCTGGCGGCGTAGGCGACGGCGAGCCCGTGGTTGCCGCCGCTGGCCGCGATCACCCCGCTCGGCGGCAGCTCACCGGCCGACAGGATGCGGTTGAACGCCCCCCGCACCTTGAACGACCCCGAGTGCTGCAGCTGCTCCAGCTTGAAGAACAGCCCGGGAGAGATCTCGAGCACCGGCGTACGCAGCACATATCCGCCGATCCGCGCGGCCGCGCTCGTCACGTCCTCGTACGTCACCGTCATCGAGATCTCCCTCCGAAGCATTTAGGCATTTTCCTAAGTCCCTAAGCGCTATGTCAACGCCTGCGAGATGTCCGCCCACAGATCCTCGGGGTGCTCGATGCCCACGGCGATGCGTACGGTGCCCTCGCTGACCCCGTGCCTGGCCAGCTCCTCGGCGCTGAGCCCGAGGTGCGACGTGGTCGCCGGGTGCATGACGAGCGTCTCGACACCGCCCAGCGAGGGGGCCAGCAGCGCCAGCTTGATCGAGGCCATGAACTTCTCCCCCGCGGCCCGGCCGCCGACGAGATCGAAGGAGAACACGCCGCCGAAGTCGGGCAGGAGCTTGGCCGCCAGCTCGTACGACGGGTGCGACGGCAGTCCCGGCCAGTGCACGGCGGCGACCGCCGGATGCTCGGCGAGCCGGGTGGCGAGCAGGCGGGTGTTGGCGCAGTGGCGTTCCATGCGCAGCGCCAGCGTCTGGATCCCGCGCAGCGTCAGCCAAGCGGCGAACGGGTCCGCCGAGGCGCCCAGCTTCGTCGCGAAGCGCCACACCTTCTCGTACAACTCCTCGTCGGCGAACACCGCGATGCCGCCCACCACGTCCGTGTGCCCGGACAGGTACTTGGTCGTGGAGTGGACGACGATGTCGGCGCCGTGTTCGATGGGACGGCACAGTATGGGCGTGGCGAAGGTGTTGTCCACGACGGACACGATGCCGAGCTCGCGCGCGACGGCGAACATCCCAGGCAGGTCGGCGACCTGGGCGATCGGGTTGGCGATGGTCTCCAGGTAGACGAGCCTGGTCTCGGGGCGCACGGCGGCGCGCAGGGCGGCGGGGTCGTCCTCGGGCACGTAGGTGACCTCGACGCCGAACCTGGCGACCAGGTCGTTGATCATCCCGGCCGTCCCGCCGTACAGGGCCTTCTGGGCGATCAGGTGGTCGCCCGGCTTGAGCAGGCCCAGCAGCACGGTGTTGATCGCGCCCATGCCGGAGCCGGTGGCCATGGCGGCGACTCCCCCTTCCAGGCCGGAGACGGCCAGCTCCAGGGCTCGGACGGTGGGGTTGCTGTAGCGCCCGTACACGAACGGGCCGTCGGGGCGGCCCATAGCGTCGGCCATGATCGCCGGATCGTCGAAGACGAAGCCGGAGGTCTGGTAGATGGGCATCGTGATCGGACGGCTGCCCTCGATGGGTGGCTGGGGCAGATGCACGGCTCGGGTCTCGGGGTGCAGTTCGCTCATACAGCGAGAATGTCCCAAGATGTGGCCTTTTGTCAGATCCAATGATAGAGAATTGGTCCATGAATGGGGCCAATCTCGATGACCTCGTCGACCTGCTGGGCCGCTGGGCGTCCGGGCGCGGGCCTCTCTACCTGCTGCTCACCGGCCGCCTGCGGGCGCTCATCGACGACGGCGTACTGCCGCCCGGCGAGCAGTTGCCGCCCGACCGGGCGCTGGCCAGGCGCCTGGCGGTCGGCCGGGGCACCGTCGTGGCCGCCTACGACCTGCTCCAGCAGGAGGGGCGTGTGGTGCGCCGCCAGGGCAGCGGCACCCGCGTCGCGGCCTGCGACCTGCCCTCGACCCGCGCCACGGACAGCGTCGTCGCCAACCCGCTGCTCCTGCACATCCTCCATCCCCCGGACGGCGTACAGCTGCTGACCTGCGCCGCCCCCGACGACCCGCCGCCCGAGCTGATCGAGGCGTACCAGGAGGCGGCCGCCCGCCTCGCCGGCGTGCGCGACCTGGGTTACCAGCCCGCCGGGAACCCCGCCCTGCGCGAGGCCGTCGCCGCCTACTACCGCGAGCGCGGCGTGCCCACCACCGCCGGGGAGATCCTCATCACGAACGGCGCGCAGCAGGCGCTGACGCTGCTCGCGGGCCTGCTGATCTCGCCGGGGGACATCGTGCTGACCGGGTCGCCGACGTATCCGGGCGCGCTGGAGGTGTTCAGGCACGCCGCCGCGGCCGTCCGGCCGGTGACGCTGTCCCCGGTCCCCGCCGAGGCGATGCGCGAACGGCCCGCCCTGGTGTACGCCGTGCCGACCGCCAGCAACCCCGCCGGTTCCATCATGGAATCGGCCGACCGCAGGCGCCTGGCCGCCCTCGCCGCCGAGTACGACGTGCCGGTGATCGACGACGAGGTCTGCGCGGAGCTCTGCTTCTCCGGTGAGATCCCGCCGCCGCTGGCCGCGTACGGGTCCGGCGAGCAGGTGATCACGATCGCCTCGCTGAGCAAGCTGGTCTGGGGCGGGCTGCGGGTGGGCTGGATCCGGGCGTCCGCGCCGCTGGTCTCGCGGCTGGCCCGGCTGCGGGCCGTACACGATCTGGGGGGCGAGATCCTCGGCCAGCTCGCCGCCGCCACGCTGCTGGGACGACTGGACGAGATCAGGCGGGCGCGCGTACGGACGTTGCGGGCGCGCCACGAGCACCTCTGCGCCGAACTGCGCGAACACCTGCCCTCGTGGGAGTTCGAGCCCGCGCGCGGCGGCCAGACGATCTGGGTACGGCTGCCGCGCGGCGAGGCCGACTCGTTCGCGCAGGTGGCGCTCAGGCACGGGGTGGCGGTGCCGCCGGGGCGCTCGTTCGACCCGCTCGGCGGGCATGCCGAGTACACGCGGCTGCACTTCCTGTTCCCCGAGGAGGAGCTGTCGCGGGCGGTCGCCGGGCTGGCGCGGGCCTGGCGCTCGTACGACGGCGCCCACGAGCCCGCCGCCCGCCACACGCTCATCGTCTGATCCGCTGTCCGCTAAGTCCGCCGACAGCTGACATCGGCGTCGCCGGATCACCGCGTGCGAGAAAGTGGAAGCATGAACGTGACGTTCGTGCTCGTGCACAGCCCGTCAGTGGGGCCTTCGACCTGGACGCCGGTGGCCGAGGCCCTGGGGCGCAGGGGTTATGCCGCCGTGGTGCCCGACCTGACCGGGGTGGCGCGGAGCGGCTCGCCGTACTGGCCGAAGGTGGTCGAGGCGGTGCGCGCGGCCGCGCCCGAGACGCCGCTCGTGCTGGTCCCGCACAGCAACGCGGGGCTCTTCCTGCCGGTGATCAAGGAGGGGCTGGGCGAGCGGGTGGTGTCGTGCGTGTTCGCCGACGCGCACATCCCGCCCCGTGACGGGCTGGTGCGGGCGGCGCAGGAGGCGTTCCTGCCGTTCCTGCGCGATCTGGCCGACGACGACGGCGTGCTGCCGCGCTGGTCCGACTGGTGGAGCGACGACGACGTGGCCGCCATGCTGCCCGACCCGCGCGTCCGCGCCACGGTGGTCGAGGAGCAGCCGCGCCTGCCGCTCGGCTACTACACCGAGCCCATTCCCGTCCCCGCCGGGTGGGACGCGGTCAGGTGCGCCTGCCTCTGGTACGGCCCGCCCTACGACAAAGTGGCCGAGGAGGCGCACGAGCGGGGCTGGCCGGTGCTGCGCACGCCCGGCGAGCACCTGCAGCAGGTCGTCGATCCCGAGGGGGTGACCGACGCGCTGCTCAAGCTCTCGCGGAAGTCGTGAATTCTTCACGGGCGCCGCACCGCACCTCCCGAAATAGTCGTACATATGACAGCGATTCATGTGGAAGACGTCAGGAAGCGCTACGGGGACTTCACGGCGGTCAACGGCATCTCGTTCGAGGTGGCCGAGGGGGAGATCTTCGCCCTCCTGGGCCACAACGGCGCGGGCAAGACCACGGTGATCGAGCTGCTGGCCGGGTTCCAGCAGCCGGACGGGGGCGCCTGCCGGGTGCTCGGCCTCGACCCCGCAAGGGACCGGGCGGCCGTCAGACGGCGCACCGGCATCATGCTGCAGGACGCCGGGTTCTTCCCGGATCTGACCGTCGCGCAGACCGTCGACATCTGGCGTGACCTCATCGTCACGCCGAGGCCCCGCGAGGAGGCGCTGGAGCTGGCGGGCCTGCTGCCGAAGGCGGGCACCCGGGTGCGCCAGCTCTCCGGCGGCGAGAAGCGGCGGCTCGACCTGGCGCTGGCCCTGCTGGGCCGGCCCGAGGTCCTGTTCCTGGACGAGCCGACCACCGGCATGGATCCCGAGGCGCGCCGCAACACCTGGGAGGTCATCCGCGACCTGGCCGGGCAGGGCACCACGGTCCTGCTGACCACTCACTACCTGGACGAGGCGCAGCGGCTGGCCGCCTCGATGGCCATCATGGACGGGGGCGAGATCGTCGCGTCCGGCGGGATGGCGGAGACGCTCGCCGCGCGGAGCGGGCGGGTGGCGTTCCGGCTGCCGCCGGGGACCGCACCGGACGACCTGCCGCTCCCGGTCACCCTGGAGGGCGAGACGGCCGTGTGCCGGGCGGCCGACCCCGACCTGGCCGCGCAGACGCTGCTGAGCTGGGCAGCCGAACGCGGCCTGCGCCTGGCGGGCCTGGAGGTCCGCACCGCCACCCTCGAAGACCTCTTCCTCGACCTGTCCAGGAGCGCCCGATGAGCTACGCCGCGACCTACCGGCTCGGCACCAGACTGTTCTGGCAGGACCGGGCCATGCTGTTCGCCTCGGTGATCACGCCCGTGGGGCTGAGCGTCGGCCTGCCGGTGCTCATGCGGCATGTGACGGCCGACGGGGTGGCCAACGCCACTCAGCTCTCCCATGGCATGACCTCGATCCTGCTGTCGCTCACCGCGTTCATGAACGTCGCCGTGGCGCTGACCACGCGCCGCGACCAGCTCGTGCTCAAGCGGCTGCGTGCCACCGGGCTGACCGACGGGCAGATCCTCTCCGGCCAGATCGCCAGCACCGCCACGCAGACCGTGGTCGTGACCGCCCTGTGCGCCGTGGCGGTGCGCCTGCTCGCCGACGTGCCGGTCCCCGCGAACCCGCTGGTGTACGCCGGGGCGGTCGTCGTGGGTGCGGTCGTCATGGCCACGCTCGGCGTCGCCTACACCGCCGTGATCCCGCGCACCGAGCTGGCCGCCCCCATCACGATGCCCATCTTCCTGGTGTCCGGGATCGCCTCCGGCGCGATGGGCCCGATCCGCGAGGTCCTGCCCGCCTGGGTGGGGTCCGTACTCGACCTGCTGCCCACCTCCGCCGTCGTGCACGCCCTCAGGACCGGCGAGGTGGCGCTGCCCGCGCTGAACCTGGCCGTCTGGGCGGTCATCGGCGTCGTGGCGATCCGGCTCTGGTTCCGGTGGGAGCCCCGGCGGTCATAATAAGTCCGGACATGAACTCCTCCTCCGCGCAGCGGCTCGCCCGTGTCCTGATCACGGCCGTATCTGTCGCGTACTCGTTCATCGGGCTGCTCTACTTCGCCAGCGGCCCGCGCAACGGATTCGTGGCGAGCGCGGCCGTGATCGGCGTCGTCATGACCCATTACCTGAACATGCGGGCCGGGCTGCGCGGCGAGCGGCCGCCGCTCTTCCCGCTGACGCTGGTGCTGCAGGTGCTCGCCACGTACGTGCCCGACTACCTGCTGCCCTCGGGCTGGTCGGCCGTGACGGCGCCGATGCTGGCCGGAAGCCTGCTGGTCTTCCTGCCGCTGCGCTGGAGCGGTCCGCTGGTGGGCGCGATGACGCTGTGGGACGGCGGCTCGATCTTCGCCTGGTCCGCCAACCCGGTTTTAGCCCTCTTCTACGGTCTCTCCGTATCCACCACCGGCGCGATGATCTACGCCATGGTCCGGTTCGTCCGCGTGACCGTAGACCTCTCACACGCCAGGGCGGAGCTCGCCGAGGCCGCCGTACTCAAGGAACGGCTGCGCATCTCCCGTGACTTGCACGACGGGCTCGGCCGCAGCCTGACGGCGATCGCCCTCAAGGGCGACCTGGCCGCCCGCCTGATGGACCGCGACCCCACCGCGGCGCGCGGCGAGGTGGGTGAGCTGGTGCAGGTGGCGAGGGAGGCGGCGCAGGATGTACGGCAGGTGGCGCGGGGATACCGGGAGCTGTCACTGGTGAGCGAGGTGGATCGGGCGGTGGCGCTGCTGGAGTCGTCGGGGGTCGGCTGCCAGGTGCATCTGGTGGACGCCGCGCTGCCGGAGCGGTCGGAGGCGGCGCTGGCGTGGGGCGTGCGGGAGGCGGTCACCAACGTGCTGCGCCACAGCCGCGCCACCACCTGCACGATCAGCACATCCCTGACAGAGGATCGGCTGCGGCTCGAAGTGGTCAACGACGGCGCCGATCACGATGGCCACGAGTCCGGCGGGGGGTTGACCGGGCTGGCGGAGCGGGCCGCCCAGGCGGGCGGGACGGCCGGTGCCGCCGCGACGGGCAGCGGCGGATTCCGCCTGACCGTGGAGGTGCCCGCGTGATCCGAGTACTGCTGGCCGAGGACATGCACATGATCAGGGCGGCCCTCACGGCCCTACTCCGCCTGGAACCCGACATCGAGGTGGCCGCGGAGGTGACCCGGGGCGACGAGATCGTACCCGCCGCCCTGAAGACCCGGCCCGACGTGGCGATCGTGGACATCGACCTGCCGGTGATCGACGGCATCACCGCCGCCGCCGAGCTCCGCGAACGGCTTCCGTCGTGCCGTATCCTGGTGCTCACGGCGATGGGCCAGCCCGGCCAGGTGCGCCGCGCGCTCGGGGCGGGCATCGAGGCGTTCCTGGTCAAGGACGCGCCCGGCCACCGCCTGGCCGACGCCATCAGGCGCACCGCCGCCGGGCTCCGCGTACTCGACGCCGAACTGGTGGCATCGGCGATGGAGTACGGCGAGAGCCCCCTCACCCCACGGGAGACCACCGTGCTGCGGGAGGCCGCCCGTGGCGCGTCGGCGGAGGAGATCGCCGCCCGCCTCCACCTGTCGGCGGGCACGGTGCGCAACCACCTGACGGGAGCGATCACGAAGACGGGCGCCCGCAACAAGATCGACGCCATCCGCATCGCCGAGGACGCGGGCTGGCTTCCTTAAAGGCTTAAAGGTCGTCACACGTCGGTGACGCGGACTCCGGCGTGGGCCTTGTAGCGGCGGTTGATGGAGATCAGGTTCGCCGTCAGGGCCTCGACCTGGAAGGCGTTACGGAGCCGCCCGCCGTAGACGCCGCGCACGCCGGGAATGACCGACGCGAGCGCCTGCACCATGTCGGTCGCCTCGCGGTCGTCACCGAGCACCAGCACGTCCAGATCGACCTTCTCCACGGCCGGATCCATCAGCACCACCGCCGACACGTGGTGGAAGGCCGCCACCACCCGGCTGTCCGGCAGCACCGCGGCGGCCTGCTGGGCGGCGCTCCCCTCCTCGACGGGCAGCGCGTAGGCGCCCTGCTTGTCGAAGCCCAGCGGATTGACGCAGTCGACCACGATCTTCCCGGCCAGCTCAGTGCGCAGCGACTCCAGCAGCGCCTTGTGCCCGTCGTACGGCACCGCCACGATCACCAGGTCGGCCTCGGTGGCGACCACCGCGTTCTCAGCCCCTCGGGCACCGGACCCGATCGAATTGGCCGCCTCCTGGGCACGAGCCTCGCTCCGCGAACCGATCAGCACCGGGTGCCCGGCCAACGCGAACCGCCGCGCCAGCCCCTTCCCCTGGTCTCCGGTCCCACCCAGAATCCCAATCGAAATGCCGTTCACAGTCATTCCGCATTCCTATCAGCCCGCATCACCTCCGAGCACGCCGGGCCCCAAGGGCGCAAGGCATGGTCCCTCATGAGGGCGCGCTTCGCGCGTGGTGATTTCGGGGCTGTTCTTCCCAGGGACCTGCCGGCCCCTTCGACCCCGGCTTCGCCGACCACGGCGCCGACGGCTCCGGCGAACCGCTGGCCATCGTGCTGCGACCGGGCAACGCCGGCTCCAACACCGCCGCCGACCACATCGAAGCCACCCGGCTGGCCCTGGCCCAGCTGCCCCAGCACCGCCGCCGCCAGATGCTGATCCGCACCGACTCCGGCGGCGGCACCCACGAGTTCCTGACCTGGCTCACCAAGCCCGGCCGCCGGCTGTCGTACTCGATCGGGTTCACCCTCACCGAGCAGATTCGGCAGGCCGTGCTGCGCCTGCCCAAGAGCGCCTGGACGCCCGCCTACAACGCCGACCGGGAGGTCCGGCCCGGCGCCTGGGTCGCCGAGCTGACCGGCGTGCTAGACCTGACCGGCCGGCCCAAAGGCATGCGCGTCATCGCCCGCAAGGAGCGCCCGCACCCCGGCGCCCAGCTGCGCTTCACCGACGTCGACGGCTGCCGCGTCACCTGCTTCGTCACCAACACCACACGCGGGCAGCTCGCCGACCTGGAACTACGTCACCGCCGCCGAGCCCGCGCCGAAGACCGCATCCGCTGCGCCAAGGACACCGGCCTGGCCAACCTGCCCCTGCACCACTTCGCCCGCAACCAGATCTGGTGCGAACTCGTCGCCCTGGCCTGCGAACTGCTCACCTGGATGCAGATGCTCGCCCTGCCCGGCACCGCCGCCCGCGGCTACGAACCCAAACGCCTGCGCCTGCGGCTGTTCGCGGTGACCGGACGGCTGGTGCGCGGCGGCCGCCGGCTGCGCCTGCGCATCGCGGGGCGATGGCCCTGGGCCCGTGACATCCTCACCGCGCTGGACCGCCTACAAGCGCTGCCCGCACCACCCTGACCAGCCACCCACCGCCCCTACGACCAGGAAAGGACACCCGCGGGCCCGTGGAACCCCGCCCACCCGGCGCGACAGCCGGGCCGATGCGCTGACCACCGCCCGGATTCAACCCTCAGCCGGACCGCTCAGCCGACCAAACCTTGGTCATGAAAGATCGAGGCTAACGAATGGCGATTACGCTAGTGATCATGAATCGCCTGAACTTCGATTTCGAGTACGCCAACGGCATCACCCATGCCCGGCTGATCGCCGAGTTCGGGCAGGACGTTATCGAACGCCACTGGGCTGGCCTCTACGAGCTCGACTATCCTGACGACCCGCAATACAACCCCTTGCTCCGCTACGGCGTTAACAACAACAACCGGGAGGAAGTTGCGGTCTATCTCGGTCTGGCCTGGGCGTTCACAGCCGGACAACATCGGTTCGCTGTCCCGACCTGGGCACGCGACGAGGCGATCCGTTACCTGGGGCGGCACGACTACGACTTCATAACCTGGGAATACGAGATCGATGCCGAGCGGGCGGACTGGCCGACCCGCGACCATGGATTCGTCGTCCCCCGCGTCATGCTGCCCACTCGACCGGCTCCCACCGACTGGCAACGTGCACATCGACACGAGGCCGGACTTTTCGCTGCCCGCGACCTGCGTGAACTGACGGCCCTTACCACCAGCACGCTGATGGACGTCGACGGCAACGTGAACCTTTTCGGCCTCGCTGACGCTGACCGCAAGAAGGGGCTGCTTGAGTCACTGCGCGGACAGTCGCAACCCGAACTGGCGACCCTGCTCGCCCCAGGTGACGTCTTCGTCGACATCACCATCGGCTGCGACCTGGGAACCTACGACTCCCTCCTCGTCGTTGCCACCGGCGACCATCGGCATACCTGGCAAGCGATCATCGACGAGTACCGACGTCGCATCCACGCCTACGAGAAGGCCATCGACTCCTTGCATACCTTCAACGACCTCTGCTTGGCGTTAGCCGCGCTGCAGAGCTCAGTCAACGACAACACCGAATAGCACCCAAGCAATCTCCGCTGAACTACGTCGCTGGGGTGATCCGCCGGCATCGCAAGACGATCGGGTCGGCCTGGCGGCTGCTCAACGCGGGTCAGCAGGCATTGCTGGTGCTGGTCTACCTGCGCAAGGGCGAGACGTTCACCGAGCGCGGAGCCGGTTTTGGGCTGTCGACCGCGACCGCGTGGCGGTATGTGGAGGAGACGATCGCGCTGCTGTCGGCCCGGTCGCCCAAGCTCGGCCAGGCGCTGCGCAAGGCCAAGCGGGACGGGCTGCACTACCTGGTGCTGGACGGCACGCTGATCCACACTGACCGGATCAAGGCCGACCGGCCGTACTTCTCCGGCAAGCACCGCGTGCATGGCATGAACGTGCAGGTCCTCGCCTCACCGAACGGGACGATCCTGTGAACCTCCGGAGCGTTACCGGGCAAGGCCCACGACCTGAGCGCCGCCCGCATCTGGGGCATCCTGCGCGCCCTCGAGGAAGCGGGCTTGGCCACCCGCTCACGCAGCGCGCAATACACCCCGCGCATGACGTGATCTCGCGTATACCTTCTCGTCTCGCTCACCGCGCCCGACCCATCCGGTAGTACTGAACCGGCGCTACTTTGTCGAGGCTACTCCCACCCTCCTTGGTGATCCCCGGGTCAGGCTGCCTCCAGCTTTACCCCGCCGCTACGACGGCGAAGAAACGGATGGTCTTCCACCTCCATCCGGAAATAACCGCGCCTCGTGGCGCACTTGTACTCGTCACACAGTCTTGATCACGAGCGGCTGCTCTCGTTGTTCCCGCTTCCGGTCACAAGATCGCATCGGCCTATCGCGCATTCATGCTGGTCACGCCGTGAATAGCGACTGCCGTATTAGCGGGGCTCACCTATCCGTACAGCTTCTCAGCGCCCAGGTTCAGGTCAGGACCTCAAGCGAAACCGTTGCGATTGCAGCGATCACGTCGAACTGTACCGGTCCCTCTACCCTAAGCCAGAGCAACGGCGGCAAGGAAGTTGAGCGTACGAGGTCAAGAGAGATACCGTCGGGCCAAGGCGCATTCTCAGGTCCCAGCACCGTTGCCATCACCTGATCCAGCGGCCCGGCTCCGGGCCCGGGAGTCCTACCAATGGAGAAGAAATACAAATCTCGAAAGGCGAGCATAATATCCGGCTTCTCGGGCCCCCAGCGGAGACCGATCTCAAGAGCATCAACGTCATCGACTTGCGCCAAAGAGAGTCGATCCACGACGTACCCCTCGCAGCGCGGCGCAACCTTGAGGAACTGATCAAATGCGCTCATCGTACTACGAACTCCCCCGTTGAATGCCCAGTTGCGACCTTTCCGTCCGGGCCGTATCTGACACTGTAGTTCTTTTGGTTCGGACCAGGATCAATCTTCGGTCCGATCCTTTGAACTTCTCCGTTCGGCCGGATCCAAAGCACACTCCCGTCTGAATGGTCGTACCTCCGGTATCCACCCTTGGTCTCCGACTTAAAGGTAAAGCCACGGCTGTAGATCTCCTGCTCGGCTTCAGCGAGAGATTTCCCGTGAAGGTTTGGCAGGGTTGCAACGCTACAGGGCCCATTGCTGTTGTGGACGAGGACCGGGGTGGCAGCTGCGAGCACATAGTACGCGTGGATGTCGTCGATTGTCAGGTTGTACATGTACTGCGCGCCGGCGAAGGCTCGCACCTTGACGATTGTGACGCGGCCACCACGGGGTGTCCGGAGGGTATCCGCGGGATGCAAGTCAGCGGCATCGACCCAGGTCTTTTTGGTGGCGTTCCAGAAGGGGTGGTGCTGGGTCGTGTGGATGGTGGCGTGGCCATCGGCGGTCGGGATGGTGATGTCGGCCAGGTCGGTGTCGCGGTTGCGGTGGAGTGCTGCGACCTTCTTGGCGCCGCTTTTGCCCGTCTCGGGGTCGTCGGCGAGCACTTTGTCGCCGACCTTGATCTCTTCTATTCGTTTTTTGGTGCCGTTGGCCATGAGGACGTAGGTGCCAGCCGCGAAGCTATCGAGACACTTGCGAAGTGCCTTGACGCCCTTAGTGCCGACCGCGACTTCAGCCTCTTTAACGGCTGTCTTTGCTCCAGCGCGCGCTGCGGCACGAACCAACGCCGCGCCGATGCCTTTAACGACTCCGCCTATGCCGGTTACAGCCCCGATGATGTTCGATACGTCATCGTTTTCTTCGACCCGACCCTCGTCGCATTTGTTGTGATCCTTGCATGGAACCTGCGACTTCATGGCGTCGTCTTCCCGCTGCTGCCGAATCTTGTCTGCAGCCAGAGCGTCGCGGGTTCGATTGCGCTCGTTTGCGGTTGCCTGCTTGTGCAGCCGCTTTCTTTCTTTCCTTTCGAGCTTGATCTCCCATGTCTTCTTTTTCTGGCCGCTGGGCTTGTGTGTTTTGGAGAAGGTTTTGTCGGATTTGGCGTTTCCGGTGTCGACCCGGCGACCGTCGGGGTCGGATTGGGTGATGGGGTCGTTGGCGGCGTAGCTGTAGGGGTTGGCCCATTCGGGGGTGCGTAGGTCGAGTTCGGGGTCGGTGGAGATAAATTTGGCGATGGCGGGGTCGTAGTAGCGGGCGCCGAGATAGTCCAGGCCGGTGGCGGCGTCTTCGATCTTGCCGAGGAAGCCTCGGTCGGTGAAGGGCAGGTCGTCGCCGCCGCGGCGCTGGCCGTACGGCAGGTAGCGTTCGCGGTTGATGGTGCCGGTGGTGGCGTTGATGGCCAGTTGGGTGCTGCCGTGCTGGCCGGCCAGGAGCCAGGTGACGCCGGTGGCGTCGCGCATGGCGATCGGGGAGCCGTCGCTGGCGCTGTAGTAGCGCTTGCCCGCGACTAGGCCGCCAGACAGGCGCAGTTCCATCGGGCCGAGGTAGAGGGTGGTGCTGCCGTCGGGGTCGCGGCGGATCAGCCGCTGCCCAGCGGCGTCGTAGACCATCGAGGTCTGCTTGCCGTCGACGGTTGCCTGTGCCAGCTGGCCGAGTTGGTCGAAGTCGAAGGTGGCCTGCTTGCCGGCCACGGTGCGAGCTGACAACTGCCCGGCGTTGTCGTAGGCGTAGGTGTCGGTGCCGGTGGGACGGGTGATGGAGGTGACGGCATTGGGCCGGACCGCGGTGGCGCCGGGGGCGGGATAGGAGTAGGTGGCGGTCTGGCCGTTGTCGGTCAGGCTGGTGAGGTTGCCGACCTTGTCGTAGGAATACGCCTGGCTGTAGGGGTCCAAGCCCTTGGCGTCGCCTGTCCCGGTGCACGAGGAAGCGGTGGTGGTGTAGGCGGTCTTCAGCCGGAGTAGGCCGTCGTAGGTGAAGCATTCGGACTGACCGTCGGTGGTACCGGGGATGGCCGAGGCGGCGTCCAGGACGCGGGTGATGGTGCCGGCGACGTTGTAGCTGTAGCGGTCGTCCTGGACGGTGTCGGGGGTGCTGGTGTCGGCCTTGGTCTGGGTGGAGACCCGCGAGAGCCAGTCGGTGGTGGTGTCGCGTTCGAGGGTGCGTTTGATCTGACCGGCGGCGCCCAGCGAGCGGGTGGCGAGTTTGCCGGTGGGGGTGAAGGCGGTGTCCTTGACGTAGGTGAAGCCGCCCAGGTCGGAGGTCATTCCCTTGGCGAAGCCGAGGTCGGTGTAGGCGTAGGTGAGCTTCTCGGCGGCTAACCCGCCGGCGTCGGGCAGGCTCTGCTCACGCAGGTTGCCTGCGGCGTCGTAGGCGGAGGTGAAGGTGTAGTCGCGGCCGAGGTTGCCTTCGCTGGCCGGGATGGTCAGTTTGGTGGCGGTGGGCCGGTAGTCGCTGTCGTAGGCGGTGACGGTCTGGGTGTAGGCCTGACCACCGGTGTAGCGGGTGGCAGCGCCGGGCTGGCCCTTGGCGACGGTGTCGTAGCTGAACTCAGCAAGCTTGGTGCCGGTGGACACTTCCCCGGCCCATTGTGAAGTTCCCCCCGAGGTGAGGACACCCCTGACAATGGATCTTGTCCATAGAGGGGAGCCTTCGGGTGGCACGACCGTCGAAGTTCGGCGAGGAGTTCAAGCGAGACGCGGTGAGGCTGGTCCGTACAACGGGCCGGACCTGCGCTGATGTGGCGCGAGAGCTCGGGATGAACCGCGAGACCTTGCGTACCTGGGTGCGGGAGGCCGAGACCAGCGACAGCGAGTCGGGAGTGGGCCTGGCCAAGGCCGAACGCGACGAACTCGCCCGGCTGCGCAAGCGGGTCGCCGAGCTGGAGACCGAGAAGGAGATCCTCCGCAAGGCGGCCGCCTATTTTGCGAAGGAGATGGATCGTTGACCAGCCGCTTCAGGTTCATCTCCGCCCACGCCGGCTACGGCATCGCGCGGCTGTGCAGGGTGTTGAATGTCGGACGCAGCGCCTTCTACGCCTGGCGGGCGCGCGAACCCGCCCGCCAGGCCAGGGCGGCCGAGGACGAGCGGATCGTGGCGAAGATCCGAGCCTTCCACACCGACTCGGGTGGGACCAACGGTTCCCCGCGGATCACCGCCGACCTGCGCGATGACGGAGAGATCGTCAACGAGAAGCGAGTAGCCCGGCTGATGCGTGCCGCGGGCGTCGTCGGCCTGCACCTGCGTAAGGGCAGGCGGACCACCATCCCTGATCAGGCGGCCGCTGCCGTGTCCGACCTGCTCGGTCGCGACTTCAGCACGGGCGCGGTGGACGAGCGGTGGTGCGGCGATATCACCTATCTGCCGGTCGGTGACTCGTGGCTGTACCTGGCCACGGTCATCGACATCGGATCACGCCGGCTGATCGGCTGGTCGATCGCCGGCCACCTGCGCACGGAACTGATCAGTGACGCGCTGACCGCGGCGGTCGCCACACGGGGCGGCGACGTGAAAGATGTGATCTTCCACTCCGACCGCGGTTGTCAGTACACCTCGGCCGAGTTCGCCAGGCTGTGCTCGGCCAACGGCATCCGCCGATCGAGCGGAAGAACGGGAACGTGCCTGGACAACGCGCTCGCCGAGGCGTTCAACGCCACCCTCAAGCGTGAACTGCTCCACGGACCCGGCAAACGCCGCTGGAGCGACGAGGCCGAGGCCCGCACGGACATCTTCCGCTGGATCGCCCGCTATAACCACCGCCGAAGGCACTCCGCGATCGGAAACCTGCCCCGACCGTCTATGAAGATCGGCTCGCTAGACTGACCGCACTGGCTGCATGAAACCGGGTGTCCACGCCCCGGGGGGAACGCCAATTGGATGGTGCGCCGGCCCAGGTCGTCGTAGCTGTTGGAGATCTTCTGGTTCTTGCCGTCGATGCTGAAGGCCAGCCGACCCGCCAGGTCGTAGCCGTAGCTGGAGGCACCCGCGTCCGGGTCGGTGGCGGCGGTGCGCCGGTTCAGCCAGTCGAAGGTGTAGGTGCGGACGTTGCCGTTGGCGTCCGTCATCTTCGTGAGGTTGTCGTGCAGGTCGTAGCTGTAGCTGGTGTCCTGGTGGGTGGTGGCGTCGGCCCACTCCTCGACCTTGACGGCACGGTCGAAGGCGTCGGTGACGGTGGCGGTCTTGCCGCCGACGGGCGGGGTGACCTCGGTGCGGTCGGCGCCGGGATAGGCGGTGCTGGTGCGGCGCAGCTCGGTGTCGAGGTGGTAGGCGATCGAGGCGACCGGGCGTTCCTGGTCGTCGTAGACGGTCTTGGTCCACTGCGGCAGGCTGGTCAGCGCGGGGTTGAGCAGCCCGCTGCCCGGCTGGCCGGTGTTGTGCACCGGCTCGGAGACCGCGCTGGTCAGGCCGCGTGGGTCGTAGGTGGTGGCGGTGACGATCCGGCCGCCGGATGGGGAGTCTGTCTGCGCCTCGCGAGCCCGGCCCAAGCCATCCTCGTAGCTGATGCTACTGGTGTACTTCGTGCCGGTCAGAAGTTGCTTGACGGTCGTCTTGATCGGCGCGGTCGGCTGACCTAACCAGCCATTCCAGGCGATGTCATAGGCCACCGTCGCACTTGGGATACCGCCGCTGCGCGGCTGGCCCGGCTTCCACAACGCGGTGGTACGGCCGAGCGCGTCGTAGTCCATCTCGGTGGTCTTGCCGTTGGCGTCGGTGACCGCGACCGCGTCGCCCAGGCGAAGCGAGAGCCGGGCGGTGATGGTGTGGCCGAGCGGGTTGGTGGTAGTAATGCCGGTACTGGGCCAACCGACGGGCGGGGTGTACGTAGTCGTAGTGGTCTTACCGAGCGGGTCCACGCTGGTCAGCTGCCGGCCGTACTCGTCGAAGGTGGCCTTGGCGGTGGAGATGGTGGACGCGTTGGCGTAGGTGCGGACCTCGGTGGGGTTGCCGTCGCTGGGCTTGTTGGTCGCTGGGTCGGTGCCCAGGTCGTACAGGCTGACGGTCTTGCCGATCAACGCCCCGGCGGCGCAGTCGTCGCCCGAGCGCTCCTCCACCACTGACGGGAAGTCCAGCAGCCACTGACCGGCGTCGGCGTTGCGTGCGTACGTGGTCGTGGTGCACGTGTTGTCGGTGGTGACGCCGTCCTGGCCGTAGTCGTTGACCTTGTTCGGCAGGCCGTCGGCGTTGTAGCCGGTCTTGGAATCGATATAGCGCCAGGCGCCGCCGGTTATCTTGTCGCGGGAGCGCTCGCGGGTCTGCAGCACCAACGCCGGATCCATGGCGCCGGGCCCGTTGCCGGTGGTCTGGATCGTGTACTCCCACCGGGTGGAATCCACCTCGGTATAGGCGCGCGGGCTGAGCGCGGTCATCTTCCACGACTGCTCCTGCAGCACGTTGCCCTGCAGGATTGGCTTGTCCACCACGGTGCCGCCGTCGAAGTCGGTGAGCGTCTCGCCGGTACCGCCCAGGAAGGTGCGGGTGGTGGCGGTGTACCCGGCCGGGTCGGTGCCCGTCCCGTCGATGGTGCGGACTTGGCTGTAACCGCGCCAGTCCGAGCTCGGCGGCGCCTGCGCAGGCTCGGCGAACTGCACCGGCTTGGCCCAGCGAGGCTTGCCGACGAACTCGTACTGATGCACCATGTCCGGCGAGGCGCCGACCATGTCCCGTTCGACGACCTTGACCGCGAGCTGCTTGAAGAAGCGCGACCAGCTCTCATAACCGGAGTCAGGATCGCTGCCCATGTCGACGTCGTAGCAATCGCCGACCTTGTCGGTGAAATAGTTGGAGCCGTCACGGCCCTTGCCGCCGCCACACGCATCGGCCTGCCCGTAAGTGACCTCCGTGCGGCCGCCCATGCCGTTGCCGATCGCGGCGATGCGCGGCACCATCCGCCATGACAGCAGGTCGGTCCAGTCCGACATGGAGTCGTAGTCCATCTTGCCGGCCAGCATCACCGCGTCGAAGTCCAGCGGTGGCAACGCCACCTCCTGGGCGGCGGCCAGCCCGATCTGCTGCACGGTGTCCAGCCACAGCGCCGGATCGTCGGCCGGCCCGAAGTCGGTGCGCTGGTAGATCCAGGTCTGTGCCAGGTCCAGGCGGTCCACCGGATCCCAGCCGTTCGAGGTGGGGTTGAGCGACTCGGTCAGGACCGAGGTGAGTTTGCGGGTGGAGAAGAAGCCGATCGCGCTGTTGGCGCAGCCGGCGGCCTGCGTGCACTGCAGGTCGGTCGGCACGTCGACGCCGCCGCGATCGGTGGTGGTGAAGGTGGTACGCGCGGTCGGCACGCTGCCGGGCACCTGGGTGTTGTGGCCCCACTGCACCTTGGCCAGCGTGCCGCCCCGGTCATAGGGCAGCACCCGGTACAGCTCGTGCGTGCACGAGGGCAGGCAGAAGTAGTTGCTCTCCCGGTTGTAGGAGTAGTCGATCACGTTCTCGTTGGAGTCGAGCTCCTGGTCCAGGTTCCACCGCCACACCGTGCCGTTCTGGCTGGTGACCTTCCAATACGGCTGGCTGTCGGCTCCCCCGGCGACCTGCTCGATCTTCCAGCCGAAATCCGGAACCGTCTTCCAGCCACCGCCCGCATTGCGGTCCTTGACGATCTGCGCCGACCGGCCACCCGCCGACAGCACCAACTCCGACTGCGACCTGTCATTGGTGGAGCTGTCTTCGTCGGTGTCATCCGGCGATTCCCAGCACAACGCCTCCCCGCCGATCCCGAGCTCCTTGGCTTCCCAAATGAGCTCCGCGGTGTTTTCGTCGTAGGCGTTGTCGACGTAGCAGCGGCGATAGCGCCGCTCGATGAATCCGGCGCTCAGATCCCAGCCCGCCCCCACCACGCTGGACTGGTTGTTGGACCACTGGCCCTGCCCGTCCACCGACGACGCGTCGTACTGAAGCGACAGGTCCGGCCCGTCACTGCCCACCGATGGCGCCTCCGGCAATGGCACGTCATAGTCGAACCCGCCACCCGACGTGCCCGCCTGCCATGTCCCCGACGGCTTCAGATCGGTCGCACCCCAGTTGCCGTTCGGCCCCGTCATGCCGACCGACAGCATATACACCGACCCGGCGGCCAGCTGCGCCGCCAGCCGATCGCGCGTCACCTGGGCAGCCCACGCCTTACGATCCTTGCCCGGAGTCGTCGGCTTGACCGCCGCCGCACTCGCGCCGGCCGGCGCCGCCTCGACCTCCGCGGTCAGCGTCCCGGTCTTCGCGTCGTTCGTGGACGGCACCACCACTGGGCGCACCACGCACGTCTTCGGCCGCGGCACCTCCACCGCACACGCCGGCACCCGTACCAGCCGCAACCGGCTGACGAAGTCCCCACCGAACGCGTCCCGGAAGCCCGCGTACGAAAACTCCGCCCGTACCTTGCCCGGCGCCGCCCCGTCATCGGCCCGCACCATTCGAGCGGCGATCCCCACCCCGCCCAGAGCGCGGGCAACCTCCGGCGACAAGGTCTCCACCTTGACCTTGTCCAGCCCGCCGCCCTTGACCTGGCCCACCTTGACCGGCAACGTCCCGGCCTCGGCCACCTTGTCGACGGCCGACACCTCCACCTCGGCCGTGCCTGCCTTCGGCCACACCGGCTTACGCCGTTCCACCTTCGGTGCTGACTCCTCCGCGCCCCTGGGGACCTCGCGTTTCGGTACAGGGCGGCCGTCCACGGACTGTTCAGGGTCCGGCGCGGCAGCGGCAGCCCGCTCCACCAGCTGATCCGGCACCCCGACACTCGAAATCAGCACCATCGCGCAAAGCCCGACGATCAATGCCGCCAACCACATCCGTACACGCCGAGCCCGCATACCGCATCCCTTCAAGGCACGCTGACGCAGACCCCGGGAAACGGGGCCTGTGGGTGCCGTTTGCCGCCTGCCCAGCTGTTGCCGCTGACCGCTGTGATCTGATGCGAGCTCCATGTCAACCGGTTCGACACGCGCGGGGAATGGCGATCACCACGGTCTGCCAGTCAAACCTTTCGGTCCCATTGAACACAAAACGGATATCGAACCGCCATTCCCTTGCTTTCCAGCCAAAAACCGCATCGAGCGAATGCATGCCACCGCAATCACTGAATCTAGGGATCCCCCTCGTATGCCGCCGCGATGCACAGTCAGAGCAAGCATCCAGCCGAGGATGAATCCTTTCTCATGGAGGTAGACATGAAGAACTCAGTACGACTGCCAATGATGCTGGCAGCCTCTGCCATCATCGCCAGTGGCGTGTTCGCCGTCTCAAGCGCGACTGCGGACACCAATTCCGCAGCACTGTCCGCCAATCGGGCTGCCCCGGGAACCCTCTGGGCCAAAGTCAGCGCAAACGGAACCCTGCTCGCCGCATCGGGCATCAGGAACGTCAACAAATTCGGCGGGGGGCGCTACAACCTGACGACGGACTCCGACATCAGCAGATGCGCACTGACCGGAACGATCAACACGTCGGGTGGCAATGATCCCGGGCCGGGCAGTGCGTCGATCCTGGTCGGCGCGGTCAATGGAAGGACGCTTTTCGTTCGCACAGCGACGCCATCGGCTCAGCACCCGATGAACGTCGACGACGACCGACCGTTCTCCCTGGTGATCTCCTGTTGAGGCCCGCCGGCTTCTGAGCTGAGCAGATCAAACGCAAATCATCTTCACGCCCACGCCAGAAACGGCAACACATCGAGAAAGGAGTTTGTCGTGAGTTACCGAACTCGCCTGCTGGCCGGCGTGGCCACCGCTGCCGCCGCGACCAGTCTGCTGCTGGGAGCCGGCAC
The DNA here is from genome assembly GCF_044460705.1 of Nonomuraea sp. NPDC050022. Classification (NCBI taxonomy): domain Bacteria; kingdom Bacillati; phylum Actinomycetota; class Actinomycetes; order Streptosporangiales; family Streptosporangiaceae; genus Nonomuraea; species Nonomuraea sp. NPDC050022. Next base: position 493,595 of record NZ_JBITKE010000002.1, read on the forward strand.
CACTGCGATGGCCGCCATCGAAAGGACCGCCGTCAAGGCCCAGACCGTCCTCGGCCCTTACGCCAGCTTCGAAGTCTGCGCGGTATCCGGGCTGCAGGGCCAGCAGGCCGGTCAATGGGTTTCGTGGTTCTGCTCGCAGAACGGCACCACCCAATGGTGGTTGTTCACCACTCCCTGAAATACCCATAGCTCGATGACCCGACCTTCGCCCTCTCCGCGATCTTGGAGATGGCCAAGGTCGGGTTCATTTGGGCGGCTCGTCCAGGACCAGCCCCAACGCGGCCGCCAGGTCGATCGTTCTGCGTGGTGTCGGGCACTGCCTGGCCAGGTCCGCCTGGTCGAGGCGGCCGTTTCGGGCCTGGAAGAGAACCTTCGCAGCAGGATGTCGGCGCAGTCCCTCCTCGGTGAGCTCATCGGCGACTCGATGCGCCGTGGCGACCATGGTGGGGAATGCCGACTGCAGATTCGCGGCCCACTCTTGGAGCTCCTCCAACCACCCCCGTGTGGCGGTGTCAGGCGCCGAAGCGACCCGCTCTATCGCCTGAGCCAGCTCCAGCCAGGTGGAGTCATGCCAAGGCTTCGACTTCAGGACCGGCAACTGCCACTGGCGCTTGGTGGTCGACCAATGATCCGCGTGCGCCCTTACCGAGTGGACCGTGAATCCTGGGAGACACAGTGCGGTCAGATTCCAGCCGTGGCAGGCACCGGTGTCGAGGCCGAAGATCCGGCCGTTGAGGATCATCGGTTCCCTGCCGGTTACGTGATGGCCGAACACCACCGGCTTGGCATCGGTGTAGTGGTCGTACCAGCTGCTGTCCGGGAACAGCATCGTGAGCTCTCGTTCGCCCCTCGTCGAGCCACAGAGGATTTCCTCCCTCTGGTCGGCCAGCGGAATGCCGGACTGCATCGCGGCGTGGACGACACGGACGTGCTCGTTCTCGAAGTAGTACGGCAGTGTCCGCATCCAGTCGACCGTTTCGGCGTAGTGGTCGCCGAGCTGCAAGCGGGTGATCTCTTGTGCGTAGGAGAAGATCCCGCGTACGTGTTTCCGTTCGTGGTTACCCATGACCGCGACCGAATTCGGACGCTCGCGGAAGAGCCTGACCACGTCACCGGGCGCTTGACCGCGATCGACCAGATCACCGACGCTGACCAGCAGGTCGTCCGGTCGGATGTCGACTTTCTCCAGCAGTTCGAGCAACTCGTCGAAGCAGCCGTGGATGTCGCCGATGATGATCGTGCGCCGCATGCCGGCGATCCTAGGGAGGCGTCGGTTCGGCGGACAAAGGATTTGCGCGATGACCGATGCTGGAGACCCTACGATGCCGCGTGTGGATCGTGATCATATTCTCCTGACCCATCCCGGGACCTCGAAGCGCAAGTACCTGGAACTCCGGGTCGACGGCGTTGAGCTGCACCGGAATTGGTGGGCTGGTACCGGGAAACCGCAGGGGCGCTCGAAGGCGTTCGACGACGGGCCCGCGGCACGCGAGGCCCTGGAGAAGGTCGTCACTGAGAAGATGCGGGACGGGTACGCCCTGCTCCGCGACATCTCCGCAACCGAACCGGGTGACGTCGTCGTCCAGTGCGCGACGCGGGCAGAGAATGGCGCCGTGGAGATCGCCCTGCACCCGGACGGCCACACCGTCGCGGTCGCCCGCGGCATCCCCGACCGGGTCGGCAATGCCGGCTCCGATGTGCAGACAATCGATCTACGGACTGGCGTCCGGCAGGTGATTTACACCGATGCGTACCAGTACTCACTGATCCATACCATGGCCTTCGAGCCGGACGGATCGCACCTGACGTTCACTGTCCGCGACAGGATCACCATGGTGGAGGTGAGCTGCACGGTGGCGCTCGCCACCGGTCATGTCCAGCGCCTGCCCCAGACCCGACCGGAGTGGGACTCGGCCCGCCAGCGGATGCTGGTCGTCGACAACGATTACGCGCTGCGAGTGCTGGGCCCGGACGGCGGTTCGTGCCTCGATTTTCCGCCGGGCAAGCGCTTCCAGACCACCGCCGCACTGTCGCCGTCGGGTCGGCTCGTCGGCCTCACCCACGATCCGGACAACCGCGATACGGAGTACGACCTCGAGATCTGGGATGTTGACGCTGGTCAGCGAGTGCTCGCTGCCCCATTCCCCTTTCCCCCGGGATTCCAGGGGATCGGGCGCCAGTTCGACAAGCTGGCGTTCGATGGGAGCGAGCAAATCCTCGTCGCGAGCGGCGCGACCTCAGGATGCTTCGGCCTCTCGGTGGAGTCCGGTGCTCTGTGCTGGGCGATCGAGGGCGAGCGGGACGGGCACGAGCGATTCGCCGACTTCGCGCTGTCACCCGACGGCACCCTGCTCGCCGGCGCCCCCTCTCGTGGCCCGGTCATTGTCTACGACGTCGCGACCGGACAGCCGCTGAAGCCGCGCTTCGCGGTACCCGGCGAGTGGCCGAACTGGTACCAGGGGGTTGGTTTCTCCGCCGACGGCCGGCTTCTGGCGGTCGGCGACTACCCCGGCCGCGTTACGGTGTTCCGGTTCGACGGCGTGGAGTTCACCAAGCCCGGCGGTTGACGGCCGGCACCCGCTCGACTGCGGTAGTAGGCGCCTCCCGCGACTCGTCAGCATGGTCGAGGATGGCGAAGGAGTGGCCTTCTAAAGGGGCTGGTCAGCCGTGAGGTCGGCCTCCGCCAGGATTCGTTGGACGATCTCCAAAAGGGAACTGTCCTCCCCGATGACGCTCTCACAGCCATCGGGCAGCAGGTCACGCTCGATGTACCACTGACGCATCTCGCCTGCGCCGAACTGGGAACGCTGGGGCCGAGTCTCATGCCGACGGAGCGTCTCTTCCCAGGAGATGTCGAGGTAATAGAACAACGTCTTGCCAAGATGATCGCGGCCAAGCTCCTGCAGCATCTCCCCGTACCGGCTCGCGGTCAGAATGCCCTCCACGATCACGTGGTAGCCGACATCCAGGGCATGGCGGCACATGCTGTCGATGAGCCCGATATTCACCGCACCCGGTTTGTCCAGCTCACGAAGGATTTCGCGGCGCACCACGTCCTGGCTGATCAGCGCCATACCACGGCGGCCGTAAGTCTCCCGGAGAGCTCGCGCCACGCTCGACTTGCCCGAGCCGGAATTACCACGAATGACGATGAGCGCCGTACCCGGTGAGCCTGTTCGCACGTGGCCAACGTACCGACTCACGACAAACGATGAGGGCGCAGCGCCCGCCCTTGAGCGTGTCGGCAGCACGGCACCTCGGCCGAAGTCCCCGTGCAGGTCACTGAGCGCCACCACCACTACGTCGGCGCCTCTAATTCGCTACCCCATCGAGGGTCGCTGTGCCAGGGTTCTGCAGAAGATCAGGCGAACCGGGGGCTTCGATGTGGAATGGGCGCAGAGCGGCCGGAGGAATGGGATGAGCGAGAAATGACCGAGCTGGACCTGGCCTCGGCCGACCACCCCGCGCGCCTTGAGCAGGGGCACCCGTTCAGGCAGTGGAAGACCTGGCGGATGCCCGGCAGCGAGTTGACCCTCACCGGCTACTCTCGCGCGAACGACAAGACGTTCTTTCACATCCCCGAGCTGCGGTGCAGCCTCGACGCGGGGCTGTGCGAGGGGCGGCAGGTGGACACGGTCTTCCTGACCCACACCCATCATGACCATGCCAAGGACCTTGATTTCCTGGCCGCCAATCCCGCCGGCACGGACATCTACCTGCCCGCCGAGGCGGTGCCGTACGTGGAGTCCTACTTGCGCGCGTCCGCGGAGCTCAATCACGGAGCGGGGTTCGATCCCGCCCTGGCGACAGGACACCGCTTGCATGGGGTGCGGCGCGGCGACGAGTTCAGCTTCGGGCGCCGGGGGCACCTCGTGCGGGTGGTGGAGTGTGAGCACAAGGTGCCCTGTGTGGGGTACGCCTTCTCCGAGCGGAGCAAGGCGCTACGGCCGGAGTTCGAGCAGTTGCGTCAGGACCTGATTGAGCAGGGCAAGGGCGGCGAGTTCGGCCGGATCATGGCGCGGAAACGCAAAGAGGGGGTCCAAGTCGACCACGAGGTTCGGCGACCGCTGTTCGCCTTTCTTGGCGACACTCATGTGAATGTGTTCGCCCGCAACCCGTGGCTGTTTGAATACCCGGTCATCATCACCGAATGCACGTTTCTGGATGACACCGAGTTGGAGCGCGCGGATCGGATCGGGCACACGGTCTGGAGCCTGCTGCGGCCCGTGGTCGAGGCCCATCCGCAGACGTTGTTCGTTCTGACCCACTTCAGTCTGCGTCACTCCGATCAGCAGGTCCTCGCGTTCTTCCGGCAGCAGTGGGAGCAGGCGTCGCGGCCGGACAACAACGTTTTCCTGTGGGTTCACCCGGACAGCCACCTGCCTGAGCAGCACCAGCACTGCACTCCCTGACCATCGGCCGAGGGTCCGCCCCCCGGGGGAAAGGGAGACGGACCCGTTCGTATCAGTGCGTATTAGTAGGGGAAGACCGGATAGCCGTGGTAACCGCCGCCGACGCACGTGCGCCCGGTCGGGCTCAGCCAGTCAGGGACGACCACACCGCCCGCGAACACGCACTGGGTGACGGTGATGTACTCGCGGGCGGCGGCCTGAGCCGTCGCGGCAGGGGCGAGTGTCAGCGCACTCGCGGCGACCGCGGAGACGATGGTGAGGGTGAGGGTCAGGCGACGCATAGGACTCCCATCACGGAGAGTTATTTATCCACTACCTATGGTTACCTTTGCGATCGCCCGCCAAACTGCTACCGCCCCGCCAACCTGCGACAAGGCCGCTAACAGTTACCGAAGGCCGGGATGCCGAGGATGCGGAGTGCGAGCCATTCGATGGCCAGCGGCCCGCCCTCAATGGCCCCCGTCACGTGATTCGGAGCCGGGAGGGACGTCCAGCGGAGGTTGACCCCCGTCCGGCAGTACTCCGAGCGCAGCGTGGCCGAGATCGCCTGCGGGATGATCTCGTCGCCCTGGGCGTGGTAGATGAACATCGGGACACGCGGCGCGGTCGCCCCGAGGCGGTTCTCGGCGAGCCGGGCCAGCCACTTGGGCTGGTTCATCAGGTCAACGGGGCTCAGGTCGGAGAAGCGCAGGCCGGCGAGCTTGCTGCCCAGGTCGCCCACGCAGTCGTCGGCCGCGTCCGCGAGCAGGGCGCGACCGCGGTCGTTGAGGTCGGCGTTGAGATCGAGTTCCGGGTAGGCGGCGTCGAAGCCGACCCCGGCCGCGGCGGCCAGGCCGAAGTTGGCCCCGCCGTCGAGGTGGTCCGCCACCGCGTGCAGGTCGGCCGGGACTCCGCCCGCGGCCACGCCCTTGAGCCGCAGCTCCGACGCGTACGACGGCTGGAGTTGAGCAGCCCACGCGGCCGACGCGCCGCCCTGCGAGTAGCCCATGATCGCGACCGGCCCGCCCGTGGACAGGCCCGAGCCCGACACGCGCGTGGCGGCCCTGATCGAGTCCAGTACGGCGTGACCCTGCGAGATCCCCGCCATGTAGGTGTGCACTCCCGGCGTGCCGAGGCCCTCGTAGTCGGTGATGGCCACCGCGAACCCCTTGAGCAGGAACAGGCTCACCAGCGCGAGCTCCGCCTCGCCGCCCCGGCTCATGCTGGCCGAGGGCGCGCACTGGTCGCCGAGTCCGTGGGTGCCGACGGCGTACCCGATGATCGGGCGCTTGCCCAGCGGGTAGCTCGCCTTGGGTACGAGCAGGGTGCCGGACACGGCGTTCAGCGAGCCGGTGGCGGAGGTCGAGCGGTAGAGCAGGTGCCAGGCGTTCACCGGGACTTCGAGCAGCTTGCCCGGCAGCAGGTAGACGGTGGTGGGCTGGGCGGTGACCACGTCCCCCGCCGCGGCCGCGCGGGCAGGCGGCGCCGCGACGAAGGACGCGATCAGTAAGAGGATCATGGTCATGCTGACGCGGACACGTAACCTCATGTGCCACCCCTCTCCGTGGGGTTCGCTCAGGGGAAGGCGGCGCCGCGAGCCGATCGTTACCCGGCAGTAACCTCGTGTCAAGGCCCGAAACGACGGCGAATCCGAGCCGTTGTCAGACTGCCTGCCGCGCCACATAACACTGGCCACGACCGCATCACCGGGCCGCCCCGAAACGGTGAACTCCAGTGCGACGGTCGGGCACCATGGACGGATGGATGCTGGTTCGGTGACCTTTCTGCGCGAACTGCTCGCCGAGACCGGCTGGGTGGAGCGCACCCGCGAGCTCGGCCTGGCGCTGCGGACCACCCGCTCGCCCGGCGGCCTGATGCTGGTGGGCACGCCCGACGACGAACCGTGGCATCTCACCGCGCACCTCGCCGACGAGGCCCGGCTCTCCGAGCTGCCGCAGCTCGCCCCCACCCTGGTCCGCTGGAAGCCGCCCGCCGACGCCCCGGCCCACCTGCGCGTCGGGCTCGACCGGATTCAGCGGGCGGGGCGCGGCGAGACGCTGTTCGTGGTGGCCGAGCAGGACGCGCCCGTGCCGCTGCTCGAACGGGTCAACGACGCCCGCCGTACGGGGGCGACGATCCTGGCGCTGGAAGGCGGCGACACGGCGCTGGAGGGGCTGGCGCACGACGCGATCGCCGTGCCACGGCTGGGACCGGTCACCTTCGACGGCGCCCAGCACCTGGTCAGCATGGCCGCGGGCGAGCTGCCTGCGCGCCCGGGGCTGCGCGAGCGTCTGGCCCGCCTGCTGGAGAAGGTCAACGGTCCCCAGGTCGCCGACTGACGCTCATGACCCGGCGTTGGTGAGCCTGCCGGCGAGTGCCCGGACATGGTCCTTGAGCTCGGGCGGGTCAAGGACCTGGAAGTCGAAGCCTTTGAGCGCGACGTAGAGGGCGATTTTGTCGAGGGAGTCGCCGCCGGCGTAGAAGAGGCAACTGTCCGCGTCGCGGTGTTCGAGGCGGCCCGCGGTAGGTGAGGTGTGTTCGGCGACGACGTCGAGCGGCGCGTGGAACAGGATGGTCGCCCGATACCGGTACGGGGAACTCGTGAGGGCGTTGGAGACATAGGTCCGTACCCCCTCGGCGGGTTCGGGCCGGGGCGTGAAACGCGGCCCAGGCTGCGGAGCCGAGTCCATACGGTCGACGCGGAAGGTGCGCCAGTCGTCGCGGTCGAGGTCGAAGGCGAGCAGGTACCACCGCCGGCCGGTGTGGACGAGGCGGTACGGCTCGACGCGGCGGGCGCGCTGCTGGTACCCGAAGCGGATGCCCTCGTGGGCGCGGCAGGCGGCGGCCAAGGCGGTGAGCAGATCGGGATCCACCATCGGGCCGGGGCCGGTCAGCGGCAGGATGGCCGACTGCATCGCGCCCACGCGGTGGCGCAGCCGGGAGGGCAGAACCTGTTCGAGCTTGGCGAGCGCGCGTAGCGAGGTCTCCTCCATCCCGGTGACCGTGCCCGTAGCGGCGGCGCGCAGGCCGACCGCGATGGCGACGGCTTCGTCGTCATCGAGCAGCAGCGGCGGCAGGGCGGCGCCGACCCCCAGCCGATAGCCGCCGGTGATGCCGGTGGCGGACTCCACCGGGTAGCCGAGCTCGCGGAGCCGGTCGACGTCGCGGCGGACGGTACGGGTGGTGACACCGAGGCGCTCGGCCAGCTCGCCGCCGGGCCAGTCGGGGCGGGACTGGAGCAGGGACAGCAGCCGCAGCAGCCGCGCCGAGGTTTCCAACATCCGCGCGCAATTCCCTTCGATCCGAAGACTTGAGGACCGGACCTGTCCTCAATGGTTTCTAGTGTTCCTCGTACCGGGGTCGCCCGGGAACCCTCGAAATCAAGGAGAGCTTCATGATCCTCGTCACCGGCGCCACCGGAAACGTCGGCCGCCACGTGCTCGACCTGCTGGTCGCCAGCGGTCACGCCGTGCGTGCCCTGACCCGGTCCCCGCAGCAGACGGTGTGGCCGGCCGAGGTCGACGTCGTCGCCGGCGACCTGGCCGACCCGGCGTCGCTGGACGCGGCCCTGACCGGCGTGGAGTCGGTCTTCCTGTTCGCCGTGCCGGGCAGCGGGCCCGCGTTCGCCGCCGCCGCCCAGCGGGCCGGCGTGCGCCGGGTCGTGCTGCTGTCCTCCGGCGGGGTGGACGACGACGCGGAGGTCCAGGACGGGCCGATCGCCACCTACCACGCCGAGATCGAGCAGGCCCTGCGCGGCTCCGGCCTGGCGTGGACCTTCCTGCGCCCGGACGTGTTCGCCGCCAACAGCCTCATGTGGGCCGGGCAGACCAGGTCCGGCGACGTGATCCGCGGCGCCTACGCCGGCGCGGCATCCGCCCCGGTGCACGAAGCCGACATCGCCGCGGTCGCCGTGGCCGCCCTCACCGAGGACGGGCACGCCGGTCAGACCTATCGGCTGACCGGCCCGCAGTCGCTCAGCCACGCAGACCAGGCCGCCATCCTCGGCCAGGCGCTCGGCCGGCCCATCAGCTACGCCGAACTACCCGCCGAGACCGTGCGCGAGGCGATGAGCGCCCACGTGCCGGGCCCCATCCTGGACAGCATTTTCGCCACCTGGGCCGCCTCCGTCGGCCGCACCGCACCCACCACCACCGACATCGAGAAGGTCACCGGTCGGCCCGCGCGCGGCTACCACGACTGGGTCCTCGACCACGCCGCCGCGTTCTAGCCACGAGACATCATTCAAGGAGACCTTGCGTGTCAGACATGAGCGAAACGATCATGCCGTTCCGGATCGATGTCCCCCAGAGCGATCTCGATGACCTGCACCGCCGGCTGTCCGCCGTGCGGTGGCCGAGCGAACTGCCCGATGTCGGCTGGAGCCGCGGCGTTCCCCTGGCCTACCTCAAGGAGCTGGCCGAGTACTGGCGCACCTCCTACGACTGGCGCAAGCATGAGGCCGCGTTGAACGACATCCCGCAGTTCACCACCGAGATCGACGGGCAACGGGTGCACTTCATGCACATACGTTCCCCGCACCCGGACGCCCTGCCCCTGATCCTCACCCACGGCTGGCCCGGATCGGTGGTCGAGTTTCTCAAGGTCATCGGCCCGCTGACCGATCCGGCCGCGCACGGCGGGGACCCGGCCGACGCCTTCCACCTGGTCATCCCGTCGCTGCCCGGCTTCGGATTCTCCGGCCCCACCCAAGAGACCGGATGGAACAGCGGCCGGATCGCGCGGACGTGGGCGCGGCTGATGAGCCGGCTCGGCTACGACCGGTACGGCGCGCAGGGCGGCGACCTCGGCGCCCTGGTCACCCCGGAACTCGGCCGTGCCGCCACCGGGCAGGTCGTCGGTGTACACGTCAACGCGGCCTCCTTCGGGTTCATCCCGTTCGGGGAGGTCTCGGACGAGGAGCGGGCCACGCTGACCGACGCCGAGCGGGCCCGGCTGGGACGGGCGAAGGAGTTCATGGACGACCAGAGCGGCTACTTCAAGATCTCGGCCACCCGGCCGCAGACGGTGGCGTACGCCCTCACCGACTCACCGGTCGGCCAGCTCGCCTGGCTCGTCGAGAAGTTCAAGGAGTGGAGCTTCCCCGCCGCCGACCTGCCCGAGGCCGCCATCGACCGGGACCTGCTGCTGACGGACGTGATGCTCTACTGGCTCACCGGCACCGCCGGGTCCGTCGCCAACCTGTACTACGAGAACATGCACGCCAACACCTGGCACACCGAGCCGGCCACCACACCCACCGGTGTCGCCGTGTTCGCCCACGACCTGCCCATCCGCCGCTACGCCGAATACGGCAACAACATCACCCACTGGTCGGAATTCGACCGCGGCGGCCACTTCGCCGCCCTGGAAGCACCCGACCTGCTCACCGCCGACATCCGGGCCTTCTTCCGCCCGCTCCGCTAGCGGCGCCCTGCCGGGCCGCGGCGGCCGCGGCCCGGCTACCCCACCCCTTGAGGACCCTTCGTGCCACGACTCACCACCCGCGCGCTCAACCGAGCCACCCTCGACCGGCAACTGCTGCTGCACCGCGCGGACCTGACCGTGCCGCAGGCGCTGGAACGGCTGGCCGGCCTGCAAGCCCAGACGCCGCACACCTGGTACGTCGGGCTGTGGACCCGCCTGGTCGACTACGCTCCCGAACCCACCGCCCGGCTGCTCACTGACGGCGCCATCGTACGAATGGCGTTGATGCGCTCGACCATCCACCTGGTGACCGCCGCCGACTGCCTCTGGCTACGGCCGCTGGTGGAGCCGGTCATCGAGCGCAGCACGCTGGGTGCCTTCGGCCGCCACCTCACCGGCCTGGACCAGGCCGAACTCGTGTCCACCGCCCGCGAACTGCTGGCATCCGAACCACTGACGTTCAGCGCCCTGGGCCGAAAGCTGGCCCAGCGGTGGCCGGAACGCGACCCGGCCGCGCTGGCCCAGGCGGCCCGTGCCTGGGTGCCGCTGGTGCAGGTCCCGCCGCGCGGGCTGTGGGGCCGCAGCGGCCCGGCCGCCCACACCACGGTCGAGACCTGGCTCGGCCGGACAGTGGACCAGGCCGCGTCGGTGGACACCCTGGTACTGCGCTACCTGGCGGCCTTCGGCCCGGCGACCGTCCTCGACGCCCAGCGATGGTGCGGGCTGACTCGGTTGTCCGAGGTCATCGACCGGCTCCGGCCACGCCTGGTCACCTTCCGGGACGAGCAGGGCCGTGAACTGTTCGACCTTCCCGACGCGCCACGGCCGGATCCGGACACCCCGGCCCCGGTACGTTTTCTCTACGACTTCGACAACCTGCTGCTCTCCCACAACGACCGCAACCGCGTGGTCACCGTCAACTACGCCGACCAGGGCTTCGGCAGGACCAACGAACAGCCCCGCTCCGTACTGGTCGACGGCTACGTAGCCGCCACCTGGAAACTCGCCACCAACCACGACACCGCGACCTTGACCGTGCGCCCATTCCGGAAACTGACCGCGGCCGAACGCGAACAACTCGACGCCGAAGGCGCCCGGCTACTCGCCTTCCTCACGCCCAGCACCACAGTCCACGACATCGCGGTCCATCGGCATTAAACCCGACAAATCGGACGAGAAACCGTATTGCCGAACGCAGTGATTTCCTCACTCATAGTTGACTAACCTAGCCAAACGGGAATACTGGATTTCCCGTTTGGCCGTCGTTCCACTGAGACCGAGGATGCCCATGTCGCTTGGCACCGCCATGCCTCCGGCAGAACCGCACCAGGCACGTAGCGGTGCCGGCGTCGCGGAAGGGCTCGTACCACGCCGACCCGGCCCCCGTCGGCCGCCGCGTGAGACCGACACGCGCCGCTAACGGGCCCTTCGGCGGTCGACACCCTCCCCGCCGGCTCTCCCCGACCCCAGGACTGTCATGCCGCCAGACTCCTTCAGTGTCCCGATAATGATCGGCGCCGCCGTTCTCGCCCTCGCCCTCGCGGGCGTCGTCATCTTCCACATACGCCTACGCCGCGACCTCGCCAAGGTCCGTGGGGAGCTCGTCCAGGCCCGTCAGGCTCACGAGCACCTGACACGCGAGACCAGTGCCAGGAACCAGTGGCAGGCGCAGGTGGAGCGCCAAGCTCAGGAGAGCGTGGAGCAGATCCGCGAGGCGCGCGCCCAACAGGACCTCCTGCGCGCCGAGACCGAGCACCTGATCTCGAAGCGGATACCCGCCCTGCTGTCCCACCTGCGCGCCCCGCACGTGATCGTGCCCGGCGTGCAGAATCCGGCGCTGGCCGGCACGGACATCGACAGACAGCACCGCGCCATCCTCGAGGCGCTCACCCGCGGCGTCCGCGAGGAAGGCGAGCGCATCGACGAGGCGGCCCAGGCCGTCGTCAGGGGCGCGATGTCCCGCGTGCAGACCCAGGCGCTGCGCGCCCAGGACCTGCTGGCCGGCGTGCAACAGCGCTACAGCGGCGACGAGCACACGGCGCTGCTGCGCGAGGTGCTGGGGCTCGACATGTTCAACGAACTGATGATCCGTCGCGTGCAGGTCACCGGCATCGCCTGCGGCGCCACGCCCGGCCTGTCACGTGATGACACCTACCTGGTGGACCTGATGGTCGGCGCCATCTCCCGGGTGGAGAACTTCGAGCAACGCGTCGAGGGCCCGGCCAACCACCTGCGACGCCGGATCGGGGTCGCCGCCCGCGCCGCGGAGTCGATCCTGCTCATCACGGCAGAGCTGCTGGCCAACGCGGTCCACCACTCCCACGGCACGCTCAAGGTGACCATCGCCGTGCACGAGACCAACACCGGCGCCGCCATCGTCATCGACGACGCCGGTGTCGGCCTCAACGAGGACCAGTACGCTCGCGCGACCCGCTTGCTGAGCGGCACCCACCCGGTCCGCCTGATCGACCTGGGCAATCCGCCCCACACCGGCTGGGCCGCGATCGGCCGCCAGGCCGCGCATTACGGCATGCAGGTCACGGTCAAGAAGAGCGCCTTCGGCGGCGTCCAGGCCGTGCTGAACATCCCCACCGCCCTGCTGGTGGAGATGCCGGAGGACAGCCGTCCGTCGGTGCTGGCGCCCGAGCCGATCCGCGCCGCAATCCCGGCCTCCGCCACCGCCCTCCGGTCGGCGCACGTGGCAGCCGTCCCGGCCCCAGCACCGGCCCCAGCACCGGCACCGGCCATCCGGCTGGAGCCCGTCGCCTCCTCCGTACGACCCGAGCCCGCGGCGACGCTCCGTACAGAACCCGCGACGACCCCCGAGCAGCGACAGGCCCCTGCGGGGGATCTCGCGCCACTGCCACAGCGCCGCCGCCAATCGCCGACCGGGCCGAGGCCCAGCAGAGGCCGGGGCGGCTCGGACGACAGGGTGCTCACCACCCCGGAGGAGGCCCAGAAGCGGTGGGGCGACTTCCAGGTCGGAGCCGAAGCGGGCCGCCGCGAAGCGCTGCCGCCGGAGCAGCAGCATGACATCACCGAAGGGATTTGACCGCTCCATGGATGCTCACAGCGCTTCCAGCCGTGTTCAGACCAAGGGTCGCCCGTTGTCCCTCGATGTGTCCTGGGTCCTGTCGCCTCTGCTGGCAGTGCCCGGTGTCGCCCGCGGCGTGGTGCTGAGCCGTGACGGGCTCATCCTCGGCGGCTCCGCTGACGTGACCGCCGAGACCGGCGAGCGCGCCGCCGCCATGACGAGCTCCGTACTGGGGGCGGCCCGCGCCCTGTGCGACGGCCTCAGCAACGGCGCCGACGGCGAAGTGGTGGACATCGTCATCTCCGCCGGCAGCGGCGGCTACTACTACATCGCCCCGGCCGGCGACCGCGCCGCCATCGTCGTCGCCGCCACCGGCACGGTCAACATCGGCGCGCTGGCCTTCGAGGTGCAGTTGCAGGTGCAGAAGCTGGTCAAGGCTCTCGACGAGGCCAGCGCGGCCAGGGTGCCGGGCGTCCGGACATGACCTCCGGACGGCGGCGGCGTGTCGTCCCGGACTACATGGCCGCCGCGAGGCTGACCGTGCCCGAGCACATCAATGTCGAGCGCACGACCCTGGTCTACATCGCGCCCGACGCCGCCACCATCGGGCTGGACCCTCCGGGCTCGCATCTGCTCGCCCTGCTGCGGGATGGGCCGCTGTCGGTGTACGAGTGCGCCGCGCATCTGGGACTGCCGTACTGCGTGGTGCGGTTGCTGGTCGCCGGGCTGGTCGGGGGCGGAACGCTGCTGACCCGCGATCCGCCGACCGCCGACCTGCCCGACATCGAGATCTTGGAGTTGGTGCTCAGTGGCCTCCGCGCTCTTTGACAGCGGCATCAGTACCGAACACATCCCGGTCAAGCTGGTCATCGCCGGGCCGTTCGGCGTGGGCAAGACGACCATCGTGAGCGCCCTCTCGGAGATCAGGCCCCTCAACACCGAGGAGGTGCTCACCCAGGCGGGCACGCTGGTCGACGACCTCACCGGCGTGAACGAGAAGACGACCACGACCACCGCGATCGACTTCGGCCGCCTCACCTTGCCGGGTGTGGTGCTCTACCTGTTCGGAGCACCGGGACAGACCCGGTTCCAGGTCCTGTGGAACGAGCTGGTCCGCGGCGCGCTGGGGGTGCTGGTGCTGGCCGACACCCGCCGCATCGACGACAGCTTCGCCGTCCTCGACCTGGTGGAGAAGGCGGGCATCCGCTACGCGGTGGCCGTCAACCACTTCCCCGACTCGCCGGACTACCCGCCGGAGGCCTTGCGCGAGGCGCTCGACCTGGGCCCGCGCACGCCGCTGGTGGTGTGCGACGCCCGCGACCCCGCCTCCGCCCGCGCCTCGCTGATCGCGCTGGTGGAGCACATCAGAGAGCTGGTGCTGTCATGACCATGCGCTATATGCCCGACGCCGGGCGCCTGTACGGATCTGAGTACGCCGGCGACCCGCAGGCGGTCTACGCGGATCTTCGCCGGCGGCACGGCGCGGTCGCCCCCGTGGAGATCGCCCCGGGCGTCGAGGCCCACCTGGTGATCGACTACAAGGCCGCCCTGGACGTCCTCACCAACGTCGGCGGCGTCTGGAGCAAGAACCCCAGCGCCTGGCAGACGCGGCTCCCCGACACCCCCGAGGCCGCGGGCATGATAGCCATGCTCGGCCACCGGCCCAACGCGCTGTTCTCCGACGGGGCCGAGCATGCCCGCTACCGCAAGGTGATCTCCGACTGCTTCCAGCTGGTCCAGCCGCACAAGCTGCGCCAGATGGTGATCGAGGTGTCGGACTCGCTCATCAGCCAGTTCGCCGCGAAGGGCGAGGCCGACCTGGTCGCCGACTTCGCCCGGCTCATCCCGGCCCGCATCTTCAACCTGCTCTTCGGGCGGCCCGACGCCGACAGCGCCGACTTGATCCAGGCCCTGGCGGACATGATGGAAGCTGACGGCGAGACAGGCGCACGGGGCAGCGAAGCGTTCGGCCGCTACATCGGCGAGCTGATCCAGGCCAAGTACGCCCAGCGGGGCGACGACCTGACCTCCTGGTTCATCGACCATCCTGCCGCGCTGCAGACCGACGAGCTGGCGCAGAACATCGTGCTCGTGATGGCCGCCAGCTACGAGCCCACGGCCAATCTGATCTCCAACACGATCTCCCGGATGGTCAGCGACGACCGCTACTACAGCTCGCTCACCAACGGCGCGCTCAGCACGTACGACGCCCTCATGGAGGCCCTGCGCGCCGAGCCCGCCATGTCGAACTACGGCCCGTACTTCGTGCGCCAGCCCGTGCACTTCCACGGCACCTGGATCCAGCCGGCCGAGCTGGTCCTCGTCTCCTACGCCGCGGCCAACACCGAGCCCACCAACATTCCCGAAGAGCTGCGCTCCGACGGCGGCGCGTACCTGGGCTTCGGCGCGGGACCGCACCGCTGCCCGGCCAGCGACCCGGCCGTGCTCATCGCCATGACCGCGATCGAACGCCTGACCTCTCACCTGTGCGACCTGGAACTGACCGTGCCACGCGAGGAGCTCCCGTGGCGGCCCGGCCCGTTCCACCGTGCGCTGGCACATCTGCCGGTGCGCTTCACCCCCATCCGCCCAGATCAGCCAGGAGAATCCCCTTGGGTAGTGCAGCCCCCGTCGTCCTTGACCCCTTCGGAGCAGACCTCCCCGGTGAGGTCCGTCGGCTACGTGACCTCGGCCCCCTGGTCCTCGTAGAGCTCGCGGGAGGCATCCCGGCCTGGGCCGTAACCCGGCACGACCTGCTCAAGCAGTTGATCCTCGATCCGCGGGTGAGCAAGGACAAGCGGCACTGGCGGCTGCTGCCTCAGGCGCTCACCGAGCCGGGCTGGACCTGGATCATGACCTGGATCGGCGTGTCGAACATGCTCAGCGCCTATGGCGAGGAGCACCGGCGGTTGCGCAAGCTCATCGCCCCGAGCTTCACCGCGCGCCGTACCAAGGCCATGCAGCCGGTCGTCGAGGGGATCGTCGCGGAGCTGCTGGACGCCATGGCCGCGGTGCCGCCGGGCCAGGTCGTCGACCTGCGCGGCGCCTACGCCCACCCGCTGCCGATGCGGGTGATCTGCGAGCTGTTCGGTGTCCCGGCGGACATGCGGGTGGCGATGGCCCAGGTGATGGAGGCCATCATGGACACCACCGCCACCCCGGAGCAGGCGGCGGCCACGGCGGCCCAGATCGGCACCGTGCTGCCCGCCCTCGTCTCCTACAAGCGCGAGCACCCGGGCGACGACCTGACCACGGAGCTGATCAATGTCCGCGACAGCGGCGACTCGCTCAGCGACGACGAGCTGCGCGACACCCTGCTGCTCCTCATCGCGGCCGGGCACGAGACCACCGTCAACCTGATCGGCAACGCCGTACACGCCCTGCTCACCCATCCCGACCACCTCCGGCGGGTCCTGGCGGAAGAGATCTCCTGGGAGGCGGTGATCGAGGAGACACTGCGCTGGGCGCCGTCGATCGCCAACCTGCCGCTGCGGTTCGCGATCGAACCGATCGAGATCGGTGGTGTACGGATCGAGGCGGGCGACGCGATCATCACCAGCTATCTGGCGGCCGGGCACGACCCCGACCAGCACGGCCCGGACGCCGACCGGTTCGACCCGACCCAGGACCGCGACGAAAACCTGGCCTTCGGCATCGGCGTGCACCGCTGCATCGGCGCTCCGCTCGCCCGTCAGGAGGCGCTCACCGCCCTGCCCGGATTGTTCGCCCGGTTCCCGGACCTCCGGCTGGCCGTGGACGAGAGCGAGTTGCCGCACGTCCCGTCCTTCATCGCGCACGGCTGGAGCAGGCTACCGCTGCTGCGCCGCTGACCCATGTCGGCGACGCCCGGCCGGGACCGATTCACCGGCCGGGCACAGTTGATCGATCAGCGCTACGAGTCAAGTGGCTCGGGGGTGTGGAGGTGGCCGACGAGGGTGGCGTCCAGCGCGGCGGTGGCGTCCTCGATCGCGCTGATCACCACCGACTGCACCGGGTCCGGCTCCCCCGATCTCGTACGGCTGACCCGCGTGACGGCGTCCAGCCGCCGCGCCCCCACATCCCGGATCTCACTGACCCGCACCTCCCCCTCCGGCACGTCCAGCAGGGCGAGCGACGGCACGATCGCCACCCCGTACCCGGCCGCCACCAGCGCCA
Organism: Nonomuraea sp. NPDC050022; assembly: GCF_044460705.1. Classification (NCBI taxonomy): domain Bacteria; kingdom Bacillati; phylum Actinomycetota; class Actinomycetes; order Streptosporangiales; family Streptosporangiaceae; genus Nonomuraea; species Nonomuraea sp. NPDC050022. The sequence goes on from NZ_JBITKE010000002.1 coordinate 510,599, forward strand.
GCGTGGGATCGAACTCGGTGATGACGTGCACCTTGCGCGGCTCGAACCCGTGCAGCCCGGCCAGCCGATCGAGCGCCTGCCCGCACGCCTGGTCGGGCTCGCTGGCCACCCACGGCAGTTCCGCCAGGTCGGCGACCGTGTGCGGGTCGGGCCCGTCCGGCGGCACCACGATGCGGTACTCGTCCACGTACAGGGGGCGGACGGCCAGCGACGGCTGAGCCGGCACCGGCAGGCTCATGTCCTGCTCGGTGATCAGCACGTCCACGGCCCCCAGCCGCAGCTCCTGGAGCGCGGGCTGGCCGTACACCTCGTGAATGACCGGCACGATCTTGGGGTGGCGGACGGCGAGGTCGCGCATGGCGGGCACCAGAACGTGCTTGATCACCGTCGGGAAGGCGGCGATCCGCACCGGCCCGGCCAGCCGTTCGGTGAAGCGGGTGAGCTCGCGCCTGGCCTCGGCCAGCTCCTCCTCCACACGCTCGGCGTATCCGGCGAGCACCCGGCCCGCCGGAGTGAGCGAGACGCGGCGCTGTGAGCGGTCGATGAGGGCGAGGCCCACCTCACGTTCGAGCTGGGCGAGTTGCTGGGACACCGCCGACGGTGTCAGGAACAGGGCCTCGGCCGCGCGCATGACGCCGCCGCGGCGGGCGACCTCGTGCAGGACACGCAGCCGGCGGGGGTCGATGTCCATGCAGATCAGCTTACGTCAACCTTTAGCAATCTTTATTTGCGCTTCAGCGCAATAACTCCGGACAATTGCGCGCATGAGCTTCCTCGTTGACGCCCTCGGCTGGCTGGGCGCCGCGTTATTGCTGTTCGGGTACGCCATGGTCTCCTCGTCACGCATGTCCGGTGACGGCGCCCACTACCAGTTGATCAACCTGGCCGGCTCGATCGGCCTGATGGTCAACAGCGCCGCGAACGCCGCCTGGCCCTCGGCGGGCCTGAACCTCGTCTGGGCCCTCATCGGCGCCACGGCCATCTACAAGCTCACCAGGATCGGATTCGCTCAATGATCGTCGAACTCAGCCACCGCATCACCGACGGCATGGTGACGTACCCGGGCATTCCGGGGCCGGTGATCGGTACGCACCTCAGCAGGGAGGCCTCGCGCGAGGTCTACGAGCCGGGCACCGAGTTCCACATCGGCACGATCGCGCTGGCCGCCAATACCGGCACCTACCTGGACACCCCCTACCACCGCTACCCCGACGGCCAGGACCTGTCACAAGTGCCGCTGAGCAAGCTGGCCGATCTGCCAGGGCTGGTGGTACGGGCCGAGGGCGTCAGAAAGGTCGTCCTCGACGAGGACCTGGACGTCCGCGGCCGGGCCGTACTGATCCAGACGGGCTGGGACCGGCACTTCGGCACTGACGAGTATCAGCGCGAGCACCCGTATCTGGCGCCGGAGTCGGCGGCCTGGCTAGCGGAGCAGGGGGCGGCGCTGGCCGGCATCGATTCGCTGAACATCGACGACACCCCGTCGCGCGGCCCGCGCCCGGCACATTCGGTGCTGCTCCAGGCCGGCATCCCGCTGGTCGAGCACATGACCGGGCTCGCGGCGCTGCCGGACGAGGGTTTCCGCTTCCACGCCGCGCCGCCCATGGTGGCGGGCATGGGGACGTTTCCCGTCAGGGCCTATGCGGTGGTCCCTTAATAGCGGGCCATTCAACGCGCATTCAGCGAAAAGCAGGCTACGGCGGGCCACCGCCCGGTCAGCGGCCCGCCGTAGCCTCAGAACTTACTGCGCACTATCGTCTCCGGGCCCACATCCGAGCCCGGATCCGAATTACGAGCAGACCGATGCGATACAGACGTTGATCTTCTTGATGATAACCGTCGGGTTGAACGACGCGTACGTGTTGAAGACCGAGTTCTTGATGGCCGTGACGTTCACGACGGTGTTGTTGCAGGTGACGACGTTGGCGAGGCCGTTGGAGCAGGAATAACCGCCGGTGGCCTGGGCCATGGAAGCGCCACCCACGAGCGCGGAGCCGAAGAGACCGAGCATAAGTGCGACCGAGGCCACTCGCTTGTTCGCCTTCATGGAATTATCCATCCCCTCTTTTGCGTGGCGCCCTTTCCGCGATTACGGAAGAGTGTTCTCCTTGCCGCTGTGCGGCTGATGCGAAAACGGCTCAATTTCTATCTCAAAGCAGCCCCCCTTTCGCCGCCTCGAACTTTCTACCCCGACGTCGGCCGATGACTAGCCCCGAGTTTCGCTCGGCGCTTTATGGTTGATCACCGTCAGCGTTTTAATTCGAGACCTTACGCGCCCCATACAAGCATTTTGAGGATGCTTGTCCGATAAAGAGCTGATTTATTTGGGGGCGTTTGTCCGCCCCAGGCGAATTGGAGTCACAGGGAATCGGTCTTGCCCGTGACAGCGGCACAACCCGAGCCGCTCAGAAGACGACCACGACCTCCAGGCCGCCCCCGGGGTTGGGGCATGCCCGTACGCCCGCCTCGTGTGCCTTCGCGATCGACGCGACGATCGACAACCCGAGTCCGGCACCCTGCTCACGGGTCGTGTGGAGCCGCCGGAAGGGCTCGAAGAGGTCGTCCACACGCTCGCCCGGCACGTCCGGGCCGGTGTTCCGGACAGTCAGAGCTCTGTCGAAGAGCGTCAACTCGACACTGCCGCCGGGATGGTTGTAGCGGACCGCGTTGTCGAGGAGGTTGGTGACGAGCCGGTTCAGCAGGATCGGATCCCCATCGACGGTGAGCGGTTCGATCCGGGTGGTCACGGTGAGGCCGTCCGCGTTCCCTTCGGCCAGGACCACTCTCACCACCTCGTCCAGGGCCACCGGGAGCCGCTGCTCCAGGCCGTGTTCCGCTTGGGCGAGGACCAGCAGGGCGCCGATGAGGCTCTCGGTACGTCGGTTGTGGAACAGGAGCTTGTCGCGGATCTCGCCGACGTTCTCGGGCAGGCCGATCTCGATCGCCGCTCGCTGGACGGCCAGCGGGGTCCGCAGCTCGTGGGAGGCGTTCGCGATGAAGCGCCGCTGCGCCTCGACGGAGTGCTCGAGGCGGTCGAGCATCGCGTCGAAGGTGTCGGCCAGTTCCTTCAGCTCGTCCTTCGGCCCGACGAGCGCGATGCGTTCGTGCAGGGTCGACATGGACAGCCGCTGCGCGGTCGCGGTGATCCGGTGGACGGGCCGCAGGATCCGCCCGGCGACCAGCCAGCCGACGACCACTGACACCACCGTCAGGAGCCCGACCGTCAGCTCGGTCACCCCCCACTGGTACTGGATCACGTCGTCCACCAGATCGGGCAGCACCGGCGGCGGATCGGCCGGCACTTTCCGCAGCGGCGCCAGTGGCGCCACCGGCGCCCCCTGGATCCGCGAGATCCCCCTGTGCAGCGCCTGGCTCAGCAGCAGGTTGACCGTGATCAGCAGCACGGTCGAGGTCAGCAGGAACAATCCGGAGTAGATCAGCGTGAGCCGTACCCGGACCGTCGTCACAACACGTATCCCGCGCCGGGAACCGTCTGGATGCAGGCCGGTTCGCCCAGCTTCGCGCGTAAGCGGCTGATCACCACCCGCACCACCGTCGTGAACGGGTCCACGTTCTCGTCCCACGCCTCTTCGAGCAGCCGTTCAGAGCTCACGACCGCGCCGTCCGCCCTCATCAGCACCTCAAGGACGGCGAACTCCTTGAGCGACAGGTGCAGATGCCGCCCGTCCCGCGAGGCCTGCAGCCGGTGGGCGTCGAGCACGATCCCGTGCCGCGTCAGCACCGGCGGCACCTGCGCCTGGCTGCGCCGCCCCAGCGCCCGCACCCGGGCGACCAGCTCGGCGTAGTCGAACGGCTTGGGCAGGTAGTCGTCGGCCCCCATCCCGAGACCGGCCACCCGCTCCGGCACCGCCGCGGCCGCCGTCATCATCAGGATCCGCGTACGGCTGCCGCGCGCCACCAGCTCACGGCACACGAGGTCACCGTGCATCCCGGGCAGGTCCCGGTCCAGTACGAGGACGTCGTAGTCGCTCACCGCCAGCCGCTCCGCCGCGGCGGCCCCGTCGTACACCACGTCGACGGCCATGGCGTGGCGGCGCAACCCCACCGCCACGAGATCGGCCAGATCGCGTTCGTCTTCGGCCACCAGCACCCGCATGTCGACGTTCGTACCCGAATCGGGGTAACAGCGGCGTTAACGGATCCGTTCACGGCCGTGCAATCCGCTTCCCGTCACGCTGGCGGCCATGATCAGACTCCTCTGCACCGCCGTGCTGACGGCGGCCTGCGCCCTGGCCGCGCCCGCGTCCTCGCCGGCCGCCGCCTCAGACGACCGCTGCGCCGCCGCCACGTCGCCACCGCCGCAATCGGCGCCACCCACCTCGGTGAACACCCTCCGTCAGGCGTACTTCTGTGTGCTGGACCATTACTACAGCGGTCCGGCCATGGATCCGAAGGCCCTGCTGAAGAGCGCTTTCGCCGCCTACACCCAGGACCTGATGCGGCGCGACGCCGACCGGGCCGACCTCCGGCTGCCCGAACTGACCGGCGACCGCGACACCGACTGGGCCGCCTTCGCGCAAGTCCTCGGGGCCGGTGACGTGTCCGCGCTGCGCGCCGCGATCACCGGGATGATCACCGGACTGCACGACAACCATGCCCGCGCGGTCCGGCCGACTCCCCCGCCGGAAGGGGGGCCGACCGGAACGGGCATCGTGGGCGTGTCAGCCGCGCAGGGCCCGCAGCTCGACCCGGCGGCCAAGCCGCCGTTGTTCATCACCCGCGTCCTGCCCGGCAGCCCCGCCGCCAAGGCCGACATCAGGCCCGGCGACATCATCGTCAAGGTCAACGGCATGCCGGCGTTCATCGGGGACACCGCGAACCAGAGCATCGTCAACGCCTTCGCCGCCGACACGGTAACGCTCACGCTCAAGCGCCCTACGACGGGACGGACCCGCACCATCGATCTCAAGGAGGGCCCCGTCACGGTGCAGCCTCCGGGGGTGACGTCGAAGACGCTTCCCGGCGGCGTCGCGTACATCCAGCTCCCCGGGTTCTTCGAAGGCGCCGCCGACCAGGTCATCGCCAAGCTCCAGGACAAACCGAAGGCGGTGGTCCTCGACCTGCGCGGCAACGGCGGCGGGTCGCCCCGTGAGGTGACGCGGCTGCTCGGCGCCTTCGCCCACGGCAAGGTGACCAGCTACTTCTGCCCGCTCCAGGGAGACTGCGTGCCCAACCGGACCGACGACAGCGTCCCGCTGCTCGGCCTGCGCCTCGTCGTCCTGACCGACCGGGCCTGCGCCTCGGCCTGCGAGGACTTCAGCGCGGCCGTCAAGGACAACGGACTGGGCACCCTCATCGGGACCCGCACCGCGGGAGCCATCTCCGGCCCCGCCGAAGGCTACCTCCTCGACGACGGCAGCCTCCTGCTGCTGCCCAAGGTCCGGCACCTCGGGCCCGCCCGCGAGATCATCGACACGATCGGTGTACCGGTCGACCACCACGCCCCGATGACCGCCCTTGACCTGGCCACCGGCCGTGACCCGGGCGTGGCGAAGGCGCTCGCGTCGCTGTAGATCCGCGAGCCCGGACGTAGGATCTGCGGCCTAGTCCTCGTCCTCGTCGGCCTCGTCCCACGCCTTGTTGCGGTCGGCGGCGCGCTGCAGGGCGCCGGCCGCCTCTTGCTCGCTCTCGTAGGGGCCCATCCGGTCCTTGTTGGGGCAGCCCTGTTCGGGCTCGACGCGCATGTGCTTGAGGCAGAACCACCACTGGCCATCGCTCACGGGATCAATCCTGCCCCGTAGACTTGCCTTTCATGACGACATTGCTCCAGCCAGGGCGAGTTTCGCCCATTCGAAAGGTCCCCGCGCACATCCAGCGGCCGGAGTACGTCGGCAAGAAGCGTCCCAAGACCGGTGAATCCGACGTCAAGACCCCGGAGACGATCGAGCGGATGCGGGTGGCCGGCCGGATCGCGGCGCAGGCGATGGCCGAGGTCGCCAAGCACATCCAGCCCGGTGTCACGACCGACGAGCTGGACCGGATCGGCCACGAGTTCCTTGTCGACCACGGCGCCTACCCGAGCACGCTCGGCTACAAGGGCTACCCCAAGTCGCTGTGCACCTCGATCAACGAGGTGATCTGCCACGGCATCCCCGACGACACCGTGCTGCGCGACGGCGACATCGTCAACGTCGACATCACCGCCTTCATCGGCGGCGTCCACGGCGACACCGACGCCACCTACCTGGTGGGCGAGGTCGACGAGGAGTCACGGCTGCTGGTGGAGCGCACCCGCGAGGCGATGATGCGGGCGATCAAGGCGGTCGCGCCGGGCCGGCAGCTCAACGTGGTGGGCCGGGTCATCGAGGCCTACGCCAAGCGGTTCGGCTATGGGGTGGTGCGCGACTTCACCGGGCACGGCATCGGCACCACCTTCCACTCGGGCCTGATGGTGCCGCACTACGAGGACCCGTCGCTGCGGGTCGAACTGGTGCCGGGGATGACGTTCACGATCGAGCCGATGCTGACGCTGGGCACGATCGACTACGACATCTGGCCCGACAAATGGACCGCCGTGACCAAGGACCGCAAGCGCACGGCTCAGTTCGAGCACACGATCGTGGTGACCGACACGGGCAGTGAGATCCTCACCCTCGCCTAGGCACCACGCCGCTGACGGTGGTGCCCTCGCCCTGCGTCCCGGTGACCGACAAGCTCCCGCCTAGTTCGGTGAACGTGGCCCGCATCCGCGCGATGCCGCGGCCCGCTCTGAGCGTGGTGAAGCCCCGGCCGTGATCGCGGATCGTCATCCGGAGGCCGTCCCGGCCCGAGGTCACCGCGACGGAGACAAGGCTCGCGCCGCTGTGCGCCTCGACATTGCCGAGGGCCTCGCGCATGGCGGCCAGCACGCCCGCCCCAATGCGGGACGGCACGTCGGTCGAGGGCAGCGCCCACGTCTCGACGGCGATGCCCGTGCGCTCCGACCACTCCGCCAAGTAGGTCTCCAGCGCCTCCGCCAGGCTTTGCCCCCCGCGCATGCGCGTCTCTTTCGACAACTCTGATCGCCTCTCTGAGCACATGGGGCACCCATCGGCCCCCATACCGATGTCCCATGCGCGTGCGCGAAGTTCCCCCCTCGGGCCTTACGCACACAGCTCATGAGGTTATGCCCGTCTCCCCTGCGAGCAAGGCTACCCGGCGGTTCGGTTACGCGCGGGGGAGGATAGAAGGCCGTGGCCGAACGGCTACTCGGCCCTGTCACTTCTGTTGAGCTTGGCGAGGTAGGCGTTGTAGGAGGCGAGTTCGGGGTCGCCCGCGCCGCCGCGGTCGGCCTTGCGGTCCGCCCGCCGTGCCTGCCGCTCGTCGTCCTGGTACCACTGCATGGCGATCGCCAGCAGCACCATCAAGGTCGGGATCTCGCCGAACCCCCAGGCGATCGCGCCGCCGTTCTGCTGCTCCTCCAGCAGCGGGCCGCCCCACGTACGACCGAGCTGGTCGTACCAGCCGGAGGCCAGCACGGTGCCGGTCATCATCAGCGCGACGCCGAAGAACGCGTGGAAGGGCATCGTGACGAACAGGACCAGCAGCTTGCCCACGTACGGCAGGCGGTGCGGAGCCGGGTCGACCCCGATGATCGCCCAGAAGAACAGCGACCCGCTGAGCAGGAAGTGCAGGGTCATGAAGATGTGCCCGAGGTGTTCCTCCATGGCCGACTCGAACAGCGGCGTGAAGTACAGCGCGTACGTCGAGGCGATGAAGATCGCCGTCGCGATGCCCGGATGGCCGACGACCTTGACGAACCCGCTGTGCAGGATCGTCGTCAGCCACTCGCGCGGCCCCCGGTCACCGCGCTTGGCGGCCGGCCTGAGCGCGCGCAGCGCCAGCGTGACGGGACCGCCGAGGACCAGGAGGATGGGCACGACCATGGCGAGCGTCATGTGCTCGACCATGTGCACGTCGAACATGACCTTGGCGTAGCGGGCCATACCGCTCTGGGTGGCCACGACCAGCAGCGCCACCCCGCCGAACCAGGCGGCGGTGCGGCCCCACGACCAGCTGTCGCCGCGCCGCATCAGCCTGATGACCCCGGCGGCGTAGAGGCCGCCCAGGGCGGCGGCGACCACCGCGAAGAACAGGTCGAGCCACCACAGCGAGGCCAGGTTGCCGATCGTGATCGGCGGCGGCATCGGGAACCCGAGCAGGTCGAAGGCCCGGTCGGCGGGCACGCTGACCGGCGGCGGCGCGGTGCGGGAGAGCACGACGGCCAGGCCCATGGTGGCGGCCATGAGCAACAGCTCACCGCAGGCCAGCCGGGTGAACGCGCCATGGCGGCCGGCGCCCATCCCGGCCAGGGTGCGCTGCCGGTGCCACCAGCCCACGTAGCCGAGCAGGACGAACGCGATGATCTTCGCCACGATCAGCACGCCGTACGCCGACGTCCAGAGATCGGAGACCGAGGTCAGCCGGGCGAGCACGCTGAACACCCCGGACGCGCCGACCCCGATGTAGCACCACAGGGCGAGCCTGGAGAACCTGGCCGCGGCGATCTCCAGCTGCGGCAGCTTCCGTACGGCGTGCAGGGCCACCACGGCGAGGCCGCCCACCCACAGCGACAGCGTGAGCAGGTGCAGCGCCAGCCCCGAGGTGGCCAGGTCGTGGTTGGGCGAGGAGGAGGAGTGACCGGTGAGCGCGGGCGGCAGCAGCGTGGCCAGCGCGAGCACCAGCAGGCCGGCCGCGGCCCCGGCGGTGATGGCACCGCGCGAGAACAGCGCGATGGCCACCCCGAACAGCACTACGAGCGTCAGCGCGATGCCCTGGCCGAACTGGGTGGCGAAGCCGGTCAGGTAGTTGGATTCGAAGATCTCGGTGACCGGGCGGGCGAAGAAGTCGGCCGCCCCGAACATGATCGCGGCGAACGCGGCGGCGGCCCAGGACAGCGCGCTCCAGGAGGCGGCCTTGACGTAGCCGAGCGCGGTCTTGCCCAGCAGGCCCTTGTCGTTGGGCAGCAGGAGGGCGGCGGTCAGCAGCAGGCCGATGGTGACCACGCCGGCCGCGTCCATCCACAGCTTGGAGACCGGCAGCCCCCATCGGGTGATCGGCCCGGCGTCGGGCAGGCCGGCGATGATCCGGGGGAACGCCGCGCCGCCGGCGACCATGGCGATCACCAGGGCGACGAGCGCCGCCCCCACCGCCGCGAGCGCGAGACGCGCGGCCCTGGTCACGGCTTCTTCTCGTCTGTGGGCGGTTGTGTGGGCGGCCCGCTCGGCCGCTTCTGCCGCGCGCTGAGCAGGAAGCCGATGCCGATGCCGACGAGCGCGCCGACCACGACGATCAGCCACACGGGGAACGACGTCGAGGCGGCCCCCGCCTGATCGGCCGGCACGGCAGAAGCCGGAGCCTGGGCCTGGGTTTGGGCTACCGGAGCCTCGGTGACGGGCGCCTGCGACTGCGCGCTCGGTGGCGGCGCGCTCGGCGAGGGCGACGGCGAAGGCGCCCCCTTGACCGTGAACGGGATCTCGCCCTCGATCGGGTGCCCGTCGGAGGAGACGACGCGGTAGGCGATCGTGTATTTCCCATCGGGCAACGCGCCCTTGAGCTCCTGCGTCACCACCTTGCCGTCGGCCCGGGGGTCGCCGCTCTGGTGAGCGGTGCCTTCCGCGCCGCGGACGACCACGACCGGGATGCGCACGCCCGAGGTGAACTCGAGCTTGACTTCGTCGACGGACTCGACCGTGGCGCCCTTGGCCGGGTCACTGCTCTTGAGAGCGTCGTGAGCCAGGGCCGGTCCGGCGGTGCCCAGCAGGACCAGGGCGGCGAGGAACGCGGTGAGAGCCGCGAACGGGGATCTCTTCATGACATCCCCAAGGCTACCGACGCCGCCGCCCGGTCCTGACCCCGCTACAGGCCCGCGCAGGCCAGCGCGCGCTGGTAGGCCTTCACGGCGTTGTCGGCCTCGCCCAGCTGCTCCATGGTCTCGGCGGCGGCGTACCAGGTGGCGGCCACGCTACGGGAGTCCGGCAGCGGGTCGATCCACTGGCGCACGGCCTCGAGCTCGTTGGTGGCCTCACCGAACCTGCCCAGGCCGCCGTAGGTGCGGCTGAGCACGAGACGCAGCTCGGCGTCGAGCGTCCTGGCGGACTCGGGCAGCAGCTCCGTACCGGATCGCGCGTATCTGATGGCCTGCTCGTAGTTGCCGTCCAGGATCTCGGCGCGGGCCAGCTCCACCAGGCAGCTGGCCCGGTCGGCGGTGCTGGCGGAGGACTGGGCCAGCTCGTGGTCGGCCTTGAGGAGCAGCTGACGGGCCTCCTTGGCCGCCGACGGCCTGGCCCTGAGCATCAGCGCCGCGTACGCCTGGCGCATCCTGGCGAGGTTGCGCGGCTGGCCGGTCTCGGACTGGACGGCCAGAGCGCGCTCGGCGAAGCCGAGGGCCTCCTCACCATGCCCGGTGCTCTCGGCCACGATGGCGGCGTTCCAGCAGGCGGCGACCATGGATCGCGGCGTGCCGAGCAGGTCGGCGGCGTTCAGCAGCTCGGCGGCGAACTGGCGGGCGCGCAGGAGGTCGCCGCGCTTCAGGTAGACGTTCAGCAGGGTCGCGCCGAGCTCGATGATCAGGTCGGACCACGCCGGCCGGCTCGCCCCGCCCAGGACCCGCTCGCCGATGCCGACGGCCTCGGTGAGCCTGTCGCTCCTCATATAGAGGCGGCACAGCGCGATGGAGACCTCGATGCGGCGGTCGGGTGAGATGTCCTCCTCGCTCAGCCGATCGAGGAGAGCGATGGCGCCGCTGTGGTCGCCGCAGGCCTCGGTGGCCAGGGCAAGTCCGAATTCGGTGTCTTGACGGAGAGACGTCAGACCTGTCAGGTTATTGTTCGCCATCAGCTCGGCGAAGCGGGTGCGGGCCTCGGTGACCTCACCGTTCTCCAGGGCCAGCCGCGCGTAGCCGAGTGCGAGCTCGATATCCTCCATCTGCTCTGCGGTTACGCCGTTGACCAAGTAGGACAACGAGCAGTCCAGCTTCTGGGCCAGCAGTTCCAGGACGGCAGGAGTCGGGGTACGCTTGCCACTCTCGATCAAGGAGACGTAGCTGTCCGAGAGTTCGGGATGCGCGAGTTGGGCCTGAGACAGGCCACGCTGTCGCCGAACGGTCTTAATACGGAGTCCGACCAGGTCAGATGTGGTCACAGTCGCCGCTCCTTGAGATGATGACAAACGCACAACCCATATAGGCGAGGGAGCCCTAGATGCGCAAGCGTCTTATCCTGTCAGCACTGATTGCGACTGTTTTGGTCGCAGCCACCAATGTTACGACTGCGGAGGCCGAAGTGGCGCCCAGCATCGCATTTGATGTCATTGCGTGCTGCTAGCCACCTCTAGTTAGGCCGCCCGAACCGCTCTCCAGGCCGCGGATCCCTCAGCGTGCCCGGAGCGCCAGAAAAAAATCGACCCGATCCGTCATCGTCGACAGGTCGCGGCCGGTCAGCTCCTCCACCCTCCTGATCCGGTATCGAACCGTGTTGACGTGCACGTGCATCCGCTCCGCGCACGCGTTCCACGAGCCGGCACAGTCGAGGAACGTGCCAAGCGTCCGCACCAGCTCTGACTGGTGCCGCCCGTCATAGTCGAGTAGCGGCGTCAGCAGCCGATCGGCGAAGGAGCGGCGCACATCGCCGGGGGCGGTGGCCAGCAACAGGGCGTGCGTGTAGATCTCATCGCTGGTCACCACTCCGCCGCCGCGCACCTCCGCCAGCCGCCGGGCGTGCCCGGCCTCCTCGACCCCGCCCTTCACGGCCGCCGCGCCGGTGAGCGCGCCGCTCAGTCCGACGCAGACGCGCGTGCCGGGCAGCGCGGACAGCACCTCCGCCCCGGCGCTCAGCCGCTCGGCCACCCCGCTCACGGTCGAGCCTCGCAGCGGCACCAACCCCACCGCGCCGTCGGTCCGTACCGCACCCTCCGCCCGTGCCGCGCTTTCCGTCTGTACCGCGCCTTTCGCCCGTGCCGCGCCTTCCGTCGGTACCGCGGCGACGATCTCGCGGTCCAGCAGTTCCTCCACGGCCTGCCCGCCCAACGTCGCCGCGTCCGGATCGCCCGGCCGGCCCGTCGTGAGGACGGTGGCGTTCACGATCGCGTACGGCTCGGCGGCGTCGAGCCCGCAGGTGCGGAGCCTGGCGTCCAGCTCGGCCGGGCCCGCCCCCGCCAGCGCGGCCGTGACGAGCTGCTCGGCCAGCCGCCGTTCGACCCGGCGCCCCTCCTCCATCCGGCTGTGCTCGACCGCGACACAGGCCGCCAGCTCGTAGCCGAGGTCGGGCCGGTCCAGCAGGTCGCCGTCGCAGGCCAGTACCCAGCCCGCGGCCCGGTGGCCGCGCCCGACGCCGAAGATCGTGTGCTCGCCGACGCGGCAGGGCAGCCGGGACGCCGTCAGGTACGCGCGGGCCAGCCGTGCCGGATCCTCGGCGGAACCCACGATCACCCGGCCGGAGGCGGAGACGACGGCGCCCGTGACGCCCAGCTCCGCGGCCGTCAGCGCGAACAGCTCGGGCAGCGCGGCGCCCTCGGCCACCGCGGTGAGCAGCCTGCGGTGGCGGCCGAGCGCGTCGCGCGCGTCGCCGGACAGGCGGGGCACGACGAGCTCCGCGAGCGTACGGAACGAGGTCTCGGTGGGCACCTCGACGAGCGTCAGCCCGGCCGCCGCGCACGCCGCCACGAGGTCTTCCGGAACGTGGCCGAGCCACGCCTGGCCCGCGCCGAGCGCGGCCACCCCGGCCTCGGCCAGCGCGGCGACGAAAGGGGCCGCGTCGTCCGGCGAGGTGCGCCACATCATCCCCGTGAGCACCAGCTCGCCGCCCGACAGGTAGCGCCCCGGCTCGGGCAGGTCGGTGATGTGCACGCCGGTGAACTCCGTGGCCGGGTCGCCGGTCAGGAGCCTGAGGCGCAGCTCGCCGATGGCCAGCAGGTCACTGATGCGCACTTGGAGGAATATACAAGTCGGCCCGCCAAGCTCTGACCTGGATTTAACGTCACACGCATAGGACCGCCGACACGCTGGTGCTCTACTCGGAAGATGACCGAAACGTCGAGCGAGACGCGGCCGCTCGAGTCCATGGGCGTGGGCGAGAGCGCCCGGCGGCCGGACGCCACACTGAAGGTGACAGGCGAGTTCGCCTACGCCTCCGACCTGTGGCTCGACGGCATGGCGTGGGGCGTGACGCTGCGCAGCCCGCACGTCTCGGCGTGGATCCGCTCGATCGACGTGGGGCCCGCGCTGGCGATGCCGGGGGTGTTCACGGTGCTGACGCACGAGGACGTGCCCGGCGAGAAGTTCTACGGCCTGGAGCTGAAGGACCAGCCCGTGCTGGCCATCGACCAGGTCCGCTATCAGGGCGAGCCGGTCGCGCTGGTGGCCGCCGACCATCCGGAGACCGCGCGCAGGGCCGCGGCGGCGATCGTGGTCGAGTACGAGCCCCGTCCCGCCGTGACAGACCCCCGTGAGTCCCGAAATTTCGTACGACATCAGCCGGTGCGGGTGGGCGACACCTTCGAGGCGGACGTCGTGGTGTCGGCCGAGTACGAGGTCGGCATGCAGGACCAGGCGTTCCTCGGCCCCGAGTCCGGCCTGGCCGTCCCCGCCGAGGACGGCGGCGTGGACCTGTACATCGCCACCCAGTGGCTGCACGTGGACCGCGACCAGCTCGCCCCCTGCCTCGGGCTGCCGCCGGAGAAGGTACGGCTGACCCTGTCGGGCGTCGGCGGCGCGTTCGGCGCCCGCGAGGACCTGTCGATGCAGGCGCACGCCTGCATGCTGGCGCTCCGGCTGAACCGTCCCGTGAAGATCGTCTACAACCGCGAGGAGTCGTTCTACGGCCACGTACACCGTCACCCCGCGTGGATGCGCTACGAGCACGGCGCCACTCGTGACGGCAAGCTCGTCTACGTCAAGGCCGACATCCTGCTCGACGGCGGCGCGTACTGCTCCTCCTCCCCCGCCGTCGTCGGCAACGCCGCCTCGCTCGGCGCCGGCCCGTACGAGGTGCCGAACGTCCGCATCGACGCCACCGGCGTCTACACCAACAACCCGCCGTGCGGGGCGATGCGCGGGTTCGGCGCGGTGCAGGCGTGCTACGCGTACGAGTCGCAGATGGACCTCCTGGCCGAGGCGTGCGGGCTGTCGCCGGTCGAGATCCGGGTGCGCAACGCGGTGTCGCAGGGTTCGTCCCTGGTCACCGGCCAGATCATCGACTCCCCCGCGCCGCTGGCCGGCATGCTCCGCGACCTGGCCGCGATGCCCCTGCCGCCCTCCCGGGAGTCCGATCTGCGCACGCTGCCGGGCGGCGTCTCGCAGACCACCCACGGCGAGTCCGTACGGCGAGGCGTCGGGTACGGCGTGGGCATCAAGAACATCTGCTTCTCCGAAGGCTTCGACGACTACTCCACGGCCCGGGTCCGCGCCGAGCTGATCGGCGGCGAGCCGCACGTCACCGTGCACACCGCGGCGGCCGAGGTCGGCCAGGGCCTGGTGACGATCCAGGCCCAGATCGCCAGGACCGAGCTCGGCGTCGAGAACGTGACCGTGGCGACGGCCGACACCACGGTGGGCTCGGCGGGCTCATCGTCGGCCTCGCGGCAGTCGTACGTCACCGGCGGGGCGGTGAAGGCGGCCTGCGAGGCCGTTCGGGCGCGATTCGAGGGGCTGCCGGCCAGGGAGGCGCTGGAGAAGTACGGGACGATCGAGGAGACGCGGGAGTATCGGCACCGGCCCACGTTCCCGATGGACCCCGAGACCGGGCAGGGTGACTCGCACACCCAGCTCGCCCTGTGCGTACACCGGGCCGTGGTGGACGTGGACGTCGAGCTGGGCCTGGTCAAGGTGGTCGAGCTGGCGGCCGTACAGGATGTGGGACGGATCATGAACCCGCAGGCGCTGGAGGGCCAGATCCACGGCGGCTCGGCGCAGGGACTCGGGCTGGCGCTGATGGAGGAGATCCAGATGCGTGACGGGCGGCTGCTGAATCCGTCGTTCACCGACTACCTGATTCCCACCATTCTCGACATGCCGCCGATGGCGCTGAAGATCCTGGAAAATCCCGACCCCAACGCCCCGTACGGGCTGCGGGGCGCGGGTGAGCCGCCCACGCTCTCGTCCACGCCCGCCATCGCGGCGGCGGTGCGGGCGGCGACCGGACTGCGGTTGACGCGCGTTCCCATCAGACCGGAAGATATCGCCTTGGTTAATGGGCGGATCGACTACGGGGAGGAATCCGATGACCAGCGCACGTGACGCGGCCAAGGCGGAGTTCGAGCGGTACGACACCGACGGTGACGGCCTGCTGTCGACCAGCGAGATCAGGCAGGTCAACGCGGCCCTCGGCGGGCACGGCGTCACCGACGCGGAGATCAGCGCGTTCATCGACGCCATCGACAAGGACGGCGACGGCCGGATCGGCCTGGAGGAGTTCATCGGCCTGGTGGGCGGTGGCAAGCACGAGGCATGATCGGCGCCTTGCGAGGCGTGATCGGCGCCTTGTGGGACCGGCCGGAGGGATGATCACGCACCCGGCCGGGTAAGGCACCCGGCACTCCCCCTTGATCGCGAGGGGGAATGGCCGTGCTCGACAGGTTCTTCGAGCTCTCCGGCCGGTCGACGACGGCCGGGCGCGAGGTGCGCGGCGGCATCACCACATTCATGGCGATGGCCTACATCATCCTGCTCAACCCGATCATCCTGGCCGGGGCCCGTGACGTCACCGGCGCCAGGCTCTCGATCGTCCAGCTCACCACCTCGACCGCCTTGGCGGCGGCCGTCTCGACGCTGCTCATGGCCTTCATCGGCAACGCGCCGTTCGGGCTGGCGGCCGGGCTCGGCCTGAACGCGGTCGTGGCCTACCAGGCCGCGCCCCACATGACCTGGGCCCAGGCGATGGGCCTGGTCGTCCTCGAAGGACTCGCGATCGTCATCCTGGCCGTGACGGGCCTGCGTACCCTGATCATGAACGCGATCCCGCTGGCGCTCAAGCACGCGATCAGCGTGGGGATCGGGCTGTTCATCGCGCTGATCGGCCTGGTCGACGCGGGCTTCGTGGCGGCGGGATCCGGCACGCCCGTGCAGCTCGGCGCGACCGGGCACCTGGCGGGCTGGCCGGTCACGGTGTTCTGCTTCGGGCTGCTCCTGATGATCGTCCTGTACGTACGCCGGACTCCGGCGGCCATCCTCATCAGCATCGCGGTGACTACTGTCCTGGCCGTGGTCGTGAATTCACTGGCCTCCATCGACCCCAAGACCTGGGGCGTGGTGACACCCCGGGTGCCGAAGTCGCTGGTCGCGGCGCCCGACTTCGGGCTGGTGGGACGGTTCGATCTGTTCGGCGGGTTCGTGAGCGCGGGGGCGCTGACGGCGGCCGTGGTGCTGTTCACGCTGATTCTGTCCGGGTTCTTCGACGCGATGGGCACGATCATCGGCGTCAGCGACGAGGCCGGGCTGGTGGACGAGCAGGGGCGGGTGCCGCGGCTGGGCGCGATCCTGACCGTGGACGGCGTCGCGGGCATGATCGGCGGGGCGAGCAGTTCGTCGGCCAACACCGTCTTCGTCGAGTCGGCCGCCGGCGTGGGCGAGGGGGCCAGGACCGGGCTGGCCAGTGTGGTGACCGGGGCGCTGCTGGGCCTGGCCCTGCTGTTCACGCCACTGGCCGGGATGGTGCCCGCGGCCGCGGCGGCACCCGCGCTGGTGCTGGTCGGGGCGCTGATGATGACGCAGAGCAGGAACGTGCCCTGGGAGGATCTGGAGCTGGCGGTGCCCGCGTTCCTGACGATCGCGCTGATGCCGTTCACGTACTCGATCACGAACGGGGTGGGGGCCGGGGTGATCTCGTACACGCTGATCAAGGCGGCTCGGGGGAAGTTCGGGGAGATTCCGTGGCTGCTGTGGGTGGTCTCGCTGATCTTCCTGGCCTATTTCGGGATCACCGCGCTGGAGGAGCTGTTCGGGTAGCTGCTTGGTCGGCTGTCAGCGGATGTCGGCGGTGTTGCAGGCCACGTTGTTCTTGTCGAGGTCGGGGTACCAGGCGTACTCGGGGTGGACGCCCTTGGTGTACGGGCCGTCGCCGGCGGCGACGGCCGCCTTGCAGCTCGCGTAGTGGGGGTCCAGGCTGCCCCGGACGGGAGAGGTGGCACGGCTGGCCGGGGCCGAGGCGCCTGATGTCGGCGCTCCCGCGTTGGGCACGCCCGTCGTACCCGTCGTGCCCGGGGGGGCCTGGCCCGTGGTGGTCGGCGCTCCACCGGTCGGCGCTCCACCCGTTGGGGCTCCACCCGTTGGCGCTCCACCCGTTGGCGCTCCACCCGTCGGTACCCCTGCGGTCGGGGCGGCGTCGGTCGGCCCTCCGTTGGTCGGCGCTCCGCCGGTCGGCGCTCCGGGCGACGGCGTGGAGCCGAGCAGGCTCGCGGCCAGGGCCTCGGCCGCCGCCTTGTCGAAGCCCACGATGCTCAGGCTGTCGCCGTCCATGGGCTGCGTGACGATCGGTGCTGCCACAACGGTCTTGGGCACCTGGACGACCGCCACCTGCCGCTGGTCGGTCACCAGCTCGTCAATGAGGTCCGACACCTTCTGCTTGAACGCGGGCGCGATCGCGATGCGCACCGAATAGGTGCCGTCCTTCTCGCGTACGGCCTCGATCCGCTGTACGGCGTTGACCGTGACCCCGTCCTCCAGCAGGTAACAGGTGGTCTGCTCCTTGTCGAGCACGGCCGTGACACCCGGGCACGGCGCCGGCTTGGTGTCTCTGACCGGCGCGAAGTGGATCGGCGTCGCCAGCCGCAGCGGCGGGACGCCCCCCAGGAGCGGCGCGTCGGGGCTTCTGGTCATCAGGACGGCGACCGTCCCCAGCACGCCGGAGATGAGCACAACGATCACCAGCGAGACGATCAACACGATGGTGGTGAATCTGCTGGCCTTGGGTTCTCCGGGCTCTCCGGGCTCCGCGGGTGGCGGCTCTTCCGGCTTCTCCATCGTTGGCGACCCCATCCTGACGTTCGGGCTGCGGGTGAGCCTATCGAGGACCGGCTGTAGCGGGGTAATCAGGCGAACAATCCTCATCGTCCAGCAAGAAATGGGGAAGATGGGGAAAAGGGCTGCAGATTGTCGATGGATCCTTACGGCGGTCGAGAAGAAAGTGACGCCGCCTGAAGGCAGGGGTTTCCACGCTCAAGGAGTCTCGATGAAGGTCGGCGTTCCCCGCGAGGTCAAGGACAACGAATACCGCGTCGCGCTCACCCCCGCGGGCGTCCACGAACTGGTACGGCACGGCCACCAGGTCCACGTCGAGCACGACGCGGGCCTCGGCTCGTCGATCCCCGACGCCGACTTCGCGGCGGCCGGTGCCGTCATACTCGACCAGGTCGACGACGTCTGGGCCGAGAGCGACCTGGTGCTGAAGGTGAAGGAGCCGATCGCCGAGGAATACCACCGGATGCGCAAAGGCCAGATCCTGTTCACCTACCTCCATCTGGCCGCCTCCCGGGCCTGCACCAAGGCGATGCTCGACTCGGGCGTCACCGGAGTCGCCTATGAGACCGTACAGACGCCGAACGGCGCCCTCCCCCTGCTCGCCCCCATGTCGGAGGTCGCGGGACGGCTCGCGCCTCAGGTCGGCGCGTACCATCTGATGCGCTCGCAGGGCGGCAGAGGCGTGCTGATGGGCGGCGTGTCAGGCGTGCGCGCGGCCCACGTCGTGGTGATCGGCGCGGGCGTGTCGGGCATGAACGCCGCCGCCAT
Organism: Nonomuraea sp. NPDC050022; assembly: GCF_044460705.1. Classification (NCBI taxonomy): domain Bacteria; kingdom Bacillati; phylum Actinomycetota; class Actinomycetes; order Streptosporangiales; family Streptosporangiaceae; genus Nonomuraea; species Nonomuraea sp. NPDC050022. The sequence continues at coordinate 529,317 of NZ_JBITKE010000002.1, forward strand.
CGCGCTCGGCATGCAGGCCGAGGTGCTCCTCCTCGACAAGAACATCGACAAACTCCGCCAGGCCGACATGATCTACCAGGGCCACTGCCAGACGGTCGCCTCCAACACCCTGGAGATCGAGAGCGCCGTACGCGAGGCCGATCTGGTCATCGGCGCGGTCCTGGTGCCCGGCGCGAAGGCGCCCAAGCTGGTGACCAACGAGCTCGTCAGCCGGATGAAGCCCGGCTCCGTGCTGGTCGACATCTCGATCGACCAGGGCGGCTGCTTCGAGGACTCCCGGCCCACCACGCACGCGGAGCCGACGTACCAGGTGCACGAGTCGGTCTTCTACTGCGTGGCCAACATGCCGGGCGCGGTCCCGTACACCTCGACGTTCGCCCTGACGAACGTCACGCTCCCGTACGCCCTGGCCATCGCCGACCGGGGCTGGGCACCGGCCATGCGCCAGGACCGGGCGCTCGCGCTGGGGCTGAGCACGCACGAGGGCCGCCTGACCAGCCAGCCGGTGGCGGAGGCCCACGGGTTGGCATGGACGCCGTTGGAAGACGTACTGACCCGAGCATGACCAGGCGACCGCTGAGCACCTGATTACTGACCTATGCGGCCGTCGATGCGCTCGCGCAGCAGGTCGGCATGACCCATGTGTCGGGCGTACTCCCAGATCATTCCGAGCGCCGCCTCGCGCAGCGACATCAGCCCTCCACCGCTGCCATGCAGATTCGCGGCATCGTCGGCGGTGATGTCGAGACTGGGCGCCTCGGCCATGAACCGCTCGGCGAAGTCCACCTCCGCACGCCATGCCTCCCACGCCTCCGCCACGACCTTGGGGTCGGCGACAGCGCCATCGAAGTCACCGTCGCGGTCGGTCTCGGAGGTGAACAGCTTGGGGACGTCCTGTCCGGCCATCAGCACCCGGAACGTCCCACGCTCCACCTCGGCCAGGTGCCGCACCAGGCCCAGGAGCGACATCGTCGACGGCTCAACGGACCGCCGCGCCATGGCCTCCGCGTCGAGATCCGCGCATTTCATCTCCAAGGTGAGGCGTGCGCAGCGCAGGTTTTCGATCAGCGTGGTGCGCTCGTCGCCCAGCGTTGGCCCGTTCTCACGTGGGTCGTCGTCGGATGGCTTGCCGTCCGCGGTGAACATGTCGGCTCGTCGTGTGGTTGCCATGGCCGCCATCTTGGGCGAAGCGCCTGGCGGCCGACAACTGATTAACGATCCCTAGACTCATGGTCATTCGCCGTAACTCACGGAAGGACGACAGTGGCCAAGACCGCTCTCCTGGTGATGGATGTCCAACGGGTCATCGTGGACCGCTACCCGGACCCCGCCTACCTGCCGCGCCTGCGCGAGGCGATCGACGCCGCCCGGGCCGCCGGCCTCCCGGTGATCTACGCGGCCGTCGGGTTCCGTCCCGGATATGCGGAGATCAGTCCCCGCAACAAGATGTTCGGCGCGATCGCCCGCATGGGGGGAATCGCCGGAAACGAGCAAGCCATGGAGATCCATCCGGACGTGGTGCCGGAGCCTGGCGACGTCGTCGTCACGAAGAAGCGGGTCAGCGCCTTCGCCGGCAGCGACCTCGACATGGTCCTGCGGGCAGGCGAGATCGATCACCTGGTCCTCACCGGCATCGCCACGAGCGGCGTCGTGCTGTCCACCCTGCGCCAAGCGGCCGACCTGGACTTCCAGCTCACCGTCCTGTCCGACGCCTGCCTCGACTCCGATCCCGAGGTGCACCGGGTGCTCGTGGAAAAGGTGTTCCCCGGCCAGGCGGACGTCACCACCGTGGCCGAGTGGGTGGCGACGACCAAGTGATCCGAGGCCGCTTCTATGGCAGCTGGGTGCCGGCGGCCCATTGATCCGAGGCTGTTTGCGTCCCTGACATCTGTTTTCCTGACACCCCGACGGGTACGCCGGGGTGATGCACGAGCCCATGGCAGAGCGGATACGACGACGCGCCGAGCACCTGCTGCCCGAGGAACAGGCAGCAGGCAGCGACGACACCGAGATGCAGGCGGCAAGCATCCTCGCCGACTCCGACGCCCGCGAGGAGTACGCGGAATCAACACCCGATCTACGGATCGACCACCGCACCTCCGAGGAGACCGTCGACCCTTGACGCGCTCTCCGGTGCGAACGCCGGAGATTCAGCCTGTGCCGTCGGGGCCCGGCTGGGGCTGGACGCGCGCCCGACTCCCAGGACCGCCCCGGCGTCCTCTCTGTGCAACGCGCAGGCCGGGGTGTCCGCACACCAGGTGGTGAATTCGGTGAAGACCTGTTCCAGGACGGGCAGGGTCGGCAGTGTCCGGTCGCGCCAGCCGTCGGCGTGGTTGATCGTCCTGTCCAGCTGCGCAGGGAGCTGACCGCCTTCGGCCGCAAGCGGCTGGGTACGGTCGCTCCGAAGGAGATCGCCTTCGAAAGGAAGCTCGCCGCCCCGGCGAGACCAGATTTGCACTGATGGGTACCCCTGGGGGTATATTTGAGACATGGAGCTGAACGAGGGCATGGTGGGTGACGCGCTGACCCGGCTGAAGCGGGCACACGGCCAGTTGGCCGGGGTCATCGCGATGATCGAGGCCGGCGAGGACTGCACGAAGGTGCTGACCCAACTGGCGGCCGTCTCCAAGGCTCTCGACCGTGCCGGCTTCAAAATCGTGGCGACCGGGCTAAGGCACTGCCAGGACGCCCAGAACCGCGGCGATCAGCCGGCTATGAGCGTCGCCGAGCTGGAGAAGCTCTTCCTGGCGCTCGCCTGACACCCGCGGCCACGGCAGACGCCGAGGCCGCACTTTTTTGACCCATCGATACCCCCCCGGGTATAGAAGGAGTGAATGGACCATGGATGTCATGTTGTTCCGGACGCTTGGCCTGGGCGACCAGACCTACCTGCTGACACACGAGGGCAAGGGCGTCCTCGTGGATCCCCAGCGCGACATCGACCGCTTCCTGCGGGCCGCCGCCGAACGGGACGTGGACCTGCGGTTCGTGCTGGAGACCCACCTGCACAACGACTACGTCTCCGGCGGCGAGCAGGCCGCGCTGCGCACCGGCGCCGAGCTGGTGCTGCCTGCCGCCGCGGCCCCCTCCTATCGGCACACACCCGCCTTCCACCTGGAGGAGATCAACGGCGGTGGCCTGACGATCCGGCCCATACACACGCCCGGCCACACCCCCGAGCACACCAGCTACCTGGTGCTCATCGACGGCGAGCCGGTCGCGCTGTTCTCCGGCGGCAGCCTGCTCGTCGCCTCGGCCGGCCGTCCCGACCTACTCGGCCCCGAGCGCGCCCGCTCTCTGGCCCGCCTTCAGCACGGCTCGCTGCACCGCCTGGCAGCACTGCCGCCCGGCATCGCCCTGTATCCGACCCACGGCGAGGGCTCGTTCTGCACCGTCACCGGTGCGGGCAGGCTGACCTCCACCATCGGCGCGGAGCTGAAGGACAACCCGATGCTGGCCATCGAGGGGCCCGACGAGCTGGCCGATACGCTGCTGGCCGCGCCCATGCCCATCCCGGCTTTCTACAAGTTCATGGGTCCGGCCAACACCCTCGGTGTGCCGCCCATGCCCCCCGCCCGAGTGGCTGAGCTCGACCAGCCCGCGCAGGGCAGCCACGTCGTCGACATCCGGCCCCGCCAGGTCCAGGCGCGCGGCATGCTGCCCGGCTCCCTCGGCATCGAACTGGACGACGACTTCGGCAGTTGGACGGGATGGCTGCTGCCGTACGCCAAGCCGATCACGCTGGTCGCCGAGCCCGGCCAGGACGTCGCCGAGGCCGTCACCCAGCTCGCCCAGATCGGCATCGACACCGTCCAGGGCGTCGTGCGCAACCTGGGCGAGGCCGCCACGCAGACCTACCAGCTGGCCGCGCTCGACGCCTTCGTCAAAATGCTGATCCAGCCGACCGCCCAACTGCTGGACGTACGGATGCCCACCGAACGGGAGCAGACCCGGCTGGCGGGCGCGGTGGAGCGCTTCCTGCCCGACCTGTTGACCCAGGGGACCCCCGGCAAGCTCGACCCTGCCCGTCCGGTCCTCATCGCCTGCGCCTCCGGCCGGCGCGCCGCCATTGCCGCCGGACTCCTCGCCCGCGAGGGATACCGGCCGATCGCGCTCACCGGCGCGGGAGTTCCCGAGGTCGTCGCTTCGCTCCGCGAGCGAAACGCCGCCTGACCACCAAGACCAAGCCAGGAGAAACCCCGTGTCCCACATCGACGCCGCCACCGTCCGCTCGCTGATCGCGGCCAACCCCGACGTGCTCGTCGTGGATGTACGCACCCCGGCCGAGTTCGAGTCCGCGCACATCGACGGCGCCATCAACCTGCCGCTCGACCAGGTCGACGCCCACCTGCGGCGCATCGTCGCCGACGCGGGCGGGCGCATGCTGCTCATCTGCCAGTCCGGCAACCGCGCCGAACGTGCGAGGTCGGCGCTGAGCGGCGCCGGTCTGGACGACGTCGCGGTCCTTGACGGCGGCATGAACGCCTGGATCGCCTCCGGAGCGCCGGTCAACCGCGGCCGGGCGCGCTGGCCGCTGGAGCGGCAGGTCCGGCTCATCTCCGGGAGCATCGTGCTCGCCTCGGTCGTGGCGAGCCTCTGGATCCCGGCCACGGTGCTCATCGCCGCGTTCATCGGGGCGGGCCTGGCGTTCGCAGCCGTCACCGACACCTGCGCCATGGGCATGCTGCTGGCCCGGCTGCCCTACAACCGGACGGACGGCGCGGACGTCGAGGCCGCCATCGCGCGCCTGCGCCGAATCTGAGCAGAGACGGACCCCTGACCTCCGACCCGCCGGGCCAATCCATCAAACCCTTATACCCCCGGGAGTATTGGTGATCGTCTTGACCCTTGCTGCCGCTGCCGTGATCGGCGTGACGCTCGGCCTGTTCGGCGGCGGCGGGTCCATCCTCACCGTGCCGGTGCTGGTCTACCTCGTCGGCGTGCCAGCCAAGCAGGCCATCGCCATGTCGCTGTTCGTCGTGGCGATCACCAGCGCGGTCAGCGCCGTCGGCCACGCCCGGGACGGGCGCATCCGCTGGCGTACCGGGCTGATCTTCGGCGCGGCCGGCATGGCGGGCGCGTACGGCGGCGGGCTGATCGGCCCGTACCTGCCCGAGACGCTGCTCATGGCGGCCTTCGCGGCCATGATGCTCGCCACGGCCGTGGCCATGATCCGCAACCGCCGCATCCCCGCCGCCAAGCCTCAGCGTCGCGAACTGCCCGTCCCGCATGTGATCACTGAAGGCGTGGTCGTCGGCCTGGTGACCGGGCTAGTCGGCGCGGGCGGCGGGTTCCTCGTGGTGCCCGCGCTGGTGCTGCTCGGCGGTCTGCCCATGGGGGTGGCGGTGGGCACCTCGCTGCTCGTCATCGCCATGAAGTCCCTGGCCGGCCTGGCCGGCTACCTGCACAGCACGCTCGTCGACTGGTCGATTGCGCTACCGGTGACCGCGGCGGCCGTGGCCGGTGGGCTCCTCGGCGGCTGGCTCGCCGGCCGGATCAACGCCGACCGCCTGCGCACGGCGTTCGGCTGGTTCGTGCTGGCGATGGGCGCCTTCGTCCTCGTCCAACAGACGCCGCCCGCGCTGCTGCACAGCACCTGGAGCGCCGTGCTCACGGCCATCGCGGTGGTGACGGTCGCCGTCACGCTCATGCTGAGGCGCAGACGCCGGTCAATCGTGCGGAACTCGGCTTCGTCGAGTGCTCAGTCCAGCGGCTGTAGCGGGACTTCAAGCCGTCCCAGTCGAGCATGAAGTGCTTCATGTCAGGAGACTCCACGCCCAGGTGGGGTGGACGATAGCGCTTTTGCCGCGCGCATTGTCTGGAGTGAGCAATGCGATTCACCCCGCCGCCGCTGGGGGCAGCGCACGGAGTTCGACGATCACGAACTGTAGAGGCAGGGGCACGCTCAGACTCAGCCAGTGACCGGAAGCGCGTACCGCACGGCGGTCAGCCGTTCCGACAACTCCCACAGCCGGCGTCCGGTCTCGGCGTCGGCGGCGGCCGGGGCCAGTCGCACCCGTGTTGGCGCGCCACGCAGTTCGCCCATGCCGTCCGGCCCGAAGAACTGCCCGCCGGACGCGTTCGGGGCGGTGGCCGCGTACAGCTGGGGCAGTGCGCCCCGGTCCGGGGGCTGGGCGAGCGGGGTGAGGATACGGCCGTACAGCATTTTCACCATGCCGACCGGTGCGCTCGTCTGCAGGTTGGTGGCGGTGTAGCCGGGGTGGGCGAGCATGCTGGCCACCGGGCTGCCGGCGGCGGTCAGGCGGCGGTGGAGTTCCCAGCCGAAGACCGCGTTGGCGAATTTCGACTGGTTGTAGAACCTCATCGGCGCGTACGCGCGCTCACCGGACAGGTCCTCGAAGAACAAGCGGCCCTGCCGGTGGTTGGCCGAGCTGACGGTGACCACGCGGGGGTCGTCGCCGTCGGCCAGGAGGTCGAGCAGCAGGCCCGTGAGGGCGAAGTGGGCAAGATGGTTGACGGCGAACTGCAGCTCGTGGCCCTGCGCGCTGAGGGTACGGGGTGGCGCCATGACGCCGGCGTTGTTGATGAGCACGTCCAGCCGCGCGTGGTCGGAGCGCAACCCGTCGGCGAAGGCGCGGACGGAGTCCAGATCGGCCAGATCGAGGCGGCGTACCTCCAGACGGGCGCCCGGCTGCTCAGCGACGATCTTCGCGACCGCCTGGCGGGCCTTGAGCTCGTCGCGTACGGCGAGGATGACGTGCCCGCCCTTGCGGGCGAGCGCTTGGGTGGTCGCCAGGCCGAGGCCGCTGGTGGCTCCGGTGACGACGAACGTCCGGTTGGTCTGGTCCGGAATATGCGCGGAGGTCCAGGATTCAATCACACGACACACGCTGCCCTTAGAGGCACTGAGTGTCAAGTTGCGCTTCCGTGCTACCAGCGGCATGGGATGTAAGGTGGGCTGGTGACCATTCGCCCCGAAGTGAGCCTGGCCCAGCGCAAACGTCAGCTCGTCTCTGACGAGCTGACACAGGCGGCGCTGAATCTGCTGACCCGGAAAGGGTTCGACGCGGTCACGGTCGACGAGATCGTGACCGCCGCAGGCGTTTCCCGACGCACGTTCTTCCGATATTTCGCTTCAAAGGAGGACGTGGTGGTCCAGTTCTTGGCCGAGATGGGCGCCGGCATGCGTGCGGAGTTGGCGGCCCGCCCCGCCGAGGAGCCGCCATCGGCCGCACTGCGGCACACCGTCTGGGCCTCCGTCAATGCCTGCGCCAGCCATGCCGACCGGGCGCTGCGCGTGGTGCAGCTGATTCTGGACACACCGGCCCTGCTCGCCCGCTTCCTGGAGCGCCAGGCGCAGTGGCGTGCGGAGTTGACGGCGGAGCTGGCCCACCGGCTGGGACTCGACCCCGCGGCCGACCTGTACCCGCACATGGCGGCCGGGATGGCGCTGACCGCTTTCGACGCCGTGCTGCGGCGGTGGAGCGACAGCGACGGTTCCGAGGACCCCACCGCCCTGATCGACCAGGCTTTCGCCGTGATCGCGCCGGCGCTGGACACTGTCGTAGGACAACAGCCGCTATCCACAGGCCGGCCAGCAGAGTGAAGCCGTCCTCACTTGCGCCCGCCAGCGGCAGTCGGAAGCCGGTTCTGTAGTCGCCTATGGTGTGTTCGTGACTGCCAGTCCAGACCGCCGTGACCAGCTCAAAGAGTTTCTGCGTGCCAAGCGGGAAGCTCTCTCCCCCGCCGACGTCGGTATGCCCGCCGGAGGGCGCCGCCGTACTCCGGGACTGCGCCGGGAAGAGGTGGCAGTGCTCGCCGGGGTGGGAGTGTCCTGGTACACCTGGCTGGAGCAGGGACGCGACATCAAGGTCTCCGATGCCGTGCTGGACGCGGTCGCCCGCGTGCTGAAGCTTGACGAAGCCGAGCGGGCGCACCTGTACGTACTCGCCGGGCTGAATCCACCGGACCCCGCAGGCCGGCCGGGCGCGCCGGTGAGCGAGCAGTTGCGCGCGGTACTGGACGCATGGATGCCCAATCCGGCGCACGTACTGGATCGGCACTACAACCTGGTGGCCATGAACGACGCCGCCAGGTGGGTGTTCGGATTCGACGACGATGTCCGGAACTGCATGGTGGCGTTCTTCACCCACCCGATCTACCGCGGCAGGTTCACCGAATGGCACGAGTTCGCCCCGGACATGGTGGCCGACTTCCGTGCCAGCGCGGCCCGCTATCACGACGATCCGGTGTTCGGCCAGATCGCCGACGAGCTGTGCGGCGCCAGTGCGGAGTTCGCCGAGCTGTGGGCCCGGCCGGACGTACGCTCCCGCTCCCAGGGGATCAAGGCGATCACCCACCCCGAGGCCGGGAACCTCACCTTCGAGTACTCGCTGTTCCGGCTGCCGGATCGTACGGACCTCAACGTGGTGCTGCACACACCGCATCCCGACACCGACACCAAGGAGAAGGTGGAAAGCCTGGTGGTGGCACACCCAGGATGAGCTGACACTGCCTTCCCGAAAGTCTTCCCACCACGATGGAAGACATGAAGGCAATCACGATTCCCGAATTCGGCAGTGCTGATGTCCTCCGCCTCGATGAGGTCGAGCTCCCCGAGCCCGGGCCAGGGCAGGTCTCCATCGACGTGGCCTACGCGGGCGCCAACTTCGCCGAGATCCTCTACCGGCAGGGCGTGGTGGACGTACCGCTGCCCTTCGTGCCCGGCATCGAGGTGTCCGGCCGCATCCGGGCGCTCGGCCCCGGCGTCGAGGGGCTGCGTGTGGGCCAGTCGGTCGCCGCGCTGACGATCGTCGACAGCGGCGGCTACGCGGAGGTGGTGACTACCTCCGCCGACCTGGTGGCCCCGTTGGACGGCTACGACCTGGGGCTGGGCGTAGCGGCGGCGCTGCCCTCCAACAGCACCACCGCGTTCCTCGTACTCGACCGGGTAGCCCGCATCGAACCAGGCGAAACCGTGCTCGTGCACGCCGCCGCAGGAGGCGTGGGCAGCCAGCTCGGCCAGGCCGCCCGGCTGCTGGGCGCGGGCCGCGTGGTGGGCACCGTGGGCAGCCCCGCCAAGATCGAGACCGCCAAGGCGTTCGGCTACGACGAGGTCGTGCTGCGCGAGCAGGTGGCCGAGGCCGGTCGGTTCGACGTCGTGGTGGACATGGTCGGCGGTACGGCACGACGCACCAGCCTGGACCTGCTCGCGCCGATGGGCCGGATGGTGGTGATGGGCAACGCCTCCGGCGCCGAGGACGTCGGGATCTCGGCCGACGAACTGTGGTTCACCAACAAGACGGTCTCCGGGTTCAACCTGGCCGCGTTCTCCGCCGCTTTCCCGGCAGAGGCGGGTCGGGCGCTGAACCGGGCTGTCGCGGCGGCCGCCAGCGGGGAGCTTCGGGTGCAGGTGGAGTCGCTACGGCTGGAGCAGGCCGCAGAGGCGCACCGCCGCATCGAGTCCGGCCGTACGACCGGCAAGCTCGTGCTCGAAGTCGAACGAATCTGACGTTTGCTCGCTCCGCCTCGCTCAAAGACCTTGGCCAGGCCGTGGCGGTTCTCTGTGGATGCACTCCGGCATCGCTTGTACCTCTCCGCTTGTACGGCTCTGTCCCCATGGCATTCACTCCCACGGGACGACTCCATTGCACATGCGTGGCCTGCCGGTTCGGCAACTGGCGACGCTCCGGTCACTCGCGGGTCTCCGGCGACCGGTCGGAATAGCCGTGGCAGGCCGGCGCCGACCAGGCGGCCCGGCACTCAGCCCGCTTCGTCGAACAGCCCTTGGAGGGTCTGGGCGGTGGCCGCTCGGGCGAGCCAGGTCTCGAGTTGGGCAAGGTCCGTGCAAGTGACGATCCGGGTGCTCACCTCGTCGGGAACGTTGAAGCCACGGGCAGCCAACACGAGCAGCACCGACCTGCCGGCCTCTTCCGCCTTGCCCTCTGTCCTGCCCTCCGCCTTACCTTCTGCCTTACCTTCGGCCTTACCTTCGGCCTTGCCTTCTGCCTTACCGTCTGCTTTGCCGCGGCCGTAGTGCTCGCGGGCGAAGGGGCTGTAGACCGGCCATTTGGTGGACGCGGACTTCATGATCTCCTCCAGGAGGCAGCGGATGGCGGGCGTGGACATGCTGTATGCGTATTCATAGTAATCCGGAGCGTGTTCGTCGGTCACGTCCGCCAGGGCGGTGGCGAACGCCTCGACGACCTTGGGGTCGCGGCCGTGCACCATGACCGACATGGCCGCGAGGTCGGGGTGCGCGGCGGCCTCTTGGGGGTCGGTGATGGCCGGGATGTCGTCCGGCCCCAGCACCCAGGGTCGCAGGCGGTAGCCGGTCAGCCCGGACTCGATCGGCTGCGCATAGTCCTCGGCGACTCTGCGGTCGGGACAGACGACCAGGACCGAGACGTCGCAGCCCAGCATCAGCCACAGGGCGGCGGCGTAACGGGCGAACTGCCGGGGGTTCTTGGTCTTGTCCTGCTGGATCTCCACGATGATGGCGTGGACGGGCGATTGTGGTGGCCCCAGCACCAGAACCAGGTCGGCCTCGATGTCATCGGAAGGGCGGGTGTTGAAGGTGCTCGTCTCCCGCCGGATCAGCGGAGTGGCGGGCAGGTCCACCCCCAGGAAGTCACGCAGGATCTCCACCGCCAGTTGAGGGCGGTGGGCGAACAGCTTGACGAGGGTGTCATGTGGAGGGGATGGCATGACACTCATTGTTACATCAAGAGCACGCAAAGTGACGATCATTCGCCTACCTCCGGCCCTGCCCGGACGTCAAGGCGCCACAGCGCGTTCCCGTAGTACTCCAGTGACACCGCCCACGGATACCCGCGGTCTTCATCAGAGCCATCAGCGGCCTCTCCGTGGGTGCGGAGCAGTGCTAGAAGGCCAGTTCACCGGTGGTCAGGTTGCGGCGGCGGATCAGCAGCCCCCGGTATCCCTCGGCGGTGGTTTCGTCGATGCACCCAGACCCAGGCATACCAGCGCGATCCTATGGCGCCATGGCCGGCGCGGTAGCGGTGCCAGTGCCGATCGGCCACCCCGACGGCGATATCGGCGGCGCTGCTGTCGGTTCCATCCGGGTTCACCCGCCGGTTGCCCGCGATCGCCAGCACGTAGTCGACCCCGCGCTGCTCCAGCAGGCCGCATAGGCGCGGGTCCTGGCCGTAGACCTCATCACCCCCCACTGGGCCGACAGTCCAGCAGCCTGTGCCCCCGCGTCTGACAGCCGCGACGGGATCGCGTCCGGGGGTAGCGGGGGCTAGCAGGCCCCCGCCGAAAGGCGGAGCCCCACAAAAGACAGCCTGAGCGAAGAGCGAAGACCATGCTTTTCGGGGGTCGAAGGGGGCGGAGCCCCCTGGGAGGCGCCGCCCGACCGCCAGGGAGGCCCGAGCTTGGGGTTACTTGTTGGTGGGGCTGGGGCTGATCATTTCCGTGGGGGGCTGGCTGGCCTGCCCCTTGGGCTCCGGGGGGAGGGGGGCCTGGTCTGCGGTCGTGGTGATGGCGTCGGGGCCGCCGCAGATGGCGCCGGCTTCAGGGGTGTCCGGGCCGTTCTGGTACTTCTTGATGAACGCCGCGAGCTTCGGGTCGTCGGCCTTGTCGAGCTTCAGCTGGTGGCCCCAGGAGGATGCCACGACCGGAGCGGGCAGGTTCGGGTACGGGCTGACCAGCATGTAGTCCTGCTGCCCCGTCGAGGTGGCCGTCTTCTTCAGCGCGTCGACCTGCGCCTTCGGCAGGTCGGGGCGGTAGGTGATCCACAGGGCGCCGTGCTCCAGCGAGTGGACGGCGTGCTCGTTGTGGATCGGCTTGTCGTAGACCGCGCACTGCTGCCAGTAGTTGTTGTGCTGGCCACCGACCGGCGGGGTCTCCTTGTACGTGACCGTGTTCCAGACGTGCTGGCCCGCCTCGTACTTGTAGTTGGCCACATCCCCCAATGACGTCTCTTTGGCCTGCTTGACCAAGTAGAAACCGACCACTCCGACGAGCAGCACGATGACGAGTCCGCCTGCCCCCCACATCAACAGCGCGGCGCGGCGCTCCTTGCTCTTCTGCTGCGCTCGCATCTTCTGCAGATGCTCGCGCCGCGCCTGCGCCTTCTCCTTCGTCATCGTTCCTCCATCGGCATGCCAACTCCGGGTCACCCTATGCCCTAGTGCAGTATGCGGAGAATAAGAGCGTCTTAAGTGTCCGGACTCGTCTCGGCGATGAGATGGGTACGCTGGACGAGCCATGGAAAAGCCCGCCAAGAACTCACTGCTCATCGCCTGCGCCGTGCTCATACTCGCCGGAGCGGTGATCTTCCTCGTATGGGGTCGGAGCGGCACTCCCGGCGACGCCTCGGCGGAGGCCGGATTCGCTCGCGACATGGCCACGCATCACGCGCAGGCCGTCGACATGTCGTTCACGATCAGGGACAAGACGCAGTCCAAGGACATCCGGAACCTGGCCTACGACATCATCACCACCCAGTCCAACCAGCGGGGCATGTTCCAGGGGTGGTTGCAACAGTGGGAGCTCGACCAGGCCACCGACCGCCGGCCGATGGCCTGGATGGCCGGGCACGGGCACAGCGGGTCGGGGACGTCGGCCGCCCCCGCGGCCGTCCCCGTGGGCGGGTTGATGCCGGGCATGGCCTCGCCGGACCAGCTGACCAAGCTCAAGGAGTTGCAAGGTACGGCTGCCGAGGTGCTCTTCCTGCAGTTGATGATCCGCCATCATGAGGGCGGGGTGCAGATGGCCGAGGGTCTGCTGAAGCTGTCCACGCGGGACGAGGTGGTCAGCATGGCGCAGAAGATCGTCAATGGGCAGACCGGCGAGATCAAGCTCATGACCGAGATGCTCAAGCAGCGCGGCGCGCAGCCGTACCCGACCATCCTGAAGTGAGCGCAAGGCGTCTCAGGGCAATGGGCTGGATTGAGGCGGGCCTCAAGTGGGCTCGCGGCGCCAGGGACTGAGGCGGGGATGAAGTGAGCGCGCGGCGTCACGGATTGAGGCGGCCCTGAGGTGAGTGCCGACGCCGTTGTGGTGGGGTCCGGGCCGAACGGGCTTGTCGCCGCCGTGCTGCTGGCTCAGGCCGGGCGTGAGGTGCTGCTGCTGGAGGCGGCCGATCAGTTCGGCGGGGGGCTGCGGTCGGCTGAGGTGACGCTGCCCGGGCGGGTGCATGATCTGGGTGCGACCGTGATGGCGATGGCGCTGGCCTCTCCTGCTTTCAGGGAGCTCGGCATCAGTGGATCCGGCGCCAAAGAGCCCGGTCTCCATGTGGGAGAGTTCGGTTCGGTGGAGTTCGTGCATCCCGCTGTGGTCGCCGCTCATCCGCTCGACGATCGGCCCGCCGTGCTCGTGCACCGTGATGCCCGCCGTACCGCGACCGGTTTGGGGAGGGATGCGGCGGTATGGGAGCGGACGGTGGGGGCGGCGGCGCGGGCCGGGTTGCCGCTGGTCGATCTGCTGCTCAAGCCGCTCGGGCCCTGGGAGCCGCGGCCGCGGGTGTTCGCGCAGGCGGCCAGGTTCGGAGTGGCGGCGGGGCTCCCGGTCACCACGCTCGGGCGGCGGGCGTTCCGGACCGTCGAGGGGCGGGCGGTGCTCGCGGGCATGGCCGCCCACTCCATGCTCGACCTGCGCTCGCCCATGACGAGCGGGTACGGCCTGCTCCTGGCGGCCCTGGCGCACCTGGTGGGGTGGCCGGTGGTGAAGGGCGGGTCGCAGGTCCTGGCCGACGCCCTGGTGGCCAGGCTCAGGGCGCTGGGCGGGGAGGCGGTCACCGGGCATCGGGTACGTCACCTGCGGGAGCTGGATGCCGAGACGGTGGTGCTCGACGTGACCCCCCGGCAGTTCCTGACGATGGCCGAGCTGCCGGCCGGGTATCGCAGGGGGTTGGAGCGCTACCGGTACGGCCCAGGGGTGTTCAAGCTGGACTGGGCGCTCGACGGGCCCGTGCCGTGGCGGGATCCGGCGGTGGCGGCGGCCGGGACGGTGCATCTCGGGGGCACGCTGGAGGAGATCGCGCTCAGCGAGGCCGAGATGGCCCACGGGCGGCACTCACCGCGGCCGTACGTCCTGCTCGTGCAGCCGTACGCGGCCGATGACAGCCGGGGCGGGCACACGTTGTGGGCCTACTGTCATGTGCCGAACGGGTCCAGGGTCGACATGACGGACGCCATCGAGGGGCAGATCGAACGGTTCGCGCCGGGGTTCCGCGACCGGGTGCTGGCCAGGCACGCGATGGGGCCCGCCGAGCTGGAGGCGGCCAACCCCAACCTGGTGGGCGGCGACATCGGGGGCGGGCTGGCGAGCCTGGGGCAGTTCGTCAGGCGGCCGGTGTGGTCGGCGGCGCCCTGGCGGACGCCGCTGCCGGGGGTGTTCCTCTGCTCGGCGGCCACACCGCCCGGGGCGGCCGTGCACGGTATGGGCGGCTGGCAGGCCGCCCGCCTCGCGCTCACCGACTGAGAGCTCGAAGCCCTAAGAACCCGCAAGCCCTAAGAGTCCTGAGGGCCCAAAGAGTCAGCCCATCTCCTCCCGGATCGCGGCCGCGAACGCGTCCACGTCCGCTTCCGTGGTGTCGAAGGCGCACATCCACCGCACCTCCCCCGTCGCCTCGTTCCAGGTGTAGAACCGGAACCGCTTCTGCAGCCGCTCCGTCACCTCACGCGGCAGCACCGCGAACACCGCGTTCGCCTCCACCGGGCGCGGCACCTCGACGCCGGGGATGTCGCGGACCGCCGCCGCCAGTCGCTGTCCCATGGCGTTGGCCTGGCGGGCGTTGCGCAGCCACAGGTCGCCGGAGAGCAGCGCCTCGAACTGCGCGGACACGAAACGCATCTTCGACGACAGCTGCATGAACGTCTTGCGGATGTAGTCGATGCCGCCGGCCGCCTCGGGGTTGAGCACCACGACCGCCTCGCCGTACAGCAGGCCGATCTTGGTGCCGCCGAAGGAGAGGACGTCGACGCCCGCGTCGGTGGTCAGCGCCCGCAGCGGGACGTCGAGGGCGGCGGCGGCGTTCGTGAGGCGGGAGCCGTCGAGGTGGACGAGGAGGCCACGCTCGTGCGCGTGGGCGCAGACGGCCGCGATCTCCTCGGGGGTGTAGAGGGTGCCGAGTTCGGTGGTGTTGGAGATGGACACGACGCGGGGCTGGGCGCGGTGGACGTCGCCGAAGCCCCAGGCCTGGCGGTCGATCAGCTCCGGGGTGAGCTTGCCGTCAGGCGTGGGTACGGTCAGCAGCTTGATGCCGCCCACGACCTCCGGCGCGCCGCCCTCGTCGGTGTGGATGTGGGCGGTCTCGGCGCAGATGACCGCCTCCCACTGGGCGGTCATGGCGCGCAGGGAGACGACGTTCGCGGCGGTGCCGTTGAACACCGGCCAGACCCGGGCCCGTTCGCCGAAGTGCCGCTGGAAGACGCTCAGCAGGGCCTCGGTGTAGACGTCGTCGCCGTAGGCGATCTGGTGGCCGCCGTTGGCGTCGGCGATGGCGCGCAGGATCTCCGGGTGTACCCCCGCGTAGTTGTCGCTGGCGAAGCTCTTGAGCTGCGGGTCGTGCCGGGCAATCACTGAGTGAGGTCCAATCTGGTGCCGTTGAGCTGCGCGGCGGGCCGGTCGTAGAGGTCGCCGATCGCCTCCGCCAGCGTATTGACGTCGGTGTAGCCGGTGAAACGGGCGTCCGGCTTGGCGGCGCGCATGGCGTCGTTCACCAGGGCCTTGACGACCAGGATGACCGCCGCGCTGCCGGTGTCCTTCAGGGCGTCGGCCAGGGCCAGGGTCCACGCCTCCGCGGCCGCCTTGGCGGCGGCGTAGGGAGCGCCGCCCGCCGTGGGGTGCTGGGCCGCCTTGGCGGAGACGATCACGAAGCGGCCGTTCTGGCTCTTGCGCAGCAGCGGCTCGAAGGCCAGCGAGACGTGCTGGAGCGTGCGGATCAGCAGGTCGTGCAGGGCGTCCCAGTCGTCGAGGTCGGTCTCGGCGAACGACTTCGCGCCGCGCCAGCCGCCGACCAGGTGCACCACCCCGTCGACGTGGCCGTGCTCGGTGGAGATCCGGTCCGCGAGCGCTTGTACGGCCGCGCGGTCGAGAAGGTCGACGTCGTCCCTGCCGACCCCGATCACAGTGTGCCCATTTTTCCGGAAAAATCCGGAGACGGCCTGACCCGTGGGGCCGCCGGCACCCGTAACCAGAATGATCATGCCCGGATCCCCCTAGTCGATTCGACCACTTCGGCCAGCTTACGGCGCAGCGCCTCATAGAACATGCTCAGCGGGAACTCGTCCGGCAGCACCGCGTCCACCTTGGCCTTCTGCTCCTCCGGCAGCGCCTGGATCCCCTTGGCCCACGTCGATCCGGGGCTCGGCTCGACATACCCGCTCACCAGCTCGTACGCGGCCAGCCAGTGCGCCAGCTTGGACCGGTCGATGCTGTCCCGGTACAGCTTCTCGACCTCGCCCCGCAGATCGGCCACGCCGCCCGCCACGCGCTCCCAGTCGACCGTGAGCCGGTTGTCGGTCCACCGCACCACGTCGTTGCGGTGCAGGTAGGCGAAGAGCAGCTGCCCCCCGAGCCCGTCGTAGTTGCGCACCCGGTCACCGGTGATCGGGAAGCGGAACAGCCGGTCGAACAGGATGGCGTGCTGGACGTATCGCGCGTGCGGCACCCCCTTCTCCTCCAGCCGTACGGCCTCGCCGAACGCCGTCAGGTCGCAGCGCAGCTCTTCGAGCGAGTAGAGCCAGTACGGCATGCGCTGCTTGATCATGAACGGGTCGAACGGCAGGTCACCGTGGCTGTGGGTACGGTCGTGGATCAGGTCCCACATGACGAAGGTGTCCTGGGCCAGCCGCTGCGACTCCAGCAGCCTGGCCGCGTCCGGCGGCAGGTCGAGCTTGAGCGTCGCCGTGGCGGCCGTGGCGACCCGCCGGAACCTGGCGGCCTCACGGTCGGCGAAGATGCCGCCCCAGGTGAACCGCTCGGGCGCCTGACGTACGGCGACGGTCTCCGGGAAGAGCACGGCCGAGTGGGTGTCGTAGCCGGAGGTGAAGTCCTCGAAGGCGATCGGCACGAACATCGGGTTGTCGTAGCCGGACGACTCCAGCTCGGCCAGCCAGTCAGGCCAGATCGTCCGGAGCCAGACGGCCTCCAGGGTGCGGTTCGGATTGCCGTTCTGGGTGTACATGGGGAACACGACGAGGTGCTCCAGGCCGTCCACCCGCTGGGTGTCGGGGTGGAACAGCTCCAGGGAGTCGAGGAAGTCCGGTACGCCCAGATCTTGGGCGCTCCACTTGGCCAGGTCGGCGCGGACGGCGGCCAGGTAGGCGGCGTCCTGCGGGAAATATGGCGATATTTCGGCTAGCTGGCTGTCGATCGCAGCCACCAGCGCCTTCGCCCGGGGCTTGTCGTCGGGCACCGAGCCGTCCTTGATCTGGAGCGGGCGGAGCTCTTCGACCGTCGCCTTGAGAGCGGCGAACAGGGCCGCCTTCCGCTCGTCCCGGGAGCCGGTGGCGCCGTCGTCCGGCACGCGGGCCGCCCAGGTGACCACGTTCCCCCACAGGGTGCGGTGGTCGTAGTCCTCGATCGAGTCGTCGCCGAACAGGTCCGAGTCGGCGAACACCACGACCCGGCCGCGCCCGTGCCGCACAGCCAGGGCCAGCGGCGCCCCCGCCGGATCCGCACTCGCCGAACTGGCGAACAGCACGGTCGCGTCCACGGACGAATCCTCAAGAGCCAGCGCACCGGAGCGGTAGAAGCAGGCGGTCTTGACCCCGGCCAGCACCCCGTCACTCGTGGCCCGCTCGCCGAGCACCCAGGTCGCCACCCCTCGGTGAGCGTGCCCGGGATCCCGCACCGTGGCGTGCGTCACGCCCACCCCGAACCGGCCCAGCAGCTCGGCCAGGTTGTTGCCGTACTTGTCCTGCTCCTCCTCCGCCAGCACCACCAGCCCGCCGCCACCGGCGACGAACGCCTCCACCGCGTCCAGCTCGGCGGCGGAGAACATCGGGCTCCCCTGCCCCGTGGTGCGCTCCCACCGCTCCCCCGACGGATGCGCGATGACCAGCATGTCCTGCTCCTGGAGCGTTCCCGCGTCCAGCGGTCCGGTCAGACGGGCCGTCACCGTGTGCCCCAGGCGCCGCAGCAGCTCGGCCGCGCGGGCGTAGCTGTTGTCGTCGGGGTGGGCCGGGTTGATGGCCTCGGCGACCTCACGCCGGATGGTCCACGACTCGCTGTGGGCCTCGTCGAACAGCACCCTGGGGAACGCCTGCATGAAATATCTCCCGCCATAAGCATCTTCTACGGGAAAATATACATATAAGGACGCCCAAAACCGCCAAACATGTCCGCATGGTGAGATGTCAGGAGAGGTGGACGCTCTGCCTGACGCGGCCCTCGGTGGCGTCGTCGCAGCGGTTCTTGGCGCAGAAATACAGCACCAGCAGCGGTTTGGGCCGGCGGTCGATGACGTAACTGACGAAGCCGAGCCGGTTGCCGCTGTTGCGGTCGCGCAGGGAGCCGTCGTACCGGGTGGCGTCGCTGTCGCCGGCGCGGTCGGGCACGGGCTGGTCCACCACGATCTCGCCGGGCAGCAGCCCTTCCAGCATGGCCTTCATCTGGGCGGCGGTCGCGCTCGCGCTGAGCGCGTCGGAGACCTGCACGTACACGCCCACGGCGTTGTCGGCGTCGCCGGTGATGACCTCGTTCACCGAGGTCCAGTCCGCGGCCGCGCCGGAGACGAACATCGACTCGAACTCGGCGGCGTGCGGCGAGGCCACCACGAACAGGTCGCCATGCGTCCGGACGGTCCAGTCGGCCGGGTACTCGAAGGTGAGCGGGGCGGCGGTGGTGCTCTGGTAGCGGGCCCAGGAGTCGCCCTTCTGGGTCATGACGAGCAGCACGACCAGCGACAGCGCCGCGATGGCCGCGATCACCGTGGCCACCACGAGCGGCAGCTTGCTCGGGCCGGAGGTGGCCGAGGCCGCCTTCTGGCGCTGGCGTACCGCCGACGACGGGGTGGGCGACGGCGTGGCGGGCTGGCCGCTGATCGCGTCGCGCAGCGCGGTGACGAACGCCGTGCACGACGGATAGCGCTGCTCGGGTGACTTGGCCAGCGCCCGCATCATCACGCCGTCGACCTCGACCGGCAACTCCGGCCTGACCTGTGACAGCGGCGTGGGCTGCTCGGCCAGGTGCGCCCAGAGCAGCGCGATGTCGTTGTCGCGCGGGAACGGCAGCCGCCCCGACAGCGCCTCATAGGCGACGCAGGCCAGCGCGTACTGGTCGCAGCGCCCGTCGATGTGCTCCTTGTTGATCTGCTCGGGCGCCATGTAGCGCGGCGTGCCGATGAACTGGTCGGTCTGGGTCAGCCCGGAGATCGACGTACGGTGCTTGGTGATGCCGAAGTCGGTCAGGTAGACGTGGTCCCCGGCCAGCAGGATGTTGGCCGGTTTCACGTCGCGGTGGATCAGGTCGTGCGCGTGCGCGGCGTCGAGCGCGGCGGCCACCTGGGAGATGATCTGGTTCGCCTGCGCGATCGGCAGCGCCCCCCGGTCGTAGATGAGGCGTCGCAGGTCGAGCCCGTCGACGTAGCGCATGGCGATGTAGAGCACGCCGTCGGCGTCGGCGTTCGCCTCGTAGATCGGGATGATGTTGGGGTGCTCGATGCTGGCGACCGTCCGGGACTCCAGAATGAAGCGCTGCCTGAACCGGTCGTCGACGCTGAGCACCGGGTTCAGGATCTTCAACGCCACCCGCCGGCTCAGCCTCGGATCGAGCGCCAGGTAGACGACGGCCATGCCGCCCTTGCCCACGATGTCCTCGATGTAATAGCCGGCCACCTCCTGGCCCACGAGCGATCTGTCGTTCACGGGCATCACGTCTCGATGGGGTGGCCGCAGTAGCCGCAGAAGCGGTGCGCGGCCCCCAGCCGCATTCCGCACGCGGTGCAGTATTTGACCGACGGCTGGTCCTGCTCGGTGAGCACCTGCTTCTGCTGCGGGATCACCTGGAAGGGCTGCGACCTGCGGACCACGACGGTCTGGTTCGCGCCCTCGTCGAGCGGCACCGGCGGTGAGGTCGGCGCGGACGACACCGACGAGGCCGCGGCCGCCGCCGCTGCCGCCGCGACCAGCGGTGGTGGCTGGTCCGGTTGGTCGTCAGGAGTTTTGTCGTTAGGAGTACGGCGTCGCCGCCACAGCAGGAACGCCCCGGCGCCCGCGGCCACGAACAGCACCCCGGCTGCGACGATGAACGGCCAGAGCGGCATGCTCCTGGGCGCCGGTGCCACGGTCTGCTTGCTGCCCGCGTCCTCCGGGCCGCCCCGCTTCTGCAGGGAGGTCTGCAGCAGCTTGGCCGCCACCACGTTGCCCGGGTAGAGCTCCAGTACGCGCTGGAAGCCCGGTGCGGCCTCGGTGTAGTACTTGGTGTGGTAGCGGGTCAGCGCCGCCTCGAAGGCGGCGTCGATGGCGCCACGTCGCGGCGCGACCCCGGCCTTGGCCAGGGCGGCGAGGATCTCCCTGACGCCGATCATCCTGGCTTCCTTGCCGCCGCCGATCAGCATGCCGATGACGTGGCCGTCCTTGTCGCCGATGACCGGCGCGCCGAGCAGACCGCGATCGACCAGGGCGCCGAGCTTCACGGGCTCGTCGATCTTCTTCTCCGGGTCGGCGAAGCTCCGGCCGGCGTCCTGTCCGCCGCCGCCTTTGCCCAGGTGCGCGATCTCGACCGTCTCCTTGACGTTCGCGCCGGGCCGGTCGGTGAACCCGGCCACGTTGGTGGGCGAGCCCTGCTGGTCGGGCACCTTGTCGGCGAGGGGCGCGGTGGGCATGCCGACGCTGCCGACGGTCCGGCCCGTGGGGACCAGGACGGCGGGGCTGTCGGGCTGCGGGCCGGTCTTGACGATGTCGGCCTTGATGCCCTTGGGGTCGGCCGGGGAGACGTTCGGAAATATCGTGACGTTGGTGGTGACGTTGATGATGCAGGTCGACACGTTGGTCTTGGGCGGGTAGCACTCTTTCAAGTGGTGCTCAAGCAGGTCGTCCTTGACCTTGTGCCGCTCGAAGTCGATCGGGATCTTCACTTTGTGGTGCTCGGCGAAGATCTTGTTGGCCGCGTAGATCGCCACGTCCTTGTCGGTCTTGACCACGCGGGTGAGGGTGACGACGGCGCCCTCGGGGTTGACCACGATGCCCGTTCCCACGCCTAAGGGGATGTCGTAGGACCGTTCCACATGCATCAGCTCGCCTATGTGATCGAGCAGAGTGATCTCGACGTGCGAGGAGGCTTCCACGCGAACCACGGCCGGGGTTACGAGGTCGGTGATACCGCTAGGGTGCTCGTGCGCCGCCGCGGGCAGGGCAAGCAGAACGAGTGTCGCCGCGACACCCCCGGCAAGAGCTGTGAGACGTGCCATCTCCGCTCCAATTTCGCAGTTATCGAAATAAGGGTCTCAATCACCTGCCGGAAGTCAATAGACGCGTTCATAGACAAGCGCTTGCTTGGACGTCTACGGTACCGGAATGGGCTACGCGATCGGCATCGACGTAGGCGGTACCTTCACCGACGTGGTCCTGCGCGGTCATGCGGGCGAGGTAACGGTAGCCAAGTGTTTGAGCACCCCCTACGACCCCATCGCCGGAATTACGGACGGTGTTACACACGTGCTCGCCGGCGTGGACCCCACGTCGGTCACCCGGGTGGTGCACGCCACCACGCTGGCCACCAACGCCGTGCTCGAACGCAAGGGCGTGCGGGTGGCCTACGTCACCACCCAGGGCTTCCGCTCGGTCGTCCCCCTGGGCCGGTACGCCCGGGTCGAGGAGGACCGCTACGACCTGCGCTTCACCCCGCCGCCCCCGCCGGTGGCCGCGGGCGACTGCTTCGAGGTGGTGGAGCGGGTGTCGGCGCGCGGGGCCGTACTGACGCCCCTCGATCTGGAGTCCGTACGGCGGGTGGCGGCGGAGATCGCGCGGCGGGGCATCACGTCGGCTGCGGTGTGCCTGATGCACTCCTACGCCAACCCCGACCATGAGCGGCAGGTGGCCGCGATCCTTCGCGAATCGGTCGAGAACGTGGTCGTCTCGTCCGAGGTGTGGCCGGAGATCCGCGAGTACGAGCGAGCCACAACAACCATCATGTCCGCCTATATCGGACCGATCATGGCCTCGTACCTCTCCAGGCTGCGCGACCAGCTCGCCTCGCTGGGCGTGGAGGCGCCCATCCACGTGATGGAGTCGAGCGGCGGCGTGATCTCCGCCGAGCTGGCCGCCAGGCGGGCGGTCGCCATGATCGAGTCCGGCCCGGCGGCCGGGGTGCTCGCGGCGGCGGGCAGCGGGTTCGCGAACGTCATCTCCTTCGACATGGGCGGAACGACGGCCAAGACCTGTGTGGTGCGTGACGGGCGGCCGGAGATCACGCACGAGTTCCACGTCGGCGGCAAGGGCAGCTTCGGCGGGCGGCGGGCCGGGACCGGGGTGCCGATCAAGACTCCGGCCATCGACCTGGCGGAGGTAGGCGCGGGCGGCGGCAGCATCGCCTGGCTCGACGCCGCCGGAGCGCTGCGCGTCGGCCCGCACTCGGCGGGCTCCGACCCCGGGCCCGCCTGCTACGGACTGGGCGGCTCCGAGCCGACGGTCACGGACGCGAACCTGGTGCTCGGCTACCTGACGTCGGCGTCGATCCCACTGTCCGCGCCGCTCGCCGACAAGGCGCTGGAGCGGCTGGCCGGGCCGCTCGGGGTGTCCAGGGCGGCGGCGGCGCATGCCGTCCACGAGATCGTCAGCGCCTCGATGGCCGCGGCCGTGCACGTGGTGACCGTGCAGCGGGGGATCGATCCGCGCGGGTACGCGCTGGTGGCCTTCGGCGGGGCCGGGCCGATGCACGCGGCGCGGGTGGCGGAGCGCTTCGGGATCGGGACCGTGGTGGTGCCCGCCCACTGCGGGGTCGCGTCGGCGGCCGGGCTGCTGGTGGGCGACCTGTCGACGGACCGGGTGCTGTCGCGGCTGGACGCCGGGGATCCCACGGAGGTGTTCGACTCGCTGGCCTCTTCGGCGGCGGAGGATCTCGGGGTGTCGCCGACCGATCCGGAGGTGCGGGTCTCGCGGTCGGTGGACGTACGGTTCCGGGGGCAGTCGCATGATCTGACCGTGCCGTGGAGCTCGTCGCGTACGGAGTTGGAGGGGCGGTTCTTCGACCGGTACGAGCGGGTTTATGGGATCTCGCAGCGGGGCGAGGTGGAGATCGTCAGCTACCGGGTCCGCGTCACCCTGCCCGCCGCCCCGATCCCGGCTGTCACCGACGTCCCCGGGGCTTCTTCGGGGCTTTTTGGAGTGCGGCCCGCCTACTTCGCCGAGGTGGGCGGGTATGTCGAGGTGCCGGTGCACACCCGCGACACGCTGGCGGTGCTGCCCGGTCCGGGGATCATCGAGGACGCCGAGTCCACGATCGTGGTGCCGCCCGGGTGGACCGCCACGCTGGGCCCGGCGCGGGCCATACATCTGACCAGGGAGCCGCATGAATGACGTGCTGACCGCCGAGGTGCTGCGGAACGCGCTGGTGGTCGCCGCCGAGGAGGCCAGCATCGTCGTCGTGCGGTCGGCGTACTCGACGTTCATCGTCGAGGGGTCCGACGCCTCCGCCGCCGTCCTGGACGCGCGCGGGCGGCTGATCGCGCACTCCATGGCCACCACGCTCATGAACAGCATGGCACTCAAGGTCGCCCTGCCGGAGCTCGTCCGGGACGTGCCGCTGGAGGTCATGCGGCCCGGTGACGTGTACGTGCTCAACGACGCCTACCGGGGCGGCGTGCACACCAACGACCTGCTCGTCTATCGGCCCGTCTTCGTCGGGGACCGGCCCGCGTACTTCGCCGCGACCATGATCCACGTGTCGGACCTGGGCGGGCTGTCCGCCGGTGGCATGGCACCGCTGGCCACCGACATCTTCCTCGAAGGGCTCCAGCTGCCTCCCGTACGGCTGGCCACCTCCGCCGGTCTGGAACCTGCTGTGGAGGCCATCCTGCGGGCCAACAGCCGTACGCCGGACAAGGTCATGGGCGACGTACGGGCGCTCGTGGCGGGCACCGCCGTGGCGGCCGCCCGGGTCGGGGCGCTGGTGGCGGAGTACGGGGCGGCGGGGCTGGCGAGCGGGATCGACGACTACCTCGACTACACGGAGGCCAGGACACGGGCCGCGCTGGCCGATCTCCCGGAGGGCCGCTTCGAGGCGTCGTACCCGATCGACGACGACGGGATAAGCCCCGAAAAATCACATGATGTCCGGGTGGCCATCACCCTGGAACGCCACTCCTCCGGTGGCGGGCGCATCGAGCCTGAGGCGTCCGCGACAGGGGCGGAGGGCGAGACTCAGGCGCCCGAGATTCGGACGGACGGCGCGCCTCAGGTGCCGGCCACAGTGGGTGTCGAATCGCAGGAGACACGCGCCGTGGTGGATGTGGGACCACCGGAGATGCGAGCCGTGGTCGACTTCGCCGGGACCGGGGCCCAGGTGCCGGCGGCGATCAACGCGTCCGCGTCGCAGTCGCTGGCCGCCGCCGTGTTCGCGGTGCGCTGCTTCCTCGATCCGACGATCCCCATGAACGACGGCTGCCTGCGCGCGATCGAGGTACGACTGCCGGAGGGCTCGCTGCTCAACGCCCGCTCTCCCTACCCGTGCGGCGGACGGTACGTGCCGATCTACGCGGCCATGGAGGCCATCTTCCAAGCGCTGTCGGACGCCGTACCGGAGCGGGCCATCGCGCCCAGCGGCATCCTCCAGCCGTTCTCGATCGCGGCCGTCGGAGCGCCGTACTGGATCCATCTGTCGTACGACTTCGGCGGCGTCGGCGCGCGGCGGGGGCTCGACGGGCCGGACGCGACAGGCGTGCACTTCGGCATCGGCCGCAACTCGGTGCCGCAGGCCGAGCCGGTGGAGAGCCGCTGCCCGCTGATCGTGGAGTCGATCGAGACCATCCCCGACTCCGGCGGCCCCGGACGGCATCGCGGCGGGCTTGGCTCGCGGACCGTGTACCGGTTCCTGGCGGATTGCCACGTCACGACGCGCGGCGACCGGCTGCGCCTGGCCCCGCCGGGTCGCGATGGCGGACTGCCGGGACGGGTCGGCGGCTTCTTCAAGCGCCACCTGGACGGGACGGTCGAGCGACTGGCGTCGAAGGTGAACAACGTGCGGTTCGCCGCGGGTGAGGCGTTCGTGGTGGAGACGACGGGCGGGGGCGGAATGGGCTCCCCGCACGAGCGGGACCGCGAAGCGGTACTCGCCGACCTCGACGCGGGCCGCGTCACGGAACGCGGCGCCCAGGAGGGCTACGGCCTCACCCGCTGATCCGGCGACCGCGGACGTCCGCTCTTCCCCGCCCCCGGATCCCCCGATGGGGGTATCGCTCCGCAAGGACGCCAACTACCACAGTCCGCTCCCCAGAGGGGACATTCCCTCGTGGGGTTCCAACCACCACAGACCGTCCCCCTCCCCCGAAGGGGTATTCCTCCACAAGACCTCAGCCGCCGCAGACCGTCACAGGGGATCGGGACAGTCGTGAGACGAACCACCCCAGGGGACCATCGTCCTAGCTCCGGGGCCGCCAGGAGGCCGCGCCCTGGTGGACGGCGGAGTGGACGGCGCGGGCCAGGCGGGCACCCCAGGTCGAGCGGGGGCCGCCGAAGAGCTCCTGCGGCCCCTCAGCGCGTACGGCCAGGCACAGGGCGTCCGAGGCGGTGCCGGTGCACGGGAAGCCCGCTTCGATCAGCGCCTGGGACTTGGCCTCCGTCATCGTCATCACGGCGTTGACCAGGGCGGCGTCGGTCATCGCGACCGGCAGCACGGCCATCAGGTTGATCGTCCCCACGGGCGGCGCGAGGGTGCTGAGCATCGGGGCCAGTTCGGGGTCGGTGGCGCCCTCGGGGGCGGCGGCCCAGGTGGGGACGCGTAACCCGACCGTCGCCACGACCTCCGCGCCGCCGTCCACCGCCCGCGCGTAGCGCTCCACCGAGGCGGCGGTCATCATCCCCACCCCGCTGCCGTCAGGCCCGAGGTCGAGCAGGTGCTCGACCGGGTCCATCCGCGAGTAGCCCGCCACGACCTGCGCGTTCAGCACCCACGTACGCTCCCCGATCCCCCCGCCCAGAAGCGCCGACGAGATCATCCGCCACCCCGGCCCGAACTCCCACAGCAGCGACCCGAGCCGCGCTCCGTCCTCAACCCGATACGTCAGCTCCACGAGACCCCCTTCAGGACAACGCCCTCGACCCGATAGGCCGGCGCCACTTTCACGAGACACCCCTGACCAGGTGCACGACGGGCCGGCCTCCGGGACCCGGCGCGATCTCGACCCGGGCGTCGAAGTGGGTGCCGACCAGTGCCTCCGTGAGCACCTGGCCCGGCTGCCCGGCGGCGACGGCCCGGCCGCCGGCGAGCAGGAGGAGCCGGTCGGCGTACTGTCCGGCGAGGGTCAGGTCGTGCAGCGTCGTCACCACGGTCAGCTCGTCGGCGAGCCTGAGCCGGTCGACCAGCTCCAGTACCTGCTGCTGGTGTCCGAGGTCGAGCGCGGTCGTGGGCTCGTCGAGCAGGAGCGCGGGCGCCTCCTGGGCCAGTGCCCTGGCCAGGACCACCCGCTGGCGTTCGCCGCCGGACAGCTCCCCCAGCCGGCGCGTGGCGAACTCGGTGAGGTCGAGACGTTCGAGCACGGACCTGGTGACCTCTTTGTCGTGGCGGCTCTCGCTGCCGAGGTAAGGGATGTACGGGGTGCGGCCGAGCAGGGCGTAGTCGTACACGGTGATGTCGGGAGGCAGCGAGGGCGTCTGGGGGGCGTAGGCGACCAGCCTGGCCCGGTCCCTGGGCCTGAGCGTGTTCGCGGCCCGGCCGCCGACGGTGACGTCGCCCCGGTGGGCGACGACGCCCATGACGGCTTTGAGCAGGGTGGACTTTCCGGCGCCGTTCGGGCCGATGATCGCCAGCCATTCGCCGCGCCGTACCGAGAGGTCGACCTCGGTGAGCACCTCACGCTCGTCGAGTCGTACGGACAGTGCGCTCGTCTCGATCATCCAGGCCGGCCGGGCCGTGTCGGCGGTCACGCGGCGGCCTGCCAGGACGTGGCGGCGGTCATGTGGCGGTCTGCCGGGTCATGCGCAGGACCGCCACGAAGAACGGCGCGCCGACGAACATGGTGACCACTCCGATGGGCAGTTCGGCGGGGGCGATGACGGTGCGCGCGACCAGGTCGGCGAGCACGAGGAAGGCGGCGCCGCCGATCAGCGACAGCGGTAGCACGATCCGGTAGGAGCCGCCCGCCAGCCGCCTGACCACGTGCGGAATGACGATGCCGACGAACCCGATGAGCCCGCTCACCGCCACTGCCGCCGCGGTGGCCAGGGAGGCGGCGAGCAGTACCGCCAGCCGTACCCGCCCGGCGCGGACGCCGAGGCTGGTGGCCTCCTCGTCCCCCACCGAGAGCACGTCCAGCATCCGCCCGTGCGCGAGCAGCAGTACGGCCGAGACGGCGGCGTACGGCAGGACCAGCCAGAACTGGTCCCATCCGCCGCCCACGTCGCCCAGGATCCAAGAGTAGATGCGCTGCAACTGCTCGACCTTGAACTGCTGGATGAACGTCTGGATCGCGGTCAGGAACGAGGTGACGGCCACCCCGGCGAGCACCAGCGTGGCGGTGCCGCCCGAGCGCCCGGCGGTGTTGCCGAGCACGTACGCGAGGAACACCCCGCCGACCGCCCCCGCGAAGGCGGCCACCGGGATGCCGACGGCAGGGGTCGGCACGAGCACGATGACCACGGTGGTGGTCAGCCCGGCTCCGGCTGCGGCGCCCAGCAGGTAGGGGTCGGCCAGCGGGTTGCGGAACACCCCCTGGTAGCCGGCCCCCGCGATGGCCAGCAGCCCGCCGACCACGGCCGCCACCAGCACCCTGGGCAGCCGCAGCTCGAACAGCAGCCCTTGCTCCACGGGGGCCAGCCCCGAGTCCACGTGTACGTACGGCAGCCAGTCGAGCACCTGGAGCACCACCTGCCACGGTGAGATGTCGGCGGCCCCGCCGAGCAGCCCGGCGACCATGGAGACGGCGAGCACGGCCAGCGCGCCCGCCGTCCACATCGGTCTGGACCTCACTGGCGGGTGGCCGCCTTGCCGACGGCGTCGCTGATGGTCTGCGCCAGGTCCACGACCCGCGGGCCCCAGCGCGAGGCGATGTCGTCGTCGAGCTGGATCACCTGGTCACCCTTGACCGCCGACAGTCCTTTCCAGCCGGGGCGCTTGGCCAGCGTGTCCTTGCTCTGCTGGCAGCACTTCACGTCCGCCAGGAAGATCAGGTCGGGGTCGGCCTGGGCGACGAACTCCGCCGACAGCTTGGGGTAGCCGCCCGCCGGGTCCGGCGCCTTGTCGGCGATGTTGGTGAGGCCGAACATGGCGTAGATCTGCCCGATGAACGTGCTGGACGTCGCCGCGTAGGGGGTCTGGTCGAGTTCGTGGTAGTAGGTGAGCTTCTTGTTCTTGGGGGCGTTCGCCGAGAGCTTGTCGAGGGATGTCTTCATGCCTGTCACGACTTGTCCGGCCTTTTCGGTGTTGCCGGTGGCGGCGCCGAGGTCGGTGATCTCGTCGTACGCCTCGTCGAGCTTGGTGGCGGCGGGCTCCAGGAGGACGGGCACGTTCACCTTGCCCAGCTTGGCGACGATGCCGTCGATGTCGTTGGAGACGATCACCAGGTCGGGCTTCTGGGCGACGATGGCCTCGACGTTCGGCTTGAAGCCGGACAGGTCGGTCTTGGGGACGCCGGCCGGGTAGTTGGACTGGTCGTCCACCGCGATGACCTGGGGGCCCGCGCCGATGGCGAAGAGCGTCTCGGTGTGGCTGGCGGAGAGCGAGACGATCCGCTCCGGCTTTTTGGCGATGCCGACCTTGCCGTTGCCCGCCTCGACCGTTACGGGGAAGGCGGCGGAGCTGGTCGAGCCGGTCGTACCGGTGGGGCTCGCGGGGGACGGGGTGGTGGTAGTGCTGGTCTGACCACATCCGGCCAGAACGAGCGTTCCCAGCAGCGCGCCCGCGAAGGCCGTGCGTACGGGCCTCACGAGAAGTCCTTTCACACTGTCGGAACCGAGAGACCCGCTGGAGAGCGACGGATCACCCTTTTCCACGAGGGTTGATGACGTCAGCGCGGAGGCAGGCGACCTGGCTATGACAGTTGCGGGACAGCGCCGGACTCGCACCGGACTTCGCTGCAACTCTGCGCGTCGGACAGACGCTATCAATGCGCCAGATGGGCGTTAAGTCAAGGGGTGCCCAATTGGGCTTCCGCCTCGGCGATGATCTCTTGCAACCTGAGCCCGTGGGCCGCGTCCAGCGGGTGCCCGCCGCCCTGGCGTACGGTCCGCGCGAACTCCTCGGCGATGGTCTCGAACGGATCGTCGTCATCACTGGGCATCAGCGTCACGCTGCCCGTCCTGCCGAACACCGCGACGCTGGCCGGCGGCAGGTCACCGGCGGCGGCCATGCACAGCGACGCCTCGCTGGCCGCGCCGCCCTCGTGATCGAGCAGCAGTCCGGTCCAGCCGAGCGGGTTGCCGTGCGCGCGCACGCCGGTCACCCGGCCGAGCGCGGCGTCGAGCAGGTCGATCACGTGCGGCCCGACGTCCAGGAGCGCCCCGCGCTCGAGCCGCCACGGGGTGCCGAAGAGGTGGCCGCCCAGCAGGACATTGGAGATGTTCGCGGCGTGACCGCCGAACGCCTCGATTTCCGCGCAGCGCGCCAGAAACTCCCTGACCTGCTTCATATAACGCATGCTGAGCACCATCTGGGAGGCCACACCGGCCTCACGCACGGCGTCGGCGAGCCGCCGCGCGTTCTCCAGCGAGTCGGCGAGCGGCTTCTCCAGCAACAGCGCCTTCCCGGCCTTCGCCGCGCGCACCCCCAATTCGGCCTGTACGCCCGGCGGCACGCAGAACGCCACGGCCTCGCACGCCTCGAACAACTCCTCGACCCGCTCGAACACCGGCGCCCCCAGCCGGGCGGCAGCCTCCGGGCGCCGGGCCCACACGCCGGCGAACCGGAGATGCGGACTGTTGACCAGCATGGGCGCATGCGCGCGCTCCGCCCACGGCCCCGCCCCGACCAACCCGACCGACACCGGCTCCATTCATCCCCCTTGATCCGCCACAACCTTAATGCGGTTCCTAGGAATGTTCTGCGGGCATCCGGTCTTCCACTCCCCCGCAGGAGTGTCCCTCCACGGGCTCCCTGCCACACGGACCGCCTTCCTCCGCTCCCCCGCAGGGGCATCCCTGAAAGGACCCCAACCACCACGGACCGACTTCCTCCGCACCCCGCAAGGGCCTCCCCCACAAGGACCCCAAGCACGACAGACCGTCACTGGGATCGAGACGGTCGTGTGACGAACCACCCCAGGGGAATCCCGGTGGTCACCGCACCAGCATCACCCCGCCGCGTCGCGCCATTGGCGCAGGGCGTGTTCAGGGCGGTGGGCCATCGTGCCGGAGTCGATGACGATGGTCTGTCCCGTGATGCACCGCGACTCACCCGAGGCGAGGAAGGCGACGAGGTCGGCCACGTCGTCCGGGGTGCAGGCCCAGGGCAGCAGCCGTTCGGCCGCCTTGTCGGCCAGCCGCTCCCGGCCGAGGGCCTGCGCGGCCGCGTCGGTCAGGACCAGCGCGGGCGCGACGGCGTTGCAGCGGATGCCGCGCGAGCCGTACTTGGTGGCCACGTAGCGCACGAAACCGGTCAGCGCCGCCTTCGAGGTGCCGTACGCGACGTGCGCGACGTCGCCCAGCAGGCCGGAGACCGACGAAGTGACGACGAACGCGCCGCCCTCGGCCATCACGGGGGCCGCGTGCTTGACCATGAGCAGGCAGCCACGCAGGTTCACCGCCATCGTGCGGTCCCAGACGGCGACGTCGAGGTCCTCAAGGTCGCGGTCACGGCCGTAGGTGCCGGGGTCGAGCGCGGCCGCGTTGGAGTGGACGACGTCCAGGCGGCCGAACGAGGTGACCAGGTCGCCGATCGCCTCGGCCACCTGCTTCTCGTCCGACACGTCACAGACGAGCGCCGTGGCCGTGCCGCCTCTGGCGCGGATGGCGGTGGCGATCGACTTGGCGCCCGACGCGCGCACGTCCAGGACGCCCACGCAGGCACCTTCGGCAGCCAGGCGCGACGCGCACGCCGCACCGATGCCCGACCCCGCGCCCGTCACCAGGGCCACCCGCCCATCGAACCGGCCCGGCGCGGCACTCACCACGTCACCCGCAGGGCCGTCAGTCCCCGGCCCACGATGGACTTGCGGTAGACGATGGGCTCGTCGGCGAGCCTGAGCGAGGGCAGGCGGCGGCCGAGCACGTCGAGTGCGGTCCGAAGCTGCAGCCGGCCGAGCGCGGCGCCCACGCAGAAGTGGATGCCGTAACCGAACACCATGTGGGCGTCGGCGTTGGCCCGGTCGATGACGAACCGGTCCGGGTCGGGGAAGACGGTCTCGTCGTGGGCGGCGGAGTCGGTGGAGAGGAGCACCAACGACTTCTCCGGAATTATCACGTCGTGGAGTGAAATATCGGTGGTGGCGTACCGGAACGACCCGAGGGAGGCGCCGTCGATGCGCATGCACTCCTCGACCGCGTTCTGGATCAGCGGCGGCGCGACCGGCCAGGCGTCCTCGCGCAGCAGCCGCAGGACGCTGTTGGCGAGCTGGTTCGGCACGGTGTCGTTGCCACCGAGCAGGATCGTGGAGATCAGCTCCACCACCTCGCGATGGCTGAGCTCGGAGCCGATCAGCGAGGTCATGAGCGAGGTGAAGTCGTCGCGCGGCTCCTTGGCGCGGGCCGCGACCAGCCGATCCACGTAATCCAGATAGGTCAGGAAACTGTCGGCCAGTTCGAGCTGGCGGTCTGGCGGCTGCGGCGACAGGAAGAGCTGGAACCAGTCCTTCACATGCGCCTGTACGAAACCCTCGTCCGACTCGGGAACCCCGATGAACCGGGCGGTCAGCTTGATCGACGGCTCGTGCCCGATCTCGGACACGAAGTCGGCCTCGCCCCTGGGCGCCACGCGGTCGAGCAGGTCCTCGTTGAGCCGCCGGAAGTGCTGCTCCATGGCCGAGACCGCCCGTGGCGTGAACGCCTTCGACACCGAACGCCGCAGCCTGGTGTGGTCGGGCGGATCGACGTTCGCCACGAAGCTGGACAGAAACGACCCATGCTCGCCCAGCCTGTCGCGCGTCTCACGGGTGAGGCTGCGGGAGATGGTCAGCGAGCCCTCCGAGGAGAACCGCCTCGGGTCGCCGTACGCCGCGCGCACGTCGGCGTGCCGGGTCAGCACATAAGCGCCGAGATGCTCGCTGCGGAACACCGGCCGCTCCCGGCGCAGCCTGCCGAGGAACTCGTACGGCGAGGCGACGTGCCAGTCCGAGCCGACGTCGAAGTCCTCGATCGCGTCGTCGGTCGCGTCCTCGATCGTGCCGTGGCTCGTGCCGCTGGCCGTCCCGCCAGCCGTGCCATCGGTCATGCTGTCGGTCGCGTCCTTGAGCGTCCCGTCGGTCGTGCCCTCGATCATGCGAAGATCCTCCGGGGATTGTCGACGAGCATCTGGTGGATCTGCTCCTCGGTGACGCCCCTCTTGCGCAGCTCGGGCAGGACATCGCGGGAGATGTGCAGGAGGTGGTAGTTCGGGTGGCGCTGCCGTACGACCTCGGCGTCGAACCGATCGTTGAAGCAGTACGAGTCGTGACTTAGCACCATTTGGTCGGCGTGGCCGCGCGCGCACATCGTCGCCACGATCGACACCCGGTCTTCGAACGGCGAGAGCGTCTCGATGCCGAAGCGGTCCATGCCGAGGTAGGAGCCGTTCGCGGCCAGCTCCTCCAGGTAGGCGACGTCGGTCGAGTCGCCCGCGTGGCCGATGACGACCCTGGTGAGGTCGACGCCGAGTTCGCCGAGCAGCCGCTGCTGCTCCAGGCCGCCCCTGGAGGCGCTGTGGGAGTGGGTGGTGATGGGCACGCCCGTCTCCAGATGCGCCTCCGCGACCGCACGGAAGACCCGTTCGGTCCCCTTGGTCATGCCGAGATGGTCGGTGGCGCATTTGAGCATGCCCGCCTTGACCCCGGTCCGGCCGATTCCCTGAACGATGTCCCGTACGAAGAACTCCGCCAGCCGATCAGGCCCGCCGAACAGCGAGCCGGGACCCCGGTTGCCGAAGTACGGGGGCAGGGCGTCGTAGGTGTAGAGGCCGGTGGCGGCGACGATGTTCACGCTGGTCAGCTCGGCAACCCGCTGGACGGCGGGGACATACCTGCCGAGCCCGATGACGGTCAGGTCCACGATCGTGTCGATGCCCTCGGCCCGGAGGTCGTCCAGTTTGGCCGCCGCCTCCCTCGCCCGCCGTTCGAGGTCCCACCCTTCTGGGATGTCCGGCCAGTTCCAGAGAATCTCCGGACTGAGCCCGAACACGTGCTCATGCATGAGCGTGGCGCCCAGCTCGCCCACCAGCCCTCTCACGGTCTCAGGCATACGCGTCTCCCAGCCGCGCCTCGCTCAGTGCGGTGTCTCTCACCTGCACGTCTCTCACCTGCACGTCTCTCACCTGCACGTCTCTCACCTGCGCGTCTCCCGCCTGTGCGTCTGGGGCGCTCACACGCACGGGAACCTCGGGTGGTCGAACGGCCGGTTCACCTCAAGGTCGAGCCCGTCCGTCTGCTGGTACGGCGTGCCGGTGTAGAGGGCGTTCGCGTCGAAGTACGTGACGGTGAACGACAGGCGCGGCTGGTCGCGGTGGTTGGCGGGTGCTCCGTGCACGGTCAGCGCATGATGCACGGTCGCGTCGCCCGCCGCGAGGTCGAGGGGCGGCGACAGCTCCAGTTGCTTGAGCCATGGGTGCTGGCTGAGCTGGTCGTCCCCCGTCCGGGTGAAGCTCCGCCCGAGCAGTCCGTACCGGTGCGAACCGCTGAAGAAGCGCAGCGACCCCATGTCCGCCGGTACGTCCACCAGCGCCAACCAAACCGTCAGCATCGCCGAGCGGTCCATCGGCATCCACGGGAAGTCCTGATGGAACTCGGTCGCCGCGTGCTCCCCGGGCTCCTTGACGAGCAGGTTCGTGACCTGCACGCGTACGGCCTCCACACCGTGCAGCAGCCGGGTCGCGTTCACGCCCATGGCCGGGCTCAGGGCCAGCGTCCGGAACGCCTCGTCGCTCTCGGCGATGTCGCGCGACTGCCCGAACGCCTGGTCGACCAGCGTCCGCCGCTCCTTCGCGCGGGCCGCGAGGTAGCCGGTCGCCCGCTGCCTGAGCTCGGCCACGGCGTCGGGGGGCACGAGGGCGGGCAGCCGCACCCATCCGTGCTCGTGAAAGAAGCCCGCCTCGTCGTCCGACGCGGCGCGCACGGGGATCTCCATGCCCCACAGTCTTGCACCTGAGCAAGCGCTTGGTAAGTGCCCTTGCCCCTTCGGTCAACTCGAGCCCTCAAATACGGAAGGGGAACCATAAAACGGATACAGGCCATAAAAGTGGGCAGGGAACTCTTGTTCGTCGCGCGCGGGGGAGGCGTTCGACGTCCGCGATATGGGGGAGGAATCATGGCCGTTGCCCAGTCTCGAGCGCGTTCGTCCAAAGAACTAGCGATTGATCTGCCGATGATGAGCGTTCAGGTCCATCCCCCGGATCTGCGGATGCCGCACGTTGAGATGCCGCGTCTAGGGTTGCCGCGTCTTGGGCTGCCGCGCCTTTCCCGGCGGGAGCTCGGTCACGCCGTGGACGTTGCGCGGACGTTCCTTCCGCCGCCCGAGCGCCTCGCGTACTACGGCGCGCTCGGCGCGCTCGCGGCGTTCGGCGTGCTCGACTGGCCGGTGGCCGCCGCCATCGGCGCCGGTGCGCTGATCGCGCGGCGCGGCCAGGAGGGGCGGCGCGGACAGCAAGGGGAGAGCGGGACACCCGCCCGCGGTACGCAGGCGTCCCCGCCCGCCACCGCCCGCGCCACGACCTCCACCGCCCGCGGTCGCGCCACGTCCTCCGGCACCCGTGGTCGCGCCACCACGTCCGGCACCCGCAGCCGCGCTGCGTCCGGCACGACCCGTAGCCGTGCCACGACCTCCACCGCCCCTGGTCGCGCCACGACCTCCGGCACCCGCAGCCGCGCTGCGTCCGGCACGACCCGTAGCCGTGCCACGACCTCCGCCGCGCGCAGCCGCACCGCGACCGCCGCGACCGCCACGCCGAAGAGCGACACCGAACAGAAGAGCGCCACCACGTCCCGGAGTTCGGCCGCACCGAAGAGCACCACCACCTCCAGAGCCACCACCACACCGAAGACCACCACCGCCTCCCGGAGTTCGGCCGCACCCAAGAGCACCACCTCGTCCAGGACCACCGCCGCACCAAAGAGCACCGCCTCGGAAGGGACCGCCACCTCGGGTCGGCGTACCGCTTCGGGCAGGCGCGGCACCTCCTCGACGAGCGCCGCCGCGACCACCGGCTCCTCGAAGAGGGCCTCCTCCCAGCGCAAAACGGCCTCCTCCACCACGTCACGAGGTGCTCGGGCGAGCACCACCGGGCGTGCGCGGTCGGGCCGGTGAGACCGGGTTGCCACGTGTTCTGAGCAGCCTGCGCGCCTTCACGGTTCCGCACGTTCCGGACAGTCTGCGCGCCTGGACGGTTCCGCCGAGCGGCCTGCGCGCCGCCCGCACAGTTCCGCCGAGGGGACGACATGTGGCCGTTCTCCGCTGACACGGTCCTGAGCGTGCTCCCCGAGCCGGTAAGGAGCATGCTCCCCCGCCCTCGCCGGATACAGAAGTGCGCGGGCGGCGTACGCATCGAACTGCGGCATGTCGGCGGCCCCGGCACGGAGCCGGCCGCCCGCGTCCTCGAAGACCGGCTGCGCGCGGCCGGGGTAGACCGGGCCGAGGTGAACGGCGCGCTCGGCTGCGTGTTCGTGAGCTGCGACGCGGCCACGGCCGATCTGGACAAGCTCGCGACCATCGTCGACGAACTCGACGTGGAGGGCACCAGCGGCTCGGTGGCGCTCGACGGTGTGCAGCAGCAGGCCCGCGCCGCGATGAGCCTCGGCCTGCACGTCCTGGGCACCGGGCTCGCGCTGGCCGGCCGGGTCGCCCGCCTGCCGAGCCTGTCGCCGGCCGTACCCGCCGTCCTGTCGCTGGCCGAGCACACCCCGCGGATCCGGCGCGAGCTGGAGCGGTACATGAGCATTCCCACCGCGGAGGCGGTGGTCGCGTCCACTCGCCTGGTCTCCCAGACGTTGGCGGTACGGCCCGTGTCGATGCTCGTCGACTCCGTCGCGGCGGCCATCCGCTTCGTCGACTCGTGCGCCGGGCGGCGGGCCTGGGAGCTGCGCGAGGAGGAGTTCGCCGACGCCGACGGGGCGTACCGGCACATCAAGGTCGCGGAGCGGCCTAGACCTGTTCCGCTGCCGCACGGGCCCGTCGAGCTGTACGCCAATGCCGCGAGCACCGCCACGGTGGTGACGCAGGCGGTCACCACCGTGGTGGGCGGCGGCCACGAGCGGGGGCTCTCCGTGCTCATCACGGGGATCCCGAAGGCCGCGCACTTCGGCAGGGACTCCTTCACCAGCGTTCTCGCGCGCGCCCTGGCCAACCGCGGTGGAATGGTGCTTCACCGCCGCGCGCTGGGCCGCCTGGATCGCGTCGACACGGTCCTCCTCGACGCCGCCGCGCTGACCACGGGCGGGTGGACGATCGACGGCATCGTCCCGCTCGGCGAGAACCTTGGCACGGACCACCGCGTGAACCACGGCACGAACCTCGGCACAGACCACCGCACGGACATCGGCACGAACCACCGCGCGAACATCGGCACAGACCACGGCGTGGACAAAAGCCTGGATGAGCTGCACGCGCGGATCTACACGCTGCTCGACCTCACCGATCCAGCGGCCCGGCGCGAGCGGGACGGCTGGTCGGCGGGGCCGTACTCGGCGACGCGCGAGCCCGCGGAGGTGCGGAAGTGGCGCCGTCAGGGGATCCGGCCGGTCAGCGTCTCTCGGCAGGGGGTCCCGGTCGCCCTGGTCGGGGTGGCGCCGGAACTCCACCCGCTGGCCGAAGCCGTGGTCGCCGCCGCGAAATGCGCGGGTGACGTGGTCCTGGCCGGTGGGGAGGCGTACCTCGGCCCGCGACTCGGTGTGGATCGGGTCGTCGAGGGCGGCTCCCGGCTGGTCGCCGCGCTCCGGTCGCTGCAGTCCGAAGGACACGTCGTGGCCGTGGTGTCCCGTACGTCGAGGCGCGGCCTGCGCCAGGCCGACCTGGGCATCGGCGTGCTCCGAGGGGCGCGGCGCGTGCCGTGGGACGCCGACGTGATCAGCGACCTCGACGGGATCCACCTGCTGCTGCGCTGCGTCCCGTACGCGAAGAAGGCCAGCAGGCGCAGCGTGCGGGTGGCCGCCACGGCGGGGGTCGTCGGCGCGGGCCTGGCCGTGCTCGGCCCGGCCAGGACGTCGGTGGCGCGGGCGCACCTGGTACGCGACTGCACCTCGGTGGCCGCCCTGGTCACCGGGGAGTGGGTGGGACGGAACGTCAGGCGGACGGCACCGCCGGTGCCCGCCGATCGCACGCCATGGCACGCGATGGCGGTGCCCGACGTCCTCGCCCTGCTGCGCACCTCGCCGCACGGGCTGAACGAGAGGGAGGCCGAGCGCCGCAGGACGAAGCCGGCGCGGCCGGATTCCGCCGGGCCCACCTCTCTGGTCATGGCGTCCCTGGAGGAGCTCGCCAACCCGTTGACGCCGGTCCTGGCGGCGGGCGCGGGGCTGTCGGCGTCGGTCGGTTCGGTCCTGGACGCCGTACTGATCGGCGGCGTGATGGTGGTCGACGCCGTCATCGGCGGGGCGCAGCGGCGCGGCGCC
Source organism: Nonomuraea sp. NPDC050022 (assembly GCF_044460705.1). Classification (NCBI taxonomy): domain Bacteria; kingdom Bacillati; phylum Actinomycetota; class Actinomycetes; order Streptosporangiales; family Streptosporangiaceae; genus Nonomuraea; species Nonomuraea sp. NPDC050022. The sequence continues at coordinate 567,124 of NZ_JBITKE010000002.1, forward strand.
GACCGGGAGGTGCACCGGCTCACCGAGATCACCGCCGTCCGGGTCCGGCTGCGCAGGCCCGGCGGCGGTGTCTCCGGCGTCGCCGACGACCTGGTGAAGGGGGACGTGATCGAGCTGCGCGCCGGTGACGCCGTACCGGCCGACGGCAGGCTGATCCAGGCGGTCGGCCTGGAGATCGACGAGTCCACGCTGACCGGCGAGTCGCAGCTCGTGTCCAAGACCGCGGCGCCCACCGTGGCCGCCGCCGTCGCGGATCGCCGATCCATGGTGTACGAGGGCACTACGGTGGCGGCCGGACACGGACTGGCCGTGGTCGTGGCGACCGGGGAGGAGACCGAGGCGGGCCGGACCGCCGGGCTGGCTGCCGAGGGGCCGCCGGTGAGCGGTGTGGAGCTGCGGCTGCGCAGGCTGAGCCGCCGCATCCTGCCCGCCGCGATCGGGTCGGGCCTGGTCCTGATGGTGACCAACCTGCTGCGCGGCTCGCCCCTGTCCGCGGCCCTCGCCCCCGCGGTGAGCCTGGCCGTCGCCGCGGTCCCCGAAGGGCTGCCCTTCATCGCCACCGTGGCCGAGCTCGCCTCCAGCAAACGGCTCTCCCAGCGCAACACGCTGGTCCGCAACCCGTCGACGATCGAGGCCCTGGGGCGGGTCGACGTGCTCTGCTTCGACAAGACCGGGACGCTGACCGAAGGCCACATCAGCCTGCGCCAGGTCTCGGACGGAAGCCACGCCCGGCCGGTCGAGACGTTGACGCCGGAGCTGAAGGTGATCGTCGGCGCGGCGCTCCGGGCGGGCCCCCGCTTCGAGGGCGGGCGGGCCATCCCCCATCCGACGGACCGCGCCGTCGTGGACGGCGCCGCCAAGCTCCACGTAGCGCCCAAGGACGGCCTTCGGGAGTGGCACCGGGTCGACGAGCTGCCGTTCGAGCCCGCGCGCGGTTACCACGCGGTGCTCGGCCTGTCCGAGTCGGGTCACCTGCTGAGCGTCAAGGGAGCACCCGAGGTCGTCCTGGACCGCTGCACCCACCTGATCCGCGGTGGCGAGCGGGTGCCCATGGGCCCGAGGACCAGGCGTGAGCTGGAGAAGGAGGTGGAAAGGCAGGCGTTGCAGGGCTTCCGCGTGCTCGCCGTCGCCGAACGCGAGGCGTCCAGCCGCGCCGATCTCGACGAGGCCCGCATCCAGCGCCTGTGCTTCCTGGGCTTCCTCTGCCTGGCCGATCCCGTACGGCCCACGGCGAAGCGGAGCGTCGAGGGGCTGATGCGCGCCGGCGTGCGGGTCATCATGATCACTGGTGACCATCCGAGCACGGCCGAGGCCATCGCCGCCGAGATCCACGTTCTGAACGGCCAGCGGGTGATGACCGGACCCGAACTCGAAGGGCTGGACGACGACGCCCTGACCAAGGTGCTGCCCGAGGTGGCGGTGTTCGCGCGCACCACGCCCGAGCACAAGGCCCGCATCGTCTCCTGCCTGCGGCGGGCCGGCAAGGTGGTGGCCGTGACCGGTGACGGCGCCAATGACGTCCCCGCGATCCGGCTCGCCGACATCGGCATCGCCCTCGGACCGCGTGCCGTCCCGGCCGCCAGGGCCGCCGCCGACATCGTGGTGATCGACGACCGCATTGAGACGATCATCGACGCGATCTCCGAGGGCCGGGCGATGTGGGGCTCCGTCCGCGACTCGCTCGGCATCCTGCTCGGCGGGAACGTCGGAGAGATCGCCTTCACGGTCGGATCTAGCCTGCTGTCCAGGCGCAGCGCGCTGAACGCCCGCCAACTGCTCCTGGTCAACCTGCTCACCGACATGCTGCCCGCCATGGCCGTGGCCGTTCGCCCGCCGAACGCCGAGACCCCGGAGAAGCTGCTCGCCGAGGGGCCGGAGGTCTCGCTCGGCACCGCCCTGACCCGGGACATCTACGTACGCGCGGTCACCACCGCCGCGGCGGCGACCGCGGCGTGGCTGCTCGGCCGGATGACGGGCACGCCGGGCCGCGCGTCCACCGTGGGGCTCATCGGCCTGGTGGGAGCGCAGCTGCTGCAGACGCTGTCGGTGGGGGACGGGGATCGGCTGGTGTTCCTCGCGTCGGTGTCGTCGCTGGCGGCCCTCATGGTGATCATCTCCGTCCCGGGGCTCAGCCAGGTCTTCGGCTGCCGTCCGGTCGGCCCGTTCGGCTGGGCCATCGGGCTGGGCTGCGCCGGGGCGGCGGCGCTGGTGGCGGGGCTGATGGAGCGGGGCGGCGGGCCGTTGGAGCGGGCGGCGGGCTGATGGAGCGGGCGGCGGACTGTTGGAGCGGGCGAGCGCGGGGTAGTCATCAGCGGTTCACCATATAGACACCTGATTTGTTGCCTTATCGCAACTTTTGTGGCTGATTATCCTCATAACGGTAGGTTTACTGATGTGAGGTACTCAGTGTCTGAATTTCTGGCCTCTGTGCTCGCGAAGGCGGGCATGATGCTCCTGGAAATGCTGATCGCGCGGATCATCCAGGCGCTGATCACGTCCCTCCCCGCCCGCACCGGCCTCCGCATGGCCTGAGCGCCGACGCGACACCTCCGCGGCTGTGCTCACCGCGCGCGCCTTCCGGTCAGGGCCGCTGTTTCCTTTACGGCACAGCCGCTCCACCCGCCACCCGCCGCACATGGCTGGGGACCTCCAGGAAAACGGCCGCTGAACCCGCACATGGCCGGGCGCCGTTACGTGCGCGAAGTTGACCATCTCCGTGGTTTTCGTCGGGCTTAGGCCAGTCGGAAGCGCGCTGGCACGGGCGCGGTGGGTGCCATGGCGGCGCGATCGCCTCTAAGCTGGCAAGCGCATGTACACAAGCGCTTGTTCAAGCGAGGAGAGGCACGTGCGGCGGTTCAGGTTCGGGGCGGTGGTGCGGCAGGCGGAGTCGGGCAAGGCCTGGGCGGACAAGGCCAGGCGGCTGGAGAGTGCCGGGTTCGACGTGCTGCTCGTGCCCGACCACCTGGTCGGCCCGCGATTCGCTCCCGTGGCGGCGCTGGCCGCCGCCGCGAGCGTGACGACGCGGCTTCGGGTGGGGACTCTCGTGTTCGCCAACGACTTCCGGCATCCGGCCGTGCTGGCCAAGGAGACGGCGACCCTCGACGTGCTGTCCGACGGGCGGCTCGACGTGGGGCTCGGGACCGGCTGGATGGCCGAGGACTACCAGCGGGCCGGCCTGCCGTTCGAGCCGCCCGGTGTGCGGGTGGACCGGCTGGCCGAGGCCGTGGCCGTGCTCAAGGGGCTGTGGGGCGACGGGCCGTACACCTTCGACGGGACGCACTACCAGATCCGGGCGCTCGATCAGCAGCCCAAGCCCGTGCGGCGGCCGCACCCGCGGCTGCTCCTGGGCGGCGGCGGGCCGCGGATGCTGCGGCTGGCCGCCCGGGAGGCCGACGTGGTGAACCTGGGGATGCGGGTACGCGCCGACGGCACCGGGCCCGACGGGAACGACGGCGGGCGGCAGGCGTTCATGGACAAGCTGCGGACGGTACGCGCGGCCGCCGGCGACCGCTACGACCGGCTGGAGCTGGGCACGAGCGTGGTGCAGGTGGGCGTGCGCAAGCCGGAGGAGACCTGGAGCGCCGCCGACACCTCACAACTGGACGAGACGCCACAGGTACTCCTCGGCACCCACCACGACATAGTCGACAAGCTCCGCTACTGGCGGGATGAGCACGATATTTCGTATTTCGTGGTGCACCACGAGCGCGACCTCGACGCCTTCACCCCGATCGTCGAGGAACTCGCTACGGAATGAGGATCACCTTGCCCATGGTGTTCCTGCTCTCCAGCGCCGCATGGGCGGCCGCGGCCCGCTCCAGCGGGAAGGACTGGACGGCGGGCGTGAGCTCGCCGCTCGCCGCCGCCTCCAGCGCCCGGTCCCGCAGGTCGTCCATGCCGCCCTGGCGGCCGAGCAGGTAGGCGATGCCGTCGTACGAGGTCACGCCACGGGCCTTCAACTCGGCCTCCTCGGGATGGAACCACTCCCCCGACGCCTGCCCGAACACCACCTGCCGCCCACCTTCGACGCCCGGCCCGAAACCGCCCTCGCCGCGCCCCGCGACGTCCCCACCGAGGAGTTCGAAGGCGGCTCTGCCGAGTTCGCCGCCGACCCCGTCGAAGACGATCGTGACGTCGCCGACCGACTTCCGCACGACGTCCGTCCAGCCGGGCGTGCTGTAGTCGACCGCCAGGTCGGCGCCCAGCGAGCGGACCCGGGCCGCCTTCGCGGGGCCGCCCGCCGCTCCGACGACCGTCGCGCCCACCCGGTGGGCGTGCTGGACGAGCAGCGTGCCGATCCCTCCGGCGGCGGCCATGACCAGCACCACGTCCGAGGCCGTCACGGGTGCGACCTCCAGCACTCCCAGCGTGGTGGCGCCGGTCGAGAGCATGGCGACCGCAGCGCCGTACTCCAGCCCGTCGGGAAGCACCGTCAGACCGGCGGCGGGCGCGACGGCGAGCGAGGCGTAGCCGCCCGACGTCACCTCGCCGGTCACCACGCGGCTGCCCAGCAGGTCGGAGCCGACGCCCTCACCGACCGACTCCACCACCCCCGCCACCTCATGGCCGAACGTCGTGGGCAGGTCGGGGGCGGGGTGCGGGCCGATGGGGATGCCCCGCCTGAACAGGGTCTCGATGAAGTGCACACCGGCGGCGTGTACGGCGATGCGGACCTCGCCGGGGCCCGGCAGGGGATCGGGGACGGACTCATAGCGGAGGTTCTCGGCAGGACCGTAGGAATAGAGCTTTATCGCGTGCATGTCGCCCAGCCTGCTACCTGAACCACGGTTGAGGTCAACCGTGCCGGATGATGGAAGTCATGGACGAGATGGTGTTGCTCAGGCACGGCGCGACAGAGTGGAGCACGGCGGGCAAGCACACGGGCCGCACCGATGTGCCGTTGCTGCCGGCGGGCGAGGAGCAGGCGCGGGCGCTGGCGCCGCTGGTCAAGGAGATGACGTTCGACCTGGTGCTGGTGTCCCCCGCCCAGCGGGCCCGCCGGACGGCGGAGTTGGCCGGGCTGGAGGCGTACGTGGTGGACGCGGATCTGTGGGAGTGGGACTACGGCGGTTACGAGGGGATCACCACGCCCGAGATCCGGGAGACCCGGCCGGGCTGGTACCTGTGGCGTGACGGCGTGACCCCCGGCGACGCCGAGCATCCCGGGGAGAGCGCGACCGACGTGGGCGCGCGCGCCGACCGGGTGATCGCCAGGGCCAAGGCGGCCGAGGGGCGGGTGGCGCTGGTGGCGCACGGACACTTCCTGCGCGTGCTGACGGCCCGCTGGCTGGGCCTGCCGCCCACCGACGGCCGCCTGTTCAAGCTCGACACCGGCACGTACTCACGACTGGGCTACGAACACGCCGAGCCCGTGGTGACGGCCTGGAACGCACCGGTCACCTGACCCCGACGCGCGCGGGTCAGCCGACCTCAGCCCGTACCGCCGAGGCGTGCAGCGCCTTGCTCACCAGCCAGCCGCGCAGTGAGCCGCTTCTGGGCTCGTACGACAGCGGCCGTTCCCACAGCCCGACGAACACGTCCTGGGTGATCTCCTCGGCGGACACCCGGTTCCCCGTGATCTTGATCGCCACCCCGTACACGAAGGGACTGTGCTCGTCATAGGCGGCGGCCAGCGCGTCGAGGTCGCCCGCGACCAACCGGGCGTGCAGGTCCGCGTCGGGGCCCATCAGTCACATCCCAGTGTGGAGGCGGCCCGTATCAGCTCGCGGGCGAGCGCGGGATCGCCCTCGGCCGCGTACGGGAAGGAGCCGGGCGGCCACCGGCCGGCCAGCAGCTTGCAGAAGTGGACGGCGTCCGCCGACACCAGCACGGCGACACGGTCGGGCGTCGGCGAGAGCGGCACCGTCCAGGTGCCGCCGCCGGGCCCGGTCAGCACGACGGTGGCGGCCACGTCGCGGCGCGGTCCCTTGACGGCCCGGGGCAGCATGGCCAGCCCGAATTCGGCGATCATCCGCACGTGCTCGTCGGCCGGCGGTGCCGTGGATCTGGCGGTGGCGGTCCTGATGTCGTCGGCGTGCGTCCAGGTCTCGAACGTCCGCTGGACCATCGCGTGCCGCAGCGGCCCGCGCGCCGGGCTGGTCCCGGCCAGCTCCACTTCGACGCCGAGCAGCACCCCGGTGCTGCCGGAGACGCGTTCGAGCAGGGATCCGGCCTGCTCGCGCCAGCGCCGGTGAACCGGCAGGCCGGCGGTCGCCGGTACGCCCATGAAGCCCGCGACCCTGGCGTCGTTGGCGGCCAGGTGCTCGACCATGCCGCGCACGGTGCCGTGCTTGGCCAGGGGCGCCTCCCATTGCGCCACGCTGAGCTCGCCCAGCAGTTCGTCCATGAGCGCGACCTGCTGGGCATAGGGAACGGCCACGGCCGCGACCGCCGTCTCGGCGGGGCTGCGCCGCAGCCGCGCCCTGGCCAGCATCTCCTCCCGCAGCCCGGGCGGCGGAGAGACAGCCTCCCCTGGGGCGTCCAGGAGTGCGATGGCCGCGCTGCAGTCCGGGCACGAGGCGACGTGGTCCTGGGAGCCCTGCCCGTTATAGAGGTACGAGTCCGTCATGGCTACCTCCGCAGCCCGACGCTAACCCGATGTGCCTCCGGGCGCCAGACGGCTGCCGGGGAAGGGCGACAGGAGGGTCTCGCGCCAGGGCCCGTCGAGGAAGTCGCGGGCCCGCTTGGCCCAGTCGAGCAGGCGCGGGTCCGGCGGCACCTCGTCGTCCAGCCCGAGGGCGGCGTCGCGGGCCCGCTGCGTGCGCAGGTGGTCGTCGAGCGACACGCCCCATACCGTGACGGCCTCGGTGTCGCAGAACAGCACCTCGTACAGGCCGACCAGGTGATGCCCGTGCTCGGCCAGCAGCGGGGCGCGTTCGGTGCGGACCGCCTCCAGGTAGTCGAGGGCGGCGCCGGGTCGTACGCGGGCGCTCTCGAACACGTAGAACTCGGCGGTGGCCACCTCGCTCAGGTCCGGACAGCCCGGCACGGCGCCGAGCGGGCGGGAGAAGGCGGAGAAGCGCAGGTCGTCGATGTCGGACAGGAACAGACGGTCGTCCACCCCTCGGTAGATCTCCATCATCTGGCGCCAGCCGCCGTCCCAGCCGCCGTGGCAGTCCCACAGCGTGACCGCCTTGAACTGCGGGTGCCCGGTGATGCCCACGGCGTAGAAGGCGCCGGCCAGGTCGATCTCGCGGGACCTGATGGACATGCCGGAGGTCAGCGTGGGCGCCTGGCGGGCCTCGTCCTCGCGCTTGTAGCGGGTCAGCCAGGTGAGGTACTCCATCGGGCGCCGGGAGTTCATCGGCCGGAAGTCGACCTCTTCGAGAAGGTAGATCCCACGCCGCATCCCGGGCTCCTTTGACCAAGCGATTGCTCGGCCTCAACCTTAGCTGATCAAGCGCCCGCTTGGGTAGGCTGCGGCCCTCTCCCCGTCAGCCACTCCAGCACCCTGCGGTGCCCGGAGGTGGCGTCCTCGAAGTGTCCCCAGTGCCAGTAGCGCGGCTGGTCACGGAGACCCGTGACCCACGTGCGATAGGAGACGGCAGCGCCGGAGGGCGCGACGCCGTAGGTGCGGATCACGACCTTGCCGCCGGGTGCGAAGAGCACGTCGTCGGCGATCGGATAAAGGGTCATCTGGTCGAGCATGTGCTGATCATGAGGTCTGCCGGAGGCGGGGCGGTTACACCTCCGGCGCGCCCCCGTTAAGGGGGCCCGCCGGAGGTTAACAGCCTGTTACACCAGGAGACCGTCGAACTCCCCATCCTTCACTCCGAGCACGAGGGCTCGGATCTCGTCGCGGGTGTAGATCAGGGCCGGGCCATCGGGGAAGCGCGAGTTGCGCACCGCCACCCCGCCGTCGGGGAGCTTCGCGAGTTCGACGCAGTTCCCCTGTGAGTTGCTGTAGTGGCTCTTGCGCCAGGCGACCTGCTGCAGGTCGGTCGCGGGCATGCCGTTGTAGGTCTGCTTCATCTACATCTTTCTGAGAAGACCGCCGATGAGCTCGACGGTGCCCCCTGGCGTGGTGCTCTCCACGCATAACTGCTCCATAGCCGTGAGATATGGATCGATGTCCTCACGCTTGTCCAGGTACAGGGCACCCCAGAGCTGCTCGACATAGACAACGTCCGACAAGTCGGACTCGGGAAATCGCAAGATGCTGAACGCGCCACCTTCAGCGGCGTGCATGCCATATCTGAAGGGCATCACCTGAATGGTGATATTGGGAAGGGCAGCGACTTCCAGCAAGTGCTGAAGCTGCTCGGACATGACCTCCCGCCCGCCGATGGTCCTCTTGAGGGTCGCTTCGTCGATGACCGCCCACAGTCGCGGGCCGTCCTTCTGCGTGAAGCGCTCTTGTCGCTGCATGCGCAGATGCACGCGGCGCTCGATCTGCCCAGGGGTCTCATCGGGGTTGCCGAGTTGGTATACCGCGCGTGCGTATGCGGCCGTCTGCAACAGACCGGGCACGAACTGCACCTCATAGGTACGGATCACGCTGGCTGCTTCCTCTAGCCCCACGTACGTGGTGAACCACGCGGGCAGAACGGCTGAATACTTGTGCCACCACCCGGGGGTGTTGGCTTCGCGGACCATCTCCAGCAGGGCACGGCGCTCGGCGTCGTCGACGACGCCGTACAGGGTGAGCAGGTCCTCCACATCGCGTGTCTTGAATCCGACGCGACCGAGTTCCATACGGCTGATCTTCGACTCGGACGCCCGGATGTGGAATCCGGCCTGGTCGCGGGTGAGCTCGCTGGCTTCACGCAGCCGCCGCAAACTGGCGCCAAGCATGATGCGCCGAACGGTCGAACCTGAACCGGGCGGATCGAGGGACACGTGCTGCTCCTTGGTCGTTTCCTTAGCACACAGTCTGTCACTCCACGGCCGAAAGATCATATGCCGTGGACAAGATCCCCTTTCCCACTGATTGACCTTTTGGGGCAACGGTAGCGCTTGCACACGGTGTCTGCACGTGCATTCGCTCTTGCACCTGCACGAGAGTTTGCTCCAGAATGATCAACGTGCAATCCACCACGGCGACGCAGGGCTCGTGGACCACGTTCGACTGGTGGCCCCCGGTCGGGTGGTGGCCGGAGGCCGCGCGTGACCTGCTGGTCCCAGGCCCGGCCTCGAGCGCCACGTTCGTCCTCCCGCCCACGGCGTCCTCGATCCACTCCGTCCGCAGCTTCACCAACGGCACCCTGACGGGATGGGGCCTCGGCGAGCTGATCGAGAACATGGAGCTGGTGGTCTCCGAACTGGCCACCAACGCCCTGCGACACGGATTACGCCTGGCCGAGCCGCATTGCCACCGCCCGGTCCACATGTCCTTGGTACGCCGCGGCGCGCTGGTTACCAGCGCCTTCACCGATCCAGGCTCATCGGTGCCCGTGCTGAGATACCCTGGCCCTCTCGACACCGGCGGCCTCGGACTCCACATCGTCGAATCGCTCAGCCACCGATGGGGCTGGTCCGCACTCGCGCCCCACGGGAAGATCGTCTGGGCAGTCCTCTCCTGACCGGGGGTGATCTGCATTACCGTGGATGCTCATGGCTCACGGTGAGTCCCTGCGTGCGACCCCATGAGAGTGCTGACAGATGGATGATCACCTGCTCGGCTGGCTACGAACACTTGACGAAGACAGGCTGGGCCGCATCCTGGCGACCCGGCCCGACGCCATCGCGGCCCCCTGGCCGCGGCGGCTCGACACCCTTGCCCAACGGCTCGGCAACGGATTCGCCGTGATGGAGGCCCTGCGCGGCCTGCCTCTTCCCTGCCTTGAGCTGGCTCAGGCGTGCCTGGTCGTGCGGCACGCCACTCCCGAGCGGCTGGCGGCCTTCCTCGGCGTGCCGGCCGAGGAGCTGACCCCCTGGCTCGACCTCCTGCATGACCACGCGCTGGCCTGGCCCGACGGCGAGGGCGTCATCCGCCTGGCCGAGCCCGTGTCGCGGTGGTGGACCGCGCCCCTCGGCCTGGGCGAGCCGCTCGACCACTACCTCAACTCCTGGACGATCAGCAACGACACGCTGCGCTCGCTCGCCAGAAACCTGGGGCTCCCGCCCGACGGCAACAAGCGCCGCACGGTCAGCCGGGCCAGCGAGGTGCTCGGCGACCGGACGCGGCTCGACGCGCTGCTGCGCACCGCCCCCGAGGGCACGGTCCGGCTGCTGGACAGCTTCGCCTGGGAGGGTCCCGTACGCGATGTCGACGGCGGCCGGTTCGTCATGCCCGGCACGCCGGAGAAGTGGTCCGCCGACCACGGGCTCCTCTACCGGCCGAGCTGGCACGTGGCCGAGATGCCGCGCGAGGTGGCGCTCGGCCTGCGCGGCGGCGACTACCACCCGCCCTTCACCCCCGAACCACCCGAGGTGGCCACCATCCCGATCGACCCGGAAGAGGTCGACCACCTGATGACGCTGGCCGCTCCACATGTGGTGGAACGGTGCGCGGCGCTGCTCGACAACGCCTCCAAGACGCCGCTGCCGCTGCTCAAGACCGGTGGCGTGGGCGTACGCGAGGTACGCAGGATGGCCAAGGAGACCGGCTGCGACGAGGACGAGACCCGGCTGCTGCTGGAGATCTGCACCGTGGCCAGGCTGCTGGCCTGGGACGAGCCGTCCGGCGGCATGATCCCCACCGAGCGGTTCGACCGCTGGCGGCTCGACGAGGGCTCGGCCAGGCTGCGGGTGCTGCTGTCGGCCTGGTGGCGCATGGAGCGCTCGTCACTGCGCAAGATCGACGGCAAGTACGGCACCGTGCTGGGCGACGACCAGTCGGGCGCCGCCGTGGCCCGCGTGCGCCGGGCGGTGCTGTCGGTCCTGTCCCACCTGCCGGCCGGCACCGCCTTCGCCGATCGCGCCGGCCTGGTCCGCAACGTCCACTGGCACTCCCCGATGCTCGACCAGGACCTGCTGGCCGAGTGTGCGTCCGCGGTGCTCGTCGAGGCGCGGCTGCTCGGCCTACTGGCCAACGACTCGCTGACCGACCTGGGCAGGGCGCTGGCCGGGCTGGCCGCCAAGGCGGGCGAGGAGAGCGACGACGCGGTGCCACTGGTCGAGCACGACCCGATACTCGCGGAGGCGGCGACCAGGGCGCTGGCCAGCGTACGCAGGAGCGCGCTGTTCGGCCCCGACCTGACCGCGGTGGTGACGGGACCGCCGTCCGCCGAGCTGGCCGCGCTGCTCGACCGGGTGGCCGAGCGGGAGTCGCGGGGCGCGGCCTCGGTGTGGCGGTTCACCACCGAGAGCGTGCGCCGCGCGCTGGACCACGGCTACGAGGCCGACGAGCTGCTGGAGGAGCTGTCCGGCGTCGGCACCATCCCGCAGCCGCTCGAATACCTCGTACGCGACGTGGCCCGCAGGCACGGCGAGGTGACGGTGACCACGGTGGGCTGCGTGGTGCAGGCCTCCGACCCGACCCTGCTCGCCGAGATCGCCGCTCACCGCCGGCTGAGCCGGCTCGGCCTGCGGCTGCTCGCGCCCACCGTACTGGTGAGCTCGGCGGGCGCCGAGCGGACACTGGCCGCGCTGCGCGAGCACGGCTACTCGCCCGTCCCGGTCACCGACGGCGGTGAGATCACGATCCGCCGCACCCGCGTCGAGGAACCCCACAACGGCAAGCTCATCCTGCTGCCCGGCGGTCAGGTGGCCGAGCTGTCGGAGCTGGCGGCGATCGGCGGTGCCGAGGCGATCCCGCACATCATCGCCGAGCCGATCCCCGACCCGCACGAGCACGCCGCCCGCCTGATCACCGCCAGCCGGGCGGCCAACGACCGCGCCGGGCGCACCTGGGCCGTCATCGGCCGGATGGCGACCAGGCTGCCCACGGCGCAGCAGTCACTGCTGGGCTTCGTCGTGGACCGGGGTGTGCGGGCCGGCATCACGCTGACCGACGGCCTGACCGCGACGATCAGCCACGGCGAGCTCAAGGGCGGCGCCCTCGACGCCTGGTGCGAGGAGGCCGGCGACTACCTGGAGTTCCCGCTGGCCGAGATCGTCGAGGTCACGGGAGCTTACTAGCCTTCTTCAGGTTGGCCACGAGGCCCTCCACGAAGTCGGCGTAGCCCTGGTAGCTGTAGGGGGCCTCGGCACTCCACGGGTAGAGCTGCCCGGCCTTGACGGCGGGCAGCTTGGCGAAGGTGGGCTTCTTCATCATCTCGGCGGGCTTGAGCGACTGGGTGCGCGTGTCGTAGAGGATGACGTCGGCGTCGTAGGTGTCGGCGTTCTCCCAGCTCAGCGTCTGGAAGAAGCCGCCCTCGTCGATCTTGGCGGGCGTGACGACGGTCAGGCCGTTCTGGGTGAGGTGCACGATGTCCGGATACTCCGGCGGGTTCACCACCCACATCGCGTCGGGGCCCGCCGAGACCATGAGGATCTTGAGGTCCTTGAACGCCGCCAGCTCCTTACTGGCCGCCGCCAGCCGGGCCTTGGCCTCCGGCACCCCTTGTAGGTCCGCGCCCAGCGACGTGGCCAGCTCCTCGTACTTGCCGATCACCTCCATGGCGCTGCGCCCGGTGAGCATGATGCCGGCCGTCGGGGCGACCTGCTCGATCGTGGCCTTCGACTTCTCCGGTACGTACCAGAGCGTGCCCTTGATGTACATGCTGCTGACCAGCAGGTCGGGCTGGAGCGCGATGTACTGCTCCACGTTGAACTCGTCCCAGACGTTGCCCAGCCCCGTGACCTTGGCGATGTCGACGTTGCCCACCTGGGGGTCCCTGGCGCCGTCCTTGAGCTTGTGCGGGCCGAAGACGCCGACCGGGCGCACGCCGAAGTCCCACAGTGCCGCCGCGGCGCCGACCTGGGCGACCACCCGGGTGGGGCGCTTGGGCAGGCTCAGCTTCTTGTCCCGGTCATCGGTGAACGTCCACCCGCCCGCCGCGCCGGTCGCCGCCCCGGTCGGGGGCGCCTGGGTGGCGGCGCCCTCGCCGCCTGCGGTTGGGGCGCCCTCGCCGCCGCAGGCCGCCAGCGTCAGGGCCGCCGCGACGCCCGCCGTGGCCGCGAAAAAGCCCCTGCGAGGCAGTACCGGTCCCGACATGTCCATCTCCTAAGGTTAGGCTTGCCTTGGTTGTGGGGCTTTACCTTAGCCTCGCCTCAATGTGACCGTGACGAAAGGGGTGCGGGTTGCCCGCGGTGAAAGAGCGCCCGGCCGAGGTCGAGCCCGTGGCGTCCCGGGGACGTCCGGCGGCGCTGGCCGGTGGGCTGGTGGTCGTGTTCGGCGTGCTGGTGCTGGTGGCGATGGCCAGCGTGGCGCTGGGCGCGCGGTCGGTGCCGCTGTCCACGGTGCTGGACGCGCTGACCGCCCCCAACGGGTCCGGCGACCACACGGTCATCCGCGAATTACGCGTCCCACGGACCCTCCTGGGCATCGGCGTGGGGGCCGCGCTCGGACTGGCGGGGGCGCTGATGCAGAGCCTGACCCGTAACCCGCTGGCCGACCCGGGCCTGCTCGGCATCAACGAGGGCGCCGCGCTCGGCGTCACCCTCGCGCTCGGGCTGTTCGGGCTCACGAACCCGGCCGTCTACGTGTGGTTCGCCTTCGGCGGCGCCGCCGTGGCCTCCGTCGTCGTCTACGCGCTGGGCTCGGCCGGCCGCTCGGGCGCCGGTCCGGTACGCCTGGCGCTGGCCGGCATCGCCGTCGGCATGGTGTTCACCGCGGTGGCCTCGGCCATCCTGCGCATGGACCCGCAGACGTTCGACCGGATGCGGTTCTGGCTCACCGGCTCACTGGCCGGGCAGACCTCCGACGTGCTGCTGCGGATCGCGCCCTTCATGGCCGTCGGCCTGGTGGTGGGGCTGCTGCTGGCAAGGCCGCTGAACATGCTGGCGCTGGGCGACGACGCCGGCAAGGCCCTGGGCGTGGCCGTCACCCGTACCCGGGTCCTCACGGCCGTGTCGGTCACACTGCTCTGCGGCTCCGCCACGGCCGCGGCCGGGCCGCTGTGGTTCGTCGGGCTGGCCGTCCCGCACGCGGTAAGAGCCGTGGTGGGTCAGGACCAGCGGTGGGTGCTGCCGTACACGGTGCTGGCCGCGCCGGCGCTGCTGCTGGCGGCGGACGTGGCCGGGCGGCTCATCGCCCGGCCCGGCGAGGTGCAGGTGGGCATCATGTGCGCGGTGGTCGGCGCGCCGATCTTCATCCTGATGGCCAGGCGCAGGAGGCTGGCCGCGCTATGAGCATCCGTCTCGGTCCCTGGTCCGTACGGCTGGCGCCGCGGGCCCTCGTCGTCGCCCTGGTCCTCCTCCTCGTCGCGTTCGCCGTGACCGTGGCGGCGATCTCGACCGGCGAGTTGACCGTGTCCGTACCCGACGTGCTGACCGCGCTGTTCGGCCAGGGCACGCCCGTCGCCGAGCTGATCGTGAGCAAGCTGCGCGCGCCCCGGGTGGTCACCGGGCTGCTGGTGGGCGCGGCGTTCGGCCTGAGCGGCGCGATCTTCCAGAGCCTGACCAGGAACCCGCTCGGCAGCCCCGACTTCATCGGTTTCACCGCCGGCGCCTCCACGGGCGGCATCCTCGGCGTGATCGCGGGCGGCACGGCGCTGCAGATCGCGGGCGGCGCGCTGGCGGGCTGCGTCGGGACCGCCGTGCTGGTGTACGCGCTGGCCCATCGCGGGGGCGTGCAGGGCTACCGGCTGGTCCTCGTCGGGATCGGCGCGAACGCGCTGCTCCTGTCCGCCAACTCCTACCTGCTGACCAGGGCCAACATCAACGACGCCGCGACCGCGGGGGCGTGGCTCACGGGCAGCCTCAGCGGGCGCGGCTGGGACCACGCGATCCCGGTGGCGGTGGCGCTCGCGGCGCTGCTCCCGGTCTGCGCCGCCGTGTCACGGCCGATGCGGATGCTGGAGATGGGCGACGACTCGGCGCGGGCCATGGGCATCAGGGTCGAGGCCGTACGGGCTACGGCCATCACCGTGGGCGTGCTGCTGTGCGCGGTGGCCACGGCCGCCGCCGGGCCGGTCATCTTCGTCGCCCTGGCGGCTCCGCAGCTGGCCAGGCGGCTGACCCGGTCGCCCGGCGTGACGATGGGCGCCTCGGCGCTCATGGGCGCCGTCCTGCTGACCGGCGCCGATCTGGCCGCCCAGCGCGTACTCGCCCCCACACAGCTGCCCGTCGGCGTGCTCACGGCCGCGATCGGCGGCGCCTACCTCGCCCTGCTCCTCCGAAGGGACCGCCACTGATGGCTCCTCCGAAAAGCCCGCCACTGATGCTCGCGCGAAAGGACCGCCGCTGATGGCACTCCCCCAGTCCGAGACCGCCCGGCTGTCGGGCAGCGACCTCACCCTCGCCTACGACCAGCGCGTCGTGGCGGCCGAGCTGGACGTGACGATCCCCGACGAGTCGTTCACCGTGATCATCGGCCCGAACGCCTGCGGCAAGTCCACCCTCCTGCGCGCCCTGGCCAGAATGCTCAAGCCCAGGAAGGGCGCGGTCCACCTCGACGGCAGCGTGATCACCTCGCTGCCGTCGAAGGAGGTGGCCAGGCGCCTCGGGCTACTGCCACAGAGCTCGATCGTGCCCGACGGCATCACCGTGACGGACCTGGTGGCCCGCGGCCGCTACCCGCACCAGAAGCTGATGCGGCAGTGGTCACGCGCGGACGAGGCCGCGGTGACCGAGGCGATGCGCGCCACCGACGTGTCCGAACTGGCCGACCGGATCGTGGACGAGCTGTCCGGCGGCCAGCGGCAGCGCGTGTGGCTGGCCATGGCACTGGCCCAGGAGACGCCGATCCTGCTGCTCGACGAGCCGACGACCTTCCTCGACATCTCCCACCAGATCGAGGTACTGGACCTCTGCGCCGACCTGCACGAGGCCGGCCGCACGATGGTGGCGGTCCTGCACGACCTCAACCAGGCGTGCCGCTACGCCACCCACCTCATCGTCATGCGCGACGGCGCCATCGTGGCCGAGGGCGACCCGGCCGGGATCGTCACGCCCAACCTGGTCGCCGAGGTGTTCGACCTGCGCTGCGAGATCATCGAGGATCCCCAGTCGGGCACCCCGCTCATCATCCCCGAGGCGCGCCGCCAGGTGAGAACGACGGCCTGATCCACCGGCTCCCCCCTCTCATCCCGCTCTCAGCCCACCAGGGCCCCGACCAGGGCGGTGATCGCGTCGCGGGCGCGGGCCTCGCCGTACTCCTCCCTGAGCACGCCCGCCACCTCCGCGGCGGTGGCCGCCAGCAGCGCGTGGGACAGGACGTCCGCGTCGGACCCCGGGCGCGAGGCCGCCAGCAGGATGGCCGCGTGGCGGTGCCAGAAGCGATAGGCGCCGATCCGGTAGCGGGCGCCCGGACTGGCCGTCTCGGACATGCGTACCAGGTCGAGGTGGGCGAACAGGTAGTCCAGATAGGCGTCGACGAAGGCGGTGAGCCGGTCGCGCGCGGGCGCGCCGGGGCCCAGCGGCGGCGGACCGGACAGGATGCGTTCCTGCAGCAACCGCTCGCGCTCGTCGAGCAGCGCCACCGCCAGCCCCGATTTATCCCCGAATCTGCGGAACAACGTGCCCTTCCCCACCCCGGCCTCCGCCGCTATCGCATCCATGGAGACCGCTTCGACACCCTTCTCAGCGAACAGCCTGGCCGCGGCGGCAAGGACCTTCTCCCTGTTGCGCGCCGCGTCCGCACGTTCGTTGACCGGGCCCCCGCGAAGCAGTTCCAGCCTCTGTCTTGACGAACCGGACCGCGGTCCGTTAGCTTTCGAGCCATCCACAAAGCGGACTGTAGTCCATTTGGACCGGAGGCCACAATGACCATCACCCGCGACGAGCTCCGAGCAACGCTCGACACTGTCACCGTACTCGACACGCTCGGCGGTGCTTACTTTGCCCAGCAGCACCTGCCGGGTGCCATCGCGCTGGTCGAGAGCGAGGTCGCCGAGCGGGCGCCCGCGCTGCTGCCCGACAAGGACGCGCCGATCGTCACCTACTGCACGAACCCGGCCTGCAACAACAGCAAGGCCGTCGCCCGCCGCCTGACCTCCCTCGGCTACACGAACGTGCGCAGGTACGTCGAGGGGATCGAGGACTGGGTGGCGGCGGGCCTGCCGGTGGAGTCCTCGTAGAACGTGATTCTTGGAGCGTGCCAAAGGACGTGGAAGCGGACGGCGGGCGCGGGTGACCCTCTGGAAGCCACAACTTCCTCAGGGGGGAACCATCATGGATCACACCATCGTGATCGGCGCGAGCATGGCGGGCCTGTTGTCCGCCGCCGCTCGTCGCTGATGAGCCCGGGGACGCTGCTCAAAGTGTTCCGCAACGGCGCACCACGAGCGTTGCCAGCGCTCGTGTGACCTCGCGCAGCTCCCGCAGCTCGACCTGCTCCCTGGGGGCGTGCGCGTACCGTACGTCGCCGGGGCCGTAGTGCAGCGCCGGGATCCCGCCGGCCGCGTAGAGCCGCAGGTCGCTCCCGTACGGCGCGGCCTTCTCCATCGGCCGCGCGCCCGTCGTGTCGGCGATCGCCCCGGTCACCTCCGCCAGCAGCGGGTGCGCCTCGGGCAGCCGCCCGCTGGCGAACTGGCCGCCCGGCCAGGTGATCGCCGGCGGGTGGTCGCGCAGCCACGGGTGCGCGACCGTCAGCACCGCCTCCTCGAACGCGGCCCGCGCCGCCGCCGGGTCCTCGTCGAGCCGGACGCCCATCCGGCCCTCCGCGACGAGCAGGTCGGGCACGCTGCTGGCCCAGTCGCCCGCCCGCACGGTGCCAACCTCGATCGGGTACGGCATCGCGTTCCCGGCGAAGATGGCGGGCACGTCACGGTTGCGCTCGGCCTCCAGCCGCCGGATCGCCTCGAACACCGGCCAGAACACCTCGACCGCGTTGACCCCCTCATAGCGGGTGGCCCCGTGCGCGGCCCGGCCCACCACCTCCAGCCGGAACGTCAGCGCCCCCGCGTTGGCCGTGATGACGGCGCCACTGGTCGGCTCGGTGATGACCGCCGCCTCCGCCGTGTGGCCCCTGGCCAGCGTGGCGAACGCGCCGAGTCCGCCATCCTCCTCGCTGACCACGCAGTGCACGGCGAGCGGCCGGGCCAGCCGTACCCCGGCCTTCTTGAGCGCGCGGACGACGGCGAGGTTGGCCACCAGCCCGGCCTTCATGTCGCAGGCGCCGCGGCCGTGCAGGGTGTCGCCGGTGATCCTGGCGGCGAACGGGTCGTTCCCCGCCCACTGGGCCGGGTCGCCGATGGGCACGACGTCGACATGGCCCTGCAGGGCCAGTGCCGGTGTGCCTTCGCCGCCGGTCACGGCCACCACGCCATAGCCCTCGGCCCTCGGCGCCTCGGTGCCGGGGAAGCCCGCGCGGCGGCCGAGGTCGTCGAGGTCCAGCTTCCAGACGTCCACGTCCAGATCGGCCTCGGTGAGCACGCGGGCGACGCGGTGCTGCAACTCGGACTCCGCGTCGGTGCCCGTCACGCTGGGCACTCTGACGGTCTCGGCCAGCAGGTTCACGGTGTCGGTGTCGTCGATGGCCTGGAGGACCCTGGCTTCCGCGTCGCGCATGGAGCCCACCATCTCATGGCGTGAACCTCTGTGATGATTCGTGGCAATACATGGGAGGAGGGGCGAGTGCGAACTTTGGTGAGCGTTCTGGTGTGGTCGGTGGTGGCTCCGCTCGCGGTGTGGGCGGCGCTGCGGGTGAGTCCGTACGACGGGTTGTGGCCGTGGGTGCCGATCGTGGCGTTCACACCGTACGCGGCGGCGGCCTCCGTGCTCGCCCTCGCCCTGGCCGGGGCACTGCGGCGGTGGGTCGCCGGGGCGGTCGCGCTCGTCACCGTGGCGGCCCTGGCGCTGGCAGTACTGCCTCGCTGGTTCGCCGACGGCGAGCCGGTGACGAGCGGCAGGACGCTGCGGGTGCTGGCGGCCAACCTGATGGTGGGCTCGGCCGACACGGCGGGGCTGATGGATCTGGTCGCCAGGCTCCGGCCGGACGTCCTGACGCTGCAGGAGCTCACCCCCAAGGCCGCGGCGGCCCTGGACCGGGCGGGTCTGCGCAAGGCGTTGCCGCAGGCCGTGGTCCGGGCGCTGCCCGGCGTGGGCGGCTCCGGCGTCTACTCGCGTTATCCGCTCACGGCGGGGCCGGCCATCCAGTTCGGGGCGTTCGGGCAGGCCAGGGCGGTGCTCGCGGAGCCGGGCGGGACGAAGATCGAGGTGGTGTCGGTGCATCCGTGCGCGCCCAAGTACGAGGGACGTACGCCCTGCTGGCAGCAGGGGCTGGTCGCGCTGCCTCGCGGCGGTGAGGCCGCGCGGGTGCTCGCCGGCGACTTCAACGCCACGCTCGACCACGTACCGATGCGCGACCTGCTGGCCGCCGGCTACCGCGACGCGGCGGACGTCACCGGACGGGGGTTCACCGCGACGTACTGGCCCAGCGGCGGGCGGGCTCCCGGCGTGGTGATCGACCATGTGCTGGCCTCCGCCGGATTGGGGGTACGCGCGTTCTCGGTCGAGTCGCTGGCGAAGACCGACCATCGGCCCGTCTTCGCCGAGCTCACACTGCCCTGACGTCAGCCATTGCCGGTTCGCGGGAGTCCGGATGACCGTAAACTGAGCGCGTGGTAGCACCCAAGTTCGAGATCCAGATGCTCAACGACCGGGTGATGATCCGGCTTGAGCAAGAGACCGAGGAGCGGCGCAGCGGCTCCGGGATCGTCATCCCCGCGACGGTCAAGATGGCCAACCGGCTGGCCTGGGGCGAGGTCTGCGGGGTCGGCTCGAACGTGCGCGCGGTCAAGGTGGGCGACAAGGTGCTGCTCAACCCGGAGGACCAGTTCGAGGTGGAGCTGCACGCGCAGGTCTACCTCGTCATGCGCGAGCGCGACCTGCACGCCGTCGCCACGCAGGAGACCGACCACGGCACCGGCCTCTACCTCTAGCCCCGGTGGAAGGTCAGCCAGAGGTTCGCCTTCCACGTCTGGGACGGGATGTCGGCCAGCACCCGTGTCACCTTGCTCGTCAGGTCGACCACCGCCAGGCGGTAGGCGCTCTGGTGGGGCATGACCGCGATGACATGGCTCTCGTCCCACCAGCCGAACAGCATCTGCGGGCTGACGGCCACCCGGCTCGCGATCTTGCCGGTCGCCGGGTTCACCACGCAGAGCTGCTGCGTGAAGCGTGCCGGGCACCACGTGGTCAGGCGGCTGCCTGACGGCGAGTAGGCGTCCTCCGGGCCGGTCGGCGGTCCGACGCCCGCGAACGTGCGCAGAGTCGCGCCGTCACTGGCCCGGTAGGTCCGCAGGCCGTCGCCGAACCTGGCGACAAGATCGCCGCCGGGGCTCCACCCGAAGTCCGCGCTCCCGTCGAGCCCGGCCGGGCGGACCGTGCGGGCGGTGCCCGCCACCACGTCGACGACGGTGAAGCCGACGGTCCGCCACTGCCCGGCGGACTTCTGCTCAACGGTGAGCGCCACGCGCTTGCTGTCGCGCGACCATGAGATGTACGAGGCGGCCAGGGGCTTCTTGACCGTACGCACTCGCCTGATCTGGCCGCTGGCGCGGTCGGTGAGCAGGAGGGAGTCGTAGCCCGCCCGGTAGGACTTCGGGACGCCGGCCACCGTGGCGGCGTCGGGTGAGACCGCCGCTTCCGACAGGGCCGGCTGCCTGGCGAACGTGTTGCCGGTCTTGGCCCTGAGGTAGGTGCTCTTGGTACCCAGGCCGTAGCTGCTGAGCCGTACGGGATCACCCGCTTTTTCCTGATATTTCACACTGATGCCGGGAAGGGGCAGTGTGTCCGCCTGGGCGGTCAGGAGCTCGGCTGTACCCGCTGCGTCGGTGGTACCGGCAGTGTCGGCAGGCCAGGCCGGAGCGAGCAGGGCGAGCGACAGGGCGGCGGCGATGTGGGCGATCACGCCCCGCAGAATAGGCACCGGATGGCCGGATTTCCGGCAGCGATAACGACCCGGTCTAGATAACGCGCTGGGCCAGCGCGATCAGATCGATGCCGAGCGTTCTGAGCCCGATGTAGACGATCACGGCCGCGACGGCCACGGTCACGATGAGCACGATGACGCGGACCGTCCAGCCTTGCCGTTTATACCATTCGGTCCAGTCGTGCAGCACCCGCTTGCCGAACTCCAGCGCCCGGCGCGCCCAGTGGAACTCGGTGGCCAGCACGGCCAGCCCCGCGAACACGACCAGCCAGCCCGGCCCTGGGAACGGCACCATGATCAGGCCGCCGACCACCATGATCGCGCCGATGGCGCCGATGACGATCTTCAGCGTGAGCGCGCCCGCGCGGGTGGACCGGATGCCGTCCAGCCAGCCGTGAATGCCCGACCGGCGCTCGGGCATGCTGGAACGGTCCGCTGACTCATCCTTGATCGCGTCGGCGTCTCCGGTCTCGGAGTCCTGGATCGGCAACGTACTCCCCCGCACGGTCGATGTGCCCCCCAGGATACGGCCCAGCGGCCCTGAAATAGGCTGCCTTACCAACCCGACAACCCGCCAAATCGACAAACCGCTCAAAACGTAAAATTTCATGCTTTTATAGGCGACTTCGGGCAAAAATCGGTTACCGTCTCCTATGCCCGAGGCCATGCTTCGTACCGTCACCGGTCCCGTACCCGCGACCGCCATCGACGGCGCCGTCCTTCCCCGCGAGCACCTGCGCACCGACATGCGCTGGGCGACCGGCATCGACTCCGACCCCTATCGGTGGCTTGACGAGGACCAGACCGTCACCACCGAACTCCGCGAGGTGCGCCAGTCCGACCGCCTCGGCTTGATCATCGATCTTACCTGCCTGGGCATGGGCCGCGACGCCGCCGCCCTGGCCCGGATCGCGATGGGCAGCCGGGTTCCGGTGATCGCCTCGACCGGCCTGTTCGCCGGACCGTTCAGCGGTCCCCGCGACGCGGACGTCGAGACGCTCACGAGCCGGCTGATGAGCGAGATCTCCGACGGCCTCGACGACATCGGCGTGTTCCCCGGCGTGATCGGCCAGGCCGGCTGCTGCGGCACCGAGCCCACCCCGGCCGAAGAGCGCGGCCTCATCGCCGCCGCCCGCGCCGCGCTGGCCTCCCGCCTGCCTGTGGCCACGTACGGGCACAACGGGCTGGCCATGCTGGAGATCCTCCTCGCCGAGGGCCTGTCCGGCGACCGGGTGAGCGTGGGCTACGCGGGCAGCGACCCGGCCGTCGCCCGCAAGATCGCCGAGGCCGGCGCGTACGTCAGCCTGGGCTCACTCAGCCTCGGCACGGACCAGTCGGCCAGGATCGCACTCGCCCTCATCGAGGACGGCCACGCCGACCGCCTCCTGCTCAGCACCGGCGTGAGCCGGATCGCCCAGGTCAACCGGTACGGCGGGCCCGGCTACGCGCACCTCTTCCACACGCTGCTGCCGCGCCTGCGCGAGTCCGGGGTGACCGAGGACACGATCCGCCTCGTCACCCGGGACAACCCGCTGCGCTGGCTCACCAGCGGAGCCGCCTGACCTGGACGGCGCCGCAGGTGACCGGCCGCGCTCCAGGTTGGCGGCTGAGCGCCCACCACAAGATCGTCTCGTGGGGGTCCGGGCGGTCCGGTCGCCAACCGGAGGGCCGGAAACTGGCTAGGATTATGGGCTGAGCGAGCCTGGCCAGGTGGGGGGACGGTGACCGAGCACACGCACAGCGGTGACGGCCCGCGCGGGCCGTTCAAGGCGCTGTCCCGCATGGCCCGGCTGGGTGACGTCCCGGTCGTGATCATGCTGGCCTGGGCCGGCTGGCTGGCCGTCCCGTGGTCCTTCAGCGGCCTGGCCCAGGCACGCGCCGCCGCTGCTGCGGCCGCCGCGGAGGCCGAGCCACCACCGGTCATCTCCGCGGGCACGGCAGGAGCCGGCACTTCCATCGATGCCGTACGGGTCGGCACCACCGCCGATGCCGCACGTACCGGCTCGCTGGCGACCGCGACGCCCGCCAGGGCTTGGGGCATCCCGGCGGCCCACAGCCTCGCCCCGGCACACCGCACGGTCCGCGCCCTCCGTGACGACGTCCCTTGTGACGGCGCAGTGGGTGACGCCGCATCGGGTGGTGGCCCCCGGGAGAACGTGCTGGCCACCGAGCGGGCGCGGATCGCCGGGGAGGTGCACGACGCCGCCGGGCACGGGCTGGCGGCCATCGCCCTGCAGGCCGGGCTCGCGCTCGTCACGCTCGACGACGACCCCGAGCAGACGCGCGCCTCGCTGCTGGCGATCAGGGAGACCAGCACGACGGCGCTCACCCAACTACGCGCCGCACTCGACCGGCTCGACCCGCGCGACAGCACCCATGACCCACACGCCGGCGCCAATGACGCGCGGGACGGCGCCCACGACCTGCCGAGCCTCATCGACGGGGTCCGGGCCGCGGGGCTCGCGGTGGACGTGGAGCCCGCCGACCCCGTCGTGCCCGCCCACCTCAGCGCGACCGTCTACGGGGTGGTACGCGAGTCGCTCACCAACGTCCTGCGCCACGCCGGCCCCACGCAGGCGCTCGTCCGGCTGTCCGGCGACCCGGCCGGGCCGCTCGTCCTGGAGATCGCCGACCGAGGCGCCCTCCGAAGCACTGGTCAAGGCGCCGACCGGCTAGGAGCGGCCGAGGAGCGGAGCCGAGATGCCGCCCAGCTGGAAGCGGCCGAGGAGCGCGGCCGGGCAGGCATGACCGAGGGCCGAGGGCTGGCCGGGATGCGGGCCAGGGTGCTCGCCGCAGGCGGACACTTCACGGCGGGCCCGCGGGACGGCGGCGGCTTCCAGGTCCTCGCCACATTCCCGCAGCGACCCGCACTCCAGACCGGCCCGGCCCAGCACAACCAGCAACCCGCATCCCAGAACGACTCAGCTCACCACATCTGGCAGCCCGCACTCCAGAACAGCTCAGCTCGCCACAACACCGCCGACTCCCCAGCAGACCTCACGTGACCCCCGTCTCAGCCGAGGGACCCGAGGACGCCAAGGAAGCCGAGCAGGGGCCGGTGATCCGGGTGGCCGTCGCCGACGATCAGGCCGTCGTACGGATGGGGCTCAGGGCGTTGCTGGATCGGGAGCCGGGCCTGGAGTGCGTGGGCGAGGCGGCCGACGGCGCGGCGGCGCTCCAGCTCCTCCGCCGCACCCGTCCCGATGTACTCCTGCTCGACATCCGCATGCCCGGCATGGACGGCCTGGCGACCTTGCGGGCCATCGCCGGTGACCGCGAGCTGAGTGGCACCAGGATCGTGGTGGTGACCACGTTCGCCGTGGACGAGTACATCTTCGCCGCGCTCCAGGCCGGAGCCAGCGGGTTCCTGCTCAAGGACAGCGCCCCCGACGAGCTGGTCGGCGCGGTCCGGGTGGTGGCCGCGGGCGAGGCGCTGCTGTCGCCCGCGATCACCAGGAAGGTCATCGGCCTGTTCGGCCGCCACGGCACCGAGCCGGTCGAGGGCCTCGACACCCTCACGCCGCGCGAACGCGAACTGGTCGCCTGGGTGGCCACCGGCCGGTCCAACGAGGAGATCGCCAAGGAACTGGTGATCAGCCCCGACACCGTCCGCACGCACGTCAGCCGGGCCATGGTCAAGCTGCGCGCCCGCGACCGCGCCCAACTGGTCGTGTTCGCCATGCGCGCAGGCCTGGCCGTGCCAACATGACCAGCCGACCCGGCCAACGTAGGTCGACCTGGTCGTACACGAACGTAGCTATTTCCTGAGGAAGCCCTCGTAGTTGCGCTGCTGAAGCTGTGCCTCGATCTGTTTCACCGTGTCGAGTCCCACCCCCACCATGATCAGAATGCTGGTCCCCCCGAACGGGAAGTTCTGCTGGGTGCTCGGATCCCGCAGGATCGCGAACGCGAGCAGCGGCAGCAGCGCCAGCACCCCCAGGTAGACGGCCCCGGGCGCGGTCAGCCGCGACAGCACGTACGCCAGATACCGCGCGGTCGGCGCCCCAGGGCGGATGCCCGGCACGAAGCCGCTGTACCGCCGCATGTTGTCGGCCACCTCGACGGGATTGAAGGTGATCGACACGTAGAAGTACGCGAATCCCACGATCAGCAGGAAGAATCCGATCATGTAGAGCGGGTGCGTGCCGGCGGTGATGTTCCGCGACACCCAGCCGCCCACCTCATCACCGAGCAATGGAGCGGCGAGCGTCGGCAGGTACAACAGCGACGTGGCGAAGATGACCGGCACGATCCCCGCCTGATTGACCTTCAGGGGGATGTAGGTGCTGCTCCCGCCGTACATCCGCCGCCCCACCGCCCGCTTGGCGTACTGCACGGGGATGCGCCGCTGCGCCTGCTCGATGAACACCACGGCCGCCACCAGGAACACCCCGGTCACCAGCAGCATGCCGAAGGCGAACGGGCTGAGCACGAAGATGGTCGACATGTACGACGGAAAGAAGGCCACGACCTGGGTGAACATCAGGATCGACATCCCGTTCCCGATCCCCCGGTCGGTCACCAGCTCCCCCAGCCACATCACCATGCTGGTCCCCGCCACCAGGGTGACCACCACCACCGCGACGCCCAGCAGGCTCTCGTCGCGCAGCAGCGGCTTGGCGCACCCGGGCAGCAGCTGCCCGCCGCGCGCCAGCGCGACCACCGTGGTGGCGTTGAGCACGGCCAGCCCGATGGTCAGGTAACGCGTGTACTGGGTGATCTTCGTCTGCCCCGACTGCCCTTCCTTCCTGAGCGTCTCAAGTCGCGGCACGACGACGGTCAGCAGCTGCATCACGATGCTCGCGGTGATGTACGGCATGACGCCCAGCGCGAAGACCGACAGCTTCAGCATCGCGCCCCCGCTGAGCATCTGCACCATGTCGAACAACCCGCCGCGCGCCGTACCCAGGCACTGCTGGACCGCCACGACGTCCACCCCCGGCGCCGGCAGGATCTGCCCCAGCCGGAACAGCCCGATGACGGCCAGCGTGAACAGTAACTTCTTGCGGAGATCCGGCACCCGGAACGCCCTGAACAGCACGGTCAGCATGAGCCGAGTCTGTCGGCGCGCCCGCCGCGGGTCGTCCGCCGAGCCGCGTCACCCGCGTACGCAGATCCGCGTACGCGACACTGACCACATGAGTACGCTTTGGGTGATCAGCGGCCCGCCGGGCGCGGGCAAGTCCACCGTCGCGGCGGCGCTGCTCGCCCGCCTCGACCCGCCGGCCGCCCTGCTCGACAAAGACACCCTGTACGGCGACATCGCCGCCGAGATCCTCCGGGGGTACGGCAGGCACCACGGCGAACGCGAGGGCCCGTGGTACGACGAGCACATCAAGGCGCACGAGTACGCGGGCATGACCAGGACGGCCAGGCAGATCCGCGAGCACGGCTGCCCGGTGCTGCTCGACGGCCCGTTCACCGCCCAGGTGCACTCGGCGCGGCTGTGGGAGCGCTGGGTCGGCGAGCTGGGCGGGGACCCGGTCAGGCTCATCTGGGTCCGCTCGGACGGGCCGACCCTGCGCGAGCGCCTGGTGGCCAGGGGGTTGGAGAAGGACGCGGGCAAGCTGGCGGCGTTCGAGGCGTACCTGGCGGCGATCCGGGTGTCCGAGCCGCCGGCCGTACCGCATCTGGAGATCGACAACCGCCCTGGCGCGCCGTCGGTCGGCGAGCAGCTGACGAGAGCGGGCATCCCACCGCGCCCGGACAAATCAGGTTAAGGAACCCGATACTCGTCGTCGCGCGCGTCGATGATCGCCATGTGGCCGGGCAGGTGGCCGATCGCGAAGTCCACGCCACTGGCCATGATCACCGCCTGCGGCGTCACGCCGCAGGCCCAGAACAGCGGCACCTCGCCGGGCCGCACCTCCACCGGATCGCCGAAGTCGGGCCGTCCGAGGTCGGCGATCCCGATCGCGGCCGGGTCGCCCACGTGCACGGGTGCCCCGTGCACCTGCGGGTAGTGGCCGCTGACCTCGATCGCGACGTCCACGAGCGCCGCCGGGACCGGCCGCATCGACACCACGAGCGGGCCCGACAGCGGGCCGGACGGGCGGCAGGGCACGCTCGTCCGGTACATCGGCACGTTCGTCCCCAGCTCCAGATGCCTGATCGGCACCCCGGCCCGCAGCAGCGCCTGCTCGAAGGTGAAGCTGCAGCCGATGAGGAAGGCCACGAGGTCGTCACGCCACTCGGCGACCACGTCGTCGAGGTCGGCGACCGGCCGCCCGTCACGATAGACGCGATATCCCGGCAGATCGGTACGCAGGTCACCAGGGAACAGGGCGGTGGACCACGCCCCCGGCTCCCCCACGTCCAGCACCGGGCACGCCTGTGCGTTGAGTTGCGCGAACAGCAGCAGTTCGTAGCCCAGTTCCTTGGGCACGGCGATCAGATTGGCCTGCGTCCAGCCGGAGCACCAGCCCGCGGTCGGCACCCGCTCGCCCGCGCGGAAGCGCTCGCGCCCCTGCGCCGGGGTCAGGTCTGCGACATCCACACCTCGAGATTACGCCCGGTAACTGGGCCCGCAATCGCCGACATACTCTGACTTTTCGGGGTAGTAGGGAACGCCGTGCGCCTTGATGTGAACCTCCTCGACTACGCGCTCATCGCGATCTACTTCGCGACCGTGCTCGGCATCGGCTTCGCCGCCAAGCGGCGGATCAGCTCGAGCCTCGACTTCTTCCTAGCCGGCCGTGGATTACCCCCGTGGATCACCGGGCTGGCCTTCGTCTCGGCCAACCTCGGCGCGATCGAGATCCTCGGGATGGCGGCCAACGGCGCCCAGTACGGCGCCATGACCGTGCACTATTACTGGATCGGCGCGGTGCCCGCGATGGTGTTCCTCGGCATCGTGATGATGCCGTTCTACTACCGCTCGAAGGTACGCAGTGTCCCGGAGTTCCTGGGCCGCCGCTTCAACGGCGCCACCCAGCTGCTGAACGCGCTCTCCTTCGCCGTGGCCCAGATCCTCATCGCCGGGGTCAACCTCTACGCGCTCGCGCTGGTCATGGAGGCCCTGCTGGGCTGGCCCCTGCCGGTGTCGGTGGTGGTGGCGGCGGTGATCGTGCTGTCGTACATCACGCTCGGCGGGCTGTCGTCGGCGATCTACAACGAGGTCCTGCAGTTCTTCGTGATCCTGGCCGGGCTGATCCCGCTGACCATCCTCGGGCTGGCCAAGGTGGGCGGCGTCTCCGGGCTGTTCGACAAGGTACGGCAGAGCGCGCTCGGCGAGGCCGGCCTGCACACGTGGGCCGACAGCGCGGGCAAGAACCCGATGGAGGCCCACTGGCTCGGCATCGTGTTCGGCCTGGGCTTCGTGCTGTCCTTCGGCTACTGGACCACGAACTTCGCCGAGGTGCAGCGGGCATTATCCGCCCGCAACACCAACGCCGCCCGGCTCACTCCGATCATCGCGGCCTACCCGAAGCTGTTCATCCCGCTGGTGACCGTACTGCCGGGGTTGATCGCCCTCGTCCTGTTCAAGGACCTGGGCAAGGGCCAGGCCTACAACAACGCGATCCCGCTGCTCATGCAGGACCTGCTGCCCAACGGTGTGCTCGGCGTGGCGGTGACGGGGCTGCTGGCCTCGTTCATGGCCGGGATGGCGGCCAACATCAGCGGGTTCAACACCGTGTTCACCAACGACATCTGGCAGGCGCACCTGGCCAAGGACCGTGACGACGGCTACTACCTGCGGGTCGGCAGGATCGCCACCGTCGCGGGCGTCGCGCTGGGTGTCGGGACGGCGTTCATCGCGGCCGGCTACTCCAACATCATGAACTACCTGCAGGCGCTGTTCTCGTTCTTCAACGCGCCGCTGTTCGCGACCTTCATCCTCGGGCTGTTCTGGAAGCGGATGACGCCGTGGGCCGGCTTCTGGGGCCTGCTGGCCGGGACCGCGTCCGCGTTCGCCTCGTACATCGCGTACAAGGCCGGAATGCTGGACTTCGGCACCGAGCTGAACGCCAGCTTCTGGGGCGCGGGCGTGGCCTTCGTCGTCGACCTGCTCGTCTCGGTGGTGGTCACGCTGGTGACCACGCCCAAACCCGTGGAGGAGCTGCGCGGGCTGGTGTACGGGCTCAGCGCCGTCGACCTGGCGGACGACGCGCTGGCCGGTGACAAGAAGTGGTACCGCTCGCCCGTGATCCTCGGGACGGGCGCGATCGTCCTGGCCGCCGCGATGTACGGGGTGATCCTGTGAGCGACATCAGAATGGTGATCGGCGGACTGTTCCTGATCTACGGGGTGATCCTGATCATCGCCGGGGTGGTGGGGGCGGCGGTCAACCTGTGGACCGGGCTGGTCATGGCGGTCTTCGGCGGCGCCTTCGTGATCTGGGCCCGCGTCAAGCGCATCTGACGCCGGGGGCGGCCGGCCCGCATCCAACGCCGGGGGGCGGCCGGCCCATCGGCCCGCCGCCCCCTGTCGAGGTTGTCAGTAGTCGAGCCCGAACGTGTGAGCGCCCAGGCCGAACCCGTTCCCCCGCGGCACCACGTACCCCTGCTCGATCAGCGTGGCCACGCTCCGCCGTACCTCTTCCTCCTCCAGCCCGGTCGCGCGGATCAGCGCGCCGAGCTCCGCGCCGCCGGACTCGACCGCCTGCGAGGCGACCGCCTCGTACACGTGGATGTCGACGTCGGACAGTGCCTGCACATCGTGATCTCGGGCCATCAGCGTCGCCTCGCTCCCTCTCTGAGCCGCCCGGGGTCGATGTCGCGCTCCGGGTAGCGGCGCAGGTATTCGCTCTCCAGTTGGTTGGTCCTCGTGGTGTGGCGCGCGAGCGCGTCGTCCGAGCCGTGCAGGAAGGTGTCGGTCCGCGTGGTGTGCAGTTGCCGCAGCTCACGCAGCAGGTCGTCGTCCTGGAGTTGCGCTGGATCGATTCCCATCATCGTCATGAAGTAGCCCCTACCCCAGAAGGCGCCCGACAATATGTGTCATATTTCCTGACATAAGGGCATTGTCGGGAGGAGATCACCGCTTTACCTTCCCGTTATGGACCTCGAGCTCAGGCACCTCAGGATCGTTCGCGCGGTCGCGGACGCGGGAAGTGTGAGCAAGGCCGCGTCCCTGCTCGGGCTGGCGCAACCGGCCCTCACCGCACAGCTCAAACGTATCGAGCGGGTACTCGGCGGCGCCCTGTTCGAGCGCGACAGGCACGGCGCCCGGCCCACCCGGCTGGGCGAGCTGGTGCTCGCCCGCGCCCGCGTGCTCCTCCCGGCGGCCAAGGAACTGCAGGACGAGGCCGTACGGTTCGCCCAGGCCCCCTCCCCCGGCTTCCGCATCGGCGCCACGAACGGGCCGATACTCGGCGGCCTCGTCGACCGGCTCGCCGCGGAACGGACGGTGAGCACGTACACCTCATGGTCGGCCGACGAGCTCACCGCCATGACCGAGCTCGGCCGGCTCGACTACGCGCTGACCGGCGCCTGCGGCGACGGCGGCACCCCCACGGGCTCGCTGCGATGGGAGACGATCAGCTATGACCCGGTCTTCACACTGCTCGCCGAGACCCACCCGCTGACCGGCGAGAAGGAGCTGGACCTGTCCGAACTCGCCCTCGAAAGCTGGGCCGTCACGCCCGGCGACGGCTGCTTCGCCGACTGCTTCGCCACCGCCTGCGCCCGCGCCGGCTTCACCCCGGGAACGATCTATGAGACCGACGTGGCCACCTGCACCCACCTCGCCCGGGTCGGCCGGGCCGTGGCACTCTGCCAGGCCACCCACCAGCCCGCCCCCGGCCTGGCCGTGGTCCCGCTCGCCGGCGCGCCATTGCGCTGGCGGCAACTCCTCGGCCACCACCCCGCCGCCCCCGACGCCGCCTGGGTCGCGGAACAGGCCAAACAGACCCACGCGGAGGTGGTACGGCGAAGCACGGTCTACCAGGACTGGCTGGTACGGAACACCGGCTTCGGCACCGCTCCCTGACCTGCCCTGATGTCCGACCTCCGCGCTGGGCCGGTGACTCGGGCCGCGATCTCGTAAGTGAGGGCCGGGGAGCCACGCCTCCCCGAGCCCGCCAGGGAGCTCTCGGGGTCTCTAGGCGCTTAGGCCAGGGTGTACTCCCACCCCGGCTTCCAATCGAACGGAGCATCCACGAGCTCCTCCAACGCCACGCCCTCAAGCAGATTCTGCAGCGCCCACCGATTGGCCGAGTGCGAGATGACCAGCACCGTACGCCTCTGCCACTTGTCCATCACCTCTTCAAGAAACGCCGCGGTCTCCGCGACCACCTGCCGATAGCTCTGCCCCCCGGGCCACGGCATCTCGATGAACCGCCGCCGCAACCTCGCCACCTCACTGACGGGCCGCCCGTTGTAGATCCCGTAGTCGCACTCCCGCAACCGGGAGTCGAGCCGAATCTCCCGCCCATCCCCGAACGCGACCTCCGCCGTCTGCACCGCCCGCCGCAGATCAGAGGCGTAGACCACATCCACGTCCCGCCGCCGCACCCCCAACTCCACGGCCAACTCCCGCCCAGCCTGGGACAACTCCCCCGGCAACCAGCCGGTGGCGATCCCCTTCTCGTTGTCCACCGTGAGGGAATGCGTCTCGTAGATCAGCTTGACCGCCATGGCCCGACGCTACCCATGGATCCCGGTGTCTGGCGTACGCGCTGAGTGAACGAGGACGATCTATGCTGGCATGAGGGCTCAGGTGTGGAAGACTGCATGTTTGCAAGGGGCGGTAGCTCAGCCGGTCAGAGCATCGGACTCATAATCCGTGGGTCGTGGGTTCAAGTCCCACCCGCCCTACCACTCTAGAACAGCCAAAACCCCCGTCTGACCTGCACTTGCGCGGCGAGACGGGGGTTTCGTGTGTCCGGCTGTCTACGGCCGATATCGATCGTTTACGGGTGGCTCTACCCAATGCTTACCCACAGCCTCACCGGGCGGGTGTGCTACAGCTCGTAGCCCGGTCGGCTAGCGCCGTAGCCCTGACCAGCGTCGCCACGGCACGGATCCCATAGCGGTATCACCCAGGCTCGAGGCAAGTCCTCGAACCCGTCGCTCGACTGACACAGCGGGGGTCGGGCGGACTCCGTGATACTCACGAAGTTCGCCCGACCCCCGCTGGCGATATGGGTACGAAACGGCCGCTTCTGGGCCGCTCCGACCCCTAGTACTCGATCCGCTTCCGCCTGTTCTTGTTCCACGCATCGACGACCAGTCGATACGCCGTGCTGAGACGAGAACCGGTGCCGCTGTTCTTGAAGCCCCCCCTGGAGGTCTTCGAGAGGATCTCCGCCCGCCACGCCTGCGCCGTCCCGAAGTCCAGGAGCTTCGGCGCGAGCTGAGCATCGACGATGATGTCGCCCCACTTGCCGAGAGCCGTGCCGATGCCTCCGATCAACATCCCGTCCCATGTTTCAGGGGAACGGCCCCATGCCGCCTCAGCGACCGAGAGAGTGCGATCGAGAATCTCGGCACCGTAGTAATCGGTGATCCTGAGAACGCCCTGGATAGCACCGACGGCGTTGGTTGAACTCGATCCGATACTGAGATCATGCTTCTTGAGAACCTTGTCCGTGTCGACGAACAGCGGAACGTTGCCCGTAAGCCCGACCCTGTATTCGTCGAGCGGCCTCGGTTTGTGCGACTCGCGATTCTTGATCAGGAAGAGCACGGCTTCCTGCGCCTGAGTGAGGTCGTCATGAATCTCAGCCCTGATAGTCGGAATCGAGAGGAGCCTGCAGACCCGAACTCGATGCTGACCATCGACGATGTACAGATCTCCATTGGGGCGGCGGGAGACGACGATCGACCCCATCGCCTCACGCACGAGCTGGTTGGCGATGCTCTGGGCACGCCCCTCGTTGAGGGTCCTCTGAGCTTCCGGATCGATCCTGAGGTCGTCTACCTTGACCTCGACCCCGTAGTCAACCTTGTGAACGGGGAGATCGTAGGCGTATCGGGTTTTGGGCATGATTCGCCCTTTCCGCGTCGCACTTGGGGGAGTATGCGGCACAAGGCCAGGATTTTGGGATAGCGACGCAGGGAACATAAAAACATACTGAGGGTCACTTTCGCAACTTCTCTCGAATCGAGAGAAGAAGCATTATCGGTCACCTTTTAATGGATATTTTAGGGCGCTCGCTAACGGCAGCAGATCCACTCTTTCGCGAGCCTTTACATCACCTAAAGCTTGAAGCCCGGCCGGCTGGCGCCGTACCCCTGCTTGGCCGGCCACAGGACGACGATGTCCTGGCGGTGAGCCAGTTCGATCAGGTCCTGGCGCGGCTCGCTGGGCAGCAGAATCGCCCTCGTAGCGTCCGGCAGGAAGCGGCCGTAGTCGGCGAGCTGGCCGATGGCCATACGCACGTTCTCTCGGGTGACGCTGCCCTTGGCCTCGACCAGCAGCTTCGCGTCGTGGTCATACAGGTCAGGCTGTGGATATGCAACTCCAATGCGGAAATTGGATGCCGATTTTCGGGGTCCGATTCTGGTACAAAACTCAGGCGAGAGGGTCGAGATCCTTCAACGCGTCGGCGATGCGCCGTTTGGCGACCTCATCTTGGCCAACGATGCATTTCGCGTAGACCCTGAGCAGGACATCCACGCTGTGACCTGCCCATTCGGCGACTTGCGTGGCCGGTACGCCGGCGTTGAGCCAGGTCGAGACGCAGGCATGGCGCAGGTCGTAGATGCGCTTGGCCAGCGGTGACTGAGTCTCCTTTTCGGTCAGGGCCTGCTCTCTGGCCTTGGCCCATACGCGCCGGCATGTGATGCCGGCCAGCTCGCCACCGCGCACCCCGGTGAGCAGTCGCCCTCCGGGGCCGGTGCCGAACTCCGCGAGGTGCGCGCGGAGAATCCGGGTAAGCGCGGGCGGACAGGGCACGACGCGGGTCTCCCCCTCGGCTCGCTGCTTGAGGGCACGCTCTTCCCGCAGGCTGCCGTCGTCCGTCCATTCACGGCCGGCGAATGGCGCGGCGCCAGCAAAGCGAAGCTCGCCCCAATCGTCGGCAGACGCCTCCAGTTCTCCCGTTCCAGGGTTCCTCGCCAACTCGGGAAGGATGATGTTGTCCTCGCCGAGCCTCACTACTTCCTCGGGACGTAGACCTGCGTAGTAGATGACGGCGAAGAACGCGACCAGCCGCTTTCCGCTGGGCTTTTGCGCTCCCACCGCGGCAAGAAGGCAGCGCGCCTGCGCGTGGTTGACGACGCTACGTCTGTCCACTTCGTAGGTGACCCGCGGTGGCTTCCATTTCAGAGCCTTGATCGGGTTGGTATCCAAGAGCTTCAGCTCAACGGCGTAGTCCATGGCGTTCTGCAGGATGGTCTTGTGCCGGCGAATCGTGCTTGTGGCGGCGGTTTTCCCGTTCAGGCGCGAGGTGGCGGCGTCGAGCAGCGCACGGACGGTGGCCACCTCGGTAAGTGCGGAAACGGGACGGGTGTTCTTGGCCAGCCACGCCAACGCCTCGGCCGTTTCCTCGGACGCTTCGGCGCGCTGTTTCGTGTTGAATCCCCATCGGCGCATGGCTGTTCGGAGATCGAGGTCAGACGGCTTGCCCTTGCCGTTCGTGAGCATGGCCGGCGTGGCTGCGGTGAGGGCGCGGGCGATGTCTTGGCGATACTTGGCCGAGGCAGCTTTCCACTTGAAGTCGGCGAACTTGCAGGCGAAGTCGCACCAGGTCATCTCTGGCCGCTCAACGCGGCTCCACTTCACCGGCTCTCCGGTGACTAGGCTGAACGGCTCACCCTCCCGAGCAGCGGTGAGCAGCTTGCTTCGGTACGCGTCTGCCTGCGCGCTCTTCTGGAAGGTCCGCTTCCATGGTTTGCCATCCGCGGACCACTGGACGCGGTAGGAGGTGATCTTGCCCGCGGCGTTCTTGCGGACCTCGGTCTTGTGAACGCGAACGCGGTAGGTGGTGTTCTCCATCAGGCCGCGTCCTCTCGGGCGTTGAGCCAGCTTTCAAGGTCGGTACGGCGGACACGAAGGGAACTGTTGGGCAGGGTGATGCAGCGTGGGGCCCGGCCTTTCTGGCGCCAGTCGTAGAAGGTGGATCGCGAGATCTGGAGTTCGGTGCAGACCTCGGCGACGGTGAGCATCGCGTGCAAGCGGGTGACGGTAGCGGCCATCTGGCGCGCTCCTTCCGGGCGTGTGGACCGGTGCGTGGGGGCGAGCTCGGCGGTGTGCTCGGCACTGTCGCCGAGGCCCATGGCAGGGCGGTGAAGGCGGGTTTGGAGGGGTACCCGTCCCATCCGTCCCAAGCTCATTTCCGCAGGTCAAGCCTGGGACGGGTAGAAGGGGTGGG
The DNA here is from genome assembly GCF_044460705.1 of Nonomuraea sp. NPDC050022. Taxonomy (NCBI): domain Bacteria; kingdom Bacillati; phylum Actinomycetota; class Actinomycetes; order Streptosporangiales; family Streptosporangiaceae; genus Nonomuraea; species Nonomuraea sp. NPDC050022. The sequence goes on from NZ_JBITKE010000002.1 coordinate 602,238, forward strand.
ACGGGTCAACCCGTCCCAGGCATGCTTTCCGTCCCGCGCTGACCTGCACTGACGAGGTTGGGACGGTTGGGACGGATACCCCTGCCGAAGGGCACGACATCGCCCTCGGGAAGCGGGTCGAGGGCAGGGCAGTAGCGCGCCCACGCATCGGCGAAATCGGCGCGCTGGTAGCCCTTGGCCTGCCCAGTGGGGAAGCGGATGTTGGCTGAGCGGATGTCGTACTCGCTCAGCATGACGCCGAGCTTGCGCGGGCTGAGCCCGGCCGGCCCGTGCTCGTTCCACTCTCCTTCCGGGTTGGCCTTGAGTCGTTCCAGCAGGACGGCGGTGGGCAGGGCGGTGTCGTCGCCGAACGCGGTGCGGCAGTCGGTGAGCAGGCGTAGCCCTGCGGATGGTCGGCCGTTGTCATCGGCCTCGGCGGTCAGCGCGATGGCGGCGGCACGAGCGCGATCGGGCCAGGTGCCGCCGGCGTGGTCGGCGATGACGATGAGGGGTTCCCAGGTGTCGGCGGCTCGGTCTTCAACGGGCATGGCGGGTTCGGCTTCCTCCAATGCGGTCAGGTTGGCGCGCAGCCATTGGTTGAGCGCGCCGGCCAGGTGCTCGCGGAGCGGGGTGCGGTCGCGGCGGTGGCGGTAGGGGGCGGCCTTCTCGCCGGGGCCGCGGCGCCGCATCCGGACGATGATGGCGCGGTCTTCAATGGTGTCGGGCATGGCGCCGATGCCAGCGAGTGCGGCCATGGCGAAGGTCGGAATGCTTTCGACCTGGTTGCGGGCGGCGTCGTAGCGTTTGGCTGGTCGGTTGCGCTGGTGGCCTGCGTTAAGCAGGCCGCGCAGGTCCTCATTGCCGTCGGCCTTGGGGCCGAAGATGGTGTCGGCCTCATCGACCAAGATGGTGGGCGGGTCAGCAGTGATGGAGCGGTAGATGGCCGGCGATGAGGAATTGACGGTAATGAACGGGTCGTGGCAGGTGGCCTCCACGATGTCGAGGAGTCGGGACTTGCCGCAGCGCTTTTCGGGACCGCGGATGACCAGGCGCGGGGCGTGGGCCATCGCAGGTTGGGCGTGGGTGGCGGCGATCCACAGGGTGACGGCGTCGGCGGTTTCGGTGCTAGGCAGGATGACGTAGCGGGTCAGGGCGGCGCGGAGCTGGTCGAGCAGGGCGGCGCCGTTGGGCGGGTGCCGTTGGGTCATGGTGTCTCCTCGGTGGGTCGGGTTCATGCGGCGCGGATCCCGGCGTCGATGCCATAGCCGATGACGGCGGCCAGGGCGTGCGGTGGGCGCGGGTCATGGCTGCGGGTGTTGGCGGTTTCAGCGGCGGTTTGCAGGGCGTGTTCGACCAGGTCGCGAGGTAGCGCGCCGCGGGCGATGAGCTTGCCGAGTTTCCAGGCGGCCAGGTTCAGGGCGCGGTTACGGCCTCCATCCGGGGCGGTGGCCACACGCTCTATCTCGCCGGTCAGGGCGGTCTGGCCGTAGGCGGACAGCCGGCGGGCGGGCAGGTCGGCCAGCAATTCGGCGATCGAGGTTGCCGAGGCGGGTTGCGGCGGGGCCGGGGTGAGCGTGGCGGCCAGCCAGTCGGGTAGCGGGGCGGGTGGCTGGTCGCGGGCGATGGTGTAGGCGCCGGTGCCGTCGCGGGCGGCGACGTGGCTGCCGGGGGCGACGACGTAGCCGCCGCGGGCGCGGGTGTCGATGAGCCAGCCCAGACCCTTGCCGCGCGCCCCGGAGGTGTTGCCCAGGTCCAGGCCGGGAGGGGCGGTGAAGTACAGGTGGGTACCGCCGCGGCGGGTGGTCACGGTGAAGGTGTCGTCAGGGTAGGGCTGGCCGTGTTCGGTGCACAGATGGCGGAAGACCTGCTCACCGGATGCGAGGCCACGTCCGGCACAGGCGGCGGGCGCCTGCTCGCCGGGTTTGGGCAGGTCCAGGTCGATGATGACCAGGTTCGAGGGGCCGCACGCGATGCCGACGTTGTAGGGGGCGCGGCGCCACCATGCGGCCAGCCGGTCGGGGTCGGCGGTGGCGTTGTGCTCCCAGTCGGTGAAGCCGCGGGCGGGGTACTTGCCGCGTGGGGTGAGTGGGAAGACGTGCCACCCTCGCTGAACGGCGTAGGTGGCGGCGGCCAGGAAGTCTGTCATGGTGGCACCTTTCGGGTTCGCGTTGCTGAGGAGACGGCGTCCTTGATCAGCGGGGGTGCAATCCCCCAACTGGTGGCCTTGTCGGATGGCCGGTAGGCCACCAGTTGGGGGCGGCGAGTCATGCGGCCTTTTGGCGGGTCTCGGCGGCGTCCTGGTCGGGCAGGTGGCCCCAGTGGGTGCCGAGGATGTCGGCCTCGGCCAGGATGGGCACGCCGCGGAAGGTGGTCGTCATGGCCTGGTGCAGGGCGGCGCGTAGGCGTTCGGCGTCGCGGGCGGTGGCTTGGATGATGAGTTCGTCATGGACGAACAGCCACAGCTTGGCGTCGGGGTGGGCGGTGGCGAAGGTGTAGACGGCGGCCAGCAGCAGGTCACGGGCGGTGGATTGGACCATGTAATTGCCGTTGGCGTAGCCGCGGGCCGGGTCGGCGGGGATGCGCCGGCCGCTGGGCGTGGTGACTGTCTTTTGGTCGGCCAGGCGTTTGGTGTAGGCGATCACGCGCGGGTAGGTGGACTGCCACCGGTCGATGACCTGCCGGGCCACCTCCGGTGTGACGCCGGTCTGGTCGGCCAGCGCGTTGGCGCCGCCGCCGTACAGGGTGCCGAAGGTACACCGTTTGGAGATGGTGCGCTGTTCGGAGGTGTAGCCGTCGCCGTACATCAGGGCGGCGGTGGCGTCGTGGATGTCGATGCCCGAGGCGATGACCCGTTTCAGGGTCGGGTCATCGGACAGGGCGGCGGCCACCCGGACCTCTACTTGGGAGAAGTCGCAGGAGATGAGCACGTGGCCGGGGTCGGCGCGAAAGCAGCGACGTAGCCGCGGGTCGTGTTTCTTGAGCGTTTGCAACGCGGGTCCGGTGATGGACATGCGGGCGGTCTTGGCTCGCAGGGTGTTGATCTGCGGGTGCACGCGGCCGGCGTGGTCGGCGGCGCGCAGGAACGCGGTCAGGTTGCTGATCAGGTTCGAGGTGCGAGCCATGGCCTGGCGGGCGGCCAGCAGGTCGCGCACCTGCTCGGGGATCGCGCCGGCATGGCGGCCGGTCAGGGCGGTGAGGGTGTCGGTGGTGACCTTCAGTCGGCCGGTCGGGGTGCGCGGCAGGTCGGTGGCGTTGACGCCGGCCTCGGTGAGGTGGGTGTCCAGCCAGGCGGCGAAGCGGGGTGAGCCGCCGGGGAAGCCGAGGGCTTGCCGGATGCGGGTCTCGGCGGCGCGGTGTTCGCCTTGAAGCCCCTCCAGGAGGGCGGTGGTGTAGGGGCGATCGAGCAGCAGGCCGCGGATGGTGATGCCGGTCGCGTGGGCGGCCAGCCATTGTTCCATCCGTACCAGGTGGGTGAAGTCGAGGCAGTGCCGCAGCAGGGCCGGCAGCAGGCGCCGCACGTAGATGGCATCCAGGCCGGCGTAGACCACATATGTCTCTTCGGAGGTGGGCAGGTGGTTCCAGCCCCAGGTGAGCCAGGTGTTGCCCGCGCGGTGCCCGATCGGGGCCAGGGCGCGCATCCGCGCGTGCAACGCGGCCTCGGCCTGCTTCAGACCGTCGTCCAGGTGGCGGCCGGTCAGCTCTTTGAGCCCGTGGCCGGCGCGTTCGTCCGGGTCGATCAGCTTGGAGATCAGATGCGTGTCGATGACGCGCTGTCCGAGCGCCACGCCGAAGCTCGCCCAGACCGCGAGCGGGTCGTAGGTGGTGTGGGTGACGAACCGGCGCGCAGGGTCGGCCAACGTCGCCCGAATCGCGACATGCTGGCCGGGGTCGGCAGGATCGAGGACCCACGCCTCGGTGGGTGAGCCGAACTGAACCAGCCGCACGGTGAAGCCGGGGTCGAACTGGCGGGGGCCTTTGTCGTCGATGGCGCTGGTCTCCACATCCAGCCCGAGCATCGCTTCACCGCCGACAAAGCGGGTGAATGCGGCCGGGTCGAACCCTGCGGGCGCGTGGATGGTCATGGTGTGCCCGTCGTGCTCGCGCACGTAGCAGCCGGCGGCCGGGCCGGCGACGGTAGGTGTGGCGGTCATCGGGTCTCCGCGGGGTGGCAGTGAGGGCAGGTCCACAGCACCGGTGCCGAGGCGGGCAGTACGGTCGGGCGGTGGCAGACCGGGCAGGCGGGCGGCCTCGGCGCGGGCAGCGCGGCGGCCAGCCAGCCGTAGCCGTCACCCGCAAGCGCGGCATCGCTGCCGGCCGGGTCGGCGGCCAGGTAGGGCAAGCCCGACACCGCGGCGGCGACGTCGGTCGAGGCGGTGGTGACGGTGAACAGCGACGCTTGGTCGTCACTGGGCAGGGCGACCGTGGCGAGTGATGGCATGGAACGCGACTCCTTCCGGATGGGGCGCTCCGGGGCGGCGGTTGGCCATTGAGCCGGGCCGCGCCGCCCCGAAGCGGCAGGAACGAGAGGGTCAGAACGGCGGCGCGTCGCCGCCGCCGTTCCACCCGTTGCCGCGTGCTCCGACCGCGGCCGGGGCGGCGCCGGCCCACGGGTCGTCGAAGTCGCCGGACGACGGCGCCGCAGCCCCGTTGCCGTTGCGCTGGCCGTTGCCGTTGCTGCGAGCGGCCTTGACCGGCTTGGCGGTGACGAAGCGCAGGGACGGGCCGATCTCGTCTACGGTCATCTCCATGACGGTGCGCTTGTCGCCGTCGCTGGTCTCGAACGTGCGCTGCCGTAGTCGGCCGGTGGCGATGACGCGTGTGCCGCGGGGGAGTGATTCGGCGACGTGCTCGCCGAGGTCGCGCCACGCCGAGCAGCGCATGAACAGCACCTCGCCGTCCTGCCACTGCTCGACCTGCTTGTTGTAGGTGCGGGTACTGGAGGCGATGGTGAAGCTCGTCACCGACAGGCCGCTTTGCGTGACGTGCGGTTCGGGGTCGGCGGTCAGGTTGCCGATGATGGTGATCGTGGTCTCGCCGGACATGGCGGGTCTTCCTTTCGGTGTCAGCGGGTGGTGCGGTGGGCGGACAGGTGGGCGGCGGTCGCGGTGACGAACGTGAAGCCGTTGGCGATGGGGCGGAAGCGGTCCAGGCGGATGCGGGAGGTGGTGCCGCGCATGTCGCGCGGGTTCCCGCGGAAGTAGTCGTTGACCGGGAGGTCGAGGGCGCGCTGTACGTCGCGGGAGTTGGTGAGGGTCGTGCAGATGACGTGCTCGCCGTCGATCGCTTCGACCAGGAGGGTGCGATCTAATGCGCGCTGGTCGGCCCACAGGCTTCCGGGGGTGACGACGTAAATGCTGTTGATTTTCTTGGGCATGACGGGGTGGTCCTTTCAGACCGTTAGCGGGTGCCGTCGTGGTGGAGGCGGCGGAGGTAGACGTAGAGCTGCCAGCCGAGGCGGGGCCGCATGCCGGTCCCCTCACAGACGCGGCAGGTGTGGTTCTTGCCACCGGGGGCGCAGCGCCGGCAGACGCCCCAAGGTGAGACGTAACACCAGCCGACGTAACCGAGCGTGACGGGCGGCAGGCAGGCGACTAGAAGGGTGATGAGGGTGGCCATCAGGGCTCCAGACGGGGTTTCCGGGGTTTGCGCAGGTCAGCATCTAGACGCTAGATGCCTGGCAGATCGCGGTTTCGGGGTCTAGGGGAACCTCTAGACCTAGAGGGGGTGGCCTCTAGATCTAGAGGCGATCGGGCGGTTAGGAAGCCGCCTCGGAACCCCGCCGCTTGTCACTCTCAGTGACGGCGGTGAGGATGTCGTCGCGGGCGATGCCGATGCGGTTGGCGCCCTTGCTGCCGCTCTCGGGGGTGCCCCAGACCTGCATGGTGCGGATGCCGTACGGCTTGAGTGCGGTGGTGAGCTGGGCGGTCTTGGCGCCGCCCTCCAGGGCATCCCAGGCGCCGTAGACCTCGGGCCGCAGGTCGGCCAGGCGGGCGATGACGACCTCGTTCCACACCTTGGCCTCGGCGGCGCCGACCACGGCCAGGATGTCGGCCAGCAGGTCGTAGGCCGGCGCGGTCTGTTCGGGGGTCTCGCCGAGGGCGTGACCGGACAGGGTGCCGGCGGCCTTGCGCAGCGCGTAGGCGCGATCGGCGATGAGCTGGGTTTCCGGGGTGTCGAGGTAGGCCGACTTGACCACCTTGGGCATCGGGGTGGCGCCGACCAGGTAGCCGGTGCCGGCGTCCTTCTCCGGGATGAACACCGTGGCGCGGATACCGTTCTTGTAGGCCGACGTGCCGAGGATCATGTCGTTCTCGATCTGGCCAGCCACCCGCAGGCAGTACCGGATTGACACGTTCGCCGAGATGCCGGTGGGCAGGCTGTCCTTGTCCGGACGCTGGGTGGCCAGGATCAGCACCACGCCGAGGGCGCGCCCCAGCTTGATGATGAACTCGGCATCCTCCCCCGCCTTTGCCCCGTACGTAGGGTGGGCGAACAGGTTCTGGCACTCGTCGAAGATGGCCGCCAGCGGGTGCAACCCGAGAGAGCGCTTGTCGGCGATCTGCCGGGTGACGCGCTTGTCCGGGCACAGGTCCGGCGGCAGCGACTTCAGCGCCGCCGAGCGGCGCATGACCTCTTTGCGCAGCAGGGCCAGGGAGTCGGCAGCGTAGGCGATGGCCTCATCTTGGATGCCGGAGACGTAGCGGTGGCAGACCTTCTCGTACGGGTCGAGGTCGCCGGTGCCCTTCAGCTCGTGGAACCAGCCCTCGGTGCTCGGGTCGAGCACGACGCCGGCGGCCAGCTCGCGCACCGTGGCGGTCTTGCCCTGGCCGGGCAGTGAGCCGATCAGCACGTTGTGCTGGATGAGCGGCACCGTGACGGCGCGGCCTCGGGGGTCGTTGCCGAGCGGGATGCCCTTGAACACGTCGTGGCCGGTGGCCTTGAGCAGGGGCGACTTGACGATGGTCTTGGAGAGGTCCTTGTCGCCCACCCACAGGATCAGCCGGCCCTCGTGGATGGATGAGTCGCCCTCGGGCCAGATCGCCCCGAGCGGGCGGCGTAGCGCGCCGGACAGGCGTTCCCGCTTGTCGAGCACGTCGCCCACGGTCACGCCGTAGGGCAGGTCGAGGTCAGCCCGCCAGCCGGGGCCATCGCGGGTGATCGGGGCGACGAACCGGATGGCGTCCTTGGGGTTCTTGGACATGGCCTGCGTGATGCCGGGAATGCTCAGCGCGGTCAGCGCACGGATGACGATGTCGCTGGTCAGCTTCTCCACGGTGGAGGCCAGCACGGCGCGTTCGATCAGCGGCCGGTCGGCCGGCTTGCCGAGGATGCCGAGGGCGGCCAGCGCCACGGCCAGCGCACCCAGTTGGGCGGCGGTCGGCGCGCCGGCCACCATCAGGGCCGCGATCAGCAGCGTGACCAGCACCACCAGCGTGGTCGGAACCCGTAGCCGGACGCGGGAGTCACGCTGCCGGGACAGTTTCAGGTACGCCTCGGGGTCGGCCTTTTGGACTGCGGCCAGCCGTACCGGCTCGCCTTCCAGGTCGAACGTCCAGCGCAGCATGCCGCCGACCAGCCGGGCCAGGCCGCGCGGGGAGCGGAAGGCCAGCCGGCCGACATACATCGGGGTGCGGGCGGCCTGGTAGCCGGCCACGTGGGCGTAGTGGTTGCCGAGCCAGCCGAGGGTTTGCAGCGCCTCGGCGCGTGAGCGCAGCCACAGCGGCACCACCGGGCGGCGGGTGCGTAGCTTGGCTTCCAGCTCGGCGCGCCAGTCGCGTTCCTCCTTACCGCCCTGGTCAACCCGCACGGTCTGGCCGTCCAGGGTCGGGCGGTCGGCGGCCGGGGCCGGGCTGGTCGGCTCGGGGTCGTCGTCGGGCCGGTGGACCGGCGTGTACGGGTGGCGGCCGGCGCGGGCGTCGTCCAGGTGAACGATGTCCGCACCTTTGTCGTCGCCGGCCTGGTCGGGGTTCTCGGCGATGTCGGCCGCCGGCGGCGGGCCGGGCTGGTCGGCGGCGCCGAACGGGTCATGCGTCATGATGGAGTCACCTCGTGGTCGTTGCAGGTTGCGGGGTGCAGGGCGCGGCCTCGGTTCTTGGCGGAGTCGGAAGCCGCGCCCTGGTCGTTGGCGGTGGTGTGGGTGAGCTGCATGCGCGCCGCCATTGCGCGGTAGGCGGCCTGCATCTCGGCGAGCAGCGTGTGCGAGGTGGTGTCGGCCAGGATCGCCTGACACTCATCCACGACGAAGATGATGGGCACGTCGGGCGGATTGCGCGGGGCCATCACGCGGCCTCTTGAGCGAGGGCGTCACGGACGGCGCGGGCGTCGTCCATGCCGCAGTGCAGTGCGCGTTGGATCTTGGAGGCGCTTGGGTGGTCGGGCAGGTTGCCGGTCGCGATGAGGACCTGTGCGCGTTCGATCAGCGGGGCCACCTCGGCGGCGGTGCGCCTGACGCGATCACCGGTGTTCGCGCTGTACGTAAGGCCGGTAAGCCCAGCGTCCGGGTTGTAGTTCAGCCGGGAGAACGCGGCCAGGATGATCGGCAGGGCGGTGACGATGGCCACGGCCACGATGGGCCCCAGCACGTGGAGCACCAGCCGCGAGAGGGTGAAGTCGTCGTCGGTCCAGGGCAGGTACGGCCAGGCGTTCATGCCGAGCGTCAAGCCGAGGAACAGGTACTCGGTCCGGATCAGCTTGGGGTCGTTGAGCGGCTGTCCTTGGGTGCCGAGGTAGGCGCGGGCGCCGACGACGACCAGCAGGGCGATGGACATGAACGGCTCGACCAGCCATGCGAATATCCAGGCCGGTGACCACGACTCGGCGCCGTCGGCGGCGAAGTGTTGCACGCCGGCGGTGGACCAGGCCAGCGCCAACGTCAGCGCCACCATCGCGCCGGTGACCAGCAGGCGCCGCATCCGCGCGGCCTGCCATGCCCGCATCGCCGGATCCTGCCCGAGCAGGTGCAGGCGGGCTGCCTCGTGGGCCTTCTTGCGCCGCTCGCGCACCTTGGCCGTGTCCAGCAGGAGCGGCGTGTCGTCGGTCTGGAGGGCGGCCAGGTGGCGGGCCTCGGCGACCTCGGCGCGCAACTGCCGCACGCGCTTGGTTTCGCCCAACGCTTCCGCTTCCTCCAGGTCGGCGGGCGGCGGGTCGGTCGGCGGCGTGGGTTCGATCAGGTGGCGTTCGATCTCGGCCAGGGTGCGGGAGATGTCGTCCGGGTCAGGGGTCGGATTAGCGATGCTGCTCATGCGGCTTTCCTCCAATCGGTCTTGTTCGCGCGGGTGGGGATGGGGTCGCCGTTCCACTGGCGGCGTAGCCGATGCACGGCGGCGATGTCGGGCAGGTCTTTCGGTCGGCGGGCGCGCTGCTTCCAGGCCAGAACGTCGCCCAGACGCATGAACGGGATGCCGTCGATCAGGTCAGCCGAGGCGATCAGGTACTCGGTTGGCCAACCGGGCGTCCACCGGTCCACGAATTCGATGGCGGCGCGCGGATGGTTGACGACCAGGCCGTGACCGGACAGCGCCACGGTCGGCGGCACGCCGAGGGTCAGCACCTTGGCCCATGCCGGGCCGCGCGCCAGGATGTCGAGGTCTCCCATCCGGGCGCGCAGGCCACGCACGTACAGGGCGGCACTGCCGCACACCACGTACTCGCCGAGCGGCAGGTCAAGCCTGGCCAGCTCGGCGAACAGGCCGGCCGGGTCACTCACCAGAACAGGCGGGTCAGGCACCACCGACAGCCGAGGCACGACGGCCTCGGCGGGCCGGCGGATCGTGAGGCCGTTCACGACGACTCCAGGCGGGTAATGAGGTCGTCCAGGTCGGTGGCGACCGTTTCGAGAATGTCCTGACGGTTGCGGTGTTCGTTGTTCAGCTCGGTCTCGATGCGGTCGGACAGGGCGCACAGCTCGGCGCGGATCTCGGCGGTGTTCATGCGGCGACCTCCTCGGCGCAGTCCAGGCAGGTCCCGAGGTGGCGCGGCAGCACATAGCCGACGTCACGCAGGCACTCCGGGCAGGTGCGGCGGGCGGCGTTGGCCTTGCCGAGGGCGGCGCGCTGCCGCTCCGTGGCGGTGCGCTTCGGGAGAGCGAACCGCACGTCATACAGGTAGGCGGCACGCACACCGGGCGCACCGTGCCGACGCGAGCGCCACAACACCTGTGCCTGCACGCCCTGCCCGCCGGGCCGCAGACCCTCGGCGGTGAGCTGCCGCAGCGTGAGCAGGTGCGGCGGGGCCATCCGCCACGGGTAGGTGGGGATGCCATACCGGCTACCGGTCGGGTCCCAGAAGGCGGCGCGGATGCGAGACATCAGCGCCTCCACAACAGTGAGCCGAGGGCGATGGCGGCCAGGAACGTCAGGAACGGCCACAGCAGGAGAAATGCGATGTTCATGGTGAAGGCTCCTGTTCCTATCGGCGCCGGGGGCGGCGCGGGTGGGCAGGACTGGTGAGGGGGCGTGGGGTGCGCACGTCGCCGGAGCGGGAGTGGGCATCTACGATCAGGCCGTTCTCGCCGGTGGCGGCGGCCAGGTCGGCGGGCGCGCTGATGTGGATGTCGCCGGAGGATGCGCGGGCGGTGATCTGGCCGGGTTCGGTGGCGTGCACGGTGATGTCACCCGAGACCGTGGTCAGCCGGGCGTTACCGCCGAAGTCGCCGATTCTGATGTCACCCGAGGTGGAGGCGGCGGTGGCGGTCTCGGTTCTGCCGAGGGCGATGTCACCGGAGACGGTGCGCACCTCGGCGTGATCGGCGATGTCGGCGCGAATGTCGCCGGAGGTCGAGGAGACGGCCAGCTTGCGGCATGCCTCCAGCAGCAGGTCACCAGAGGTGGAGGCGAAGTCCATCCACTCAAGGTCTCCGGTGGTCAGAACCTCGGCGGTCTTGGTTCTCACCCGCAGGGCCGACCCGTTCGGCAGCCACACCGTGGCGCGGACGCCGGGATTGACGGTCGCTCCCGAGATGATCTGTCCGCCGCGGATGCTGCCACCGGTGATGGTGATGTTGCCGCCGGAGACGATGATCCCGGAGTTGACGTTTCCGGAGACAACGACTCTGCCGCCGCGGGTATGGCTGATGATGGTCGCGCCGCCGTCCAGGGTGGGCACGCGTACCGTCAGCGCTCGCATCTCGGCGGCCAGCGTTGCGTCGGCGATGGCCTGGCCGGCGGGGCTGTCGGCCGGGGCCGGCGTGGTCAGGTCGATCTCGGCGCGGTCGGTGTCGCAGACGCGCACCTCGATCTGTCCATGCGGCATGTCCAGGTCAAGGACGACGGGGCCGGCGATCGGGGCGGCCAGAGTTCGCTGGGTGGCCGGGGCGGTCATCACGCCACCTCCGACAAGCCAGGCGTGAGCATGGCGTCCAACAGCGCAAGCTCGCGCGCCGTACGGCCGGCCCAGACGCCGTAGGTCGGGCGGACCTGCATGCTGTAGGTCTCGCACAAGGCGCGCACGGGGCAGGCGGCGCACACCTCGCGCGCCACGTCCTCACGGGCGGCGCGCTGCTCGGCCGGCTCGATCTCGTCAGCCGGGCCGGTGTGCAGGTCCGGGTCATAGACGCACTCCGCCGGGGGCGGCTCGTGGTCGATGCGCCAGGCCGCCGGCCACTGCTCAGGCAGCATGCGCGACGGGTGGATAGGGCGTTCGCGGTGAACCATGATGGTGCTACTCCTTTAGGAGTCGAGAAAGGGGGCGGCTCAGGCTTGGCGGATGAGGGCCGCCCCCAGCGGGATGCGGAGGTCACTGCCTGATGGCCTTGACGAACTCGGCGAACTGCTGGGCACCGGTCACGATCGCCTCGAAAGCCCACTTGAACGCCACGGCGGCGCCCTGCGGGTCGGTGAAGAGATAGATGACCATGCCGATTACGACCAGCGTGGGCAGGAACCGAGTCAGACTCTTGGCGGGCTGCATGAGGGAAACTCCCTTGGCTTGGTGAACCCGGCAGAGCAGCCGGAGCGCCCCAGCAGGGAGTCGAACCCTGCCTGCGACCATCGGGGCTGTGGAGTAGAGGAGGTCAGCCGAGCAGGTCGCGCAGCATGGCCTGATGGGCGCGGAACACGCGGCCGGCATCGAACCCGCTGAGGTAGGCGTCCAGGTGGGCGTAGCTGTTCGCCCACACCCACGCGGCGCGCTTGGCGTCGTCGGCCCCGACCACGGCAGGAAGGTCGCTGTAGCGCACCGCGCCGAGGTCGAACCGAACGGGCAGGGTGACCATCCATGCCTCATCGCTGGCGCGCGGGTCCGGCACGTACCGCGCTGGAAGCACCTGACGAGACATGCTCGACAGGTTCAGGCAGGTCTCCTCCGCCAGCTCGCGAACCGCCGCCGCCTCGGGATCCTCTCCAGGTTCCACGTAGCCGCCGGGGATAGCCCAGCCGTGCCCGTCTGAGCGTTCGACCATGACGAGCCAGCGGCCGGCCTCGGTGTGGGCGGTGACGATGGCGTCGGCCGCCATCTGTTCGCCCCAGTGGCCCAGCTCGTTACGGCCGTAGCGGATACCGGTCGTCTCGCACGGGTTGACCGGGCGACCGTCGATCACCTGGAACGGGATCGCGGCGGCGGCCAAGCGGGAGGCCCAATCGATCTGTGCAGGGTCGGTGCGCGGGTCGGCCCAACCTTCCTCAACACCTTTGCCGAACACGTCGGGGTGCGTGAACGTCACGAGCATGGTCATGGTGGGTTCCTTTGGTGGGGTTGTGGTGAACTCGGCACGCGCGGCTCAAGCCGCCTTCCTAGGAGTCTTTTGGAGCTGTGCGGTGTCCTATGACACGTACGCTAGACGGTGTACTAAGACACCGTCAATCCCTGCAGCGCAAGATTCTTAGACCCCGATTTCATGCACAGCGAAACGGTGAGCTACCCTGATGGTGGCCGGTGTACTAGAACGCACCATTTGGCCCGATTTGGAGAGTGAGGCCGATGTCCCCGAGCATCCAACGTCCAGAACCGCCGTACGTGCAGGTCGTCAACCACATCCGTGGCCAGATTCAGTCAGGCGAGCTGAAGGATGGCGACACCATCCCGTCCGCACGTCAGATCGTCCGTGACTGGGAAATCTCGCTGGCCACGGCTACCAAGGTTCTGGCCTCGCTGCGCTCTGAAGGGCTCGTCAGGGCGGTTCCCGGCATCGGGACCGTCGTGACGGTGCTCAAGGAGCAGTACACCTCGCCCCGCGATCGCTTCCAGGCGATCCGCCGTACTGGGCGGATCTACCCGCCTAATGAGGCTGCCCAGATCAAGGTATGCGAGCTGGTCAGCGCGCCTGATCAGGTGGCGGATGCACTCGGCTTGGAGTCGGGGGCGAACGCGATCCGGCGTCATCGCGTCACCATGAACACGGAGACCAACACGCCGGTATCCGCCTCTACGTCGTGGTTCGACGGGGCGTTGGCCGAGGGTGCGCCGAAGCTGCTTGCGGCTGAACGCCTCGTTCAGGGCACGCCCGCGTACATCGAAGAGCAGACGGGGCGAATCCTCACGTCCGGTCGAGACCAGCAGCGCGCCGATGTGGCGACCGAACAGCAAGCGGAGGATCTAGGCGTTCCGGTAGGAGCGCCAGTCCTACGGGGCCGTAACTGGTTGTATGACCAGGAGGGCGGCGTTATCGAGTACGGAGAGTACGTCACCGTCGCGGGACGCTGGTCTACGTACGACTACAGGCTTACGGAAGAGCAGGGAGCGTAGTGAAGCTCATCCACTCCGGGAAGGTCCGGGACGTCTATGAAGATCGGGGAGACATCATCCTCGTGGCCTCGGATCGCGTGTCCGTCTACGACGTGATCCTGCCGACTCCCATTCCCGATAAGGGCAAGGTCCTTACTCAGCTCTCGCTCTGGTGGTTCGAACAGCTCGCGGATATCGTTCCGAACCACGTACTTTCCGCTACGGACGTGCCGTCGGAATTCGAGGGCCGCGCCGTTCGGTGCCGTAAGCTCGACATGGTCCAGGTCGAATGTATCGCCCGAGGCTATCTCGCTGGCCTCGGGCTGAAGGAATATGAGCGCGACGGCGCCGTGTCTGGCGTGTCGCTACCTACGGGCCTGGTCGAGGGATCCCAACTTCCAGAACCCATCTTCACGCCTACGACTAAGGCGCAGATCGGGGCCCATGACGAATTCATTACCCTTGATGATGTCGTGAGCCAGGAAGGTGCGAAGGTTGCCGACGAACTTCGTCAGATCACCCTCGACGTCTACAAGCGCGGCGCTGAGATTGCTCGTGAGCGCGGCATCATCATCGCGGACACCAAGCTTGAGTTTGGTTGGGACGCGAACGGCAAACTCACGCTGGGGGATGAAGTCCTAACATCGGACTCATCTCGCTTCTGGCCACTGGAAGCCTGGGAACCGGGACGGCCTCAGTTCGCTTTCGACAAGCAGTTCGTTCGCGATTGGGCCGCCGGCACCGGATGGGATAAAAAGGCTCCGGCACCGGAAGTGCCCGAAAATATTGTCGAGGCGACGCGAGCGCGCTATATCGAGGCGTACGTACGCATTACTGGGAAAGCGTGGTAAGGGGGATCTCAATGAGCGACAAACCGCAGCAGTATTACGACCCATACCAGCTCATTCGTGAAGTCGGATTCCTGCTCAGTCAGAACGGACTGGACGTGAAGGACTTCCCGGAGGAGGGCAAGGTCGCGGACGCGCTGAGCGGAGCGTGCAGGTTGCTCCAGGCGTACGGCGTCACGCCTGGAATGGATATCCGGGACACCTTTGATCGTCGGCTTCCGCCACACTGGTGACGGGCTCCCAGTTGGGGCGGGGATGGAACTCTAGTGGTGACCGAGAGCACCCACGTAGGGCCACTGCAGATGGAATAAAAACTTCGCTATCCATGCCTTAGCTGTTCGAGTAAGGAGTGCCTTGAACAGCTAAGACCGGGCGGTCATACGACAGTATGAGGCACAGAAGCGCGTCAGCTCAACTATGCAAGCATCCGTTCAATCGAACGTATCAATCGCTTGATATGATCTTGAGCTGGCTCCTGCTCGTGTGCGCCCTCCCGTATAGCAGCATCCAGCCATCCGGCGCCTTTTTGTGCGGCAACCAGGGGCGCAAGCCGTTCAAGCTCGCCGGCACGAACTAGAACGATGCCGATGCCATCAAGCCAATCCAAGAGAGAATTCGCGGCCACGGCAGCCTCGCCCTTGAAAGCACGGTCACCATAATCCTTAAGTTGCCGCCAAGGGCTTGGCTCGGCTCGCATTGCGCTCTTTACTAGTTCGGATATTGCGCGATCATATACCTTATCTGGGTCCCTCTGAAGAACTAGTTGAATTTGGGCAAGTATCTGTCCGCATGAGACGGTAGCTCGCGGTTGCCGGAAAGCATTGGTGGCAACTCGATACTCTGCAGAGTGGGGTTGCCACTCTGCATCGAATGAACTAACGAGCTTCCTCACCTTTGATTCATCGTCAAGCAGATCCAAATCGGGGATGGCGACCAGAGGTACCGAAACTCCTTGCAATACGCTCGCGAGTCGCACGAAACCGTCTTTACCGCCTGCGGGAACGAAGAGAACATCACCCGAATTGAACGAAAGTCGTTGGAGTGATTCCGCCGCATCCAGCGAAGCCTTGTAGAATCGACAGTCCCTGTCTGCTTCCGCAAGAACTACAACTCTGTGGAACAATCCATCCAGCACGTTCGTATACCGAAGAACGGGATCACTCCACAGACCTTGGACTCGGCTTGGATCCAATTGATGCGCACGCACGGTATCAGCTTTTCTGTCAAGTCGCACAACCGAAACTGGCGCTTGAGATTCCAGTAGCCCTATCAGCAGGTTCCTGTCGTGGGTTGCGACGATAATTTGAATGCCTCGATCTCGGGCCAGTTGCCCCAGAACTTTCCCCAACACATTCGCCTGAGGTGGGTGCAGGAATGCCTCAGGTTCGTCAACGATGACGATCGGATAGCGGCTTGTTATTATTGGCAATAGAAGTCCCATGAGACTCTTCATGCCATCGCCCTGCGCGTGTAGGGGCGGGAGTGCGATCAGCGCATTCCTGTATTCTGCGGTAATAGCATTAGCTGGTGGCACGTCTACGGTCAGATCTCCGACGCGGAGGCGAACCTCCCCACTCAACCAATCGAGGATGAGCTTTTCACGAAATATCATTTCCGAAAGGTCGCAGACTGCCTTCAAAAGATTTTCGTCATCCTGCAGCCTATGGAGTGGATGTGTGGCGGCGGCACTATAGTCGCTTCTCGCGGGCTGCGGTTGTACCCACTGAAACCGTGCGTGTGCGTCGCCTGAATGAACAAGAAGTCCCGCAAGTCCATGCAGGCTCCCACTAAAGTGCTCGGTTTGCCATGCATTTATGATGCCCCGCATAGAGGTGAGGGTCTGATTTTGATCCAAAAAACCCTCATGATTGTTCTCTACGGTTCGAGCGTGATGAGAGTCCAGCCATGCAATTAAGTCCTTCGCGCTACCCGTTTTTTGCAGACCCATACGGTCAACGATTTTATCGAGCCGCTTTGCTCCCCCTTGCCATTCTAGATGCACTTTTATTTCCTGCAAGAAAGTACTTTTTCCTACATTGTTGCCCCCGACTATAACCGTGATTCCATTTGGGGGCAGCGAGATACTATCCCCCGCAACCGTGACGATTTTATCAATATAGAGCGAGAATTGACTAGCGTCGCCATCTATGAGCTTGTCTAGATTCAGAGGTGCGTCGGCCACTTCCGCCTCAATCTTCATTTGATATAGGAACAAGCTCTGGGCGGGATATCGCAGCGATGCGAACAAACCCTGAGCTGGGGGCCTCATATACGCACGAAACTTCTACAGCATGCAGATATTCGATGAGGTCAGCACTTGGACGATGCGGCAATAGTAGAGCCATCCGCGGCGTAGGTTCAATGTGGCGTCGATAGTCAAGAAGTTGCCCTACGGCCTGTCGAACTGCATCTCGGGTTGTGACCCCCTTAGCTTCGTAGAGCTCGTTAGCTTCTTCGTCGTACAGGTCAGTGAAGAGTGGACGACTCTCGCCGACTGGCACAATACGCCATCGCTGAAATGGGCGCCCCACGCTAGCTACATATCGAGCGCACAAATCGCTTTCACGGCGCGAGGCGACACGAGGGGCAGCGCCTGGATTTCGGAAGGTTGGGGTGCTATTCACTTCCAGTGGAACTAGCGCTGCCTGCGTTGCAGTGGCTACATCTCCATATTCGCTTTTATCGAGATCGCGATAGAGGCTTTCCCCGATTGGAATAAGGCGAAAGACATACACCAGACGCATTTCGCCATCTTTGTCGGGTGCTTCCTCCGTAAAGTGCGGACATTCTTGATCTAGCTCGAACGGCCCTATATAGCGATGGGTCTTGGTACCTGTTCCTGAGACCACCCCGTCGGCTATAAAGAGACGGACGACCCGACCCTCAGCGCGATGTTCGGCAAGCGAACGGTTGCCACCTCGCATCTGTTGATCGCCCACGCGGCCGTCACCCGTGTACAAGAAGACAGTGCGATCGTCGTTCCAACCGTCGAAGTTATAGCCGAAAGCTTCACCGCGGCTGGGATCTGAATAGACGAAGACGTTTTGTGTCGTACTGGACGGCTCGATCCCGCCGTACTTGGCGCCGCCGTAGAGCGCCATCCGCTCGTCGCGGGTAAGCAAGTCGCCGAGGGAGGTGTGCCAGCCATCGCTCATGCTGGCCAAGATAGAGGACCGGACCGACAAATGTAGCCTGCTGTACGACACTCTGACGGCCGTTCTGCAGGAGTTCCAACCGCTACCCCTCGGAGGCTAGGGGCAGGTGACACAGAGCCCCTCAGCCCTGATCATTACCCAATGCTCACCCGATGAGGCCAACACGGCGGCGTGCGAACTATGTTGTCGCTGGTCAAAGGTATGACCCAACTCTAACGACGGTCGGACTCATAATCCGTGGGTCGTGGGTTCAAGTCCCACCCGCCCTACCACTCATGGCCAGTCGAAACCCCCCGCTTGGCCTGCGCTTCCGCGCGGCGACGGGGGTTTCGCGTGTCCGGCTGACAACGGGAGTCTCATCCGTGCACACTCGTTCCTGGCGAGATCGTCTCGCTGGTCACTCGCGCCGTCCCGGGCACGACCTATGCAGAGTGTGACAGGTCGGTGTCGTAGACCTGGCGCAGGTGGTGCCGGATGTCGCGCACGCTCATGCCGTGCGCGTACAGGCTGATGATCATGTCGTCCAGGCCGCCGGAGATTCGGACGGCCCGTGTGGGCACCAGCACTGGCTCGAACGTGCCGGCCCGGTCCCGGGGCACGGCCAGCCGCATCGGGCCCACTCCGGTCTGCACGGTCTTGTCGATCTTGCCGTTGCGAGAGTTGCCCGTCCCGTTGCCGGCCGGATCGTGCTTGCCATAGCCCAGATGCGTTGACAGCTCGACCTCCAAGGCCCGCTCCAGCACCGCCTTGACCAGCTCGCCCAGCATGGAGCCCTCAGGGGTCAGCCGCAGCCCGCCCGCCCCGTCTCGCGAGCGTTCCAGTATCAGGTCCAGCACCTGGTCGCCGAGCAGCTCGCGCAGCAGCGCCGCGCCATCGGGATGGGGGGATCTTTCCCCACCATGATGAGCAGCCCGTGCCAGGCTTCCCGTCTGCTCGTGGTTGTGGGCGAAACTGGTGGTCAGAGTCGATGTTCCCGTGTGCTCGACATGATGGACGCTCCCCCGAAGCGTTAAGATGATCTACCTACGCCCATTTACCCATAGCGATTATTTCCACACTTAGAGTGACACTCTCCCGCCAAGTGCTGTGAGATCGATGCGGAGGTTTCGGAGGTGCGCTGTCCTGATGGGAGCTGTCTTCTCGCGGGCCAGCTCATTCAACGGCTCCCTCATTGATCATCGCCTGCCAACGTTTTGTCGGTGGTCCCGTCTACGCTTCTCATGGTCGCGTGACTTCCAACGGTTCGGGCGGGTGGTCTGGGTGTCGGGTGGTGCGGTCTCTCCGGAGGCGACGGGCGGGGCTGGTGTGATCTTCGAGTACCGGCTCGCGGCCGTGCTGCTGAGCCGAATGTTGCGGGGGGCGCATGTCCCGATCGGCATCCAACTGCCCATCCAGCGCGTCGCCCTGCAGCAGAGGGTCGCCGGTCACGCCTTCGACGACATAGTGGTGGGAACGGACACGGCAGGCCAGGGTCCCACCATCGAGATACAGGTCAAGAAGCGCCTGTCGGTTACCGGCGGCAACCCGGAGTTCGTCAAGGTCATGTCGACCGCGATCGAGGCGTGCCGCTCCCATACGGAGGAGTTGAAGGACGGCCGCCTGCTCCTGGGCCTGGCGGCCGGTGACCCTGTTGGCGACTTGGAAGCCCTCGCCGAGCTGACCACCATGGCCCGCGCCCATCCAGACACGGTCTCCTTCGGCCGACTGCTAAGCGAAGGGGTCACCCGCGCCAGCCTGCGAAGCCGTCACGACCATGTCGTGACGGCCGTGACCACTGCAGCGGCGACCGGTAGCCGCTTTGAGGCCGAGGCCCTGACCCACCAGGTCCTCTCCGCCCTGCACGTGTGGCCCGTGCAGGTGGGTCGCGACGGCCGCGACTGGCGCGCGGAACTCGACCTGATCCCCAACCTTGCCTCTGCCGCGGGTCTACCGGCGGACGCCGTCCTCGGACGCCTCTACGATCTCGCCCAGGAGGCCGGACCCCGAGCGGGCGACCTTGACCAGCACATGATCTGCGCCGAACTACTGCGAAGGTACGGGCTCGATCTCACACACGCGGTCGGAAGTTCCCCGGAGACCAGAACCACGACCATCAACATCACCAATTCCGGATCTGGAACGGTCTTCTCCACCGCCGGAAATCAGGTGTTCAATGACCTGCGCATCGGTCGGTGACGTCGCCGTTCATTCGAATTGCCGAGGTTAGAACCGATGACGACGCTGGAAGTATCTGTCAGCGACACAGCCACGGCATTCGTGGCCGGGGTCCAGCACTTCAACAACTACGGCGAGGACCTGGTCGAGGTCCGTGCGATTACGGACGGCGAGCTTGCGGTCTGCGGTGACGATCGCTTCGTCGCTCCCGACAGTGAGGAATGGGACCGCTTCGGCCCTCTACTGCGTGAGCACCACGTCGTGGTCCTGCTCGGCGACGCCGGTACGGGACGCCACACCGCCGCCTTGCGGCAATTGCTGGACCGTTCTCCGCGCGAGAAACTCCACGAGCTCGAACCCACCTGGTCGCGGCCCCAACGCCGTCTCCTGCCTCCGGCAGAGGCTGGACATGGCTACGTCCTCGATCTGTCCAACGCGACGGAGGAGCCCGCAGAGGACTTCGGCAAGGGGTTGCTGTCCTGGCCGCGGGAGAGCGCAGCCTTCATCGTCGTGCTGGTGACCGGCCGTGTCTGGGCCGGGCCGTGGACCCAGCACCTCAAACACCTGCTCGTGCCGCTACCGTCCCCGGACGCCCACGACCTTGTGGAACAGCAGCTTGTCGCCTTCGGCCTCAAGGACCGTGCTCACCTGCTCGACGAGGAGCCCCTGGCCAAGATCTTCGGCTCGTCGCCCCGGGCCGAGGACGCTGCCCGGCTCGCCGAGATCATCGGGAAGTCCACCAGCCTGAAGGCGGAGGACATCGCCGACGAGTACAGCGGTTGGGAGAGCTGGCTGGAGAAGAAGTTCCCCCGACCGCTCGGAACTCGTACCCTCCTCTGGTCCGCGGCGCTCTGCGATGGCGGACGCACGCTGTCGATCCTGCAGATGTCCGAGGCCCTGCGCGTAAAACTGGGCGACAATCGGGGGCCGGCGGCGGTACTGGCCGACACCATCGCTTCGAAGCGGCTGGAGGAGGCCCACATCATCCGGCGCGGGGACAGGGCCTACCTGGCACCCAACCATCATGGCCTCGCCACCGCCGCGCGCCGGCATCTGTGGGACGAGTTCCAGCTGTACCGGGAACTGCTGACCGAGTGGGCCGTGCAGCAGGCGGCAGAGCTGCCGCCCGACGACGCTGCCAGAGTCATCGACGCGCTGCTGGATCTGGCGCTGCACTTCCGGGACGGCGAGATCATCAAGCGGCTGCGGCACGTGCTCCTCGCGAACAATCGGTCGTTCCTGGCCCAGGCTCTCTCCAACGCAGCCATCGACCCGAGGTTCGGACCGTACATTCGCGCACGCCTGTACACCTGGCTGGCCTACAACCCGCCACAACAGCTGGTCGAACTGGTCGCCGAAGTGTGCGGCGGCGTCTTCGGCAAGAAGGAGCCCACAATGGCTCTCGTACGTCTCCAGCGGGCCGCTCTCAAGACCAAGGAAGTGGACAGCGAGATCCTCGCAAAGGCGTTCACCTCACTGGGTGGAAAGCACCGTCAAATCGTCTTCGACACGGTGATCGGTGGATGGTTCGACAAGCCGGTGACCGAGCGTGCGGGCATCGTGGCCGTCTTGGGGCTCGCGTCCACCGACGAGGGCATCATCGCCCTATGCGGCCCAGACGGAGCCGACATCTCCGACCCACGCGACCGGTTCGGGCTCATTGCCACCTTCAGGCGGGCACTGGATCGTGAGGACACCCGAGAAGCGGCTGTCCGAGTCATCGGAACGTGGAAAGGCGTGGCCGAGCGAGGGCTGCTACCGGAAGACCTTGTCATAGAGGTCCTTGGAGCGTCACTCGCGCCCACTCTTGAGGACAACATCATGCAGCGCTACCTGGAGACCGGCGCGCTGGACGTCAGGACGTTCTGGGGCAAGGTCTTCCTCAAGGCGGCGCAGTGCCTCGCGGAGCAGGAGAAGTATCAGACGGTCTGAGGCGGCCCTTCTTGCACCCGTAGGTGCCAGAGGTCGCAACCATTCTCGCTCCATCGCTCCGATTTTCGGCACGGAAGGCAAAAAGATCGTGTCGACATGAAAGAAGTCGACGGCCAGCAGCCCTTGCGCTTGGGCGCGCAGGAAGGTCCTCCATGAGGTGTCGGCATCTCGTGGAGCCGGGCCAACCCTCCGGCTCCGCAGGATTCAAACCCGGGCGGTAAGAGCCGGGACAGCGCGGCCAAGATCGCTCGATCGGCCCCGTCCGGCTTCGGCCGGGTGACTGCCTCCGCAGTAACGCCACTTCATGACGCAGCACCATGATCTCGACATCCTTCGTCGCCTCGTCTCGGCCCAGCAGCACCAGCCAGCCGAACAACCGAATTATGATCAAATACAGGAGACGGACCGACACAAGAACCGATCTTGCCCGTACCGCCGCATCAGGTCGACTTGCCGGTCAAGCGCCCTGCCATGACTTTTGAAGCGGTACAGCAGCGTGCGGCCAGTACTGGCCGCCTGTGGGGTGCCGGTTGCGGCGGATCTCCCGGCTGATGGTCGAGGGTGCACGACCCAGCTCGCGCGATCTCCCGGATCGACGCCTTCTCCCGCACTCGGTCGGCGATGTAGATCCGCTCGTCGTCCCGCAGGTATCGGGACGCGTCCGAAGGGGGCACCGTCGGTCGTCCGGTCGGCGGTGCCCCCTTCTCTTTTGCCTTGTTCGGTGCCGAGCCGTTCCGCCACCGCTTCCCGGTCCTGATGTTGATCCCCACGATCCGGCACGCTTCGCGGCTGCTGAATCCTTGATCCATAGGCCGGAAGTATGCCTCCCGCTCACAGGTCAGCTTCTTCGGGCCTTGCCGCTCCCGGCTTGCCCTGATCTCGAAGTCCATCGCACTCCCCAAGCTGGGGGTTGCGACGACCGCTAGAAGGGAGGAAAAGGAGCGCTGTGTAACCGCGATCACGCGGCGGTCCGCCCGCTCCCGGCTCGGAGCGGGCGGTGGTGCGGCTAGGCGCAGTTGAAGCCGATGATCTCGCTCGGGATCCTGCTGGCGCAGCCGGGGCCCTTGTTGGGGCCAGCCAAAGGTGAGCCCAAAGTCATGCAACGGTCGTACTGACCACCTAGGCGACGGAGAGTCGAGAGGTCATCCGCAGGGGGCGGTGGTGACGGCGGAGGTGTTCGGGTCCGCGGTCAGACACTGGCTGAGCCCATTGCTCCGGGTCCAGATCTTTCCTTGCGGTACGCCGTCGAACTCCATGAACCAGTACTGCCCCGGGGTGCTGTTGCCACACGGGGCGGTGGTGACGGCGGAGGTGTTCGGGACCGCGGTCAGACACTGGCTGAGCCCACTGCTCCGCGTCCAGATCTTTCCATGCGGCACGCCGTCGAACTCCATGAACCAGTACTGCCCCGGGGTGTTGTTGCCGCACGGGGCGGTAACGGAGGTGTTCGCGGTCAGACACTGGCTGTGCCCGCTGCTCCGCGTCCAGATCTTTCCATGCGGCACGCCGTCGAACTCCATGAACCACTGCTGCTCCGGCGTTTGGGCCGCGGCAAGCGATGGGTTGACGAGAGCCAACCCAACCGTCGCCGCGGTGACGGCCAGGGTCAGACCGGCCAGCGAAAGCTTGATCACGAGGGTGCCCCTTTTCGGGTCTCGGAAGTGGTGACTTCTCAGAACTATCACTCTTTGTAGTCGATCAACTGCATATCGTTATCTAGTCGTCTCCGAGCCTCGCTGGTGGCGCCGAAGCCATCGCCAAGGTCACCGTGGTCTTGGCAGCCCGTCGCCGTTCCCATTGATCAACTGAGTGGCGGCTTGCCGGAGCCATAGGAGTTCCGGGCTCTCTTGATGAAGGTCTTCTGCTGGTGCTTGAGGCCTGCTGCCTGGCTGCCACCACTGGGTCGTCGGCGTTGTACAGCCAGTCGCGTAGGTGGAGGCGTCCTAGAAGAAGTGGTAGACGCGATCATGTGCCTCGTCGCTATCGATAAGGTGGGCCGCCGCGCGGAATTCAGAACCGCTCTACCCCTCCACGTGATCCCCGAGATGGGGCGCCAGGGGAGACCGTGGGGGGACCTGCACTCTCACGCGACCCCGATTCAGGGCGGAAACCCCGACACGACCGCCCGCGAAAGCCTCGCTCCGACCAGCGGAACCCTTGATCCCGCGACACATCCCGACACCGCGTGCCACGCAAAACCACGGCCTCATAAGCCGTGGGTCGTGGTCTTGTGATGGGGACGTCACCCGGCCGAGAGAGGCGAGGTGCTTTTCGTCACGCCGAGAACGACCCGGAGGAGCATCGCGCCGACGTGGCCATCGTGTCCCCTCACCAGGAAGATAACGTGCGCCGCTACGGCGACTACATCCACGACCTGCACGCGTCGCTCGACGGCATAGAGGTCCACCGCGACCTCGGTGAGGAGGCCCCGAGCCGGGCTCCGCGCAGCGGGTGGGCGCCGGTCAATTCCTCGCTGCCCTCGATGACGAGGGGGCTGCTTCAGCCCGATGCCTTCTGTATTCGGCGGAAGGCGCCGGGGGTGGTGTGGGTGTGGCGGGCGAAAAACTTGCCGAAGTTGGGGGGTCGGTGAAGCCGAGGCGGCGGCCGATGTCGGCGACGGGGACCTCGGTGTAGGCGAGCAGGCGTTTGGCCTCAAGGACGACGCGGGCGTCGATGAGGTGTTTGGCGGGGTGGCCGGCGGCGGCGACGCACGCGCGCGTGAGGTGTTTGACGGTGTAGCCCAGGCGGGCGGCGTAGTGCTCGGCGGAGCGGGTGAGGGCGTAGGAGCGTTCGAGCTCGGCGTGGAATCGGCCGAAGAGTTCGGCGGCGGCGGAGTCGACGCGGCGGTCGTCCTCGGTCGGCAGCCGATCGATCCGCAGGAGCAGGACGGCCAGCAGGTGGCGGAGCAGGGCGACGGGCATCGCGTGGACGGACGCGGCGCGTTCAGCGGCGATCTGGTCGATCGCGGTGGAGATAGCGGTGAGGTCGGGTCCGGCCGGGGTCCAGCGGGGAGCGGCGAGCCAGCCGGTGAGCCGCGGCCCTGCGCTGTCGAGATCGGGTGGGAAGTCGGCGGTGAACAGGACCACCTTGCCGTCGAGGCTGCCGGGGTGGTGGAAGCGGTGGGCCTGTCCCGGCCGTATCCACAGCAGGGTGCCAGGCGAGCAGGGGTGGGAAGCGAAGTCGATCTCATGTCGGCCTTCGCCTGCGGTGATCAGGATGAGGATGTGGAAGTCGGCGCGGTGAGGTGAGGCCAGGGCGTGGGCCGGGATCCGGCCCGCGATGGGCGACGACCTCATCAGCCGCCTGCTCACCGAGCGGGTCGCCACGGGCGAGCTCAGCCGCGAAGAAGCCGCCATGAACGGCATGATCCTGCTGTTCGCCGGACACGAGACCACGGCCAACATGATCGGCCTGGGCACGCTGGCGCTGCTGCAGAACCCGGACCGGCCGCTCGGATCCGCGACACCGACGACCCCGCCGTGGTGGCCAACGCCGTCGAGGAGCTGCTGCGTTATCTGTCCATCGCCCAGGACATGATCGTACGGGTGGCCACCGAGGACCTCACCATCGGCGGGCAACTCGTCCGGGCCGGCGAAGCGGTGACCGTCAACCTGCCCGCCGCCAACCGGGACACGGCGTTCCTCGACCAGCCCGACACCGTGGACCTCGGCCGCAACACCCGCGGCCATCTGGCCTTCGGCTACGGCATCCACCAGTGCCTCGGGCAGAACCTGGCGCGCGTGGAACTGCAGGTCGCGCTACCCGCACTGCTACGCAGGCTGCCGGGGCTGCGCCTGGCCGTGCCGCTGGAGGAAGTGAAGTTCCGGCACGACATGTCCGCCTACGGCGTCCACGAACTGCCGGTCGCCTGGTGACACCCGACAGCCCTTCCGCTGCCGGCAGGAAGTCA
This sequence comes from Nonomuraea sp. NPDC050022, assembly GCF_044460705.1. Lineage (NCBI taxonomy): Bacteria > Bacillati > Actinomycetota > Actinomycetes > Streptosporangiales > Streptosporangiaceae > Nonomuraea > Nonomuraea sp. NPDC050022. Next base: position 627,875 of record NZ_JBITKE010000002.1, read on the forward strand.
GAACCGATGGATGCGCTGAACGGCAAGGCCGTCGTCGTGACCAACGCGGGCACAGCTCTGGGACGGGCCCTCCCCATCCGGGCTGCGGCAGCAGGAGCCGGAGTCACGGCGAACAGGCTCGCGCCCGGCGCCGCCGCGCAGATCGACGCCGGGGCGCACGTGTACGTCTGCGGCGACGCGACCGGCATGGGCCCGGCCGTCGAAGAGGCACTCGGCCGCATCGGCGCCACGATCTCGGACGACCAGGACGGCGACGGATGGCTGCGGGAGATGCGAGCGGCGGGACGCTATGCGACGGACGTGTACTGACGCGCCATCAGGTTGACCGGCACGGAATCCGGCCCCGCTCGGGCCGGTGCGGGACGCCTTGAGGTTCACCCACGCAGGGGATGGGGCTCCGTCACGGTAGAGTCCTGGGGGACTTTTATCAAGGTGGACGGCATGTGTGAGTAAGGCCAATGAGCTGATCGGCGCGGCGATGGAGGCGCTTGCCCGCGAGGATCAGGCGTCCTTCGACTCCGCCGCCGCCTTCCTGGCCGACCGGGACGACGCCGATCGCGTGCTGGTGGAGGTTGTGACCTGTGCGATCTCGGGGTTGTGGCGCAACGGCTGGCAGCCCGCCGACGTGGTCAGGATCGCGGCCAGGCGGCTGACCGACTGGCACGGGCGGGCGGCGGCTGACCTCATCGCCTGGGAGATGCGGGCCTACGCGCCGGCCATGGTGGATGAGCGCTGGCGCGACCAACTCGCCGGCCTGCAGGCCGCGGTGTGGTGGAAGGGCGGCTACCTGGCGGCGCGGCAGGCGCGCGGCGGGGCCGGCCGTCTGATGACCGTCTCCGGCGTGCTGGAACTGCTGGGGTTGCTGACCGGGCTGCCCCGGCTGGAGTCGTTGAGCCCGCCGCCCGGGGCCGCTCGCCGTACGGTCCAGGCACGCTCGCACGCGGTCAGCGAGAAGACGCTCGCGCGGGTGCGGGCGCTGCTCGCCAAGGCGGAGTCGACGACGTACGAGGCGGAGGCGGAGACGTTCACGTCGGCGGCGCAGAGCTTGATGGCGAAGTACAGCATCGACGCGGCGATGCTGGACGCGCGACCAGGCGGAGGCGAGGCCCCGGCGGGCATCCGGGTCGGCATCGACGCGCCGTACGAGCAGCCCAAGGCCGTGCTGCTCAACCTCATCGCCGAGGCCAACAGGTGCCGGGTGATCTGGTCGAAGGAGCTGGGGTTCGCCACCGTGCTGGGGTTCTGGGCGGACCTGTCCTGGGTGGAGATGCTGTTCACCTCGCTGCTGGTGCAGGCGCAGACCGCGCTGGTGAACTCGGGCACCAGAAAGCACGGCACCGGCCGATCGAGGAACAAGACATTCCGCCAGTCGTTCCTGTCGGCGTTCGCCTCCAGGATCGGGGAGCGGCTCGCCGAGGCCACGGCGGCCGCGGTCTCGCAGGAGAGCGCCAGCCGGGGCACCGACCTGGTGCCGGTGCTGGCGGCCCGTGAGCAAGAGGTGGAGCAGGCGGTCGAGCGCATGTTCCCGAACCTGATCTCGCACGCGATCCGCACGTCCTGGGACCGGGAGGGCTGGGCGGCCGGCCGTACCGCCGCCGATCAGGCCAGCCTCGGGGCGCGAGACCGATAGCGCTCCGGGTATGGTCGATGCCTCTATCGGTCCTCCGAGGAACTCGCACGAGAGGGATCGGGAATGGCGGCAGGCGAAGCGCAGGCCGGTTCCCGCATTGACCCCGGTCCTCCAAGAAAGGTACCGCCGAGGGGAAGCGTTCCTCGGTGCCGGATCGTGCCCGCTCCTGCCGAAGGGTTGGTCATGACGAGACGACGTACATCGCGGTTGGCTCGGGTGACGACGGCTCTCGCCGGCGCGATCGTATTGATCGCCACGGACCCTTGCTGCCGTGCTGAGCTGCCCGGCATCGAGCAACGCTCTGAGGGGGCATCGCGCCGAGGTCGATCCTCGTCCCGGTCTCGGCGTGCAGGAGGTCGGTAGACGATCGCCACAACTGGGCGCTGCGGCTAGTCAGACTCCGTTGCAAGCCGGCCTCGTGGCGCATGTGCTGTCGGCTTTCCGGGTACCCACACATCAATCCCCGGCCGGGGTCGGGCGAAAGACGATCTCCCCCGTCGCGCGGGCGGGGAGAATAGTGTGAGGTAATGGATCGACGCATCTTCGGTCTGGAGAACGAGTACGGCGTCACGTGCACCTTTCGGGGTCAGCGCAGGCTGTCTCCGGACGAGGTGGCGCGCTACCTGTTCCGGCGGGTCGTGTCCTGGGGCCGATCGAGCAACGTCTTCCTGCCCAACGGCGCCCGGCTGTATCTGGACGTGGGCAGCCATCCCGAGTACGCCACTCCCGAGTGCGACAACGTCGTGGAGCTGGTCACCCATGACAAGGCCGGTGAGCGGATCCTGGAGGGGCTGCTGGTCGACGCTGAGAAGCGGTTGCGCGAAGAGGGCATCGCCGGCGACATCTACCTTTTCAAGAACAACACCGACTCGGCCGGCAACTCCTACGGCTGCCATGAGAACTACTGTGTGGGCCGGCACGGGGAGTTCGGGCGGCTGGCCGATGTGCTGATCCCGTTCCTGGTCACCCGGCAGATCATCTGCGGCGCGGGCAAGGTGCTGCAGACGCCGCGCGGCGCGGTCTACTGCGTGTCGCAGCGCGCCGAGCACATCTGGGAGGGGGTGTCGTCGGCGACGACCCGGTCTCGGCCGATCATCAACACCCGGGACGAGCCGCACGGCGACGCCGAGCGGTTCCGCCGCCTGCACGTCATCGTCGGCGACTCGAACATGAGCGAGACCACGATGTTGCTCAAGGTCGGCGCGACCGACCTGGTGCTGCGCATGGTGGAGGCTGGGATTGTGATGCGCGACATGAGCCTGGAGAACCCGATTCGGGCGATCCGCGAGGTCTCGCATGACATGACCGGGCGGCGGCGGGTCCGGCTGGCCAACGGGCGTGAGGCGTCGGCGCTGGAGATCCAGCAGGAGTACCTGGGCAAGGCCAAGGACTTCGTGGACCAGCGGGGCGGCGACGTGATCGCGCGGAGGGTGCTGGAGTTGTGGGAGCGCACCCTGCGGGCGGTGGATACCGGCGACCTGGACACGGTGTCCCGGGAGATCGACTGGGTCATCAAGTACCAGCTCATCGAGCGGTATCGGAAGAAGTACGACCTGCCGCTGTCCTCGCCCCGGGTGGCCCAGCTCGACCTGGCCTACCACGACGTGCACCGCAAGCGCGGGCTGTTCTACCTGCTGCAGCGGCGCGGCGCAGTGGAGCGGGTGGCCTCCGACATCAAGATCTTCGAGGCCAAGTCGGTGCCGCCGCAGACCACCCGGGCGCGGCTGCGCGGCGAGTTCATCCGCAAGGCGCAAGAGAAGCGGCGCGACTTCACCGTCGACTGGGTGCACCTGAAGCTCAACGACCAGGCGCAGCGCACCGTGCTGTGCAAGGACCCGTTCCGCAGCGTCGACGAGCGGGTGGACAAACTCATCGCCGGCATGTGACCGAGTGGAGCCAAGGTTGGACGGGATTTCGTCTTTCCAGGGTCTGGAAGCCGCCGACGGCGGTTCGGGCGGCGCTGCCCCCGCCATGCCGCCCAGGCCGATCGCTTGCCCCCGCGACACGTCCGGCTCCAGACAGCCGGACGCGAAGCTGAGGAGACGTCAGGAGATGGTGAGCGTGCCGTTCGCGTTACGGGCGCACGTGACGATCGCGCGGGGCGCCGCGGTGAAAGCGCCGGTCAGGCACTGGCCGAGGACCGTGTGGCCCGCGGCGTTGGGGTGCCACGACTCCTGGCAGGTCTGGAAGTAGGTGACGCAGGTGTTCGCCGCCCGCTGGATGCCGATCTTGTCCCAGCCGGACAGGCTGGTGATGAACGTGCCGGACGGCCCGTCCTGTATCCGGATCGGCGTCGCGAGCGCGCCCTCCGGGCTGTCGGGGTTCTCGCAGAGCCTGGCCCCGTCGAAAGCCCTCTGGACATCCAGTACGCGCAGGTCGGCCGCCGGGCGTTCGGCGGCCAGGGTGGCCTGCACGTTCTTGACCAGGGAGCCGAGGTTCTCGGAGAACACGTGCCCAGGGGCGAGGCTCGCACGGTGAATCGGGCACCCGGCGGCGTAGCGCTCGGCGCCCAGGGCGCGGAACTTGTCGCGGGTGTCGGTGCGGCCGTCCTCGTCGTAGTACTGCGGGGCGATGTCGGGCGGCAGCGGGTTGGTGTAGGTCTGCAGGATCACCTCGTGGGTGCCGTCGGCGTCGATCTGGGCGAGGGTGTCGAGGATCTGGCGCAGGGCCGCGGTGGTCTCGGTGGTGGCGGCGGCGACCTCGGCGTCGGTGGCCAGGTCCGAGGCGCTGCAGGGTCTCTGCGGCACCTCGCCCTTCAGATAGGCCCAGAACTCCCACCAGCCTGTCCAGGCGTCGGCGATGAAGCGGTTAGCGCACAGCGTGGCCACGTCACCGAAGGTGAACTGGGTGTTGTTGGAGCCGAGGCCGACGAGGACGACGTCGATGTCGTGCGTCTGGGCGAGGGCGCGCAGCTGATCGAGTTGCGAGGCGACGGCGCGGCCCTCGGCGCGGGCGCTTGAGGGGGTGGCGATGTCGGCGGGCTGGGCGCCGGAGCACGCGAGGTTGAAACGTTGCTGAATGCCCGGGAGCGACGCCGTGAACACCGAGGCGTTCGCCGAGCGGTGACAGAAGTAGGCGTTGCTGTTGGGCGCCGACCAGCCGGGGAAGGCTTGTGCCGTACCGGAGGTGTCGACGACGGGCTGGTAGTCCCCCGCGCCCTCCCCGCTGACAAAGCTGTCGCCGAGGGCGACGGCGGCGGTGGGCAGAGCCGCCTGCGCCGGTCCACTCTGCACGACCTGGATGCCCGCCGCGCTCACCAGGAGCATGACAGCTGCGGCGGCACGCTGGAGGAACCTCATGGCCACCTTATTTCCTACTAAATAAGTACGAAATACGCATGTGTGGATCACAACATGCCGCACCAGCGGCGTCAACATGCCCGCCTCGTTGAGGTCGGCCACATCCCGGTGAGGCTGGTGTCGCGGTGTCCGGGGCCGTTGGTGCCGGGACTGGTGTGGCCGGTGCCCGTTGTAGTGGATCAGGCACTCGCGCAGCATGAGCGTCAGATGGCGTTCATCCTGGGCGTCCGCGGCAGGGTGGTGATGGCCTGAAGCCCTTCGGCTGTGCGGACCTCCCGCCATGCGGAGGTGAAGAGCCAATCGTGATCAGATCAGTGTCAGTGGGAAGCTTCATGGTCGTCCGCGCATCAGAAGGCCGGGAAGGCCCAGCCCGAGGGATGGAACGGCTCGCGTTCGCCACGGAAGGCGAGGGAGGCGGCGGTAACCGCGCCGCCGCGCAGTTCCTCGACCCGGCCGACGGCCGCCAGGGACGACAGGGTGGTGCCGCCCAAGTAGGCCGCACCCAGTTCGGCGGAGGTCAGCCGCAGGTCGGCCCGGGCGCGGGTGCGTTCGCAGGTGACGGACTCGCCGTCGGCCCCCAGGTGGTAGCGCCCCGCGTTCCATGGACAGAACGTGTCCTGGACCTCCAGAACCAGGTCCAGCGGGGTCGAGTAGCGGCGTACCGCCAGCGCCCGGTCGACGTCCGCCAGGCGGACCCAGAGGTTGTCGATCACGGTGGCGCGGGCCGCACGCGGGTCTGCCAGCAGGTGCTTCAGCGGCTCGTCGATGGCGCCGTCGTAGCTGAGGTGGGTGTGAGCGTCGAGGTCGATGAGGAAGCGCCACAGGGCGGCGTACGACTGCCTGGTGGTGGCCGCGACCTCGATGACGTGCGCCGATCCCGGCTTGGAGCGGTAGAAGGCGTAGCCGCTGGCCTCGCCGCCGGGCTCCAGGTGGACGGCGCAGCGCAGTGCTGTCCCACCGTCGCGCACGCGCTCGCCGTCGGCCAGCCGGGCCTGCCAGAACTTCTCCGTGCGGTCGACCCAGCCGACCGCCGTACGGCGGGCGGTGTCGTAGATCTTCTCCAGCAGCGGCCGCGCCTTCTGACCGCTGAGCAGGCGGATCGTTCCGTCGCCGAAGTCGATGCCGGGTCGCAGGGCCATGAACCTTTTGTCCGCCTGGATCTCGGCCACATGGCTGGCGACGCCGTACCCGAAGCGGCCATAGATGGTGGCCTCGGCGGCGTTGAGCGCGGCGATCGGCTCGCCACCCGATTCATGCAGGTCGGTGAGCTGCTTGCGCATCATCGCGGTGAGGATGCCGCGGCGCCGGTGCGTGGGCAGGACCGCGACCAGCGTGACGCCGGCGACAGGTGTGGCCGCGCCGGGGACCGTCATGATGCGGCCGTAGATCGACGCGCCGCCGACGATCTCCTCCCCGTCGTAGGCGGCGATCGTGCGTTCGGGCTCGATGGAAGAGGCGGCGTTCCTGAGGCCGCCCTCGTACCAGTCCTGGCCGTAGGTCGTGGTGACCATGCGAGCCCACGCGTCGAGCTCATGGGCGCCGATGGTGCGCAGCGGGTAGGTGGCTGTCATGCTTCGAGCGTGGCCGGATAAACACACATGACGCATCGGGTGATCTGTGTATTTATATGCTGGCGCCGTGGTGGCGGAGCGCGTGGTCAGTCCGGTGTTCGTCGGCCGGGGCGAGGAGTTGTCGGCGCTGGCGGCGGCCCTGGACATGGCGGTGGAGCAAGGGCCGGCGGTTGCGCTGGTCGCCGGGGAGGCCGGGATCGGCAAGTCACGGCTGCTCGCCGAGTTCGCGCGGTCCCTGGGCCCGGAGGTACGGGTGGTCGAGGGCGCCTGCGCGGAACTGGGCAGTGACGGCCTGCCGTACGCGCCGTTCGTGACGGTGCTGCGCAGGCTGATCCGGGTCGAAGGGGTCCTGCCAGGGCCCTACCGCCAGATCGCCCGCTGGTTCCCCGAGCTCGGCGAGGCGGGTGAGGCGGAAGGCGGTAAACACCGGCTGTACGAGGAGGTCCTGACGCTGGTCGAGCGGGTGGCCGCGGATCGGCCGGTCGTCGTCTCGATCGAGGACCTGCACTGGGCGGACGCCGCAACCCGCGAGCTGCTCGGTTTCCTGGCCAGGAACCTGGCGCAGGCCGGCGTGCTCCTGTTGATCACCTACCGGCCGCCGGGGAACGGCGACGGACTGCTCGGGCCGCTGCTGTCCGAGGTCTCCCGCCGCCCGCGCACCACCACACTGCGGCTGGATCGCCTGGATCGGCAGGAGGTGGGCCGCCAACTGGCCGCGATTCTCGGCGCGGAGCCGGACGCGGCCACCGTACGCCGCGTGCACGAACGCAGCGACGGCAATCCGCTGTTCGTCGAGGCGCTCGCCCGTGCCGGTGAGCGGACCCCGGACAGCCTGCGCGACCTGCTGCTGTATGGCCCGCGGTCGCTGCCGGGCCCGGCTCGCGAGCTGTTGCGCATCGCTTCGGTGGCGGGCGGCCGGATCGGCCATCGGCTGCTGGCGCGGGTGGCCGGGCAGGACGGGGCCGGGCTGGACGTCCTGCTGCGGGAACTCGTCGATCGCGGCCTGCTCGTCACGGCAGGCGACGGATACGACTTTCGCCATGCCCTGATCCGGCAGGCGGTGTATGAGGATCTGCTGCCCGGCGAGCGGGCGCGCCTGCACGCGCGCTACGCCGCGGCCCTGAGCGACTGGGGCGCCCACGCGGAACTGGCCGCGCACGCCTACGCCGCCGGGGATCGCGGGCTGGCCCTGTCCGCCGCTTACCTGGCCGCGGGCCAGGCACGCGGGTCCTACGCCTACGAGGAGCAGGTCCGCATGCTCGACCAGGTCCTCGAACTGTGGGACCCGGAGGCACGACTGGGCGCCGACAGGATCGACGTCCTGACCGGCGCGGCCGAGGCGTGCATGCTCAGCGGCGACTACGCCCGCGGTATCGACTACGCCACCGCCGGGCTGGCCGCGGTGGATGAGCGGCGCGAGCCCGAGCGGGCCGCCCAGCTGCTGGAGCATCGGGGCAGGCTGCGGCACCGGCTGAACGCGACCGGCGTTTGCGACTGGCGACGCGCCCTGAGCCTGCTCCCTGCCGACCCCCGCAGTCTTCAGCGGGGGCGGCTGCTCGGGGTGCTGGCCATGGGCCTGCTGCCGGAGGTGGGCAAGGCTCGCGAGCCGTTCGAGGAGGCGCTCGGCATCGGCCGGCGCACTGGCGATGCCATGGTCACCGTCCGCGGGCTGCTGGGCGTCGGGTCCATGACGGGCGACCTCGGGATGCTGGCGCAGGCCCGTACGCTCGCCGAACGGCTCGACAGCCACGACCTGCTCATGACCGTCCCGATGTACGAGGCCACATTGCACACCAAGGCCGGCGACCAGCGGCGCGCCATCGAGGCGGCCTGCGACGGCATCCGCCACGCCCGCCGGTACGGACTGGGCCGCAGCCGTGGCGCGGAGCTCGCTCGCTACGCCGGGCGCGGCCTGATCCTCGCCGGGCGGTGGGACGAGGCGGCCGCCGTGCTGGCCGAGTGCCTGCGGGAGGATCCACCACCGCTGTCGCGGCAGGCCGTGCGCGCCCTGGCCGGCTACCTGTCGCTGCTGCGCGGGGACCTGGCCGCGGCGGCCGCCGCGGCGGCCGCCGTGGAGCACGCCGACAGCGCAACCCTGTTCCCCCGCCATCAGCTGCTCTGCCTGCTCGCCGTCGCCCAGGGCGACCTTGTGCGTGCCGATCTGCTCCTGAGCCGGGCGCTGGCCGATCCGGCGCTCTCCCAGGTCTACAGCAGCGATGCCCGGCCGGTCCTGGTCGCCGGCGCGCTGGCGCAGCGCGTACGGCTCGCCCAGGGCACCGGTGCGGACCTACGGCAGCGGGTCGCGGCACGGCAGGCCGAACTCGCCGCGGCTGATGCGGCGCTCGGCGTGGACGGGCCGCTCGACCGGGCCTGGCAGATCATGCTGCACGCGCTGATCGAGGACGACGGCTGGGACCCCGCGGCGGCTGCCTGGCGGGAACTGAGGCAGCCGTACGAGCTGGCGCTGAGCCTGTTCCACGGCGCGCGAGCCGCGCTGGCCGCGGGCGACCGGCCCGGCGCGACGGCCCGCCTCAGGGAAGCCGCGCAACTGGCCGAAACCCTGGGCGCCGCGCCGCTTGCTCGGGAGATCGCCCTGCTCGGGCGGCCCCGACCGGCCCAGGACGGGCTCACCGAGCGCGAGCGTGACGTGCTCCGGTTGATCGCCGAGGGCCTGAGCAACCGGCAGATCGCCGCCCGGCTGCACATCTCACCGAGTACTGCCGGCGTGCACGTCTCCCATATCCTGACGAAACTGGGCGCGGCCACCCGTACCGAGGCGGCGGTCATCGCCTTCCATGACGGGCTGGCGAGGCCAACCACCATAAAGGTGCCGGTCCGGTGGCGATGACCTTTACGCCATCCGGCGGAGGGGACGGATGATTCACCTAACGATCAACGCTCAGCCCCGTGGCCCTTTCTGGGGTGTTTCGGCCGCCTCCCGAATCCCGATCGTCGGTGAATGACGCCACTCCGGCGAGTTCGGTGCGGTTGGCGACACCGAGCTTGGCGTAGATATGGGAGAGGTGGGTCTTGACGGTGCTTCGGCTCATGAAGAGTCGTGCTCCGATCTGCGGGTTGTTGAGGCCGGTGGCCGCCAGCCGTGCCACGCTCAGCTCGGTCGGGGTGAGGCTGTCCCAACCGGCGGCCGGCCGGTCGCGGGTACCCCGGCTACGGCGGACGTAAGCGACCGCGTCGTCGAGGGACAGCTCCGCGCCCGCCGCCCATGCCGTCGCGAACTGTTCACCGAGCGTCTGCCTGAGCCGGGCGAGCAGTTCGTCGTACTCACGTCGTTCGGCCACGCGCCGTGGATATTCCAGGGCCGCGCGTGCCGTGGTGCTCGCGGCCAGCGTCCGCACCGCGTTAGGCGGGGCCAGCCAGGCGGCGATCGCGTCCAGGCTGTCCACCCAGAACGTGCGCAGTCCGTGGGCGACGCGAATGGTCAGCGCCTCGTGATGCAGGTCGGGGTCACCGGTGAGAAGGGCCTGTTGCTGCAGCACGTCCGCGAGGACGCGTGGCATGCCGAGTTCGCCGGCGATGGCCGCCGCTCGGTCGAGCTCACCGCGGGCGTCTTCGTACCGGCCGGCACGCCGTAGGGCCTCCGCGTAGCCGGCGTGCACCTGCGCCGCGAGGTAGGTCGGCGCGACGTGCTCGGCCTGGCGCACATCGTGCTCGAACCAGCGCAGCGCCCCGTCGAGATCGCCGCCGGCCACCAGCACTTGTGCGAGTGCCGACCCCATGCCGGGCACGAAGACGGCTGCTTCGGCGTTCTCCATGAGCAGTAGCAGGGGCCGCATCGCCTCCAGCGCCGCGCTCACGTCTCCGGACGCGGTGTGCGCCGCGGCCAGGGCACCGCGTGCCATGCCGACGCGCAGGTAGTCGCCGAGCGGCTCGGCGAGTTCGAGCGACTGCTCGGCCAGGCGGCGGGCCTCGGCCGGCCGACCGCTCGCGAGCGCTCCGCTCGACAGGTACGCCAGCGTGGTCGACGCTATCCCGCGGTGACGGTGGCGCAGGCCGTCGAGTGCCGCCTCCAGCAGCGGGCGGGCCTCGTCGTGCCGGTCCTGCAGCTGTCTGATCATGCCCTGCAGCGCCAGCTGAGAATGCTTGAACAACTGGTCGCCCGCGAGGTCGGCGGAGCGGATCGCCTCGACGGTCAGGTCCCAGGCGGCGGTGAAGTCGGTGTAGAACCGGCCGACCGCTGCCAGGGAAAGACACTGGCCGCGCAGGCTCTCGTCACCGTGGGCGGTGGCCAGTTCGAGCGCCTGCCGTGCCACGTCGTATTCCATGTCCAGCGGGCTCGTGGTGTCCGCGACCAGCGCTAACCCGGTGAGCAGCCGCGCCTGCAGCAGCGATCGGTCCGCCGGCACGCGGTCGATGGCGCGGCGCAGGAACGCGATGCCCTCGTGCCCGTGTCGATGCAAATGCCACAACCACGACAGCTCGGCGGCGAGGCGGCGTCCCCTGTCGGGATCGGTGGCGGCCAGCCCCCATTCCAGGGCGGCACGCAGGTTGTCGTACTCACCCTCGAGCCGGGCGCGCCAGGCGTCGAGATCGGCGGCCCGCTCGGGCCCGCCGGCGCCGAAGGCCAGGAAGTGGCCGAGATGGCGGTCGCGGACGAGGTGGACCTCCCCGGCCTCACGCAGCCGATCGGCGGCGTAGTCGCGGATGGTCTCCAGCAGCAGGAAGCGGGCCACGCCGCCGCGGGTCTCCGCGACCACCAGCGACTTGTCCACCAGCCGGCCGATGCTGGCGAGGACGTCGTCGCGAGCGACCTCTCCGCCCGCGCAGACCGTCCGTACGGCGTCCAGGTCGAACCCGGAAGGAAACACCGCGAGGCGGCGGAACACCGCACGGTCCGGCTCGTCGAGCAGGTCGTGGCTCCAGGCGATGGACGCCGCCAGGGTCTGCTGGCGCGCGGCGACGCCACGCGGGCTGCGGACGAGCAGGCCGAACCGGTCGTCCAGGCCGCGCTCGATCTGTTGCGGAGTGAGTGAGCCCAACCATGCGGCCGCGAGCTCGATGGCGAGCGGGATGCCGTCGAGCCGGGAGCACAGCACCCGTGCGGCGGCCTCACCCTCCTGGTCCAGGCCGAACAGCTGCCGCACCTGGCGGCCCCGCTCGACGAACAGCCGCAACGCCTCGTCCGGGGCCAGCGGTGGCACCCGCCAGACCACCTCGCCCGGCACGGCCAGCGGCTCGCGGCTGGTGATCAGCACCGACAGCTCCGGGCACGACGACAGCAGCGCGGCGGTCAGCTCGGCGGCGCCGTCGATGACATGCTCGCAGTTGTCCAGGCAGAGCAGCGCGCGGCGGCCGCGCAACTGCGCCGTCATCGACCGTACGGGGCCTTGGAGGGGTTCGACGAGCACGCCGAGCCTCGCCGCGACCAGCTCGGCGAGCCGCGCCTGGTCGCTGACGGCCGCCAGCTCGACCCACCAGACACCGTCCGGCCGGCGCGCGACCTCGGCGGCGGCGATCCGCGCGGCGAGCTGGGTCTTGCCCACGCCGCCGGTGCCGGTCAGCGTCACCAGCCGCCCGGTGTCCAGCAGCGCGCGCACCGCGGCCAGCTCGGACCGCCTGCCTACGAAGGTGGCGAGCTGGACGGGCAGGTCAGGGGGCATTGCGGACGTCATGGCAGGGCTCAGTCTGCCATCGAAGAGCGGAAATCGGCCACCGGAGAGTCCTGGCCTCGGCCACCTGGCCGATGTTCTGTTCAGCCGCCGAAGGCAGGCTTGCCGCGAACAGCCGAACTAGACGACCAGGGAGCGACGTGATGGGGTCCGTCATCTCGTGCTGGGCACCCCGGCGGTCATCGAGGGCAAGGGCGTCACGCACCTGCGCTACCCGATCCACCACTGACACAGCCGCAACTCGAACGGAGACATCATGTCGGATATATCGACATACCGGGATCGGATGCCCGGCCCGCTGGAAGTTGCCGCGGACAACCCGCGCTACTTCACCGTACGTTCGGACAACCGGGCGGTGTATCTCACCGGCTCGCACATCTGGAACAACTTCCACGACGGCATGGGGCCCGGCGCGACCGCACCGGCCGAGCCCGAGAAGATGGACTACAGCGCCTACCTGGACTTCCTCGCCGCTCGCGGGCACAACTTCATCCGGCTGTGGCGCTGGGAACAGTTCCAGTCGCAGGCCGCCGGCGGCGCATACCACCTGAACATGAGCCCGCAGCCATGGCCGCGCACGGGGCAAGGTACGGCCAAGGACGGCGATGCGAAGTTCGACCTGTCCCAGTTCGACCCGGCCTATTTCCAGCGGCTGCGCGAGCGGGTCACCGCCGCCGGCCAGCGCGGCATGTACGTGGCGGTGATGCTGTTCGACGGCTGGGCACTGCACCTCAGCCCGGTGCCGGACAACGTCGAGGGCCATCCCTTCCACGCCGGCAACAACGTCAACGGCATCGCCATCACCTCGATCCTCGACCACCAGGTCCTGCCCCTCGACCCCGCCGTACAGGCGCTGCAGGAGGCCTACATCCAGCAGGTCGTCGACACCGTGCACGACCTGCCTAACGTCCTGTACGAGGTCTCCAACGAATCGTCCGGAGGTGGCGCGGTCAGCCCGGAGATGGCCGACGTGCTCGGCGTACCGCTGGAGACCGAGTGGGGTGACTCGACCGGCTGGCAGTACTGGGTGATCAATTTCGTTCGGCAGTACCAGCGGCAGCAGGGATATGACCCGCGCCCGATCGGCATGACCATGCAATTCCCGGTGGCCGACCAGACCCTGGTCAACGCGCCCCTGTTCGACGGACCCGCCGACTGGATCTCGCCTGGCTACGACGACGAGATCTACCGCGAGGGCGGTCACCCGTCCGCCCCGGGCGGCACACCGTCGCGATGGCTGGACAACCCGCCGCCCGCCGACGGCCGCAAGGTCCTGCTCAGCGACACCGACCACTTCGCCCCTGGCCAGGGCGACGCCCTCTGGGTGTGGAAGGCGTTCCTGCGCGGCCATAACCCGATCTTGATGGACTACGGCCTCATCGACGGTGTCCCCTCGGCACAGGACGCCTTCGAACCGGCCCGCCAGGCGATGGGCGACACCCGGCGCTACGCCGAGCGGATCGACCTCATCGGCATGCCCCCTCGCGGCGACCTCACCTCCACCGGCTACGCGCTGGCACACCCCGGCAAGGAGTACCTCATCCTGCGGCCGGCCGGGACCAGCGAGGTGTTCACCGCCGAGTTGTCGGCCGGCGGCTACACAGCCGACTGGTACGCCATCGACGAACGGACATCCCTGCCCGGCGACGAGATCACGGTGCCGAGCGACGGCCTGGTGAAGTTCACCGTACCGTCCACGATCCACGGCCCGGCCGTGCTGCATCTGGCGGCCACCACCATCCGAGACCAGTGACCGGCATGTGGGAACTGGTTCCCCGGCTGCTCGCCGAGCTATCCCGTCACACGTCTCGTCCGGCTCTCTCGCCACCTCCAGAGCTCAGGTGCCGAACCAGTGCGTCGAGAACCACCAGGTCTTCCCCCGGCTCGATCGTCTGCGGGTTCAGCGCGATCGCGTCGTCGGGTACGCCGAACACGCCGACCGCGATCCGCGGGTCTCCGTCCCACAAAGCCCGCACCAACCCGTCCCGGGTCCAGCCGCTGGTGGTCAGCAATCGGACAACCGCTCGCCCGTGCGGCTGGCCCGCCTCACTCGGGTACCCACGCTCGGCGACGACACCCGGCACTCCGCGCAAGCCGACGATCCACCGGTCGACAATCTGCTCATAGCTCGCGAGCAGTGCCTCCTCGTCCTGCTCCAGCGTCCACTCGACCGCGGCGTACAGCCCGAGCAGCTCTTCCTTCCCGACCTTCATCCCGCGCCCGATCTGCTGATTCGGCGACGCGTGCGCCCGGCACCTGTCGACGATCCACCGTTTCCCCAGCACGAGCCCGCTGGACTGCGGTCCGCGCAGCCCTTTCCCGCCGCTGAAGATCACGGCATCCGCGCCGAGCTCCGTGGTGAATCTCCACAGCGAGGAGACGGGTGGAATCTGGGCCGCCGCATCCACGATCACCGGCACAGCCGGTGGACCGGCGAGTTCCCCGGCGACTCGGATCACGTCCTCGATCGGCAGAGCATCCGCCGCGTAGTGGGCGCCAGCGAACCACAGTACGCAGGCGGGGCGTCGTACCAGGGCGGCTCGGAGCTCCTCGATCGACGGACCGACTTCTACGATGCGGGCGCCGGTCAGGCGGGCCGCGTAGTCGTAGCCGTTGCGCTGGCCGGTGAACATGACGACCTCGGCATCGGCCGGGAACGCCTGCGCGGGCTCACCGACACACGACGCGACCGTCAGGGTGATCGCCGCCGCGGCGCCGGACGTCACGCAGGCCGCCTCGTTGCGGGTGAGCGCGGCCAGGCGCTCGCCGACGCGGTCGTGGAGTTCGGGCAGGTCGACGAAGTGGGCTGCCGCCTCCGTCATCGCCTTCAGCGCCGAGGGCGGCATCAGCGAGCCGCCCAGTGCGGTGAGTGTCGCGGAGGCGTTGATGACCGGCCGGACCCCGAACGGATTGGTCATGCGAGGAATCTCGACATCGGTGGTACGCCGGAGAGTTCGGCCAGCCAGGCATCCAGGAAGTCGTTGTCGGTGCCGTCGAAGTGGGTCAGCTTGTAGACACTCGCGGCAGGCAAGGCCCCGATCAGTGCGGCGCACCAGTCGGGGTCGTCGACGGCGAGCAACGTCCGAGCGGTCACCGCGGACGCGTGCCGGACCGGGTCGAAGTAGGCAAGAGTTTCGTCAATGATCCGCGCCGACGAGCCGGCGCGGAGGTGATCGTTGAGCTCCTCGAGCGGATAGCGGCTCGACTTCAGCCGTGCCTCTGCCGCCCGGTAGAACAGCAGCTCCGAGAGCAGGACCGCGCTGAACCCGGGCCGCCGCGCGGCCGTCAGCAGCGCCAGATCGTCCCCGCTCACGGCCACCCGCGCCGGATCGACCTCCTCCAGGCTCATCAGGAACTCCGCGGCCCGCAGGCAGTCCGCCGCGATCCCGCGATAGACGTACGACGCCGGGTCGTCGATGCCCATCGTCAGCAATCCCGGGTACGCCGCCGAGAACCCTTCGTCGGCCAGCCGCTGACCACGGTGCATCAGGGCGAACACGACGTACCGGCTGCGATCGTTCGGGTGCGGCACGAGGTTGACGCTCCCGTGGCGCGGCGTCCGCAGGAGCGCGGGGAAGGGCCCGTCACCGGCCGGGATGCTGAGATGACCGAAGACGCGGTACGGCCCGGTGCTGGTGAGCCGCACGGTGTAGCTGGTCGCCTCGTCCGTGCTCTGCGCCGGCACCAGGTCGAGCCCGGGCCGAGCGGAGATCGCGGCCAACTCCTCGTCGACGCCGGACCAGTAGCTGTCGAAGTCCATCGGTTCACCGTCCCGGCGTGAGGTGTTCGGCAAGGAAGTCCTCCACGATCCGCATCACGCCCGGCAGCCCGGCGTGGTGCGCGCAGTGCGGGTAGGCGTGCAGGGTGGTCTCACAGGTCAGCACCCGCCGCAGCGCGAACCCGGTCTCCGGCGGGCACACGTCGTCCTCGAGCCCGAGGTACAGCAGCGTCGGCGCCCGCACTTTCGGCGCGAAGTTGAGCCCGTCGTAGTACGCGACCGTCTCCCGCACCCGGTCGACGTCCTTCGGGTGCACCCGCAAGTACTCGTTGATCTCCTCGTACGGATACGACCGGGTCAGTGTCGGCGCGGTCATGATCCCGCACAGGTACGGCGCTCCCGCCGCGACGCACCGGATCACGTCCGGCATGAGCGCGGCCGTCGAGATCCCGAGGCCACCGCCCTGACTCGACCCCTGCAGTCCGATCCGCAGATCATCGACTTCCGGTCGATCGAGCAGGACCTCGACCGCCCGCACCACGTCGAGGTAGAACCCGCGATACCCGTAGGTGTTGTGGTCGATGATGTTGTGCGTCAGCAATCCCGGGTAGCCCGGGTTGAACACGTCGTTCGAGCGCAGCTTTCCGCGCGGCGCGACCGCGAGCGCGGCGTACCCGAGCTCGGACCATTCCTTCGGGATCGTCGGCTCGGAGATGTAGCCGGGGATCGTCACCAACGCCGGGTGCGGGGCCGGCCGATCGCGCGGGACGGTGTACCAGCCCGCGATCCGCAGACCGCCGTAGCTGGTGTAGCGCAGATCGTGGACGATCACCTTGTCCGTGGACAGCGATGGCATTTCGGTGAGGACCGGGTCCAGCGGGTACGACGCGCAGTCCGCCAGGCCGGCCGCCCAGAAGTCGTCGAAGTCGTCCGGCAACTCGACCTCGACGATCGCGTTCTCGGGGTCTCTCAAGAGTGTTCCTCTCGATGGGGGGCGTGCAGGGCGGTGCCGTCGGAGGCCTTGAACAAATGCAGGCGGTTCTGGTTGAAGCCGACGTACACCGTGCTGTCATGGCCCAGCCGGAACGGCACCGGGACGCGGGCCTTCAGCAGCTCGCCGTCGATCCGGACCGTGACGAGCACGTCCGGACCGAGCGGCTCGGACACGAACACCTTCCCGGGCAGATAGCCCGCGACCGGGGTCGGCGACAACGTCACGTCCTCCGGCCGGACGCCCAGGATGACGGCCGGGTCCTCCGGCGAAACGTCGTACCGGCCCAGCTCCTGGCTCAACGCGCCGCTGCGGAAGGTACGGACGCCCTCGACGTCGGCCAGTTCACCGGTGACGAAGTTCATCGGCGGCGAGCCCATGAACGACGCGACGAACCGGTTCGCGGGCCGTTCGTAGATCTCCCCCGGCGTCGCGCACTGCTGGACGACGCCGTCGCGCATCACCGCGATCCGGTCCGACATCGTCATCGCCTCGACCTGGTCGTGGGTGACGTAGATGAACGTCCGGGCGACGTCCACGTGCAGCCGCTTGATCTCCGCGCGCATCAGCACCCGGAGCTGCGCGTCCAGGTTGGACAGCGGCTCGTCGAGCAGATACGCGCCGGCGTCCCGTACGATCGCGCGACCGAGCGCGACCCGTTGCCGTTGACCACCGGACAGCTCGCGCGGCTTGCGATCCAGCAGGTCCTCGATGTCCAGCGTCCGGGCCGCCCGCAGCACCTGCTCCTCGATCGTCGCCTTGGGCACCCGCATCATCTTCAGCGCGAACCCGATGTTCTGCCGGACCGTCTTGTGCGGGTAGAGCGCGTAGCTCTGGAACACCATCGCGACGTCGCGCTTGTTGGCCGGCAGCCAGGTGACCGGCTTGCCGTCGAAGAAGATGTTGCCCTCGGAGGCCCGTTCGAGGCCGCAGATCATGCGCAGGGTCGTCGACTTTCCACAACCGGACGGGCCGACCAGGGTGAGGAACTCCTGATCCTCGATGGTCAGATTCAGGTCCTTCACCACCGTCTTGCCGCCGAACGACTTGGTGACGCTTTCGAGTCGAACCTCTGCCATCTGTCAGCCCTTCACGGATCCGGCGGCCATGCCCTGGACCAGCTTGCGCTGGAAGAGCAGGGCCAGTGCCAGGGGTGGGACGACCGCGAGCACGCCGGCCGCGGCCATCACGGTGAACTGGGTGTTGAAGTCGGTGGCGAAGTTCGCCGCCACCACCGGGATCGTCTTCGCCGCCTTCGTGCTGGTCAGGAACAACGCGAACATGAACTCGTTCCACGCGGTCATGAACGCGAACACCGCGGCCGCGACCAGCCCCGGCGCCGCGACCGGCAGGAACACCGACCACATGGTCCGGAACCAGCCGCACCGATCCACCCGGGCCGCCTCCTCCAGCTCGCGCGGCACCGAGCGGAAGAAGTCCTTCAGGATCCAGATCGTGATCGGCAGCGCGAACGTCGTGTACGAAAGGATCAGCGCCAGGTAGGTGTCCAGCAGCCCGAACGTCCGCATCAGCAGGTAGAACGGGATGATGATCGCGATCCCCGGCACCATCCGGGTGAGCAGGTAGAGCATGAGCAGCACCTGGCTGCCACGGAACTTCAACCGCGAGAACGAGTACGCCGCGAACGTGGCCAGCGCGAGATTCAGGATCGCCGTCGAGGTGGCGACGATCAGGCTGTTGCGCAAGGAGTACGGCGTCTCGTCGATCGCCCGGCCGCCGACGAGTTGCTGGGCCTCACTCGGATGAATGAAACCGAGATAGTTCTCCAGCGTCGGGCGGGCCGGAATCCAGTGCGGCGGAACGGAGATCGCGTCCACCTCGTGCATGAAGCTCATCGCGACGATCCAGTAGAACGGCAACACCAGATACAGCGCGAACACGACCGCCAGCACGTACAGGACGATCTTCTTCCAGGGGATCCGGTAGCGCAGGGGAACCTTCACCACGGTGCTCATACCTCGAAGTTCCCCTTCCGGTAGAGCAGGCCGATGTAGGCGACCGAGATCAGCAGGGTGATCGCGGTGATCACCCAGGCGTAGGCGCTGCCCAGGCCGAAGTCGGTGAAGGTCAGGACGGTCTGCACGTTGAGCAGGGCGATGGTGGTGGTCGCGTCACCCGGTCCGCCGCCGGTCAGTACGTAGATGGTGTCGAAGGCACGGAAGGCGTTCATCGTCTCGAGGATCAGCACGATCAGCAGCGGGTGCAGCAACCACGGCAACGTCACCTGGACGAACCGCTGCACCGCACCCGCTCGGTCGACGGTGGCGGCGTCGTACAGCTCTGAAGGGATCGTCGACAATCCGGCGAGCAGAATGATGACCGAGAACGGGAGCGTGTTCCACACCTGGGCCAGCGCGGTGAACAGGAACGCGCCGGTCGCGGACGTCAGCCAGGCGTGATAGTCGTCGATCAGTCCGAGCTGCGTCAGCAGCCCGTTCAGGGCGCCGGTCTTCGCGTCGAAGATGGTCCGCCACATCAGGCCGTTCACCACCCCCGGCATCGCCCAGGGCAACAAGGCCAGGCTGAGCAGCAGACCGCGGCCGCGGAACCGCTCGTTCAGCACCAGCGCCAGGATCAGCGCGAGTACGACGGTCAGCCCGAGCACCACGACGACGAACAGGGCCGACACCTTCAGCGCGGACAGGAAAGCCTGATCGCTGAGCAGGTCCTGGTAGTTGTCGAAGCCGATGAAACTCTTCGCCCGCGGGCGCTTCAGGTTGTTGCGTTGCAGGCTGACCCAGAACGAGTACGCGATCGGGTAGGCGACCAGCAGGGCGATCACGATCATGGCCGGCGCGTTCAGCGCCCAGGCCTTGGCATTGTCGCCCAGCGGCCGGCGTTCGGCTTGGACGGCCATCCTCAGCTGTACTTCTTCTTCAGCGTGGCAGCGGACTGCGCCAAGCTCGCCACCGCCGCGGCCGGCTGCGTCTGATTGCTCAGCACGCCCTGAACGACCTTGTGCATCTCGGTTTCGAACTCGGTGTACCACGGCACGCCGAGCACGTTGCGCGGCTTGGCGATCTCGCCCAGGTGGGCGTAGATCGCCGGGTCGGCGAACTTCTTCAGCGACGCGGTGATCTCCGGGTCGGTCGCCATCGACCGGTAGGCGAACCCGAGACCACGCTGCAGGAACCAGAACTTCGCGGTGTGAGGCTGCTTGTTCGCGTCGAGTCCGCCCAGGTAGGTGAGCAGCTTGAACGCGTTGTCCTTCACCTCGGTGTCCTTGGCCAGCGCATAGAGCCGGGTGTTGCTGACCGTCCCGTGCACCTGACCGTCGAGGCTCGGGATCAGCGCCATCCGGATCTTGCCCGCGGCCTTGGACTTGGTCGCGTCGTTGTAGTCGCGGCTGGCGTACCGCGCGCCGATCGTGTACGCGTACCGGTTCGCCTTCATCGCGTTGTCGATCGGGACCGCCAGCAGTTGCAGGCAGGCCGGGTCGATCACCTTCGACTTGTTCGCCGCCTGCTGCAGCCAGGCGAAGACGTCCTTCACCACCGTGTCGGTGGTGTTCATGATCGGCGCCTGCTGGTCGTCGAACATGTTGCCGCCGCTGCCGAAGACCAGCGCCCACACCCAGGACCACCAGGTGTCGGACAGTTGCGCCGGTACGCCGATCGGGTACTTCAGGAGGCCGGCGTTCTTGATCTTGACCGCCTGCGCTTCCAGTTCCTCCAGGCTGGCAGGGGGTTTCGTGATCCCGGCCTTGGCGAGGATGTCGGCGTTGTAGGTCAGGCAGTTGGAGTCGGTGTAGTACGGCAGGCCGTAGCGCTTGCCCTGGTACGTCATCGCGGAGGCGTTGCCCGGGTAGATCGCGGCGTACACTTCGTCGACGCCGGCCATGCCGTCGAGCGGCTGCAGGTAGTCCCCCTCGACCCAGCCCGCGAGGGAATCGTCGTACACGTAAAGGGCGTCCGGGCCGCCGCCGCCGGTGAACTCGGCGACTACTTTCTGAACGTACTGCGCACTCGTGACCGGGGTGTAGTTGACCTTGATGTTGGTGGTCTTGGTGAAGTTGTCGAGGTTCTGCTGGACGAGCGCGGCCTCGTAGTCCCAGCCCTCGAACTTCACGCTGCCGTCGCCGGAGCCCGCGGACTTGTCGTTGGAGCAGGCGGACAGCAGGGGCGATGCGGCGGGCAGGGCCAGCCCGAGACCCGCGTACTTCAGAATCTGGCGGCGGTTGAGCTCCATGGTTGTCCCTTCAACGCGATGAGCGCAGTAACGCTTGGGCGATGCGTAGCCGGTACAGACGCGTCGGGCGTCCTTTCGGATGGCGCTGAGCAGTGCCTTCGACGCTCACCAGGCCCCCAGCGTCAAGTGTGCGGATCAGCCGGCGGCCGCTCTGGTCCGTGATGCCGAGATGGTCGGCGAGCTCACCGGGCGAGACCGCGCGACCTTCCAGTTCGTGCTCCAGTGCCGCCAGGCGGGAGACGGTCGCGGCGCTGAGGCCGACGGACTTCGCGAGCTGTTCGACGTCGTCGCCGTGCTCGCGGTAGGAGTAGCTGAGCGCCACCCGGACCGGACCCATCGGGCCGATGATCACGCCGCTGTCCTCGATCAGGTAGGCGCATGGCTCACTCTCCCGCTCGGCCCGGGCGGCCGCTTGTTCGGCCAGAGCCACACAGCCGCGGGCGGACGCGCCGACGCCGAACCCGGCCGAGACCTGCGCACCGAGCGCCGCGGCCGCCTCGGCGAGCGCGGGTACGGCGACCCAGTTGCGGGTGATGCGCTCGAACAAGGCCTTGTGGGCGAAGACGACGACACCGCGCCGGCCGCGGTCCTCGATCCACGCGCCGGCGAACTCGGGGGTGTTGAGCAACAGATTCATCAGGCCGATCCGGGCCCGTTCCTCGTCCTGCGAATGCGAGATCAGGAAGACTCCGGCGGCGAAGCGTTGTGCGCTGGCTCGCTCGGACTCGATCCGGAGCGCGAGCTCGTGCAACTCGGTCCGGATCGTCGCCGGCACCGGCATACCGCTCATGATCGGAATCTCGCCGGACAGTCGCTCGCGGACGGCGGCGCGGACGCTGATCACGTAGCTGCGCTCGCCGAAGCGGTGGTAGGCGGAACGGTGGAACTCGACGATGTCCTCCACGGATTGCGTGGGGGCGTACGGCAGGCAGTCGATGGCGTCGGCGTCGAGCTCGAGCGCGAGGGCGACCGCCTCGACCGCCTCGGCGGGAAAGGTGTCGATGCTGACCGGGGTGCGACCCCAGCCACGCTCCTGGGCGCGATAGAGCGCGAGGGTCAGGTCGAGCGCCGACGAGCGGATCACGCCGACCGGGAGGCCGGGTGGGAGGAGTTCGCGGCTGGCCGTGTACGGGACCGGGCCGGCCAGGAAGCCGTCGAGCCGGGTCGTGCTCAGGAACTCGGCGACCTTGGCGCGGATCTCGTCCTCGTGGTCGTAGCTGACCCACTCCAGGTCGACTCCACCGAGCGTGTTCGCGGCTTCCCGGAACAACTCCCCGTGCATGGAGTGGGTCACCACTCCGATCACCATCGCCACGACACCCCTTTACGAACTAGGTTCGTAAATGACTCGTAATTCCGATTCTGACCAAACTCTCCCCTCCCGGGGGTCCAGGTCAAGGGATCAGTCAAAAGAAATCCCCCGGCGACAAGCCAGTCGCCGGGGCCGATGGTGTACCGAAGGTGCGCCTCTCAACGCAACGGACTACGCCGTCATGCGGGTGCGACCCAGGAGTTGGGGATCTCCTCCGGACCGTGATCAATCTGGTCCTGCCCAGGAACATGGGCCCGACGACCACTGGCCGGCCAGCTCCCGGCGTTCCTTGCTCCTTCAGGCAGGCTTCGCCAGGGCATGCAGACCGGCGGCGGCCAGCGGCGCGACCGCCTGACCGACGGATTCGAACCCCGATCCCCGCGTCATGCCCTGCTGGAAGCGGGTGTGGATCCCTTCGGCGATCACTGCGATCTTGAAGTAGCCGAGGCCGAGATAGAAGTCGAGCCGGCCGAGGTCGCGGCCACTGATCGTGGCGTATCGCTGGGCGAGTTCGGCCGGCGGGGGCAGGCGGTCGCTGGTGGAGGCCGCTGAGCCGCCGATGACGGGGGCGAACGCCGGATCCGCGTACACCAGGTGCAGTCCCAGGTCGGCCAGCGGGTCGCCGAGCGTGGCCATCTCCCAGTCCACCACCGCCCGCACCTGGGCGGGATCGTGCCGGTCGAGGATGGCATTGTCGATGCGATAGTCGCCGTGGACGATCGAGGTACCGCTCTCCTCGGGACACGCCTCGGCCAGCCGCGCGTGCAGCCGCTCGATGTCGGCCAGGGGGCGGGTCCGGACCCGTTGCCACTGGTCGTGCCAGCGCCGCACCTGCCTGGCGAGGTAGCCGTGGGGACGGCCGAACGTCCCCAGCCCGACGGCATCGGCATCGACCGCGTGCAGGCGGGCCAGCACCTCGAGCAGGCTGTACGCGCAACGGGCGATATCGCCCTTGGACAGCGTGAGCAACTGGTCCGTGGTCCGGATCACGGCCCCTTCGACGTGCTCGACCACGGAGAAGGGCACGCCCAGCACCTCGGCGCCGGCCAGGGCGACCGCGCGTGCGACCGGGACCTGGCTGTCGGCAAGGGCCTCGACGACCCGGTACTCGCGGCCCATGTCGTGTGCCGACGGGGTGAGGCCGCCCAGCGGCGGACGGCGCAGCACCCACTTGTGCCGGCCGTCGCCGAGCAGGTACGTCAGGTTCGACCGCCCGCCATGGAGCAACTCGGCGCTGAGGCGACCGGCGAAGCCGGGCACGCGCTCGGCGAAGAACCTTTCGAGCGCGGGAAGATCCAGGCCGTCGAGCGCGGACCGGTCAGTGTCCGTCATCGCGCCGCCTCCGCGTCACGCCGGTCATCGCGCCACCTCCACGTCACGCCGGTCATCGCGCCGTCGCCGCGTCGTGGCGGCGCAGGACGCGCCTGGCGATGGCCCAGCGGTGGGTCTCCGACGACCCGTCATAGATCCTGAACGGGCGCACCTCCCGCAGGTAGCGGCTCAGCAGAACGTCGCCCGAGACGCCGAGGGCGCCGCAGATCTGCACGGCACGATCGACGACGCGCCAGATCGCCTCCGCGCAGAAGGTCTTGGCGACAGCGGTGGACTGTGCCGCGCTGTCGCCTTGATCGAGCTCCCAGCACGCCCGCAGGATGAGGCCGCGGGACGCGGCGATGTCGATCTCGTTGTCGGCGATCATCTGCTGGACCATGCCGAGCTCGCCAAGCCGCGACCCGAACAGCCGCCGCTCCGCGGCCCGCGCCACCGCGATGTCCTGCGCCCGTCGCGCGATACCCAGCCAGCGCATGCAGTGCGTCATGCGGGCCGGGCCGAGCCTGACCTGGGCGTAGCGGAACCCCTCGTCGACCTCGCCGAGTATCGCCTCCTCCCCCACCACGCAGTCGTCGAAGACCAGCTCGACGTGACCTCCGTACAGGCTCTCGTCGAGGGTGTCGATGTGCCGGACCGTCTTCATGCCGGGGTTGTCGCCGTTGACCAGGAACATCGTCGCGCCGCCCGCTTCGCCCGGCTGCCCGGAGGTCCTGGCCATGCAGATCGCGAAGGCCGCCCCGTCCGCACCGGTGATGAACCACTTGTGGCCGTCGATACGCCATCCGTCAGCCGTTCGCGTGGCACGCGTGGTGAGGGCGCTCGGGTCCGAGCCCGCGCCCGGGGCGGGCTCGGTCATCGCGAAGCACGAGCGGACCTCGCCCGCGGCGAGTGGCCGCAGGTAACGTTCCTTCTGCTCGTCAGTGGCGATGGCCTCGAGCATGTGCATGTTTCCCTCGTCGGGCGCCGCGATGTTCAGCGCGAGCGGTCCGAGCAGGGAGTAGCCGGCCTCCTCGAACACGGCGGCCCGGCCGCGCATGTCGAGCCCGAGCCCGCCGTACTCCCGCGCGACGTGCGGGGCGAAGACACCGGCCTCCTTCGCGGCCTGCTGCAGCGTCCTGCGGACCTCCTCCGACCGCGCGAGGCCGTGTTGTGCCTCCTCGACGGGAATCACCGCCTCGCGGATGAACGTCGCGGTGCGCCGGGCGACGTCGGCGACATCTGGATCGGGGGCGAGGTCGACGGCCATGGGGTCTCCCATCTGGCTAATGAGCGTTAGCCGAACCGTAGCCTCCGGCGGTGGCAATGCGCCATCATTGCAGCTAATTGATGTTAGCCGAGGAGTCGATGTGGATCGGGTCGAGCACATTCGTTCGGTCGCGCTGGAGCTGTTCGCCGGGAAGGGGTACGAGGCCACCACGATGGCCGACATCGGTGAAGCGGTGGGAATGCGCGCGCCCAGCCTGTACAAGCACGTCGCCTCCAAGCAGGAGTTGCTCGCCCAGATCATGGAGGCGACGATGCGCGAACTGCTCGCCGCCAACCGCGCGGCGGTCGCGACCACTACCGACCCCGTCGAGCGCCTGCGGCGGGCGACCGAGGCTCACGTCCGCTATCACGCCCGGCACCGGCTTGAGGCGTTCGTCGGCAACCGGGAGATCCGCAGTCTCACCGAACCGCATCGCGGCCGTGTGCTGGAGCTGCGCGCCGAGTACGAGAGCCGGTTTCGTGATCTCGTACAGGCGGGATCGCGACAGGGGGTTTTCGCCGTGGCATCGGCGCGGTTGGCGTCGTACGCGATCCTCGACCTCGGCATGGGCCTGGCGGCCTGGTATCGCGAAGACGGCGAGCACGGCGAGGACGCCGTCGTGTGGCAGTACAGCGAGTTCGCGCTGCGCCTCGTCGGCGCCAGAGGACCAGCACTTGAATTGAATTGAGTTTGGTCTAAAGTGGCACGCGGGACGCCCGCAGGCCCGCTGATCAGCGGGTACCGATGGAGGAGAGTCGCGTGCGCGCAGAAGCGGAAGCCGTCGATCTGCTGACCATCGGCGCCGGCATGGCTGGGCTGACGGCTGGTGCGCGAGCCGTGCGCGACGGTCTGTCGGTGTTGATCGTCGAGATCGGCGGCGACGTCGGCGGATCGGCGCGCTTCGCCGGCTACGCGTGGACCGCTCCCAGCCACGAGATCATGGATCAGCACAATCCGCGCGGAGAGGCCGCGCTGAAACGCGCCCTGGTGGACCGGTTCGCCGACGGCGTCTCATGGATCCGCTCCATCGGCGTCGAGGCCGGGGACGAGCAGGGAATTCTCAGTTTCGGCCGCGGGCATCGGTTCGACACCAACCATTACCTCGACACCTGCCGCCGGCTCATCCTCCAAGGCGGCGGCGAGCTGCTGCTCGACACCGGCACCGAACGTCTGGTGACGGAGAACGGAGTCGTGGCCGGGGCGGAGCTGAGGTCGGCCGACGGCACGCGTAGAACGGTGCGGGCTCGCTCGACGCTCATCGCGACCGGCGGATTCCAGGGCGACCTCGCACTCCGTACCGCCCACGTGCACCCGCGGGCCGACCGTATGGAGCTGCGCTCGAATCCGCACAGCCGTGGTGGCGGCTACCGCCTGGCCACCCAGGTGGGCGCGGCCACCGGTCACGAGGACGCCGGCTTCTACGGTCACCTCATCCCCAGCGGCATCTCCTTCGCCGATCCGGCGGACTTCGTCGACCTGTCGCTGTACTACAGCGAGCACGCGCTCCTGTTCAACCTGAACAACGAACGGTTCACGGACGAGACGCTGGGCGATCACCTCACCACCATGGCGTTGCTGGAGCAGCCCGGAAGCCGCGGGCTGCTCGTCGCCGACGCCCGGGTGTTCAGTGACTGGATCGTCGGCTCCTATGTCGAGGGCGCCGTCGCCGTCGACAAGTTCGCCCTGGCGAGCAGGCGAGGCGGTCGCGTCGGGCTCGCCCAGGACCTGGACGAGCTGGCCTTCCTGCCCGAGGAATGGGGCTATCACGGCAAGGCCGTCCGCGACGGCGTCGAGCTCTTCAACCAGCGCGCCTCGGCGGGGCTCGACCTGCGGCCCGGCCGCGAGCTGGACCGGCTGCCGCTCGACGAGCCGCCGTATTACGTCATCGAGGCGGTGCCGGCCATCACGTTCCCGTTCCACGGCGTGCGCGTCGACGACCGCGCCCGCGTCCTGGGCGAGGACGGCGAACCGATCGGCGGGCTGCTCGCGGCGGGGTCGGACGTCGGCGGTCTGTGGAACCGGGCGTACGCGGGCGGCATCGCCGCGGCTCTCGTCTTCGGTCTGACCGCCGCCGACACGGCCACCGAGACAACCGGCGAAACCGCCTCCGGTACGGCCACCAACACCACCGCCGACGCCTAGAAGACGCCAGGAAGACGCCTAGAAGGAGCCCCATGACCACCGACACCCCCCTGCTCGACGCGTGGTTCGCCACGATGGACTCCGACGAGCCCGAACGCGTGCTCACGAAGATCACTGACGACTTCGAGATGTCCGTGGTGTTCTCCAAGGGCGGCGGGCAGACCGCCGAGTTCCGTGGCGACCGTGAGGGCCTGGTCGGCTATCTCGCGCAGCGCGAGAAGAACGCGCTGGTCCATCACCTGGTCCGGGCCACGGCCGTCGGCGACGTCGAGCTGGGGTTGGGGACGGTGACGCGGGACGGACGGTTCGAGGCGTCGTTCAACGTGACCGCGCTCGTGGACCCCGCCTCCGGCAGGTGCCGTCGGCTGCTGATCTGTCGTACGCCGGAAATCGCCTTTCCCTTGAGCGACCAGTGAGTGACTCGGCCAGGTTCGAGGGGGCGGTCGCGCTGGTCACCGGAGGCGGGTCCGGGATAGGCGCCGCGGTCGTGCGGCAGCTCGATCGCGAGCGGTGCGCCGCGGTCTACGTGGCCGACATCAACGAGGTCGGAGCGCGTACGGTGGCCGCGACGACCAGGTCCGGCCGCCCGGCCGCCCTGGACGTCACCGTCGCCGCCGACGTGGAGGCGCAGGTCGAACGGATCGTCGCGGCACACGGCCGGCTGGACGTCGTCGTGAACACCGCGGGGGTCGACGATCCACGCGCCAAGGAGCGGATCCTGGCCGCCCAGCAGTCAGGCGAGCCCCTTGACGTGTTCCGGCACCTGGAGGACGAACAGTGGCGCCGGGTCATGGCGATCAATCTCGACGGGTCGTTCCATGTCCTGCGGGCGGCGGTACGGGCGATGATCCCGGCCGGTCGCGGCGCCGTCGTCATGGTGGGGTCGTCGGCGGCCTTCGACACGCTGGCGGGCTACGCCCACTACGCCGCGTCCAAGGCGGGCGTGCACGCGCTCGCGCAGTCGGTGGCCAAGGAGGCGGCGGCGTTCGGCGTACGGGTCAATGTCGTCGCGCCGGGTCCCGTGGACACCCCCATGGCGGCTCGCACCCCGGCGGCCGTCCGGCAGGCACTGGCGGCCTCCGGGCCGATCGGGTACGCCTCACCCGAGGAACTGGCGGACAACATCCTGTACCTCGCCTCCCCCGCCGCGTCGAACGTGGTGGGCGCCGTACTGCTCAGCAACGGCGGCCGGTTCACGGTCTGAGGCAGTTGCGCATTGAGATCGACAGAGGAGATCGCCGTGAAAGCTCGACTGTCCGGCCGCGTGGCCCTGGTGACCGGCGCGACCGGCGGGATCGGGGAGGCCGTCGTCCGGCGCTTCGCCGAGGAGGACGCGACGGTCGTGATCACCGACGTGGACGCGGAACGCTGTGCGGAGGCCGCCGAACAGCTCACCAAGGCTGGTAAGCGGGCCATCGGCCTCGGCCTCGACGTCACCGACGAGGGTGTCTGGGAAGCGGTCGTGAACGAGGTGGCCGAACGGCTCGGCGGCATCTCCGTGCTGGTCAACAACGCCGGCATCGCCAAGATGACGGATGTGGAGACGGAGACGCTGGAGACGTGGGAAGCCGTCGTCGCGGTCACCCAGCGCGGGGTCTGGCTCGGGATGAAGCACGCCGGCCCGGTGATCGAGCGTTCCGGCGGGGGGTCGATCGTCAACGTCTCGTCGATCTTCGGCACTGTCGGCGGATTCGGCGGCCAGTTCTCCTACCACGCCGCCAAGGGCGCGGTCCGGCTGATGACCAAGAACGCGGCGCTGCACTGGGCTAAGCGTGGGGTCAGGGTCAACTCGCTGCATCCGGGATTCATCGAGACCCCGCTGTCACGCAAGCTCTGGCGGGGTACTCCCAGGCTCGACCTGATGCTCGACAACACGCCGATGGGGCGGCTGGGCCGTACCGACGAGGTGGCGAACGCCGCGCTCTTCCTGGCCGGCGACGAGTCGAGCTTCGTCACCGGCTCCGAGCTGTACGTCGACGGCGGCTACACCGCCCGCTGAGCTCCGGGACCGCACAGCAGCGCAACACCCGCGATGTCCCGGGACCGCACGGCGGCGCGGTCGATCACTCCGCGCCGCCGTCCACGCGCGTGTACTCGCTCACGCCGCCATCGACCGTGACAATCACCTGTCCGCGCGCCGCGAGAACGTCGAGGTGCGCGGCCGTCTCGTTGACCGCGAGCATCTGGTTGAAGTCGTCCAGGCTCGCGAACGGCGTCTCGCGCCGGGTCCAGGTCAGCCGCCGCGCGACGGCGTAGGCGTCCAGGGTCCGGCCGCCAAGGGCCCGCAGCGCCTGCGCCAGCCGTACATCGTGGTGGGTCAGCAGTTCGGCGACGCGAGCGTGCGCGCTCCCGGTGACCGGGCCGTGCGCGGGCAGCAGTCGCGCGTCGGGGAAGCAGGTCATCAGCCGTAGCGAGGCGAGATAGTCCGCCAGCGGAAACCCTGGGTCGCCGAGCTCGAAGCCGATGGACGGCGTGATGTGCGGCAGCACGTGGTCACCGGAGAACAGCAGGCCGGCCGCCTCATCCAGGTACACCACGTGCCCTCTGGTGTGGCCGGGCGTGGGGATGACGCGCAGGCTCCTGCGGCCGAGGTCGAGGAGGCCCGCGCCGATCCAGCCGTCCGGCGCCTCCCAGTCGCTTTCGGTGAAGCGGCCGAAGTCCAGGCGGGAGAGCCGGTCGGCGAGGTCGCCCGCGCCGCCGTGGCGGAGCACTTCCAGGGAGGTGACCGGCACGTTGCTGCGCACCTCGCCCAGCGCGTCCAGGCCGGGTCGCTCGCCGGCGCCGAGATACACCCGCGACCCCAGGAGCCGGCGCAACGCCACCGCCTGCGTGTAGTGGTCGCGATGGATGTGGGTGACGAAGATCTTCGTGATCCGGCCGAGGTCGTGGCCCAGCGACGCCATGGCCTGTTCAAGGACCCGACGGGACTGGGGCAGCGCCCAGCCGCCGTCGATCATGACGATGCCGTCGTCCTCTTCGAGCAGGTAGACGTTGACGGCGCGCAGACCGTCTCCGGGGAGCGGCAGCGGGACGCGGTGCACGCCGGGCCGGATCGTCTCCGCTCCGGCCTCGGCCCACTGGCCGCTCCGGGCCGGCGCCGTCACGCCTCCGCCTTGCCCGCCGGGCTGGGCAGGCGGGCGAGCAGGTCACGCGCCAAGTCGCGGGCGCCTGCCCGGGAGATCTTGCCGACCGTGGTCTGCGGCAGCGCGTCGACGGCGAACACCAGCTCGGGCCACTTGGTCTTGGAGAGTCCGACGCTCCGCAGATGCCGGGTGATCTCGTCGAGCCCGATCCCGCCTCCGTCAGTGAGGGTCACCAGCGCGGCCACCCGTTCGCCGAGGATCTCGTCGGGGACCGGCACCACGCAGACCTGCCAAACGCCGGGATGGGTCGCGACGGCGCGCTCCACTTCGGTGACGTCGATGTTGCGGCCGCCACGGATGATCACGTCCTTCTCGCGGCCCATGACGCTGACGGTCCCGTCGTCGTTGGCCATCATGAGGTCACCGGTGGGGAAGAACCCGTCCGCGGTGAGCGCCGGGGGCTCCGGCCTGCCCTCGTGCGCGTACCCGAGGAACAGCGACGGCCCGCGCACCTGGGCCCGGCCGACCTCGCCCCGTGACACCTGGCGACCGTCGGGGCCGACCATCCGCAGCTCGGTGCCGGGGAACGGGCGCCCGTCACGGCCGAGCCGGATCTCCACCGGTTCGTCCGGCGACGGCGAGGTGTGGCCCAGGCACTCCGACATCCCGAACACCCGCAGGATCCTGGTGCCCAGCGACTCCTCGGCACGGGCGAGGGCCCCGACGTCCATCGGACCGCCGCCGACAGTCATCGAACGCACGCCCTGGAGCGCCCGCGAACCGGCGGCGGTGGCGCCGAGCTGGAGTGCCATGGTCGGCACGCACATGGTCCACCGCGCCCGCGTCGCGGCCATCCGGGTCAGCACCGCGGCGGGGTCCCACTTGCTCCACAACACCAGCGGGCCCGCCAGCGTCAAAGCCATGAAGACGCCGAAGCAGTACGCCGCGGTCGACGACAGCGGTACGAGCGCCGCGACCGCGTCCCCTTGGCGCAGGCCGTTGACGGCGATGGTGCGCGAGCAGGCGTAGCGCAGGGCGTCCTCGGACTGGACCACTCCCTTGGGCCGCCCCGTCGAGCCGGAGGTCAGCCCGATCAGCGAGCCACCGGACCACCGCGAGACGTCCCGCGGCCCGTCGCCCGACCACACCCCCCAGCCGTCCCAGCCGCCCCCGGCCGCGTGCACGGACCACTCCGCGAGAGCGGACGGTTCGGCCACCACGGCGTCGGGCCGGATGTCCTCGAAGGCCGCGGCGAACTCGGCGGCGGTCGTGTGGCGATTGACCACCGCCAGCACGCCACCGTTCATCCCCACGGCCAGGCTCGCCGCGACGGTCCGCCAGGAGTTGTCGGCCTGCAGGAGGACGGTCCCGGCGCCGCCGCCCAGGGGTTCGGCGAGCCGCGCGGCGCGGGCGAGCAGCTCCCGCGCCGTGTGCTCGCCCGAGTCGTCGATGACGGCGACGAAGTCCGACTCCTCGGCCCGACGCCGGAACTCACTCACCAGGTGCCGCATACGGCCCCCTCCACCCTCAGCTCGTGAACATCTCCAGCTCGGTCCCCATCACCGCGATCCGGCGGCCCCTCATGTCGCCGACCTGGGCGACCGCCGCCGCCCACTCGGGGCTGTCCAGAGCCTTCCGGAGATCTTCCGGGCTGTCGAAGCTCAGCACCGACATCCCGTCCCAGCCTTCGGACCGGCTTTCCAGCGCCGCCTCTATCTCGGTGTGCCGCCATGCCCGCAGACCCGGCAGCCGACGGGTGAGCTCCGCGTGCTCACCCCGCCACCAGGCGATGAACCGGTCGTGGGTCCACTCCGGCGGTCGCGCGGCCAGAAGCACGAGGTTGTACATGTCATCCCTCCGATCCGGGCGCCGCCGGCCAGTCCAGCAGCTCGAACGAGGTCGTGAAGAACGACTGGTAGCGCAGCATCCGCCCGTTGGCCGACACCACGGCGGCGGAGTGGAATGCCCCGGTGGGCCTGCCGGACTCGGTCACCACCCCGTAAACCATCTCAACATTCCCATCGACCGCCGAACACAGGACGTTGTGCACTCGTTCGACCGCTTCGCGGCCGGTGATGTACCGGGCGAAGTCCTCCCTGGACTGCCCGCTCACCTGCCCGCCGGGAAGGGCGAGCAGGAAACGGAAGTCCGGCTCCACGTACTCGAGCGCCTTCTCCGGGTTCTGGCCGTCCATGCGGGCCATGTACTCAAGCAGCACCATATGTACATCCTTCCTGGTGTCAGCGGTCCGGCGGGGTGAAGAAGTCGCCCTCGGAGACGAACTGGCCGCCCTTCACGACCACTTTCTGCACCGCGCGGGTGCCCAGGTGGTTGGCCGCGCTGAAGTTCATGACGGGCGCGACACCGGGGTCGATGTTGCCCGCCTTCTCGTAGGCCGCGACGAGCGACTGCGAAGTGACCGGACCCTGGATGGTCTGCGCGATCTGGACGAACACCTTGGCGGCGGTCCACCCCCACAGGGCGATGAAGTCCGCGGGCTGTTTCGGCTCGTACTTGGCCATCGCGTCGCGGAATTCCTTGACGGCCGGATCCTCGTCGCTGGGCACCTTGACCAGTTGCACCGCCTTGAAGCCCTCGGCGGCGTCCCCCGCGAGGGTGAGCGTGGAGGCCGCGGCGGTGGGCGCGTACCCGTACATAGGCACCGACAGGCCCTGCAGCTTGGCCTCCTTGAGGAAGGCCGCGGCCTCCGGCGAGGCGAGGATGACGATCACCGCGTCGGGTTTCTTGGCCTTCACCTGCGTGATCGTCGGGCTCCAGTCGGTGGACTGGAACTTCACCGACAGCAGTTCGGTGGTGCTGCCCGGGCTGACCTTCTGCAGGACGGGCCCCACCTGCTTGGCCACGTTGACGAACGCGGCGGGGTCGCTGTGCACCACCAGCACCTTCTTCGCGCCGTCCTCCCCTGCCCAGGCCGCCAGGGCCGCCGCCTGGTCCTCATAGAGGGTCTGGGTGCCGAACAGGCCGGGACGCGGCGGCGTGTACCAGGTGGCGGCCCCGCCCAGCTCGTTGAGGATCGGCACCTTCGACTGCTGCAGGACGAACGGGAAGCTCGCCTCGCCCTGCGCGGTGCCGTTGGCGGCGACGATGGCCACGACCTTGTCCTGGCCGATCAGTTCCCGGGCGATCTGGACGGTCTGCTGCGGGTCGAAGGCGTTGTCCTTGACGATCCAGTTGATCTTGCGGCCGTTGACGCCGCCCTTGTCGTTGATCATCTTGAAGTACGCGTCGGCGCCCGCGCGCTGCGGGACGCCGGAGGCCGCCACGGCACCCGTGAGGGGATACCAGGCGCCGATCTTGATCTCTTTGTCGCTCGCGGCGCTGGAGCCGCCCCCGCCGCAGGCGCCCACGGCAAGGACGAGGGCCGCGACGCAGGTGGTGAGAAGGTGTGTGGAACGGAGGCGCATGACGTTCTCCCACAACTGAGTTCAGTTCAGTTTACGAGACTGTATCGTCGCGCTCACCATGGGGCAATAGCGGAATGCCCGGAAAAGGAAACATCGGGCGCGCGGCTCGCGCCAGGCCCGGAACAGAGCGACCGGCACGACCTTCGGCGCAGGTCGTGCCGGTCATTGCGGCCAGCGCTACGGCGCGACCATCCGCACGCAGCAGTCTTCGGTCAGCTCGCTCACGGAGGACAACGTCACCAGGCCCTTGGGGCGATACCAGCGCCAGACGCTCACGATCATGCCGAGCATGTTCAGGGCCAGCGTGTGCGCGTCACGACGGGCGAAGACCCCCTCAGCCATCCCGCGCTCCAGCAGCTCGGTCCAGGCCGCCTCGATGCCGTGCACGAGTTCGCGGGCCGCGAGCCGCTCGGCCTCTTCCTTCTTGGAGTTGCGGGGCACCGCGAGAATGGCCAGGTTGTTCTGCAGGATCCGCATCTGCAGCACATTCTGCTCGGACACCGCGTACGCCGAGCGCACCGCCGCCCGCAGTGCCTCCATCGGGTCGGGCTGGTCGGCGGTCGCCTTCGTGAACATCTCCAGCGAACGCTGGAGCTCAAGCCGCATGATCGTGAGCAGGCAATGCGCCTTCGACTCGAAGTAGTGATAGAGCGCGGTCTGCCCGATCCCCACCTGATCGGCGACGACCGACCACTTGGTGGCCTCGTAGCCGGTCTTACCGAAGTTCTTGACCGCGGCCGCCAGGATCGCCCGCCGCTTGGAACGGGGGCTTTCGTCCGGCTCGACGATCTTCGCCGCCTTCATCACCGCACCCCCCACTTTTGCGCCTGGAAAACGTCGCGGCCCGGCCGGCCTCTGCCGCCGACCTGACTTGAACTCGGTTCTAGTTTCATTCCCCGTCATCTTACCCATCGAAGGTGCTCGCACGTCCCGGTTGTCGGTCAAGCGACCGGGACAGCCGCCATGCGCCTAGCGCTGACAAGGGTGGCCCGGCCGTTCGGCAGACCAGTCCATGGGCTGGGAGAGGCCGCCGCTCGTCGGGGTGACCGCACTGGCTGCCGTGCGGAAGCATCCTGCGGGCAGGAGCGGCAGGCTCACCGAGGACGACCCCCGTCGCACCTGGTAGACGCCACCGGGCACCGCGGCCTCAGGCACCGCCCTGTACGCCAGAGCTGAATTCAATTAGGGTTCGCTGGTAGTCATCCACGAGGAGGCCTCCCATGCCGTTCGTACTCATCCATGGCGCCGGCTTCGGCGCGAACTGCTGGGACGAGCTGATCCCCCATCTGACCGCCGAGGCGCTGGCCGTCGACCTTCCCGGCCGTGGCACGCGCGCCGGAGCCGACCTGCGCGCGGTCACCCTCGCCGACTGCGCCGAAGCCGTCCGCGAGGACGTCGAGGCGAAGGACCTGCGCGACGTCGTGCTGGTCGGTCACTCCTTCGCCGGGGTCACCGTGCCACGCGTGCTGGACCTCATGCCGGAGCGGATCCGGCACGTCGTTCTCGTGTCGGCCGTGGTGCCTCCCGACAGCTCACGGGTGCTCGACCAGATCGATCCGGGCGTACGGGACATGGTCGAGCAGTCCATCGCCGGTGGCGTCTACCACCAGACCCGCGAGGGGGCCGCCGCGATGCTGTGCGACGACATGGACGAGGCGACCACCACGGCGACCCTGGATCGGCTGATCGACGACTCGGCCGCGCTGCTGAGCGAGGTCGTGGACCTGAGCGGCTACCAGCGCGCGATCCCGCGCACGTACGTGCACCTCACCCGGGACCTGTGCTACGTCGAGGAGCTGCAGCAACGGTCCATCGCGCTGCTCGGCCCGGAGGTCGTCGACCTCGACACCGGGCACATGGCGATGATCAGCGCGCCGGAGAGGCTCGCCGCCATCCTCAACACCGTCCACGGCTGATCACATCCGTTCGATGATCGTGGCGTTGGCCATGCCGCCTCCCTCGCACATCGTCTGCAGGCCGTACCGTCCCCCGGTGCGCCGCAGCTGGTGCACCAGGGTGGTCATCAGCCGCGCCCCGGTGGCGCCCAGCGGGTGGCCGAGCGCGATCGCTCCCCCGAACGCGTTGGTCCGCTCGGGCGCCGCCCCGATCTCCTTGCGCCAGGCCAGCACCACCGACGCGAACGCCTCATTGATCTCGATCAGATCGATGTCGCCGATGGACAGACCAGAACGATCCAGGATCTTCTCGGTGGCCGGGATGGGCCCGGTGAGCATGTAGATCGGGTCCGAGCCGACGACGGCCATGCTGTGGACTCGGGCCAGCGGCGTGAGCCCGTGGCGGCGCACCGCCTCCTGCGAGGCGACGAGCAACGCGGCGGCGCCGTCCGAGATCTGGCTCGACACCGCGGCGGTCAGCCGACCGCCCTCGCTGAGGGTCCTGAGCCCCGCCATCTTCGCCAAGCCGGTGTCGGCCCGCGGACCCTCGTCGGCCGCCAGGCCGAACGCGGGCACGACCTCTTCGCCGAACACCCCGTCCGACCATGCCGCGACCGCGCGCCGATGGCTGTCCAGGGCGAACCGCTCCATGTCCAGCCGCGAAACGTCCCACTTTCGCGCGATCAGCTCGGCGCCGCGGAACTGCGACACCTCCTCCTCGCCGAAGCGAGCCCGCCAGCCCTCCCCGTCGTACGGCGCGCCCATGCCCTCACGCTCCCCCAGGACGGCCGGGCTTGAGATGGGCACCAGACTCATAACCTCGACGCCGCCGGCGACGACGAGGTCGGCGGTGCCGGACATGACGGCCTGGGCGGCGAAGTGGACGGCCTGCTGCGACGAGCCGCACTGCCGGTCGATGGTGGTGCCGGGCACGTGCTGGGGCAGCCCGGCGGCCAGCCATGACGTACGGGCGACGTTGCCCGTCTGCGCGCCGATCTGGCCGACGCAGCCGAAGAAGACGTCATCGACGGCCCCGGGGTCGATCCCGGTGCGGGCGATGAGCGAACGCAGCACGTGGGCGCCCAGGTCGGCGGGGTGAACCCCGCTCAGCGCCCCGTTGCGACGGCCGACAGGGGTACGGACGGCATCGACGATGAAGGCTTCAGCCACGGTGATCCACTCCGGTCGGTCGATAAGGGAGATAAGGGAAAGGTCTGGCGGCTCGGGTCACAAGCCGCGCAGCGCGGGTCACAAGCCGCGCTGCTCAGGTCACAAGCCGCGCTGCTCGGTGCCGCCCGGGAAGCGAGCGGGGCGCTTGCCCAGAAAGGCGGCCACGCCCTCCTCCCCTTCGGGGGAGGTCGCCGCCGAGGCGAGAGCGCGGGCCTCACGGTCCAGGTACGTGTCGAGGTCGCTGGACAGCGCGTCGGACACCAGCCGCCGAGTCGCGCCGAAGGCCCTAGTCGCCCCCCGCGCGAGCGTGGCGGCCACCCGCCGCGCTTCCGCCGGCAGCCGCTCGGCGCTCACCACGGTCGTCACGAGCCCCATGTCGGCCGCTTCCCGCGCGGCGATCCGGCGGTTGGTGAGCAGCAGTTCCAGCGCCCGCTTGGGACCGACCAGCCGGGGCAGCGACCAGGTCACACCGGCGTCGGGCGAGTAGCCGATACCGGTGTAGGCGAGCGTGAACGTCGCGTCGTCCGCCGCTATGGTGAGGTCCGCGGCGGCGGCCAGTCCGACTCCGGCGCCCGCGACCGCCCCCTGCACCTGCGCGACGAGCGGCGCGTCCATCGTGGCGAAGATCCGCAACGCTCCGTGCAGCGCGTCCGTCACCTCGATCAGGTGCTCCTCCAGCGCTCTCCCCCGCAGACCGGAGAATTCGCGCAGGTCGCCGCCGACGCAGAAGGATCGCCCCGCGCCGCGCAGCAGGACTGCCCGGACGTTCTCGCTCAGGCAGTCCTGGGCGGCGTCCCGCAGCTCGCGCGCCAGATCCAGAGAGATGGCGTTGCCCCGCTCGCCCCGGCACAGGACGATGTCCGCCACCCCGTCCAGGACCTCCACCGTGACACTCTTCTCACCGACACTCTTCTCACCAACGCTCTTCTCACCAACGCTCCTCTCACCAACGCTCCTCTCACCAACGCTCCTCTCACCAACGCTCCTCTCGCCGACGCTCATCTCGCCGTCCAGCCGCCGTCGACGACCAGGACCTGTCCGGTGCAGTACGACGAGGCGTCCGAGGCGAGGAAGAGCAGGGCGCCGTCGAGCTCGGCGGGATCCCCGCCACGGCCCAGCATCGTGTTCTTCTCGACCCACCGACTGGACCGGGCGTCGGCGAACAGCTCCTCGGTCATCTCGGATCGGAACCAGCCCGGCGCCAGCGCGTTGACCCGCACACCGGCCTGACCCCACTGGCCGGCCAGCTCACGGGTCAGTCCCACCAGCCCCGCTTTGGAGGCCGCGTAGCTCGCGCCGCCCATCGGGGCCGCCGACACCAGGCCCAGGATGGAGGCGACGTTCACGATGCTGCGGCCGGTGCCGGACGTCGCGGCCATGAGGCGGGCCAGATGGAACGGAGCGACCAGGTTCACGGCGAGAACGTCAGCGAAGTCCTGTGAGCTCTCGTCCTCGGCGCGGGTGCCGCCCGCGACGCCGGCGTTGTTGATCAGGACGTCGAAACGGCCGGTCTCCGCCACGGCGGTCGCGACCAGCCGTTCGCGATCGTCCTCACGGCTGACGTCACAGGCCACCGGGTGGATACGGGAATCACCGGCCGCCAGCTCCGCCAGCCGGTCGGCCCGCCTGGCCGCCGCGAACACGGTCGCCCCGGAGGCGGCCAGGACCGCCGCGAAGCGGGCCCCGAGTCCGGAGGAGGCCCCGGTGACCACAGCCGTCCGCCCGCTCAGGGAGAACAGGTGCTCGATCACTCGTCGACCCCGATCGGCAGGGCCAGCGCGCCGCCGTCGATGACGAGAGTCTGGCCGGTGATCCAGGACGAGGCGTCCGAGGCCAGGAACAGCGCCGCGCTCGCCACGTCCTCGGGTGTGCCCAGCCGCCGCAGCGGCAGCTTCGCGGTGAGGATGGGCTCGCGCGCCTCCCAGACGGCCCGCGCCAGCTCGGTCTTGATCAGTCCCGGCGCGATGGCGTTGACGCGCGCCTTGGGGCCGAGCTCGTAGGCCAGCTGCCGGGTCATATGGATCATGGCGGCCTTGGTGGCGTTGTAGTAGCCGATGTGCGGGTCGACGATCAGCCCGCCCACCGACGCGATGTTGATGACGGCGCCGCCGTGCTCGGCCATCGAGGCGTTCCAGACGCAACGGGTCCAGGCGATCATCCCGTACTGGTTGACCCGCACCGTCTTCTCCGCGCGAGGCAGGTCGAGGTCGAGCAGGTCGCCGTGGTAGGGGTTGGTGGCGGCGTTGTTGACCAGGACGTCCACCCGGCCGAAGCGCTCCATCGTCTCGTCGATGCAGCGCTGTGCCTGCTCCGGCTCCCCGGCATTGGCCACGACCGTGTGCACACCCCCGCCCGCCTCGGTGCGCAGCAACTCGGCACGTGCGCCGGCCAGCCCCTCCGCCTTGCGCGCGGCGATGACCACGTGCGCTCCCGCGGCCCGGTAGGCGTGCGCGATGGCCAGCCCGATGCCGCGGGACCCACCGGTGATCACCGCTGTCCGGCCGTCGAGCACGTTCATGCCGCCCCCTTGTTTCGGTACTTGGCCAGTTCCTGGCGGGCGACGGTACGCAGGTGGACCTCGTCGGGCCCGTCGGCGATGCGCAGCGCCCTGGTGATCGCGAACAACCGGGCCAGAACGGTGTCGTCGCTGACCCCGGCCGCGCCGAACGCCTGGACGGCCCGGTCCACCACCCGGTGCGCCGTCTCCAGAGCCGCCACCTTGATAGCCGCGACCTCCATGCGGGCCGCGGAGTTGCCGACGGTGTCCATCAGCCACGCGGACTTGAGCACCAGCAGCCGCACCTGTTCGACCTCGATGCGGCTGCGCCCGATCCATTCCCGTACGACGCCCTGGTCGGCCAGCGGGCCGCCGAACGCCTCGCGGTCGAGCACGCGACGGCACATGAGCGCGAGGGCGCGTTCGGCGAACCCGACCGCGCGCATGGCGTAGTGCATCCGCCCTGGTCCGAGCCGCCCTTGGGCGAGCGCGAAGCCGTCGCCCTCGCCGCCGAGCAGGTTGGCGGCGGGTACGCGTACGTCCTCGAAGAGCACGTCGCCGTGCCCGAGCCGGTCGGTGTAGCCGAACATGGGCAGGTCCCGCAGCACCGTGATGCCGGGGGTGTCCCGGGGGACGAGCAACATGCTCTGGCGCCGGTACGGGTCGGCGTCCGGGTCGGTCACCCCCATGAGGATGATCAGCTTGCAGTCCGAGTCGAGGATGCCGGAGGTGTACCACTTGTGGCCGTTGACCAGGTAGCTGTCGCCGTCGCGGGTGATCCTGGTGCGCAGGTTCCGGGGGTCGGAGCTGGCCACGTCGGGCTCGGTCATGGCGAAGCACGAGCGTATCTCGGCCGCCAGCAGCGGGCGCAGCCACCGCTCCTGCTGCTCGGGGGTGCCGAACAGGGCCAGCAGCTCCATGTTCCCGGTGTCCGGGGCGGAGCAGTTGAACACCTCCGGCCCGAAGACGCACCCGCCGGCCAGTTCGGCGAGCGGCGCGTACTCCAGGTTCGTCAGGTTGGCGCCCCAGTCGCCGTGGGACATGAACAGGTTCCACAGGCCCTCGGCGCGCGCCTTCTCCTTGAGTTCGAGCATCACGGGGGGCAGGGCGTGCGGGTCGCCGGCGGTGGCGAGTTGCCGGTCGTAGACGGGTTCGGCGGGGTAGACGTGCTGCTCCATGAAGGACCGCATCCGGGTCTGGAGCTCGCGTGCGCGGGGCGAGTCGGCGAAATCCACTTATGTCCCTAGAAAGTCGTGCGCTGTGCGGATCATGGCGGCGATGGTCGGCGGCAGGCGTTCCTGGTCGGGGTCGTGGATCCGGCCCTCGCGGTGCCGCCGCAGGTTGTGGCCCATGATCGCGGCCATCTTCATCCGGCCGAGCGCGCGGAACCAGTCGAAGCGGGGCAGCGGCGCGGCGCCCGCGAGGTAGGCGTCCAGCAGCTCCGCCTCGGTGGGCAACCCGGGCAGTTCCCTGCCCAGCGCGGGGAAGTTGCGGTGGTCGGCGAACAGCAGGAACCAGGCCAGGTCCGTACGCGGGTCGCCGACGCTCCAGATCTCCCAGTCGACCACGGCCGCCGCCTCCCGCGCCCGGTACAGGACGTTGCCGAGCCGGAAGTCGCCGTGCACCAGGACCGGCGGCAGATCGGCGGGCACGTCCTGGGCGAGCCGGTGGAGCAGGTCGTCGGATCCGGGGCGCAGCTCGGCGGGAACGGCGCGCATCGTGCGGCTCCACTGGCCGAGCTCGGCGACCGCGTCGCGAGGCGGTGGCGCGTCCAGCGTCAGGGAGGCGACGTCGAGATCGTGCAGCCGCCGCAGGACACGGGCGGCTTCCAGCATGCGGGCGCGGGCCAGCTCCGGAGTGAGATCGTGCTCGTCGAGCACCGGTTCCGCGGCCTCACCGGCGACGAACTCCATCGCGAACCAGGCCGGTTGCCGCTCGTCGATCGCCACCACCTCCGGGACGGGCACCGCCGTGCCGGCCAGCGCCTGGAGCACCCGGGCCTGGCGGAGCATGTCGTTGCGGCCCACCGGCCGTTCGGCGGGCGGCACCGCCTTGACGACGTGCTTGCGCTCCCCCACCGTGACCACGTACGTGAGTCCGGAGTGGCCGCCGGCGAGCGTCTCCAGCGGGCCCACCCGCTGCCCGGGGAACGCGCCGGCGACCCGGTCGGCCAGGTCTGGCGAAGCGAGGTCGGCGGTCATCCCACGGGCTCCTTGGGCAGGCCGAGCACCCGCTCGGACAGGATGGTGCGCTGGATCTCGTCGGTTCCGCCGGCGATGCTGTAGCCGGGCGCGCCCAGCAGGTGTTCGGTCCAGGCGAAGGTGCCCCACTCTCCGGTGTCGGCGACCAGGCGCGGCCCGAGGAGCTGCAGGACCAGGTCGCTGGTGCGGCGCATGGTCTCGGTGGCGTAGAGCTTGCCCACCGACGCCTCGGCTCCCGGTTCGCGGCCGGAGACCAGCGCCGCGGTCACGCGCAGGCCGATGAGGCGCTGGACGAGCGTGCGTACGTACAGGTCGGCCGCGAGGTTCCGCTCGTGGCCGGTGAGTGGCCGCGGCAGGTGCCGGGCCAGCTCGACGGCGCGGTCGGCGTTGTCCAGGCCGAGGGCGCCGGAGTCGAGCCGTTCGGCGGCCAGCACTGTCAGGGTGACCCGCCATCCCTCGCCGACGGGGCCCAGCCGATCGGTGTCGGGGATGACGACGCCGTCGAGGTAGACCTCGTTGAAGCTGATCCCGCCGGTCATCTGCCGGATGGGGCGAATGGTGACGCCCGGGGCGTCCATCGGAACCATGAACACCGTGATGCCCGCGTGTTTGCGCACGTCCGGGTCGGTACGGCAGACGGCCACGCCCCAGGACGCGACCGTCGCCCCCGAGGTCCACACCTTGTGCCCGTCGAGCACCCAGTTGTCGCCGTCGCGAACCGCCCGCGTACGGACGGCGGCCAGATCGGACCCGGCCTCGGTCTCGGAGAACAGCTGGCAGGCCAGCTCGTCAGCGCGCAGCATCGGCCTGATCCAGCGTTCCCGCTGCTCCGGCGTGCCCCAGATCCGGACGGCCGGGGCCACCAGCTGCTGGGTGACCGGGAAGATCTCGGTGCGGCGCGGGACGTCGAAGGCGGCCTCCTCCTGCCGGTAGAGCTGCTCGTAGAACACGGGCAGTCCGCGTCCGCCGAACTCCGCCGGCCAGCTCAGCGCGCCCCAGCCCGCCTCGAACCGGGTCACCTCCCAGGCCCGGATCCGTTCGGTGTGCTCGCGCTCCTCCTGTTCGGACCA
Organism: Nonomuraea sp. NPDC050022; assembly: GCF_044460705.1. NCBI lineage: Bacteria > Bacillati > Actinomycetota > Actinomycetes > Streptosporangiales > Streptosporangiaceae > Nonomuraea > Nonomuraea sp. NPDC050022. Next base: position 670,293 of record NZ_JBITKE010000002.1, read on the forward strand.
GTTCTCGAAGACCGCGACCGAGTCGTCACCGGTGCCCCAGGCACCGTTCGCCTGCCGCGGCCGGGCGACCGACGCGAGCCAGTCGCGTGCCTCTGCCCTGAACTTCTCAGGTGCCGGACTATCGCTCATCAGTTCCTCTATCGGGGTCCTCTATCGGGACAGCACCGTGCAGGCGCTTACGCCCGGGGCGCCGTACACGTGGGTGAATCCGACTCTCGGCCGGCCGGGCACCTGCCGCTCTCCGGCCTGTCCGCGCAGTTGCCGGACCACCTCGCAGACCTGGCGCAGACCCGACGCGCCGATGGGCTCACCGTTGGCGATGCAGCCGCCGTCGGTGTTGACCGGCAACGAGCCGCCGATCTCGGTGGCGCGCGAGGCGATCAGCTTCTCCTGCTCACCGTCCTCGCAGAACCCGCACTCGGCCATGTGCATCACCTCGGCACCGCTCTCGGTGTCCTGCAGCTGGCACACATCGACGTCGCCGGGAGCGACCCCGGCCGCTTCGAACGCCGCCGCCGCGGCGTCCCTGGTCACGCTGCTCAGCTCGCCGCCGGCGAGCCACGGGCTGAAGACCTCGAACGAGCCGAAGCGACGAGACCGCACGACCGCCGATCGCAGGGTGACCGGGACGCTCGTCAGTTTCCCGGCCACCGAGGCGCTGCACAACACCAACGCGGCCGCGCCTTCTCCCGGGGAGCAGAACATGTAGCGGGTCAGCGGGTCACTGACCATGCCAGAGGCGAGGATCTCGTCGGCGGTCATCGGCGTGCGCCGCCAGGCGTTGGGGTTGCGGGCGCCGTTGCGGTAGGCCTTCTCCGCGACCAGCGCGAGCGTACGGGAGCTGATCCCGTGCTCGTGCATGTAGCGGCGGATCTTCATGCCGAAGAACTGGGTGGTGACCATCAGCCCGTCGCGCCCGTAGGCCTCGTCCAGCCCCCAGTCGGCCGGCATCGGGTCGAAGGCGCCCCGTGGGTGCTTGTCGAACCCGACGGCCAGCACCACGTCGGCCATACCGCCGCGGATGGCGTTCACCGCCGACACCAGGGCGCTGCCGCCCGTCGCGCAGCCGTTCTTGACGTTGACGAACGGCAAGCCGGTCAGACCTAGCTGGGCCACCAAGGTGTCGGCCAGCCCGGCGGCGTCGCTGCCGCCGAACGCCGCTCCCACCCGTGACCAGGCGATCCCGGCGTCGGCGAGCGCGGCGTTCACCGCGTGCACGGCATGCTCGCGGCCGGTCGTGTGCTCGGTGCGCCCGAAGGGCGACATGCCGGCACCGGCGATCAGGACGTCCGTCATCGGGCGCCTTCGATCGGGACAGCGCCCGGCGCTCCAGCGGCGGGCTCGATCCGGACGGCGCGCGGCACTCCGGTGGCGGGCTCGATCCGCAGCGGCATGCCGATCCGGATCGAGTCGAGGTCGCCGACGTCGAGCACCGCCGCGACGCGGACACCCTCCGGCAGCTCCACATACCCCACGGCGAAAGGCCGGAAGCCCTGTGGCGGCGGCGCGTACGGGGGAGATTTCGGGGCGAACCGCTGAACCGTCCACGTCCATAGCTCCCCCACCGAGGACAGCGTCACCTCGGACGTCGCCCGCCCGCACCGCGGACAGGCGCCGTCGGCCGGGTAGACCGTCACCGCGCACTCACCGCACCGCGAGCCCCGCAGACCGGCCTGCGCCATCGTCGACACCGGTCAGCGACCCTTCCACTTCGGCTCGCGCTTCTCCAGGAACGCGGCCACGCCCTCGGCGGCGTCCTCGGAGTTGAGCGTCACGCCGACGGCCAGGTGCTCCATCACCATCAGCGACTGGATGTCGGCCTCCAGGCTGCGGTCGATGGTCATCTTGGTGATCCGCATCTGGAAGGGGCTCTTGTCGGTCAGGTGGCTGATGAACTCATCGACCGTGGCATCGAGCTCCTCCGCTGGCGCCGACTTGTTGATCAGGTCGAAGTCGGCCGCCTCGACACCGGTCAACAGCTTGCCGGTGAGCATCAGCTCCTTGGTCTTGCGGATGCCGATCATGCGAGGCACCCGGTAGATCGGCCCCGCGCCGCCGAACAGGCCTCGGCGGATGTGGAAGTCCCCGATCTTGGCATCGTCCGCGGCGATGGCGAAGTCACAGGAGATCATCAGCTCGAACCCGCCGGCCGTGACATGACCCTCCAGCACCGCCACCGAGGGGGTGCTCATCGAGTACAGCCGGTCGCAGACCTTCGCCGAGATGACCGCCACGTCCATGGCCGTGCTGCTGCCGATGTAGTCGGCCTGCAACTCGTCGAGATCGAAGCCCGAGCAGAACGTGCCGCCCCGGCCGCGCAGCACCAGGACGCGCAGTTCGGGGTCGGCGTCGACCTCGGTGATGATCTCGTCGAGCCGCTTGAGTATCGGCAGGGTTACACAGTTCTTCTTCCACGGGCGATTGAGCCAGACTCTCGCGACGTTGCCATCGCGCTCGAACTGGATCTCTTCCTCTACCGTCAACGTTCCTCCTTGAACTGAATTCAGTACAGTTCTATGGGCCGACTGCTGCCCTGTCAATAGCGGGCATTGTGCGAAATATCGCCTGTCAGAGCCCGTTCAGGCCGAGCAGACCGCCCAGTCGCGCCCGGTGGTCACCGGCCGTGCCGAACAACACTTCCGCCGCTCGGGCGCGGCGTAGATATAGGTGGGCGGGGTGCTCCCAGGTGAACCCGATCCCGCCGTGCAGTTGCACGTATTCGGCCGTCGCCCGGCTGTACACGCCGGAGCAGACCACCTTCGCCGTACTGGCCGCCACCGGCAGATCCGGCGACGAGGCGGTGACGCACGCCACCGCGTAGACCGCGGCCGACCGTGCCGCCTCGATCTCGACCAGCAGGTCGGCCAGCCGATGCTTGATCGCCTGGAACGAGCCGATCTGCCGGCCGAACTGACGGCGCTGCAGCACGTACGACACGCTCGCGTCGAGCGCGTGCGCGCTCCCGCCGACCTGCTCGGCGGCCAGCGCGGCCCGTCCGATGTCGAGCACCCGCCCGGTGGTCGCGGCGGTGTTCCCCGGCTGCCCGATCGGTATGAGCGGAGTGTCCGCGAAGGTGATCAGGGCCTGGGGCCGGGCACCGTCCAGAACCGTCCGGGCCGTCCGGGTGACGCCTTCCCCACCAGGCTCGCACGCGAAGAGACCGGCTCCATCAGCGGTCCGCGCCGCGACGATGATCAGGTCGGCCCCGCAGCCGTCGAGCACGAAGTCGGCCGTCCCGCTGCCGGTCCACCCGCCCTTCCCCGGCGTGGCTCGTATCCCGCCGCCGTCGTCGTCGAAGCCCGCGACCGTCGCGGTGAGGGTGCCCGCGGCGATGCCGGGAAGGTAGCGGGCGCAGGCTTCGCGATCTCCGCTGAGCAACAGGGCGTAGGTAGCGAGCACGGTGGTGGAGAGCAAGGGGGCGCTCAGCAGCGCCCGCCCCGCCTCCTCGAAGACCACCGCGAGCTCCGCGAACGAGAAGCCCGACCCGCCGTACTCCTCCGGTATCGCCAGGCCCTGGACGCCGAGCTCCGTGGCCATCCGCGCCCACAGTGCCGCGTCGTGTGCGCGGCCGGTCGCCAGGTGCTCGCGTACGCCTTCCGACGCGGCGGCCTCGGTGAAGAAGTCGCGCAGGACCTCCCGTAGCTGCTTGCGTTCATCGGTGTCGCCGAGCAGCGCCGGATCGACGTCGAGCATCAGGCCTCCAGTTCGTTCACATCGCTTAGCTTGAGCTCACTTAGCTTGAGCTCACTTAGCTTGAGCAAGGTCGCGGCCTCCCCACCGAAGTAGGCCAGCTCCGCGGTCTCGGCGAACGAGGGGTCCGACGCGTCTCCGCGCGCGGCCACCCGGCCCTCGTGCAGCACCACCACCTCATGACAGGAGGTGAGCGCCCTGCTGAGCAGTTGCTCCAGGAGCACGATCGTCATCCCCTCGCGGGCAAGCTGGTTGATCCGGGCGTAGACCTCGTCGACCAGGGCCGGCGCCAGCCCCAGCGCGGGCTCGTCGAGGATCAGCACGTCCGGCCGGGCCATGAGGGCCCGTGCGATGGCCAGGATCTGCTGCTCTCCTCCGCTCAGCCCGGCCGCGGCCACCGACAGGCGGCCGCGCAGCCGCTCCGGCAGCCACGTGGCGGTCTCGTCGAGGCGGGTGCGCAGGGCCGATCCATGGACGCCTGCGGCGTAACCGGCCACTTCGAGGTTCTCCCGCAACGACAAGGTCTTGAAGAGGGCACGACCTTCGGGGACCAGGCTGCCGCGAACCGGGCGCGCACCAGGCTCGCCGATCCGCACCTGCCCCGACGACGGGCGCAGCGAGCCGTGAATGATCTTGCCGAGGGTGCTCTTGCCCGCGCCGTTCGCCCCGACGATGCCGATGACCGCGCCCTTGCCGATGTCGAGGTGGACGTCGTGCAGGGCGGAGACACCACCGTAGTGGTGGCTGACGTCGCGCAGGGCGATGGCGACGCTCTCGTCGGCGCGGGCCGGCAACTCGGCGCGCGTGGCGGTCAGGCCGAGGTACGACGAGCGCACTTTCGGGTCCGCCAGAATGGCGCCCGGCTCGCCGGAACCGATCGGCTTGCCGAAGTCGAAGGCGACCACCCGGTCGGCGACGGCGAAGAGGTCGTCCAGAACGTGATCGATGATCACGACGGCGGCGCCCCGCGCCCGCAGGCGGACGATCTGCTGGGCGGCCAGTTGCCGCTCTGTGGCGTCCAGGCCGCCGAACGGTTCGTCCAGGATCAGCAGCTTCGGCTCCTCGGCGATCGCCCGGGCCAGGTCCAGGCGCTTCTGCAGCCCGAACGGCAGTTCGGCCGGGTAACGGTCGGCCACGTCGGCCAGTCCGGTGCGGGCGAGCAGCTCATCGGCCCGGGCGCGGTCCGCCGTGCCGACCCAGCGCTTGGTGCACAGCACGTTCTCCGCGACCGTGAGCTCCGAGAAGGTCTCCGCGTGCTGGAAGGTGCGGGCGATTCCCAGCCTGCGCCGTGCGGTGGCCCTCGTCCCCATCAGGTTCGCACCCGCGTAGTCGACCGCGCCGCTGATCCGCGCGCCGCCGATGAGCCCAGAGACGGCGTTGAGCAGCGTGGTCTTGCCGGCGCCGTTCGGGCCGATGATGGCAAGCACCTCGCCGGGCCGTACGTCGAGCGACGCGCTCTCAAGGGCGTTGAGACCGCCGAATCGCACGGACAGGCCATCGACGACCAGCAACGGCGCCACGTCGTCCGCGGCCGGCCGGTCCCTGGCCGGGGTGGCGGGAGCGCCGTCCCCGCTGTCGGCGGCCGTCGCGCTGACGTGGTGCTCGCCGTCGGGAAGGCCGGGGCCTCGCCTGCCCAGCGCCCTTCGTACCAGCGAGCCCAGGAACGGGACCACTCCACCGGGGAGGAAGATCAGCGCGGCGATCAGCAGCACGCCCTGCACCACCGGCTGCGGCACCGACACGGCGTCGGCCACCGTCGGAACCCATACCAGGTAGACCCCGCCCACCACAGCGCCGAACACCGAGCCGACGCCGCCGAGCACGCAGGCCGCGATGATGGTGACACCGAAGTTCAGCGAGAACGTATCAGGGCTGACGAAGCCGGTGATCAAGCCCAGCAGCACGCCGGCCAGGCCGGTGAACGCCGCGCTGACCGCGAACGACAGAGCGGTCTGCGCCTCCGGCACGATGCCCACGGAACGGGCGACCAGCGGGTGTGCCTTCGCGGCGACCAGTCGCATGCGCAGCGCGGTCGACCTGGCGAGGACCGCGACCGCGAACACCACGCCCGCCACGAGGACCGCGAGATGCTGGGCCTCGCTGCCGCCACTCGGGACCGCGCCGAACACACCGTCAAGCGGGGCCACCGCCACGCCCTGGTCGCCGCCGGTCACGCTGGTCCACCGGTTGATCACCTCAAGGGACACCAGGCTGAACGCCAACGTCAGCAGGGCGATGTAGAGCACCGAGAACCTGGCGCCGGCGTACCCGAGGAAGGCGCCCATCAGCGCGCACGACCCGATCGCCCCCACGATCACCCACTCCAGCGGCCACTGATGCGCACCGCCGTACGCCGCGAAGTAGGCGCCCACCGCGACGAACGCGGGATGACCCACGGACCACACCCCCGACCAGCCGGCCAGCAGGCCGACCGAGAGGACGACGATCGCGTAGACCGCGGCGAGCCCGACCGAATAGGCCTGATAGGCCGGTATCGCCCCGGACTGCATCAGCGCGACGAGGGCCAGCCCGGCGACCGGCCCGAGCGCGGCCCGCAAGAGATTCGAGCGGGTGAATACCATGTGCTGCTCCTCAGACCCGCTGGAAGGTGCGTGTGCCGAACAGGCCCTGCGGGCGGATCAGCAACACGAGGACGGTGAAGGAGAACACGAAGGTGTCGCGGAAGCTGGCCGAGACGTAGCTGGCCGCGAGGTTCTCCAGTACCCCGACGGTCAGACCTCCGATGACGGCTCCGTACATGCTCGTGAGCCCGCCGAGGAAGATCCCGGCGAACGCGCGGAACAGTGGCGCGGCCAGCACCGTGGGCACCAGCCCCGACCTGGGCGCGTAGAGGCAGGCGGCGAGGGCGGCCAGAGCGAGGCCGAGTGCCCAGGCGATCCGCGCGACGCGTTGCGCGCTGATGCCGATGAGCTGGGCGATGTCGGCGGACTCGGCGACGGCCCGCATCGCCGACCCCAGTGTGGTGCGCCCGAACAGGAAGGCGACGGCCGCCATCGCCACCGCCGCGATGCCGATGGTCACCAGGCTCTGCGCCGGCAGCGCCGCGTCACCCCATCGAACGGTGCCGTCCACCAGGCTGGGAAAGGTCTTCGGCTGGGTGCCCCAGATCGAGTCCACCACGCTCTCGACGATGAGCGAGACACCCATCGTCACCACGAGCGCGGAGAACAACTGCCCCTGACCCAGCGGCCGGATCACCACCTCCCGGACGACCACCCCGGCCAGCGCGGTCACGGCGACCGCGGCGAGCACGCACAGGAGCATCGCGACGCCACTGTCACGGAAGGTGATCGCCGCGTAGAGTCCCAGCGTGGCCAGGGCGGCGAGGGCGAAGTTCACCACGTCCGTCGCCCGGTAGATGATCACCAGGCCGAGGCCCATCAACCCGTAGATCGCGCCGCTGGCGACGCCGCTTACCAGGACGAGCAGGAATTGATCCATTCCGACCGTCACTCTCTCGCAGGGCGGCTCACGCGCTCCGCGCCCTGTAACCCAAAATGAACTCAGTTCGAGAACTTTAGACGACGAGCCGCCGTCCAGCAAGCCTCTCGGCAGGCTTCGATACTGAACCAACTTCAGTTTGCTACTGTGTCGCCATGCTGGTGCCGACCATGACAAAAGCCGAGGTCCGCCTCCCTGCGCATCGGACGACGCGGTGAGAGCGCTCCGGCTGCCGGGCTGGGGCCGGCCGCCCGTCCTCACCGACGTCGACCAGCCGGCCCCGCGAGACTTCGAGGTCCTCCTGCGCGTGGAAGCCGCCGGACTCTGCCACTCCGACCTGCACGTTCTCGACGCGGGTCCGGGTGACATGCCCTTCCCTGCGCCGTTCACCCTCGGCCACGAGGTCGCCGGCCGGGTGGCGGCGGTGGGCTCGGCCGTCACCGGGATCACCGTCGGCGATCGGTACGTGGTGTACGGCCCCTGGGGCTGCGGCGACTGCCGGCGCTGCGTGGCGGGCCGGGAGAACTACTGCGACCGCCGAGCGGAACTGCCGTGGGCCGGGATGGGGCTGGGCCGCGACGGCGGGATGGCCGACTACGTCCTCGTGCCGGCGGCCCGCCACCTCCAGCCGATCGGCGAATTGGATCCTGTGCAGGCCGCCCCGCTGTCCGACGCCGGCCTGACGCCCTACCACGCCATCCAGCAGTGCCGGGCGTCCTTGGACGACGAATCCACGGTCGCCGTCATCGGGGTCGGCGGCCTCGGGCACCTGGCCATTCAGCTCCTGCGCGCGTTGACGCCGAGCCGGGTGTTCGCCGTCGACGTGCGCGAGGAGGCCCTGGCCGTCGCCGACAGGTGCGGCGCCCACCTGAGCACCCGCCTTTCGCCGGATACCGGCCGCGTCCTGCGCGCGGCGAGCGGCGGCAGCGGCGTTGACGTCGTGCTCGACTTCGCGGGCAGCCAATCAACGGTCGATCTGGCCGCCGCCAGCCTGCGCGCCGGCGGTGACCTCGTCATCGTCGGCAATGGAGGCGGGCACCTGACCGTCCGCAAACCGGGCCCGCTGCCCCCGGGCGGCCGGATCTCACTGCCGTTCTGGGGCACTCTGCCCGAACTCGCGGAGGTGATCGCCCTCGGCCGCTCCGGGGCGCTGCACGTCGAGGTCGAGCGGTTTCCGCTGTCCGCCGCCCATGAGGCGCTGACCCGGCTGCGCGCCGGAGAGCTCAGGGGACGCGCAGTCCTGACGCCCGACTGACGCGTCAACCTACTGGGCCATCGCGGAGTACGCCACGCACGACGTCGAGCCGTACACCCGGGTCGAACTCCGGCAGCCACCAGGTCGCCCCGGCCTTCGCGTACGGCTCCGGATCGACGCCGAGCGGCAGACTGACGGCGATGTCGTACGAGTCCATCTCACCATGGCGCAGTTCGGTGAGGGTGGCGACGACCTCGGCGAGCTGGTCGGGGTGCTCGAGATTGACCGGGAAGAAGCCATCTAGCCGGGCGGCGCGGCGGATCGGCTTGGCGTTGCCCGGGAATCCGGCGGCCCACACCGGCACGCCGGGCCGCTGAACCGGTCGCGGCAGGAACGCGATGTCGTCGACAATGTAGTGCTCGCCGCGATGGCGCACCGGCTCGCCGGACCAGGCGGCGGCCAGGATGGCCAAGGACTCGTCGAGCATCTGTCCGCGCCGCCGATCGTCGAGTTGCTCGCCGGTCTTGGACAGCTCGCCGGCGAAACGGTCGCTGCCAAGGCCGACGCCGAGGGTCAGGCGGCCGTCGCTGAGCCGATCCAGCGTCGCGGTCTCCCGGGCGACCTTGGCCGGCCGTCGACGGGGAAGCGCCGACACCATCGGGCCGAGGCGCAGCCGCTCGGTCGCCGTCGCGATCGCCGCCAGCGCGATCCACGGATCGGCGACCTGCCGGACCGGCGCTCGCCAGCACAGCTGGTCCCATACGAAGCAGCCGTCCCAGCCGGCTTCCTCCGCGTCGGCGGCAAGGCGCGCGACCTCTCGCGGGTCGGCGAGGTCGTCGAAGAGCGGCAGCCAGAGCGCCGATCGCAGCCGGTTCATGAGCGGCCTTCCTCCGTGTGCCGTACCAGGGCTTCCGTGCGCCGCACCGGGGGTTCCGTGCGCCGTACCGGCGGTTCCGTGTGTCGGATCAGGGCCGACACGAGGTCATCCCATACCGGGCGCGGCAGGTCGTGTCCGGCCCCTTCCAGGACCAGCAGTTCGGCGCCGGGGATGGCGTCGCGGAGCGCCTTGCCGTGCGGCAGCGGCAGGAGTGGGTCGTGGTCGCCGTGGGCCACGAGTGTCGGCGCCGCGATGTCGCCGAAGCCGCCCTGGGCCGGCTCGTCGAACTCGATGGCGTAGTGATTGGCCAGAGTCGAGGCGTAGTTCCTGGCACGCGCCACGTCACGTTCGGCCAACGCGCGGATCGCGGCCTCGTCGAAGTACGGCGAGCCACCGGCGCAGGCCCTCGCGCCGGCGACCACATACTCGACGAGCGCGGCCGCGTCGAAGGAATCCGGCTCGGCCGGCATGGCCAGATCGCTCGACGGCGGCGGCAGGTCGTCGGCCCCGGTCGAGGTCGAGACGAACGTCAGCGACGCGACCCGATCGGGATGGTCCACACCGAGAATGAGTCCAATCCCGCCGGACATCGACTGACAGAGCACGTGGGCGCGTTCGATGCCCAGGGCGTCCTGAATGCCGAGCACGTCCAGGGCCAGGTCGGCGAGGGAATAGGTGGGCTGTCCCGGCGGGTAGCAGGTCGACCGGCCGGTGTCTCGATGGTCGTACCGGACCACGAACCGGCCACGAGCGGCGATGCGTTCGCACAGTTCGGCGTCCCACCACAGCATCGAGGCCCCCGCCCCGGCCACCAACATGATCGCCGAGGTCGCGCGGTCTCCGAAGGTCTCCACACACAGCTCGACGTCGTTGATCGACAGGAGCTGCTCGCCATGGGATTGATGAGCGTTCATGCCTGGAAGGCTAAGTAACGCGACTCCATCGTGAAAAGCGATGATTATCGATCAACATGATCGCCTATGGCGATGTTCATAGAATCCGGGCGGCCAGCTCTTTGGCGCCTTCGACGGCGATGGCGATGGCTCTGGCTGCGAGCGGCGACTGGGTGCGTCCGGCCGGCCAGTACAGGTACCACGTGGTGGCGGGCGATGGTCGCAGTTGGTGGATGCTGAGCCGGTCGTCGGACCAGGCATCGGATCCGTGAAGGGCGAGCCACGGCAGCACCGCCGACCCGATGCCGGCCCGCACCATGGACACGATGGTTTCGTGGCCGGCGGTTCGGAACACGATCCGTGGCCGCGCGCCGGCGCCGGCCAGCTCCCGCTCCAGCCATGTTTGGTGATAGGTGGGAGGCCAGGCGACCATCGGAGCATCGTCGAGCAGCTCCACCCGCACTGGACCATCGGGGAACGCGTCGGCACCGGCCACCAGGAGATACGGCTCATCGAGCAGCTCGACGTGCTCGACGTCGCCTTCGATCCGGCCGTAGTGGAACAACAGGTCAAGATCTCCGATCTGTGGATCCTCCGGTTCCACCTCGGAAAGCCTGATGTCGCAGCCGGGGTGCTCGCTCAGCAGCCGGCGCACGACGGCCGGCAGGATCAGGTTGGTCGCGCCCTGAAAGGTGCCGATGTCGATCCGGCCGCTACCCGCCCTGTAGCGATCGACGGCGTCGGCCAGCGCCTCCGCTCGGGTGAGCAGATCGCGTCCGTGGGCCAGGACCACCTCGCCAAGGCGAGTGATTCGTACCGGCCTCGGACCTCCGGGCCGATCGAAGACGGCGCCACCGACGGCCTTCTCCAGCGCGGCGATCTGCTGGCTCACCGACGATTGGGTGTAGCCAAGCCGAACCGCCGCCCGCCCGAATGTTCCTTCTTCGGCTATGGCGGCCATGGTCCTCAGGTGGCGTAGCTCGACGTCAGCCATGACGTCGAGCATAGCGAACAGCGATCGAATTGAGAGGAAATAATCGCTTCCCCTAATGCTTCGACGTTTCTGGGCGCGCGGCCTGTTGTCACGGGTCGGGGTCGGTGACCAGCTCGAAGGTAAGACCGGATTTCTTCGCCATATTGAAGATGTTCGTCAGCGACGACCAGTACGACGTTTTACCGGTCCAGCAGCCCAGCCCCGAAGACCCGTGCAGGATCCCGTAGGCCTTGTTGTCGACCTCGCTGTAGAGCGGGCTGCCGCTGTCCCCGGACTGGGTGCAGATGTTCGACTGGAAGCCGCCATCCTTTTTCGTGATGTCACCGCACCTGGTGTTGTCCGACCGCGCGCCGGTCGAACACACCACCCAGCCGACACGGACGTCGTCATACGCCCACATTCCGAATATCGGGAATGCCTTGGTGCTGTAGTGGATCACCGTGTTATACGGCCATATCGCCCAGACTTTAACGTATTCAGTGAAGCCCCTGGTGACGAACGGCATGAGGGCTCCATCCGCCGGATATTCCGAGTTCCTGGTCAAGGGTTCGCGGCGGCCGACGAACACGTCAGTGTGCTTCGTGTAATAGCTCTCACCGATGAGACAATGTCCCGCCGTAAGCGTGTACTTCCACCCGTTCGACCCCTTCACATTGAAGCCGCTGGTGCAGAAGTCGCCCTTGAGCTTGTTGTAGTTCACGTCGTAGAGGTCCAGCCGCAAGCCGCCGCGCATCGGAGGGAAACACGCCTGGATCTCGCACGGCCCCCGCTGGGGCAAGATGGTCGGCGGATCGATCACGGTAACGTCCAGGTCGCCGGCTGTGGCGAGCCGGCCGGCCGAACCGCGTACCGCGGCCGCGGCCTGGTTGTGCAGTTCGACGCGGTTCTTCTGCTCGTTGATCACCGGCGCCTGCTCGGGCGTGAGCCCGAGACGGGCACCGACGTCGGCGGCCTTCGCCTTCAGCTCCTTGAGGGAGTGCCGCGCGGCCACGACGCGGACGTGGTTCCGGTCCGGGACCGCGCTCAGCGCGGGGACCAGCGCCTCGGCGGCGGTACTCGCGATGACCAGCACGCCACCGTTCTCCTGGTCGATCCAGGACCCCGCATAGGTGTCGGCATGGTCGCGGGCGAGCACGGTGTGCAGAGCCCCCGAGGTTCGCTGCAACTCCAGCCGGCGCATCGCCTCGTCGACGCTGATGCCGTATTTCCTCGTCAGGTAGTCGACAGAACCGGGAACGTCCGCCACCCGTAACTTCGCGGGCGCGGACAGCCGGATAGCGGGAGCGGCCAGCGCCGTATCAGGAACGGCGACCAGGCCGGCGACGACGACCAGGCTGAATGCGGTGGCCAGTCTCCAGCTCGCTCTTCTTCGCACGCGGGCCGTACCTTTCTCTGCTCTGGGCGGTCAGATCTTTCGCGTTGACTTTGACAGGCGGCTGTGGATTAGAAGTGGATGGATTCTTCACGGGTGCTGTATCGGCGTACGAAGAGGGGTATGAATGACGGCTGTCCGCTTCATGCGCCCCGTCACCGCGCCCAACGGCAGCGCTCGCCGGGCGCGAGGTAGTGGCTTCCGTACCGGCCGCATGCTTGTGCGTTCGCGAATCGGGGTCTGGCTGTCAGGAGTTGGCGCGATCTTGTTGCAGGAGCCACAGGTCGCGAAAGAGCCCGGGCCGGGATGTCAGGTCGGGGAATGTGCCTTCGGCGGTCACGCGCCCACTTTCGAGGATCACGATTCGATCGGCGACGATCGTGTTGGCCAGGTTGTGGGTGACCAGCACGATGGCTCGGTCTCGGGCGAGCCGGCGCAGCCCGGTGAAGATCCGGTGTTCGGCGCGTGGGTCCAGGTCGGAGGTGGGTTCGTCCATCACCAGCAGGCCGGCGTCGCGGTGGATGGCCCGGGCTCCGGCGATGCGCTGCCATTGTCCTGAGGACAGGGCCTGGCCGCCCCACCATTCGCGGGCCAGCAGGGTGTCCAGGCCGCTGCGCAGCACACTGATCACCGCGTCGGCGCCGCTGGCGGTGGCCGCGCGCCGGACGGCGTCGTCCGCCTCGCGTTGGGGCTGACCGAGGTGGATGTTCTCACGGGCGGTCAGGGGCCAGCGGGCGAACTCCTGCGGTACGACCGCGCACTGCTTCCACAGGGCGTGCGGGTCCAGATCGCGGGTGCTGACGCCGTCCCAGGTGACCACACCTTGGGTGGGCAGGTTGAGCCCGGACAGCAGTTTCATGAGCGTGGTCTTGCCGGAGCCGTTCTCGCCCACCACGGCGACGATCTCCCCTTGACGGACCTCGAAGTCCACCTCGTGCAGGGTGTCGTGGTCGGCTTCGGGGTAGCGGTAGGTGACCTGGTGCAGGGCGACATGCAGGGGACGGACCGGCACGATGGCCCCCCGGTCCAGGCGTTGCCCGGCCGCCTCCTCGATGAAGGATTCCCAGTCGTCCATGTACCGGCCGGTGCGCATGAGATCGGATCCGTATCCGACGATGCCGTGCAGTCCGCCGGCGGCCGACCGCAGGGCGAAGACCAGCGTGCCGGCCGCGGCCGCGCTGATGTGTCCGGTGCCGAGCAGCACCATCACGCCGGCCCACATCAGCGCTGAGGCCAGGCCACTGACGGTGGACCCCAGGAAGCTGATCCTTGCGCGCTGCCAGGCGGCCTGGTCGTTGGTGCGATCCACCCGCGCGCCGCTGACCCGGTACTTCTCCAGCAAGTAAGGCGCCAACGTGTCGGTACGGATCTGGTCGGCCTGGTCCTTGTGGGTCAGGTGCCAGCGCAGCATGTTCAGCATGCGCCGATCGTGGAAGGTTCGCAGCGTCGCCAGGTAGGTGACCCTCTCGCCGGCGACCGATGCCAGGGCCTGCGGTATGGCGGTCAGTGCGAGCAGGGGCAGCAGGAGCGGCGCCAGCGCGGTGATGACCACGGCCGCGGCGATCAGCGTGGCGAGGGAGGAGACCAGGTTCTGCGACTGGCCGATCATCTCCCGGCTGACCTCTACTCCTCGGTCGGCCTTGTCGTAGCGGTCGTTGAATCCGGGGTGATCGTAGGCGGCCATCTCCGCGTTGGTGGCGGCCTCCAGCATGCGGTACTCGGCCTCCCGCGAGATTCGTGGCCCCAGCCGGTTCGACAGACCCTGGATCGCGATGCCCAGGACCGCACGCAGTCCGGCCGCGGCGGCCAGGATGAACACCGACGGCAGGGCTGTGCGCAGGCGTGAGGGATCTTGGACGGAGTAGATCAACGCGCTGAGGGTCGCGGTCGTCGCGAACAGGCCAAGCGCCTCCAACAGGCCGGAGAGCACTTGGCAGGTCAGCAAGACGAGCGTCGAGCGAGGGTCCGCGGTCCAGGCCAGGGCGAAGGAGCGGCGCACCAGCTTCGGCAGGCGGCTGCTCAAGCTGCGTCCGGTCAGGTGCTGGGCCAACTCACTGGTGTCGCCACCGTTGTAGTTGAACCTCAGCTCCTCGGCGTGCTGTTGGGAAGTAGCGTCGGTGTCGTTGACGGCTGTCTCATCAGCCACGTCGGCGGCTCCTGTTCTTAAGATCCGAGGGGACTTCACCTGCGGGGAAAGACGCGGCGCGCCACCCTGGTGAGAACCTCTGGGGAACGTTGAGCAAGACCGTCGCGCCTCCCACCAAAAGCGGGTGCGCGGCTTGGCAGAGCGACTACACGCATGATTCCCGGGCAAATCCCAGCATCGGCCCTGCGGCCCCCATGGACGCGTCACCTTCCGGCGCGATGACGGTGTGCCGTCGCACGAGTTCTGGGAGTAACGCCTCAGACCTTCCTCATGGCCTCCCTGCCGGCAATGGCAAACCGGCTCAGGAGTTCGCCACCAGCCCTCGGCCGGCGGGTGCGCACCGCGTCCTGCCCAGATCCACCAGGTTCGAGCAGCCGCCAGCGGACGGACTTAACGACGTCGGTTCCGCTCGTAGTCGACTGGACACACCCCGCACAGCGAAGAGCCTCCGCCGCTGCTGGTCGGAGGCTCTTGCGCTGGTCAAGGAACGCGCCCTACGAAGTTCGAACCTGCGAGCACGTCGGCCGATCTGGTGACGGGATGTACGAGCGCTGAGGTAGATCCGAGAGTCGGGGACCGGTCTGGGCGAAAAGGGGCAGACGGTTCTGAGCGTCGCCGCCCAGGCCGTGCGCCATTTCCGAGATCCGCGCCGCCATGTCTCCGCGTGCGAGAGCTACGCCGAGAGGGCACTGTTGCTCGCGAGTGCGCGAAGGTCTCAGGAGTAGCGTCGGAAGCCGGTGATGGAGCCTGGGTAGTTGATGGAGTCGTAGCGGACGCCGGTGGCAGCGTTGAGAGCATTGATTATCTCGTCATTGCCGACGTAGACACCTACGTGACCAGGCATGGCACCGTTGTAGAACACCAGATCCCCCGGCTGCAGGCTTGCTCTGCTGACCGACCAGCCTTGCTGGTACTGGCCCTGGCTGGTGCGGTTCAGGACGATCCCCACGCTGCCGTAAGCCTTGAACGTGAGGCCGGAGCAGTCGTAGGCGTTGGGCCCGGTCGCCCCGTAGATGTAGGGCTTGCCGACCTGCTGGCGGGCGAAGGCGACCGCACCCGCGGCGGCCATCTTGTTGGCCCCTCCGCTCGTGTACGTGGTCCAGAAGGGGCCCGATGCGCCGTAGTCCACCGCGTTTCCGTCGTCCTGGATGATCAGCGTCCCACCGCCGGCGGCGTGACTCCGGCTGGCCCAGACCACGCTGCGATCCGGCCGGTAGATCACGAGGTTGCCGTCGCCCTGGTTGGCGAGGTAGGCGCCGTTGTTCGCGGCGGCGTTGGTGTAGGTCGCCCACAGGACGCCGCTCGGTCCGTAGAGCGCGAGGTTGCCGTCACCCTGCATGACGAGGCGGTAGGCGTGATTGGGGGACTCGATCCAGTCGGTCGAGCCTAAGTTCGTCACTCCGATGCGGTCGCCCTTCGACTGAGCGGCGGCCGGTGATGCGAAGAACATCAGCGAAATCACGCTGAAGGCGGCGAGCAGGGCGGATACCCTGCGGAGCCGGAAGGGGGTCCCCGTCGACAGCGTGCCGCCTCTGCTGGGGAGATCGCGTGCCGGGATGTTCATGATCGCTCCTTCGGTTCGTATCCGAATCGCTGACTGGACCTGCCGTGACAGGTGGTCTCAGCGGTAGTGAAGGGCGCCCGCGGCTGACCGAATAGTGCAGCCCCGCACTATTCGGTCAGCCGCGGCCGCGGCACGACAGCCGCTTCCACCACCGCCGGCCCATACCGAAGATCGCGACAAATGTACGGGGCGCCAAACGCCATGACCGAATAGGCGTCTTGCAAGGGTGCCCGTTACGTGATAACGACAAGAACATTTCATACAGCCCGCCGAATCCCATTCGGCTTCCGCGTAGACGTTTTCGTTATTCCGCGCCTCAGCGGCGTATAAGGACCGCTATTATCTGAGGTGGCGGGTGATCGATAATGAGTCACGATCAATGAGTTCCGCGTTCGCCGCAGGTCGGAGAAGCGGCCGATCCACCGCCGAAAGGCGGCCGCGCAACATGAAGGATGTTCAGCTAGACAGTTCGCCAACGCCGGCCGAGTCGGTACTCGTGGCGTTCGACAGCAAACAATGGCGCATATCGCGCGGACAGTTGCTGACGTTGGGCCGAAGCCGCGCATGCAGTGTGCGCTTCCCGGACGATGATCACCTGTCGCGGCGAGCGGGTTCACTGATCGTCCTCAACGACTGCGTCCTGATACGCAATGACTCGCGCCACAAACCGCTCGTCGTCCGGCCACCGGCCGGTGAGGACCGGCTCGTGGAGCCGGGCGCGGCGACCACGTCGCTGCCGTTTCCGATCTTCAGCATCGTCTTCGCCGGCCGTAGCGGCTCGACGATGACCGTGCGGGTGGACGCCCGGGCTCTGACGCCGGGTGCGGACCGGAGCGGGGACGAGGCGGCGACCCGCGCTCCCAAGACCGTCACATCGCCGATGACCCTGACCAGGGGGCAGCGACTCGTGCTCGCCGCACTGTGCGAGCCGTTGCTGGTCAAGGCCGGGCCACAGGCGGTTCCGGCGACGTACGCGCAGATGGGACGGCGGCTGGGCCGGCAGCCGCAGTACATCCGCAATGTCGTCAAGTCACTGCGGGAGAGCCTGTCCGGCCACGGCATCCCAGGGCTGACCACGGACGACGAGGGAATCCCGCACGACGACTTCCGGTGGGCGCTGGCGCGTTGGGCCGTGCGCACCGGTGTCGTCAGCGTGGAGGATCTGCACGCCATGCCGTCCGAACCGCAGCCGGGCGTCGAAAACGATGGACTCTGACCACCACCGTGACCGACCGGACGACGATCCGGTCACCCGCGGCGCGCCGGATCTGCCGCAGCCCACGCCCACTGCCGGCGTCCACGGCGGTGCGCCGAGCAGAATCAGCGTGCCGGCCGAGGAACCGAACGGGCTGTTCGTCGGCCCGCCGGAAGCACCCGACCGGCACGAGTTGCTAGGTGATGGAATACCCGGCGGTGAGGGGATCACCTGGAAGGCCCGCTATCAGGGTGAGCTGACCTCACCACTCCCGCTGGCGATCAAACTGCTGAGGCCGCCGCGCGACGCCGGGCCTGACTGGCCCTCGGCGCGTGATCAGCAGCGCTGGCGCGACCACGCCGTACTGCTGCGGCATCTGAAGCTGGACCATGTGGTCCGGCTCGACGAGGTTTTCCTCGGCGCGCCTCCCCACCCGGCCGGCGGCGCGCGGGCGGGAGACGCCACCTCGGCCGAGTCCATGGCGTACCTGGTCATGGAGTGGGTCGAGGGCCCGACACTGCACGCGCTGCTGGCGGGCATCCCGGCGCGCGACGACACGATCCGCCGGCGCCTCGAATACGTGGCCCAGGCCGGCGAGGCACTTGCCAGCCTCGCGTCCGTGACGCGGTCCGGCGGCAACCCGAGCCTGCACCGGGACGTGAAGCCCACCAATTGCATCGTGCACCCGGAGCGTGATCTGGTGCTCATCGACGTGAGCACCCTGCGTCTCATCGATGACGGGCACGACCTCGCCGGATGGCACACGCCCGCCTACACCGCGCCCGAGGCCTTGGCCGCACCGCACCTGCCCCGGGCCGTGGCGGCGGACGTCTACTCGCTCGGCGCGCTCACCTATTTCTGTCTCACGGGGCAGGACCCGCCGGCCGCGGACGCCTCCGGCGCCCTGGCGCATATCGAGCGCGAGTTGGCGGCCGTGGCCCGACTTTCCGGGGTGAAGGACCCTGGGCACCTCGCGTCGCACATCCTGAGCGCTCTGGACGGCGACGCGTCCCGCCGTCCCGCCGACCTGCGAAGCTGGAGCCGCGGCCTGCTGGAGGCGGCCGTTCCCGCAGGCGCCGGCGGCTATGGCGAGCTGCCCGAGGGTGACCTGGCCGGCCGCCCACATTCGCCGGCGCGCCTACGCCGGCGATGGCTCGCCTTCGCGATCGTCGCAGTGAGCCTCGTCGTCGCCGCGGGCGGGGTATTCCTGCCGGGGCTGCTGGCACGTACCCCCGACGGCGGCGGCCAAGGCCGGACCGCCCCGCCCTCGCTCAGCGGCGGCACTGGTGCCGCTCCGACGCGATCCACGCCGAGCCGCACCACCGGCGACGCGGCGAAAGCCACCGGAACCATCATCTCGCCGGCCGATGGCTCAGGTGTGAAATATTGCTCCTACTTCTCCGGCACTGCTTCGCTTCCGCCCGACACCACACTGATCCTGGCAAAGCAGAATCTCGTCAACGGCGACCCCAACAAATACGTCGAGGTCGTCTTCGGCTACAACAATCCCAGCGCGCTCGCCACGTGGAAAGGGGCACATTATTTCGGTGGCGAGAACGAGGGCGGCGTAGGGCAGAATTTCCGCGTCGAGCTGGTCGCGGTGAAGCTTGAGCGCGCCAGACGCTTCCACGACACTCAACTCACGGTCGGCGAGGTTCAGGCTCTGGTGAAGTCCGGCACCGTGCTGGCCGGCGTCAAAGTGCATCGAGTCGCCAGTGCGACCCCGAACCAATGCCCCGGCCCACCCGCTTAGGACCCCACGCCTTCAAGGGCGGTACTCCCAGGAATGCCCCGGCCGGGAGCGGAAGTGCAGCCCCGCACTGTCGCACCCGGCCGGTCGCGGCATTCACTGCGCGGAAGAGCACACTCACCAACCTCGAACCGAGTGGGAGCCTGCCATGAAGTATCCCCATCTCCGGCTACACCTGGCGGCGATCGGCAGCGCCGTCGTGATGCTGGCCTCTCTCGTGACCGCCGCGGTCCCGCTGCCCGCCGCCGCCACGACCAACGAGTGCGGCAACCCGGTACTCGCCTCCAACCTCGATGGCTGGGGCTCTCTGGACGGCGGCTGGGTGACCCGCGACCCGGTCGGCGACCTGTCCGGGGCAAACTGGGCGTTCGACACCGGCGGACGCTCCTTCTACATGCCGCAACTGGCGGTAGCCGCCGGCCAGATCTGGACGTTCTCCGCACAGGACCGGGTCGTGTACGGCTCCGGCACCGCCCGGATAGTGGTCGAGTGGTACAACAACAGTGGTCACTACCTCAGCGAACAGCAAGGACCCATCGCCAACCTGCCGGCCTCCACCGAGACCGGCGGCACGTGGACTCCCGTGACCGCCACGCTCACGGCACCGACCGGCGCGACCTCGGCGCACGTGCTGCAGCAAGGCGACTTCGGCACCACGACGGGCACCGACTTCAAGGCCACCAAGTGCGACTACCGGCTCGAATCGGCCGCGCCGAGTGCCCTCGCATCGGTCCGCTACGGCTGGGGCACCCCGGTGGCCAGTCAATCCGACGAGTACGACGGGACATCGGTGGACCTCACCAAATGGGGCCTGTTCGGCGCCGATCCCGGCCAGACGACCGGATGCTCGCCCGGCTACAACGGCCACGGTCAGCGATGCGCGTCACAGACGACCGAGGGCGGTGGATACCTGTCGGTCACCGGTACCGCGGACGGCAAGACCGGTGGCCTGTACAGCCGGATGCAACCTTTCAAGTACGGCCGGGTCGAGGTCAGGGAACGCGCGGTGCCGCTGACCGGCAACGGTGGTCAGCGCTACCATGCGGTCCCGCTGCTGTGGCCGGAGAACGACGACGATTACCCCAACGCGGAGATCGACTTCGCCGAACGCGATGTGGCCTCGCCCACGGTCGATCTGTTCGTCCACCATGACGGTACGCAGAGCAACTGTTCGGTCGGCGTGGACTCGACGCAGTTTCACAACTACGCCGTCGACTGGCAGCCGACTTCGGTGAAGTGGTACGTCGACGGCAACCTGATGTGTACGGTCAACGCCGCGATCAACTACTTCAACTCCACCAACGGCGGCGCCCAGATGGACATGTTCCCCGCCACCGGCACGCTGATGCGCCCGGCGCGACAGGACGTCGACTGGATTCGTATGTACTCCACCACCTACACCCAATACCACTGAGGGTTCACATTATCGGGCGGTCGCCGGAGGAGGAGCGGGCAGGCCGCAGTCGGCGGCGATGGCCCTGGCCTGCTCCGGCGTACCGCCGCCCACGGCCGTAGCAACGGCGTTCAGACCTACCTTGCGAGCCGCAAGGAATGCCCTTCCCCCGGCAAATCCGTACTCTCCCGAAAAGCCAGTCGGTGCGGCACGCACACCTCGTGTGCCTTCTCCGTCCCGCCGCTCAGCCGCTCGGCCAGCAGGTCCACCGCCGCCTGCGCGATCTGCGCCTTGTCGGGCGCCACGGTCGACAGTGTGGGCGTGGCGAACCGGCCGTCCTGGATGTCGTCGAACCCCATCACCATCACGCCGCCCGGCACCTCGTACCCCCGCTTGAGCAGTGTTCGCAGGGCGCCCAGCGCGAGGGTGTCGTTGAAGCAGAAGACCGCGTCCGGCGCGCCGGAGTCGAGCAGGCGGCTCATGGCCTCGGCGCCGTCGGCGCGACCCCAGCGGGCGACCGGCGCGACCAGTGACGGGTCGGCGGGGAAGCCGGCCTCGGCGAGCGCCCGCTGGTAGCCCTTCAGCCGCAGGCGGCCCGTCGCGGCGACGGCCGTGCGCTGCACGCCGATGGCGGCGATCCTGCGCGCGCCGCGCTCGGCCAGGTGCAGGGTGGCCGCCCGCGCGGCGGCCACGTTGTCGATGCCGACGTGATCGTAGGGCGAGCGGCCCATCCCGATGCGTTCCCCGAGCAGCACCATCGGCGTACGCTCATCGCGCCCGGCCAGGTCCTTGCCCGTGAGCGCGAGCGGGCTGAACAGCAGCCCGTCGATGAGGTGGTCGCGGATCCCGGAGATCACCACGCGTTCCTTGGCCCGGTCGCCCTGGGTCTGGTCGATGAGCACGGTCCAGCCGCGCCGGTCGGCCGCCTCGATGACGTTCGTGGCCAGTTCGGCGAAGTAGGGGTTGTCCAGGTCGGGCACCGCCAGCGCGACCACGCCGGACCGGCCCTGGCGCAGGCTGCGCGCCGACAGGTTCGGCCGGTAGGAGAGCTCGGCTATCGCCGCCTCCACCCGAGCCCGTGTCTCGCCGCTGACATGGGGATAGTCGTTGACCACGTTGGACACGGTCTTGATCGACACCCCGGCCAGTTCGGCGACGTCCTTCAGCCTCGGCCGCACCATGCCCTCTTCGCCCCCTTCGCCGTCGCGAACCCTACCTGGTTTACAACGATGTAACGAACTGGCGCCAGGTAATTTACAACGTTGGAACCAACGTTGTAGAACGTCCGTAACCTCACGGGCAGGAGTGATCTGGCATGTCCCTCGACAACCTCTCCAGGCGGCACGCATTGGGACTGGGCCTCGGTGCGCTGGTCATCGGCGCGGCGGGCTGCGGCGGAGGCGGCGGCCCCAAGCAGGCGCAGGCGCCGGCCACCACGGCGGCACCCACCGAATACACCGGTGCCGCGGTCTCGCTGAAGTTCTGGAACGGCTTCACCGGCGGCGACGGCCCGGTCATGAAGAAGCTGGTGGACCAGTTCAACGCCGAGCACCAGAACATCAAGGTGTCGATGAACGTCTACAAGTGGGAGGACTACTACGCGAAGGTCCCCGCGGCCGTCTCCGCAGGTCAAGGCCCTGACATCGGCATCATGCACGTCGACAGCGTCGCCACCAACGCGGCCCGGCAGGTGGTCCTGCCCCTCGACGACGTGGCCAACGCGCTCAGCCTCACCGAGGCGGACTTCTCCCCGCCGGTCTGGAAGGCCGGCGTCTACAAGGGCGCGCGCTACTCGATCCCGCTCGACGTGCACCCGCTCGGCTTCTTCTACAACAAGACGGTCATGAAGCAGGCCGGGCTCGACCCGGAGCAGCCGCCCAAGACCGGCGAGGAGTACATGACGGCGCTGGAGGCGCTGAAGAAGGCGGGCATTCAGGGGCACTGGGCCACGCCGTTCCCGTTCACCGGAAGCATGCAGTTCGGGTCGCTGCTCTACCAGAACGGCGGCCAGCACTTCGCCGACGACGCCAGCGTCTCGCGCTTCGCCGAGGACCCCGGCGTGCAGGCCCTGACCTGGCTCGTCGACCTCGTCAACAAGGGCTACAGCCCCAAGAACGTCGGCCAGGACGCCGACTTCATCGCCCTGCAGAACGGCAAGGCCGCCTTCAACTGGAACGGCATCTGGTCCATCAACACGCTCAAGGAGATCAAGAACCTGGAGTGGGGCGTCGCGCCGCTCCCGCAGATCGGGACGAAGCCGGCGGCGTGGGCGGGCTCGCACCAGTTCGTGGTGTTCAAGCAGCGTACGCCCGACCAGAACAAGCTGACCGCGGCCAAGGTGTTCATCAACTGGATCAGCGGCCACTCGCTGGAGTGGGCCAAGGGCGGCCAGGTGCCGGCCCGCAAGTCGATCCGCGACGGCGCGGAGTTCGCGGCGCTGAAGGAGCAGGCCACGATCGGCACCCAGATCGACTACCTGTACTTCCCGCCGTCGGTGGCGGGCATCGGGGACGCCTTCGCGGCTGTCGACCAGGCGATCAACGCGGCGATCCTGCTCAAGAAGAGCCCCAAGGACGCGCTCACGGAGGCCGCAGCCAAGGCCGACAAGATCCTTGAGGCCAATCGGAAGAAGTACGGCGCCTGATGGTCGCGATCTCGGCGGAAGAGACGCTGGAGCGGGAGGTGCGCGTTCCCCGGTCGGGCAAGGCGACGCCTTACCTGTTCCTGGCGCCGTACCTGATCCTGTTCTCGGTGTTCGTGCTGGCCCCGGCCCTGTTCGGGATCTGGGTGAGCCTGCACGACTGGGACTACATGCTCGAAGGCAAGCCATTCGTCGGCCTGGACAACTACACGGCGCTGTTCGACGCCCAGTCGCCCGTCTACGGCGACTTCTGGATGTCGATGCGGGCGACCGGGATCTTCACCCTGTTCAGCGTGCCGTTCCTGGTGGTGCTGCCGCTCGGGGTGGCGTTGCTGCTCAACCGGCCCTTCCGGGGCAGGACGTTCTTCCGGGGGCTGTTCTTCGCGCCGTTCGTGCTGGGCGTGGCGGTGGTGTGCCTGATGTGGCGGCTGCTGCTCGACCCGAACCTCGGCCTGGTCGCCTGGATACTCGGCACGCCGATCCCCTGGACCACCGCCACGCCGTGGGCCTGGATCGCGCTGGTCGGGGTGACGGTCTGGTGGACGCTCGGCTTCAACGCGGTGATCTACCTGGCCGGGATGCAGGACATCCCGCGCGAGCTTTACGACGCGGCGAAGGTGGACGGCGCGGGGCGGTGGGGCGAGTTCGTCCACGTCACGCTGCCGGGGCTGCGGCCCGTCGCGCTGTTCGTGGTGACGACGACGATCCTGGCCTCGGCGAACATGTTCGGGCAGTCCTACCTGCTGACCCAGGGGGCACCGGGCGGGGAGACGCGGACCGCGATCATGTACATGCTCCAGCAGGGGCTCAGGGAGTACAAGATGGGCAGCGCCTCGGCCATGAGCTACCTGCTCACGCTGCTGCTGATCTTGATCAGCGTGGTCAACTTCCGGCTGTTCAGGACCCGGTCATGAAGCGGTACACGGGCCTGCTGGCCCTCGCCGTGGTGTTCGTGGGGCCGCTGGTGTGGGCCTTGGGCGTGTCGTTCAAGACGCAGACCGAGGCCACCCGGGTGCCGCCCACGCTGCTGCCCGCCGAGCCGACGACGTCCGCGTACGGGACGGTCTTCCAGGGCACCACGGACACGCCGGTGCTGCGCTGGTTCGCCAACAGTGTCATCGCCGCCACCGGGCACATGCTGCTGGTGCTCGCGGTGTCGTCGCTGGCCGCGTACGCGCTGGCCAGGCTGGAGTTCCGCGGCAAGAAGCTGATGTTCGCGATGATCGTCGGCACGCTGCTGGTGCCGGGGTTCGTCTTCCTCATCCCGCAGTTCCTGATCGTCGACCAGCTCGGCTGGCTGGACAGCCTGACGGCGCTCATCGTGCCGGGGTCGGCGGGCGCGTTCGGGGTGTTCTTCCTGCGGCAGTTCTTCGTCGGGCTGCCGCGTGAGCTGGACGAGGCCGCGCTGATGGAGGGCGCCAACCACTGGCACATCTTCTGGCGGATCACGCTGCCGCTGTCGCGGCCCGCGCTGGCCACGCTGGCCGTGCTGAGCTTCCTGTCCAACTGGAACGACTTCATCTGGCCGATCTACGTGATCTTCAGCCCGGAGTACTTCACGCTGCCGCCGGGCCTGTCGATCCTGCAGGGCGCGTACACGATCCACTATCCGGTGATCATGGCGGGCGCCGTGCTGGCCAGCATCCCCGTCCTGATCCTCTTCAGTCTGACCCAGCGATACGTCATCGAAGGCATCTCTCGTAGTGGCCTGAAGGGCTGACACATGCACCCATTGGCTGTCATCGCCACACTGATCCTCTCCCTCTTCACCAATCCGGTGTCCAACTCCTTCTCCGACACCTTCGCCGACCCGTCGGTGATCCGCGGACAGGACGGCTACTGGTACTCCTACGGCACCTCGGACCCGCTGCGCGAGGGCGAGAAGGTCCTGCACAGGCTGCCGATCTCCCGCTCCAGCGACCTGGTCAGCTGGACCTACGTGGGCGACGCGTTCGGGCCGGACAACCTGCCGTCGTACGCGGCGCCGGGCAGCCTGTTCTGGGCCCCGGACATCCGCTACCTCGACGGCCGGTACGTCATGTACTTCACCGTCACCGACACCGCCACCACGCCCGCCAACTGGGACTACTCGATCGGCGCCGCCACGGCACCCACGCCGACCGGGCCGTGGACGCACATCGACGCCCCGGTCGTCGCCCCGCGCCCCTCGGGCAACTCCTACTGGAACACGATCGACCCCGCGCAGTTCACCGACGTGGACGGGCGCAAGTACCTGTACTTCGGCGGGTTCTTCGGCGGCCTGTGGGTGACCGAGCTGTCCGCCGACGGGCTGCACGCCACCGGGCAGCCGCGGCAGGTCGCGATCGACAACAAGTTCGAGGGCGCGTACGTGGTGCGCCACGACGGCTACTACTACCTGCTCGGCTCCTCGGCGAACTGCTGCGCCGGGCCGACCACCGGCTACTCGGTGCTGGCCGGGCGCTCGACCAGCCCGCGCGGGCCGTTCGTCGACCGCGAGGGCGTGCCGCTGCTGGCCTCGCGCGCCGGTGGCACCCCGGTCCTGGACCAGAACGGCAACCGCTTCATCGGCACCGGCCACCACGCCCAGCTCACCGACCTTTCCGGTCAGGACTGGATGCTCTACCACGCCATCGATCGAAACGACCCGTTCCTGGACGAGCCGTACGGGATCAACGAGCGGCCCATGCTGCTGGACCGGCTGGACTGGATCGACGGCTGGCCGGCCGTGCGCGCGGGGGCCGGGCCTTCCGAGCAGTCGCGGGAGAGGCCGGTGACCCGGGGGGTCGTGGACGATCGGTTCGCGGGCGATCTGTCGGGCTGGCGGAACACGGCCGGCTGGACCGTACAGGATGGGTATGTCCGTGGCCAGGGCACGCTCATCAGCCGCAAGTCGCTCGGCGGGGACATGCGCGTCGAGACCGACCTCAAGACGGACAAGTCCGCTGGGATTCGCATAGGTGGCACGACCGCGGTCGTTTCGCGCGACGGGTTGACGCTCACCTCGGGCGGCGCGTCGCGTACGGTGGCGCTGCCCGGAGGGGCCTCGACCTGGCACAACCTGGCCGTCACCGTCAAGGGACGAACGATCACCGCCGAGGTGACCGAGGCCCGGCTGCGTGACCCGCAGGCTAGCGTCACCGTCACCGGCCGCGCGAACGGCCCGATCGGGCTGGTCACCGACGGGGGCGCCGACTTCGACAACGTCTCCGCCGACCCGCTGTTCAAGGCCGTCACCAAGGCGGCGGCGACGCCGCGTACGGGCAGGCTGCTGGACGCCGACGAGTTCAACGGGCCGCTCGACTCCCGCTGGACCTGGGTGCGGCAGGACACCGCGGCCAAGACCGAAGAGGGCATGCTGCGCTGGCCCGTCCAGGGCACCGACCTGGTCGGGGCCGGCAACAAGGCGTCGGCGCTGCTGCGCGAGGCCCCCAAGGGCGACTACGTCGTGGAGACCAAGGTCACGCTCGACCTGGGCGAGGACGCCGTCCGCAACTACCAGCAGGCCGGGCTGATCGCCTACGCCTCCGACGACGACTTCGCCCGCCTGTCCCAGGTCGCCATCTGGAACACCCGCCAGGTCGAGTACGGCCGCGAGCTGACCTTTGCCGACCGCCTGTCCTACGGCGGCAACATCGTCGGCCCGCCCGCCAAGACCACCTGGCTGCGGCTGGCGCACCACGTGGACCCGGCCAACGGGGAGCACGAGTTCCGCGCCGGATCCAGCCGCGACGGCAAGACCTGGACCTGGGGCGGCGTGTGGACCTTCCCCAAGGACACGGCCGTGCGCGTCGGCCTGATCGCCCACGGAGGGGCCCAGCCGGCCATCAACGCCGACTTCGACTACGTACGCGTCTACCGAGGAGCCTGACCTGTGCCACAAGCACACCTGACCCTTGACCCCTCCTTCCGCATCGCCCCCGTCGACCGGCGCCTGTTCGGCTCGTTCGTCGAGCACATGGGCCGGTGCGTCTACACCGGCATCTACGAACCGGGCCACCCGGCGGCGGACGAGAACGGCTTCCGCACCGACGTGCTGGAGCTGACCCGCGAGATGGGCGTGAGCGTGGTCCGCTACCCGGGAGGCAACTTCGTCTCCGGCTACCGCTGGGAGGACGGCGTCGGCCCCGACCGGCCCTCCCGGCTGGACCTGGCCTGGCGGCAGATCGAGACGAACGCGTTCGGGCTCAACGAGTTCATGACCTGGACCCGGGCCGCCGAGGTGGAGCCGATGATGGCCGTCAACCTCGGCACCCGGGGCATCCAGGAGGCCTGCGACCTGCTCGAATACGCCAACCACCCCTCGGGCACGCAGTGGTCGGACCTGCGGGTCAAACACGGAGTGACCGACCCGTACGGGATCAAGCTCTGGTGTCTCGGCAACGAGATGGACGGACCCTGGCAGATCGGCCACAAGACCGCGCACGAGTACGGACGGCTCGCGAACGAGACCGCCAAGGCCATGCGGCTCGTCGACCCCGGCATCGAGCTGGTGCTGTCCGGCAGCTCCAACAGCGGGATGCCGACGTTCGGCGCGTGGGAGGCCACCGTGCTCGAACACGCCTACGACGCGGTCGACTACCTGTCGCTGCACAACTACTACGAGGAGAACGGCGACCTGCCCGGCTTCCTCTGCAGCGCCGTGGACATGGACCGCTACATCTCGGCCATCGTGGCCACGGCCGACCACATCGGGGCGAAGCTCCGGCGCAAGAAGAAGATCAACCTGTCCTTCGACGAGTGGAACGTCTGGAACCAGAGCCGGTTCACCGGGCGCGAGCGCTCGCCGTTCCAGGAGGCGCCGGAGCTGATCGAGGACACCTTCACCGCCGCGGACGCCGTGGTGGTGGGGGACTTCCTGATCACTCTGCTGCGGCACGCCGACCGGGTGAGCATCGCCTGCCAGGCGCAGCTGGCCAACATCATCGCGCCGATCAGGACCGAGCCCGGCGGCCCGGCCTGGCGTCAGACGATCTTCCACCCGTTCGCGCTGACGGCCCGGCACGCGCGCGGCACCGTACTGCGGGTGGAGCCGTCCGGGCCGCTCCTGGAGACCGAACGGCACGGCGAGGCGCCCGCGCTGTCGGCGGTGGCCACCGTCGAGGGGTCCCAGGTGGCGCTGTTCGCCGTCAACCGGTCGCCCGACCAGGACCTCGACCTCTCCGTCCGGTTCCCGGCGGCGGTCCGGCCGGTGTCGGCCTCGGTGATCGCCGCCGGGGACGACCCGCACCGGGTGGAGGCCCTTCCGGGGCCGCTGGCCGTACAGGCTGACGGCGACCGGCTGACGGCGCGGCTGCCCGCCGCCTCGTGGACGATGATCCTCGCGGAGTGCGAAAGTCTGCGCGATCAGCGATAACCACTCCGCCCTGTAGCGCATGGGCTACGTCTGACCCCCGTTCTCGATGACGTAGCCCACGCCGGGGTGGGGTCGTCGACGTGGTGGCGTGCCGCACCTGTCCGGGCGGTGCTCGAAGTGCCACCACTCGTTGTCGTACATGCGGTAGAGGTCGTAGCGGGCGCCGTGTTCCTCGAGCCAGCGCGCGCCTTCGTGCGGGCGCACGTCCAGCGCGATGCCCTTGACGTGACTGGATTCCGCAGGGGGTAACACGAGCATGCGGGCCGAGGCCGGGGAGCCGGAGCGGCGCACCTCCTCGTCGAACATCCGCTGCTGGACAACGGGATCGCGGTATCCCGAGGTGAGGCCGATGAGCTGGCCATGACGCCACAGCGCCTCGGTGCGCGCCGCGCTGAACGCCGCCATGGCGCCGTCGGTGAGCCCGGTGAGGTCCTCGGCGGGGAATCGCATCCACAGCGCCCAGCGGCAGGCCAGTTCGCGGGCGCGGCCGGGACGGCGGGCGAACGCCGCGGGCAGCAGGAGCACGGCGAGCACCAGCGTGAGCGCGGCGTACAGCCGATCTCGGGGCCGAGGTGGGATCGTGCGTGGCTCGTTCATGGCGACTAGGCTTGACGCCGAATGTGCGTGCGTTGTCAGCCGCATGTCACCGTTTCTCGACGGCGGCCACCGTCGGCGCGAGCAGGCGCGACCGTCGGCGCGACCGTAGGCGCAATCGTGACACAACCATGACACGGCGCGGACGGGGCGGGGACACGACCGGCCGACAGTGGATGGGGTTGACCGACAGGCA
This sequence comes from Nonomuraea sp. NPDC050022, assembly GCF_044460705.1. NCBI lineage: Bacteria > Bacillati > Actinomycetota > Actinomycetes > Streptosporangiales > Streptosporangiaceae > Nonomuraea > Nonomuraea sp. NPDC050022. The sequence continues at coordinate 699,590 of NZ_JBITKE010000002.1, forward strand.
AGTTACGGAGCGTGCTGTGATACTCGGCGGCGTGTCGCGAGTGTTGTTGATCGAGGATGACCCGGCCGTACGAGAGGGCCTTGAGCTGGCCCTGACCCGGCAGGGGCACCGGGTGCGCGCCGTGGAGTCCGGCGAGGAGGGGCTGGACCGGCTGCGTGCGGATCTTCCCGACGTCGTCGTGCTCGATCTGATGCTGCCTGGCATGGACGGGTTCGAGGTCTGCCGCCGCATTCGGGCCGCCCGTGAGGTACCGATCATCATGCTGACCGCGCGCGGCGACGACATGGACGTGGTGGCCGGGTTGGAGGCGGGCGCCGACGACTACGTGGTCAAGCCGGTGCAGCCCAGGGTGCTCGAAGCACGCATTCGCGCGATACTCCGGCGCATCGGCCGGGACCAGGCGGAGCTGGAGCGGCACGGGGACCTGACCATCGATCGGGCCGGTCTGGTGGTCGTCAACCGCGGCGTACCGGTCAGCCTCGCCCCGACCGAGCTGCGCCTGCTGCTCGAACTCTCCGGCACGCCGGGCCGGGTGCACAGCCGCCAGCAGCTGCTGGAGTCGGTGTGGGAGCAGGGGTACTTCGGCGACTCGCGTCTCGTGGACGCGTGCGTGCAGCGCTTGCGCGCGAAGATCGAGGACGACTCGGCGGCGCCGGTCTACGTGCAGACGGTGCGTGGGTTCGGGTACCGGTTCGGGCCGGTATAGGCCGCCCGTGACATTTCGGCCGAATCTGGGGCTGCGTACCCGGCTGCTGTTCGCGTTCGCCCTGCTGTGTGTGGTCACCACGGCGGCGGTGGCCGGCGGGCTCTACGTCCAAGCCCGCAACGACATCCTGCAGCGCGCCCAGGATGCCACGGTGCAGACGATGAGAAGCCGCCTGGCGGCGCTCTACCCGTTGCGGAGTCCGGTGCCGGGCCCGGACGAGCTCGACGACATCGCCGCCGCCGTGCCCGACCAGGACAGCGTGGAGTACGCGGTCGCCATGTACCGCGAGACGCACTCGCCGATCGCCCCGCCGGGGCGCTTGAGGCCGGGCGGAAGGGTGCTGGCCTTGGATCTCGGGGTGATCTCCCCGCAGTTGCGGCAGGCGGTGGCCGACGGCCAGATCGCGTGGCAACGCGTGGTGCGGCAGGGCACGCCCTGGCTGATCATCGGCGCGCCATTGCTGATCACCGAGCCGGACCGGACGACCCGGGTGTCCGGCATCGAGGTGTACGCCGCGCGCAGCCTGCTTGCCGAACAACGCAGCATCGACCAGCTCACCGTGTTCGCCTGGCTCATCGGCGGGGCGGCCCTGGCGTTCGCGGTCGTCCTGGCGTTGCTGGCCACCCGTGGCGTGCTGCGCCCGGTGCGCGAGCTCGGCCGGGCGGCACGCCTGCTGGGCGAGGGCGACCTGCGGACCAGGATCGCGGTCCGCGGCTCCGACGAGCTGGCCGACGTGGCACGCACGTTCAACAACACCGCCGCGGAGCTGGAACGGCACGTCAAGCAGCTGCGCGAGATGGAGGCCGACGCCCGCCGGTTCGTGGCCGACGTGTCCCACGAGCTGCGCACCCCGCTGGCCGCGCTCACCGCGGTCGCCGACGTCCTCGACGAGGAGGCGGCCCAGCTGCCCGAGCCCGCCGGCCGGGCCGCCAGGCTGGTCAGCCAGGAGACGCTCAACCTCACCGGGCTGGTGAACGACCTCATCGAGATCAGCCGGTTCGACTCCGGCGTCGCGGCCCTCGCGCTGAACGAGATCGACGTGGCCGAGCTGGTGGGCGCGACCCTGCGTACCCGGGGCTGGACGGAGCAGGTGCACACCGAGCTGCCACCCGAGGTGACGGCCCGGCTGGACCCACGCCGAGTGGACGTCATCCTCGCGAACATGGTCGGCAACGCCCTGCGGCACGGCGAGCCACCGGTGTCGGTCCGGCTTTCCGCCGACCCGCGATGGCTCGCTCTCGAGGTCCGCGACCACGGACCGGGGCTGAGGGAAGCGGTGCTGCCGCACGTGTTCGACCGGTTCTACAAGGCCAGCGCGGCCAGGGCCAGGTCCGAGGGCAGCGGTCTCGGCCTCGCCATCGCGCGGGAGAACGCGCGCCTGCACCAAGGCGACCTCACCGTCACCAACGCCCCGGACGGCGGCGCCATCTTCACGCTGCGCCTGCCACGCCGGGCGCACGATCAGGACGGAGGCCCCGAGTGAGGACCGGGCTCGCCCGCCGCGTGCTCGCCGCGGGCCTCGTATCGCTCGTCGCCGTGGCCGGCTGCGGCGTGCGGCCCTCCGACGTCATCCGCGCCGGCGCCCCGCCGAGCGGGCCCGTCGCACGAACCCCGACGACCACCCTCTACCTGCTGAAGAACGGCCGGCTCAGCGCGGTGACGCGGCCCGGTCCGCCACTGTCCCAAGGGGACACGCTCGCGCTGCTGGCAGCCGGACCCACCGCGAGCGAACGGGCGCAAGGACTCACCACCGACGTGCCGCCCGAAGCCGCCCCGTTCTCGGTGACCGCCGCGCCAGGCCGTCAGCCCGGCCACTGGGCGGTGAACCCGTCCACTCCGGCCGGCAAACTGTCCACATTGGCCGTGGCGCAGATCGTGTGCACGGCCGCCGCCACGGCACCGGAAAGCCCTGTCTGGGTCTCCGTCGTCGGTGCCGGACAGAACATCGGCCGCCGGAACTGCCCGGGGTAACGGTACGCCCGCGTGGTCATCGGTCGAATCGTCAGCCCATGATCACAGCGGCACGCAGGGCGGCGCGGATGCTGGTGGCCGGGTCGTCGAGGTGGTAGATCCGCTCCGACGGTTCGATGCCGTCCAGGAACTCCTGGTAGCGGACGGCGTAGTGAAGATGGGACAGCGGTTCGGCGATCGCGAGTGCGCGCGCCGCGTCGCAACCGGGCACGTGGGCGGTCCAGGCCGCGATCCAGGCCGCGGCGGCGGCGGGCCGGCCGGCGGGAGGAAGCCAGTCGCGAGCCCGTATTCCGTCCAGCGCCGGGTTGCCGAGGTGCGCGTCGGCGAAGTCCACCACAGTCGGCGGGCCGCCGTCGCTGCGCCAGTTTCCCGGGTGGAAGTCACCGTGCACGATCGTGTCGGGCAGGCCGCACTCGGCCAGCAAGGGCCACCGTTCGACCAGCTCGTAGGCCCCCGCCAACTCCTCGGCGGTCAGCTCGCGGCCCACGTCACCGGCTAGCAGGTCGCGGACCCGGTCGGCGACGGCGGTTCCGCGCCTGTCGGGCACTCCGGGCAGGATCACACCCGCCAAGCCGGCCTGGGCGGCGACCAGTCGCGTCACGGCGCTGTCGATGATCTCGACGGGAGCGTCCCAGCAGTCCTCGCCGGGAAGGTGCTCCAGCACGACGCGCCGCGGTCCCGACACCACGACCGTGGGAACCAGGCCCGGATCCAGGGCCGCGAACGCGTCGATGACGGTGGCCTCGTCGGTGGCGAAGTGGGGCGTGGCCTTCAGCCATAGCGGTCCTTGGGCGGTGGGCAGGAGGAACAGCCCGGCCAGATTCCAGGTCTTACGTTGCCGGATCGGCCCCGTCAGCGGTCGCCCGGCCGCCCTCAGCGCGTCCGCCGCCCAGCTGAACAGCTCCCGCAGCCCGTCGATCCGCGCCCACGGCGTCCGCAGCGGCTCGGGCCTGTCCAGCACCGCATGATCGGCGGGCAGCGCACCCGTCAGCCGGCCGGGGGCGGGCCGCTCCAGCGCTTCGACGTGATAGATCACATGACCACCACGGCCGCCCTCGCCACCATCCACCTCCAGCAGGCGCAGCACCAGGACGTCCACGCCGAGCGCCTGGCGCAGGTGCGCGACGACCGGCTCCACTTCGGCCCACCACGGCACATTCACTGCGAACGGGCCGATGACACCGAGCCGATCGCCACCCGATGTGACCCATGCGCTGACTGTCCTGTCCATTGCGCCCAGTGTGATCGCTCCCCCGCGACGTCCGCCACGGAATATCCGGCCGGGCCGCACCACGTGAACCTCATGCCCGGCCGGGCCGCACCACGTGAACCTCATGCCCGGCCGGGCCGCACCACGTGAATCTCGCGACGGCACTCGTGGCCGTCGGGCTTGTGCGGCCTCACATCCGGGATCTCAGCACGTCGACCTCGCAGCCTGGCAAGAAGGGGTCGAAGCCGTGCTCGACCAGCCAGCGGACCGCCACCAGGCTGCGCAACGACCACCACGCGCGGATCACGTCGAGGTCGACGTCGGTGCCGTAGCCGGCGACGACGTCACCAAGGCGCTCCTCGTGCCCGAACGTCAAGATGGCCAGGTCATGCAGGGCGTCGCCCTGGGCCGCCTCGGACCAGTCGATCACGCCGGTGATCTCATCACCATCGACGAACACGTGGGTCACCTGCAGGTCGCCGTGCGTGAACACCGGCTTCCACGGCCGGAGCGCGGCCTCGGCGATCCGGCGGTTGCGCGTGACCAGGTCGGCGGGAAGGACGCCGTTCGAGACAAGCCGCTCGCATTCGCCGTCGAGACGCGCTGCGATCTCGTCGATGCTCTGGCCGGGCCATGGCGGCAGCGGCGCGTCGTGCAGCAGCCGTACGGCGGCACCCGCCGCGGCCCACGCCGCCGACGACGCGGCCGACGGCTCACCGAGACGGCCGAGCGCCGTCCCTGGGAGGGCGGCGAGTGCGATCACGGGCGGTTTGCGCCACAGGACCTCCGGAGTCGGGATCGGTGCCATGGCCATCGCCTCGACCTCGACGTCGGTGCGCGTCTGATCGGCGTCGATCTTCAGGAACACGTCGCCGACGCGCAGGGTCGCGCGCTCGTTATGGGCGACGACGACCTCGACCTCTTTTACGTCGACCTCTTTTACGTCGACCTCTTTTACGTCAACCTGCTCCATGTCGACCTCCTCAACGTCGGCCATTGTCGCGGGATGACCACCGACGTCGCCACGAGTTATTCGCGGGCGGCTGCTTGATCGCGGGCCGCCAGGGCCGCGCCCAGCGGCGTGTGCTCGTAGCGGACGGCCCGGCCGGCGCGGGTGCGGGTGACCAGACCGGCATCGCGCAGCACCGCCAGATGGCTGCCGACGGTGCCCAGGCTCAGGCCGAGCTGGGCGACCAGCTGCGTCGTCGTCGCGGGTACGTCCAGCGCGCGCAGCACGTCCGCGCGGCGCGGGCCGACCAGCCGACTCAGGGCCGCACCGCCCGGTGTAGGCGCCACCGGGCCGAGCAGGTCCGCGATGCCCCGGGCGGGATAGACCAGGGCGTAGGGCCATGGCGGCTCAACATAGCTGATCAAAGTGCCGAACACCGTCGGCATCAGCAGCAGGCCCTTGCCGGCCAGCCGGTACCGGTCCCACTCGGTACGCGAGCCTGTACGCACCTCGATGGTCCCGGCCTGCCCCTCGGAGCGCCAGCTCACCCGCGGGTCGAGATCGGACAGCGCCGCCGCCCAGCCGTACATCGCCAGGTGCCCGGCGCGGCGGACCAGGTCACGCTCCAGCACCGTCCGCAGCCGCGGCCAGTCCGGCTCGACCAGCGCCTGCCAGCTCGCCTCGAGCGCGTCCGCGAGCCGGGTGACCACGTCCGGCGCGTCGAGGACGCGCCGCACGTAACGTGGCGGCGTCCGCAGTCCCGCCAGGTTGCGGGCCAGTTCCAGGCGTGCGCGGCGCAGCGGCGTGGCGCGTACGGCGGCCAGCTCAGCGGCGAAGTCGCCACCGGAGCCCGACGGCGGCGGATGGATGAAGTCGGCGTTGTAGCCGCCGCGACGGAACAGCGCCGTCAGCGCCCCGACCGCGGGCACCTGCCGGCGCAGCGCCTCGTACCGGGGCGCGATGCGCTCGGTCCACGGCCGGAGCGGGCCGGCGGCCTGCACGCCGGCCGCGACGCGCAGCGCCTGCATCGCCTCGCCCAGCGGCGAGATCGCGTAGCGGGTACGCGCCACGTCGACGGGTCCCACCTCGATGGCCAGCATGTTTAGCCTCCACGCGAAAGCATAGCCAGCATGGCCGGGCCGCCGTGATGCTGTCGGCCATGACCACCACGTCCGTCGCGCCACGCCCGGCCTCCTACCGCGAGGTGTTCGCCGTGGGCCAGTTCCGCGTGCTGTTCGGCAGTTACACGCTCTTCCTGGTCGGCGAGACGGTGCGGATGCTCGCACTGTCCGTGACCGTCTACGCGGCGACCGGGTCGCCGCTGATGTCGGCGCTGGCGTACGCGGCGGGCTTCCTGCCCTATGCCCTGGGCGGCACGCTGCTGCTGGCCTTCGCCGACCGCTGGCCGCCGCGCACCGTCATGATCGGCTACGAGGTGCTGCGCACCGCGGTCAGCGCCGTGCTGGCCGCCGGTCTACTGCCGGTACCGGCCATGCTGGCGCTCGTGTTCGTCACGGGTATACCCAGCGCCGTCGCCGCCGCTTCGCGCACCGCCCTTCTGCCCGATCTGCTGGACGGCGACCGTTATGTGCTCGGCCGTGCCGTGTTCTCCATGGCGGCCGGCGGCACCCAGGTGCTCGGCTTCGCCACCGGCGGCATGCTGATCGCCGCTGTCGGCGCGCCAGGCGCGCTCTGGATCACCGCCGCGACCTGCCTGGCCTCGGCAGGGCTGCTGCGGCTGCGCCTGGCCGACCACCCACGCCGCCGCACCGGCAATTCGGCCGGCATCGGCGAGACCTGGCAGGTGAACCGGGCGCTGCTGCGCCGGCCCGCGGTCCGGGCGCTGCTGCTGGCGCAATGGCTGGCACCGGCGCTGATGGTCGGCGCCGAGGGCGTGCTGGTCCCGTACGCCGCGCGGGCCGGCGCGCCTGACGCGGCCGGTCTGCTGTTCGCGGCGGTCGCCGCCGGGATGTTCGCCGGCAACCTGGTCGTCGGCCGCCTGGTGCGCCCCGCGGGTCGGGAGCGGCTGGCCGGCCCCCTCGCGCTGGCGCTCGGATTGCCGCTGCTGGGGTTCGCGCTGCACCCCGCGCCGGGATACGCCGCCATCCTGATGACAGTGTCCGGTTTCGGCGTCGCCTACCAGCTCGGGCTGGCCCGCAGGTTTCTCGACGCGGTGCCCGAGACGCACCGCGGTCAGGCGTTCGGCCTGCTGCTGACCGGAACGATGACGCTGCAGGGCCTGGCCGCCGCGGCCGGCGGCGCGCTGGGCGAAGTCGCGGCCCCGGGGTTGGTCGTCGCACTGGCCGGCGCGGCCTCGGCCATCGCCGCCCTGATGTCCTGGCGAACGCTGTCGCCCAGGCAGCGACCCTGACCGTGGCCCACGTGCCGAACGGCATCGCCGATCACCCGGCTCCCACCTCGCCCGCACCGCTGCCGAATCCGGACCGCAGATATCGGCGCAGAGCTTCCCGTCCTCCCGGGACGAAGGACCATTGATCAACGACATCAAGCAGTTCGCTCACTGTCAGCCAGTCCAGCCAGTCGATCTCACCCGAGTCCGGCACCAGGACCTCTGGCACGACGGCCTCATGCACCCCGAACCAGACTGGGCTGATCCCTTCCCGGCAAAGGAACTTGAACAGGAAGCGCACCCGCACACGAACGCCCAGCTCTTCAGCCAGCTCGCGGACCGCCGCCTCCTCATACGACTCGCCCACGTCCACGGCACCGCCGACCAACACGTCGTAGTGGCCCGGGAATCGGGACAACGTCCGGGCCCGTCGCAGCACCAAGATCCGCCCCTCGCGATCACGGCAGATCGTCACCGCGATGCGGTGCGGCCAGTTCTCGCGTTCTGCCTCCTCACGCTCGACGACTCCCAGCACGCGGTCATGCTCATCGACATGCTCAACCAGTTCGCTCACAGAGGCACGATCTCAGCCCGCACTGACAACACGGCCTCACAAGCGACGTATGTCGCAGCGTCAGGTGGTGGCCGAGTCGCGGTCATCGATGGGGGCGTCCAGCAGGGCGGCCGCCGCACTGTGGATCTTCGTCAGTGCGTTGAGCAGATGTTCGCGCTCGGCCTCGGTGAGGTCGGCGGTGACCTGCTCTTCGAGCAGCCGACGTTCCCTCTCGATGGGAGCCTGCAGGGCACGCCCGGCGTCGGTGAGCCACAGCCGGACCAGCCGGTTGTCGCGGTCGTCGCGGCGCCGGGTGAGCAGGCCGGCCGTGGTCATCCGGGTGGCCGCCTTGACCACGTTGGGGGTGGTGACGTTCAGCGCGGCGGCGACCTCGCCCGGGGTGCGGCCGTCCTGCCGCCACAGCACCGCAAGCAGGTGATCTTGCCCCAGGTGCAGTCCGTGGCGCCGCACGGCCGTCTCGGCCGCTGCCCGCAGCGCCTTCGACATCTTGCTGTGCAGGTCCAGGAACTCGGGCACGGCGAGGCCTCCGGTGATGTCGCGGCGCGATTGACAGCCAGATCATGTACCGGTTAACGTTCTGCCGAATCATTAACCGGTACACGATCTAGGAGTCCTCATGATACTGGTCACCGGTGCGACCGGGAACATCGGCCGCGAGCTCGTCCGCCAACTCGACGAACTCGGCGCGCCGTTCCGCGTCCTGGTCCGCGACCCGGCCCGCGCCGCCACGCTGCCCGAGCGGGCCGAACGGGTCGTGGCCGACCTGAGCGACCCGGCGACGCTGCCGCCCGCCTTCGCCGGAGTCGACCGGCTGTTCCTGCTCACCCCCGGCATCGGCCTCGACCACACCAGGCACGCCGTCGCCGCTGCCCAAGCCGTGGGAGTGCGCCATATCGTGCACCTGTCCTCGTTCAACGTGCTCGGCGACCCGATGCCCGCGATGGGCCGCTGGCACCACGAACGCGAGCAAGCCATCCGGGCCTCCGGCATCCCGGCCACGTTCCTGCGGCCCGGCGGCTTCATGACCAACGCTTTCGACTGGCTGCCCACCATCCACCAGGCGGGCTATGTCCTCGATCCGGTCGGCCCCGGCCGATACGCGCCGATCGACCCCGCCGACATCGCCGCCGTAGCCGCCCTGGCCCTGACCGGCGACGGCCACCAAGGCCAGGAATATGTCATCACCGGCGAGGAACTGTTCACCATCACCGAACAGGTCAAGATCCTGGCCGCGGCGGCCGGCCGGGACATCGAGATCCGGCCGGTGACCACCGCGGAGGAGGCCGTAGCCTCCCGATTCCCCAACGGGGCACCTCCGGCGCTGGCCGAGGCCATCATCGAGGGGTTCCACCTCATGCGCGCCGACACCGCCGGATTCCGCACCGACACCGTGGAACGCCTGCTCGGGCGCAAACCCGGCACCTTCGCCGACTGGTGCGCACGCAATGCCGACGCCTTCCGGACCACCTGATCCGCATGAAGCCGCAGTAGTCCGGGGAGACACCGTCACTGGGACGGCGTCTCTCCGGCTCGGCGCCGATGGGCGCGGCCTGCTGATCACCGGTGGACATGCTCGCCGACGCATGGGAATTCGAACACGACGAGAACAGCGCATCGGTGTGGTTCCGACTGGCCGGACGCGAGCGGCAAGGTGATGGCAGAATGTGACCATGCGGCCACCCCGAGCGAGATTCTTTAACACCACCGGTCCGTGCGACCCTCAGCGCCACCACATGCTGCCCCCTGCGGAGCGACTCCCAGAGGCGCGCGAGCTCATCGAGATGGACCGTTATTTCGTGCTGCACGCGCCTCGCCAGACCGGCAAGACGACCGCGCTACGCACCCTGGCGGCCGAGCTGACCGCCGAAGGCGACACCGCCGCCCTGATGCTCTCCTGCGAGCGCGCCAAGTCGGCCGGTGACGACTACGCCGCCGCGGAGACGATCCTGCTGAAGTCCCTCCGCGAAGCCGCCGCGCGTTCGCGGTGGCCAGAGGAGCTGCTGCCTCCGGATCCGTGGCCGCAGGCCCCAGCGGGCACCCGCTTCGGTTCGGCGCTGAGCGAGTGGTGCCGCCGCTGCCCGCGCCGGGTGGTGCTGTTCCTCGACGAGATCGACGCCCTGCAGGGCAACAGCCTGGTCAGCATCCTCAGCCAGCTCCGCGACGGTCACAACGCACGGCCAGAGGGCCAGCCGTTCCCCACGTCCGTGGCGCTGTGCGGGCTGCGCGACCTGCGGGACTACAAGGTCGCCTCAGGCGGCGAACCCAGCCGGTCCAACCCTGCCAGCCCGTTCAACATCGTCGCCAAGTCGCTGCGCCTGGGCGACTTCACCGCCGATCAGATCGCCGAGCTGTACGGCCAGCACACGCGGGCGACCGGCCAGGAGTTCACCAAGGACGCGGTGGACCGGGTCTTCGAGCTGACCCAGGGACAACCGTGGCTGGTCAACGCCCTCGCCAATGAGGTCTCCATTGAGATGGAGATGCGCGGCGCCATCACCACCGCCCAGGTCGACGAGGCCAAGGAGCGGCTGATCCGAGCACGCGCCACCCATCTGGACACACTCGTGGCCCGGCTGCACGAACCCCGGGTGGAGCGGGTGATCGAACCGATCGTGGCGGGAACGTGGCCAGGCACGGACACTTCCTTTGACGATGACATCTCCTACGTTCATGATCTGGGCCTCATCCGGGGGACCAGGGACCTGGAGATCGCCAACCCGATTTACCGAGAAGTCCTGCTACGGGTCCTGGGCGCTCGCACGGAGCGGTTCGTGAAGGCCGATCCGCACAGCTTCGTGCTGCCGGACGGCCGTTTCGACCTGCCGCGCCTGCTGGAGGAGTTCGTCGTGTTCTGGCGCGAACACGGCGAAGTCCTCATCCAGCAGGAGGGCTACCACGAGGCCGCCTGCCAGATCATCCTCATGGCCTTCCTCCACCGCCTCGTCAACGGCGGAGGCCAACTCGACCGGGAGTACGCCGCCGGCACCAAGCGCCTGGACGTACTGGTCCGCTGGCCCTACACCGGCCCCGAAGGCGAACGACTGGTGCAACGGGAAGCCATGGAGCTCAAGGTCTGGCGCGCGAAGGGAGACGACCCTAAGCCCGACGGCCTCGCCCAGCTCGACCGCTACCTGGACCGGCTCACCCTCACCACCGGCGTGCTGGTGGTCTTCGACCGGCGACCCGAAGCCCCATCCTGGAAGGAACGAGGCGCTTTCGAGCAGGCGACCACGCCGTCCGGGCGCCAGATCACCCTTCTGCGTGTGTGACGGCCGCCCGAACGACTCACCCGCCGACCGGATATCGATCCTGTCAGCAGCCCCACTCGGACAGCACGACCTCGACGAACCTCTCCGGCTGTTCCAGTGCAGGAAATGCCCCGCCTCCGGCCACACCACGGTCGCCGAGCGAGGGTGTGCGGGCAGGCTCGATCATCGGCCACAGCTGGTGGTCCTCGGTCTCGTGATGGTGGCGCAGGTTCTTGACCAGGAACTCGCGCAGCTCGGCCAGCGCCGCGAGGGGAACGGAGGGCCGGAGCGCGGCTTCGGACAGCAAGGTCGTGGCGCGGCGGTGGAATTCGTGGATGAGGCGGGTCTCGGTGACGGCCACGGCCTCAGTGTTGGTCGGCATGCCGGGAGCGTAGGAGCGGCGGGAGATGGTCGCGTCTACAAACGATGGGCATCCGCCGGCCACAGATCGTATGCCGAATGTATGCACCGGCCGTGAAGGGGCGGTCCGAACCGTCGGCGCTCCCGCTCGTCGGTGCCGGGCAGCACCTCGCTGCCGCGCCAGCCGTCCAGGGCCGTCGCCCGGCCGATCTCCCGGGCCGCGTCGTCCTGGACTCGACGACCAGTCTGCGGTGAATCCATGACCCGGACGCAACTACTGAATGTGTCGGTGCGGAAATGGGGAAGCGGGTGGTACGGCGCGGTCGCGGTTCACCCGCTGCACTGACAGACCCGGACAGGGCACACGCTCATCGGCATGCCCGGTGCCCGGACCGACCGGGGCGTCGCTGGCACCAGTCGCCTGGCTGGACGACGGTGCTCCAGAACGCCCCGCCGGTCGCAGCCGTCGTGTCCGTCCTCGGCCGTGCGGGTCAGTCGACGGACAGCCGGATCGCGGTCCAGGACACTGGCGGCAAGCTTGCCCGCAGGATGCCGTCGGTGACGTCCGCGTCCTTCGCTGCGCTGGGGACGACGCGGTCGGGGTCGTCCATGGTGTTCGTGGCATACAGGTCCTCGTCGGCGAGGGTGTACGACTCCGACACCCGCAAGCCCGGGCGGAAGCCGGCCAGTGAGACCGCCAGGTCGATGCCGTCGGTGAGGTGCCGGTTCACGACGAAGACCGTGACGTCGCCGGTCTCGGCGTCGTGGGTGGCCACGGCGTCGAGGACGGGCACCGAACCGTACCGCGCGGTCGGGTAGCTGGGCGCCTGTGTCTCTACACGCAGCACCTCGCCGCGGGCGAGGCGGGAGGTCAGCGCGAACGGGTGGAAGATCGTCTGCCGCCACGTGGGACCGCCGAGCTCGGTGCGGATCGGGGCGATGACGTTGACCAGCTGAGCCTGGCAGGCGGCGGTCACCCGATCGCTGTGCCGCAGCAGTGAGATCAGCAGGTTGCCCACCACCACGGCGTCGACAACGTTGTAGCAGTCCTCGATGACCCGGGGGGCGACCTGCCAGTCGGTCTCCTGCGTGGCTTGGAAGGCGCTTTGGTACCAGACGTTCCATTCGTCGAAGGAGATCTTGAGCTGCTTGGGGCTCTTCAGCTTGGCACCGACGCTGTCGGCAGTGGCGGCGACGCTGTTGATGAAGTGGTCCATGTCGACCGCCGAGGCGAGAAAACTGCCCAGGTCACCGTCGATCGGTTCGTAGTAGGCGTGCGCCGAGATGTAGTCGACCGCGTCGTAGGTCAGCTCGAGGACCTCTGCCTCCCAGGCGGCGAAGGTCGGCATCGAGGAGCTGGAACTGCCGCAGGCCACCAGTTCCAGCCACGGCTCGGCGCTGCGCAGTGCCCGGGCCGTCTCCATGGCGAGCCGACCGTACTCTCGGGCGGTCTTGTGCCCGGTCTGCCAGGGGCCGTCGAGTTCGTTGCCGAGGCAGAACATGGTCACACCGTACGGTTCCGCGGATCCGTTGGCCTGGCGCATGAGCGCCAAGCGGGTCCGGTCGGGATGGTTGAGATATTCCTGTACGTCCAGGGCCTCCTGCACGCCGCGGGTACCGAGGTTGACCGCGTACATGACCTCGACGTCGGCCTTGCGCGCCCAGCGCATGAACTCGTCGATGCCGACCTCGTTCGTCTCCAGGCTGTGCCAGGCCAGGTCGCGCCGCACGGGCCGGTCCGCGACCGGGCCGACGCCGTCTTCCCAGCGGTAGCCCGAGACGAAGTTGCCGCCGGGATAGCGCACGAGCGAGACGCCGAGTTCGCGGGTCAGTGCGAGCACGTCAGCACGGAAGCCGTCGGCGTCCGCGGTGGGGTGTGAAGGTTCGTAGATGCCGGTGTAAACGCATCTGCCCATGTGCTCGACGAAGGAGCCGAAGGTGCGGCGGGAAACCGGTGCGATGGTGAAGGCGGGGTTGAGGGTGAGGGTCGCGGAAAGCACGGATCTCCCAGAGATCGAGGGGATGTGGTCATGAGTGGCGTCGGGCGGGAGGTTCACTTGAGGCTGCCCACGGTCAGCCCGCCCTGCCAGTACTTCTGCAGGGTGAGAAAGGTGATGACGAGCGGGATGACGGACACCAGGGAGCCGACGATGATCAGGCTCCAGAGCGACTGACCGCCGCCGTTGTTCGAGCTGGCCAGCTGCGACCACAGGCCGATGCCCACGGTGAGCGGGTACAGCTTCGCGTCGGACAGCATCGTCAGCGGCAGGAAGTAGTTGTTCCAGGTGGAGACGACCGACAGCAGCAGCACGGTCACGACCGCGGGCCGCATCAGCGGCAGCGCCACCTGGAAGAAGGTACGCAGTTCCCCGGCACCGTCGATGTGGGCCGCGTCGAGCAGGTCGTCGGGCACGGACGCCGCGGTGTAGACGCGCATGAGGTAGACGCCGAACGGGCTGAGCAGCGAGGGCAGAATGACCGCCCACACCGTGTCGGTCAGCCCGGCGTTGGACATCATGACGAACGTCGGGATCACCAGGGCGGTCAGCGGCACCATGACCGAGCCGAGCACCAGCGCGAAGACGACGTTGCGCCCACGGAACCTGTACTTCGCGAATCCGTATCCGCCCAGCACCGAGATGATCGTCGCACCGATCCCGCCGGCCAGCGCGTACAGCACCGAGTTGCCCAGCCAGCGCAGGTATTCGCCGTTGTTGAAGGTGAACAGGTCCCGCAGGTTGTCGAACAGGTGGAAGCCGTTGAACCACAGGGCGCCCGTACCGGAGAACAGCCCTTCGGCGTTCTTGGTGCTGGCGACGATGAGCCACCAGACCGGGACGAGAAAGTAGCAGACCAGGGCAAGCATGAGCAGCTTCGCCAAGACGTGGCGGGGACGCCGCCCGCGCCCGGTGGACACATGGCGGGGACTCGACCCGCTCGTGGTGGATGCGGTGCTCACGTGAAGATGCTCCCTCGCTTGCGGGTGAAGAACATGAAGATCGCGACCGCCACGAAGACGACGAATCCCAACGCGAAGGAGATCGCCGAGGCATAGTTGAACTGGGCGTAGGTAAAGGCCAGATTGAAGGCGTAGATGTTGGGTGTGTAGTCCGGCGTCACCGAGCCGTTGGCGATCGGCCCGAGCGCTTGAGGCTCGGTGAAGAACTGCAGGGTGCCGATCAGCGAGAAGATCAGGATGAGCGCGAACGCCGACGACACCATCGGGACCTTGATGCGCAGCGCGATCTGCAGGCTGGTGGCGCCATCGAGCCGGGCCGCCTCGTAGATCGAGGAGTCGATGCCCTTCAAGGCGGCGTAGATGATGACCATGTAATAGCCGGACCACTGCCAGGTGACGACGTTGAGCAGACCGTAGAAGATGTTGCCCTGGCTGAGCATGAACGGCGCCTGGGTGTTGAACAGCGAGAAGATCTGCTCGAGCGGCCCGAAGCTCGGGCTGTAGAGGAAGCCCCACATCAGTGCGCCGATCACCACGGGCACCGCGTACGGCAGGAAGATCATCAGGCGGGAGAAGCGGGCGAGCCGGCCGGTGATTTCGTCGAAGAGGAGTGCCGCCACCAGCGCGACGATCATTTGCAGCGGGATGACCACGAGGCTGAACCGCAGCACCAGCCACAGTCCCGTGAGGAAGGACGGGTCGGTGAACGCGCGGATGTAGTTGTCGATGCCCGCGAAGGTGGTCCCGGTCGCGAGTCCCTTGGTGTAAAGACTCAGGTAGCCCGCGTAGAGCAGCGGCGCTATCAGGAAGACCAGGAACACCACCAGGAACGGCAGGATGAACAGCCAGCCGACGGCGCCACGCCGCGCCAGTCGGCGGCCTGGTGGCGCCGAGGCGGCTCGGTCCCGCGTGCCGGTGCTTGCGCGTAGCGGTGTGGGTGGTGTCGATCGGGTGAGGGCCATGGCGGTTCGCGTCTCCCTTTGCGGCGTCGTCGTGTCACGAGCGAGGGTCGGGCGACCGCCGACTGCGCGGAGCAGAGCAGCGGGCGCCCGTCCGGTCGGCGGATCACTGAACGATGAAGCCCTGGCTCTTGGCGTACTTGACCATGATGTCCTGGAGATCGGTAGCCGCCTGGTCGCCGGTGGTCTTGCCGCTGTTGATCTTCACGATCTGCGCCTGGAGCTGGGCGTAGTAGTAGACCGTGAAGGGGCTGTACGTGGCGCCCTGGTAGGCGTCCCCCGCGGGGAGATAGATGTCCTTGTTCGCCGTCTGGCCGTTGAAGAACTCGACCTTGTTGTTGATGAAAGCGTCGGACTTCAGCACGCTCTGGTTCAGTGGGAAGATGGTCTGCGTCTTCCAGCCGTCGGTCAGCGACGCGTCATCGGCGTAGAGGCCCGTCGCGACCTTGGCCGCGGCCTTCTTGTCCGCGGCCTGCGAGGTCACCGCGAAGGCGGAGCCGCCCCAGTTCACCGAGACCGGCGCGTTGACATCCCACTGAGGCAGCCGCGCCACGGCGAACTTGCCCTTCGACGCGCCGCTGCCCACGCCGGCTCCGGTCAGGTATCCGGGGGCCCAGGCCGCGGAGACGTATGTCGCGTACTTGCCGTTGACGACACCGGCGATGTAGTCGGTGGTGAACTGGTCCGCAGTGCCGACCAGCTTCTTGCCGACCAGGTCGGCCCAGTAGTTCAGCACGTCCTTGGTGGCCTGGTCGTCGAGCTTGATGGTGATGTTCTGCTTGTTCGCCAGGTCGTAGGTGAACGGCTTGGCGCCCTTCTGGATCATCAGGGCGGTCACCACGGCCGGCACGTTGCTGCCGAGATCGCCGAAGAGCGGGCCGCCCGCGGCCTTCACCTTCGCGGCGGCCTCGGCGTAGTCGGCCCAGGTCTTCGGCGGCGTCTTGATCCCGTACTTCTCGAAGACATCCGTGCGGTAGATCATCGCCATCGGGCCGCCGTCGACCGGTATCGCGTACACGGCTTGGCCCTGCGAGACGTCCTTCCAGGCGCCGTCGCTGAAGTTGGCCTTCACCTCGTTGGCGCCATAGGCGCTTATGTCGACCAGGGCGTCCTGGATCTCGAAGCCGACCAACTGGTCGCTCTCCAGCATGATGACGTCGGGCGCGCCCTTCTTCGCCGCGATCGCCGTCTGGAACTTGGCGTACTGGGCGGCGCCCTGACCAGCGTTCGTCCAGCAAACCTGCACGTCGGTGTGCGCGTTGTTGAAGTTGTCGACGACCTTGGCCATGTTCGGGTACCAGGCCCAGACCGTGACGCGGGCGGCATCCGGGCGGACGATCTTGTTGGTGCAGTTCGTCGGCTTGGCCTTGGCGGCGGTGCCACCGCCGTCTCCACCGCTTCCGCAGGCGGCCGCGCCAAGGGCGATGGACGAGATGGACATCGTGACCACAAGACGTCGAAGCGCCATCTTGTTCCTAAAGCTCAATGTTCCGACCTTCCTGGGTCAACTTGCCGGCCTGCGATCCGCGCGGCGGTGCGCACACGATCCCTGCACGCTCGCCTACGGGCGCACTCGGTCGGGAACAATCCGGAGGACCGTGGCCGTCGATGCCACCGGACAGGTTCTCGGCGGATGGAGCATGCAATGTCGCGCTCGCGCGGCGGATGACGCGGGGAGGGGAAGCTCCCACGCTGGGCAAGGTGTGTTGTATGTTGGCATTTGCAGCGCTGCAAAGGACTATGCACTGACCCTCCGGCTCTGGCAAGAGGCAATATCTCCGAAATATGATCGTTACATCAGGGCACATGAGTGCCCCCTACACTCAGGAGGAACCTCGTGCGGGACGCCACGCTGCGTGACGTTGCCGAGCTCGCCGGGGTCTCGCCCCGCACGGTCTCGAACGTGGTCAACGGCTACGCCCACGTGACGGCGGCCACCCGGGAGAAGGTCGAGCGCGCCATCGCCGAGCTCGGCTATCGGCCGAACGTACTCGCCCGCAACCTCGCCAACGGCCGCTCAGGTCAGATCGCGGTCGTCGTGCCGTACCTGGACACCCCGTACTTCGCCGAACTCTTACAGGCCATCATTCCGGCCGCGCGCAAGAGCGGCTACAACGTCCTCATCGACCAGACGGACGGCGACCGGCAGCACGAGGGCGAGCTCATCAGGCGCGGCTCCCGAGGCTTCCTGTTCGACGGCATGATCATCAGCCCGCTCGGCCTGTCCCAGCAGGACCTGTCCGTGCGCGACCTGTCATTGCCCCTGGTCGTGCTCGGCGAACGGGTCTGCGACGGCACGTTCGACCACATCGGAATCGACGACGTCGCCGCCTCGCAGGATGCCGTCTCACATCTGATCTCACTCGGCCGCAAACGCATCGCGGCCATCGGCGACCAGCCGTACGCGACCGGCGAAGCAGCCCAGTTGCGCACGCGCGGCTTTCACAACGCGCACGCCGCAGCCGAGTTGCCGGTCGACGAGTCACTGATCATCAGAACCCCCCGGTTCAACCGGGCCGACGGCGCGACCGCGATGGCCGCGCTCCTTGACCGCGATGACCCTCCCGACGCGGTGTTCTGCTACAGCGACCTGGTTGCCTCCGGCGCCATCCACACCATCCTGGAGCGCGGGCTGCGCGTTCCCGAGGACATCGCCATCATCGGCTACGACGACATCGAGGACGGCCGCTACAGCCACCCCACGATCAGCACGATCTCCCCCGACAAAACCGCCATCGCCCAACTGGCGGTCGAGCGACTGATCATGCGGATCAGCGGCCCCCAGCCGGTTGCCGGCATCGAGCTGCTCGCCAAGCACCGGCTGATCCCCCGCCAGAGCACCCTCGGACGCAGCTAGGAAAGCCCATGCCTCGAGAGCGCCAGAAGATCCGGCAGGACGTGTCGAGATGCCGGGGCGCCGGGCCGAAGCGGCGCGAGCGCAGGACGCGCCGAACGGTCGCGTCGCCGACCATGGCCGAGGGACTGAACGCCTTGTTCACCAGCAGGCGACCACGCCGTCCGGGCGCCAGATCACCCTTCTGCGGGTGTGACGGCCGCCCGAACGACTCACCCGCCGACCGGATATCGATCCTGTCAGCGGCCCCACTCGGACAGCACGACCTCGACGAACCTCTCCGGCTGTTCCAGGTGCAGGAAATGCCCCGCCTCCGGCCACACCACGGTCGCCGAGCGAGGGTGTGCGGGCAGGCTCGCCTCCCACCGCGCGGCCTCCGGCACGTTGTGGACGGCGAGCACCGGGCAGTCGCGCCTGGCCAGGTAGCGCTCCGACTCCCTGCGCACCCCGAACGCGCCGGGCACCGTGTACATCCCGGCGTAGCACTCGGCCAGCACATGGCCCGGCGTGGCGGCCAGTTGCTCGGCGATCGGCCCCGGCAGCGGCCCGAGCTGCCGCGACGCCGCCTCCGCGCCCTCGGCGCGCAACGCCGTCAACCGCCCCGGGATGAGCCGCTCCTCCGCCTCATCCGCGCCATACGCGGGAGCGACGACCACCAGCGCACTGACCAACTCCGGATGCTCGACCGCCAGAGCGGTGACCACCTGGGCGCCCATGGAGTGCCCGATGGCCACCACCGGCCCGTCCAGCAGCGGTACGAGGTCGCCGGCCAGGTCGACGGGCCGGTATCCACGGGCGGGCACCGGGGACCTGCCGTGGCCACGCAGGTCGGGGGCGATCACCCGGCGCTCGCCGAAGTCCAGGGCGCGCCACGTCCGGTGGTCTCCGCCCCAGCCATGCACCAGCAGCAGCGCAGGCCCGTCGTGGCCCCGGATCTCAACGTACGGCTTCATACCGAAGTGGCCCGGATCTCAAGGCTTCAACCGAAGTGGTCCGGGTCTCAACGTGCGGCTTCATATCGAATCCGCTCGAAGCGCGCCGTGCAGCCCTCGCCCGCCAGGTCCTGCACCCAGAACCCGGCGAACGCGCCGGTGAAGCCGAAAGCGCGCATCTGGCCGTCGATGCGCTCGTCGGCATGCTCGTCCGACAGGATCGTCGCGTCCAGCTCAGGACCGTGGTTGAAGCGCACCACCGGCCCGTCGAACTCCACGCGCAGCCTGACCTCGCCCGCCGCGGGGCCGAGCAGGTGTTCGGTGCGGGCTCCCCGGTCACTGCTGGTCAGCACGAGCCCCTCGGTGGTCACCGCGAGATAGAACCAGTTACGCGAGTTGTAGTACGCGGTGATGCCGGCGGACTGATGGACGGTGCCGGGCTCGAACCGCATGACCGCCTCCAGCGAGCACTTCTGGGCGGTGACTCGGTGGGCGACCAGGCTCGGGCTGCGCAGTCCGTACGGCGACTGACCACCGTGCACGGTGAGGCCGCCGTGGTCGGCGGTCAGCCAGTCCGGCGAGGGGGGCCGGCGCAGCGTGCTCCAGTCCTGCTCCAGCCCGTTCCAGCCGTCGGCCGCCGGCCACGGGTGGGCGGGCAGCGCGGGCGCGGCCACCTCCACGGCGGGCACGCCGCCCGCCACGCGCGGCCAGCCGTCCACCCACTCCACCCGCTGCAGCGCGCTCTCGCGGCCGAGTACGCAGGTGCGGTTGTGGTAGGGCCGGGCCACGAGGTGGGCGACGTACCACTCCCCCGCCGGCGTCTCGACGAGGCAGCCGTGGCCCGCCTTCTGCAGCTCCAGGCTCGGGTCGTGGCGCGAGGTGAGCATCGGCCCGGCCGGATCCTCCTCGTACGGCCCCGCCATCGAACGGGAACGCAGCACCGTGACCCCGTGCTCGTACCCCGTGCCGCCCTCGGCCACCATCAGGTAGTACCAGCCGTCGATCTTGTACAGGTGCGGCCCTTCGGTGATGTTGCGGTTGGGCAGCATCAGCTCGGGTTTGCCGCCTTCGAGGGGCTGCAGCTCGATCCCGGCGAACCCGCGTCCGGGGCGGGAGTCGAAGACCATGTTGAGCAACCAGCTCTGCCCGTCCTCGTGGTAGAGGGAGGCGTCGAAGCCGCGGCCGGGCAGCCGGACCGGGTCGGACCACGGCCCCTCGATCGAGGGCGCGGTGACCAGGTAGTTGGCGATGTCCTTGTAGCCGAGGGCGTAGTTGTCCATCACGCCGTAGACCAGGTGGAACAGCCCGTCGTGGTAGGTGAGGTCAGGCGCCCAGACGCCGCCGGAGTCCGGCACGCCGGACAGGTCGAGGTGCCCGCGCTCGGTCAAGATGCCGCCGAGCGGGCGCCAGTTCACCAGGTCGCGGGAGTGGTGGACGCGTACGCCGGGATACCACTCGAAGGTCGAGGTGGCCAGGTAGTAGTCCTCCCCCACCCGCACGATCGACGGGTCGGGGTGGAAGCCGGGTAGGACGGGATTGCGGATCAAGCTCATTCCTCCGAGAAAAGCACGAGTGCTACCTCGCTGTTCACTGACCCTTGAGATACGCGTCGGCCTGCTTGGCCATCTCCGCCTGGAGCTTGGCCAGGCCCGCCCGGTCCAGCGCCTTCTTCAGCTTGTCCAGGCCCTGGTCGACGTCCACCGCGCCGATGAACAGCGGGTTGGCGAACTGCGTCATGGCGGCGGTGACCTGCGCGTTCTCCCGCTTCACCGGCTCAGGGTCAGGGACGAAGCTGGCGTACGGGTCGATGGTGAAGTTGTTGATGTCCTGCGCCCAATCGAACCACTTCGCCTCGGACTCGGTCATCTCCTTGATCCGGCGCTCCAGCTTGGCCCGCCAGGCGAGGGCGAAGCCGGGGAAGGTGTAGGTGGACACCTTCTCGTACTTGTCGTCGCCGACGGGCTTCCAGTCCTTGCCGGGGAGGCCGTAGTTGAGCAGGTCGTGGTTCTCCTTGATCGACGCCCAGTCCTGCAGTTGCATGGCCTTCTCGTTGCTCTGGCCCTTGGCGTTGAGCACGACGAAGTTGTCGCTCTGGAAGGTCTGGTACGGCTTGGCGTTCTCGCCGCCCTTGAGCGGCATCACGTTCGCGATCATCGCGCCGGGGACGTTCTTGGTCAGCTCGGGCAGGGCCGCGGAGGACAGGCCGTCGGTCATGGCCCAGGCGGTGGCGACGCGGCCGGCCTTGAACTGGGAGTCCAGCGCCTTGGAGTCGAGGGTGAGCGCGTTCTTGTTGAACAGCCCGTCCTGGTAGTACTTCCGCACCAGGCGCAGCGCGTCCATCATCCCCGGAGCCTCCCAGAACGGGATCGGGTGGGACGAGCCGGTCTGCTTGCCGTCAGCGGCCAGCACGAAGTTGAGCGACTCGCCGGTGAAGGAGGCGAGGCTCATGTTGGGGTTCTCCCACATGTAGGGGTTGAGCCAGCCGACCGGGTTCCACGCCACCAGCAGCTTGGGCAGCCGGGAGTTCAGCCCGATCGGGGTGATGTCCTTGTTCTTCTGCTTGACGTCGTACCAGAACTTCTCCAGCCCCGCGAAATCCGTGATGTCGCTCATGCCGTACTTGTCGGCCAGGTCCTGGCGGATGCTGAAGTGGTGGAAACGAGCGACCGAGTTGATCTGGGGCAGGCCGTAGAGTTTGCCGCTCCACCGGTTCAACTCGATGATCTTCGGGTCGATCGTGGCGGTCAGGTTGGGGTACTTGCCGCTGGACAGCAGGCTGCTCAGCTCGACGATCGAGCCGCTCGCCGCCAGCTGGGTCATGTTGAGCCAGCGTGCCTGCAGCGCGGTGTCGAACTTCTCCCCCGCGGTGAACTTCAGCAGCGCCTGCTGACCGTAGCTGGTCCACGGGATGAACTGCGGTTTGATGCTGAAGCCCAGGTCGGCCTGGAGCTTCTTGTTGACCTCGGCCAGTACGGCGTCCCAGCCGGCCGGCACGTCGCCGGGCAGCAGGAGGCTCAACGCGAGCGCGCCGCCGGCCTGATTGCCGGCGGCCTTCGGCTGGGAGGAGCAGGCGGCGAGGAAAGCGGCTACGGACAGGCCGCCGCCGGCGGCCAGCAGGCCGCGCCGGGACATGGTGGGGTTGGACACGGTAACTCCAGAAGGTGGGGGGATCAGCCTTTGGTGGCGCCGAGGGTGATGCCCTTGACGAAGTAGCGCTGGGCGAAGGGGTAGGCGAGCAGGATCGGCCCGATGGCGACGGTGGTCAGGGCCAGGCGGAGCTGGTAGACGGGAGTGGCCGTCTCGGCCAGCTGCGGCAGCATCTGCGTGAAGGAGATGTTGGAGATCAGGTTCTGCAGCACCAGCGGGAGCGGGAACTTGTGCACATCGTCGATGAACAGCAGCGCCATGAACCAGTCGTTCCAGTAGTGCACGGCGTAGAACAGGCCCACGACGGCCAGGATCGGCTTGGACAGCGGCAACGCGATCGTGAAGAACATGCGCAGCTCGCCCGCGCCGTCGATCTTGGCCGATTCGAAGATCGACTCCGGCAGCTGACGGAAGGCGCTGACCTGGACGAAGACCAGGAAGGGCATGACCAGCAGCGGCAGGATGACCGAGAAGTAGCTGTTCTGCAGGTGCAGATACTGCGTGACCAGTAGGTACAAGGGGACGAGACCGCCGGAGAACAGCATCGGCAGGTAGGAGAAGACGGTCAGCGGCCGGCTGATGCCGGGCACCCGGCGGGCGATCACCCAGCTCAGGCCCGAGGTCACCGCCAGGGACAGCGCCGTGCCCACAACGGTGATGAAGACACTGGCAAGGTAGGCGTCCAGCACCGCGGGACCCGTGAAGATCATTTTGTAGGCGGTGAGGTCGAAATCCGGGAAAAGACTGTATCCGGTCGTGGCCAGCACGGACTCGCTGGTGAACGAGCCCGAGATGATCATCCAGAAGGGGACGGCGCAGGCCAGCACGGCCAGGCCGACGCCGATGATGCTGAAGACGGTGAACGGTTCCAGCTTTCTGCCGCTCATAGGATGCTGGTCTCCTTGGAGTACTTGCGCTGGATCAGCACCGCGATCACCACGAGGATGAAGCCGACGACCGACTGGAACAGGCCGATCGCACCGGTGGTGCCGAAGTCGCCGAGCTGGCGCAGGGCGCGGAAGACGTAGGTGTCGATGACGTCGGTGTTCTCGAACAGGGTGCCGTTGTCGCCGATGATCGCGTAGATGGTGCCGAAGTCGCCGTAGAAGATCCGGCCGACCCCCAGGACCAGCAGCACCGCGGCGGTGGGCTTGAGCAGCGGCAGGGTGATGCGCCAGGCCATCTGGGCCCGCGAGGCTCCGTCGATCATCCCGGCCTCGTAGACCTCCTCGGGGATGCCGGTGATCGCGGCCAGGAAGATGACGCTGAGGTAGCCGCCGAGCTGCCAGACCTTCACCACGGTGAGGATCCACGGCCACGGTCCCGGCTCGTTGTACCAGTCCACCGTGGGCAGTCCGAGGCCGGTCATGGCGTCGTTGACCGCTCCTCCCCCGCCGGAGGCCCCGGCGAGCAGGACCTGCAGGATGATGCTGATCACGACCGGGGAGACGAAGTAGGGGAAGAAGACCACGGACTGGGAGGCCCGCTTGAAGAAGGTGCCGCGGATCTCGTTCAGCATGATCGCCAGAAGAATCCCGGCGGCGAGCGTCGCGCCCAGGAACAGCACGTTGAGGAAGAGCGTGTTGAACAGGATCCGCGCCGCGTCCCCGGATTCCAGGAAGTAGGCGAAGTTCGCCAGCCCGTTCCACGGACTGCCGAAGATCCCCAGGTTGACGTCGAACTCCTTGAACGCCACCACCAGCCCGGCCATCGGCAGGTAGTTGAAGACCAGGAAGAAGGCGACCGCCGGCAGCGCGAGCAGCCCGACCGACCAACCCGTACGGGCCGCCGCCTTGCCACGTGTACGGCGTCCGCGTGCGGACGGTCCGGAAGGCGGACTCGTCTGAGGCTCATGCCTCGTCTGTAGCGTGCTCATCACCTAGGTCCCGTCTGAGGGGCAGCAGCTGACTCTCGAAGTTCGATAGAAACCGGTCGCTGCGAACGCTACGACTGAGTGACGCCTGCCTACAAGGTCGCGTTACGAATACGTTACATATGGGTGTATGTCCTGCTGCGATGTCATCCGTTGACCGGAAGTGGCCGCGCCTCTAGCGTAGAAACCGATGTCTACCGAATGGAGGGCTTCCCCCGTGTCCCCACGCCCGAAGGCGCTGTTCGCCATGCGCGAGGAACACCTCGCACTGCTCTTCCCCGCGCCCTTGCTGCGGCGGCTGGACACGCTGGCCGACATCGACGTGACACTGGTCGCCGAGCGCTTCGACGATCCGCGGCTGGACCTGACCGACACCGAGATCCTCATCACCGGCTGGGGCTGTCCGCCTGTGGACGAGGCGGTGCTGGCCGCCGCCCCCCGCCTGCGGGCCGTGCTGCACGCCGCCGGCTCGGTGAAGGGCCTGGTCACCCCCGCTTGCTGGGAACGCGGCCTGCTGGTCTCCTCGGCGGCCGCGGCCAACGCCGTCCCGGTGGCGGAGTACACCGTCGGCACCATCCTGCTGGCCGGCAAGGGGGTCTTCGCTCTGGGCGAGCGCTACCGGCGCGAACGCGGCTTCACCCTGGCCAAGATCGAGCCCCTGGTCGGCAACAACGGCCGCCGGGTCGGCATCGTGGGTGCCTCGCGAATCGGACGCCGGGTGATCGAGCTGCTGGCGCCGTACGATCTAGACATGTGCCTGTACGACCCGTACACGCGGGTTCCCGGAGTGCGGCGAGCCTCCCTTGAGGAGCTGCTGCGCAGCAGCGACATCGTCAGCCTGCACGCGCCCGCCATCCCGGAGACCCGGCACATGCTGGATCGCACCCGGCTGGCGCTGATGCCGGACGGCGCGGTGCTGATCAACACCGCCCGTGGCTCGCTGGTCGACACCGACGCGCTGGTCGCCGAGCTGAAGTCCGGGCGGCTGTCGGCGATCCTCGACGTCACCGAGCCCGAGCCACTCCCGTCGGGCTCGCCCCTGTACGACCTGCCCAACGCCTTTCTCACCCCACACATCGCCGGCTCGCACGGCAACGAGGTGGCCCGGATGGGGACCTTGGTCCTGGACGAGTTGGAACGCCTGACCGCTGGGCAGCCTCTGGCGCACCGGGTGACCGATGACGACCTGGACCGGGTGGCTTGATGAACGACGATCGTGCCACCGTCCGCGATGTGGCCGCCCGGGCCGGAGTCTCCCCCTCCACGGTGTCCCGGGTGATCAAGGGGGACTACCCGGTCGCCCAGTCCACCAAGACACGGGTGCTGCGGGCCATGCGAGAGCTGGACTACGTGCTCAACGTGCACGCCCGCGCCCTGTCCGGCGCCAGCACCAAGATGGTGGCGTTCGTGCTGGACGACGTCACCGGCCCGTCCTTCGCCTACGTCGCCAAGGGCGTGGAGCAGCAGGCCACCGCCGAAGGACGCCTGTGCATGGTGTGCGCCACGAACGGCGACCCCGCCCGGGAGCTGGCCGTGGTCGAGGCCATGCGCGAGCAGCGCGCCGACGCGGTCATCCTGGTCGGCGGCGGCACGCTGGACGACGCCTACCGCGAACGCATGTCCCACTTCGCCCACGCCTTGGACAAGGCCGGCTCCCGGCTCGTGCTGTGCGGCCGTCCGCCGCTGGGCGATGACGTGCCCACCACCGTGGTCGAGTACGACAACGAGGGCGGCGCCTACGCCATGACCAGCCACCTGCTCTCCCAGGGACACCGGCACATCGCCCTGATCGGCGCCGACCACCCCGGCCAGGCGAGCACGACCAAGCTCGACCGGGTGCGCGGGTTCGTCCGGGCCCACGAGTCGTTCGGGGTGCCGTACGACCCGGACCTGATCGTCCCGGCGGGCTTCGACCGTGCCGACGGACAGACCGCCGCCCGCCGGCTGATCGCCCTCGGCGCCCGGTTCACCGCCGTCTTCGCCGCCACCGACATGGTCGCCATCGGCGTGCTCGCCGCACTGCGCGAGGCCGGACTACGCGTGCCCGAAGACGTGTCGCTGGCCGGCTACGACGACATCCCGTTCGCCGCCGATCTCTCCCCCGGCCTCACCACCGTACGCATCCCCACCGAAGAGCTGGGCAGGACCGCGGTCAGGCTCGCGCTCGACCGCCGGCAACCCCAGCACGTCGTCCTGGGCACTCACATCGTGGTCCGAGGCTCGGTCGGCCCCGC
Organism: Nonomuraea sp. NPDC050022; assembly: GCF_044460705.1. Lineage (NCBI taxonomy): Bacteria > Bacillati > Actinomycetota > Actinomycetes > Streptosporangiales > Streptosporangiaceae > Nonomuraea > Nonomuraea sp. NPDC050022. The sequence continues at coordinate 725,916 of NZ_JBITKE010000002.1, forward strand.
CACCCCACGCTGACCGTACAAGACCCGTCGTCAGGACGGCGGGTCCTCGGAGGCGGGCATCGTGAAGAATCTCAGGAACACCGGCCGCGCTCCCGGTGACGCGTCCTCCTGCGCGCGGCCGAATCTGGACAGCAGTTCCATGTACGCCTCGAAGAACTCGTCGAGTTCTTCCCGGGTCAGGTGAGTGAGCCCGCGGGACGCCTTCGCCCACTCGCCGTATCGCCGATGGTCTCGGAAGAAGCGCCGGGCGAGTTCCAGCTCCTGCTCGACCTTGAACTCGGTGATCTCGTCTAGGAGCTTCTGCGACTCCTCGTCCATCTCACCCGGCGGGGGCCACCTCAGATCGGCGCTGATCTGGCGCCACCAGCGCTCCTTTCCGGTCGACCGCTCGGGGATCTCCTCGATGAACCCGTTGCGCTCAAGCTGGCGCAGGTGATAGCTGAGCGTCCCGGTGTTCTCGCCGAGCGCCCGGCCGAGCGTGGTGGATGTGGCCGGGCCGTTGATGCCGAGATGCCGCAAGATCCGCTGTCGTAGCGGATGGCCGAGCGCCTTGTGCGCACCTGGATCACTGAGCTGCCGGATCGACGGTCTGTTCGCCACGCTGTGAGCCTACCGCGCCCTGCCTTCACATTGCAGAATTTTCGCTGCAGCATTTCTTCTGCAATACTTCGTCGCCGTGACCCCCGATGCCGCGACAAGGGGACGCACAGGACACGAGCCCGAGGAGTGACCGAGGATGACATCAGACGAGCACGTATCGAGACGGCGCTCACTCGCCGCCGGGCTTCTGGCCCTGGGTGTGCTCCTGCTGATCGCCGTCGGCGCGATCAGGGACACCACCCCCGTCGCGGTGAGCCCGGCCACCGCCCCCGACCGGGAATTCAGCGCGCAGCGGGCCTTTACCCAGGTCGAGCGCTTCGCCGTCAAACCCCACCCCGTCGGCACGGCCGAGCACACCCGGGTCCGCGAATACCTGGTCGGCGAGTTGCGGCGGCTGGGCCTGCGGCCCGAGGTGCAGGAGGCGGTGGGCGTCTCACCCATCGACGAGCGGGGCGACCCCATCACCGCCGGGCGCGTCTTCAACATCGTCACCGTGATACCCGGGACCGCTCCCACGGGCCGGGTCTTCGTCACCGCTCACTACGACTCGGTCCCCGAGGGACCGGGTGCCAACGACGACGGGGCCGGTACGGCGAGCGCGATCGAGACGGCCAGAGCGCTGGTCGCGGACGGTGAACGGCTGCGCAACGACATCGTGTTCCTCATCACCGACGCCGAGGAGGCCGGGCTCCTGGGTTCGGAGGCGTTCGTCAAAGACCACCCGCTCGCACGGGGGCGGAGCGTGGTGCTCAACAACGAGGCGCGCGGGGCCAAGGGGCCGGTGCTGATGTTCCGGAGCACGGAGTCGAACTCCGGCCTGATCTCCATGTTCGGATCGGCGGCGCCGATGCCCGTGGCCGACTCCGTGTACGCCGAGCTCATGAAACTGCTCAACAACGACACCGACTTCACCGCCTTCAAACCCGGCGGGATGGCCGTGCTGGACTCCGCCTACGCCAACGCCGGCACCCTGTACCACAGCGTTCTCGACGACCCCGCGCACGTCGATCTGGCGGCACTGCAACAGATGGGAGACAACACGCTGGCGCTCGTGCGCGCGTTCGGCGGCACCGACCTGGCGCGGCTGACCACCGGGAACGACCTGGTCTACTTCAACCTCCCGCCCGGCCTGCTGGTTCGCTATCCGACCTGGGCGGCCACCCTGCTGGGCGCCGTCGCCCCGCTGGCGGCACTGGCGCTGATCCTCCTGGCCCGCCGCCGGGGCGTGGTCACCCTGCGGCGTACGCTCCTCGGCACCGCGCTCGCCCTGATCCCGATCGGACTCGGGGTGGCTGTCGGGATCTACTTCTGGGACCTGCTCAAGGCGATCCGGCCCGAACTCAGCGGAACCGCCACCACGACGCCGTACCGGCCGGAGCTGCTCTGGCTCGCCGTGCTGACGCTCGCGGGCACGATCCTCATCGCCTGGTACACGCTGCTGCGCCGTCGCGTCGGCCCCGCCGAACTGGCGCTGGGCATGCTGACCTGCGTGGCCCTGATCGGTCTCGGGCTCGGCATCGTGTCGCCCGGAGCGTCGCACCTCGCCGCCTGGCCCGCCTTGGGTGCGGCGCTGGGCGGGCTGGCCGCACTCCGCTGCCCGCCGCGGTGGCGCGTCCTCGTTCTCGCCGCCGCTCTCGTACCGGGCGCCCTGATCCTGCTGCCCAGCGCGTGGAACAGCCTGCCGACGGGCCTGCAGTACGCGGGCTACGCCCCCATGCCGCTGATGATCCTGTTCGGCGGCCTCCTGCTGCCGCTGATCGAGGTGGTCTGGCCGCGCAGGCGTACCCCGCTGATCCCGCTGACCGCGCTGGTCGTCTCCATCGCCCTGGTGGCGGCGGGCCTGCTGGTCGAGCCGATCGACAAGGAGCACCCGCGGCGAACCAGCCTGGCGTACGGCCTCGACGCGGACACCGGCAAGGCCGTGTGGCTGACCTCGAAGGCGCCCGACCAATGGGCCCGCCGCTATGGCGGCGCCGACGCGACCGGCCGGCCGCTCGCGGAGCTGTGGGGCGGCGGGTCCAAGCTCCTCAGCCAGGCGAAGACCGCCGCGCTACCGGCGCCCTCGCTGCGGGTGCTCGCGGACACGACCCGGCAGGGCGTGCGAACCCTGCGCGTCCGGATCCGCTCCGAGCGCGGAGCGGACATGATCGGCCTGCGGGTGTACGGGGACACCGCGACGCTGACCGTCGAGGACCGCTCCATAACGCCCGATCCGGCGGGCTTCGTCTTCCACGCCCCGGGACCGGCGGGAGTCGAGGCGTCGCTCACCATAAAGGCTCCCGGCGACAAAGTCCGGCTGCGGGTCACCGATACGAGCCGGAATCCCAGTGAGATGTCCGCGCTTCCCGGCTTCATCGCCCCACCGGACTGGCTGTTCCTCGGCGACACCAGGATCTCCGTCACCAAGGCCTACCCCATGTGACGACCCGACCTGGCGATGGCGGCGTCGGTGACCGGGGTGAAGAAGTTGACGAGGTTGCCGTCGGGGTCGCGGAACAGCAGCGACCGGTTGCCCCAGGGCATCGTGGTGGGCTCGGCGACGACGTCGGTGACGAATCCGGTCAGGTTCTGGTACACGCGGTCCACGTCGTCAACGAGGAACTCGGTGATCACGCTGTGGTTGTCGGCCGGGCGGGCGGACCCGGGAGCGAACAGCGGCACCGTGCGGGTGCCGGCGATCGCCAGCGTGGCGCTGGAGGTCTTCAGCTCGGCGAAGTCCTCGGTGGACCAGACCGCCTCCACCCCGGTGACCTTCTCGTAGAACTCGACGAGGCGGGCGACATCGCCGGAGATGATGCGGATCGAAACGAAGTTCATGGCGTTCCTCCTGAATTGTTAAGCCTTGGCGCTTCGTACGTTAGCCGCAATACTGGACAGAATCGGTCCACTATTGGCCGTAAGCTCGCAGACATGTCCCGTCCTACCGGCCGCGTACTCACCCTCCTGGAACTGCTGCAGTCGGGCGGCACCCGGACGATGGCCGAACTCGCCGACCGGCTCGGCGTCGACGGCCGCACCGTGCGGCGGTACGTCGACCAGCTCATCGACCTCGACATACCCATCGAGGCGGTGCGTGGCCGTTACGGCGGGTACCGTCTCGGCCGCGGCTACCGTCTGCCGCCGCTCATGCTCGACGACGACGAGGCGCTGGCCGTGCTGCTCGGCCTGATCGCCGGTCGGCGTACGGGGTTGGCGACGGCCGACGACACCGCGAGCGAGACGGCGGCGGCCAAGATCCGGCGGGTGCTTCCCGAACGTCTCACCCGCGGGCTCGACACGGTCCTGGAATCCCTCGCCTTCACCAAGCCGGCCGGCGAGCCGGTCACGCCGGACGCCGGGACCCTGCTCACCATCGCCGACGCGGTACGCCACCACCGTCCCGTCTCGCTCAGGTACACCGATCGGGACGGCCGGCGCAGCGACCGCACGCTGCACCCGTACGGAATCGTCAACCACTCGGGCCGCTGGTACGTCACGGGCGCGGACCCCTCGATCGGCGAGAACCGGACCTTCCGCCTCGACCGCGTCACAGACGCCAGAACCCTGCCCGGCTCCTTCGAGGTACCCGCCGGACCGGACCCGGCGCAGCGTGTCCTGTCCGGGTTCGCCACGGCCTCGTACCGATACGAGGTGACCTTGCGGATACACGGGACGGTCGAGCAGATCCGCGCCCGCCTTCCCGCGAGCCTGGCGGAGATCTCCCCCACCGCGGACCAGGATCCGGCGGCCGAGCAGTGGCAACGCGTCGAGCTACGGGCCGAACGGCTCGACTGGCTGCCCGCGGTGCTCGCCACGCTCGACCGGCCGTTCGTCATCGAGCGTCCCGACGAACTACGCGACCTCGTCGTCGCGCTCGCCGACCGGCTAGCCTCCCACGCCCGCCGAACCTGACAGCCCTCCAGGTGCCGATCGGTTCAGCTGGTCACCCCAGGGTGCAGGGCCGCGAACCAGCGGCCCTGCTCCTGCCAGCTCTCGGCGAGGTCGAAGCCGCTGGATTCGGCGAGCCGGCCGATGTCGTCGGCCGACACCACGGCCCAGGCGAACCAGTCGCCCGCGATGTCGGCACGGCGCAGCCGGACCCGGTCGACCCTGCTGGTCACGCCCGGGGGTTCGACCTCGGCGACGACCTCGCCGCCTGGCCGTACCAGCTCGCGGACCCGGCGCAGCAGGACACGTGGATGTCCGCCGATGCCGATGTTGCCGTCGGCGAGCAACGCGGTCTGCCAGCTTCCCGTCCGGGGGATCACGTCGAAGACGCTCCGGAGCAGCGCGTACCCGCCCGCTCGCCGGGTCAGGTGCACGGCGCGCGGCGCGATGTCGATGCCGAGAGCGTGCACGCCCCGATGGTTCAACGCGACGGTCAGCCGGCCGGGACCCGATCCGATGTCGAGCGTGGGGCCCGCGCACCGGCTCAGCATCGCCTCGTCACCGTCGATCGGCTCGAACCAGCTGGCCACGTTCAGCGGCCGACGGGTCCCGTCGGCGTGCTCGATCTCGACGGTGGCGCCGGACAATGCCTCCGCGTAGATCTCGCCTATCATCGGCGCGCACCCGCCTCGGTCGGCAGCGTCACGCTGGCCGGCGGTGTCAGCTGGGCCGATGGCGCCACCCCAGCCAGCGGTGTCACCTGCGCCGAAGGCGGCGCCACCTCGGCCAGTGTCGCCGCGAAGCGGGAGCCGGGAGCTTCGGCGGCGACGTGGAAAGCGTCGGCCGCGGTGTCGATGTCGGTCAGCTCGGGCAGGTGCCGAACGCTCAGGCCGGCTTCCGCGAGCCGCTCGAGCTGGGCGCGGCCGGTGTACGCCTGGGACATGGGCACCCCGAGGAGCAGGCGCGGATCGGGCCGCCGCAGGCCGAGCAGCCAGAAGCCGCCGTCGGCCGCCGGGCCGTAGACCGCGTCGTGCTCGACCAGGGCGCTGGTGGCAGCGTCCAGCAGGGCGGGGCTGACCTGCGGGGTGTCCATGCCGATGAGCACGACCGGCTCGGGACGCAGCCGGTAGGCATCGGCGAAGGCGGCGGCCAGGCGCTCGTCCAGGCCGTTCCCGCGCTGCGGGATGACCACGAAGCCGTCGGGCAGCCAGCTGCCGGGCAGTCCGTCCAGGGCCAGGACGCGTTGGGTGGCGGGCGCCCGTGCCACGGTGGTCAGGCTGTCTTCCAGTGACGCCTCGGCCAGGCGGGCCGCCTGGCTCGGCGTGAACGGTGGCGTCAGGCGGGTCTTGACGCGGCCCGCGACAGGTTCCTTGGCGATGACCACGAGCTGCGCCGCCCCTGGAGTGATCTTCATGGTCCGACAGTAGGGCCGGTGACCTGGGGCGACTCTTACGGGATTGTTACGGGTGGCCGTCTCTTACGCAGTCTCTTACGGGGTTGTTACGGGCGGCCGTGGCGGCGGTCGCAAGCGGCCAGAGGGTGACACGCTCGGTTCGTGAGCAGATACACGGTGTTCGCCGGCGCGACGCTTGTCGCCCTGGTGCTCGTCCTGATCAGGATGGCGTTGGGCGGGCCCGGCCTGCTCAACTGGTACCTGCTGGCATGGGGGCTGTTCGCGGCCGCCTTCTGGGGGGCGCGCAAGGTGCCGAAGCGGGAGCTGACCCTGCTGGTCGTGGCGGGCGGAATGGTGGTGACCGCCACCGGCCTGGTCGCGCCGCCGAGCACGAGCACCGACTCCTTCCGGTACGCGTGGGACGGCCGGGTGCAGGCGGCCGGGCACTCGCCGTACGACTACGCGCCCGCCGATCCGGCGCTCGGCCCGCTGCGCGATGACTGGCTCTTCCCCGATGACTGCGCCGCGCCCGGCCTCGCCCACCTGGCGGAGGGAGTCTGCACGCGCATCAACAGGCCGCTCGTGCACACCATCTATCCGCCGCTGGCCGAGGGCTATTTCCGGCTGGTGCACTGGTTGTCGCCCGATGGGGCGCGGCACAAGCCGTACCAGGTGGGTGGCGCGCTGATGGCGATCGCGGTGCTGCTGGCACTGCTGCGATGGATCGGCGTCAGACAGGCCGCGTGCTGGGCGTGGTGCCCGGCCGTGCCCGCTGAGGCGGTCAACAACGCCCACGTCGACATGCTGGGCGTCCTGCTGGTGGTGCTCGCCTTCTGCGTGGTCCGGGGCAGAGGAGCGCTGCTCGGCGCCGGGATCGCGGCCAAGCTGCTGCCGGCCGTCACGCTTCCCGGCGCGCTGTCCGGGGTGTTGCGCGACGGGGTCGCCTGGCGGCGTGTCCTGGCCGTCGTGCTGCCCGCCGGGGCCGTCGTCGTGCTGAGCTATCTGCCGTACGTGCTCGCCTCGCGGGCTTCCGTGCTGGGCTACCTGTTCGGCTACCTCCAGGAGGAGGGCTACGAGGCGCCGTCGGCGAGACAGCGATACGGGGTGTTGCGGCTGGTCATGCCGGATTCCTGGACGCCGTTCGCCGCCATCGCCGTCCTGGGTCTGGTGATCTGGCTCGTGCTACGCCACGGTGACCCGGACCGCCCATGGGCGGGGGCGCTGCTGGTCAGCGGATCGCTCCTGCTCCTGCTCACCCCGGCCTACTCCTGGTACGCGCTCCTGGTCGTCGCGCTGGCCGCCATGGACGGGCGATGGGAGTGGCTGGGCGTGGCGCTGGCCGGCGCGGTCGCCTACCTGTTCGGGCCGTCCACCCTGGCCTATGCGCTGGCCACGGTGGGGGTCGTCGCGGGCTGGGCCGTACGACAGAGGCGTGCGGCCGGCACCCTCGAGGAGGCAGGAGCACGATGATGTTCATCCAGACGCTCTCGGCCAGGTTCACCAGCCGCCTGAGGTCGGAGCAGGTGTCGGCCAGGCTGGGCATGTGGCTGGGGATCAGCTTCACGCTCGCCTTCGCGACGGGGCTGTTCAGCCACTTCACCCAGCATCCGCCCCCCTGGCTGCTGTGGCCGTCGCGGCCGGTCAACCTGTACCGCGTCACGCAGGGCCTGCACGTCATCGGCGGCATCGCCACGGTGCCGCTGCTCCTGGCGAAACTGTGGGCCGTCTACCCGAAGTTGTGGCAGTGGCCGCCGCTGCGCTCGGTGGGCCACGCGGCCGAGCGGCTGTTCGTCCTGCTCCTCGTGGCGGGGGCGCTGTTCCAGCTCGTCACCGGGCTGATGAACATCGCCTACGACTACGCCTGGCCGTTCGGATTCATCCAGGCGCACTACTGGACGGGTTTCATCGTCTACGGCGCGCTCGTCGTCCACGTCGTCAACGAGTGGGCCAAGCTCCGGCGACACCTGTGGACCAGGGTTCAGGACCCTGACCGCCGTCGCTTCCTGTACACGATCGCCGCCGCCTGCGGCGTGGCCGCTCTGGTCACCGCGGGCGAGACCGTCGCCCCGCTGGGGCGGCTGGCCGTACTGGCGCCGCGCAACCCGCGCATCGGCTCCCAGGGTGTGCCCGTGAACAGGTCCGCGCTCGCCGCCGGCATCACCGGGGCGATCGGCGACCCGGGCTACCGGCTGGTCGTGATGGGCGCCGTCCGCACGCCGCTCTCCCTCACCTACGCCGATCTGGTACGACTGCCGCAGCACACGGTCAGCCTGCCCATCTCGTGCGTGGAGGGCTGGAGCGTGGAGTGCGAATGGACCGGAATCCGGCTGCGCGACCTGATCGCCCAGGCAGGCGGCTCCCCCGAGGCGTACCTGACGGTCGAGTCGCTCGAACAGAACGGCTACTACCGCAGCAGCGAGATCCGGCCACCGCACTGGAACGATCCGCTGACCCTGCTCGCACTGAAGATCAACGGCCAGTCCCTGGACGCCGACCATGGCTACCCGGTCCGGCTGATCGCGCCGAACCGGCCCGGGGTCATGCAGACCAAATGGGTCACGAGGGTGAGGGTGTCATGAGATGGCTCGGATACGTATTCGGCGGCGCCCTGGTGGCGCTCGGCTTCGCCGGGCTGCTCATGGACAGCGACCCGCCCGGCTGGGCGTTGTGGTTCGGCGGCGTCCTGATCGCGCACGACGCCGTGCTGGCGCCCGCGGTGCTGCTCGCCGGCGTACTCGTGGCCAGGGCGGGCGCGGCGCTGAGGGCATGGCTGATCGTGGCGGGGATGGCGACGCTCGCGACGCTGCCGACGGTCTTGGCGCTGGGCAGGCGGGCGGACAACCCGTCGATCCTGCCGCACGACTACGCGCTCAACCTGCTGATCGTCCTGGCCGGGACCGGGCTCGTCGCCGCCGTCATCCGTCTCGCAGGACGGCTCGCATATCGGAGATCGCCCGAACGGTCCCGCGAACGGTCCCAGTGACCTTCGACCGCCCGCGACGGGCCAGGTAGCCGATGTCGACCTCGGCGATCCGCCACCCGGCGCCCGCTCCCCGCAGCACCATCTCCAGCGGGTAGCCGAACCTGCGGTCCCGCAGCCCGAGCGCGAGGAGTTCGGCCCGGCGGCAGGCCCGCATCGGCCCCAGGTCGTGCAGGGCCGCACCGGTACGGCGGCGCAGCTTCGCGGCCAGCACCGCGTTGCCCAGCCTGGCGTGCAAGGGCCACGACGCGCCAGGCCGGCGCACCCTCCTGCCGAGCACCAGATCGCTCTGCCCGCCCAGGACCGGGGCGACGACCTCGGGCAGCTGCCGCGGATCGAGAGAAGCGTCGGCGTCCATGAAGCAGACCAGCTCGGACGTGGCGGCCAGCAGCCCCGCGTGGCAGGCCGCCCCGAACCCGCGCCGCGGCTCGCTCACCACCAGCGCGCCCAGCTCCGCGGCGATCTTCGCCGAGGAGTCGGTGGAGCCGTTGTCGGCCACGATCGGGCGGTAGCCCGGCGGCATCCGTTCGAGCACCCAGGCGAGGGCGGCTTCCTCGTTCAGGCAGGGCAGCACTACATCGATGGTCGTTGTCATGGCGTCCCCAGAGCGGGTCATGGCGTCCCCAGAGCGGCGGTGGCGAACTCCTTCATGCCGGTCTCGAAGCCGATCTCGGCCTCGAACCCGAGCTCGGCGCGGGCCCGGCCGGGCGCGGCGACGATGTGCCGGACGTCGCCCAGCCGGTACTCGCCGGTGACGACGGGCTCGGGCCCACCGCGCTCCGCCGCCAGGGCGGCGGCCATCTGCCCGACGGAGTGCGGGACGCCGCTGGCGATGTTGTACGCGACCAGGCCACCCGCGACCGGCTCGGCCTCGGCGGCCGCCAGGTTCGCCCGCGCCACGTCGCGCACGTGCACGAAGTCGCGCATCTGACAGCCGTCCTCGAACACCCGGGGCGCCCGTCCGGCTTCCAGCGCCGACCTGAAGATGGCGGCGACACCCGCGTAGGGCGTGTCGCGCGGCATCCGCGGCCCGTACACGTTGTGGTATCTCAGCGCCACCGCGCTCCCGCCGGTCTCCCTCGCCCAGTTCGCGGCCAGGTGTTCCTGGGCCAGCTTGGTCGTGGCGTAGGCGTTGCGCGGGTCCATCGGCGCGTCCTCCCCGATCACGGCCGAGCGCACCGCCTCGCCGCAGACAGGGCAGGACGGGTCGAACCGCCCCCGCTCCAGGTCGGCCGCCGAGCGCGGGCCAGGCCTGACCCGGCCGTGTTCGGCGCAGTCGTAGGCGCCTTCGCCGTAGACCACCATCGAGGAGGCCATCACCAGCCGCCCGACGTGATGTGTGGCCATCGCGGCCAGCAGCACGGCGGTGCCGTACACGTTGACCGAGGCGTAGTCCGGCAGGTCGGCCACGTTCACGCCGAGCCCGACCTTCGCCGCCTGATGCACCACCAGATCCACCTCGGGCAGCAGTCGGTCCAGGGTGTCCCGGTCGCGAAGATCGGCCCCGTCGCGCAGATCGAGTCCCGACACCTCATGCCCCGCGGCCTCGAACGACTCGACGACATGACTTCCAATGAAACCGGCCGAACCGGTGACCATCACCTTCACCTCACCGACAGTAATGATCGGACCCGGCCGGCCGAAGGAGGCGAGGGCTGACGTTCGCAACCTGTAAGAACCTTGAGGAGAAAGCCGATCGTGGCGTTACCGAGGAGAAGGAGCGCACGGACGGGCGTCGGCGATGAAACCCAGGTTCCTTGGGATGTGGAAAATTACCTGGTCATCCCCACCGGGACTCCGGCAAGCTCCACGCGGGCTCCACGCGGGCACCGCCATCCGCGTCTCCCGCTTTCGCCATGCGTTGCGCTGACCTGACAACACGTGCTGGAGTCGGGATCGGGACGCAAGATGTGCTTTCCACATTCGTGCCGCAGGAAGGTTCACCATGACGACCTCGGAGATCGAGCACCGCGAGAGTTCGGCGGACCTCATCTCGGTGCTGGACGCGCGCACGCCCAAGACCGGCGGCAACGACGGCGGCTGGCCCGGTCTGACTCTTTACCGCTTCACCGAGCCGGTGGCTCCCGCCTGGGAGGAGATCCAGTCACTGTCGCTCGGGATCGTTTCGCAGGGCAGCAAGGCGGTGATCGTGGATGGCAGTCGCTACGTCTATGACCCGCTCCATTACCTTGTGCTCGGCGGCAACCTGCACTTCCAGGCCGAGATCCTGCAGGCCAGCCCCCGCGAGCCGTTCCTGTCCTTCGTGCTGGAGATCGACCCGGCGCTGGTGCGAAAGGTCTCCACCGGCATGCTCGGCCGACGTTCCAGCGCGTTCGGCGCGGCTTCGGAACAGGGCGAGGCCGACCGGTGCGTCGTCTCCCCCCTCGATCCGGAGCTCATGGCGGCGGTCCTGCGGTTTCTGCGCTCGCTCGACAGCGGCGCCGATCGACGGGTGCTGGCGCCGATGTGCGTGGAGGAGATGGTCTATCGCGTGTTACGCCGCGAGCAGTTCTCCCGGATGCTGCACCTCGCGGCCAGGCAAGCCTCGCGCACCCCGATCTCCGCCGCGCTCACGTTCGCCCGAGCGCACTACGCGGAGCCGTTGACGGTCAATGACCTGGCCAAGCAGGTGGCCTTGAGCCCGTCCGCGTTCTCGGCCTTGTTCCGCGAGGCCACCGGCCGCACGCCGTATCGGTTTCTCAAGGACTATCGGCTCGACCGGGCGCGCGAGCTGCTTGTCGACCGCCGGATGACGGTCTCCGAAGTGTCCCGCCACGTGGGCTACGCGAGCGTTTCGCACTTCATCAAGGAATTCCGCAACCGCTTCGGCGATACACCGGCGGCCTACGTCGACGCGCACAACCTGGAGGCAGAGCTGCGCAGGATGCGCTCAGACGTTGAGTAGCGCCGGATCCCCGCCCGCGGCGGCGCGGACCGGCCGCACTGACTGCCTAGAGTCACGGATTTCCTATACGGGTTCAGCGTCATAAACTCATCCCGCGCAGGGTGGGTACGTGCGACCGTGGCCCGCACAGTCGGCGATCCGTCATATCAATCCAGGGGGTTGGCAGGCGTGGCTGTGCCAGTTCGTCCGGGGGGCGGCGAGGCCGGGCCGGCCTCCGGGGTGCGTCTGCAGATTCTCGGTCCGTTGCGACTTTGGCGTGATGGTGTCGAGCTGGATTCCGGCCCCCGGCAGCAGGCCTACCTGCTCGCGCTGCTCCTGGCCCGTGAGGGCCGGCTGATCAGCACGAGCGAGCTGGTCGAGCTGATCTGGGACGGCGGCGATCCCGCCAGTGCCGTCAACGTCATCCACAAGTATGTCGGCGCGCTGCGGCGATTACTCGAGCCCGCGCTCCCGATCCGCGGGACCGGCTCGTACCTGCGGCGGAAGGGTAACGGGTATCTGTTCGTCGCCGGGACCGGCATGCTGGACCTGGTCGTCTTCCGGCAGCGCGTCCAGGCCGCCGGCGCGGCACTCGCGGAGCAGCGGCACGAGGCGGCGCTGGACTCATACGTGGCGGCGTTGGAGCTCTGGCAGGGCTCCGCGGGCGAGGGGCTGGCCTACGGACCGGCCGCCATGTCGATCTTCGCGGGGCTGGATGACGAGTTCTTCGCCGCGTGCTGGGCGGCCGCCGAGCTCGCGATGTCGCTGGGCCGCCCGGAGCGCGTGCTGCCCCACGTGCAACTGGCCGCCTCGATGGCGCCGCTGCACGAGCCCGTGCAGGCGAGCCTCATCTCCACCCTGGGCGCCGCCGGACAACAGGCTCAGGCGCTGGCGGTATACCGGACGGTCCGTACGCGTCTGGTCGAGGAGCTCGGCATCGATCCCGGCCCGGCGTTGCGGGCCGCGCACCGGCGGGTGCTGAGCGAGACTTCGACGATGGCCGATGGGCAGCTGCCGTTGACAACGGGGCACACGGCCGCGGCAGCCGAGACACAGCCCGCTGGTGGCCTGGTCGGCCGGGCCGAGGAACTCGCGGTGCTCCGGCAGGCGGCGGAGTCGGCGATGGCCGGAGGCAGGGGGCTCGTCGTCGTCGATGGCGAGCCGGGGGTGGGCAAGACCCGCCTGCTGGAGGAGATCGCCGCCGAGGCGGATCGGCGTGGCGCGCTCGTCGTCTGGGGCCGGTGCCTGGAGGGCGAGGGAACGCCGTCGATGTGGCCGTGGGTGCAGGTGGTCGGCACGGTCCTGGAGGCGCTGCCCACGGCGGCGCGGGCGAAGTGGCTCTCCGGCGCGCTCGGCCGGCTCGTCGACCCGCGCGAGCACGGCATCGACGCGCCGACGTTGTCGGAAGGCGGTGCCCAGTTCCGCCTGTTCGAACGGGTCGTGGCCGCCATCGGCGAGCTCTCGGCGCGGCGGCCGGTGCTGCTCGTCATCGACGACCTGCAGTGGGCCGACGTCGCCTCGCTGCATCTGTTCAGCCATCTGGCGGCCCGGCTGCCGGGTGGCGCCGTGATCATCGGGGCGCTCCGCGACCGCGCGCCCGTGCCCGGCACGGAGCTGTCGCGGATGCTCGCCGCGGCGAGCCGGGTGTCCGGCCAGCGCCGCGTCCACCTCGGCCCGCTCAACCTGGCCGAGGTGACCGAGATCGTCCGTGGCGAGATCGGCCACCTTCCCGGCCCGGACGCCGCCAGCGGCATCCACGCCCGTACCGCCGGCAACCCGTTCTTCGTCCGGGAACTGTCCCGGCTGCTCGCCGACGGCGGCGTGCTGACCGCGGACGCTGTGGCCCGGGCAGGAGTGCCGTCCACCGTGCGTGACGTCGTACGCGACCGGATGGCCGATCTCGACGACGATGCCCGGGGCCTGCTCCAGGTCGCCGCGCTCATCGGCCGGGACGTCGACCTCCGCCTGCTCACCCGCACCGCCGGCCTCGACATCCCGACCTGCCTGGACCGCCTCGAACCGCTGGAGGCGCTCGGCCTGCTCGGGCCGGCCCTCGATGACCCGTACTCGTTGCGTTTCGCGCACGACCTGGTCCGCGAGTCGGTCGCCGGGACCACGCCGCGGCGGCGCACGCCCCGGCTGCACCTGAGCGTCGCGGACGCGCTGGAGGGCATCGGCTCCGAGGGCGAGGCCGTCGCCGAGCGCCTGGCCTACCACCTGTGGGCGGCCGGCCCGCTGGCGGACCCGGCCCGGACCGCGGGGGCCCTGGTGCGCGCGGGCCGCCGCGCGGCGGCCAAGTCCGCGTTCGAGGCCGCCGAGCGGCAGCTGCGGATGGCCGCGCAGGTCGCGCGGACGGCGGGCCTGGCCGAACTGGAGTTGTCCGCGCTGTCGCAGCTCACCGCGGTCGTCGGGATGCGTTCGATGTACGGAGCCGCGGCACTCGAACTGCTGGAACGCGCCGAGCACCTGGCCCGTGACCTCGGCCGGGAACTGGAGGCCACCGACTTCCTCTTCTCCCGCTGGGTCGTGCACGCTCAGGGCATCCAGCTCGACCGCAGCGGCACGCTGGCGCGCCAGTTGCTCGATCACGGCCAGGCGTCCAGCGACCCGATCGTGTACGCGTACGGCCTGGAAGCCTGGGGCCTTCACCAGTGGGACGTGGGCAACATCGGGGAGGCTTTCCACTTCCTCAACAAATCCCACCAGATCATGCTGAACGGCCTCGCCAGGCGCGAGGAGAACCCGGTCCGGCACGACCTGCAGCTGTTGATGGCCGGAATGCTCGCGGAGATTACCGCGCTCCACGGTGACGTCGAAACAGGGCGGGCGCTGCTCGACACGCTGGAGACCGAGACGGGCGAGGCCACTTACGCGGTCACGATCTGGTCCGCCATCGCCGTGCGGATGGCCGCGATCATCGGCGACCCGGCCGAGGCGTCGCGCGCGGCGGAGCGGGGGATCGCCGTGGACCCCGAGTTCTCCTTCGTCTTCCTCGGCACCTACCAGCGGCTGGCCCGGTGCTGGGCGCAGGCCATGACCGGCGAGGACCCGGCCGGCGCCGCGGCGGCGGCCGAGCGGATCATCGACGCGCACCTCGTCGACCCGCCGCTCTCGTGCGTCGCCACGTGGTACGGGCTGCTCGGCGAGATGCGGCTCGCCGCCGGGATGCCGGCCGAGGCCGCCGCGGCGCTGGACCGGGCCGACTACTACCTCGACGCCTACGGCCAGCGCTACTCGGAAGGGCTGATCCTGCTGCTGCGAGCGCGGCTGCTGCGGGCACTCGGCGAGCCCGTCGCGGTCGTCCGGGCCGCCGCCGAGAAGGCCCGGGCGTTGTCCGCCGAACGTGGGGCCCACCTGTTCGCCCGCCGCGCCGAGAAGTTCCTGGCGGACCTCGGCGCTGATCGCGCCCAGTGATGAGTCCAGTGCGTCTTCACTTGTCATCAACAAGGGTGCGCGCGCGGGTTCCACTTGCCGTCCAGTAGCCGTCAAGCACGTACCTCGTATGTTTCGGGCGTAGCCGACGAACAACACGAGGAGCGGGAACCGTGAAGGTTTTGATCGTGCTGACCTCGCATGACCAGCTGGGTGACACCGGGCGCAAGACCGGGTTCTGGCTGGAGGAGCTTGCCGCGCCGTACTACCACTTCAAGGACGCCGGATGGGAGATCACGCTGGCCTCACCGAAGGGCGGGCGAGCGCCTTTGGACCCGAAGAGCAACGAGGAACAGTTCAAGACCGACCAGACCCGCCGGTTCGAGGCCGACGCCGACGCCGAGGCCCAGCTGGACCAGACGGTGCGGCTGGAGTCGGTGTCAGCCGACGACTTCGACACGGTCTTCTACCCGGGCGGGCATGGCCCGCTATGGGACCTGGCCGAGGACGAGGCGTCGATCAGGCTGATCGAACGGATCGTCGACACCGGCAAGCCTCTGTCGATGGTGTGCCACGCGCCGGGCGCGCTGCGTCACGCCAAGAAGCCGGACGGCACCCCGCTGGTGGCCGGCCGCAGGCTGACCGGCTTCACCGACAGCGAGGAAGAAGCCATGGGCCTGACCAAGGTCGTGCCCTTCCTGGTGGAGGACGAGCTCATCGCCAAGGGCGCCGACTTCTCCAAGGCCGGCGACTTCGAGTCGTACGTGGTGACCGACGGACTGCTCATCACCGGACAGAACCCCGCCTCCTCCGGACCCGCCGCACTCGAGCTGATCGCACTGGTCGGCAAGAGCGCGGCCTAGCCCTCCTTTCAACTCATGACTCACGGATGAGGAACCACAGATGAGCGATGCCACCGCACCCCCCTTCGCCGGCCTGGCCCATTTCGCCTTCACCGTCAGGGATCTCGAGGCCAGCGTGGCGTGGTACCAGAAGGTCTTCCAGGCCGAACTCGTGAACGGCAAGCTTCCCCACTACGGCCGCGAGTGGACCGGATACGCGGAGCTCGTCATCGAGCCCCGCACCGGTCTGGCCATCGGCCTGCACCACAACGTGGCCAACCAGGGCGAGGAGTTCGACGAGGTCCGCACCGGCCTCGACCACATCTCCCTGAAAGTGGACGGCCGCGAAGGACTGCTCGCCTGGTCGGACTGGCTCGACAGGCTCGGCGTCGCGCACTCCGGCATCCAGAGCGTGAAGGAGCCCTTCGTCTACTCGGTAGTCATCTTCCGGGACATCGACAACATTCAGCTCGAGGTCATGGCCGTCGACGTCTGACGCGGTCCTCCCCCAGGCGGCTCGGCTGAGACCCGGTCAGCCGCCTGCCGGTGGAGCGGTGCTCTGCCGGATCGTGAGGGTGGTGGCCAGTTCGAGGCCGACCCGCGGTGTCTCCTCTCCGCGGCCCAAGGCGAGGGCGAGTTCGGTGGCGGCCGCGGCCATCTCGGTCAGTGGCTGGTGAACGGTGGTCAGCGGAGGATCGACCAGGGCGGCGACGGGCAGGTCATCGAAGCCCACCACGCTCAGGTCCGCCGGGATCCGCAGCCCCAGCGCCCGCACGGCCTGGTAGACGCCGAGCGCCAGCACCGCGAACCGCATCCGCCGTATCCCCCTCTGTCGCCGCTGACGTTCGGGAGTATTTTGGACCGGCGATGCAATTGGATTGCAGCGGACTGGATATCGGGCAACGCCCTAGCTGATCGGGACCGTGAGGCGGCGTCTGGTGGGCGGTGGCTCCTTGCGCTCGCCGAGAAGGGTCATGAGCTGGTCCATGGCCACCTCGCCGAGTTTCTCGCCGTCCACGTCGATCGCGGGGACGTCGTCCAGGCCGAGGCTCTCGACGATCATGCGCTCCGAGCTGACCACGACATCACGGATTCCCCGGCTGATCAGGGCGAACATAAGACCGAGGCCGATCGAGGTGGCGTAGGGGACCACGGCGGTGGCGCGGGCGGCCACCACGGCCTCCGCCGTCCCCACTCCGGCGGCGAACGTCGAGGGGTACGGGCCGAGCATGGTCAGCGTCGCGCCGCTCGACTCGGTCGCGGCGCGGACGGCGGCCTGGCGCTGGCGATCCTGCCAGGAGCCCGACGGGCCGCCGATGTAGACGATGCGCTCGTGACCCTTCTCGACGAACCAGGAGACGAGCGCGCCAAAGGCGCTGGCCGTGTCGGCGACCGCCGAGGTCATGCCCTCGATCTCGCGGTCGATGAGCACGGTCGGCTTGAACGACGCGGCGGCGCGGACGATCTCGTCCGAACCTCGGGGCGCGGTGAGCAGGAAGCCGTCGACCTGGTGCGCGAGCTGCTCGATCGCGGCGATCTGGGCCTTGTGCTCCAGAGAGTGCACCGAGATGGTCAGCTGCATCCCCGAGTCGGCCGCGCGCGCCTGGGCCCCGCCGATGATCGGGGTGAAGAAGGTATTGTCGAGCGTGGGCACCACTACGGCGACCACCCCGGTCCGCCCGCGGGCCAGCTGGGTGGCCGCCCGGTTGGGGACGAAGCCGAGCTGCTCGGCGGCCGCGCGGACGCGGGCCACCGTCTCCGGGGCGGCCTGGTCCGGCCGGCCCAGCGCGCGGGAGGCCGTCGCCTTCGAAACCCCGGCCAGCGCGGCGACGTCCGCGAGTGTCGGCACTCATCCTCCTAGATTCGTTACCTGAATTTCACACAGGGGTTTGTGCGCGAGGCCGCTCATAACTTATGGTCAGGCTCCTGGAACCGGTTCCGCAACCGGTTCCAAGCAAGCGTACGCCACTGAGAAAGGACGCCGACATCTCCCGCACATCGGCCTTTCTACTGGTGCCTGGTCTCGTCCTTCTCGTCGCAGGCTTCCTCATCCCCTCCGCCGCGATGCTCTTCGCGCCGCCGGACGTGGCGACCAGCGAGATCTTCGCGCGCCTGGGCGAGATGCTCACGGATCCCTACGACCTTGAGGTGATCGGGCGCACGGTCGGGTTGGCGCTGGCTGTCACGATCATCTGCGTCGTCCTCGGCTTCCCCATCGCTTACTGGCTCGCCCGCTCGCCGTCACGCTGGAGCGGAGTCTTCCTGGCTGTGGCGATCTTCCCATTGATGCTGAGCAATGTGGTGCGGACCTTCGGCTGGCTGGTGATCCTCGGCTCCAAGGGGGCACTCGGCCAGCTGCTCGTCCAGCTCGGCATCGTCGAGGTGGCGCCGCAGCTGCTCTACACCAAGCTGGCGATCATCCTCGGCCTCACGCAGCTGTTCCTGCCGCTGGCGATCATCTCCTGCTACTCGGCCGTCGCCCAGGTCGATCCCGGCCTGGACGACGCCTCGCGCGGGCTCGGCGGGAGCAGGATCCGTACGATGTGGAGCGTCGTCATCCCGCTGACCATGCCGGGCATCGTGGTGGCCGCCACCCTGGTGTTCGCGGGGTCCGTCACGGCCTACACCACGCCCTATCTGCTCGGCGGGTCCAGCCAGCGGATGCTCTCGACGCAGCTGTTCAACTACGCGAGCACCACGGTCGACTGGGCCTCCGCCTCGGCGACGGCGCTCATCATGACGGTGCTGGTCTTCCTGGTCTCCGGGCTGTCCTCGCTGATCGGGCGGAAGGGGGCCACCTCATGAAGCGGCCCATCACCGCGGCGCTCGCGGTCATCGGCTACGTCATCATGATCGTGCCGATCATCTTCGTGGTCGCCACCGCCTTCACGGCGGGCAGCACCCTGAGGTTCCCGCCCGACGGGATCTCGCTGCGCTGGTTCGACGAGGCACTCGGCTACGAGCCGTTCATCGGGGCCGCGATCTCCAGCCTGGAGCTCGCCGTACTCGCCACCGCGCTCGCGCTGCTGGTCGGCGTGCCTGTCACGCTCGCCGTCCACCGGGGGAAGCTTCCTGGCAAGGGGCTGGTCGAGGGGTTGTTCCTGTCGCCGCTCATCGTCCCCGAGCTGGTCGTCGGGCTCGCGCTGTTCCAGCAGCTGATGGTCGGCCTGGACCTGGACAACTTCAGCACCCTGCTGGTCGGGCACACGGCGCTGATGCTGCCTTATGCCGTACGCGTGACCGGCGCCTCCCTCGCGCTGGCCGACCCGGGGCTGGAGGAGGCCGCCCGCGGGCTCGGCGCCTCGCCGCTGCGCGCGTTCTTCAACGTGACGCTGCCCATCCTGCGGCCGGGAATCTTCTCCGCCGGGTTGCTCAGCGTGGTCACCTCCTTCAACAACGTGCCGCTGTCGCTCCTGCTGCAGGGACGCGACTTCCGTACGTTGCCGGTGACGATGCTCGACTACGTCCAGCAGTCCTACGACCCGATGGTCGCCGCCGCTTCCACCCTCGTCCTGGCCGCCACCGTCGTCATCGCGGTGATCGCCGAGCGCACGGTCGGATTCGCCAAGATCTTCGGAGGGATCAACCAATGACCGCCGCCGCCGAGTTGATCGCAGTCACCCAGAGGTTCGGCTCCTTCACCGCCGTCGATGCCATCGACCTCACCGTGCCGTCAGGGCAGCTGACGACGCTGCTGGGCCCGAGCGGCTGCGGCAAGACCACCACGCTGAGGATGATCGCGGGCTACTCGGCGCCGACGTCGGGGACGATCCGCATCGACGGGGTCGACAGCACGCGGACGCCGCCGGAGAAGCGGAATCTGGGGATGGTCTTCCAGTCGTACGCGCTGTTCCCGCACATGACGGTGGCCGACAACGTCGGCTACGGGCTCAAGCTGCGCAAGGTGCCCGCCACCGAAAGGCGGTCACGGGTCATGGAGACGCTCGAGCTCGTCGGGCTCGCGCACCTGGCCGACCGCAAGCCGAAGAAGCTCTCCGGCGGTCAGCAGCAGCGCGTGGCACTGGCCAGAGCGATCGCGATCAGGCCCAAGCTCCTGCTGCTCGACGAGCCGCTGTCCAACCTCGACGCCCGCCTGCGCGTCCAGATGCGGGCCGAGATCCGGCGCATCCAGGCGGAGACCAAGCTGACCGTCATCCTCGTCACCCATGACCAGGACGAGGCGCTGGAGATGTCCGACGAGATGGTCATCATGAACGAGGGCCGGATCGTGCAGCAGGGCTCTCCGCAACAGATCTTCCCCCGTCCGGCCGACCGCTTCGTCGCCGAGTTCCTCGGCTACGAGAACTTCCTCACCTCGGCCGACGGCACCCCGCTGACCATCCGGCCCGAGCATCTGCGCCTCGCCGAGCAAGGTCAGGGCCTTGACGCCAAGGTGGTCGACGTGGCCTTCCGCGGCGTCGACCTGCTGGTCTCGCTCGACGTGGTCGACCCGTCGGGCGCGAGCGTCAGGTTGCTCGCCGACGTACGCAGCGGCACGCCCCTGACTCCCGGATCGAGCGTCTCGGTCATCGCGCCGGACGACCATCTGGTCTCCCTCCCCCGCTGAAAGAAGGAACTCCATGCCAACGCGCCGTGCCGTACTGGCCGCTGCCCTGACGCTGCTCGCCGCGGCCGGATGCTCCGGCTCCGCCGAAAAGCAGAACACCATCGTCGTCAGCACCTTCCCCTTCGGGGTGAAGGAGTTCGAGCAGGCGGTCGTCGCCCCATTCACCAAGCAGACGGGGATCAAGGTCGAGCTGGACACCGGGTCCAACTCCGACCGGCTGTCGAAGCTGCGGCTGGCCAAGGGCAAGCCGGAGGCGGACGTGGTGCTGATCTCCGACTACTTCGCCGCGCTCGGGCAGAAGGACGGCCTCTTCCAGAAGGTGGACGTGCCCAACATCAAGGAGCTCGCGCCGTTCGCGACCGAGGGCACCTTCGAGGGACCGGCCTACACCCACCAGCTCAACGGGATCATCTACAACACCGGAAAGCTGAGCCAGAAGCAGGCCGCCGACTGGGCGCTGTTCGCGGACGCGGCCAACAAGGGCAAGGTCGCTCTACCCGATATTTCGGTGACCGCCGGACAACTCATGATTTCGGGGGTGGGTGAGTCGTACGGCAAGGGCCCCTACGACATCGACACCTCGTTGAAGACCCTGGCCGGCTGGGCGCCGAACGTCCTGCAGTTCTACACCTCCTCGACCGAGGTCACGAACCTGCTGACCCAAGGCGAGATCGTCGCCGCCGACGCGCTGAGCGGCTTCGCCACCAAGCTGGTCACCTCGGGCGAGCCGATCGCCTGGACCGCTCCCGCCAAGGGCCGCTACATGGCCACCAACCGGGCGATGATCCCCAAGGGCGCGCAGAACCAGCAGGGCGCGGCGAAGTTCATCGACTACATGCTGTCGGCCGAGGCGCAGAGCGCCATGGCGAAGGCCGCCGGTGACCTGCCCACGAACCCGAAGGCCGAGATCCCGGCCGACGTCGCCAAGGTGACGGGCGAGGCGGCGAAGGACCCCGTGGCCGCCGGGTTCAAGACCCTCGACCCCGCCCAGCTCGTCGACACCCGCACCACCTGGGTCGACCGCTTCACCCGCGAGGTGGCCGGCAAGTGAACCTCGACCTGATGCCCAAGGTCGATCTGCACTGCCACCTCATCGGCACCGTGCGCGCCTCGACCTTCGCCGAACTGGCCAGGCGCGAGGGGCTCGACCTGCCCGACACGCCCGAGCGAATCTACGCGGACGTGAACTCGCTCCCGCCGGACCCGGCGCTCTACCTGAACACCCGGATCCCGGTTCCGCAGGACAGGAGCGCGGACGAGCCCGCGGTCTCCTACTCGCTGTTCCAGGTCTCCTCGTGGGTTCTCCAGCTCCTGCGCGACCCCGACGATCTCACCAGGATCACCTATGAGGCGTTCGAGGACGCCCACCGGACCAGCGCGACCAGGCATCTCGAAGTCTCCTTCGACGCCCTGACCGAACACCAGGAGAAGCTCGGCTACGCCACGGTCGTCGAGGCGTACGCCGAGGGCATCAGGATGGCCGAACGCGACTTCGGCATGTCGGGCCGGCTCATCGCGGCCGTAGACCGGAGCACGTCGGGCGAGGAGGCGCTCTCCTGGATCCGTACGGTGGTGGACAACCCCCACGACTACGTGGCCGGGATCGGGCTGGACAACCTGGAGACCGTCGGCCCGCCCGAGCGGTTCGAGGCCGCCTTCCGGCTCGCCGGTGCGGCCGGGCTCCGCCGTACCGCTCACTCCTCCGAGCACGCGCCCGTCGCCGTCAACACGGTCACCTGCCTCGACCTGCTCGGGTGCGACCGGATCGACCACGGCTATTTCGTCCTCGAGGACGACGAGGTCGTCGCCAGGGTCAGGGACGAGCAGGTCCCGTTCACGGTCATCTCGACCACCTCGCGGCGCTCGTGGCGGCCGTGGCGGCGGGCGTCGATCGCGGCGATGCTGGAGGCCGGGCTCAACGTCATTCCGGCTTCCGACGACCCGGGGATGTTCCCGACGTCGCTGGCTCAGGAGTATCGGATCCTGTCCGATCAGCTTGGCGTACCGGATGAGCGGTTGCGGGCGATGGCGCTGGCCGGGGTGGAGGCGTGCTGGCTGCCGGAGCCGGAGAAGGACGCGCTGCGCAGGCGCTTCGAGAGCGAGCTCGCGAACCTGGAGTGATCGGACCGTTCATTGGCGACATACGCCTTTCCTTTGGTGGAGGTCGTGGGAGCGATCTCCACTCTGGCGGCGTCGGCAGTCGCCCTTGTCCGCATTCGTGATGATCTCTGCCTGCGGACCGTAGCGGCACCGGGTAATACTCCAAGCTGACCGAGATCAGCGCCGAAGGCGGAATCCGGGAACTCGGCCTGAGAACCGGCACGACCTCGCACGACACCGCGGCACCGATCCGACTCCTCCATTGAGCCCGGCAGGGCATTTCGTCGAATTCTGACCGGCCGTCAAATTTAAATGAACAGCGACAAGGCTTGAAATCCTTCGCCAAATTCCTTTCCTCATGGATTTTATAATGAATTTATATCGGCGGCTCGGTCGATCGCAAAAGTGAGCGCCAGGCGCGCCCATTCGTTCACATCGAAGGCGGTCGGAGCGCCAGGTCCGCAACCACCCCAGCGCGTCCTTCCAGGCCAGAGCCACTTTCCCGAGAAATTCGCAGCGCGTTACGCAGTTGTTATCAAGCTTCCCCTTGCCCTCGGCTCGATAACTATTCACTATTCGACCCTGGACCCTAGAACCTTTTGTTCGGTACGGCCTGCGTGGGGGGAACAACATGCGCGGAGGCAGAACCACCTCGTTCTGGGTGCGGCTGTTAGCCGTGCTCGCGACGCTCGTCGTGTTGGTGCCGATGGGCGGGGTGGCCGTCGCCACGCCCACCATCGCACCCGGCGCGTTCATGCAGATCGTGGCGCATGAGGACGACGACATCCTGTTCATGAACCCCGACATCGACGACTCGATCCAGTCGGGGGCGGCGAACGTGACGGTCTTCATCACCGCGGGGCAGGTCACCGGAGACGGTGATACCGACGAGCAGCGGGCCCGCAATCGGCAGCGCGGCATGCTGGACGCCTACGCCCGGATGGCGGAAGCGCCGGATGTGGATCCGGCCGCCCAGGAGGAGTGGACCGGGGTGGCCTGGACGATCGCGGATCGGCAGGTCGAGCGATACACGCTCACGAGCCATCCGCAGATCCAGCTGGTGTTCATGAACATGCGGGACAACGAGATCGGCTGGTTCAACGTCGTGGACGACTTCGTCGATCACACGATCATCCCTGAGAACGGCCTGGTGAGCGAGTCGTACACGTACGAGCGCGCTGACGTGATCGCCGTACTCGCGGGGTTGATGAACCACTACCAGCCCAACGTGCTCCGCGCCCAGGACCCCATCGTCGACAGCCGCTACGACCCGGGCCACGGCGACCACGTGGCCGCGGGACGGCTGGCCGGGGACGCCGCCGAGGCGTCGGGCTTACCGATTCTGCTGGTGAACTACCGCGACTACAACATCGCCGACGCCCCCATGAACCTGACGACCGCGATCAGCGCCCGCAAGAGCTCGATCATCGATCACTACATCCAGTACGACCACGCGTTCGACCCGAACGTGTGGCCGACGCGGATGTACTACCGCTGGGCCAGGGGAACCCATTGGGCGGGCCGGAACGCTGACGGCAGACCCCAGATCTTCGTGGTCCGAAACGGTGTGGTGACCACCTACGGGCAGACCCCGGCCGGAGCGTGGGACGGCCCGTACACGCTGGCCGGCGCGGGCGGCGCTTTGGCGCCCGCGATCAGCGTGGGCAAGCAGGCCGACGGCCGCTTGGCGATTTTCGCCAGGCGCATGACCGACCACCACATCGTCACCATGTCCCAGACCGCGGCCAACGGCGCCTGGACAGGGAGCTGGACCGACCTTGGCAATCCCCACACGAACTGGGAAGTCCAGGAACAGATCGGCCTGCCCGTTGTCGCCTCCAACGCCAACGGCCGCATGCAGATGTTCGTCAAGAACGGCAATGGCGGGGTCAGCAGCCGCGTCCAGACCGCGGCCAACGGCGGCTGGGGCACGTGGCAGAACCAGGGCGGCACCGACGTGCAGGACGGCCTCAGCGCCATCACCACGCCACTGGGCCGCATCGAACTGTTCGCCAGTTCCAGGACTCGGCTGCTGCGCTGGTATCAGTCCACCCCCAACGGCACTTTCACCCGCGACACCACCGTCCCGTCGATGACCCCGGCCAGCCCACCCTCGGTCGCTCTGTCCCAGGACGGGCGCCTCCACGTGGCCTACCGCCGCGCCGGCACCGCCGCGATGGTCGTCAGCTACCAGCTCGTGGCCGGCCTCGCCTGGAGCACCACGCCTGCCGTGATCGGGGGACACGCGGGGGTCGGTGAGCCCGCACTCGTCACCACGCCGGCCGGCCTGGACTCGCGGATCCTGATGTTCGAGCGCAACGCCACGACCGGGGTCAGCATGACCAAGCAGTTGATCGCGAACGGCAGCGGTTACGACACGTGGGCCGACCTCAGCGGGACCATCGTCGATTACCCGGCGGCCACCCTTGACGCGAACGGGGCCGCCGTGATGTTCGCCGTGGGGACCGACGGCGTCGTCCATGCCCGCAGGCAATCGGCTCCGGGAGCCGACAGTCCGTTCGGGGGCTGGGAAGCTCTGCCCTGAGCAGGTGCTTACCACCGCACGATCCGCTGACGTCGCGTGGGTCGCAGCCCATGGATCATGGGCTGCGACCGGATGGGTCATGGCGTCACCGGCTAGCCGAAGGTGACCACGAGACGGCCGTCCGCGGCGAAGGACCAGTGCAGGGCACCCGAGTAGGAGGAGCATCGGGACCCGTTCGAACCGGACCAGAACTGGTTGGAGCTGTCGGCGTTACCCACGATCCTGTCGTTGGTCCCGCTGCCGCTGCGGCACGAGACATTGTTGCGGAACACCGAGGTGCCGGCGTCGAAGGAGTAGTTGCGCTCGGTGTTGTCGATGCTGACGTTGTCCGAGATCGACATCGTGCCGGGGTTGCGGTTGTAGGTGAACCCGTGCTTGCCGTTGCGGTAGGCGATGCTGCGCCGGATCACGTGATTGACCGCGATGTCCTCGCCACCGAGCTTGTAGCCGTTGCGGTCACCGTTGCCGGCCTGGCTGCCGTCGCTGAGAGTGCCGTTGTTGTAGGAGAGGGAGTCCTCGATGGTGACCGGGCCGATGGCTCCGGTGTCCGTCTTGGTGTAGAGGTCCCAGCCGTCGTCGATGTTGTTGTGAGACACCGCGTAGCGGAAGACGTTGCCGGGACCGGAGGTGAGCTTCGCGGCGAAGCCGTCGGCGTCCTCGCCGTCGGAGTCGGCGTTGTCGTGCGACTCCGAGCTCAGGACGAGGTTGTTGGCCGGCCACTGACTCTGGGGGGTGTCAGAGGCGATCCGCGAGATCTGCAGCCCCGAGTCACGGTTGAAGCGCGTCACCGTACGCTCGATGATGTTGTTGCTGCCGCCGACGAAGATCCCGTTGTCACCGGCCCGCTCGACGACGAGGCCGTAGAGGTGCCAGTACGACCCGTTCAGGGCAAGCCCGCGGTTGGCCGAGTCCTCGCTCATGGCCGAGAAGTTCAGCACCGGGGTCTCCCCTGGATAGGCGGACAGTTTCTTGCGGGCGCTCGAGGTGCCGTTGTTACCCGCCGCGATGGTCAGCGTCTGCGAGAGGCTGTACGTCCCGCCGCGCGCGTAGATCACCCCGCCCGCCGTGACGCGGGTGATCGCCGAGGCGAGCGTCGTCGGGGCCGACTCCGTTCCGGGCGCGCTCGCGCTGCCGTTCGGCGAGGCGTACAGCGTGCCGGTGGGTGGCGGCGTGCTTCCCGTCGTGACCTCGAGGTAGTCGATGTTCGCCAGGCCGGTGCTGCCCGTGGGGTTGAGCCGGATGGTGTTGCTGCCCGAGGCCAGGTTGACGGTCAGCGTCTTGGTGGTCCAGGCGTCCCATGTACCCGTGCCCTCGAACGACACCGACTGCACGGTCGTACCGTTGATGATCAGGCTGGTGGGGCGGCTGGTGGTGGTGCCGTTGGCGAACCGCACCCCGAGCGTCGCCGTACCCGCCGCCGAGGCGTTCACCGTGAACTGGGCGTAGGCGTTCGCGGCGTTGGTGCCGTTGCAGAAGCCGCTGCCGGAGTAGCCCGCCCAGTTGGAGTCGATCGTCCCGGTGCAGACCGCCGGCGAGGTCTCGGCCTCGTACCGGGTGGTCGCGGCATTCGCGATGGCTGGTGACAGTGCGACGAGCACGCCGGCCAGCAGGCCGGCGCACGCCATGACGGCTTTTAGGCGCATCCTTCGTCTCCAAGCTTGGTAAGCGCTTTCCGGTGAATGAGCGAAGCAAAGCACGCACCGCTGAGCCTGGAAAGGTCTCACGTACGCGGACGCCCCGGCGGCCTCAACCCGGAGACGGCACGTCAACCGAGGTCACGGGCGGTGGAAAGCATGGGGAGAGCCTCATCCTCATACCGCGCGGCGGTGAAAGTTTCAGCGACGACGACAGATCGTCGGCACGGCGGAGCGACGCGCTGGGCGTGAGAGACTACGCCGACCTTGACGTCGAGTTGTGGAGTTCTGTTTCGTGCGGTCACGAGTCATTGCCTGTGTTCCGGTGCTGTTGCTCTTCCTGAGCGCCTGCGGGGAGAAAGCCGAGCCGGAGACGGCACCGTCCGCCACCCTGGCACCGTCCTCTGCCCCGGCACCGTCCTCCGCCCTGGCGACGCCCACCACACCGGCACCGGAATCCCCCAAGACGAAAGCACCGGAGACGGCGCCGCCGACGGCTCGGCCCTCGCCCTCGCCCTCACCCTCGCCCTCGCGGAAGCTCGCCGGGCCCGGGACCGTGTGCGGTGAGCTTCAGCCGCCCGGCGGCGGGCCCATGGCCGCGGTCGCCGTGTCCGCGGGGCGGGCCGATTGCCGTACGGCACTGAAGGTCTTCCGGACCTACTACCAGCCGGACACCCCCAAGCAGGGCAGCGCCGGGGTGGCGACCGTCGGTGGGTGGCGGTGCGCCAGCAACTCGGCCGCTCAGGCGAACATGAGCGGGCGGCTCTCCTCGTGCCAGAAGGCCGCCGCCAGGATCGTGGCGGACGTCATCCCGTAAGTCAGGCTGGGTTCAGCGTGGTGGACAGGCTCTGCTTGATGTTCCGGGTGACGTCGTCGGCGAGGATTTCGGGCAGGCCGTTCTCGATGCCGTACAGGACCTGGGCCGCGACGTCGGCGGGGTCGGCCTTCTGGTCGGCGGGAACGCCGGCGGCCATGTCGGTGTCCATGTACCCGACGTGCAGCGCCGAGACGGTGATGCCGCGCGGCGCCAGTTCCTCGCGGACCGCGTTGGTCTGCGCCCACGCGGCGGCCTTGGCCGCCGCGTAGGCACCGGTGCCGGCCGGGTGCCACCAGGACAGCACGGACAGGACGTTGACCACGGCGCCGCCGCCGTTGCCCTCGATGACCGGGGCGAAGGTCCGCGTCACGGCGAGCGGACCGAAGTAGTTCGTCTCCATCTCCAGCCGCACCGCTTCGAGGTCGCTGGCGATCAGCGGGGTGCCGGTGGAGATCCCGGCGTTGTTCACCAGCAGGGTCGCGTCCGAGGCGAGGCGGGCCGCGGCCCGGATGGACTCCTCGTCGGTCACGTCCAGGCGCAGCGGGATGGCGCCGGCCACGTCCACGCTCTCCGGCCGGCGCGCCGCCGCGTACACCTTCGCGCCGCGCTCCAGAAGCTGGACGGCCAGATGGCGGCCCAGTCCTCGGTTGGCGCCCGTGACCACGGCGACCGCGTTCTTCAGTTCCATGTCCGCTCCCAGCGTTGCGAGTCCATTTAGATTACGTTTGTAATCTAAGCTGGAGCATAGGATAGATGACAGCCGACATCCAAATGAGGAGGTGGCCGATGGGCCGCGTGTCACAGGCGCAGGCGCAGGAGAACCGCAGGCGGATCGTGGAAACCGCCTCTCAGCTGTTCCGCGAGCAGGGCACACACGTCAGCGTCGCCGACCTCATGAAGGCGGCCGGCCTGACTCATGGCGGCTTCTACAAGCAGTTCGCCTCCAAGGAGGCGCTCATCGACGAGGCCACCAGGCATGCTTTCGCCGAACTCGCCCAACACCACACCACCGCGCTCGAACAGCGCACCGGACAATCCGACACCGCCGCCCAGCAGGCGCTGATCGACGCCTATCTCTCCGTCGAGCACCGTGACAATCCCTCGGACGGTTGCCCCGTCGCCGCGCTGGCCGGCGACATGGCGCGCGAACCCGGCAACCACGAGGCCCACCGCGTCTACACCCAGGGAGTCAGCGACTTCGCCGACGCGCTCGCGACCCCCGACCAGGACGGCATCATCCGGCTGTGCACCATGCTCGGCGCACTCGTCCTGGCCCGCGCCACCAAGGACTCCCCCCTGTCCGAGGAGATCCTCGCCGCCGCGCGCACCGCCCTGACAGCCACACCGTGATCAGGCGCTGGGCAGTCATTCCAGTGCGAGTCGTACGGAGCCGCCTGCCGGATCGGCGTGCGCCGCGAGGGTGAAGGGTGCGCGGAAGACCCGGCCCGGGGCGGCGGGCCATGGCAGGCGGGTACAGCCGAGGAGGTGCCCGTCCTGGGTCGCGACGATCCGGGGAAACGTCCGGAAGGCCTCGGACCACAGCAGGAGCGTCTTCGGTTCCCTGTGTTTACCTAGGTAAAGCGGACATCGGCGTAGTCTCGTCGCACCCAACCGGGGCCGGGAAGCGATCCGGTGGAAGCCGAAGCCGCGTCCGTCCGGCAAGCCGGGCGGACCGTGGTTGAGAACCGCGTTGCCAGGGCCTGACTGCGCACCTCTGGAGGAAGTGCGCCTCTTGGGCCACCGCCCCGCCGGACGCTGTCCCGTTGATGCGGACACCCACGGGGGCGGGGACCGAGCGCCAGTCAGGCACCTGGCTGTGACAGAAAATTACCGCACGATTACCATCCGTCGCACCCGAGCGAGCCGAAGAAATCCAACAACTGACCCGCCGCACCTACACCGCCGATGGGCGCTGCGTCGAGTTCGCCCGCGACGTGTACCGCGCGGACCGGGCGTCGTTCAAGGTCGAGGCCCGGATCCCCATACCGGTCGAAGACGCCTGACCGCTGCTCGCCTTCAGCCCTGGCCTGAGAGCCAGGGCGGCGACGCCGCATCGGTGGCGGACGCGCGCAGGCGTCTCTGGATGGCGCTCCTGGCCCGCCGGTAGGCGACGGGATCGTCGTGCAACAGTGAGACGGCGTTGGCGGTCTCCATGAACGCGATCAGTTCGAAGGCGAGCTGATCGGGTTCGGTGTCCGCGGTGAGCTCTCCGAGCCCGCGCGCGTCGCCGACGGCGCTCGCGACCAGGAGGTTCCACTCGCGGCCCGCCGCGGCGACGGTGTCCCGTACGCGGCCGGGGCGGGCGTCGAACTCGGCGGTGACCGTGAAGAAGAAGCACCCTCCGGGGAAGACCCGCCGCTCCGAGTAGCTCAGCCAGCGCTCGCACAACTGCCACAACCGCCCCAGGCCCGGCGGCACCGTCAGGGCGGGGTGGACGACCTCGCCGAGGTAGACACCCGTCGCGGCCCGGATCGTGGCGAGCTGGAGCTCTTCCTTGGAGCCGAAGTAGCCGAAGAGCCCGCTCTTGCTCACGCCGAGGTCGGCGGCAAGTCGCCCGATCGACAGGCCCTCCAGCCCGTCCTTGGAGGCGATGTCCGCCGCTCGGCGCAGGATCGCGTTCCGTGTCCCCTCGTCTCGTGGCCGGCCCGCCATTGCCGCTCCTTTCGCGCACGAACGTTCGGTCAATTATGTCGCACCGTGATACCGTCCCATCCAAGCACGAACGTTCGTGCTGAAAAAGGAGGTGTCATGAGCATGCTGAGAAGCCGTTGGACCTCGGGGCCGGCCGTGGACATCGCCGGGCCCGTGCTGGTCGCGGTTACCGCGTACCAGGCCGACAAGGCGCGCGACCTGCCCGGTATCTACCGGTCCGGGATCGCGCTGCGCCGAGCCTGGCCCCAGCTGGAGGGCGCGGTCGGGATGTGGCTGTGGACGCGACCGCTGGAGCTCAGGTGCGGCTCGGTGTCGATCTGGCAGGACGAGCAGGCCCTGCGGCGGTTCGTGGGCTGGCCGGAGCACGTCGCGATCGTGCGGCGCTACCGCGGCCGGGGACGGCTGACGTCCACCACCTGGAACGCCGCCGGCTTCGAGCCTGCGGCGATCTGGGCCGAGGTACGGCCGCACCTGCGGCACAGAGCACCTGCCCAATAACCGTTCCGTCCGGGAGTCCCCGTGCTGAGATCTTTGCTCTATTCCGGTCCTCCGCTGGAGGTCCTGCATGAGCAGTACGCCAAGAATGACCGCATCGATGCCACCGCCCCTGTCCGGGCGGTCACCCGGGTGATCGTCGACAGGGGCCCAGAGGTCGTGTGGAGCGTGCTGGCCGACCCGGAGGGCTAGTCGCGGATCGATCCGGCCATCGGCGACGTGCGCCTGACGGCCGGGGTCGCCGTGGACGCGGCCTTCACCTGGCGCAACGGCAAGGCGGCGATCGCCTCCAGGTTCGCCGTGGCCGTCCCCGGCCGGCAGCTGACCTGGACCGGGCTGTCCTTCGGCGCCAAGGCCGTGCACCGGCACGTGTTGACCCCGCTCGAGGACGGCTCCACCGAACTGATGGTCGCCGAGTCCATGGCCGGGCCGCTGCTGGGGCTGTTCATGAACGGCCGCAAGCTCCAGGCCGCGCTGGACGAGTGGGCCGCCGGTATC
Source organism: Nonomuraea sp. NPDC050022 (assembly GCF_044460705.1). NCBI lineage: Bacteria > Bacillati > Actinomycetota > Actinomycetes > Streptosporangiales > Streptosporangiaceae > Nonomuraea > Nonomuraea sp. NPDC050022. The sequence goes on from NZ_JBITKE010000002.1 coordinate 757,162, forward strand.
AAACGGGTCGCCGAGGCGCGTAGCCGCGGCCCTCGGCTCGCCCCGGTCGACCCACAGTGAAATCCAGCTCGGCTACCGGCGGGCATCATCCGGCGCGGGGCCGCGCAGCAGGGTCATGAGCTGGTCGTGCGCGATGCGGCGGTAGTCCTCCGACAACGGGTCGACGCCGAGGATCGCCTCGACGTGGTCGGGCAGCGCGAGGGGCGCGAAGGTCAGCGCGTACGCGAGCAGCATCACGAACTCCGGTGTCGGCGCGTCGCTGATCTCCCCGTCGCGCTGCCGCCGGCGCAGTCGCTCGATGCCGTCGCGCAGCTGCTCGCGCTGGGCATCGGACATGCCGCCGCCCTCGCCGGGATCGTCGCCGAGTGCCTGCCAGAGCACCATGCGCGCCCATTGGGGCCGTTCGAGCGTGGTGTCGAGGACGGCGGCGAAGGAGTCGGCGAAGGAGGACTCCGGCGGCGGCAGCCCGGCCCCGGTCTCGGTCCACCGTCTGCGCAGCTCCGTCAGCAGGCCCTGCTTGCCACCGAAGTGGTAGCTGATGAGCTGCTGGTTGACCCCGGCCCTGGCCGCGATGGCCGCCGTACGGGCTCCCGAGTAGCCCTTGGCCCCGAACTCCTCCAGCGCCGCCCGCAGGATCCGCTCCCGGGTCCGCTCCGCGGCGGTCCCTCGCTCGTCCTCGGTCACCGCACGTCGCCGCGTTGTCATGGCCGCCATCCTAGCGATTCAATCATTCAATTGACAAAATTCATCTAAATGAGTGAGTCTTTGTCCCATGCCACAACGGGCCCGCGCGAACGAAAGGATCACCCGATGAGCAAGGCCATCGTCTTCAACACCTACGGCGGCACCGACATCCAGGAACTCGTGGACACCGATGGAGCGGACGGCGGCGGCCTGCGAGGCGGTCGAGTCGGGACACGTACGCGGCAAGGTGGTCCTCACCTTCCGCGCTGATGCCGCCCAGCCGTTCGACGACCGCTGCCTGTCCTGGCAGATCGACGCACGGACGGTGTCGATCTGGTCGGTGGCCGGCAGGCTGAAGAATTTGAGGTTCACCGCGTCCGCCGAACAGCTCAAGACCCTGTCGGCACACCGCAAGGGCGAGTCCGATCTGCTCTACCGGGACGGCATGTGGTTCCTGATCGCCACCTGCGATCTCCCCGACCGGCCCGTGCGCGTCCCGGACGGATTTGTGGGTGTGGATCTGGGCATCGTCAACATCGCCGCCACCAGCGACGGCATCCGCCGCTCGGGCAAGGCCTTGAACGCGGTCAGGCACCGCCACCGGGAGTTGCGCCGCCGGTTGCAGGCCAAGGGCACCAAGTCCGCCAAGCGGTTGCTCAAGCTGCGCCGCCGCAAAGAAGCGCGGTTCGCCGCCGACACCAATCATGTCATCGCCAAGCAGATCGTGACCGAGGCAGAACGCACCGGCCAAGGCATCGCCCTGGAAGACCTCCAGGGCATCCGGGACCGGGTACGGCTTCGCAAGCCCCAGCGGGTCACACTGCATTCCTGGAGCTTCCACCAACTGGGAGCATTCATCGGCTACAAGGCGGCCCGGGCCGGGATCGCCGTCATCCACGTCGACCCGGCCTTCACCTCCCAGCAATGCTCCTCATGCGGGCATGTGGACCGCAAGAACCGGCTCGATCAAGCCTGTTTCTCGTGTACGTCGTGCGGCTTCGCTGAGCACGCAGACGTCAACGCAGCCCGCAACATCGCCGCACGCGGTGAGACGGGCTGGGCGGTGAGTCACGCTGCCTGACGCGGACCGGACCGTCGAAGCCATCGACGGCGAGGAGCTGCAAGCTCAGTCGTTTACGGCCGAGAAGCTGACCGAATTCGACTACGCGGGAATCGAACGCGAACCCAGCCGTCATGTGCGGCCGTCCAGGGTGGCGGTCTCGCCCGTGGTCATGGAGTGCCGTTCGCACACGACCCTGCACATGGGCAATTCCACCCTGGTCTTCGGACGGGTGTTCCTCGCGTCAGTGCACGAGGACTACATCGTCAACGGCCGGCCCGACGCCGGGCGGCTGCGCCCGCTGACCAAGCTCGGCGGCGACGAGTGGGGGACGCTGGGCACGATCCTGCACCTGAGCCGCATCCCTTATGAAGAACCGGCGATGTGACGCGGCTGTTTCGTGGTTCTCGTCTGGGTAGGGGCCCGTAAGGTCTGACGGTTCTCATGAGGAGGAGAAATGCCTCGCGGATCGAGCCCGAAGCGGGAACGGCAATACGAGCACATCAAGGACAGCGCCAAGAAGCGGGGAGAAAGCACCAAGCGTGCGACCGAAATCGCCGCCCGTACCGTGAACAAGGAGCGGGCCAGGGCCGGTGAGTCCCGGACCGCGAGCCGTACATCCACCAAGGACATCTCGTCGAGCCGCCGGGGCGGGCTGCGCTCCCATTCCGGCGCGGGCGGCCGTACCAGGGATCAGCTGTACGCCGAAGCCAAGAGCCGCAACATCAAGGGCCGCTCGAAGATGAGCAAGGCACAGCTGGAAAAGGCCCTCGGCTGACCGGGTCGTACGGACGGCCGGGACCCCAGGGGTCCCTGCGACACAAGAGGCAAAATTATAGAATATATGTCCGTATAATCGCGTGATGACCATCGTCGCGAGCCGCTACCGACTCCTGGCACCGCTCGGTCAGGGTGGCATGGGCACGGTCTGGCGGGCCGTGGACGAGTTGCTCCGGCAGGAGGTCGCGGTCAAGGAGGTGCGCCTGCCGGCGGAGCTCGACCACGCGGCCCGAGCCGAGCTCACCGAGCGCACGCTGCGCGAGGCCAGGGCGGCGGCGCGGCTGCGCTCGCACCCCTCGATCGTCACCGTGCACGACGTGGTCATGGACGGAGGGCGGCCATGGATCGTGATGGAGCTGATCCACGGCCGCTCCCTCGATCAGATCGTGCGTACGGACGGCCCGCTGTCGCCGCGCCAAGCCGCCTGGGTGGGCCGGCACGTGCTCGACGCGCTCGGTGCCGCGCACGCGATGGGCGTGCTGCACCGCGACGTCAAGCCCGGCAACGTGCTGCTGACCGACGACGGCCGCGTACTGCTGACCGACTTCGGCATCGCCACGGTCGCCGGGGACGCCGCGCTGACCCAGACCGGCCTGCTCAACGGCTCGCCCGGCTACATCGCCCCAGAGCGGTTACGTGGCGAGGACGACGGTCCCGCCGCCGACTTATGGTCACTCGGCGCCACGCTCTACACGGCGGTGGAGGGCGGTCCCGGGTTCTCCGGCCCCAACGCGGCCGCGGTCATGGCCGCCGTGCTGATGCGCGATCCCGCCCCCGCCAGGTTGGCGGGTCCGCTCGCGCCCCTGCTCGCGGCCTTGCTGGAGAAGGATCCCCAGCGCCGGTGCACGGCCGAGCAGACGGCCCACTGGCTCCACGACATCGCCCAAGGCGACACCCCGTCCACGATCCCCGCACGCCGCGAAGCCCCCGTGAAGCGCCGCCGTACCCTCGTCGTGGCGGGCGCGCTGGCGGTGGCGGTGTGTGGCATGGCCGCCACGGCGATCTGGCTCAATCTGCCGCCCGCGACTCCTGACGCGAGCGCCGATCCATCACCGAAATCCCCGAAGTCCGCGAAGCCGTCCCCGACGAAGAGCGTCGTGAAGCTGTTCGGCCAGGTGCCCGACGCCTGCAAGCTCCTGACCAACGTGCGGGCGCGCACGCTGCTCGGGGGCACGGCGCGACGCCAGGTCCTGTCCACCTCGCAGTGCCAGTGGCAGGGCGCCGGCAACGCCAGCGTGATGGTGACGACGTACCGTACCCCGACCGTCAAGAGTTGCGGGCTCAACCTCGATGGCATGGTCACCCGCGGGAAGGACGAGCGCGCCCGCCACCCCGACACCAAGCTGCGCTCGACGCGGGTCGTCGGCGACAGGACGGCCGCATACACCCGCCGCGACCCGGATGTGGCCGCGGGCTTCCACAACACCCAGGTGTCGTTCTGCCTGGCCAACCTGCTGGCGTACGTCAACTACCTGGGTCCACGGCCCGGCTACGGGACCGCCGACCAGGCGGCCAAGCACGTCGCCGCGGCGCTGAAGGCCCGCCGCTGAGTACCGGTCGCGGTCAGGGGACCCGGCCGACGCCGCCCAGGATGCCGCCCTTCTCCAGCCCGGGGACGATGAACGGATCGTCGTTGCGCCAGTCCTGCACCGGCACGACGCCGGGTTCGAGCAGCTCCAGCCCGTCGAAATAGCTGCGCACCATGTCGCGGTCGCGCCAGTGCAGCGCGCCGGAGGTCGTCCGCCGGTAGACGTCCTCGGTCTCGATCCGCCGGTCGCGGGTGCTCTGGCCCTGCTCCACGTACGCGTGGGAGATGATCAGGTGGCTCCCCCGAACCAGCGGCTCGCGCAGGGTCTGGACGATGCCGGCCACCTCGTCGTCACCGCTGAAGAAGTGGAACAGCGCGACGGCCAGGACCGCCACGGGCTGGCTGAAGTCGAGGTGCTGGGCGGCGGCGGCCAGCAGCCCCTTGGGGTCGTGCGCGTCGCCGTCAATGATCACCGTGTCGGGGTTGTCGGCCAGCAGCGCGCGGGCGTGGACCAGCACGATCGGGTCGTTGTCCGAGTAGACGACCTTGGCGTCGGGGATGATCCGGTGCGCGACCTGGTGCACGTTGTCCTGAGTGGGCAGACCGGTGCCGATGTCGAGGAACTGCCGGACACCGGCCCTGGCGACCGTCTCCACGGCGCGGATCAGGAAACCACGGTTCGCCCTGGCCATCTCCCGTACGTCCGCGCCGCCCGCGCGGCTCAGTTCGAGGACCCGCTCGGCCGCCTCGCGGTCAGCCGGGAAGTTGTCCTTCCCGCCGAGGAAATAGTCATACATTCGGGCGACGGTCGGGACGGTCGGATCCATCTTCCCCGTAGGCCGCTCAGGCTCGGTCACGCCACACCCTTCGTCATCTATGACGGCATCTTAGGGGGAATCTGTAGATATGTGAGCAGGACTCGTCAGGTGCCCGATATTCAAGACGATCTATCTGCGGCACACCCGGCTATCTGCGGCACACCCGGGCGTCTCGGATGTCGGCCGGGAGTACGGGCTTGCCGTCCACCGGAGGCGTGGGACCGTCCGGCTCCGGCTGGATGCCGCCGGCGGCGATGCGGTCGAGGACGGCGAGCCCGGCGGCGTCGACCGTGCCGAAGATCGTGTAGTTGGGCGCCAGCCCGGAATCACCGTAGACCAGGAAGAACTGGCTGCCGTTCGTGTTCGGGCCGGCGTTGGCCATGGCCAGCACCCCGCGCGCGTACGTCTTGCGCACCCCGGTCGAATCGCCCGGCCATGGCGGCAGGTCCGTGGGCAGCTCGTCCTTGTACTTGTAGCCTGGCCCGCCCTCACCGGTGAAACTGGGGTCGCCGCACTGCAACACCTTCAGCCGGTCGTACGCGGTGAGCCGGTGGCACGACGTGGCGTCATAGAACCGGTGCTGGATCAGGTGCACGAAGCTCTGCACGGTGCACGGCGCCTTGGCCGGGTCGAGGGCGAGCCCGATGTCGCCGTGGTTGGTCCGGAGCACCGCGGAGACCGGACGCGTGGGCGTGCGGCGCGGGTCCGGCGGCAGCGGCACGTCACGCACGGCCGGGTCATCGGGGGTTTCGGTGTACTGGCACGGCCCCTTGGTCGTTCGGGGCGGCTTGTCCAAGGCCGCCGCCGAGGCCGGCAGCGCACCGATCGCGATCAGCGAGCCTGTCGTGACCGCGGATAACGCGGCGCGGGCCGCGAGTCGTACCAATGCTCTGCCGGACATCTGTCCTCCACTGCGTGATGATCGCTGGGTTTCCTGAGGTCTAATCGATCTGACCAGCGCAGTCAAGGGTTCGGTACGAGCCTGTCCGCCCTGGGGCGTCACTCGGCGGCCGGCGTGATCGTCCCGATGCCGGTGACGGCTTGCCGTACCAGATCCGCCAGCTCGGTCCTGGAGGTGATGCCCAGCTTGGGAAAGGCGCGGTAGAGGTGGAAACCGACGGTCCGCGGGCTGAGGAAGAGCTGGGCGGCGATCTCCCGGTTGGACGATCCCTGCGCGGCGAGGAACACCACCTGCCGTTCCTGCGGCGTCAGCCCGCGCAGCGCTTCCGGCAACGGCCCCGCGGGGCTCGACTCCCCCGACGCGCTCAGCTCGGCCGCGGCGCGCTCCGCCCAGGGGGTCGCGCCCAGCTGCTCGAACGCGGCGCGCGCGGCCCGCAGATGAGAGCGGGCTTCGGACCTGCGCCGGATACGGCGGAGCCACTGCCCGTAGGCGAGCTCGGTCCTGGCCCGCTGGAAGGCGGTCAGGGACGGGCCGTGCAGGTCGAGCGCGCCGAGGAAGAGCGGCTCCGCCTCACCGTCCGGCGCGGTCAGCGCCCGGCAGCGCAGCGCCACCGCGCCCACCCAGCGCTGGCGCGTGTCCCCCGCCCACCGCTCCAGCAGGGCGAGCGGCTCGACGGTGGCGCCGGGCAGATCGGCCTGTACGGCCGCGTCCACCAGATCGGCCGCGCAGTGGACCGCGATCACCGGGTGGTGCGCGGGGCCCGCGACCACGCGCTCGAGGTGCGCCACAGCGGCGCCCGCCCGGCCCAGCCCCAGCTCCAGCAGGCCCAGCGCCCAGGTGGCCAGCGCCGCGCTGGCGGGCGCGTCGTGGTCGGCGCAGTAGTCCAGGCTCGATTCGGCGTAGGCCCGGCAGCGCTTCTCATCGCCGCTCAACGCGGCGATCAGCGCGACCAAGCCGCTCAGGTGCCCGACTCGGTGGGTCTGGCCGAGGTCACCGGCCAGCTTCAGTCCCTCGGTGGCCAGTCTGAGCGCTTCGGCGCTGCGGCCGCTCAGCATGAGGGCCTGGGCCTGGAGTTGCAGGGCGTACGGCAGGAGGCCCATCAGGTCCTGGTGGCGGCAGTCGGCCACCAGCGTGGAGGTCAGGCGCAGCGCCGAGCCCGCGTCGGCGGCCATCAGGCCCAACGAGGTGGCGGTGATGGCTTGCTGGGTCGCCAGGGCGGGCGTGTGCTCGACCAGCTCGCCGATGACGGCGAAGCCGCTGAACGGGTCACCGGCCATGATCTTCGCCAGCGTGGGCAGCGACCGGGCCAGCGGAGCGGACCAGGTGGGCTGGGCTCCTGATCGCACGACCTGCGAAGAAGCTGGTGACGAGGCTCGCGCGGAAGCTCGCGAAGAAGCCCGCGCGGAGGCTGGTGAAGACGCTTGCGTGGAAGTTCGCGCAGAACCTCGTGACGAAGCTTGCGAAGTCGCCGGCGCCGACCAGACGGCGGCGGCGATCTCGGCCGCGAGCCCCTCGTCGCCGCTGTAGCCGAACAGGCGGATCGCGTCGGCGATCATGACGATGGCCATGGCGTGGTCGTCGTCGCCGATCCTGGCCGCCGCGTCCAGCAGCATCCGCGCGGCCTTGGTCGGCGAGCCGATCTCGGACTCCACGGTGGCCAGCACGCGGGCGGCGGAGGCCAGCGTCGAGGGTTCGGCGCTCAGCTTGGTCGCGCACGTCGCCAGGTCCGCCGCGCGGCGCAGCTGACCGGCGTCGCTCGCGGCGACCGCGGCGGCGGCATAGCGCCGGGCGCGGGGCTCGGGGTCGGTGGTCAGCTCGGCGGCGCGCTCCAGCGCCGACGACGTCCCGATGCCCTCCAGCTCACGCGCGATCTCCTCATCCGGCCCCAGCACGGCGGCGGCGAGATGCCAGACCCGCCGCTCGGCCGACGTCTCAGTCAGGGCTCGGTGTGCGGCGATGCGGGCCGAGACCGGCGCGGACTGGTAGGCGGCGACCAGGATCAGCAGGTGGCGAGGGGTCAGCCTGTCCGGCCGCACCTCCACCAGCCGGGCGGTCTCGGCGGGCTCCAGATCAGTCGGAGTCGCTCCGGTGGCGGCGAGCAGTTCGGGCAGGGCGGCCGCGGGGTCGGCGGCGGCCAGCAGGAGGAGGAAGCGAGTGCGCTCAGGCAGGGCCCGTAAGCACGCGCCGTACAACTGATCGGCCCGCCGCGACCGTCCGGCCCAGCCGGTGTGCAGGCCCAGTGGCGACAGCCTGCCCTCGACCTGCGCGGGGCTGATCCCCGCGGCCAGCTCGCGCAGGGCCAGCGGATTGCCGCGGGCGTCCTCGACGATCCGCTCTCGCACCTGCGGGACGATGCCCGGCCGGCACTCGGCGACGATGTCCAGCGCCGCCTGCCTGTCGACACCGGGCAGGTCCAGCTCGTCTATCCCCTGGAGCGCGGGCACCTCGCCCTCGGCGGCCACCAGGATCACCACGCGCGCGGCGGCGAGGCGGCGGACGCAGAAGGACAGGACCGCCAGGCTCTCCCGGTCCAGCCAGTGCGCGTCGTCGATCAGGCAGAGCACCGGCCGCTTGCCCGCCAGGTGGCGCAGGAGGTTCCAGACAGGCAGGTACGGCGAGGCGGGTTCGCCGCACGATTGCGGCTCGCCCAGCTGGTCGAGGACGTCGCGCTGCTGGGCGGGCAGTTGTTTCCAGCGTGGGCGGGTGGTCGCCAGCAGCATGTGCAGCCCGCCGTACGGGAGGTGCGACTCCTCGGGGCTGCCGGAGGCGCGCAGCACGATTTGATCACTCGCGAGCTCGGCCGCGAAGGCGAGCAACGCGCTCTTGCCCGCCCCGGCTTCCCCGCGCACCATCAGCGCGCCGCTCTCACCAGCGAGAAGTCGCGTGATTCTGGCCTGCTCCGCGATGCGCCCGTGCAGCACCAGGCGAGAGTACCGGACTCGGAGTTGATCTCATACCTAACCGGGAACATTCCGACACCCTCGAACCAGGTCATCCGTACAGATGTGGTGCGGATAGGCGGCTACTACGGTCGCCGCCGGAGGTCGGCATGAGGAATCGTTGGGCCACTCGTCTTTGCTCGGCACTGACAGTGACCACCCTTGTCATCAGCATGGCAGGTCAGGGAGCCCACGCGGCTTCGAAGGAGCCGACGCTCCCCGAGCAGCGTCTGGGCTCGGCGGCGAACCGCGCGCACCAGGTGGCGGCGGAGTCGACCCGGGCGCAGACCGAGCCGCCGGAGAAGAAGGCCGCCAAGCTGCCCAAGGGGGTCGTGCCCCGGGAGGCCCAGCAGCCGCCCAAGCTGGTCTCCCATCTGTCGAACAAACCGCAGCTGGTGGGCAAGGCGACCGGCAAGCCGGGCAACGGGGAAGTGCACGGGTTCGACGCCAAGCAGAGCCGGGTGGCTCCCAAGCTGGGCGACGCGACGTCGAGGGTCTTCCAGAACCCCGATCAGACCTACACCGTGCGTACGTACTCCAGGCCAGTGAGGTACCGGACGGCCACCGGTGAGTGGGCCGACATCGACCTCAACCTGACCGGCGCCAACGGACGCTGGCGTCCGGCGGCCAACGACGTCGCGGCCGAGCTGGCCGACGACGCCGCCGACCCCAGGCTCCAGTCGCTCACCTTGGACAACGAGCACAGCCTGTCCTTCGCCCTCCAGGGGGCAAAAAGCACAAAAGCCAATATTTCGGGAAATATCGCGAAGTACGGTGAGGTGCTGCCGGAGACGGACCTCAAGGTCGAGGCCGCCTGGAACGGGATCAAGGAGTCGCTCGTCCTGACCTCGCGCCAGGCCCCGACGGGACCCTGGGACTTCCCCTTCCAGGCCAAGGGCCTGACACCGCGAAGCACGCCGCAGGGCGTGGAGTTCGTCGACGAGCGGAGCGCGGTGCGCATCACCGTCCCCGCCGGGTTCATGAGCGACGCCAAGGGCGCCCGCTCCGACGCGGTGCGCTACACCCTCGTCGGCGACGTCCTGCGGGTCAGCGCCGACCAGAAGTGGCTGCACGCCAAGGACCGCGCGTTCCCGGTGGTCATCGACCCCTCCTCCTACGTACGCACCACCAGCGGCGCCTCCTCCGACACCTACGTCGACAACCACTCCGGCGCCAATCACTCCGGCAGCGACCAGCTCCTGGTCGGCTCCCAGGACGGCACCAAGCGCAACAACGCCTACATCAACTTCAACCTCGCCTCGCAGATCCCCCACGCGTACGTGACCGGCGCCGCGCTCTTCCTCTACAACACCCTGTCGAACTCCTGCGCGGCCAACCCCGTCACGGTGAAGCAGATCACCAGCAGCTGGAACGTCGGCACGATCTCCTCCTATCCCGGCGTGAGTCTCGGCGACACCTGGGGGTCGGCCAGCTTCAGCGGCGGCGTGACCTGCGGCGGAGCCGGCTGGGCGTGGATCGGGATCAACAGCGCGGGCCTGTCGGCCCTGTCGGACTGGTCCAACGGCGCGGGCAACAACGGCCTGGCGCTGACCGCCGACAGCTTCAAGGAGTTCGCCAGCGCCAACTCGGCCAACCCGCCGTACCTGCAGGTGGACTACAGCCCCTGGCGGGCGCTGTACGCGATCGACTCCGGTGCCACGATCGACCCGCCGGTGACGGCCAACAGCTTCGGCAGGCTCCCCGTCACGGTGATCAACAACGGGATGAACTCCTGGTCTCCCGGCTCGGTGAAGCTGGGCTACAAGGTGTACACCCTTGGCGGCAGCTTCGTGGGCAGCTCCACCGCCGCCGCCACTCTGCCCGCCACGATCGGCAACAACGGCTCGGCGAAGGTGAGCGCCACGATCGACCCGCTCAACCCGGGCTCGTACCAGGTCTGCTGGGACATGGTGGCGAACGGGCAGTTCTTCTCCGACTGGGGCGTCCCCGTCTGGTGCGTGAGCCTGAGCGTGGTCAACGTGCCGCCCCAGATCGACTCGATGTGGCCGGGCAGCGGGTACGTGGAGTCCACCCTGATGCCGGAGTTCACGGTCACCGGCCATGACCAGGACGAGTGGCCCGGCGGAGAGTTGAACTTCATCTTCAACATCTGCCTGGTCTCGGCCCCCAGCACGTGCCCGGCGACCGGCCTGATCAAGGGCGACTCCAACACCGGCGAGCAGACCGCGAACTGGACGGTGCCGCAGGGCAAGCTCAAATGGAGCGAGCAGTACATGTGGCAGGCCCTGGTCACCGACGGCAAGACCTCCAGCCCGGCCACCGGGTGGAGCACCTTCCGCACGGTCGTGCCGCAGCCCCTGGTCTCCTCGCACGTCTCCGACAGCGCGGGCACGGCCGCCGTCAAGGGCATCGATCCGCTGACCGGCCAGTACGCGGCCACCACCACGGACGCGAGCCTGACCACCGCCGGTCCCGCCCTGGCGATCACCCGCTCCTACAGCAGCCTGAACTCCCGCTCGGGGCTGTTCGGCGTGGGCTGGACCACCGCCTACGACATGAAGATCGTCACCGACAGCGACCTGACGGGCAACGTCGTGGTCACCTACCCGGACGGGCGGCAGGCGCGCTTCGGCCGCAACTCCGACGGCACGTTCGCGCCGCCCGAGGGCCGGTCGGTGAGCCTGGTGAAGGCCGATACGGCGTGGTTCCTGCGCGACAAGTCCGGCGGCGCGTACGTGTTCGACACGAACGGCCGGTTGACCGCGATCTACGACGACGACCAGCACGGCGAGTTCCTCACCTACAACGGCGACGGCACCCTGGCCAAGGTCGTGAACAAGGTCAGCGGCCGCGGCCTCTACTTCACCTGGAACAGCGGGGTGGTGACCTCGGTCGCCACCGATCCCGCCCAGGGAGCGCCCGCGTGGACGTACGGCTACGGCTACGGCCTGCTCGCCCAGGTCTGCCCGCCGGGCACGACGACGGCCTGCACGAAGTACACCTACAAAATGGTGTCCCACCACCGCACGGCCGTCGTGGACGCCGCCCCCGCGATGTACTACCGGCTCCACCAGAGCACGACCAACGAGACCCAGATGTTCGTCGGCCAGGACGACGCGCAGGCGGTCAACCTGACCTACGGCGCGGCGGGCGCCCCGGCCGGGACCACGGACGGCTCGGCGACGTTCAACGGCACGAGCTCCTACGTGCGCATGCCGTACAACATCACCGACGACACCACCTACGCGGCGGTCGGGATGTGGTTCAAGACCACGAAGGCCGGCGTGCTGTACGGCGCGCAGATGAACACGCTGGAGGACTCCCGGGGCCCGCTCCCCTGGGGCTTCCTGCCGATGCTCTACGTCGGGACCGACGGGAAGCTGCACGGCCAGATGGCCGACGACGGCAGCTGCGGCTCGATGACGTCGACCGCGGCGGTGAGCGACGGGGCCTGGCACCATGTGGTGCTGACCGCGAGCGGCACCTGGCAGGGCATGTACCTGGACGGCGCGATCGTGGGCAGCCGCTTCAACCAGGTCAAGGCGACCCATCTGCCGTACGCCAGCATCGGGGCGGGCTACGTGAACACCTCGGGCTGGTGCCCCGCCGCGCCCACGGACACGCGCGGCCACTTCACCGGCCAGATCGACGACCCCGCCTTCTACACCCACCCGCTCGGCCCCACGTCCGTCGCCGCCCAGTACGCGGCCGGGCAGTACACCGGCGCGCTGGAGACGGTCAAGCTGCCTTCGGGCAAGCTGCAGGCCACCCTCGCCTACGACACCCAGGGCGACCGCGTCGCCTCGACGACCGACGCCAACGGCGGGCAGTGGAAGGTCTACCCCGCCCAGACGCAGGGCAGCACGGAGTACTACCCGAACGCGGTCCTGAGCGCCCGGCCGCGCGAGTACTACCGCCTCGCCGAATTCTCCGGCACCCAGGCGGCCAGCGCGGCCTACGGCGACGGGCGCGACACCGACGCGACCTACCACAACGTCACCCTGGGTCAGAGCCCACCCATCGTCCTGGCCACCGGCGGCGACAGGGCCGCCGGGTTCAACGGCTCCAGCTCCTACCTGGAGCTGCCCGAGGGCGAGATCAAGGGCGGCGGCGACCTGTCGGCGGAGCTGTGGTTCAAAACCGCCAAGCCCGGCGTCCTGCTCGCCTACCAGGCCCAGGCCATCACCGACCCGGCCGGGCCGCAGGCGAACTACACGCCCGCGCTGTACGTCGGGACGGACGGCAAGCTGCGCGGCCAGTTCTGGGACGGCGCCGCGGTCGCGCCCATCACCACAAGCGCGGCCGTGACCGACGCGAGCTGGCACCACGCCGTCCTGACGGCCTCCGGTGACACCCAGTGGCTCTGGCTGGACGGCGCGGTGGTCGGGACCAGGTCCAAGGGCCCGGTGTCCACGATCGCGCAGAACCATGTCTACGTCGGCGCCGGTTTCATCGCGGGCAACTGGCCCGCCAAGCCCTCGGACACCCTGGGCCACTTCAACGGCACCATCGACGAGGTGGCGATCTACTGGAACAGCCTGCACACCGACGCGATCCAGGCGCACTACAAGGACGTCGCGACCTTCGGCATCCCCGCCACCACCGTGCTCGCCGCCGACCCGCGCGGCAAGGCGATGGTCTACAGCTACGACCCCCAGCACGGCGGCCGGCCGACCTCGCTGTACGACGCCTCGGGCGGCACCACACGCTACGGCTACGACCTCAACGGCAACCTGGCCACGGTGAGCGACCCGGACGGGCACACCACGCAGCTGTACAACGACGACCGCGGCAACCCGGTCATGAAGGTGACCTGCCGCGGACCGCGCTCCTGCCAGACCTCCTACTTCACCTACTACCTGGACGCCGGCGACCCGCTGAACCCCCGCAACGACAAGCTCACCGGCGCGTACGACGCCCGCGCCACCGCCGGGAACGACGCGGCGCACCGCACCAGCTACACGTACGACATCTCGGGCGACCCGCTCAGCGTCACCACACCTCCCGTGGCCGGAGCCACCAACGGCGGCACCACCAAGTACGCCTACACCGATGGCGACGAGGCCGCCACCGACGGCGGCACCGTCCCGGACGGGCTGCTCGCCTCCACGACCACCCCCGGCGGCAAGACCACCCGCTACAGCTACCGTCAGAACGGCGACCTCGCCCAGGTGGTGGACGCCGCGGGGCTCACCACGAAGTACGACTACGACAGCGCCGGCCGCCCCATCTCCGAGACGAAGATCTCCGACACCTTCCCGAACGGCGTCAGCACCTCCATGGGCTACGACGCCCTGAACCACCTCACCGCCACCGTCGGCCCCGCGACCACGGACGTGATCAACGGCGTCAAGCACCTGCCGTGGGTCATCTACACCTACGACGTCGACGGCAACGTCTCCAAGGCCGAGCGGACGGACCCCACCGGCAAGGACGTCACCCGCACCACGAACTACACCTACGACGCCGCCGCCCGCGTCTCGTCCGTCAAGGACCCCGAGGGCAAGACCACCACCTACGGCTATGACGTCTATGGCAACCTCACCAGCACCGTGGACGCCACCGGCGCCGACTTCCGGCACACCTACGGCCCGACCGGTCTGCCGCTGACCACGAGCCTGGCCAACTGGGTGGGCAACCCGCTGGACAACGACGCCCCCAAGGAACTGGTCCTCGAATCCCGCGCCTACGACCCGGCCGGGCGCCTGGCCACGGTCACCGACGCCATGGGCCGGACCACCCGCTACCGCTACTACGACGACAACCTGCTCGAATCGGTCTGGGCCGAGGGCTTCCACAACGCCGACGGGACCACCCGGGACATCCCGCTCCAGCAGAACACCTACGACAGCGCGGGCAACCTCATCAAGCGGGTCACCGGCAACGGCAAGAGCACGACCGCCTTCACCGTGGACGCCGCCAACCGGGTCACCGAGGCGCTGCTGGACCCCGCCGGCATCAAGCGCAGGACCACGTACGGCTACGACGCCGACGGCGGCGTGGTCTCCCTGGTCCAGGCGCAGGACAGCGGCTACACCTGGACCGCGTTCGACCTCGACGAGCTGGGCCGGCCCCTGTCCCAGAAGGTCTGGGACGGCGGGAAATGGCTCACGACGTCCTGGACCAGGGACCAGCGGGGCCTGCCGAAGACGATGACCGACCCCCGTGGCGCGGTGACCGACTACACCTACGACGAGGCGGGCCGGCTCACCACGACCAAGGCGCCGACGGTGGCCATCGAGCACGGGGGCGGCACGCCGTACAACGTCAGGCCGACGACGCGGTCCGGCTACAACAGCTTCGGCGACGTCGTGACGAGCGAGGACGCCGAGGGTTACCGGACCACGATCACCTACGACGGCATGAGCCGGCCGCGCGTCCTCACCCTGCCCTCCTACCGGCAGCTCGGCGCCGGTGCCACGGTGACGGCGGGCTCCACCACGACGTACGACGCGCTGGGCCGCGTGACCCGCGTCGAGGACGCGCTCGGCCACGGCGACACCCACACCTATGACCAGCTGGGCAACCTGGTCGCCACCACCGACGCGGCGGGCAACCAGTCGCGCTCGGGCTTCGACGTGGCCGGCGAATGGCTCTGGACACGGGACCAGGCGGGCCGGGTGACCGGGGCGACGTACGACGACCTCGGCCGCCGGATCTCCAGCACCATCGTCGACCGCACACCGGCCTCGGCCGGGTACACCACGGCCTACGAGTACGACGACGCGGGGAACCTGACCTACGTCACCACACCGTCGGGCGCGCGCACCCAGTACGGCTACAACGCGGCGGGCGAGGTCGTGGTCGACGTCGACCCGCTGGCCCAGGCCCACTGGTACACCCGCGACCACGCCGGCCGGGCGACCAAGGTCGCCAACCCGGACGGCACCAGCAGCACGCTCACCTTCGACGGCGCCGGCCGGGCGACCGCGACGGCCGACTTCGACGCGGCGGGCAAGCAGCTGCGGTCCACGACGATCGGCTACGACGACGCGAGCAACCCGGTCACCGTCAGCAGGCCCGGCGGCGGAGTCACCACCTACGACTACGACGCGCTGAACCGGCTGACCGGCCAGCACGAGAAGACCACGGCGACGCACACCATCAACACGACCTTCGGCTACGACGCGGTCGGCAACCGCACCCGCTTCACCGACGGCAACGGCAACGCGACCTCCTACGCCTTCAACCCGTGGAACCTCCCGGTGGCGATGTTCGTCCCGCCGACCACCGCCTACACCACGCCCGCCGACCGCCAGACGATCACCGACTACGACGCGGCCGCCCGCCCCGTCCAGGTCACCAAGCCGGGCGGGGTCACCATCGCCCGCACCTTCGACACGCAGAACCGGCTCACCGCGGAGACCGGCGCGGGCGCCGAGACCGCCACGACCGCCCACAGCTTCGGCTACGACACCGTGGGCCGGCTGACCTCGGCCGGGGGTAACACCTTCGGCTACGACGATCGCGATCATCTCGTCAGCACGGCGGGGCCGTCCGGCACGGCGTCCTTCACCTATGACGCCGACGGCCGCATGAAGACCCGTACCGACAAGGCGGGCACGGCCGCCTACGACTACGACGCGGGCAGCCGCCTCACCACGGTCCGCGACCCGCTCACCGGCGGCACCTCGATCTACTCCTACGACACGATGGACCAGCTCAAGGGCGTGGACTACGGCGGCGCCAAGCGCTCCTTCGACTACGACGCGCTGCACCGGCCCACCTCCGACACGCTCAAGACCACGGCGGGCGCGGCGCTGGCCGGCATCACCTACGGCTACGACGACGCCGACCGGCTCACCACCAAGACCACGACCGGTACTGCGGGCGCCGCCGCCAACACCTACGGCTACGACCTGGCGGGCCGGCTGACGTCATGGAACTCGGCCGCCTACGAGTACGACGACGCGGGCAACCGCACCAAGGCAGGGACGGCCGCCTCCGTCTACGACGCGCGCAACCAGCTCGTCTCCGACGGATCGGCCGGCTACGCCTACTCGGCGCGCGGCACCCTGAAGTCCAGGACGCCGAGCGGGGGGAGCGCGAGCGCGACGAGCTACGACGCGTTCGACCGGATGATCACCGACGGCGCCTCGACCTACGCCTATGACGGGCTGGACCGGCTCGCGTCCACCGCGGGCCGCACGTTCAGCTACTCCGGCCTGGGCAACACCCCGGCCGCGGCGGGTGCCGAGCTCTACGGCAGGGACCCGGCGGGCGACATCGTCTCCGTCGCGGGCCTGTACGCCTACACCGACCGGCACGGCGACCTCACCGCCACCTTCACCGGCGCGGGTTTGCTGACCGATTCGGCAGCCTATGACCCGTACGGGAAGGTCGTCGCGAACTCGGGCACCAAGCGGGACGTCGGCTACCAGGGCGGCTGGACCGACCCGGCCACCGGCAAGGTCAACATGGCCGCCCGCTGGTACGACCCCGGAACCGGCGCGTTCCCCAGTCGGGACACGCTCGATGTGAACCCGATGCCGTCGATGAAGGGCAACCGCTTCACCTACGCGGACGGCGACCCCCTCAACCAGGTGGACCCGACCGGTCACTTCGGCTGCCCCGCCTTCGTGTGCGGCACCGCCAAGCAGGCGATCAAGGTCGTCTATCGGGACATCGCCAGGCCTGCCTGGAGCGCGGCCGACTACGTCCTCACCGGTGGCGGGGAACTCGGCGCGCTCGGGCGCGGTTCACGGTTCTGCGGTCCCGCCTGGCTCGGCTGTCTCGCGGCGGTGGCCATCGGCGCCGGCGCCGGCTACCTGGCCGGGAAGTGGTGGCAGAACAACTGGTGGAAGGGCTGGCCGGACGGCGGCGGGCCGTACATCCAGTACCCGGACGGCGGCGACTCGCCCGGCAAGGGCAAGTCCAAGGACGGGCCCGGCGATGACGGGCCCGGCGACTCGCCCCACAAAGGCACCAACGGCCCGCCCAAGGCGGATCCGCCGCCGCCTCCGCCGCCCACGCCCCAGGAGCTGGCCGACATCGCCGCGAAGACGCGCGCGGCCAAGCCCGGCCCGGTCGACCACGACCAGCTGCCCGGTCCGGCGGGCATCTCGCTCGCCGACGCGCTCGACAAGGGACTCAATCACCGAGTCGACAACGCCATCGACAAGATCCTGGACAAGGTCGGCGTGGCCTTCACGCCGGTCGAGGCCAGGGCCGGCGACGGGCAGCCCAACGGCGGCCTCGACCCAGCCCCGCACGTCGTCGGCCAGTGCTCGGGGGTGTTCGGCGCGGACGCGATGCAGGACTGCCGCGTCGATCCGGGCCCGGGCGTCCCGCCGGACCCGTCGGTGCAGCTGGCTCCCTGCCGTGGCGTGACGGGCGCCGGCGCCGCCTGCTCCTCCTCCGAGGAGACGACGGCGCTGGGGAACGCGGGGTCCGGCGCCGGCTTCGGCGGTGACTTCGTGAAGCTGGCACGCAGGGGTGCTGAAAGGCCGCACTGGAGCGCCAAGCTCCCGATGAGCATGGATACGGTCCGGCGGGTGGCCCAGGACTGGGACATCCGGATCGACGACCTGAAGATCAGGATCGACAAGAGCATTGATGGGCTGGCCGGGGTGACCTATCCCAATCAGCAGGTCCTGCTGCGGCGAGCGGCCTTCCGCAGCGAGGAACTGCTGGCCCGCACCCTCGCCCATGAGCGGTACCACGTGGAGGATCTGCGCCTGGGCGGCAGCTACCCGACGTCCAACGAAGAGGCGGTCCCCTGGGAAGACCGGGCCTATGCCTTCGAGGACGAGTGGTGGGCCAACCATCCACGTAACCAGTAAGGGACCATAGGTGAAACGGCTCGAGCACCGAGGTGGCCCCAGTGTCGAACACTCATGACCAGGCGCTCCGATGGGAGAGCTGGCTGCACGCTTATGAGCAGGCACGGGACGAGCTGCCCGGACCGATCACCAGGCGTTGCCCGAACTGTGGACGGGCCTGCCTGCGCCTGGTGTATCGGCTCCGGATCCCCCACCTGCTCATCGGTGACGCCCACTTCTGGTGTGACCACTGCCTGCAGGGGCCGTACCTCGGCCGTGTGGAGATCCCCGAAGCCGCCGCGGCGGCTTCGGGGGAGCAGGAGTATCAGCGGGTGAGACCCACCATCCCGAATTACGAGCTCATTCCCCCTGCGTGAGCCACTGTCAGCTGGGCTGCCACAGCTCGATCCGATTGCCCTCAGGATCGGTGACCCAGCCGAACCGGCCGACACCCTCCATGTCCTGAGTCTCCTTGGCCACGTCCGCGCCCTTGTCGCGCAGTTGCGCGAGCATCGCGTCCAGGTCGCGGACCCGGAAATTGAGCATCGTCCGCTGGGCGCGAGAGCCGAAGTATTCGGTCTCGGACTCGAAAGTCGCGAACACCGTCTCCCCGGTCTGCTGACGCCACAGGCCGTTCTCGTCGGCGTCCAGGCCCAGACAATCGCGATACCACGCGCCCAAGGCCACCGGGTCGGCGGCCCGCAGGAAATATCCGCCGATTCCAAGCACACGTTCCATGCCGTTATCTTGCCAGGACTCGCCCGTCAACCTCTGTGTAGGATGACGGCAAAGTCGCTAAACTCTGGCTGTTAAGGATCGGCACTCCGATGAGCGTTGATGAGACTCCCCGGACGCTGGCCGACAAGCTGAACCGGTTGTTCCAGACGGTTCGCCGCCAAGGTGACGCCGAATACAGCAACGTCGCGGTCGCGGAGGCCATCAGCAAGGGCCAGGACGTACAGATCTCGCACACCTACATCTGGCAGTTGCGCACGGGCCGGCGGGTCAATCCCACGATCATGCACCTGACGGCGCTGGCCACGTTCTTCGGGGTGCCGGTCGCCTACTTCCTGGACGACGCGGAGACCGCCAAGATCGACAAGGATCTGGAGCTGCTGGCCGGCATGCGAAAGGCGGGTGTCACGCACATCGCCCTGCGCAGCGCCGAGCTGACCCAGGGCAGCCGCGCCGCCATCACCGAAATGGTCAATCAGCTCTGGAAGCTGGAGAATCCCTCCGATGAATGATCTCTTGGCCGCCGATCTTCGGTGTCTCGGGGCGCGCCCATCTTGATCGGCCTGGCCGTCGCCGGCTGGATCGCGGTGGGCATCAAGCTGTTCCACCTCCGCGCCAAACCCGGCTGCCGGTCGACGCGTTGGCTGTGTGCCGCGCTGCTGGCGCTCTCGGTGTCGATCTGCTTGCAGGACCAGACCGTCCACGAGGTGATCGACGGCCACACGACGCTCAACACCGCGGGCACCCTTTCCAACTGCCTGACCTTGATCGCCGCGACATCCGGGCAGTGCGCGTTTCTCCACATGGTCTATCCGGCGGAGCAGGCCATGCGGAGCGCCCGGCTACGCCTGCGGCTGCTGATCGGCGTCCTGGCACTGATCGGCGTTCTGCACGCGACGACCCCGTCCAATTACGCGGCGGCCCTGGCCAGCCAGCGGCTGGCCGAGCAGATCCCGGTGATCTCGGCCGCCGCCTACGTCTATGTCGCCTATCTGGCGTTGACCGTCACCGAGATCGCGCGCGCCACGCACTACCGCGCGAGCGCCGCGAGAGGTTTCTCCCTCCGCAACGGCCTGCGGCTGCTGTTGCTCGGTCTCGCCTGCACCATCGCCTACGCCGGGCTGCGGTTCGCCGCCATGTCCGCCCACCTGCTCGGATGGCACGTGCCGTGGCTGTACGGCAACCTGATCGGCGATGTGTTCCGCCTGGCGATCCTTTTCGTCGTGGCCGGCATCCTGCTGCCCGTCACGGGCCCGCGATTGGGCCTGGATCATCTCGCGCGGTGGTGGTCGCTCGACCGCTCCTATCGCAAGCTCTTCCCGCTCTGGAAATTGCTGTACGACCAATTCCCGGCCATCGCCCTCGATCCACCGGGGACCCGGCACGTCGATTTCCGGGAGCCGGAGCAGGCCCTGTACCGGCGGATCGTGGAAATCTGGGACGGCCGCCTGCTGCTCCTCCCCTACTTCGACCCGCGCGTCGCCGAAACGCGCCGGGCGCAGGCTACGGGCCTGTCCGATGACGCGCGCGGAATCGCCGTCGAGGCCGCGCTGATCACCTCCGCCCTGCGCCGCAGCAGGCTCGGCGAGCGGCCGGACCCGCGCGGACCGGCGATCCCCGACAACAGCCCGGCCCACCCTGACGCCGAACTCGACTGGCTGATCCGGTTGGCGGCGGCAGTCAGGGCCGACGAACGGCGAGCAAACCCGCTCAGCCTGCGGCCAAGTGGTCTCCTTCCAGCGCGGCGCCGAGCCCTGTGAGGCTCTCGTACACACTGACGCCTTCCGCGATGGCTTCGAGCTGGAAGACGCTCACCGACGTGGGCGGGTAGCCGATGAGCTCGATGACGCGGCTCACCCGGGCGGGCCCGTCCATCGCCTCGGCGGAGTCCCAGAGGTAGACCGCCCCCCAGGTCTGGCGGGCGGGATTGGAGAACCACGCCTTCAGCCGCATCCCCTCCAGCGTGGCGTAGGCGTCGACGGCGTAGTCCCGCAGGTAGTCGCGCAGGCTCTCCACGGTCTCCGTGGACCTGCTGAGATCCCAGGCGACGATCGATACGAACATGGCCGGCCCTTCTACGGGAAAGCGTGGGGGTACGGGTTGACGTCCTGTGGCTCCAAGGGCCGATCCCGGTATCCGAGCCGGTACGGCACCTCGTACAACCTCGGCAGACCGTCGACCCGCCGGTAGTCGTGGCCGAAGGTGACCGGCAGGGTGCCGGGGATGACGACCTTCACGCAGGCCAGGTCGGACACCTCGTGCTCAGGGGTCGTCTGATCCACCACGATGACGTCGGCACCGGTGACGAGGTAGCGGTCGACCAGCTCGATCAGGTCGTCCCGGAGATCGGCGTTGCGGAGTCGCGCCGGCGACGGAAGATCGTCGATGTGCCGCCGGTGCGGCGTCTCGGTGAGGAAGCGCAGCCGGTCGTACGTCCGGTGGTCGCCGTACAACAGGCGATGGTCCTCCATCTCCTTCACCAGCGACGAGTCGTCCACCATCCGGCCGGCCTCGTCCATGTGGTCGGGATAGCGCTTGATGAGGTCGGCGAGGAGCGGGCCGAGCTCGTTGAGCGCGTTCTCGATCGCGCGTTCCGGGACCGGGTGAGCGCCCGCCGAGCAGGCGGCCTTCGGGCGTTTCTCGTCGTCGCCGGGATCGACGGCCATCGCCCAGACGCAGGGGATGCCCTGTTCGAGGGTGGTGTCGAAGAGCATCACCTGATAGCCGCTCTCGGCCTCGATGGCTTCGATGATCAGGGGGATCATCGAGTCGCGGGCGAAGGTCACGTCGATCCGCGGGACCGGCATGCGCGCGTACCACGTCATCATGAAGGCGTCGCGCTCGGCCACTTCGAGGATCCCGTGGAAGACGGCCTCCTCCAGGCTGCCGCCCAGGGCGCAGCCGTTGGAGACCTCCTGGACGAACGGCGGGCGTTCGGCGTCATGGTGGCGGGCCCGGTAGTAGGCGTAGGTCTCGGGGACCAGCGCGGGAGCACTGCGGGCGAAGGAGTACCCCCAGACCCAGCGGCACACCTGCGCCTCGTCGAACGGGCGGTACGGGAAGCCGGGGAGCCGATGCCGCTCCGCCGGATAGAGGCCGAGCGTCCGGGGGTCGATCGCGTCGTGGCGGACCTCGGCGTAACTGGCCGACACCGTGGTGCGCTTTCCCCCGGGCTCCATGCCGCCGTGCCGTTCCAGCGTCTCCAGCATGGCGGTGACCTGGCTGCCCTGGTAGTTACGGGTACGTCCGAAGCCGTACTCGGTGGAGCCCTGGCGCAGGCCCATGGGCGCCGCGGCGACCACGATGCCGCCTTCGGTGCTCTTGAGTACGGATCGGATGAGACCGCTCTCGCCGTCGACGTACCTGGCCTTGAGCGTGTCCACCTCGCCGGTCATCGACCGGAGCCGGTAGACGTCCGGGGCCGGTTTGGGGCGGGACCGGAGGAAGATGTCCGCCCGCGAACGGTCGTCGGGCGGCAGCGTCCCGCAGGTGCCGCAGAGCGGGTCGGGCAGGAACGGGTGCGGCTCGACGGCCAGCGTCTCCAGATCCAGGTAGACGAAGGCGGATCTCGTGCGCGCGGTCTCCCGGTTTCCCGTGCGCGCGGTGACCACGGCCTCCCGGTTGATAGGCCGTGCGACCTCCTCGGTCACCACGGCTTCCCGGCTGACGAGCCGAGCGATCTCCTCGGTGACCAAGGTGGCGGCGAGGTCGGCCGCGAGTCCGGTGAGCCAGGCCGACGGCAGCGCGGACAGGGTGGCCCCCTGCTCTCGCCACACCGTCTCGTGCCCGTCTGGCTGGAGATGGGCCAGCCTCCGCCGGAACTCACCACAGTCCACGCAGCCGGGAAGTCCAGGCTCCTCCAGGGGGCCGAGGACGACTCGCCCCAATTCGGCCCGTACCGGCAACCAGGGCACGCCCGACTCTGCGGCGGAGGCTCTGACCTCGGCGTAGCCGGACAGGTCCCAGCGGTCATGGGCCACGACGGCCGCGACCGCACCGGACGTCAGGAACGGCGAGACGGAGGATCCGCCGCCGGACAGTGCCGCGACGATGCTCTCCCTGAGCAGCCCTTCACCGAGGACGGCGATCTCATGCATGGGTCAGCACCACGTGGACGGTGTACGGCATGATCGAATGAACCTCACGATCGTGGTCGAGGGGCACCGCCACCGGCGAGAGACCGCGTCTGGCCAGCGCGGACACCAGACTCGCCGAGTCGGTACGGGAGGCGTCGGGCAGGCGGCGGATCGCCGAACCGCGCAGCTCGGGCGGTATGCCCGGCGGCGCGGGTGGCGCGTAGGTGGGCTGGGCGTTCTGCCGCGCCTGGTAATGGAGAAGGGCCTGTTCGAGCGCGCCGGTCACGGCTTCGGCCGTCGACGACCCACCGGCGTATCCGACAGGCGTGTCACCCAGGTAACTCATGGCGGCCGGAATCTCCGCCGGCCCGGTGAGGTCGTAGCAGGTGACCACCTCGCCCGTGGCCTGGATCATGGACCTGTACCGTTCACCGCGCGGTGGGAGCGACCCGCTGTCCAGGTCGAACCGGGGCAACGGCGTCGTCCGGTGCTCCAGATCGGCGAGCGCCAGCCGTCCCGCCTGCTCGGCCAGCGCGCCGTCGACGGCCTCCTGCCAGCTGTATCCGGCGGCGATGCCCACAGTGGTTCCTACGGCAATGCCCGCAGTGACTC
The DNA here is from genome assembly GCF_044460705.1 of Nonomuraea sp. NPDC050022. NCBI lineage: Bacteria > Bacillati > Actinomycetota > Actinomycetes > Streptosporangiales > Streptosporangiaceae > Nonomuraea > Nonomuraea sp. NPDC050022. The sequence goes on from NZ_JBITKE010000002.1 coordinate 781,017, forward strand.
CGGCAGCGACTCCCCCGGCCATGCCCCCAGTAACTCCCGCAGTCTGGGTCGGCGCCCGGCCGCCAGCCCGGCTCGTGCCGGACAGCACCGGGAAGGCGACGTCGGCGGCGACGGCTAGCGTCCCGCCGTCGGCGAGCCGGTGGCCGAGGACGAACCCGCTGATCCTGCCGGCCCGCAGGTCCGCGAGCAGGGCATCGGGATCGGACTCCGGCGCGGCCAGCGGAGTGCGGCCGTCCGCCGAGAGCAGCCGGCGCGGATCCACCATCAGCGAGGCATAGACGGCGAACGCCTTCAGGGCGGCCTGGTGGCGCGCGGACTCGAAGTCGAGACCCGTGCCGACGACCCTTGAGACGGCGCCCCCTAGCAGTCCGACCGGGTCGGGCACCTCCACCTCGCTGACGTGCAGAGGGATCTGCGCATAATCGCGCTCGGTCGGCTCCCCGAACACACCTAGGAGATCGTCGGCGCACACCACCGCCCGCCGGGAGAACGCCTCCCGACCGAGAACCGCACCGTCGCGGGCCGGGTCATCGGGTCCGGGGAGCACGGGTTCGGAGACCACGGGTTCGAGGAGCGCAGGTTCGAGGAGCGCAGGTTCGAGGAGCGCAGGTTCGAGGAGCGCAGGTTCGAGGAGCGCAGGTTCGAGGAGCGCAGGTTCGGCCGACCGGGCGTAGGGGTGCGGGACGAAGGCATGTGACGTCCGGCGCAGCGTGGAAAGGTCGATCCTGGTCAGCCGAGCACGGCGGTCGTCCAGCAGGCCGTTGGCGGTCCGAAAGGCCATTTGGACCAAGGCGGCGGCGATGGCGGCGGCCCGCGTCCCAGCGACGGCTCCGACAACGGCAAGCGTCTCAGCGGCAGCCCCCGTCCCGGCAACAGCCCCAACAACAGCGAGCGTCTCAGCGGCAGCCCCCGTCCCGGCAACAGCCCCAACAACGGCAAGCGTCTCAGCGGCAGCTCCCGTCCTGGCGACGGCCCCGGCAGCAGCGAGCGTCTCGGCGGGGGCGATGGGCGGGTGTGGCGCGGGCCGGGCCGCCACTCGGCGGCGGCCCGCCGTCCAGCTCGCCACCCGGCGCAGGCCGGCCGTCCAGCTCGCCGTCGATCGCGTGCCGAGGTCCTCGGGGCCGAGCCACACCTCGCCGTCCAGCATGACCGCCTGCGCCAGGGGGATCCCGCGCTCCGCGCAGAGCCGGTCGAGCAGCGGTTCATGCGCCGCGTCGCCGGAGACGTGCAGAACGAGGTCCGCGCTGTCGAGCAGGGGCAGCAACCCCTCCTCGCTGAAGTCGGCGAGGAGGTGCCGCTCGACCTTCTGGTCAGGGGTACGCCGACCGCGCTCGACCCATTCGACGCCCAAGTGCTCCAGGCTCGCCATCTTCACCAGACGTGACCCCGTCCGTACGGCGGCACGCGCCACCCACGGCACGATGTCCCCCGCCCCCAGAACGAGCACCTCTTTATCCCGATATGCCCGAAATATGATGATAGGTGAGTCTCGGAAATGCCCGATGAAAGCCACCTCATGGCGATATTCCGGATATTCCAGGGCGGCCTCCGGACCCACAGCGCCGACGTCTCTCACGACGTCCCGCTCCGGCAGCGCGCCGACGTCTCTCACCACGTCCCGCTCCACCAACGCGGTCAGCAGGCTCTCCACGGCGGCCCGGCGCTCGGGCGGCAACTCCTCCGTCAGCTCGGCCAGCGTGTGCCGCCCGTCGAGGTAGGGCTTCAGCAGATCGAGCAGCGGACCGACGGATCGGCCTTTCAGATGGCTGGATCCCCGGTACGTGAGCAGGTACATCCCCGCCGAATCCGGGGCATGGAACGCATCCGGGCGTAGCAGTAGGCCCACGTTCGTTTACTCCTGTTCCTCGTCGGCGGCCGGTTCCTCGTCAGCGGCCGGGCTCGGCCGGCTCCCGAGCATGAACTCACCCACGCTGGCCTCGACCGCCGGATCTGCTCCCGTGGCCTCGTTGAAGGCCGGCGCGTCACCTCCGCCAAGCCCGGAGGCGGCCAGCCCCATCGCGGTCGCGACCAGGTACATGGTCTGGAAGAGCACCCCGACATGCTTGAGAATCAGGGCGTACGGCATCTCCTCGTACGTCCACATCACCCGCCCGAACCTGGCCGACACCACGATCAGGACCTGCGGCCACGTGGTGGTGGCCGCCGCCCGGCTCGCGGTCGAGAGCAGCCGCCCGACCGCCGGGCCGGGGTCGCGGACGAGGCGCAACCGGTGCTCGTGCGCGTCGTAGTGGTACATGCCTGGCGCCAGGCCCGCGACATTCCGGACGACCGGGTACAACTCCAGCTCGTCGACCCCGCCACCGGCGGGACGGGGCGTGTCGACGTACTCCACGCCCTCCCACACGTTGACCTGGCGTACCCGGGCACATCGGTAGAGCAGTTCCGCGAGCTGATCGACCGTGATCGGGCGGTCGTCGTCGTGCTCGCGGATCGAGCGCCGCTCCTCGATGGCGTCGGTCAGCCCGAGGTCGCGCACGCGGATCTCGTCCAGGTCCGGTACCCGCAGGTCGATCGCGGGTCCCGGATAGGGTTCCCGGCGCGCGGGGAGCGGCGGGAACTGCCCTTGCCCCCATTTGGTACGGCCGAATCCGGCGTCGAAGTAGCCGCCGTTCCCGTTGCGGCTGCGCGAGTGGAACCACAGGTCGTGCGGTCGCCACTGGCGCAGGCGCCACTCCGACTCCGCGTCGCTCCCGGCGGGGATCGCGATGCCGGTCCAGCGCAGATCCCGCAGCAGCCTGGCGATCAGCTCTTCGGGCAGCGGGCCCTTCAATGTGGCGGTCGAGAGCGGCCGCGCCATCTCCGTGAGCATGGCCGCGACTTCCGGGTCATGGATCAGCACCTGCGCCCACGAGGTCGGCGCCTCGGCGAGGATGTCCTCCCCCTCGCGCCGGAATACCGCGAAACCGGACAGCTTCACTTCGTGGTCGATGTCCTTCTCCACAACGTCCTGCTCCACGTCGGGGTCGGGCGCTCGGACGGGCTGCACGGTGTACAGCTGCCTGCCGAGATGGCTCAGCGTGGTCGTCACCCATCCCCCGCTCCGCAGGGCCCCGAGGAATTCCGGGTCGGACGCGCCGATCGCCGTCAGCTCCGACGGCGGGCACGGCCCCTCGGCCAGGCGACGCAGTACGGCCCGACCGCCCGCGCCCACCGGCCCGAACGAGGCCACCCTCCGCCACAGATCATGACGGAACAGGTGCAGCTCGCCGTTCGCGCCTGTCGCGCTGTAGACCCCCGGCCGCAGCCGCAGATGTTCCTCGTACGCCGGAGCCTCGCCGCTCATGATTCACTTCCTTCCAGGTACGCCTCCACGGTGTTGGCGAGCAGATGACACAGCAGAAAGCGCTCGACCGGAGCGAGGCCGAGCCGGGTCATGTGCAGATAAGTGAGGTTGAGCATCAGCCTGTACAAAAGGAACTCGGGCGCCTCCCGGATCTCCGCCCACACCGGATCGGCGTAACCCGCCCGGTGAAAGGGACTCGACTCGGCCAGCTTCGACTCCTGCTCGGCGCTGACGGTCGGCACGACGAACGCGCCCTGTTCGAGGAGCCGCGCCCCCCGCCGTTGATACGGGACGAGTGCGGCCTCCCAGTCCGCCAGCAGCTCGGCGTCCACGTCGTCGCCGCCGAGCACCGCCCGCAGCTGGGCGAGGAGGGTCAGGTGGTGTTCGCGGTAGTAGCCGTCCCACGTCGGCCTCATCCCGCGCGCTTCGGGAAAGGTCGACAGGAACGCCTCGGCGTGGGACCTGAAGGTGAAGTATCCCTGGGAGATGTCGGTGCCCGACAGGCGGTGCGCCGTCGCCACCATCAGCTTGAACGCCAGCTGCCGCCGTCGCGCGCCACCCCCGGCCTCGGTCATCGCGAAGGCGAGGTCGGTGGTGTCGGCGTAGAAATCCGCCACGAGGTCGGCCATGTGCGGACCGCCCAGCACCTCTGTCCGGTCGTCGTACTCGGCGACGCGGAGGGTGTTGTCGGGGAACCACGGCGTCAGAGGGCCGGTTTCCCGTTCCAGCTCGGCCAGCCGCTGATGTGAGGAGAGCTCCTGCTGGGGGTCGAGCGGCAGCGATGAGGGGTGCTCGGCCAGGCACTCGCCGATGATCTTTTCGGCGGCCGGCCGCACCACGTGCGTGAAGGTGTCGTGGTCGGTGCGGAAGTTGAGCCGCAGATGCGGTCCCTGCCGCCAGTGCCGGGTGTAGGAGAGCCCTGCCACCTGCCCGGCCAGCTCACGAAAGAGCGGGCGTACTCCGTGCAGGATCAACGGATCCTTGTCGTGGTCGTAGTAGCGGACGTGAATGCTGTTCCAGCGCACGGACTATCTCCCCTCCCCCGCGAGCACGGCCACCGCGTCCGCGCACAGCAGCCGGACGGCCCCCTCTTCCTGCACGGTCACGCCCAGCCGGTTGCAGACCAGGTGGGCGCAGATGTCGAGAACGGTGAGGACCTGCCGCGTCTTGACCGCGCCCTCCCCCTCCCAGCCTCGGGGCGGCGGCTCGAACCGGCCGGCGCCGGCCTCGGCGGCCAGCGCGTCACGGAGCGTGGACACCGATCGGGCCCAATCCGCCAGGGAGCCCGGCCCGGAGACGTGCTCCAGGTGCGTGGCGAGCCCTCTCATCCGGCGAGCGAGGCCGATGACGCGATCACGCTGGCGCCCTGTCGGTTGCGCGGTCGGTTGGGTGAAGCCAGCCTCAGGCGCGCCACCGGGCCGCGCGGCCGCGGATACGTCGCCGCGCCGGTCCTGGTCGACGCTGACCCACGGCGCCAGCCGGGCCACGTCCCGTTCACCGCAGAACCAGGTGAGCAGGATCATCGCGGCTCCCGCGGTGGTGCGGTCCGCCGGCCGCAGGCCGTCGCGCAGGAGGCCGAGGGCGATGCGGCTGGACTCCGCGAAGTGCCGCTCCACCGCCTCCATCGAGGCCCCGGTGCCGTAGCGGTCGTGTTCGCGCCGGTACGGGATGAACGCCACGGAGTTGTTCGGGAAGAGCCGCTCGGTATGGCCGGGAAGTCCCTCCCACTGCGCCAGGGCCTCGCCTATGCCGGCATAGTCCCGCTGGCTCATGGAGCGATCCGCCGGGTTCTCGGCGAGATACTTCTCGAACCGCTCCGTGATGACCCGTTCCACCTCGGCCCGGTGCGCGGGGTCGGCAGGCAACGCGCGGAAGCGCAGATGCGGCCCCCCGTCCCAGTACCTCAGGAAGAACGTGGCCTCCGCGAGCCCGCTGCCGGCCAGCTCGGCGATCAGCGGACCGGCCGCGTTCGTCAGCAGCGGGTCCAGGTTCTCGTGATAGAAGACGTGGGCGCTGACCCAGTCCGATTCATGCATGCCGGCCGTCCTGGTCAGAGATCTCGATGAGAAATTCGGTGACGCTGGGGTCATCGGGGTCCGGTCCCAGCGCGTCCTCGAAGTCGGGCAGCACCTCGTCGAAGATCACCATCGGCCCCGAACTCGCCAGCATCTTCTCGAAGGCCGCGACCAGGAACCAGTTGGCGAAGTCGACGTAGACGGGCTTGCGGGATTTGTCGAAAATCCACTGTGTCCAGTCCCCCGTCCCTTCGCCCGCGCCCCCGTCCGGGCGGGCGAAGCGGACGAAGGATCGCACCGGGATGTCGTGCTCGTGCAGCCACGACGCCAGGCGCAGCAGATAGGCGGCGTCGGTCTCGCCCTTGGCCCGTTCCGGAAGCGTCTCCTTCGGCACGATCCAGCGGGCGCGCTGGATCACCACGCCGCCGATCTCCACCCGGGGATAGGCCACCAACGACGAGGGGAGGTCCAGATCGGCCGGATCCGCCAGCAGCGGGATGCTGGGATGCACGTAGTGCGTCTCTCCCGAGACCTGGATCAGCAGGCGAGCCGCCGGTGGGAGCAGCAGGTCGGACATCATGCCCAGATGCAGTGCGGACAGATCGGCGCCCAGCCGCTCCGAGACCACCTTGAGCAGGCCGCCGCGCGGATCGAGGACCACCCCGAGGTCTCCCAGCGGGATGCGCTCCTCCGTGGGACGGCTGCTGACCGCGAACGGATAGTCGATCTCGTACGCCACGTGCGGCACCCGTCTGTTCAACGCCGAGGCGGCCACTCCGCCCAGTTCGGCGAGCACCCGGCCGCTCGGCCGGTGCTCCGTGGCCTGGCTCTCGCCCGTCGCCTCCGCCATCAGGGCCAGCACCCGGCTCCGTCCACGGCCGTAACCGGTGTGCGCCGCGTTGAGCACCAGGCCGATCCCGCCGTGACCGGGCACGACCTGCACGTAGCAGGCGAGGGAACGCGGCGGGACCACCCATGACGGCCAGTCGTCCGTCAGCTTCCTGATCAGCTCCGCGGGGACGCTCACGACACCGTCCCGCTCCGGCTGGGCGAGCACCGCCTGACGTGCCTCCCGCTGGATCGCGGCCAGCTCCCGCAGCCGCGGGAGCGGGCTCTCGGACAGAGCGCCGCCCGCCCCCATGGACGGGCCCATCAGCCGGGCGACCTCGCGCGCCGCGTCGCTCGGCTCGGCGGACTCGCCGTCCTGGGCGAGCACCTCCTGGAGCGCTCGGTGCAGGACGAGGAGGGGTACGTTGGCATCCGGGCCGAAGCGCTCGGAAAACCAGGCGCCGAGGGCGATCCGGAATGGCAGCGTCAGGTCGAAGGCGCCCAGCCAGCGCCGTACCACGTCCAGATCCTCCAGAGCCGGGCGCCATGCCGCCGACCCGGCCTCCGCCACCGGATCCGTGAAGACGGCGTTCTCGCGGAAGGTGTGCCGGCCCTGCCCGTCGAGCGCGGCCGGCTCGAAGCCGAGCGGTTCCGCCAGGTCGGTGAGCGCGGTTTCCAGTTCGTGCTGCCGCTTCCAGTGGCCCTCGACGTCGTCCACGACCACGGGCAGCCGCGCCTGCCGACGTACCCGCCGCAACGCCTGGACGACGTCCGCGAACTCGGCTCCCCCATGGTCGGCGACCCATTCGGCCAGGTCGCCCAGCGGATCGGCCGATTGGTCGGCGACGGGGTGCTGCTCCTCCAGGAGCCCGGCCCGCACCAACGCCTGGAGGAACGCCTCGACCGGGGACTCGTCGGCGGCGCCGCCCGCCAGGCGGGAGCGGAGCTCGGCCCGCGTGGATCCCGGGCGGCGCGCCGCCAGGTTCAGGCATGCCTCGACCGCGGCGGTGGCCGGCAGGGTCACGATGGGTTCCTCGGTGGAGCGCCCGATGAAGCTGACGGTTCCGTCCCGGAAGGTCGCGCTCGGGTTGACCCGCAGGGCCAGGTGCCGGGCCAGGCGTGGATCGCGGGTGAGCGTCTCGCCGATCCGCTGGAGGAGGAAGGTGTGGATCTCGAGCACTCCATGAACCTCGGCGGGAGTGAACCGCACGGGTGACTCGCCGTCCGCCCACGTCCCCGTGCCACTGGCCATGAAGGTGCCGTACGGGCTCGTCTTGGCGGCCGCTCTCGCCAGGTACTTCGCCAGCCGGGCCATGGACTGCCTGCGCGGTCGCCGCCGCGGGTCCGCCAGCCACTTGGCCAGTTCGCCGAACAGGGCCGGGCTGGCCTGGGACAGTGCCCGGCGGAAGCCCGGATGACCGGCCACGTCACGCAGGACGAGCTCCTTCTCCCGCAGCTCGGCGGCGAACACGTCGTCGAGCGCGCGTCGCCCCTCATCCAGGCGGTGCCTGGTGACGATCCAGGATTCGATCGCGTCGCCGATCTCGGCGGGGACGAGCGCGGCGACACGCGCGTTCCATTCGGTGTCGCGGGGCAGTCGTCGCTGGTGCAGCGCCCGGCGCAGGCCGACCAGCGCCGGCTTGGCCGTGCCGGGGTCCAGCGCTCCGATCAGGGGATACAGTGCCTGCGCCAACGCCTCGCCGTCGCGCCGTAACGTGGCCGCCTGCCGGGCCAGCTCTTCCGCCCGGCCGTACGCGCTGTCCAGGCGCAGTCGCGACAACGCCGCCACCGGCACACCCGCGACCCGCACCACGACAGACGACTCCACGTGGGCGCCGCTCGTTAAGATCACCATTTCCTCCGGAAGCGCCAGAGCCGGGCCGCCCGCGCCACGCCGACGGCCCGGCCGGGAATCAGCTGCTGCTCGAGCTCGTCGACGACGTCGAGGTGCTGCAGACGCTCGGGCAGAGGACGGACGCGCCGTTCTCCGCCATCCCGTGCCCCGCGGTCAGCGACTCGATGGCGAGGCCGCTGTCGGCGAGGTCGAAAACGTCCATCGGCAGGTTCTTGAGGTCGAAGTCGAGCTTCTGGGAAACGCTCATTCTCTTTTCAGCCTTTCTGTGGAGAAAATCGCAGGACCCATAGCCGCGAATAATCCGCCAGGAAAACATGCGGCTAGTGGCTTCCGACAGAAGGCTAATCCCGACGCACGGAGAACCGCCTTTCGCCGACCTGTCACCGACCTGTCGGCGCGCTGAAACGCTCCTTGGAAAAGGCCGCTCTCACCGGGTGGACGCGAGAACGGCCTCGATGTCGTGGGCTCGCGGGTCCGCCAGCCCGGTCATCAGGTCCAGCGCCGTCCGCAGGATGCCGCGGGCCAGCACGTCGTGTCCGGCCCCGTTGAGCGCGTGGCCGAGATCGGCGAGGGTGATCGCCTCCCAGCGCTGGTTCCTCGTACGGCGGAACAGGTCGATGGACTGGCGGAAGGCGCGGACGGCCTCACGGGTGTCGCCCGTCATGACATAGGCGCGGGCCAGGTGGCGCAGGCACATCGCGTCGGAGGCGTACTCCCTGAGCCGCAGGTTGATCCGGTGCGCCTGCTTGAACGCCTTGACCGCGCATCGGTAATGGCCGGCCACGGTCTGCGCGATTCCGATGTTGTCCAGGGCCAGGGCGATGCCACGGGGATATTCGTTGCGCACGTGCAGATCCAGCGCGCGCATCAAATGCCGCTGGGCCTTTCCGTATTCGCCGGCCTCGCCATATGTCATGCCGAGATTGCACAGCGCCATGGCCTCGCCGTACGGGCTCTTGCTCCGCTTGAAATGAATGAGCGCCTCGCGGAAATGTCGCTCCGCCAGATCGACGTCACCCCTGTCGGAGTAGATGCAGCCCACGGAGTTGAGGGTGTAGGCCTCGCCGATGGGCTCGCTCGCGGCCCGAGCCGCGCGTACCGCCGACTTCAGGCTGTCCAGGCCGTCGGACCACGGGATGCGCGCGTCGTAGAAGCTGGTCATGGCCATGGTCGTACGCCATGAGTAGTGCGCCCACCCGTTCGTCGCCGCCCACGACATCACCGCCCGGAGGGAGTCGTATTCCAGCTCCAGCCAGGCCATCGCCTCGTCGGCGTCGGCGAACGCGAGCGGGCGCCGGCGCGGCCGCATCGGCGCGAGGAAGTCGCGGCGGCGGTAGGGCACCAGGTGCCGGTCGGCGCTGACGGCGGCGAAGAGGTAGTGATCGAGGAAGCGCCGTACGGCGGCCTGCCGCTCGCCGGGCGGCATGTGCAGCCGCGCCTGATCGACGGCGTACAACCGGATCAGGTCATGCAGCTGGTAGCGGCAGGGGCGGCGCTGTTCGAGCAGATGGGCCGCCACGAGCTGGTCCAGGCCCCGCTTGACCTCGGCGGGCGGAAGGTCGACCAGCGCCTCGACCGTCTCCAGCGCGATGTCACTGGCGGGGTGCAGGCCGAGCGCGTGGAACGTGGCGGCCGCCGCCGGGCTGAGCGCTCCGTAGGACCAGGACAGAACGGCGCGCAGGTCGATGTTCGGATCGTTCTCGCCGGTTCCCAGGTTGTCGAGGCGGGCCTTCTCGTCCGCCAGGCCGTCGACGACCTCGGCGAGCGTGGCGGCGCGCTGCGCGCGTTCGGCGATGATGGCCAGCGCGAGGGGCAGATGGTCGCACAGCTCGACCAGCCGGGAGGCCGCCGCGGGCTCGCGGGCGACCCGGGCGGGGCCGACGGCCGCCGCCAGCAGCTCGACGGCCTGGGCTTCCGGCATCGCGCCCAGCGTGACACGGTGCGCGCCGTCACGGATGGACAGAGACCGTAGCTGGTCGCGGCTGGTCACGATGACCAGGCCGCTGGCGCCCGGCAGGAGCGGGCGCACCTGCTCGGCGTTGCGGGCGTTGTCCAGCAGGATGAGCGCGTGCCGGTCGGCGAGGATGGTACGCAGCAACGCGCACCGCTCGTCCACGTCGACGGGGATGGCGTCGCTCTCCACGCCGAGACCGCGCAGCAGGCTCTCCGCCGCGGCGGCGGGGGTCATCGGCTCGCTCGGCCCGTAGCCGCGCAGGTTGAGGTAGAGCTGGGCGTCGGGGTAGTCATGGGCGACTCGGTGGGCCCAGTGCGCGGCCAGCGTCGTCTTGCCGGTCCCGGGAGCGCCGTCGATGGTCACGATGATCGGGGCGTTCGTGCCCGCACCGTTCCGGCCCGATGCCGCCACGCCTGAGGGCAGCCGGTCCAGTGCCGCCACACCTGAGCGCAGCCGGTCCAGTGCCGCCAGTTCCTCCTCCCGGCCGGTGAAGCGGGCGATGCCGTGGGGCAACTGCCGGGGGCTCGGCGTCCTTCGCCGGACGGCCGTGCTGACCGGGTGGTCGTCGGTGTCGCCCAGGAGCACCGTCTGGTGCAGCTGGACCAGCTCTTCGCTCGGGTCCAGGCCGAGCTCCTCGCGCAGCACCGTACGTACGCGCTGGTAGGCGCTCAACGCCTCCGCCCGCCTGCCGCTGCGGTGCAGCGCGGTGATCAGGCGCGTCCACAGCGGCTCGCGGGTCGGGTAACGCTTGGTCAGCTCCGTCAGCTCGGCGATGAGGCGCCCCGGCGGCTCGCTGGCCAGCTCCAGGTCGATCCGGCGCTCGGTGGCGCCGAACCACTCCTCGGTCAGGAGGGGTATCACCTCGTGTTCCAGCCAGGGGCCACTGGCGTTGCCGAAGGGCTGACCGCGCCACAACCGCAGCGACTCGCGTAACAGGGCCATCTCCTCCTGCGCGGAGCCGGCGTCGTCGGCGCGGCGCACGAGGCCGCGGAACCGGTGCAGGTCCACCGCGTCGGGCTCGACCTGGAGCTGGTAGCCGTCCGGCTCGGTCTGGATGAGGTCCGCCCCGATCAGCCGCCGCAGCCTGGTGACATAGGTGTGCACCGCGCCGCGCGGCCAGCCCGGCCCCTCGCCCGGCCACAGCCGCTCGGCGAGCGTGGGCGTCGAGACCGACTGGCCGACCGACAGCAGCAACGACGCGAGGACCGTCCGCAGTTGCCCGACGGGCACCGCCACCGCGCCCTGACCGACCCGCACCTCCCAGGGCCCCAGGACGCCGAAACTGACATCGCCGCCATGTGCTTCCACAGCCGTTCCGGATGACGCGCCTGCCAATGCCTGACCTCCCACGGGGACGAGCTACGGACCGTGTTGCCGGGATTTGCCGGGATATGGATGGTGGATAAACGGCAGTTGCCGCCCTCCCTGTCAATCTAAGCCAAGACGGGCGGCTGCGTGCTTAAACTTCTGTTGAAGCTTTGCGGGCGGCCTATGATGTGGGTGTTGTGGCCGGTACGCCCCATGAGGAGGTTCGTGAGCGGCGAACGCCTGGAAGAGATCGTCGAGCGGTTCGAGATCACGCACCCGTTCGACATCGTGGAGTTCACCCACCAGGTGGCGCGGGCCCGGGAGCGCCGCATCGAGCTCAGGCCCGTCGACACCGCCGCGGACGGCCCCAGCGGCATGTGGCTGGCCACCGACACGGTCGACTACATCTGCTATGAGCAGCGGACCAGCCGCTCCCATCAGGAACACATCATCCTGCACGAACTAGGCCACATGCTGTGCGAGCACGCGTCGGCACCGATCGCCCCCGACGACCTGCTGCGCATCCTGCTGCCGACGCTCGACCCGGCCATGGTCCGCTCGGTGCTCGGCCGGACGACATACTCCGAGCCGCAGGAACACGAGGCCGAGCGGTTCGCGATGCTGGTGCTGCGACAAGCCGGCCGTCTTCCCACGATGCGCAGGCCGCCGCTCTCAGCCGAGGCGGCCGGGATCCATGACCGTATCCAGGCGGCACTGGCCCCACGCACCAGGCCATCCTGACGTCCGCAGGACTTGGCGAGAAGGGATACCCCATGGTCGCGCCCGAGCGACGGCGACGAGTGACCATTTCCGACGTGGCGAAACACGCCGGGGTCTCCAAGGCGGCGGTCTCGAAGGTCATCCGCAACGACTACGGGGTCAGCGAGGCCATGCGCGACCGCGTCCAGCGGGCCATCGAGGAGCTGGGCTACCGGCCCCAGGCCGCCGCGCGAGCGCTGCGTGGACGGGCGTACACCATCGGCGTGCTCCTGCGGCACATCGGGATCCCGTTCTACGCCGAGATCATGAGCGGCCTGGTGGAGCACCTCGCGGAGTCCGGCTATCAGGCGATCATGATCCAGGGCGGCACCCAGGACAAGACCGAGGAACGAGCGATCGACGCCCTGATAGATCGGCAGGTGGACGGCATCCTCATGATCGCTCCGCTCGCCAGGCGCACCCGGCTGGAGCAGGTCGCCCGCGAGATCCCCACCGTGGTGCTCGGCAGGCACGACCGGTCGCCGGCGTACGACTCGATCGTCGATGACGACCGGACCGGCTCCGAGCTCGTCATGGAGCACCTGATCGCACTCGGCCACCGGCGCATCGGGCACATCACCTTCCAGCAGGACCAGCGGCGGCCCGCCGACCAGGTGCCGCACATCAGGGCCGAGAGCTACGAGCGCGTGATGCGTGATCACGGCCTGGCCGAGGAGATCGCCGTGGTCGCGACCTCATATTCCGAGGAGGGCGGCCATCGCGGCGCCTAGGAGTTGCTGAGCCGGTCGCCACGCCCCACCGCGATCTTCGCGGGCTCCGACGAGGCGGCTCTCGGCGTCCTCGCCGCCCTCCATGAGGTCGCTCTCTCCGTCCCCGGCGATGTCTCCGTCGCCGGCTACGACAACACCCGGCTGGCCGCCCATCCCAACATCGCGCTGACCACGGTCGATCAGGACGGAGCGGTCATGGGCCGTATGGCGGGACGGCTGCTGCTGGAGCGCATCGAAGGCCGCACGGCGGCGGTGCACTTCTCCGTCACGCCGACCTTGGTCGTCCGCCGCTCCACCGCGCCTCCTGGCGGCCCGGCCCAGGACTCGGCATCCGCATCCGGTCATGGGTCACGCCCCTAGAGGCTCGGCGGTCAACCATCCGTCACCTTGCGCAGCCGTTCCAGGGCGTCCGGGTCGTTCAGCGCCGAGCCCATGGCGACACCCCGGCATCCGGCCGCGAGGAAGGCGGCGGCGTTGGACGCGTCGATGCCCCCCGTCGCGACGAAGCCGACTCCGGGGAACGGCGCTAGCTGCGCCTTGATCCAATCGGCGCCGAGCTGCGCCGCGGGGAACGCCTTCAGCCAGGTGAAGCCGCGGGCCAGCGCGGCGGCGATCTCCGTGGAGGTGGCCACACCCGGCAGGTGCGGTAGTCCGAGCCGCAGCGATTCCGTCGCGACCTCGGGATGCAGTCCGGGCGCGACCGTGAAGGCGGCGCCCAGCTCGCTGACGGCCGCCAGCTGCTCTGCCGTGGTCACCGTGCCCGCGCCGACGCTCTTCCCGTTCGCCCTGGCCGCGTCCAGCGCCGCGCGCAGCGACGGGTACGCGTCGGCCGTCTGCACGGGCACCTCGATGAGCTCGATGCCGGACTCCCAGGCGCGCTCGCACATCCGCACGGTGGCCTGAGGGTCGAGGTTGCGGAAGATGCCGAGGACCGGGTTGCGGTCGAGGTGGCTGCCGAAGAACTCAGCGGCGTCCATGTTGGTCTCCTGTCCAGCCCAGGGTCTTGGAGATCTCGTGGGCCGCGTCGCGGTATTGGTCGATGTGCGCGCGCAGCTCTTCCAGCGGCGCGACCGCTCGAAGAGCGGTGAAGGAGATGCCGTGGGTGACCTTGCCGCGGGCGTCGAACACCGGCAGGGCCACGCAGTTGATGTAGTCCTCGTGCTCGCCGTCGTCCTCGGCCCAGCCCCGTCCCCTGGCGCGGGCGAGGTCGGCCTCAAGGTCTTCGGCGGTGGTGATGGTCGTGGGGGTGAAGCGGGTGAAGGTGGCGTGCGCGAGGACGCGCGCCCGGGTCTTGTCGTCCTGATAGGCGAGGATGATCTTCGCGACGGCCGCGCTGTGGAGCTGGGCGGGCAGCCCGATGCGCGAGCCCATCGCTACGCTGCCCCGGCCGTCGATCTTGTCGACGTAGACGACCTGGTCTCCGGCCAGCTCGCCGAGGTGGACCGTGTGGCCATACCTCTCGCTCAGCTCGTGCAGGATCGGGTGCGCGAGGGAACGGGCCTCCACCTGATCGAGGGCCAGTTGGCCGAGCGCGATGAGCTGGAAGCCCATGCCGTACATGCTGCCGGGGACGCGCCGCACGAAACCGCCCTCCTCCAGCGTCTGCAGCAGCCGCAGCGCGGTCGACTTGTGCACGCCCAGGTGCTCGGCGATCTCACCGAGCGAGCGATGCCGTACGGAGACGAACCCGATGATGTCAATGGCACGGGCGACGGTCTGCGACAAGGTGGTGCCCTCCTTCCGCTTCCGCGAGCAGCGAGACGACCTCGTCAGCGGGGGGAAGATCGGCCAGGTCGGCCGGGGACATCAGCACCCGGGAGGCCGCGTAGTGCCCCAGACGCAGCCGCGTGACCTCGTCGCGGCCGTCCAGGAACCCGCTCAGCCACCCGGCCGCGAACGCGTCACCCGCGCCGACCGCGTCGATGACCTCGACCGGCAGGGACGGCGCCCGGTGCACCCCCGTCGGAGTGAAGCCGACCGCCTCGATCGCGGCGTCCTTGACGATCAGGTACGTGGGCCCGCCGAGCAGCGCGCGCACGCTTTCGGCGTCCGTGGTGCCCCACAGGGCCGCCGCCTCGTCGCGGCCGACGAAGACGATGTCGGCCCGCTGCGCCAGCTCCAGCAGCACCGACGCGGCGTCGGCGCCGTCCCACAGGCGCGGCCGGTGGTTGACGTCGAAGCTCACCACGGACGGCCGCAGCGGCCGATCGAACACGATGTGCCTGGTCAGCTCCAGGCACTGCGGGGAGATCGCCGCGGTGATGCCGGAGATGTGCGTCACCCTCGCCGGCCGCGCGGCCCAGCGCGCGACGTCGGCGACGGTCATGACCGAGGCGGCCGAGCCGCGCCGGTAGTAGTAGACGGAGGTGCCCGAGGTGGTCGGGTCCTTGAAGTAAACGGCGGTGGGCCGCTCGTCGTCGCGATGGACGAGGCCGACGTCCACGCCGCGGGCGCGGAGCGAGTCGACCACGAGGTCGCCGAGCGGATCGCGGCCGACCGCGCCGGCCCAGGCCGTGGTGTGGCCGAGCTGGGCGAGCAGTGCGGCGACATTGGACTCCGCGCCGCCGGGGCGCAGGATGAAGCTGCTGTCCGCGTCGAGGCGGCCGCCGGCGGTCGGGGTGACCATCACCATGGTCTCGCCGATCGCGAGCACGTCTGCGGGTCTCATCGGCCGGTCATCCCTCATAGGCGCTGGAGTCGAAGTACATTGCGGGCCTGTTGCAATATATGCAATGACTGTGTTTCATTTGCAATGATAGTCGATGCTTCCGCCTACCACGGGTCGGGGGACCTCGAAGGAGAGGTCATCGGCGGCAGCGGGCGCTCACTTCGTCTCCAGCACGGTGCGCATGTCCACCGGGAGCACCCAGTCAGGGAATCCCCCGTAGCGAGACTCACCGTGACCCCACGGGCCGATCCGTACGACCACGTCCAGCCCGAGCTCCGCACACGTCATCACAAACCGGCGCAGGTCACGGTCGCCCGTCCAGTCGAACACACCGCGCCGCTCCTCGTGCAGGTTCCAGAACACATAGGTGGAGACAGCCGTCACTCCCCCTGCCCGCACCTTGAGCAGCTCCTCCCGCCACTCGCCCGCTGGATAACGGCCGTAGTGGAACTCGCCCATGACCGGAAACCACGGCCTGCCCCCACGGGTCAGGTGGCGCGAGTTCACCTCGATCGCGTCGGGCCCGTGCGCCGGATCGCCAAGACGCAGATGACCCCGCAGGGGCCGGGCCAACTCGCCCGGCACACTCAGTCGCCGCACATCTGGAGCCTTCCTCGCCACTCATAACCCGCGACACGTCCGCTCGTAACCGCGACATGTCCGCTCGTAACCCGCGACATGTCCGCCTATCACTCGCGACATGTTCGCTCATCGCCTGCGGCACGTCTCGCGCGGCTCCCCTTCCAGGGCCACCGTCACGCCGGGTTCGGTGGGCACCATGTCAACGCGGCGCCCACCGGACTCCGCGTGACATGGTGCCCACCACCATGGTCGGCGCTCGATCAGTTCCAGGGACCGGCCGCGGCGGTTTCGGTGACGTAGTCCTCGAAGGGCCTGGGCCGGCGACCGAGGGCTCGTTCCACATCGCCGGAGACCTCGGCGCCCCGGCCGTCGCGGATGGCGACCAGGACGCCGGCGAGCAGCCGCGCGACCTCGGGCGGAACGCCGAAGGAGACCTGACGCTCGACGAAGACTTCGGGCGCGATGTCGACGTACCGGACCGTGCGCCCGGCGGCCTTGCCGATCAGGTCCGCCGCCTCACCGAAGCCGATCGCCCGCGGGCCGGTCAGCTGGTAGATCTGGCCGTTGTGGCGGTCTTCCGTCAGCGCCGCCGCGGCGACCGCGGCGATGTCCTCGGCGTCGATGAACGGAACGCGGCCGTCGCCGGTGGGCAGGGCCAGGGTTCCCGCCATAACCCCTGGCAGCCAGGGACCTTCGCTGAAGTTCTGCGCGAACCAGTCCGGCCGCAGGATGGTCCAGTTCACACCGGAGCCGCGCACGGCCTGCTCCGCCGCCTTGAGGGGATGATCGTCGATCTGGTCGGCGCCGGAGGCGGTCAGCAGCACCAGCCGCCGTACACCCGCGGCGACCGCTTCGGACACGAACCTGGGGATGCGCTCCCGGCCCTCGGCGCCGGTCTGCAGGCTGGGCTCCATGACGTAGGCCGCGGTGATGCCGTCGAGCGCGGGTGCCCACGTCGCCGGGTCGCCCAGGTCGAGGCGGATGTCACCGGTGGCGCGTGACGCTGTGCGTACCGGCTGGCCGGCGTCCCGGAGGCGCTGGGCGATGCGGCGGCCGGTCTTCCCGATGCCGCCGCCCAAGATGAGGATGTTCGTCATGTGCCTACCGAACTCCAAGGAGGCCAAGACGGTCCATGGGAGAAAGTCCGGAATACCTTTGTGATCGTCTACGGTGGGCTCCATGGACGTCCTGAGCGATCTGCTGCATCGGGCCCGCGCCGGCAACGCGACGATCAGGCAGCTGATCCAGCGGCCACCGTGGTCACTGACCTTCGCCGACGCTCCTCCGCTCACGATCGTGGCCACGCTCGGCGGCCACGCGTCGGTCCGCCTCGACGAGACCGATGCCGCACCGGCACTCCTGTCCGCGGGCGACCTCGCCCTCATCAGCGGCACCGGTCGTCACACGATCGCCGACGACCCGTCCACCCCGCCCCAGGTCATGCTGTACCAGGGCAGGAAACAGCTTCTCGACGGGAGCGAAGTGCCGCCTGGAGCCCAGCGGAGGCTGGCTCCCCGCACCTACGGCGACGGTCTGCCCGGGGCCACGACCATGATCCGGGGCGGCTACGACCTCTATGGCGACGTGGGCGACCGCCTGCTGACCATGCTCCCGCCGCTCGCGGTCATCCCCGCCGGTCCCCGTACCCGGGCAGCGCTGGATCTGCTCGCCGCCGAGATCGCCCGCGAGGAGCCCGGTCAGGACGCCGTCCTGGGCCGGCTGCTGGATCTGGTGCTCGTACTGGCGCTGCGGGCCTGGTGCGCCACCCCGCAGGCGGCATCCCCCGCCTGGTATCGGGCCCTGACCGTGCCCGCCATCGGCGACGCGCTGCGTCTGCTCCACGAGGATCCCGCGCACCGGTGGACGGTCGCCGGGCTGGCCGCCAAGGTCGGCATGTCCCGCGCCGCCTTCGCCGCCCGCTTCACCGACCTGGTCGGCGAACCCCCGCTCACCTATCTCACCGGCTGGCGGATGACCTTGGCGTCGGACCTGCTGCGCGACACCGACATGAGCATCGCCGCGGCGGCCCGTGCGGTCGGGTACGAGGACCCGTTCGCCTTCAGTGTGGCCTTCAAGCGCGCCCGCGGCGTCAGCCCGTCTCTCTGGCGCCGAGCGCGCTGATCCCAATCGACCTCCCTGGCACCGAACGCGCCGATCCCGAATCGACGCGGGCATGGTATCCCGAGCGGCTTTGCCGAAGTGGCAACACGATTCGCGGCGACCCCACGGTCTCCCGGATGATTCCCGCGAAAGCCGCCGGCCGGTGGTGGCACTCGGCCGGGCAGGATGGAAAGTCGTGGAAGATCGATGGTGCGACCGCTTCGGACACGAAGCCCACAAGCCTTGGAGGATCGATGATGCCACCCGCTTCAGTCACGGAGCTCACACATCGGCTGGTCATGACGCGCGCCGGCCGCGTCCACCTGGTGGAGCAGGGCTCCGGGCCGCTGGTGCTCTTGGTGCACGGCTTTCCTGAGTCCTGGTATTCCTGGCGCCACCAGCTGTCGGCGCTGGCCGCGGCCGGCTATCGGGCCGTCGCGATCGATGTACGTGGCTATGGCCGCTCCTCCAAGCCCGCGGACATAGCCGCGTACCGGATGCTCGACCTGGTCGAGGACAACGTCGACGTGGTGCACGCCCTGGGCGAGCGGACGGCGGTGATCGTGGGCCACGACTGGGGCGCGCCCATCGCCGCCAACTCCGCCCTGGTCAGGCCGGACGTCTTCCGCGCGGTCGGGCTGCTCAGCGTGCCGTACACCCCGCGCGGCGGGCCGCGGCCCAGCGAGATGTTCGCGCGCATGGGCGGGGAGGAGGAGTTCTATGTCGGCTACTTCCAGGCGCCCGGCCGGGCCGAGGCCGAGATCGAGCCCGACGTCCGCGGCTGGCTCGCCGGCCTCTACGCCGCCCTGTCCGCCGACACCATGCCGCCCGCTGACGCCCCCCATCCGCTTCTCGTCTCCCGGGGCGGGACGCTGCGCGAGCGCTTCCCCACCGATCGGCTGCCCGCCTGGCTCAGTGAGGACGACCTCGACGTCTACGCCGCGGAGTTCGAGCGGACCGGCATGAGCGGGGCGCTCAACCGCTACCGGAACATGGACCGGGACTGGGAAGACCTCGCCGGCTTCGACGGCGCCCCCATCCCCCAGCCGTCCCTGTTCATCGGCGGCGCGCTGGACGCCTCCACCGCCACCTGGCTGGCCGGCGCCATCAAGGCGTTCCCGACGACCCTGCCGGGCCTGGTCTCCTCACACATCCTCGACGGCTGCGGTCACTGGGTCCAGCAGGAACGCACCGCGGAGGTCAACGAGATCCTGACCGGCTGGCTCGCCGGTCTGCCGGCCTGAAGCCGCGGACCGGGAGTTCCAACAATCGTGACTTACGGCTATGAACATAAGTCAAACAGTGAGGTATGGGAGGACCGCATGGGCAAGAATCGGTAAAGACCGTATTCAAGGAGGTTTTCCGTGCGCGCAGTTCTCACCGCCGTGCTCGCGACGCTCACCATGTTGGCCACCGTGGCCAGTTCGGCCAGCGCCGCACCATCCCAGTCATCCTTGCCCGGCGGGAAGGCCAACTTTGTGGTCTCGCAGGGCTTCCTGCGCGCCGGGTCCACTCAGAACTGGGTGCGTCTGGGTACGTACCAGTTCAAGGCCGGCGGCACCGTCAGCGCGAACACCTACCTCTGGTGGCAGCGCAACCCCGAGGGCAGGCAGAAAACCGGTGTCGTCCCGGATTCGAGCTGCGCGACCAAGGCGGGCGGCTCCAGCACCCGCGTACGCGCCTGCGACGTACTGACCGCCGCCGGCTTCACCGGCGCTCCGGACGAATCCCGGACGGGGACGTACACCGTGGCGGGCGACGTACTGAGCATCAGGTGGAAGATCGCCCAGACCTGGACCGAGAAGTGGCGCGTGAAGCTGTCGCCTGACGGCAAGCTCGCCCAGCTGCAGTTCGCCGGCAGCAGCCTGGCCACCAACGGATACGGCTACGGGAGCAACGCCTCGCTCACCACTCGCCGCGCGATGAGCTCCGTGCGAGCCTTCTCCGGAACGCTCAAGCAGGACCTGGTCTCCTGGGCGGGCAACCACATCGTGAAGTCGGACGGCCAGGTCTTCAAGCAGTCCTCCTTCCGCAACTGCGCCACGACGACCTGGTGCCTGACGTACCTGCAGCCGTCGTCCCCGGGCGCATGCCAGAAGTCCGGCGGTTGCCCCAACGTCGGCGGCGGCACCAAGGCGAACGTCAGCTCCATCCAGTACTACCTCGTCAAGGTCTCCAACCGCGATCGCCGCGACACCCTGTGGCACTGGTGCACCTGCCTGGCCATGGAAGCCAAGCAGTTCTGCTACTCGGGCAACTCCCACATCAAGCCGCTTGAGCAGATCATCGACGACAGCGGCGCCTTCCGTGGCTGGGTGGGCGCCGAGGCGTCCTTCTACTCCGGGGTCAGGACCAAGGACATGATGGCCGTGTTCCGCGTGTCCGACTTCCGCTGACGCGTGCGCGCCGGTGGCGCTCGGCCCCCGCCCAGGGGTCGGCGCCACCGACGCCCCGGCGCTATCGCGGAGCATCCCCACCCGACGCCGGGTGGGTGCGACCAAGGCCACCTTCCTTATCAATCGCCACCCGCCGCTCGATGACGGCGGACGAGCCGGCCGTGTGCGTCATCAACAAGACGACATCCAGATCGAGCGGACTTCCTCCGACGCCATCCGTCTCAGCAACCCGTCGAAGAACGGGACGACCATTGACCCCGGCGACAGCGCGATGGTGAACGGGGTGATCCGTGACGCCTACATCACCGGCTCCGGCGCGCGGGCGTCTCGCCCGGAGCGGCCCGACAACGGCGACCCGGTGGCGCGGACGCGCTGAGCCCGCGGCTATTCTCCGCTGCCAGGAATGACGAGGAGGAGGAACCACCGTGCCGCTACCCACGCGACCGCTGCGCAAGCTGGGTTTCCTGACGATCGGGCTGTTCGACGGGGACGACCCGCGCCCCGGCCACGAGTCGACGCTGCGGATCATCGAGCTGGGCGAGCGGCTGGGCTTCGACAGCGCGTGGGTGCGCCACCGTCACCTCCAGTACGGCATCTCCTCCCCCGTCGCCGTCCTGGCGGCGGCCTCCCAGCGCACCACCCGTATCGAGCTGGGCACCGCGGTCATCCCCCTCGGCTGGGAGAACCCGCTGCGGCTCGCCGAAGACCTGGCCACGGTGGACATCCTGGCCGGCGGCCGGCTCAACCCGGGCGTCAGCGTCGGCCCGCCGCTCCACTACGACCAGGTCAAGGACGCGCTCCACCCCGGCACCGCCGACCAGGAGGACTTCAGCTACGAACGGGTGCGGCGGCTGCTGTCCTTCGTCCGCGGCGAGCCGGCCACCGACTTCAGCGGCGTCGAGGGCTTCGAGGTCTTCTCCGATCGGGTCCAGCCCCACTCGCCCGGCCTGGGCGCCCGCATGTGGTACGGCGGCGCCAGCCTCCGCTCGGCCGCCTGGGCGGGTGAGCACGCCATGAACTTCCTGACCAGCAGCGTTGTGAAGGCGGAGGAGTCGGAGGACTTCGCCGAGATCCAGCTCTCCCACGTACGGGCGTTCCGCGCGCGGCACCCCGACGGCGAGCGGGCCCGCGTCTCCCAGGGCCTGGTCGTCATCCCCACGGACACGGCCACGCCGGAGCAGCGAGCCAGGTATCAGGCGTACGCCGACAAGCGCATGCCCCGCACCGCCACGCCGCAGGGGCCGGCCCGCATGATGTTCGCACCCGACCTCGTGGGCAGTTCGGCCGAGATCGCCGAGCGGCTGTACGCGCACGCCGCCTTCCGGGAGATCGACGAGGTGGCGTTCGCGCTGCCGTTCACCTTCGAGCATGAGGACTACGTGCAGATCCTCACCGACATGGCCACCCGGCTGGGCCCCGAACTCGGCTGGCGACCCGCCGTGGACCGCAGCCCGGAGTGAGGCTCGGGGCCGCGGTTCTCTCGGATTCGGTGGGAGGCTCATGACTCCGTGTCAGGCACTGACCTTCAATTGATGGACGCGCTGCTTCGACAGGCCCATGACACGTGCCGTGTCCGGCTCCGACCAGTGGCTCGTGAGAGCCTTCGCGGTCTTGACGGCCAGCTCCGCGGCGCGCTTGGCGTGGGGTTCGGCCAACTCCCGTTCATGACTGTTTTCGGCCACCAGCACGGCCACGTCCTCAGGCAAGTCGAAGACGAACTCCACGCCAGGGGTGTTCTCCGGCCAAGCCCATGCGTGGATCTCCGCCAAATCACGCTCCAGCTGCGACAAGGAGCCGGCCACACCGACTCCCTCCGTCTCCCCGGTGGGACAACGCGACACCCACCGCTCGTTCTCGCAGGTGATGACATAGATGATCGTCTTGCTCATCGGCTCATCCTTCAGCCGTGGCACCTGCAGCGGCCACTATCGCTGCCACCTCGGCAAGCTGGCGGTGGCCCTGCTCGCGCCGCCACGTCTTGAAGCCCGCTTCGGAATCGGGCACGATCCACTGGTTCGAGCAACCGGGAGTGCGCCCTGTAGATTCGAGGCATGAGCGCGGAAGACCGGCGGCCTCCGCTCTTCGAGGTCCTCCCGGACCAGGACGAGCGGCCTGAGCCGATCACTATGCACGCCTCGGACGGCACCCTGAGCGTGGCGGCCGATCTGACCGCCGAGGAGTTCGAGCTCCTCGACGAGCTTCGGCGGGCGGCGGCCAAGGAATGACGGTCTCCGGTTACAACGCGCGGCCGCACGGCATCCGTCAGCACGGGAGGGCTTCCGCCGAGGAGGCCGAGCGCATCCGGGGCATCCTGCACGACGTACGCGAGGCGTTCGCGGCGGCAGGGCGGCCGATGGGGCATGACCAGTACGGCGCCCAGATGGAGAAGGATTTCCCCGGCATGCGCGACGGCGTCATCAACGCCTTCAACGACCACATCGACCGGCTTGAGGGCGTCGGCGACGATATACAGGTGACGGCTGCGAACTACCAGGTCGCAGAGCATCCCGGGACCTGACGGGCGGTGCTGCTCGACGGGGAGATACCCGGCTGGATGCGGCCGTGGATCGGCTGGGCCGTCGGCATGGACTGGCCCGAGGGCGACGAGTCCAAGCTGTTCACGCTGGCCGACGCGCTGGCGGATGCGGCCTACCGGGTCGCGGAGGGCAGTGGCGTCCCCGTTCCCGATCGAGACATCTGGGACGGCGAAGCGCTCCAGGCCTTCGTCGGGAACGCCTCGCTCAAGGTCGGCGAAAGCGAGGCCAACCTGCTGAAGCGCCTCGCGGGGATGGCGATGGCGCTGAACGACCTCGGCGTGCAGGTCCAGTACACCAAGCGGCTGATCAAGCTGTCGATCGCGTTCCTGATCTTCCAGCTGTGGACACTGGTGCCGGTCATCGCGAACCCGGCCACGGCCGGGACCGGGCTGGCGGCCGCGGGGTGGCGCGCCCGCTTCACCCGCGCGATCGTCAGGCAGCTGGCCAAGCGGCTGCTGTTCAACATCGGGCTGTTCGGCGGCCTGATGCTCGCGATGGACCTGGGTGTGCAGGCCGGCCAGGAGCGGCGCGACAAGATCGACTGGGGCCAGGCGCTGACCTCGCTGGGCACCGGCGCGCTGAACGGCGTGTTCCTGACCGGAGCGACCTGGCTCGCGCCGCCGCGAACGTTGCTGGGCTTCATGCTCGCCTCCGGCGCGGCGGGTGGCATGACCGACGCGACCCTGCAGGCGTTCGATGACGAGCCGTTCGACCTGGAACGGCTGCTCAAGGGCGTCTCCTCCGGCGCCATCGGCGCCGCGGACGCGCACTGGGCCAGCTGGAGCCCACACCTCGGCAGATCAGGCGGCGACGGCCCGCCGCTCCCCGACACCCGCGGAGGCCCCGATCCCCACGGAGGCCCGGACCCTCGCGGAGGCTCCGACACCTACGGAGGCCGGGACCCTCGCGGAGGCCCCGACACCCTGCCGCCCGACCCGCGTCAGCCGCTCGATCCGCGGCACTCGTCCGACCCGCGACACGCTGAGCCCTTCTCCGCGGACAGGTCCGACGCGACCGACCTGGCCGGGTGGCGCCACGGTGCCGAGGATCCGGCGCTCTCAGGCGGACTCGATCCCGCCGGTTCCCGCCACGACCCGGTTCCGCGCCCCGGAGAGGCGGCCGCGCAGCGTCAGCAGTTCCTCACCCGCCACTTCAGGGAGGAGACCTGGTCCGGCCTGTGGTTCCGTAACCGGGAAAGCACCGACATGAGCGTCACGGGCGACATGAGACGCCGCCCGCCGCTGCCCGGCCACGTGGACATCGGCATCCGCGCCAGCTCCGACGGCTTCCTGGTCGGCGGCTTCCGCCGGCTGCCCGCCGACGTACCACCCGCTCTGCGCGAACTCGTACCGGGCCGCGGCATCCACATCGACGCCGCCGACCTGGCGAGCGTGCTGCGCGAGGACCGGCGGCTGACGGCCCAGCCGGACGCCGCGCTGCGGATGTTCGGGCCGCACGCCCGCCATGACGCCCTGCTGCTGCAGGACCTGGCCGACCGTACGGGCCGCGTCGTGGTCGCCGCCGACAACGGCATGCCGTACGGCACCGCCCAGGGGTATCGCGGCCCGTTAGAAGGCCGCTGGCAGCGCTTCGAGCCGCAGGTCACCGATGCCCCGCGCGCCGAGCCCCGCGGCCGGATCGAGAGCATGCTCAACTGGGGCCAGGACCGGTCGGCCGGCAACCCGCCGCGGCCCCAGTCCGAGTTCAGTCAGGCAGCCGCCAAAGGGACGAAGGGCCCGTGGGAGCCCGCCGGTATCGACAGCGCCAGGGTCACGCTCTCCGACGGCTCGCTCGCCATGCGCATCGACTTCCCCACCCGGGAGGCCAGAGACGCCAAGGTGCTGGTCGCCTCGCTCGGCGAGGAGCTCGGACTCAAGATGCCCTCGGTCCACCCCATCGGAGACACCCGGCTGCTGCTCGAATGGGTGTACGGCGATCCGAACCACATGAGCTGGATCGGCGAGGAGTGGAACCTGCCCGGCACCGTGGCCACTCGCGACGGCGTCCTGGCCGGGCTGCTCGGCGCCCTGTTCAAGGACGACCCCGTTCTGCTGGACGCGCTGGGCGGCGAGGCCGCCCTCATGCCGCGGCCCGCCATGGCCAAGCTGATGAGCCGGCTGTTCATCCGCGAGGTGGGCACCCTCCCGGAGGGGTGGGCGGCCAATCCGCTCTCGCCGGCGGACGTCGTCAGGATCCAGCGCAAAGTGAGAATGCTGGGGCTCGACTTCGCGGACGCGGGTCTGGCGGAGTCGCACCGGCGGATCACCGCCTCCCTGCGGATGATCGCGGACAACGCGGTCGGCACCGACTCCATCTTCAAGGTCCGTCCCGACGAGACCCTGCCCGAGATCACCACGCGGCAGCTCAACGACCGGGCCGAGCGGCTCGCCGAGCTGGCCGCCGACCTCAGGGACACCACCCCGTCAGGCGCGGGACGCCCCCTTGTGGACCCCGTACAGCGGCTGGTGGACAACCTCGACGACATCGTGGCCACGCGCGAATCCGATCTGGGGCGCGTCGTCACGTTCGGCGACGGATCGCAGGCACTGGCACTGACCGGCAGGGCCGCCGCCGACGCGCTGGAGTCCGCGCTGGCCCGGCGTGCGCTCGGTCTGGACGGCCCCGCGGTCCACCGGGCGAGCGATGGCACCGTGTACCAGACGCACGGCAGCGACCGGCTCCGCGCCGCCCTGGCCACCGGCATCCGCGAGAGCGACGTGGTGTCGCTGACCGGGAACAGGGCGGAGGTGGTGACGTTCAACGACGGAACCAGGGCCCTGCGTCACGAGTTCTCCACCATCGCCGAGGCGGACGAGTTCGAGGGGCGCGCCCATGCGGCGCACGCCACCATGGATGGCGTACAAGGCGTCTACCGGGCCGCGCCCACCGTCGTGTACGAGCACCGCATCAGCCCGTGGCACTGGAACGACGAGACGCGCGCCGTGCCGGCGTCCCTGCGGCACGAACTGAACAGGCGGGCGCTGCACGCCTGGATCACCCCCACGGACCTGTCCACAACGCATTCGATGGGCAACCCGCGCATGGAACACCTCGTGCCGGGCCAGGCGCTGCTCACCGAGGCCGACAGCGCCGCGCTCCGCGCCAGGTTCGAGGCGCTGCGACCGGAGTACGAGAGGTACGGCCTCACCGACCGGTACCAGAAGCACCTCGACCTGATCAACCAGGTGGCCCCGGACGCTCCGCTCGATCTCGGCCCGCTGCACGACCACTCGCCGCTGGTCCCCGACTTCCGGGAGACGCCGTGGCGGCCGCCCGGCAATCAGGTTCCCGCTCTGCCGCACCTCCTGGAGGGCGTCAACCTGCGCCAGGTGAACGAACTGGCCGTCGGGCGCGCGGACGACCCCGCACTTGTCCCCTCGGCCGAGGCGATGCTCGACAGGGCCGACGCCGAACTCGCCGCCAGGGCGACCACGTCGGGCCACGTCTCCGCCCGCGTTCCCGCGGACTGGCTGCCGCGCGCCGTCCGGCCGGGCGAGGAGGTCGTCTTCCACGGCCTCCTGGAGGGCGTCGACGATCCCGGCAAGCTGGGCGATCTGCCGGACAGCGTCCGGTTGACGATCAGAGCGAGCGAGTACACCGACGTCGAGGACCTGTCGGGCAAGCCCGCCCACGCGCTGTTCAGGTCCGGGGTCAGGCTGAAGGTGCTGGCCGTGCAGGAGTCGTTCGGTGAGCGGCACCTCCTGGCCATCCAGGTCCCCCAGGGCCGCAGCGCCGACTCGATGGCGCTGCGGCTGCCGCGAATGAAACCGCCGCTCACCGCCGAGCTGAACCACCATCTCAAGCGGCACGTCGAGGAGACCGACGCGGGTGTCTGGCTGCGCGACCTCGACCACCCGCACGACGCCGGCCTGGCCTCCTCCGCACGCAAGGTGCGGCGCATCGACGGTGCCCTCTACGTGGACGGGCACGGCTCGGAGCGGGGAAACAAGATCGGCGACCAGACCCTGGACGCGGCGCAGGTCTCGGACCTCCTCCTGAACCTGCCGAAGCTGAAGCCGAGCGACGTCATCCTGCTGGCCAACTGCGACATCGGAACCGGCGGCCATCCCCTGAACGTCGCCCGGCGGACCGGCCACGTCGTGATCGCCGCCGACTCGGCGATCATCGTCACGAAGGAGGGCCACATGCGCGCGGTCTCCCCCGAGTCCGGCCACCTGGGCGGCCGCGGCCAGTTGCGCATCTACCTGCCGAGCGACCCCATCTCCGGCCGGACGTACGACACGATCAACGCCTGGTTCCAGGCGCCCTGACGATGGGGACGTACCGGCGCCAAGGGATCAGCCCCGGCGCCGCGCAATATCGGCGTGGGCGCCCAAGCGGGCGCCCACGCCTTCGTGATCAGTTGCCGCGAAGCACCGTCGTGGCCTTGTTGCCGGCGTAGTCCTCCAGGATGGCGACCACCTTGCTGGCGGCGCCGGACATCGTCACCGTCTCGGCGGCACGCGTGGTACGGCCACGGATGATGTACGGCTTGGCGCCCGAGCCGTAGGTCGTCGTGAACGACTTCGCCTGGCCGTCCTCAAGGATGGTCAGGGTGTGCCAGTCCGGAAGCGTCGGCCGGGAGAAGGTGAAGGTGTTCCCGTTGATCGCCACCGCCGACGCCGGGTAGGGGCTGATCTCGGTGTCGGCGAACGTCCCGCGTACCCCGGTGACCGTGCCCGTTCCCGACCGCAGGGTCAGGAGGTAGCCGTCGCCGTTCACGGGTACGCCGGTCAGCGTCGTGGTCGAGCTCGTTCCGGGGACTTCGACCTCCTTGGTGTACGGATGTGCGGTGTCGAGGCTTGTGACCTTCAGCGTGATCGGCTGCCCGCTCGCCGGAGGCGTCCAG
Source organism: Nonomuraea sp. NPDC050022 (assembly GCF_044460705.1). Lineage (NCBI taxonomy): Bacteria > Bacillati > Actinomycetota > Actinomycetes > Streptosporangiales > Streptosporangiaceae > Nonomuraea > Nonomuraea sp. NPDC050022. The sequence goes on from NZ_JBITKE010000002.1 coordinate 808,903, forward strand.
GTGGCCGTCAGCGTGCCGTCCGGCTTCGCCGCCGCCTGCGCCTTGCTCGGCGCCGTGGACAGGTTGAACGACGTGCTCGCGGCCGGGCTCTCTGACCCGTCCGGACCGACCGCCACCAGCTTGATCGTGCCCGAGGTGGCCGTGAAGCGCTTGACGTAGTAGACGTCGTCGTAGGCGCCACCGAGGTAGGTGTCGTCCAGGTAGACGTCGTAGCGGCGTACCTTGTCGTAGGCGGAGCGCTTCCAGGACAGGAACAGTTCGCCGGTCGCGGGGAGCAGCTCGGTGATGCGCAGGTCCTGCGGCGCGGCGGGGGTGTGGTTCGTGCCGTCGCGCAGGGCCAGTGCGCCGAGGTTGACCTGGTATCCCGGGATGGGGCGGGCGCCGGCGGCGACGACCAGGCCGAGCGCGGCCACCTTCTGACCGGCGTACGCCGACAGGTCGGCCGACCGGGTCGTCCAGCCTGTAGTGTGCCGGCCCGAGCCGGTCAGCGGGAGCTGGATCACCTTGGCTGTGCTCATGGTCGCGCTCCCTACGGGCCCGGCCTGGTCACGCAAGCTACCGCTGCCGAGCCCTACTCGCCGCTCCGGGTCGGAGGCGAGGACGAGGCCAAGCCGGAGTTCGGAATCGTCGCTGGCCGACGGCTTGTTGTAGGTCAGGTCCAGGGTCGAGCGCTTGTTGATCCGCAGGTCCGTCTTGTAGAGACGCACGGTGTTGTCGCTGTCGAGGTTCCCGCTGAGGACGAGGGAGCTGCCGCCGTTGTAGGCGCCGATCTTCTGGTAGGAGAACCGGCTCGCCGGTGTGTACGCGGGGCCGTAGTCGAAGTCGGCGCTGAGCGGCGTTCCGGCCGCGTCCACCCACCACTGCCAGGTCACCGGGATGTCCTGGAGGTTGATGTTGCCCCACTCCTGCTGATTGGACAGCCGGCCCTTGGTCCAGGTGGACAGGCCGTGGCCGGTGTTGAAGGAGGTGGCGAACGTGGTGCCGCCGATGACGGAGCGTTCGGCGACGTACTTGGAGATTCCCTTCCAGGTGCCCTCCGGCGTGGTGGTGCCGGCTGAGGAGCCGGTCCACCAGCGGCGTTCCCGGTCGAAGACGTCCCGCTGGGCGGCGTCGTCGGTCTTGTTCGCGTAGTCGGAGGAGACGAAGTCGGCGCCGAGGGTGGCGATGGCGTTCATCGGCGCGCCGTTGGCGTCGAGGTTGTCATCGAGGTTGTACGGCTGATTGAACTGGTACTGCCCGGCCTCGACACCGGCGAAGACGCTCTTGCGGGAGTCCAGGCCCAGGCCGGCGGCGTAGCTCTTGGAGTTGGTGAGCTTGGTCCTGTTCCACCAGTAATTGAGGAAGATGGAGTCGGACACGTCGCCGAGTTTCGCGTCACGCACGAACGGGCCGTTGACCGCGTTGAACTCGTTCTGGTACGAAATGGCGCCGGTGGAGTTGTCGATGGAGTCGTACCACTGCACGTACAGGCCGCCCGCGCGCAGTTGCCGCAGGAACTCCTTGTACGCCGGGATGTCGGCCGGCGCGACCCGCGCCTCCTGGTTGATGAAGTAGCCGTCGAAGCCGTAGAACTTGGCCGTCTGGATCAGCTTGGCGGCGACGGGGAAACCGCCGTCGGCGTCACGGACCAGGAGCTCGTTGTAGGTCTGGTCGCCGCGGTCATTGTCGGAGAAGAAGAGGCAGCCCAGCGAGCGCACCCCGTTCGCGTGGGCCGCGTTGGTGTATCCGGGGTTCGGCAGGTTGAGCATCCCGAACTCGAACCACTTCTCGCGCCAGTCCTTGGTCGGGTCGTAGTAGCTCGTCGGCACCCCCTCGGTGGGCATGCCGTGCCAGGAGCCGTAGAAGTCGGCGTACTGCCAGTAGGAGAACAGGTACTGGCTGAACTCGTTGGTGTAGGGGTGGCTTTCGAAGAAGGCGTTGCCGTAGTCGCCCGCCAAGGTGAGCTGCTGGGTGGCGGCGGGCAGCGCCGGGTCGCGTTGCGTGGCGGCGTTGGCGGCGTTGCGCTTCTGGAGCGGCACCTTGGCGCGTAGGAGCTCGGCGTGGGCGTCGTCGGCGGGGTTCCAGCGCAGCAGGTCGGTGACGGAGTAGCCGTGCTGGTACGGCTGGTTGGCACCGACCGCGCTGTCGCCCGTCCAGGGCAGCGTGTCGCTGGCGGCGGCACCGCCGGCGGCGAGCACGACGGCGAGCATGGCGGCCAGGGCGGCGGTGCCCGCACGGGTCGTCGCCCGTCTGCGATGTGATCGGGCCATCACAACTCCTCACTGTCGGGAATGGGCTCGGCCGCTCCGGAGTGGATGGCGGCCTGGGGGTGACTGAATGGTCGGATGGTCGCGTGCAGGTCTTCGACATACAGGTCGGTGACGGCCCGGTCCGTCGCGCCCTCGGCGAAGCAGCGCGCCGCGGGCAGGTTCCAGATGACGGTGGTACGGGCGCCCGGCGGGACGGTGACCCGGCGGAAGGCGAGCAGTTCGCGGAGGCGAGGCAACGCGATGCCTCCGGTACGCCGCCCGAACACCGGCACGACGACCTCTGCTTCGTGGACCTCGGCTTCGGTGGCGTCAGGGTTGACGACCTCGACGCTGACCTCGACCGTGTCCGCGTGCGCCGTCGCGGTCAGGCGGTCGAACCTGATGGGCCGGTAGCGCAGGCCGGAGCCGAAGGGAAAGAGCACCGGGTCCGGGGCGTCCTGGTAGACGCCGTGGGCCGGGTGCCGGTCGTTGTGGCGTACCGGTATGGCCCCCGGATGGCGTGGCGCGGTGAACGGTAGGCGGCCGACCGGCTCGTAGCCGCCGAGCAGCGCGTCGACGATCGCGTGGCCGCCGTGCGGACCGGGGTAGCCGGCCCACAGCATGGCGTCGGTATGGGCCAGTACGCCGGTGAGCACGTGCGGCCGACCGGCGATGACGACGGCCACCACGGGGCAGCCCGCCTGCGCGCGGACAGCGGCGACCAGGTCGTCCTGACCGCCGGGCAGGGTTATGTCGGCCAGGTCGACGCCCTCCCCGGCGGTCGCGACGGCCGCTGTGCCGGTGATCGCCCCGTTGGCGGCGAAGCCCTCCGCGTACGTGCGGTGGCTCGTCCCGCCGAGCGCCAGGATCACGACGTCGGCGCCGCTCAACTCGGCCGCCGTGGGTGCTCCGGAGGCGCACACCACCTCGGCGTCCGGTATCGCCTGCCGCAGTGCCAGATCCAGTCCGGCAGCCGAGCTTGCGGGCAGCGGCGGTACGTAGTCGCCCAGCAGGGCGGTGACGTCGCGGGCGTTCGGACCGGCGAGAACGACCTTGGTCAGGGTCCGCCGGTCGAGGGGCAGGAGGTTGTCGGCGTTGTGGAGCAGGACCAGCGACTGCCGGGCCAGACGACGCGAGAGGCCGTCTGCGGCCCCCAAGGTGAGCTTTTCACGACCGGTCTCGGGTGGGCGATCGGCGAGCAGGCCGACACGCTGCTTGAGTGTGAGCACTCGGCGGCAGGCGTTGTCGACCAGCTCAGCCACTCGCGGATCCTCGCGGGCAGCCTGCTCCAGCAGGCCGAAGGAGTCGTCCCAGAGCGACAGATCCACCCCGGCCTCGATCGCGGCCACCGCGGCGGTCGTCGCGTCGCCCGTCATCGCGATGAGTCGATCCACGGCAAGGCCGTCGGCCATGACGATCCCGTCGAAATCGCACTCGGCCCGCAGAAAGCCGGTGAGGAGGTCGCGGTTGGCGCAGCACGGCACCCCGTCGATGTCGTTGTAGGCCGCCATGAACCCCATGGCCCCGGCCTCCACCGCGGCCCGGACGGCCGGGAGGTGCAGCTCGCGCAGGTCACGGGGGCCGATGACGGCGGATTGGCCGTTGCGCCCGCCGACGGCCTCGCCTTGGGCGGCCAGATGCTTGAGGACGATCGCGACCCCGCCGCGACCCACCGCGCCGCGATCACTGCCCTGCATGCCGATCACCAGCGCCCTGGTGAGCTCCGCCGCCAGCAGCGGATCCTCTCCGAAGCACTCCTCCGCCCGGCCCCAGCGCGGGTCGCGCAGCAGGTCGAGCGCGGACACCAGGGCCAGGTGCACCCCGCTGGCCGCGAGCTCGGCCGCGACGGCGGCCGCGGCCTCGGCCAGCAGCTCCGGGTCCCAGCCCGCGGCCACCGCGAGGTTGGTGGGCAGCAGCGTCCCGCCCAGCGCCTGGTGACCGTGCGGGGCCTCTTCCGACAGCAGCACCCCGATGCGGTGGTCGCCGGCCCGCGACACCTCGTCCTGGACGAGGGCCGCGATCTCGGCGCGTTCCTCCGGCCGGATCCCGTCGGCCCACGAGCGGCCCGACCAGGCGTCGGCGCGGAAGACCCCGTACAGCGCGCCGAGCCCGCCCCACCGGTCGAGCTCGGCGCGGGCGAGGTCGGTGATCCTGAACCCGCCTCGGGGAGCCCGCTCGACGGCCTGCCAGCCGAAAAGGCGCTGGTTGAGCTGCCCAACCTTCTCCCGCAGGGTCAACTCGGAGAGCAGCCGCTCCACGGGCCCGGCGCTCCGCATGCGCGGCTCCACAGGCCCGGCGCTCCGCACACCTGGCTCGACGGGTTCAGCGTTCCGCATGTGCGGCCGTCCGGTTGAGTACCTCCACGTCGCTGACGGAGCTGTAGAACGTGCGCCCCGTCGGCTCGGCGTGGACGAGCCGTTCGACGCCGCGAGCCCGCAGCGCCGACGGGTCGCCCGCGACCGTGGAGGTGACCAGAGTGGGACGGGCTCCGGCGCGGGCGCGGCCCATCCAGGTCTCGAAGACCCCGCCGCCGGGCGACAGCTCCGCCCGGGACACGGGAACGTCCTCGGAGTCGACCGGTACGACAACGGCCTCCCGCCGTGGGGAAGGCCGCGGCCGGTTCCGCAGTTCGGCGGCCAGTTCGGCGATGCGCCGGCCGATCGGCTTGACGGTGGCGTCGGCGTCAATCAGGCCGAGGCTGTACTCCAGGCCGGGGAAGTCGGCCAGCCGGCGTTCCACGTCGTGCGAACACCACCACGTGACGCCCCACAGGGCGTCGCTGTCGGCCGCCGCGCGCACAGTCGCCTCACAGAAGTCCGGCGCCTGGTCCTCGGTGAGGTGGTTGAGCGGCGCGCCGACCTCCTGCAACCACACCGGGCGGGCCGGGTCGAGGGCGAAGGCGCGCGACAGCTCGATGAGGTACGCGGCGTGGCTGACGCTCTCGTGGGACATCGCGCCGTACCCCTGCGCCGTGCCGTTGAAGATCCACGAGTGGATCACGCTCATCTGGCCGTGCCGGGCGGAGTGCGCGGGGGTGAAGGCGTGACCGTCGGCGTACCAGACGGCATCGTATTCGGCGTTGAGCCGGAAATGGCGCCGGTCGCGCGGGCCATCGCCGTGCAGCGCCCGGAGCCAGGCCGTGACCTGCCGCGCGGTGGCCGGCATCGGGCTCGGGTGCAGGGCGGAGGTGAACTGGTTGACCTCGTTGCCCAGGGTCAGGCCGAGGAAGTTGGGCAGGTCGTACAGGTGCCCGTCAAGCGCCTCGACCAGGTCGGCCTGCGCGGCGATGGCGTCGAGGTCGGTGAACATGCTGCGCCGATGCCAGTCCGTCAGCCAGCTCGGCACGAAGTCGAACCCCGACAGGTGGCCCTGCAGGACGTCCACGCTGGCGTCGAGGCCGGCCTCGCCGGCGATCTCCACGACGCGGCGCACGTCGTCGAGGGCGCGGCGGCGGATCAGCGTCCGGTTCGGCTGCAGAACGGGCCACAGCGGCATGACCCGGACATGATCCAGGCCGAGACCGGCCAATGCCTCCATGTCGCGCCGGGTGACCGCCCAGTCCGGATCCAGCCAGGAGTAGAACCAGTCCCGAGAAGGCGTGTAGTTGACCCCGAATCTCAGCATTTCACCCTTTCATGCCTCCCGCTTCGAGCCCGCGGAAGAAGTAGCGCTGCAACATGGCGAAGAACGTGACGATGGGCACCAAGGCGATGATCGTGCCGGCCGCGATGAGGCGTGGATCGTCGTAGAAGGTGCCGCGCAGGCGGTTCAGTCCGACGGTGAGGGTGTAGTTGGCCTCGTCGGACAGCACGATGAGGGGCCACAGGAAGTCGTTCCACGAGCCGACGAAGGCGAAGATCGCCACGACCGTGATGACGCCCTTGACCTGGGGAACGGAGACGCGGATGAACCGCTGCCAGGCGTTGGCGCCGTCGATGACGGCCGCCTCGTCGAATTCGGCGGGCAGGTTGGCGAACGCGTTGCGCATCAGCAGGACGTTCAGCGCGGCCACGATCGTCGGCAGGACGACACCCAGCAGGGTGTTGGCCAGGCCGGCACCCCTGACCAGCAGGAACTGGGAGATGAGGACGGTCTCGGCCGGGACGAGCAGGGCCGCGACGAAGATCCCGGCCGCCACCCCGCGCCCGCGGAAACGCAGCTTGCCCAGGGCGTAGCCGGCGCAGGTGGCCCCCACCACGTTGCCCGCGACGGCCATGGCGGCCACCATCAGGGAGTTGACCAGGTAATGGGGTACGGGGATGCGGTCGAGCACCGTGGCGAAGTTCGCCAGCGTGGGATGGCCGGGGATCAGCTCGGGCGGCCGGGCGTACAAGTCGTCGCCGGCGCCCTTGAGCGACAGCGAGAGCTGCCAGATCAGGGGACCGGCCAGCAGCACGGCCATCAGGATGAGGATCAGGTAGCGGCCGACGAGGCCCGGCGAGACGCGCCGCCGTCCGGCGGCGGGGGTGGGCATCAGACGGTCCTCTGCTTGCGCTGCATGACGAGCTGCGCGATCAGCAGCGCGCCGAGGATGACGGACATGACCAGGCTGATCGCGCCGGCGTATCCGGTACGCGCCTGCAGGCCGGTGCCTTCGCGCTGGATGAGCATGGTCATCGTGAGATCGCCGCCGCCCACCCCTCCGGTGCCGTCGGTGAGCACATAGATCTCGCCGAAGACCCGGAAGGCCGCCACGGAGGACAGGACGCCGATGAGCGCCATCGTCGAGCGCACGCCGGGAACGGTGACGTGCAGGAAGGTACGCACCGGGCCGGCGCCGTCCATCGCCGCCGCGTCGTACAGGCTCGGGTCGATGTTCGCCAGCGCGGCCAGATAGATGACCATGTAGTAGCCCAGGCCCGTCCACACGGTGACGAACATCGCGCTGAACAGCAGCAGCCAGCGGTCGGTGAGGAACGGCACCGGCTGGGCGACCATCTTGAGCGTGCCGAGCAGCTCGTTCACCAGGCCCTGCTTGTCGAGCAGGTTCGTCCAGATCAAGCCGACGATCACCGGCGACATGATCACCGGCAGGTACATGGTGGTGCGGAAGAACCCCATGAGCCGCCCGGCGCCACTGAGCAGCGAGGCCAGGACGAGAGGCAGGACCACCATGAACGGCACGACGCACACCACGTACAGGCTGGAGTTCAGCAGCGCGGTGCCGAACCGCTCGTCCTCGAACATCCGCCGGAAGTTGTCCAGCCCGACGAAGTCCCCCGGCCGCAGCAGCATCGAGTCCGTGAACGCCAGCCGCAGCGTGTTCACGAACGGCACGAGGACCAGGACAACGACGACGGCCAGCCCCGGCAGCAGGAACAGCCACGGAGTCGCCCGCCACCGGTGGGTGGCCAGAGCGGTGTCCCCGCCGCGTGGCGGGGACGCCTGGTGCTTGGTCGTCATCCGTGCGAGGCCAGCCGGTCGTTGGAGTACTTCACCGACGCGTCCAGCGCCTCTTTCACCGTCTTCTTGCCCAGCAGCGCCTGGGCGATCTGCTCGCGCAGCGTCTCGGCGTCGGTCGAGCCGGAGAACGCCGGGGGCCACCACACGATCGCCTTCTTGACCTGGGCGGCGCTCTCCAGCCGCACCTTCGTGGCGGGGTCGCCGTCGTCCTTGGTGAAGTACTCGTCGTCCATCGACCCGGCCGACGAGGGGAACACCGACGCCTTCTTGCCGAAGGCGAGCTGGTTGGCGGGGTTGGTCACGTACTTGGCGAAAGCCATGGCCAGCGGCTGGTTCTTGCCGGTGGCGTTCACGACGAGCGACTCGATGTACATGTTGGGCGCGGCGGTGCTGATCCGCGGCCCGATCCCGAGATTCTTGTAGATGTCGGGCGCGGTGTCCTTCAGGTCGTTGAGCGTGTACGAGCTGCCCGACAGGTACGCCAGCCGCCCGGCCTTGAACTCCTCCACCTCCTTGGTCTGGAGGTTGTTCAGCGACTCCTGGGTCAGGCCCCGGCCGGCGTACAGCTTCTTGTAGCGCTCGACGAACTCCACGCCCTTGGCGTCGTTGTAGGTGAACTGCTTGCCCGCGGCGTCCATGAGGGGCACGCCGTACTCGCCGAAGTTCTCGATGGCCGGCATCCTGACGATCATCGACACGTCCGTGCAGTTCTTGGCCATGGTCTCGGCCTGGGTGAACAGCTCGTCATAGGTGGCGGGCAGCTTCTCCGGGTCCAGGCCGCACTTCTTGAACAGCGCCTTGTTGAAGAACGACGGCCCGGTGTTCAGGTACCACGGGTAACCGAAGGTCCCGCCGCCCAAGCCGCTGAACGTCATGGCCTGCCACGCCTTGTCCAGGAACAGGCCCTTGGCCTGGGGGTCGGCCTTGTTGAGGTCGAGCAGGACCCCCGCCTGGGCCAGGGTGTAGGCGGCCTCGGGACCCATGTCGACGACGTCGGGGAGCGCCCCCGCCGCGGCGTCGGCGGACAGCTTGTCCTGGTAGCCCTCGGCGGGCTGGTCCACCCACTTGATGTCGGTGCCCGGATTGGCCTTCTCGAAGGCGGCGATGAGCTCGGTGAAGTAGGGCGTGAACTTGTCGTTCTTCAGGTTCCAGGTCTGGAACGCGATCGACCCCGACAGCTTCCCGTCCGACGCCTTCTGCGTCGTGTCACCGCCGCCACACCCGGACAGCAGCAGCGATCCCAGGGCGAGCGCCGCGACGCCGGTCCAGCCTCTTCCGAATCTGGTCATTGGGGGTCCTCCTTAGGTGATGCGTGAGGGGCGATCCGCAGGGTCGCCACCTGGAAGGGGCCGAGCTCCAGCCGGGCCTCGCTCACGGGACCGCGTCCCTGGGCCAGTGCCACGGGCAACAGGTCCTCGTCGCCGCCGGGCTCGCGTTCGCCGCCGAGCTCGCGTTCGCCGCCGAGCTCGCGTTCGCCGCCGAGCTCACGTTCCTCGCCGAGCTCGCGTTCGAGCAGGTCGGTCTCCCACAGGACGGCTCCCGTGGCGAGTTCCTCGTGGCAGTGCAGCCGGGCGCTCGCCCGTCCGCCCCGCGTCTCGTACACCCGTACGACCAGGTCCCCGGAGCCGTCGTCGGCCAGCTTCACCCAGTCGATGAGCGCGTGCCCGGTGAGCGGCTCCAGCCGAACCAGCGGCGACAGCCGCGACAGCCCGGCGATGTCGGGCGCGTTGAACGCGTAGGCGGCCTCGGCCGCGGCGGGCACGTCCGCGCCGGGCAGCACCGCCCAGCGGAAGGCATGGGTGCCCATGTCGGCGCGGGGGTCGGGGAAGCGGGCGCTCCGCAGCAGGGACAGCCGGACCACGGTGGAGTCGCCGTCGGCGCGGGCGTCGGCTCCGTACATCGAGTCGTTGACGATCGCGACGCCGAAGTCACCGTCGCCCACCTGGACGTAGCGGTGCATCGCCGCCTCGAACATCGCCTCCTCCGTCGCGGTGTTCGACAGCAGCGGACGTTCGACGTATCCGTACTGGGTCTCGAACCGCGCGGTCCGCGCCATGACCCGCACCGGGACGGCCACCTTCAGCAGGCGTTCGCGCTCCTGCCAGTCGACGGCGCACTCGGTCTCGAACCGCCCGGTGCCGGCGCGCAGCCACATGGTCAGCGTGATCGTCGACGTGCCGGCCCGCCGGACCACCTCCACCCCGGCGTCGGGCCCGTCGCGGACCACTCTGCGGCTGGTGACCTGGTCGAGCACCTGGGGGTGGCGCAGCGTGTGCCGGTCCACGTCCCAGGCGTCCCAGCGCACCGGCTCGTCACGGAAGAGCTGCAGCTCGTTGAGGCGCCGGCCGGGCGGGACGACCTCCCGGCCGCCGCGCAGGTCGAGGAGCGAGGTGACGTGGCCGTCGTCGCCGATCACGACCCGCAGCAGGCCGTCCTCCAGTACGGTGCCGCCGTCGTCGGTGACCTCGACGGCGCGCTCGTCCGGTTCCGCTGTGGCGAACGGGGGGAGCACACTCCCAACAGTGCCGCCGCGTTCACCGTCGCCCAGTGCCGCGCTCGCCTGCTTGATCAGATCGTTCAGCCGTTCCTCGACCGCCCGATAGGTGTCGCGGGCCTCGCGGTGCACCCAGGCGATCGAGGTGCCCGGGAGGATGTCGTGGAACTGGTGCAGCAGCACTGTGCGCCAGATGTCGTCCAGGTCCGCGTGCGGATAGGGCGCCCCGCGCAGCGCGCTCGCCGCCGCGCTGAGATATTCCGCCGCCCGCAGCAGCGACTCGCAGCGCCGGTTGTGCCGCTTCATGGCCGCCTGCGAGGTCAGGGTGCCCCGGTGCAGCTCCAGGTAGAGCTCGCCACGGTAGACCGGCTCCAGCGGCCCGGCATCACGCAGTTCGGCCTCGGCCTCCTGGAAGAACTCCGCCGGAGACCTGGAGGTCACGCGGGGCGCGCCTTCCAGATCGGCGAAGCGGCGCAGCCGCTCGGCCATCTCCCTGGTGGGTCCGCCGCCTCCGTCGCCGTACCCGTAGGGCAGCAGCGAATGGGAGGCGATCGCCTTGTCCTTGAAGGTGGTGACGGCATGGCGGAGTTCGGCGGCGGTCACCTCGGCGGCGTACGTCTCCGCGGGCGGGAAGTGGGTGAAGATCCGCGTGCCGTCGATGCCCTCCCACCAGAAGGAGTGGTGCGGGAAGACCGTGGTGTCGTTCCAGGAGATCTTCTGGGTCAGGAACCAGCGGGACCCGGCCCGGCGGGCCAGCTGCGGCAGGGCGCCCGAGTAGCCGAACGAGTCAGGCAGCCACATCTCCCGTGGTTCCCGGCCGAATCGGTCAATGAAGTACCTCTTGCCGTAGGTCAGCTGGCGCACCATGGACTCGCCGGTGGGAATGACGCCGTCCGCCTCGACCCACATGCCGCCGACCGGTACGAACCGGCCCTGCTCGACATGACGCCGCACCCTCTCGAACAGCTGCGGATAATGCTCTTCGAGCCAGCTGAAGTGCTGCGCCGCCGACATCGTGTAGACCAGCGAGGGGTCCGCGTCGAGCAGGGCGAGCGCGTTGGAGACCGTACGGGCGAGCTTGCGTACCGTCTCGCGCAGCGGCCACAGCCACGCCGTGTCCATGTGCGCGTGCCCGACGGCGGTGATCCGGTGGGCGCTGGCGTGCGCCGGCGCGGCCAGGAGCGGGGCGAGGATCGCGCGCGCCCGCCGCGCGCCGGCCTCGGCGTCCGCCTCGTCGTAGGCGTCCAGCGCCTCCTCTATCGCGCGCAGCAGCCGCCAGTGACGCGGCTCGTCCGGGCTCAGCTCGGCGGCGAGCCCGCCGGCGACGTCCAGGTCACAGCTCAGGGCGTGGATCTCGGGCGAGAACGCGGCGACCTCCGCGCGGCGCAGCCTGAACTGCTCGAACGGCTCCTCCGCCTGCTTCTCCCCCAGCTCGGTGACGACGAACGGCGGCAACCCGAGCAGCAGGGGGTTCGCCGCCGCCTCGACGTAGAGCAGGAACACGCCATCGGCGTCGAGCACACCGGGGACGGCTCCGTCACCCCGTAACCGGATGGCGGACTGCCGAGGGTGCAGGCCCTTGACGATCGTGCCGTCCGGGGTGAAGACCAGGCCCTCGCAGTGACCGCCCACGGAGTGGTCGAACCAGCCCAGGTCGAGCACGAGGTCGACGGGGGTGTCCCCCTGCGGTCCGACCGTGCCCCGAATCCGGAACCAGGTCGTCGACCACGCCTCCCCCCAGGCCGCGCCCAGCGGGAAGGGGCGGTAGCCGGGAGGGGTGCGGCCGGGGTCGCGGGCCAGCCCGAGGGCATGCCGGGCACTCACCGGCTCCCCGTCGTCCGCGACCGTCCATGCCTCGACGTCGACACCCGACAGCCGGGTGTGTGTCCGGGACAGGATCCGTTCGCGCTTCACGCGGGCGAGCCGCTCAAGCGTGCGGCTGAGGTGGTTGTGCATCTCGTACCTCTCCGTAGCGGAGATATGACAATATGCCTGATACGTTTTAGTTGTCCTGAGTGACCGCAGACTAATACGTTTGAGTCCCCAAGGTCACCGGGGAGGATCGTCTCGTTTGCGTAACGACGATGGAGGAGCGATGCCGCCGAAAGATGAGGTTCCGTCGCAGGACGCCGCCGCTTCATCGGACCCTCCCGCGGCGCCGGCCCGGCTGCGGAGCACCGACATCGCGCGGCTGGCGGGCGTCTCCGTCTCGGCGGTGTCGCTGGCGTTCAACGCCCGTCCGGGCATCAGCGACGCGACGCGCAAGCGCATCCTCGACGTCGCCGAGGAGCTCAACTGGCGCCCGCACCGGGCCGCGCGCGCCCTCAAGGGGGCCAACAACGACGCGGTCGGCATCGTCATCGCACGTCCGGCCCGCACGCTGGGCGTCGAGCCGTTCTTCGCGCATGTCCTGTCCGGCCTGCAGTCCCGCCTGTCCAACGAGGGCATCGCCACGCAACTCCTCATCGTCGAGGACACCCAGGCGGAGGTGGCCGTCTATCGCCGCTGGGCCGCCGAGTACCGGGTCGACGGGCTCGTGCTCTTCGACCTCGCGGTGGACGACGTACGGCCACGGCTCGTCGCCGACCTCCGCATCCCCGCCGTCGTCCTGGGCGGCCACGGGGCCCCCTTGCCGCTGAGCAGCGTCTGGGTCGACGACCACGCGGCGATGACGCGCGTCCTCGCCTACCTCGCCGGGCTCGGCCACCGGCACATCGGCCACGTCAGCGGCATCCCCTCCTACCAGCACACGCGACGCCGCCTCCAGGCCATCGCCGACGGGCGCGAGACGCTCGGCATCGACATCGTGAGCGTGGCGACCGACTACTCCGACACCCAAGGCGCCTCGGCCACGCGCCGGCTGCTGGCGTCGAGCCCTCCGTGCACGGCGATCATCTACGACAGCGACGTCATGGCGGCTGCGGGTCTGGGCGTGGCTACCGAGCTGGCCGTACGGGTTCCCGGTGACGTCTCCATCGTGTCCTTCGACGACTCCATCCTCACCCAACTGCCGCACCCCTCGATCACCGCGCTCACTCGCGACACGTTCGCGCTCGGCACGCTCACCGCGACCGAACTGCTCCACGTGATGGCCGAGCGTCCTGAGCCCCGTGCGGTGCAGGCTCCCACCCCCGACCTCGTGCTACGCGCCAGCACCGCCCCTCCAGCCGACACAGACGAATGGAGAGTTCCGTGAGAAGTCGCAAGATCACCCCCACCGCGGTCCTCGCACTGGCCGCGACCCTGTGCGCCGGGGTGCTCCTGCCCATCCCCGCGGCCTATTCCGCGCCGGTTCCGAGCGGCTCCTTACCCTCGGTGTCGCCGACCCCGCAGTCGCTGAGCGGCATCGGCGCGGCCGCCGTCGTCACCAGCCGGGTGCTCGTGATCGCCGACGACCAGACCGACCCCGCCGCCCGCGACCGCCTCGTACGGGAACTCAAGGCACACGGCGCCGGCCGGGTGGACATCATCGCCCCTGACCGGACCCCCACGGCCGGCCTGCTCACCGTGCGCCTCGGCCCCGCGGCACGCCCGGACATCGCGCGGGCGCTCGGCGACGCGGTCGTGCCCGACAAAGCCGAGGGATACGCGTTACGGGTCTCCGGCGGCCGGTCGCGCCAGATCGCTCTCGGCGGCAGGGACGCGGCGGGCCAGTTCTATGCCGTACAGACGCTGCGCCAGTTGTTCGTCCCCGCCAGCGACGGCTGGACGGTGGCGGGGGTCCAGGTCAGCGACTTCCCGTCCATGCCGCTGCGCGGCACCATCGAGGGCTTCTACGGTGCGCCGTGGACACACGCCGAACGCCTCGACCAGATGAACTTCTACGGCGACGTCAAGGCCAACACCTACATCTACGCCCCCAAGGACGATCCCTACCACCGCGACAAGTGGCGCGACCCCTACCCGGCGGCCAAGCTCGCCGAACTGGGCGAGCTGGTGACCAGGGCCGCCGCGAACCATGTCCGCTTCACCTTCGCGCTGTCCCCGGGCGTGTCGATCTGCTACTCCGACCAGGCGGACCGCGACACCCTCAAGCGGAAGCTGCAGGCGCTCTACGACCTGGGCGCCAGGGCGTTCTCCATCCCGCTGGACGACATCAGCTACACCAGCTGGAACTGCGCGGCGGACGAGGCCGCCTACGGTACGGCCGGACGCACCGCCGCGGCGAAGGCCCAGGTCGATCTGCTCAACGACCTGCAGCGGAACTTCATCGCCACCCACGAGGGCGCTCAGCGGCTGCAGATGGTGCCCACCGAGTACGGCGATCTGACCGACACCACGTACAAGCAGACCATGCGGGCCTCCCTCGATCCCGCGATCGAGGTGATGTGGACCGGCACCGACACCGTGCCTCCAGAGATCACCAACGCGCAGGCCGAGAAGGCGGCGGAGCTGTTCGGCCGCAAGGTGTTCGTCTGGGACAACTACCCGGTCAACGACTACGGCAACACCAGCGGCCGGCTGCTCCTGGCCCCCTACGACAAGCGTGAGGGCGGCCTGGCCGCGCACCTGTCCGGCATCGTGGCCAACCCGATGAACCAGCCGTACGCGAGCAAGGTCGCGGTCTTCGGCGCCGCGGACTTCACCTGGAACGACAGAGCGTACGACGCGAGGAAGAGCTGGCCGCGCGCGATGGCCTATCTCGCCGGCGGCGACAAGGCGGCCACTGAGGCCCTGCTGGTCTTCGGCGACCTGGAGCACATGGCGCCGACCTTCGGCGGCACCCCTTGGCAGCCCCAGGCTCCCGAGCTCGCCGCGCGGGTGGCCGAGTTCTGGCGGATATGGGACGGCGGGCGACCCGCCGACGCGATCACCGCGCTGCGTCCGTACGCGAAGGCCATCGCCACGGCGCCGGCCACCATCCGCGGCGGGTCGGTGCAGAAGGGCTTCACCGATGACGCCGCGTCATGGCTGACCGCCACCGAGCTGTGGGGCAGGGCGATGGTGACCACGCTCGACGCGCTCCAGGCTCGACAGGCCGGAGACGAGACCAAGGCCGCCACGTTGCTCGCCGAGTCGCGTGAGCTGCGGCGGCAGGCCCGCGCGATCCGGGTCAGCCCGCCACGCAACCGCTGGGGCGCGGCCCAGCCTCAGGTCGGCGACGGGGTGCTCGACGTCTTCCTGACCGACGCCGAGACCCGGCTGCAGGGGTGACGCGGGTCAGCCGAACTCCTCCGAGGGTCCCAGCTCGGGGCGGTCCCGAGTGCCAACTGACCGAGATCGCCGTCCACCACACGGGATGATCGCTAATGTACCGGGATGAGTGAAGCGTTCCCCAGGCATGTGCTGTGCGTACTCAGCTCCGGGCTGGCCCTTTCCGAGATGGAACGGATCGCGTCCGGCTTCGGCGGGTTCGTCCTCGACCGTGAGTACTCCGAGGCCGAACCCGACCCCCGGATGCCGGAGGCGTTCGAGGCCAGTATGGCCGCGGCCTCGTTCGACGAGGCGGACTGGGCCGCGGTCGAGTCGCACGGCACGGTCGGCTACCTGCTGTCCATGCCGATGATGCGGGAGTTGGCGTTCGACACGTCCCGGCGGCTGCTGGCGGTGACGGCCGCGCTGCTGCGGTCCGGCGCCACGGCGGTGAAGAACGAGAGCAGCGGGATCACGCACGGCCGGGACCGCTGGCTCTCGTTGGCCGACCGGGCGGCTGGCGCCAAGGACGAGGACTTGGCCGACGCGCTCGTCACCGCCTGGGTGAAGCGGCCGATCTACGACGGCCAGGTGCTCTACAGCTGCGGTATGCACCTGCTCGGCGCGCCCGAGGTGCAGATCGAGATCGGTGCGGAGCCGCCGACGAAGGACGAGCTGCCTGAGCTGGTCGAGCACCTGGACACGCTGGCGATCTACCTGCTGACCGATCCGCGCGCGGCGGAGATCGAGGACGGCGCCGGGTTCCGGATGACCGAGGACGCGCCCCGATGGCTGCTGCGCACCGGCCCGTGCGACCGTTACGACGAGGACGATCTGTTCTTCAACCCGTACGGATACGCCCGGCTGACTCACGCGCGCTGACGGGCCGCCCGCGTCACAGGTGAGGGACGCGCGCGGCCCGCGACGGAAACGTCAGGTGCCGATGTTCGCCTGGGGTCCCGCGTAGGTCCTGAGCAGGGACGGGACGTCGGCGGCCGGGTCGAGGGTGTAGGAGTAGAACGAGCCGGGGGTGAAGGCCGAGCCGCTGGTGGTGCTCTTGCCCGTGCAGCTGACGCAGACGCTGCCGCTCTGGCGGAGCTGGGCGGTGGCGTCGGGGTAGTAGGGGTCCTTGACGTGGTCGTAGTAGCTGTTCTCGATCACCATCTTGGTGGCGCCGCGCGAGTAGTTGCCGTAGCCGGTGATGTTCTGCAGGTAGTTGTTGTACAGGTGGGCGTAGGCGACATTGTCCGTGCTGGGGTTGCGCTGGTTGTTGTCGTGGATCCAGTTGTGGTGGATGGTCATGCGGGCGGTGACGTTGTCGGTCCAGCCGATGCCGAACGACTTGTTGTTCTCGGCCATGACGTTCCAGGAGACCGTGAGGTAACTGGTGTCCTTGCGGCTGTCGATCAGGCCGTCGTTCATCCGGATGATGCGGTTGTGGTCGATCCAGACGTGGTGGGCGGTGTCCATCTGGATGCCGTCGTAGTCGTAGAGCTTGTCGTCGGGGTCGTCGTCGGCCATGCGGGTGTCGCGGATGGTCAGGTTGCGGATGATCACGTTGCTGACGCCGGTGCCCAGGAAGAAGCCGCCGTTGACGATGTGGCCGCTGGTGCCCACGCCGACGATGGTCTTGTTGGAGGCGACCTTGATCTCGGTGCCGTACGGGGTGACGGTGATCGCGCCATTGACCCGGATGGTGTACGGGGTGGCGGAGGTGGCGTACTTCACCAGGTCGGCGTAGGTGGTGACGGTCACCGTGGCGCCGGCCGCGCCGCCGGTGGTGGTGCTCAGCCCGTTTCCGCTGGTGGCGGCGAAACCGTCGGCGGTGCTCGGCCAGGTGCGCGCGGCGCCCACCGGGTCGAAGGCCCATTGCTTGTTGGTGTTGGCGGTGCAGGTCTCCTGGATGATCGACGCGCCGGAGGCGGTGGAGGCGCCCTCGTCGCTCACGCACAGGCCGCTCGCGACGTTGACGACCTGGTACGTCCCGCTGCCCGAGGCCACCAACCGCCACTGCTGGTCGGTCTTGGTGCCGTCGCCGCAGCCCCACTGCTGCAGCCGCACACCGGAGGCGGTGGTGCCGCTGGGGACGTCGACGCAGCGCCCGCTGTTGACGTTGACCAGGTGGTAGATGCCCGTCCCGGCCGAGCGGAGGGTGAACTGCTGCCAACTGTCACCGCTGCAGCTCCACTGCTGCAGCAGCCCGCCGTTGTCCTTCGACCCCGCCGTCACGTCCAGGCATTGGCCGCTCTTGGTCACTTTGAGCTGGTAGGTTCCGCCGGCGACTGGGGTGGCCGCCTGGGCGGGCGCGGCGGCCACCCCGAGCGCGGCCAGGACGGTCAGCGCGGTGAGCGTTGCACGGAGGTTCATGATCGTCCTTAGGAAAGGGGGTTCCAGCCGTCGGAGCCGGCCAGGTACTTCTGGGGCGTGTAGTTCGCGGCCTGGGCGTCGCTGTACTGCGGCCGGTTGGCGTTCGAGCCGGCGCCCGAGCCGGTGTTCCGGTACTCGAAGAAGCGGGCGTTCTTCCATGAGTTGCCGGACATGTCGGTCCACGGCTGGCCGGTATTGATCACCGAGCTGAGCGTTGACTCCCGGTAGAGCACCTGTGCATCGGGACGCCAGGGACGGCCCAGGGTGGTGGTCCCGGCCGAGGACCCTCCGGAGATCCGCGACTTGTAGAACAGGAAGCCGTAGGTCTTGGCCGCGTCGGTGCTCGCGGCCGTGATCGGGCCGCCGGTGCTGCGCTTCTCGTAGACGTCGCAGTTGTCGAAGACGATGGTGCCGCCGCCGAAGACGAAGTCGACCGTGCCCTCGACGTAGGAACCGGCGACGTAGGCGCGGGCCGCGTTGTTGACCAGGAAGGTGTCCTGGTCGCCGAGCAGGCGTACGTTGCGCAGGACCGCGCGGTCGGCGTTCAGGTTGAGCGCGACCGCCTGATGGCCGGTGACGTTCGGGTTCTCGTCGAAGTCGTTGGAGATCGTCAGGTTGGTGGCGATGAAATCGTGGCCGTCGACGAAGGCGGTGGCGCTGTTGAATGTCCCGTACTGGCCCGCATAGTGATTGTTAACGATCACAGTCTGGGCCGCCGAGGAACCGAGTCCCTGGAGCGTGATGTACGGCTTGTTCGAGGGGACCCGGACGATCTCGCGATACGACCCGGGCGCGATGGTGATCGTCACCCGACTGGCGTTGCCCGCGGGCACGGCGTCGACGGCGGCCTGAACGGTCCGGTAGGTGCCGGAACCATCCGCCGCCACTGTGGGTTTGGCCAGGGACTCGAAGGCCCATTGCTTGTTGGTGTTGGCGGTGCAGGTCTCCTGGATGATCGACGCGCCGGAGGCGGTGGAGGCGCCCTCGTCGCTCATGCACAGGCCGGTGGCCACGTTGACGACCTGGTACGTCCCACTGCCGGAGGCCACGAACCGCCACTGCTGGTTGGTCTTCGTGCCGTCGCCGCAGCCCCATTGCTGTAACCGCAGCCCGCTGGTGGCCGCGCCGCCGGGCACGTCCACGCAACGCCCGCTGTTGACGGCGCGCAGGGTGTAGATGCCGGAGCCGGCCGAGACGACCGTGAACTGCTGCCAGGTGGCTCCCGAACAACCCCACTGCTGCAGTAGGCCGCCGTTGTCCTGCGAGCCACCCGTCACGTCCAGGCACTGGCCGCTCTTGGTCACTTTGAGCTGGTAGACGCCACCGGCGACGGGTGCGGCCGCCGCCTGCGCGGCCTGCGGTACGGCTCCGCAGACCATCGCCGTAGCCGCCAGCAGGGCGACGCCCGCATGCTTGCGCACGAACATGTCGTTTTTCTCCTTCCTCTCGACGCCGCTGAGGCTCTCGACGCCGCAGAGGCTCTCGTCGCCACTGAGGAAGGGCCACCTTCACTAGGGATGTCAACTCAACAAGCGCGGGCGAGTCGAAATCCCAAGGTCACGCTTGAAACTTTCAGGCGGGAGCGGTGCTGGCGCGGACGACGACGATGGCGATCCGCTCGTGCCCGAGGACGATGAGGTGCTCGGTGGCGGCCCGGGCACCGGCCACGTTCGTGGAGGCGACGACGGGCAGGCCACGCGGGACGGCCCGCCGCGGCTCGACGACCACGGCCGGGATGCCGTGGTCGCTCAGCCAGGCCCGTTGCGTGCTGGTCGGCAGGGTACGCACCAGCAGCACTCCGGCGCTGTCACGGGCGCTGAGCCGGTTGAGCCACGCGGGCGGCGGCTGGCCGTGCTTGGTGCGGTCGACCACGGCGGAGACCACCAGGTCCACGCCCAGTTGCCAGGCCGCCTCCTCCACTCCCTGGAGGATCGCCAGCGCGTACGCCGAGCCCAGCCCTTGCAGCATGACGTCGACCAGGCTCCCCTTGAGGGGCTTGGACCGCTGCCAGGAATAGCCGCGCCGCGCCAGCACCTCGGTGATCAGCTGCCGGGTGCGCGTCGAGACATCGGCTCGCCCGTTGAGCGCCTTGGAGACCGTGGCCACCGAAACGCCCACCTCTCGGGCGATGGCCGCGAGCTTGGGCATCGGCTGGAGTGGGTCTTCGGTTGCCATGGACCTCACCCTCCTCCGCCGCACCGCACGGGGCCAGCAGTAGCGCCCGAAAATTTCGAGTTTTAGGCCATTTCTCCTGTTGAGGAGGTTGTTGGTTGCTTTTGTGCCGTTGACGCCGCGTTCGTACTGTCGCAACGTGTCTGCAACCGATTGCATCCGCATTCCGAAGGAGTCAGGCACATTGGCCGTCGTCTCGGCGCATCCGCCACTCTCGAAACCCCGCCGGCGAGGGTCGTGGACGCCTTACGTGCTGATCGCGCCGTCGGTGGTCGCGATGCTCGGGTTCCTCGTGTACCCGATGGCCAGCGTGATCTACTACAGCCTTCAGCGCTACAACGTGACCAAGCCCTGGGACAACGGCTTCGCCGGGCTCGACAACTTCCGCACGCTGCTGTTCGAGGATCCGATCTTCTGGCAGAGCCTCGGCTTCAGCGCCAGGTGGGTGGTCGTCGAGGTCGTCCTGCAGTTCGCGCTCGGACTAGCGCTGGCGCTGATCGTCAACGAGAGTTTCGTCGGCCGCGCGCTGTCCCGGGCGATGGTCTTCTCCCCGTGGGCGGTCTCGGGGGTGCTCACCACCGCGATCTGGGTCCTGCTGTACAACCCGTTCACGGGGGTGTCGCGCTATCTGGCCGACCTGGGCCTGATCGATTATGGTGCGGCGCCGCTGGCCAACCCGGGAAGCGTGTTCTGGGCGGCGGTGCTGGCCGAGCTGTGGCGCGGGGTGCCGTTCTTCGCGATCCTGCTGCTGGCCGACCTGCAGTCGGTGTCGAAGGACCTGTACGAGGCCGCCTCCGTGGACGGCGCGACCCGGACGCGCAGGTTCTTCCACATCACGCTGCCGCACCTGCGCGACGCGATCATCCTGTCCACGCTGCTGCGCTCGGTATGGGAGTTCAACAACGTCGATCTCCTCTACACCCTGACCGGCGGCGGCCCCGCCCACCAGACCACCACGTTGCCGCTGTACGTGGCCTCGCTGGCCGCCCAGTCGCACGACTTCGGCTACGCCACCGCGCTGACCATGGTGGCGTTCATGATCCTGACCTTCTTCTCCATCGCCTATCTGCGGCTGAGCAAGTTCGGGGCGAAGTCATGACCCTGGTGACCGAACGTCCCGTGGCCGCCCGCCGCGAGCAGGCCCCGCCCCCGAAGCGCGGTGACCGCGTGCCGCGCTGGCACATCTACCTTCCGCTTGGGCTGTATCTGCTGTTCACGCTGGTGCCGTTCTACTGGATGCTGGTCTTCGCGTTCCGGCCCACCGGATCGACGGCGATCTTCCCGTGGCCGATCACGTTCGAGCACTTCGACACGGTCTGGAATGGGATGGGGTTCGCCGTCTTCTTCCAGAACAGCCTGCTCGTCGGGTTCGCCTCGCTGGTCGCGACCACGGTAATGGCCCTGGCCGGCGGGTACGCCCTGGCCCGCTACAGCTTCCGCGGCAAGGCCGCGTTCATGGTCGGGATGCTGTGCACGCAGTTCATCCCCGGCGCCCTGATGATCATCCCGTTGTTCGAGATCTTCAGGACGCTGTCCCTGACGAACTCGCTGTGGAGTCTCGTGATCGCCGAGACGGTCTTCCAGCTCCCGCTCTCGCTGATCCTCATCAGCGGCTTCATCCGCAACATCCCGTACGAGCTGGAGCAGGCGGCCTGGGTGGACGGCTGCGGCCGGCTGCGCGGTTTCCTGGCCATCGTGCTGCCGCTGCTGCGGCCCGCGCTGGTCGCGGTCGGCTCGTTCGCCTTCATCCACAGCTGGAACAACTTCCTTTTCGCCCTCATGTTCCTCAACGACCAGGAGAAGTTCACCGTGCCCGTGGGCCTGGCCTACAACCTCGGCGAGAACAGCGTCGACTTCGGCGCCCTCGCCGCCGGCGGCGTCGTCGCCGCTCTGCCCGTCGTCATCGTCTTCGCCTTCATCCAGCGCTATCTCGTCGAGGGGATGTCGGCGGGGGCGGTGAAGGGATGACCGCGACCTACCGCAACCCCGTCCTCAACGCCGACTGGTCCGACCCCGACGTGATCCGCGTGGGCGACGACTTCTATCTGACGGCCTCCACCTTCACCAAGGTCCCCGGCCTGCCGATCCTGCACTCGCGCGACCTGGTCGGCTGGACGATCATCGGGCACGCCGTGACCAGCGGCTATGCCGACGTACGGCCCGGCTGCGGGGTGTGGGCGCCGTCGCTGCGCCACCACGACGGCCGGTTCTGGATCTTCTACGGGGATCCCGACGTGGGGATCTGCCAGGTCAGCGCGGCGGACCCGCGGGGTCCGTGGACCGCGCCGCATGTGGTCAAGCCCGGCTCGGGGCTGATCGACCCGTGCCCGCTGTGGGACGAGGACGGGCAGGCGTACCTGGTGCACGGCTGGGCCAAGAGCCGCGCGGGGATCAACAACCGGCTCACCCTGCACCGCATGGCCCCGGACGCGAGCAAGGTGCTGGATGAGGGCACGCTGGTCATCGACGCCGACCTGCTGCCCGGCTACCGGACCCTTGAGGGGCCCAAGCTGTACAAGCACGACGGGGTGTACTGGATCTTCGCGCCTGCGGGCGGGGTCGAGCAGGGCTGGCAGTCGGTGTTCCGGGCTGAGTCGATCTTCGGCCCGTACGAGGACCGGATCGTGCTGGAGCAGGGCGGCACCGACGTCAACGGCCCGCACCAGGGCGGCTGGGTGGACACCCGGTCCGGCGAGCACTGGTTCATGCACTTCCAGGACCGCGGACCCTACGGCCGGGTCGTGCACCTGCAGCCGATGGCGTGGGAGGACGGCTGGCCGGTGATGGGCGACAAGGGCGAGCCCGTGGCCGAGGCCGCACTGCCGGTCCTGGGCGGTGTGCCGGGCGAGCCGGCCACCTCCGACGACTTCGCCGGCCCCGCGCTGGGGCTGCAGTGGAGCTGGCAGGCCGACCCGGACCCGTCCTGGTGGGAGCTGAGCCACGGCACGTTGCGCCTGACCTGCGTGCCGGGACCCGAGGACCTGAGAGACCGAGGCGCCGTGCTCGGCCAGCGGCTGCCCGGCGCGCCCTGCCTGGTCACCACCACGCTCACCTTGTCGGGCGAGGGCCGGGCGGGCCTGGTCGTGCTCGGCTTCACCTACGCCTACGTGGGTCTGGCGAGCACGTCGGACGGGCCCGTGCTCGTGTGCGGTGACGCCGAACCCGTACCGGTCGACGGACCCGTCACCGGCGAGGCGATCTTCGAGGCGTTCACCGTGGACATCGAGAGGCGTTCACCATGGACATCGAAAGGTAGAGGGCAATGAGACGACGTGTGCCTGCCATGCTCCTGGCCGCGGCCGTGCTGGCCGGATGCGGCTCGGGTACGGGCTCCGGCGGCAAGACCGAGATCACTTTCTGGGACACCAACGCCGGTCCCGCGCGGACGCCGATCTGGCAGCACGCCATCGCCGAGTTCGAGAAGGCCAACCCGGCCATCAAGGTCACCTACGTGGGCGTGCCGATCGCGCAGGCGGCCCAGAAGCTGGACACGGCGATCGCGGGCGGCGGCGTGCCCGACGTGGCCGATGTGGCCACCTCCGGCCTGGGCAACCTGGTCGCCCAGAAGGCGCTCGAACCCGTGGACGCGCGCATCGCCAAGAACCCCGCGCTGAACGGCAAGTTCAACGACGCCCTCCTGACCACCGTCAAGAACGTCGTGCCGGACGGCAAGACGTACATCATCCCGACCTCCACCAACGCCGGCGCGTTCTGGTACCGCAAGGACTGGTTCGCCGCGGCCGGGCTGGCGCCGCCCAAGACGTGGTCGGAGTTCTTCTCGGCGGTGGACAAGCTGACCAAGCCCAAGGAGAACCGGTTCGGCTTCACCATCCGCGGCGGTGCGGGCTCGATCGCGCAGATGCTGGAGGTCGTCTACGGGCAGTCCGGCATCACGGAGTTCTTCGACGCCTCGGGCAAGGCCACGCTCAATGACCCGCGCAACGTGACGGGGCTGGAGAAGTACGCCGGCCTCTACAAGAAGAACACGCCCGAGGCCGACCTGCAGAACGACTACGTCAAGATGGTCGCCCAGTTCGACACCGCGGGCAGCATCGCCGTCATGCAGCACAACCTGGGCTCCTACCAGGACCATATGAAGGCGCTCGGCCCCGAGAAGGTGGCCTCGTTCTCCGTGCCCAAGTCCGACTCCGGCGTCCAGACGGTGCTGTCCAACCCGGTCAGCGGTGTCGGCGTCTTCTCGGCCGGCGAGAACAAGGACGCCGCGTTCAAGCTCGCGGAGTTCTTCGCCGCCAAGGAGATGGACGGGTACATCGCCGACAAGACCGGCGTCATCCCGGCCAACACCGACGTGCAAGGCACGCGGGCCGCGCACATCGTCGAGGCGCGGCGGGTGCTGAACGACCCGGCGACCAAGGTCGTGCAGATGCCCTACCACCTGCCGGAGTTCAACGAGATCACCAAGACCTGGGCCGAGCCGCAGTTCCAGAAGGTGCTGCTCGGCCAGCTCAGCGCCAAGGACTTCCTGGACCAGTTCGCGGCCAGGCTGACCGAGGCGCAGGCCGCGTACAAGAAGCGGAACGGCTGACGCGCGCCGCGGTCACGACGGGTCCTTGATCTCGCAGATCACCGCGCCTGCCGCGACCGTGGCGCCCACCTGGGCGGACATCCCCACCACGGTGCCGTCCTTGTGGGCGGTCAGCGGCTGCTCCATCTTCATGGCCTCCAGGACCACGATGGTGGCGCCCTCGCGCACGGTGTCGCCGTCGGCGGCCACCAGCTTGACGATGGTGCCCTGCATCGGGCTGACCAGGGCGTCTCCGCTGGGCGCGGAACGCACGGCGCTCGCGCCTCGACGCCGGGGGGCGGCGGTTTTGGGCGTACCGGCGCTCTGCGGGCCGGTGATGCCGGCGGGCAGGACGACCTCCAGTCGCTTGCCTGCCACCTCGACGGTGATCCGGTCCCGCTCCGCCGGTTCCGCCGTGGCGGCCGGTCCGGCGTACGGGGTGAGGCGGTTGTCGAACTCGGTCTCGATCCAGCGGGTGTGGACGGTGAACGGCTCGGCGGTGAACGCCGGGTCGTCCACGACCGCCCGGTGGAAGGGCAGCGCGGTGGGCATGCCGTCGACCTCGAACTCGGCCAGCGCCCGGCGGGCGCGCTGGAGCGCCTGCTCGCGAGTGGCGCCGGTGACGATCAGCTTGGCGACCAGGGAGTCGAAGGAGCCGGGCACGGTCTCGCCCTGCTCGTAGCCGCCGTCGAGACGGACGCCGGGACCCGAGGGGGCGTGCCAGCGGGTGATCGTGCCGGGGGCGGGCAGGAAGCCGCGGCCGGGGTCCTCGGCGTTGATCCGGAACTCGATCGAGTGGCCGCGAGCGGGCGGGTCGTCGTAGCCCAGCGGCTCGCCGTCGGCGATACGGAACATCTCGCGTACGAGGTCGATGCCGGTGACCTCCTCGCTGACCGGGTGCTCGACCTGCAGGCGGGTGTTGACCTCCAGGAAGGAGATCGTGCCGTCCTGGCCGACGAGGAACTCGCAGGTCCCGGCGCCGACGTAGCCGGCCTCGCGCAGGATGGCCTTGGAGCTGTCGCGCAGCAGGGCCTCCTGCTCCGTGGTGAGGAACGGCGCGGGCGCCTCTTCGACCAGCTTCTGGTGGCGGCGCTGGAGCGAGCAGTCGCGGGTGCTGACCACGACCACGCCGCCGTGGGCGTCGGCCAGGCACTGGGTCTCGACGTGGCGGGGCCGGTCGAGGTAGCGCTCGACGAAGCACTCGCCCCGCCCGAACGCCGCCACCGCCTCGCGGACCGCGCTGTCGTACAGGTCGGGGATCTCCTCCAGGGTGCGGGCGACCTTGAGCCCGCGCCCGCCGCCCCCGAACGCCGCCTTGATGGCGATCGGCAGGCCATGCTCCCGCGCGAACGCCAGCACCTCGTCCGCCCCGGACACCGGGTCGGCCGTTCCGGCCACCAGCGGCGCCCCAACCTTCTGGGCGATGTGCCGGGCCTCGACCTTGTCGCCGAGGGCGGTGATCGCCGCCGGGGGCGGGCCGATCCAGATCAGCCCGGCGTCGATGACCGCCTGGGCGAAGGCCGCGTTCTCCGCCAGAAAGCCATAACCGGGATGTACGGCGTCGGCGCCCGACCGCGCCGCCACCTCGATGATCTTGTCGATCGACAGGTACGTCTCCCCCGGCGTGGCGCCGTCCAGCGCGTACGCCTCGTCGGCCAGGCGGGCGTGCAGCGCGTCGCGGTCGGGATCGGCGTAGACGGCCACGCAGCCGATGCCGGCGTCCCGGCAGGCGCGGACGATGCGGACGGCGATCTCGCCGCGGTTGGCGATCAGCACTTTGCGCAGGCTCACAGGTGTCCTCCCAGGTTCCAGCTCGACTCCCGCCAGCCGCGCGGGCCTGGCACGAGGGGACGGCGCAGCACGCGCCGGGCGCGGGTGACGGCGGGTGGCGGGGCGTCGGCCGCCGGTCGCACCAGACGCAAAGCCACGACCAGGGCGGCGAGCTCCTCCGGCGTCGGAGCGCCCTTCACCACGCGCACGGCGGGCGGATCCGTCGGCGCCCCGGCCGCCCGCTCGGCTCCCTCGCCCCCGGGCTTGATGTTGCTCACAGCGGGATGTTCCCGTGCTTCTTGGGCGGCAGGGCGTCGCGCTTGCCGCGCAACAGCCGCAGCGCCCTGGTCACCTCGCGGCGGGTCTCGCTCGGCCGGATGACGGCGTCCACGTAACCGCGTTCGGCCGCCAGGTACGGGGTCGCGAGGGTGTCCTCGTACTCGTGGACCAGCTCGGCGCGCAGCGTGTCGGGGTCGTCGGCGGCGGCCAGGCGTTTGCGGTGCAGGATGTTGACCGCGCCCTGGGCGCCCATGACCGCGATCTGGGCGGTGGACCAGGCCAGGTTGACGTCGGCGCCCAGGTGCTTGGAGCCCATCACGTCGTACGCGCCGCCGTAGGCCTTGCGGGTGATGACGGTGACGAGCGGGACGGTGGCCTCGCCGTAGGCGTACAGGAGTTTGGCGCCGCGCCGGATGATGCCGTTCCACTCCTGGTCGGTGCCGGGCAGGAAGCCGGGCACGTCCACCAGCGTAAGGACCGGGACGCTGAAGGCATCGCAGGTGCGTACGAACCGGGCGGCCTTCTCGGAGGCGTCGATGTCGAGCGTCCCGGCCAGCCGCATCGGCTGGTTGGCCACCACGCCGACCGGCCGGCCCTCGATCCGGCCGAAGCCGACCACGATGTTGGGCGCGAACAGCCCCTGCACCTCCAGGAACTCGCCGTCGTCCAGCAGCGCGCCGATCACCTCGTGCATGTCGTACGGCTGGTTCGGCGAGTCCGGGACCAGCACGTCCAGCGCCAGGTCGTCGGCCGAAGGCTCCAGGTCCGCCTCGAACACCGAGTGCGGCGGCTCGTCGAGGTTGTTGTCCGGCAGGTACGACAGCAACGCCCGGACGTAGTCCAGCGCGTCGTCCTCGTCGTGCGCCAGGTAGTGGGCCACGCCGCTGCAGCTGTTGTGCACCCGCCCGCCGCCGAGCTCCTCGAACGTGACGTCCTCGCCGGTCACGGTCTTGATCACGTCCGGGCCCGTGACGAACATGTGCGAGGACTCGTCCACCATGACCGTGAAGTCGGTGAGCGCCGGCGAGTACACGTGACCGCCCGCGCAGGCGCCCATGATGAGGGAGATCTGCGGGATCACACCGGAGGCGCGGATGTTGCGGCGGAAGATCTCGCCGTACAGCCCGAGCGAGACCACACCCTCCTGGATGCGCGCCCCGGCGCCCTCGTTGATGCCGACGATCGGGCACCCGTTGCGCATCGCCAGGTCCATGACCTTGCAGATCTTCTGCCCGTACACCTCACCCAGACTGCCGCCCGCGACCGTGAAGTCCTGTGAGAACACGCACACCTGGCGGCCGTCCACCGTCCCGTACCCGGTCACCACGCCGTCACCGTAACCGAGCGAACCCTTCATGAGGGCGTCCAGTTCGACGAACGAGCCGTCGTCCAGCAGCCGCTCGATCCGCTCGCGGGCGGTCAGCCTGCCCTTGGCGTGCTGCTTGGTCGCCGCGCGCGCCTCGGCGACGTGGACGGCCTCGTCGAGCCGCTCCTTCAGGCGGGCGAGGCTGCCCGCGGTGTCAGGTGGTCTCATCCATCACCGTCCATGGGACTGAGTTTCATAAGTACGGTACTGAGTTTCGTACGTTTTGGACACCCCTGAATCCGGAAGAATGGCCCCTGTGCCGAACCCGAGCATCAGCCACCGCCTGGCCGAAGCCGCCGTCGCCCTGTTCGACGAGAACGGCTACGACGCCACGACCGTGGACGACATCGCCGCCCGGGCGGGCGTGAGCCGCAGCACGTTCTTCCGCCATTACCACTCCAAGGAAGACGCGATCTTCCCCGACCACGACGCGCTGCTGGCCAAGATCGACACCCGCCTGCGCGCCTCCGCCGCCGACACCGCGATCGTGGCCATCACCGACGCCGTACGCCTCGTGCTCGCCCACTACGTCGACGACGCCGAGGTGTCGCTGCGCCGCTACCGCCTGGTCCGGGAGGTGCCCGCGCTGCGCGACCGGGAGATCGCCAGCGTGGCCCGCTACCAGCGGCTGTTCCGGGAGTTCGTCGGCGAATGGCTCGGCGACTCGCCCGACGCCGGCCTGCGGGCCGAACTCATGGCCGCCTCCGTCGTGGCGGCGCACAACCAGGTCCTGCGCGGCTGGCTGCGGGCCGGCGGCGCCTACGATCCCTTCGGGCTCCTGGACCACGCTCTCGGCTATGTGATCGCCACGTTCCGCCACCTGGAGCAGCCCCAGGAGAAGGGCGAGCAGGTGGTGGTGGCCACCTTCAGCCGCTCGGCCTCGCCGCGAGCCGTCATGGACGCCATCCAGGCCCACCTCGAGACCCGCTGAGGCGACCTATCGCTCGCCCGCAGGAAGGGCTCGCTCTCCCACGGGCGGGACGGAGTCGTGGAGCGTGGCCAGGGCGGCGCGGATCTCCGTCTCCGGCGTGCCCGCCGGTGGATGGAGGTGCACCTGGTCGACCAGCCCGCCGAATCGGCGGCGCAGCTCCGCCGCCACTTCGGGCAGCGTGCCGCTCGTACAGAACGTGTCGAGCACCTCGTCATCGACCAGGTCGGCCATTCGGTCCCAGCGGTCGGCCTCCGGACGGACGGACAGCGCGTGGAGCCGCTCGTGCAGTTCCTCCCAGCCGTGGAGGGCGAGAACCCCTCGGTAGGCGGGGGTGGAGCCGTAGAAGGCGATCCGGCCGCGCAGCATCCGCCGCTGCTCGTCTATGGAGCCGTCCGGGGCGTACACGTGCGCGAAGCCGGGACAGTGGACGCTCACCTCGGACCGGTCACGACCGGCCCGTTCCAGGCCCTCCTCCAGAGCCGACAGGGTGACCTCGCGGAAATACCGTTCGGTGCTGAAGCCGTGCGGTATCAGCCCGTCCGCCACCTCACCGGCCAGCCGCGTCATGGCCGGGCCGACCGCGGCGAGGTGGATCGGCGGATTGTCGTGTCCGTGCGGCGCCGAGCGGAAGGTCGCCGTCATGAGCGTGTGCCGGTAGTACTCCCCCACGTGCCGCACCTCCTCGCCCTTGTTCCAGTCGTTCCAGATCGCACGCAGGGCGGTGATGTACTCCCGCATCCGGGTCACCGGTTTGCCCCACTCCATGCTGAAGCGGCGGGTGATGTGGGGCTTGGTCTGGGTGCCGAGGCCGAGGACGAAGCGCCCGCCGGAGAGCGCCTGAAGATCGTTGGTGATGTACGCCAACGCCATCGGCGTGCGCGCGAAGGCGACCGCGATGCCCGTCGCGAGCCGCACCCGGCTGGTCGCCTGGGCGGCCAGCGCCAGTGGCAGAAAGGGATCGTGATCGACCTCGGTGGTGGTGACGACGTCGAAGCCGGTCTCCTCGGCCCATCCGGCGAACCGCGCGACGTCCGGCGACGGCGGTCCGCCGACGTGCACACCTACCTTCACGTGTACTCCTTAAATGTAGGCATCGCGCAGCTTGCGGCGCTGCAGCTTGCCCGTCTCGGTCCGCGGGAAGTCGGCGCGGAACTCGTACCGGCGCGGGATCTTGAACGAGGCCAGATACTCGGCGCAGTGCGCGCGGAGTTCGGCGGCCAGCTCGTCACCGGGCACCGCGCCGGCGGCCGGTTGAATGACCGCGAGCACGCTCTGGCCCCAGTCCGGATCCGGCACGCCGATGACCGCGACGTCGGCGACGGCGGGATGCGTGATCAGGGCCTGCTCGATCTCGGCCGGGTAGATGTTCACGCCGCCGGAGATGATCAGGTCCGTCCGCCGGTCCAACAGGAACAGGTAGCCGTCCTCGTCGAAGTAGCCGTAGTCGCCGGCGGTGACCAGGTCGCCCCGCCGCGCGGCCGCGGTCTTGTCCGAGTCGTTGTTGTACTCGAAGGCCGGCCGCCGCCCCCGCGTGCCGAAGTAGATGGTGCCCGCCTCCCCGGCAGGCACCTCCTTGCCGTCCTCGTCGAGGATCTTCACGTCCGTGTTCGGCACCGGCCGTCCCACGGTGCCGGGCTTTGCCAGCCACTCCTGCGGGCTCACCAGGGATACGCTGCCCTCGGTGGACCCCAGGTACTCCCACACCCGCGGGCCCAGCCACTCCATCATCTGCTGCTTGATCGGCACTGGGCACGGCGCGCCCGCGTGGATGACCGCCTCCAGGCTGGACAGGTCGTACGCGGACCGCACCTCCTCCGGCAGGCGCAGCAGGCGGTGGAAGTGCGTGGGAACCATGTGCACGCTGGTCACGCGGTATCGCTCCACCGCCCGCAGCACATCCTCGGCATCGAACCTGTCCTGGAGCACCACCGTGTGGCCGAGGTGCAGGAAGGCGGAGGCGTGGCCGCTGGGAGCGGCGTGGTAGATCGGCGAGCACACCAGGTGTACCCCCTCGGCCACGGTGATCTCGTAGCGGGAGACAAAGGCCGTGAACGACGTGATCGCCGCCTCCGGAAGGACGTCCGGCAGCGGGAACCGTACGCCCTTGGGGCTGCCCGTGGTGCCCGAGGTGTAGCCCATCACGGACCCGAGCCGGCGCTGCGGCGGCGTGTCGGCCGACTCGCCCGCACCCAGCTCCGGATAGGGCAGCCAGCCGTCCAGCGCGCCACCGACCACGAACCGGTGCTCCGGGAGCGACTCGAGCGGCAGCGTCGCCGCCTGCTCGGCGTCCATGACCACGACCTTGGCCCCGGAGTCCTGGATGATGTACCGCATCTCGGCCGGGGCCAGCCGCCAGTTCACCGGAACCAGGAACATCCCGACCTGCCCCAGGGCCAGCGACAACTCCAGATACTCGTGACCGTTGTGCACCGCCACCGCCACGGCGTCGCCCGCCGTGAGACCGTGCGACCGCAGGGCGCGTGAGACGCGGTTGACCCGTGCCAGCAGCTCGCCGGAGGTGAGAGCCGATCCGTCCGGATCGATGATGGCCACCCGGCCGGGGTCGGCGGCGGCGATCTCGTAGAAGCCGATGGGTGCCGTGGTTGATGGGGTGGCAGAGGACATAGGGCTTCCCTCTCCTGTCGGCATGGACGGGCCTAAGGTGCTGATCGGCTCACTTCGGGATCTGGGCCATGAAGAGCGATGGCGGCAGGCCGTCGGCCTTGGGGCGGAACGACTTCGCGACCTTGTCCGCGAGGTCCTGGAGGTCCCACGGGCCGTCCGAGGCGACAGTCTCGACGACCTCGGGCGTGTTCCACAGCCTGACCTCGTACCCGGCGGCGCCGAGCGTACGCCCCGACAGCCAGTCCGACTCGGTGCCGGCGATGTAGGTGACGATCGGCCCGATGTTGTCCGGCGACATGACCTCCGCGAGGCGGGAATCGTCGCCGAGCTTCTTGTCGTCCGGGACGGTCGCGGTCAGGCGGGTGGCCGCGCCGGGGGCGATGGCGTTCGCGGTCACGCCGTACCGGGCCAGGCCGTTGGCGAGCGAGGCGGTCAGGCCGATGATGCCCATCTTCGCGGCGGCGTAGTTGGGCTGGCCCGGGGAGCCCTGGAGCGCCGAGTCCGAGGTGAAGTTGATGACGCGATAGTGGCCGTCCGGGTTGCGCTGGCCGCGCCAGTACGCGGCCGCGGGCTTGATCGTGCTGTAGTGGCCGCGCAGGTGCACCCGGATGACGGCGTCCCAGTCCTCCTCGGGCAGATTGAAGATCATTTTGTCGCGGAGGATGCCGGCGACGTTGACGACGATGTCGAGCCCGCCGTAGTTCTCCACGGCCAGGTCGACCAGGCGCCGGCCGGTCGCGGTCTCGGCGATGTCGCCGGTGTCGGCAACGGCCTGGCCGCCGAGGTCGTTGATCTCCTCGGCGACGTCCTGTACGGGACCGGCGTCGCCGCCCGTGCCGTCCGGGCCGGCGCCGAGGTCGTTGAGCACGAGCTTCGCGCCCTGGGCGGCGAACATCCGGCCGATGGACGCGCCGATGCCGCGGCCCGCGCCGGTGATGATGGCGATCCTGCCGTCAAGAGCTCCCATGGAATGCCCTTCATGTGTGCGCAGCGGTGTTCAGGACTGTTCAGTAGGGATCGGTTCCGTCAGGTGGGGGGCCGTACCTTGCTGGTCGGCTGCAGATCGCCGGACGCTAGATCGCCGGACGCTAGATCGCCGGACGCTAGACCGCCCGACGCTAGACCGCCCGACGCGTTCGGGCAGCCTTGGGATGACGGCCGCCACGAGGGTGAGCATCATGGAGACGACCATGCCGCCGAAAGCCAGCACCGCGACGATCCGGCCGGGGCTGCTCGCGTTCGTGAGAGTCACGGGCTGGGGGCCATGTCTGTGCTCCTTCCGGGAGGCCGCGTCAGGGCCATATCCGTGAGCCGATCAAGCCGTTGGCGCGCTGATCCGCACGCTAATACAGACGAACTTGGTCTGTAAATAGCCGCCCGGCAAGTGACCGACCAAGGACAAGCCAGACGCCCCGGAACCGGTCCTGCGTCCGCGACGGATCAGACGTCTTGGGCCGCTGACCGGTAGCCGACGGCCGACAGCACGAAGTCGACGGTCTCCTCGGCGAACTTCTCCTTGCGCTTGATCAGCGCGGGCATCTGGCTGGCCGGTGTCGACAGAACGTGGTTGGTCAGAATGCCCGCGACCGCGTCCAGCACCCGAGCCGGGGACGTCCCCGCCGGAAGCTCGCCTCGGTCGATGCCGCTCACCACGATGGCGCGGCCCTCCCTGATGCGCTCTCGCTGGAGCCGCTCCAGCGCATGACCGAACAGCTCCGGATAGACCTTGGCCTCGATCTGCGCCCGCAGGATGACCAGACCCCGGCGGTCGAAGTAGCCGTCGAGGATGTTCACCGCCATGACGACCAGGTCCTCCCGCAGCAGCCCCGACCGTTTCGGGGCATTCGGGTCAGGGTCGGGGTGCATGGCCGTCAGCGCGTCGACGATCAGCTTCTCTTTGCTGCCCCACCTGCTGTAGAGGGCCGCCTTCCCCACGCGCGCCCGCCGCGCCACCACGTCCAGGCTGAACCCCGCCCAGCCCACCTCGCCGTACAGGTCGAGCGCCGCGGCATGGACCCGCGCTTCGAGGTCCGGGTCCGGCGGGCGACCTCGTCCACTCATGGACTCAGTGTGCCAGACGATCATGCACCCCAGAACAACCCTCGGTCGCCGCTCGCCATCCTCTACAGCCTGTAGAGTATCCGCGTCATTTCGGGCGAAAGGGTGAGAAATGCTGGGTTGGTTCCGGGTCGTGGCGGTGGCCGAGGCATGCTCGTGGGCAGGGCTGCTGGTCGGGATGTTCTTCAAGTACGTGACCGCGACCGGCGAACTCGGTGTGAAGGTGTTCGGGCCGATCCACGGAGCGCTGTTCGTGCTGTACGTGATCGGAGTCCTGCTCTCGGCGCGCGAGGCGGGCTGGAGCCGGGGCGCGGTGGTGCTGGGCCTGGCGTGCGCGGTCCCGCCGTTCTGCTCCCTGTGGTTCGAACGGCGGATGGCGGCGCGCGCGACGGCCGACCAGCCCGCCTAGCCGACCAGCCCGTCTAACTGAAGCCACCGGGGATGCCGTTCGCGCCGACAGCGGTCACGGTCGGCGCGCCACCGCCGGGCGGCGAGGTGGTGGCGCGCGAGCCGGGCGAACGTGCGCCACGCCGAACGCCGTCCGCGCCGGGCTACAACGCCTGGACCAGGGCCACGATCACCGAGGTCAGCGCGATCGGTCCCATCACGGCCACCGACACCACGGTCGCGGTGCGGCCGGGCAGGAAGCGGTCGAGGATGTGCGAGGCGGCCCACCGTACCGGCCCCGAGCCGGGCAGCACGAACAGCCCCAGCGTGAACGCGCCGGCGGCCAAGGATTCCGCGTGGCCGACGCTCAACCGGCCGGCCATGTGCAGGAAAGTCGCGGCGGCGATGCCGAACGCCAGCGACAGGAGCAGGTGACCCCCCGCCACGAGCGCCTCCCTGGACCACGTCCGCTCGGTCTCGCCCAAGAAGTATTCGGCCACGCGCAACGCCAGCGTGAGCGCCGCCGCCAGCAGCCCCATGGCGACCGGCGTGACGACGGTCAACGCCATCAGCGTCACGACCGCGAGCACCCCGACGAACCCGCTACTGGCCAAGAACCGCTGGAGGTCGAACGGCTCCTTGGGGGCCGGGGCCGGGCGGCGCTCCTCCGGCTGATCGGTGTGGACGGTCGGCGCCGGGGCGGGTACGTACGCCGGCTGCTCCTGGCGCCTCGCGGCGTAGTCGACCGGCGGGAGCAGGTCGGAGACGGCGTCCATGGTGAGCGTGCCGTCTCCGCGCCCCTTGGCCTCACCCAGGCGGCTCGCCGGCGTACGATCTCCGTGCCATTCGGCCCGAGCCGGGCGGCCCGCCGGATCGAGCGCCCTGGCCATCCGCTGCAGTTCCCGCGCGCTGGGCCGGGCCGCCGGATCGACCTGCAGCGCCCGGCCGAGCCAGTCCCGCAGCCACATCGGCGCCTTGTCGAGCTGCACCCGCCCTTCCATGGTGTTGAAGCAGACCGTCTCGAACGCCCCCGTCCCGAACGGCGGCAGCCCCGTGGCGGCGAAGAACACCGTCGAGGCGAGCGCGTGCACGTCGGCCGCCTGGGTGATCTGGGAGTCGCGGATGATCTCGGGCGCGAGATAGCCCGGCGTCCCCACGAACATGCCCGTCAGCGTGAGCCGGGTCGCGTTCACCAGATGCGCGATGCCGAAGTCGATGACCAGCGGCTCGCCGCCGACCAGCATGACGTTGGACGGCTTGAGATCCCGATGGATCACACCGGCCGCGTGCACGTCCACCAGCGCCTGGCACAGCCCCTGGGCGAGCCTGATGACCTCGCGCGCCTCCATCGGGCCCTGGGACAGCACGGCGTCCTCCAGCGTGCGGCCCGCGGCGAAACGGGTCACCACATACGGCCGGCCGCCCGCCAGCTCGGCGTCGATCACCTCGGCGACGTACGGGCTGCGCACCCGCTGCATGGTCTCCACCTCGCGGACCAGCCGGTCACGGGCCTTGAGGTCGGCGGCCACATGCTGGTGCAGCACCTTGATCGCGACTTTGCGGCCCGCGCCGTCGAGACCGAGATGGACGACCCCCATACCGCCTTCGCCGATCTTCTCGATCATCCGATAAGGGCCGAGCTGCTCCTGAGCCTGAGTGCCCATTCCCGACGTCATCCTCCGTGATCCCCCCTGGCACGCCGCGCATCTATACGCCCTGGCTCGGACATTCTGCCTCAGCGATTTCCCCGAGATGCACAGTAAGCGAAGATCGATGCTCCTCTTCACGAAGCAGGACGACGTGCGGCAGGGCGTCTCAGCCCATGCTCTGCCGATCGGGCTCGATGAGCGCGACGACCCGCTCCACATCGCGCGTGTAGGGGCCGCCGATGTACTTCGTCGAGATCCGGTCGACGATCTCCCAGGCAGCGTCGCCCTCGATCCACTCGACGACCCTGCCGCGGACGAGGACCGGCTGGAACGGGTTGTCGGGCGGCGTCAGGGAGAGTGCGACCCGGGGGTCGCGCCGCAGGTTGCGGGCCTTCTGGGAGCCCGGGCCTGTCATGATCGCGACTTGGTCGCCGTACGTGCCGACCCAGACCGGAACGGAGTGGGGAGCGCCGTCGGGCAGGACGGTGGCGAGGTGGGCGAGCGAGGTGCCGTCGAGCACGCGGCGTACGTCGGGCTTGAGCATGGTGACCATCTCCTGGCGGCAGTCTTTGAGTTCCTTGAAGAGACTCCATGACCGTAACACTCTAAGTTCCCTAAGGGAACCCCAATTGCTAGACTCCGCTCATGCAACGCACGAACTTCAGGGAGATGGCCTGCTCCATCGCACGCACCCTCGACGTGATCGGGGAGCCGTGGTCGCCGTTGATCCTGCGTGACGTGTGGGCCGGGGTGAGCAGGTTCGACCAGATCCAGGTCGACCTCGGGATCTCCCGCAAGGTGCTGACCGAGCGGCTCAACCACCTCGTCGACCAGGGCGTGCTGGAGCGCCACGCCTACGACATGCGGCCGCGCTACGAGTACCGCCTGACGGCGAAGGGCGGCGAGCTCGTCGACCTGCTCATGGTCATGGCCGGCTGGGGGGACAAGTGGCTCGCGGGCGAGGCCGGCCCGCCGGTGCTCTACCGCCATCACGCGTGCGGTGAGATCAGCAGGGTCGACCTGCGCTGCGCCCACTGCGGCGAGCCGATGCACGCGGGCGACGTCGACCTGCTGCCCGGCCCCGGCGCGGCCGGGTGACCGACTTCTTCCAGGAAGCCGGCAGGTCAATAGAACTCGACCGTGTCGACGACGTTCACGAGCGGATGCCCGTCGAGCAGCCGCGTGGCATTGTCGGCGAACAGCTCGACGACGGCCGTCTCCTCGTCGACGGCGAGGGCCGCGGTATGCGGGCTGATCAGGACGTTCGGCATGGTCCAGAGCGGGCTCTCGGCGGGCAGCGGCTCGACCTCGAACACATCGAGGGCGGCGAAACCGATCCGTCCGTCCTCCAGCGCCGCGATGAGCGCCGATTCGTCGACCACGGTGCCTCGGCCCACATTCACGAGTGTGGCACCGGGTTTGACCCGGGCGAGCAGTCGTTCGTCGACGATTCCTTTCGTCAGATCGGTGCCCGGCAGCGCGCACACGATCGCGTCCATGTCTCCGATCACCTCGGTCAGTTCATCGACGCTGACAAATCTGTCGACATCGGGGTGCTTGGCGTCGGCGTGGCGCGAGGTGGCCGTAACGCTCATGCCCAGCGCGGAAAGAGATCGAGCGACGGCCCGGCCGATCCCGCCGAAGCCAAGAATCAACACCTTTTGCCGGGAGATCTGCCGAGACATCCACCGTTCGCTCCAGTGGCGCCGGCTTTTCAATTGCAGCAGCCGGGGAAGGTCTTTGGCACCACTGAGAATGCCCAGCACCACGAACTCCGACAGCGGCGACCCATGCACGCCGGCGGAGGTGGTGAAGGTGACCCTCTCGAGGTGCGACGGGCTCAGTCCGGCCCTCCCGACCTGCTGCCCACCGCCGGCCGAGGTCGCGTGCACCCAGCGAAGACGTGGGTTCGACCGCACCGCCCGGCCCAGCGCCGCCGCATCGACGTCAGGGATCCCGAGCAGCGCGTCGGCTGAATCGAGGAGGGCTTCGAATTCCGCCTGCTGTTCAGGGGTACGCCGAAATTCGGGGTCGCCGGAGAAATCCGCCCGGTGCCGTGTGGGGGGAAGCAGTGAAAGATCATTGAGCAGCGTCACGCGGGGTTCGCGCTCTACGATGCGCTGGTAGGACTCCTCATGAAGAGGATTGGCAACAACTACTCGAAGGCGTTTCTGGCCGGGCAAAAGTCGTTCCTCGTTCAGTTTTTCTTTATCATTAAATTTTCGTCATCACTGATTTCGCGGGTCAGCTCTCGACAAAGAGCCGCTGCGCACGCTGCCAAGCCTCTACGGAAGTCGCCATGTGCACCTTCATCGCGTGCCGCGCCTGATCAGGGTCGCGTTGTTCGATCGCGCGCAGGATCTCCGTGTGCTCCTCCAGCGCCAGTGAGATCGCGCCAGGAAGACGATCAGTAAGCTGACGCGCGTTCAGGAGCAGATCACCCACGCCTTCGAGCACGTTGCGGAACGCCACGTTGTGACTGGCGACCGCCAGCGCCGCGTGAAAGGCGACATCGGCGCGGTAGGCGCCGTGGCCGTCCCGGTGGGCGCGCTCGTAGTCCTGCAGGGCGAGGCCGATCGCTTCAAGGTCGGCGGGTGTCGCCTCGGTCGCCGCACGCTCGGCGATCGCCGTCTCCAGCACTCGCCGCAGTTCATAGATGTCCCCAACGACCTCTCCTGCCAGTAATGCCGAGATGGCCGCGGACTCGACGGCCTCGTCCACCGGTACGGAGGTCACCCTCGCCCCGACGCGTGGGCGGACATCGAGGTACCCCATGGTCACGAGCGACTGAACCGCCTCCCGGACGGTGTTGCGGCCAACCCCATAGGCCGCCATGAGCTCCTTCTCGTTCGGCACCTTCGAGCCCGGTGGCAGCTGACCGCTCTTGATCTTGAACAGGAGATCGTCGGCGATCGAGGCCGACAGGTTCCTCCTGGTCGCCTTGACACGAGGTTCGATCATGTGCTCTCGCTCGTGCCGCTCTATTGGCTCATCAACACCTCGTTGAAGGCAGGGCCCGATCTCTCCACGGCGAGTCTCACCCCGCCGCACCCCACTCTCGGGAACTACCTGGCGATTCTCGGCGACAGCCATTTCCTGGGCGCCCTGGTCAATTCCGTCATCGTGGCGTCGACGACGACCATCCTCGCGCTCGCCGTCGCGTCGTTCGCCGCCTATCCCCTTGCCCGGCTCAGGATGCGCGGCAAGTTCCTCATCCTGAGCATCGTGCTCTCGGTGACAACTTTCCCCGGCATCGCGATCGCCGCGCCGATGTTCGCCCTGTGGAACGATCTGGGGCTCTACAACACGCTCGTCGGGCTGATCATCCCCTACCTGACGTTCACGCTGCCACTGTCGATCTACACCCTCGTGTCCTTCTTCAAAGAGATCCCCGTGGAACTCGAAGAGGCGGCCTACATCGACGGCACCTCTCCTTTCCAGGCGTACTACAAGGTCATCCTGCCGCTCGCCGCGCCCGGCATCGCCACCGTGGGAATCCTCGCCTTCATCTTCTCCTGGAACGAGTTCCTGCTCGCGGCCACGCTCACCTACAGCCCCGAGGCGCGTACAGTTCCGGTCGCCATCGCGTTCTTCACGGGCGCGAGCGAGTACGAGCAGCCGCTCGGCACGATCAGCGCCGCGTCCGTGATCATCTCCATCCCGCTCGTCCTCCTGGTGCTGGTCTTCCAGAAGAAGATCGTCTCCGGCCTCACCGCGGGGGCGGTGAAGGGATGACCACCCGGGAACCAGGACAGTGGTGGCGCGAAGGGGCCTTCTACCAGGTGTACGTGCCGTCTTTCCAGGATGGCGACGGCGACGGGTTCGGCGATCTGCGGGGCGTGGAGCGGCGCCTCGACTACATCGCGGCACTCGGCGTGACCGCGATCTGGCTGAGCCTGATCTACGCTTCGCCGCTGCTGGACTTCGGCTACGACGTGTCCGGATACACCGAGGTCGGGGCGGTGTTCGGCGATCTGGCGACCTTCGAGCGGATCGTTCGGGGGGCGCACGATCGAGGGCTGCGTGTCGTACTCGACTACGTGCCCCAGCACACCTCCAGCGAGCATCCATGGTTCCGTGACGCCCTGTCGAGTCGCGACAGCGCGCACCGGGACTGGTATCTCTGGCACGACCCGAAGCCGGACGGCGGCCCGCCCAACAACTGGGCCTCCGCGTTCGGCGGCTCCTCCTGGACCTTCCACGAGCCGACCGGACAGTATTACTACCACGCGCATCTGCCGGAGCAGCCGAGCCTGAGCTGGCGCAACCCGGACGTCAAACACGCGATGTTCGACGTGATGAGATTCTGGCTCGACCGTGGGGTCGACGGGTTCCGCGTGGACGCGGTGTGGCGGCTCATCAAGGACGTGCGACTTCGCGACAATCCGATGGATGACGGCAGCGAGTCGTTCGAGATCGGCGGCGCGGCGGCCCACACGACGGTGCGGCAGATTCAGAAGTACACCGCCGACCAACCCGAACTCCCGGGCCTCCTCACGGAGATGCACACGGTCACCGAGGACTATGCCGACCGGATGCTGATGGGTGAGCTCCATCTCAAACTCGAACGCGTCGCCGCGCTCGGGTCGCGAGGACTGGACATCGCGATGAACTTCTCCCTCATCGACACCCCCTGGAACGGCGTCGACCTGGCGGAACTCATTCAGCGCTATTACGCCGCGCTCCCGGCCGGCTCGCACCCCAACTGGGTGCTGAGCAATCACGACCGCTCTCGTCTGGCCAGTCGAATCGGAACGGAACGCGTACCCGGCGCACTGACCCTGCTGCTCACCCTCAAGGGAACGCCGACGCTCTATTACGGCGACGAACTCGGCCTCCCCGACTCCCCCGTCGACAGCGGGCACGCCCGCGACTGCGCCGAACTACGCGCGCCCGGTCTCGGCCTCGGCCGTGACCCGCAGCGGATGCCCATGCCGTGGCAGGAGAAGCCGGCGCACGCCGGATTCGGTCCCGATGACGTCGAGACTTGGCTGCCCATACCTTCGTGGGCGGGAGAGTTCAGCGTCGAGAGCCAGGAATTCGACCCCGGCTCGGTCCTCTCCCTCGTCAAAGGACTCCTGACGCTCCGAAAAGAGCTGGCCGTACTGCGCGAAGGCGGTATCACCGTGTTGTCCGCCCACCCGGACCATCTCGTCTATCGCCGCGGTGACGGCGAAGACGCGGTTCTCGTGGCGGTGAATCTTTCCGACCGTGACCAGAGAATCGCGCTTCCTGATGCCAGGAGCACGCTTTGGTCATCGCACGCGACCGTCGACGAGCGAGACCGGCCGACCGACGCGGTCACCCTCGCGCCTTTCGAGGCACGGCTCCTTACTGGGTTCTTCGCCTCCGCCGTACAACCAGCAGTCCACCGACGCCCGGAATGACGGCGCGCCAGCGGACGCCCGACGGGAAGGCGGCCGTACGCGGGAAGGTCATGCCGTGGCCGAGCCGGGACGGACGATCATCAGCACGACGACGGTCGCCCAAAGCAGGTTGTAGATCCCGGCGAGCATGGAGAGCTTGCGCAGCCGCTCGCCGCCGTCAGGGGTGGCGAGCGCGTCGCGTTGCCGCGGGTAGATCTGCAGGGCCAGCAGGCCGCCCGCCACCGCGGTGAGGATCATGGAGACGGTGATCCAGATCTCACCGATCCGGCCCTGCACGAGGGCCGCGGCGATCCCGACCACCGGCACGACGATGCCGAAGAGGCCGTAGCCCCGGGTGATTCGGTGCAGCGCGACGGCCACGGCCCGATTCCGCTCGGTCTCGGTTGAGACCTGCGTCGGCGCGTCGCCGACCGCCGAACCCACGCCGACGTCGGCGGTAACGGGTGCGTAGCGGGGAAACAGGCTGGCCGCGATGGCCGATCCGCCGAC
The DNA here is from genome assembly GCF_044460705.1 of Nonomuraea sp. NPDC050022. Classification (NCBI taxonomy): domain Bacteria; kingdom Bacillati; phylum Actinomycetota; class Actinomycetes; order Streptosporangiales; family Streptosporangiaceae; genus Nonomuraea; species Nonomuraea sp. NPDC050022. The sequence continues at coordinate 850,166 of NZ_JBITKE010000002.1, forward strand.
GAACACGATGCCGGCGAGTACATGTATCGACAGCAACAGACCTTCCATGGATACTCCCTCATAGCCTTCAGGTAGCCTGAAGGCTAGCACGGAAGCTTCAGGCAGACTGAAGGTTGTTTGGGCGGGATGTGCCCCAAAGTCGCGCGACCAGTCAGCGCGAACAGTCAGTCAGCGGCGCTCGAAGGAGCTAGCGACGCCGCGCCAGGAGCGCCAGTTGGTGGAGTAGGCCCCGAAGCTGTTAGCGACCCTCGATGCGGCCAGCGGCCTCGAAGCGGTCAGCGGGGTTCGAAGGCGGCGCGGACCGCGTCGGCGATCTGCCGCTGGATGGGGTCGGACTCGGGGCCGAACAGGTGCTCATCGACTCCGGCCACCGCCTCTTTGGCCGCCTCGAGGAGGCGCGCACCGTCAGGCGTGAGCTCGATCGTCGAGGCGGAACCGGCGCGGGCGACACTGTCACTCACGAGCCCGGCGGCGGCCAGCGCCTTCACCGCGCTGTGGGCGCTCTGCACCGTGGTCCCCGACATCCGCGCCAGATCGCTGAACGACACCCCGGGCACACCGGCGATGTGACCCAGCAGCCCGAGCTTGCTGACCGTGAGGTCGAGCGCGGCCAGAGCGGCGTTGAGCTCGGCCTCGATCCGGCGCGCCAGAGTCAGCAGCACGACGGAGACACTGGTCACGGGCGGACCGGGACGGCCGTTCTCGGTGGTCATCCCTCCAGTTTCCCGCACCCTGGAAGGCCGTATCGACGCAGTAGGGCTCGCGCACCTGGTCAAGCGCTACCGTGCGAACGACTTGAGCGCCAGGTCGAGCCGCGCCTCCCCCTGGTGGCGCTGACGAACATCGACTTCCTGCAGACCGGCAAGCCCGGCGCCTCCCCGTGGCTGGGCGGGATCGACATCGACGACTTCGGCGGCGACCCGCTCAGGGCCGTCAAGTCGTTCGGCGCCGGCGCGTTCTCGCCCGTGCACGGCACCCCGCAGAACGGCAAGGCGACCGATCCCGGCTACCAGGCCTACGTCACCCGGGAGATGGTCGACCAGGCGCACCGCCTCGGCCTCAAGGTGATCCCGTGGACGATCGACGACGAGGCCACCATCAACAAGCTCATCGACGACGGCGTCGACGGCATCATCACCGACTACCCCGACCGCCTGCGCACCGTGCTGGAGACGCGCGGCTTCACACTGCCGAGGCAGTACGCCGAGCCACGCGCCTGACCGTGCTCATCGTGCGTGGCTCGCTCTCACCAAGCCTGGCCCAGTGTGCCACGCGCGCCACTCCGTCAGTCTTCGCCGTGATAGGCGCGCAGTTCGCGGCGCGCCTGGCGGCGGCTACGGCGGCGTCCTTCGCGCCGGAAGAAGTACCACTCCCGGCCCCCGCCGCCACCACCGCAGTCGAACCAGTAGCGGTCGCTGGCACGCCAGTAACAGCCGCTCGTACGGTGGCTCAGGGACGCGCTGGCGGCGGTGATCTCGTCGGGGAGCGTGCATGGCCCGAACCGATGATCATGGATGGGCAGACAGGTCACCATCGGCTCGTCGGCGATCCGCACCCACCAGGGCCGGGTCTTGTCGGTCTTGCTCATACGGTCACCTTTCGGCTCCGTGACACCCCGGGATGGGGCTGTCATGAGACCGGATGCACCGTGATCACCTCCGACTTGACGCACGCAATATCAGGGCATAAAGCGACATTGACCCTGATTCCAACATCACCCCGAAGACTAGCCAACAGGACGTCTCAGCGGCGGCGGGCGAGACTGTTGATGGCGACATGGACCGATCTTCGAGGCCCCCGCCCCCAGGCGAACCTTTCTCGGACGCCCGGCGTCGTACCCCTTGTGGATCTTGCCAGGCGTCGTGTCGCGGCCGCAGCTGTCGCCCTGTTGTTAGCCTCAGGCGTCGCTGACCGGCCGATGGCGCCCCTGTTGCCGATACCCGTACAGGCGGCGACTTCGGCGGAGGAGATCGCTGAGCGGCTGCGGAGCCGCTTGGATGACGACGTCGACCGCCGCCTCGAGGACATGGGCCTCACCGTCGCCGTTCCCGCCGGGATGAACCTGGACTTCCCCCTTCTGTTTTCCTGCTGGCCGGAGCACGGCCTCGACGCGCTGCCCCCCGAGGGGGTTCCGGCCTACACCGGCCTGCTTCGTGTTCCGGAGGTGTCCTCGGCGCTGGACGTCAGGTTCTGGATCACTTCGCCCGGCACTGCGAGCCGCCTGGTCCGGGAGGCCCGTCGCGGCGCGGAGGACTGCGCCCGCCAGCCCCAATCCGATTATTCGGGCAGTGATCTGGCGGACTTCGATCGCTGGGGATGGCACGGAGTGCGGGCCAGGGTCAACGAAGAGGAGTACACGAAAGATGGCGACCCGGACATCATGTCGACGATCGTGGCCGCCAGAGGAGGGCTGCTGGCCGAGGTGTCATGGAGAACGATGGACCCGCTCCTGCTCCCGCTCGGCCCGGAAACCGGGGCAGTGTCCGTGTTGGCCGCTGTAGGCGGCGACCCCGACAGCCCCGCCCCGGCCGGCACCTCCCCAAGATCGGCCTTGAGCGCCATGGCTGCGGCGTTGCCCGCGCCGTCCGCGTACGGCAAGAACATGAAGTCGTGGCAGACCTTCGATCCCGAGCACGACACCGTCTGCCCGTCCGCCGGTTTCGACCAGAACGTGTACGGTGGCGCTCCCACGATCAGGCGCCGCCTGGCCGGCGAGGTATCCATCCGTACGGACGTGCTGCTCCTGCCCGACGAGCAGGCCGCCGAACAGGCGCGCACCCGCCCGCTCGGCTGGGGCGACTGGGTCAATTGCGAGGACGACGACAAGTCGCACGTGAGTGGCAGTCACCTGGTCAGACCCCTCACCTCAGGACCCTGGACCGGCGAGATCGAGACCTTCGTCATACGACGTCGCGACCTGTCGTCCCGGTCGGCCCATCACCTGGTCGCGAATGTCTCGGTGGCCGTGCGTCATGGCACCACCATGGTCTATCTCCGATGGCAGGGACCAGCCGGAACCGATCGGACCGCTGCCCTACGCAGGGGTCGCGCCGCGCTCACCCGGACGCTCGCTCTCCTGCCGGCCGCCGATTGAATCAGTCCGGCGACGTTCACCGATGACAGGCGGCCCAGGATCTTCGGGGCGGCAGGCCAGGCAGCCTGGCCGACAGGAATCTCAGCGGCGGCGGGCGGGGCCGGTTCTGTAGGTTGATGGCGACATGGACCGGCCTTTGGGGAGGCTCAGTGCGAGATGGGCAGTGGATGATCCAGCCGATCGATTTCGACCAGCCGGGTGATCTGGTCACGGGCCTGTACGACGCGTTCGTGGCCGGCAACGGCGACGACCACGGCCCCGTACCGTCCCTGCCCTGGTTCTCCTACGTCGTCACTACGGGCGGAGCGGGCGGGCGGTCCGAGGCGTGGGTGGCGGCCGAGGGCGGCAAGGTGGTCGGCGGGTACGCGCTGGCGCTGCCCGAAGACGACAACACCCACGTGGGCCGGCTGTTCACCCTCGTGGTGCGGCCGGAGCGGCGCGGGCGGGGCCTGGGCTCGGCGCTGTTCGAGCATGCCCTTGAGCGGCTGCGTGCCCACGGTCGGACGCTGGTCCTGACCGCGACGCCCGACACCGGGTCGGGCGCCCGCTTCGCCGCCGCGCGCGGGATGACGCTCTCGCTCACGGAGGCCCGCCGCACGCTCGACCTGCGTACGGCCGACTGGGCAGCGCTGGAGCGGATGCGGCCCGAGGTGGACGGCTACCGCCTGGAGCGCTGGGTCGGCCCGGCCGGCCCCGAGTTGCTGCAGGACCTGGCCACGCTGATGGACGGCATGAACGACGCCCCGCGCGACGCGGACATCGAGGCCGCGAACTTCTCCGTCGACCGCGTGCGCTCCCGCGAGCAGGCCCTTCCGGTCATCGGCCGCACTCCGTACACCATGATCGCCAGGCGCACGTCCGACGGCGCCCCCGCCGGCTACACGCGCATCCTGGTCGACGAGGACCGCTCCGACAGCTGGGGCTATCAGGGGGACACGACCGTGCTGCGCGAGCACCGGGGCCACCGCCTGGGCCTGCTTCTCAAGATCGGCAACCTGCTCTGGCTGCACGAGCGGGAGCCCCACATCGAGCGCGTCATCACGTGGAACGCCGTCTCCAACGCCCACATGCTGGACATCAACGAGGCCATGGGATTCGAGTTCTTCGACGAGCAGAGAGAGTGGCGTTTAGAGATCTAAGCGCTCCGGAAGGAGGCGCGATAGGCGTGCGGGGTGACGCCGACGACGCGCTTGAACCGCTCCCGAAAGGCGGTGGGCGAACCGAACCCGGCCTGCGTCGCGATGCGCTCGACGCCGTGGTCGGTGGTCTCCAGCAGGAACTGCGCCCGGCGTACCCGGGCTCGTAGGAGCCACTGCAGCGGAGTGGTGCCGGTCTGCTCCCGGAAGCGGCGGCTGAAGGTCCGCTCGCTGAGCCCGCCGCGCCTGGCCATCTCCGCCAGGGTCACCTCCCGGGCGAGGTTGTCCTCGATCCACGACAGGACGGGCTCCAGCAGCGAGCCCTGGGGCACCGGCGGCTGAGCGTGCGTGATGAACTGCGCCTGTCCGCCCTCTCGTTCCAGCGGCATCACCGACAGCCGAGCCGAGTCGGCGGCGATCGCCGAGCCGAAGTCCCGCCGGATGAGGTGCAGGCACAGGTCCAGGCCGGCCGCGGCGCCGGCCGAGGTCAGGATCTGGCCGTTGTCGACGTACAGCACGTCCGGCCGTACATCCACCCGCGGAAACAGTTCGGCCAGCCGGTGGGCCGCGATCCAGTGCGTGGTCGCGCGCAGCCCGTCGAGCAGCCCGGCCGCGCCGAGGATGAACGCCCCCGCGCAGATGGAGGCGATCCTGGTTCCCGCGGCCGCCGCCGCGCGCAGGGCGTCGAGTGCTTCCCGGTCCGGCGGGGCTGCCTGTTCCGAGCAGCCCGGCACGACGATCGTGTCCGCCTCCCGCAGCGCCTCCAGCCCGTACGGGGCGAGGAGTGTGAACGTGTCGCTGGCCACCCGCGGCGTCGCCGCGCAGACCAGGACCCGGTACGGGCGGCTCCCGTCCGCCAGCCGGGCCCGCCCGAACACCTCGATCGGGGTCGCCATGTCGGCCGCCACCACATGGTCCAGCGCCAGGACCGCCACCGTGTGCATAGGGACACGGTAGGTCGCGCTGGTCAACGGCCCGGCGGCGGATGGCGGGAACCCGTTGGAAATTGTCGATTCAGCCCATGGGGCCGATGGGGCGAGCCGATCTAGCCTGGCGCTGCTTTCGACTTCAACTCGCATGTTCGCAGAACGGATCACCACTCTTCATGTCCATCCTCATGCCGATCCTGATCGGTCTGATCGCCGTCTCCGTCATCTCCCTGATTCCCGAGCCGCACCGGCGCCGCGCGAATGCCGTGGCGGTCGCCGGTGCGGGCGCCGCCTATCTCAGCGGTGGCGGGCTCGGTTACTGGGAGTTCGTGCTGCCGGTCGTCATGTCGTACGTCGCCTATCGGGGGCTGGAAAGCTGGCGGTTCATCGGCATCGGCTGGCTGCTCCACACCGCCTGGGACGTGCTGCACCATCTCCAGGGCAGCCCCCTGCTCCCCTTCGCCGCGGACTCCTCCTTCGGCTGCGCCATCTGCGACCCCGTGATAGCGCTATGGTGCTTCGCGGGTGGGCCTGCGGTCTTCGGCTGGCTCCGCACCCGCCTGTCCCGCCGTCGGCCTGCGGCTCCGCTCGCCTCCCCCGACGGGCAACCTCATTAGAGCTCTCCGCGGGCGAGGTCGATCATGTGGCGCGCACGCGCGGGCCAGGTCGGATGTCCGTGCCTGTTCATGAGGTCGTGGCAGCGTACGAAGTAATCCGCCGCCGGTTGCCGCTCCCCGCGTTCAAGGCTGAGTTCGCCAAGGAAATAGGCGGACAGCGCCTCGCCGTACATGTCGCCGGCCTTCGCCGACATGGCCGACAGCTGCTCCATGGTGCTCACCGCGTCGGCGTGTCTTCCGACGGCGTGATAGACCTCGCCCAGCCTGCGTAGCACATAGCGTTCGCCCGGACCCCAGCCCAGGTCATGAGTGAGGTCGAGGCAGTCCTGGTAACGAGCGATGGCTGCTTGCGGGGCGTCCTGGCGAAAGAGGGTGATTCCCGTGATCAGGGTGCGGAGGAACTGCATGACGGGTTCGCGGCACTGCGGGTTCTGGGCAAGCAGTAATGCCTGCCGGAAGATGCGAATGACTTCCTGATGATCCTGCGGCTGTGCTCCGCATATGGCGATCAGACCGTCGAGCAGATTGTCGATGCCGTCAGCGGACTTGAACCGCGAGAGGACTTCCCGGATGCTGGTTCGCGTTCGTTGATCGGGTTCTGCTGCCAAGAGATCGCAGGCGACCAGGCCGGTGAGCGCGTAGGCAGCCGAATGGGCATCATCCCCCCAGTCGAAGTGGTCGAACGCTGTTTGGAACATGGTCCGCGCCGGCTCGAAGCGCCGCCGCTCCAGCTCGATGTCGGCCAGGGCGAGGTGCGCGAGCATGGCCGTGCCGTGGACGCGTGCTCGCTGGGCGATGTTCCGCAGGATCCTCGACGATCACGGTGTCGGCCAGGATGTCGGCCTGGAGTCGCTGAAGCTGCCGGCCGGGCTCGATGCCGAGCTGATCAACAAGCGCCGCGCGGGCGCGCCGATAAGCGTCCAGGGCCGCATCACGTTGCCCGGCCTGCGAAAGGGCCAGCATGAGCAGACGCCACGCATGTTCGCTCAGTGGCTGCTCGGCCACGAAGGCGCAGAGATCTTCGACCACCTCCGCCGACCGGCCCAGGCCGAGCTTCATCTCGGCCCAGCGCAGCCGTACAGCTGCGCGCCGCTCTTCCACCTGGGTGGCACGGGCGAGCGCCGGTCCCGCGAGCTCGGTCCCTTCGGCCAGCTTCCCGCGCCATAAAGAGAGCGCTCGCTCGTACTGATGGACCGCGCCCCAGACGTTTCCCTGGGCATGCTCGGCCTCGGCCAGCCGTACCGTCTGTTCGAAGGCGAGCAGGTCCACCTCCTCGGGAGTCGCCTCGAAGAGGTATCCCGCTGCTCTGGTGATAAGCCGGGTGCCTGGCGGGAGGGCTCGGCGCAACTGGGCGATGTAGGTCTGCAGGTTGGAAACGGCCGAGGCGGGAGGAACCTCCCACAGCGCCGCCATCAACCGTTGCTTGGAGACCAGGACGTTGACATGGAGCAGCAGGCTGGCCAGCACGGCGCGCTGCTTGCCGCTCAACGAGGCTTCCCGCCCATCTGACCAGCGCACTCCCACCGGTCCCAGGATCGTGAAGGTCACCTCGCCCAAGTCCGGCTCCCGCCTGTGCTGACTTCATGGTGCATATGTGGCACCAGGGCCCATTGTTGGTCACGAGCCGCTCGCGGTCGAGGCTCACTGTGAAATGAAGCGCATCGTCCCTTTTGGAGGCATTCCATGCTGCACGGCTACACCCTTCCCCTCTCCCCGCGCGGCGAGGCCAACCTGGTTGGCGCACCCCCTTGGCACTATGCGGGTGACGTGATCGGGGTGGAGTTCTGGACCACCTCCGAAGCCGCGGCCGCCACGTTACCCCCGGGCTTGAGCCCGGATCCGTCCGCGTCCGGACATGCCACCGCCATGTTCATCGACTGGCAGTTCTCCGCCGCCGGCCAGGACTACCTCGATCCGGTACGCAGCCAGTACCGCGAGTTCATGGTCCTCATCGACGCCATGTGGCAGGAAACGCCCGTCGCCTGGTGCCCGTACATCTACGTCGACAACGACGCCGCTCTGGCCCGCGGGTGGATCCAGGGCTTCCCCAAGAAGCTCGGAGCCGTACACCAGACCAGAGCCTTCTCCGCGCAGGGCCCAGCCACGCCGCAGGTCGGCCCGGGCGGCCGGTTCGCCGCCACCGCATCGGCCGCCGGCCAGCGCATCGCCGAGGCCCTGGTCACCTTGGACCAGTCCGTCCCCGACGCGACGGCGTTGCTGTCCCGGCCCACCGTCAACCTGCGCCACTTTCCCCAACTCAGCGCTGGCCGGCACGACAAGCCCGCCGTACACGAGTTGGTGATGGCCGTCTTTGACGACATCCGAATCGACACCGCCTGGATCGGTGCGGGGGAATTGTCCTTCTTCCCCGCACGTGGTGAGGAATTGGCGGCGCTCGCTCCGGTACGCACCGGGATGGGATTCCGCGCGTCCCTGTCCTACACGGTCAACGACCTGCACGTTCTCGACAGCTGAGTTTCACGAGTTGCTGGACGTCTCCCGAAGCCAGGCGTCGAGTATGGCGAAGTCCTCATGGGTGAGACCGTTCGCGGAGTCGACGCGGTGAAGAAGAGCCGGTCCGCGATGGTGTCTGGCAACCCATATCCGGTCGAGGTCGGTGATCTCATCGTCGACCCAGACAAACGGGCGGCTGGCTGCCGCCTCGACGAGAGCCTGCGTCTTCCAGTGCAGCACACCAGGGTCGTCTTCCTCAGGGGCGTCCGGGAGGTCGGCCACCGGGAGCTCCGGCAGGCCGAGAAGCGGAGCGATCACCTCGTTGGCGTCGTGCATCCACGCGGTGGCCCAGACGAGCTCGCAGGACAGCGCCAGCAGCCGCGGGCCGTGCGCGGGATCGATCTTCGCCAACTGCGGATTGGCCGCGTCCTGCCATGCCGCCCACTCATCGAGGGCTGACGGGAGCCGTCCACCGCCATAGGGCAGGAGCGTCCCGTCGACGTCCAGGAACAGCAGTGGGCGCTGGACATGATCGGTCATGGCGGCACGATATCGGCCGGATCGCCATCGAGGGGGGTGTCGTGCGCACACGTCGCGTGCTTTAGGTCGCGTGCTTTAGGTCGCGTGCTTTGTGTCGGGAGCGACTGTGGCTAACGACCGGCTTCAGGCGCGGGCGGCTGCTCGGCAGGGAACAAGATCGCGCTGAGCAGGTACGGCGTGCGGCCTGGCGTGGGTGCGTTGACCAGCCGGTCGCGCAGCACCACGAGCAGGTCGGCCAGCATGTCAGCGAGCTCGTCCGGGCTCAGCCAGACGGTGCCCTGCCGGTAGGAGACCGAGTCGGCCTCCGGGCTGGCGCCGTCGCGGTCCAGGTAGGCGTTGAACTCGGCGATCAGGACGGCCATGGCCGCGGCGAATCCCCGGCGGTGGTCGTCGAGCGACATCGTGGCGGCCTCGTCGGCGCCGATCCTGGGCCGGTCCTGACGCAGCCGGTAGCGGCGCTCGACGGCGCCGCGTACCCGCTGCTCGCCGTCCACTTCCAGGAACCCTCCCTCGGTCAGCTGGGCGACCTGCCGGTACATCGTGATCTTCGGCACCTCGGGCATGCGGGCGCACATCTGCGCGATCGTCAGCGCGCCCACTGCGGACAGGGCGTGCACGATGCGCAGCCGCACTGGGTGCAACAACTGCTCGACAGGATCCATGGCTCAACGATTTCATATGAGATACCGTTATCAAAAATGAAAACGTTGCGCTCGAAGGACTCGAAGGAGGAGCCATGCGAGACGCCCCTGGACAGCTGGTGCCCGTCAACGGCCGGACCGTCTATGTCGAGGAGTCCGGCCAGGGACAGGACTGGGTGGTCTTCGAGGCGGGCAGCGGATGCGGCCGGACCTTCTGGGACCCGGTGCTGCCACCATTGACCGACAAGGCGCGACTGGTGGCCTACGACCGCGCCGGGCGCGCGCTCAGCGGCCCTACCACCCAGCAGCTCAGCATCGATGACCTGGCCGCCGACCTGATCGCGATGACCGAGGCCGTCGTCCCGGGCGAGTTCGTGCTCGCCGCGCACAGCATGGGCGGGCTGGTCGCCCGCCGCGCCGCCGAGCGCCTGGGATCGCGGCTGCGAGGGCTCCTGCTGGTCGACCCCACACCGGAGACCTCGCCGGTGTACGACATGTGGGACCAGACCACCAAGAAGATCGACCGCATGCTGGCCGTGACGCAGACGCTCAGCCGCTTCCGCCCCCTGGCGCGGCTGTTCAGCGGCAATGTCCGGCCCTTGTTCTCCGCCGACACCTACCAGGCCATGCTCGCCGAGAACTTCACCCCCGCCGGGACCGCTCAGACCCGCAAGGAGATGCAGGCGGTGGCCGCCGCCATCCCGCGGTTCCGCGCCCGCCCGCCCCAGCTCCCGAAATGCCCGACGATCGTGCTGTCGGCGGCGCGCGCCGCCAAAGGGCGGGAGCGCCAGAACGCCGCCATCCGCGAGCACCAGCGGCGGTACGCCGAGACCCTGCCCGACGGGCGCCACGAAGTCGTCGACTCGGCACACTTCATCCAGGCCGAGCAACCGCACCTCGTCGCCGACCGGATAGGCCGGCTGCTCAGCCGTGGCTCCTGATCACCCGCCCGCTTGCCTGATCGACGATCTGCCCTGGCGCGTCCAGGCACGCCATGCTCGCCGCGATAGGGTCCAGCTCAAACCATACGGTCCGGCCGAACAAGTGCCTTCTGACGCCCCATCTCGTCGCCACGGCCGCCAAGATCTGGAGCCCTCGCCCGCCGGTCTCGTTCGCGTCGTCGCTGCGGAGCCGTGGCCCCGACCACCAGCCCTGGTCCCTGACCTCAACACGGATCCGGCCGCCGCTGCCGCGCCACATGCGGACGCGAAAAGCTCCATTTCTCCAGCGGCCGGAAATAGTATGCCTTATTGCGTTGGTGGCGATTTCGGTAACTAGAAGTCGTACGTTATCCAGAAGATTTGCATCGTCAGCGGCTTCAGGCAGCTCCCCGACCAGCCAGGTTACGGCATAAATCCGTACATCGCTGACGACCTCGGGGCGCCCGGGAAACCGCATGTCGCCGACGAGCCGCATGCCGACTTCTGTCATATTTACCACCCATTTCCCACCCGTCGCAGTTTGGCGCATGCCACCATCGCTCGCGCCGGGACTCTGTTATGCGATTTGACAGCACCCAGCTTCCGGTTGCCACTTCAAACAGTGCATGCAACGAGCTACATTGTGTTGGGAAACAATCCCTCCTGGCATCAAACCAGAAGAGCTGGAACAGTCGCGGCCACAGGGGTATCGATGCCAGCACCCAAAGAGCTCGACCCAACCACCGGCCCAATGGCACGTTTCGGTGCCGATCTACGGAAATACCGATACGCGGCTAAATGGACTCAGGCGCAGCTCGCCGAGCGTATCGGCTACAGCAAGAGTCGTATTGGCAACGTAGAACGCGGAGACGAGAAGCCCACGCGCGAACTGATCGAGCTCTGCGAAAAGGCGCTGGGGCTGGACGGCGCGCTGCTGACGCACTGGCCGGCCATCAGCGGCGACCGGATACCCCAGTGGTATCGGCAGTGGCCACCGATCGAGCGGAAGGCGGATCAAATCATCAGCGTTGCCCCATTGATCGTGCCGGGACTGGCACAGACCGAGGAGTACGCTCGCGCGATCTTCACCGGGGAGCCACAAACGACACCGGAGCAGGTAGAGGAAGCCATCCAAGCCCGATTGGAACGGCAAACTATCTTCAACCGGCCCATTCCTCCCCAATACCTCGCGGTCGTGGACGAAGGCATCCTGTATCGTCCAATTGGCGACGGCTCTGTGACCCGCCGCCAGCTGGAACATCTGATCGCCATGGCCGAGAACAACTGGTTCAGCGTCCAACTCGTCCCATACGAAGCTCTGTGCACGGCAGCTCTGGTGGGGCCGGTCGTTCTCGCCCAGGAGAATGGAGTGACGATCGCTGCGTATGTCGAATCCGCCCTCCACGGTCACGTCATCGACAAACCCACCGAGATCAAGCGACTGGTGGATCGGCTCGAATGCATACGCAAGGCGGCACTTCCCGAGTACCTGCCAATGCAGCGGATCAAGGGGAGAGTGGCAGCATGGAGTTGAGCGAGAAGATCGGGCGAGAGATCGCGAGCCCCACAGGATGGATCACCGCGTCAAGCGGCCAGGGCGGCGAATGCCTGGAGGCCAAGCATCTGTCCGACGGCCGCGTCGCCCTGCGTGACACTGAGCAACCAGACGCCGAGCCCTGGGTGGTCCGTCGGGCCGTCTGGGACAAGTTCGTAGCAGGCGCGAAGAACGGAATCTTCGACTTCTAGCGCCATCAACCATGCGGCCCCCGACAAATCCATCGGGGGCCGCACACGTTGGTCGAACCCCCGCCTGGGCCGGAGGTCAGCGCTTGGTGTCGGTGTGTGCGGCGGCTTTGTCGTGCTCCTGGGTCGCCGCCCAGCTGGCGAGAAGCTGCAGGGCGTCCGCGGCCGGTGTGCCGGGATCGGCGCTGTAGACGGTGATGGACAGTCCTTCGTCGCCGGGCAGGTCCAGGGACTCGTGCCTCAGCTCCATCGCGCCGACCACCGGGTGGTGGAAGCGTTTGGTGCCTCTGGTGTAGACGTGCACGTTGTGGGCGCCCCACAGACTGCGGAAGGCGTCGCTGCGGGTGGACAGCTCGCCGATCAGGTTCGACAGTTCGCGATCGTAGGGGTTCTTGGCGGCTTCGACCCGCAGGACGCCGACGCCGTCGCGGGCGACGCGTTCCCATTCGAGGTAGAACGTTCTGGCCCGGGGGTCGAGGAAGACGAAGCGGCAGCAGTTGGCCGGCTCCTGTTCGAAGCACTCACAGTGCAGGGCGCGGGCCAGCGGGTTGGCCGCCAGGATGTCCATGCGGTTGTTGCGTATGTAGGCCGGCTGGTCGTGCAGGCCTTCGATGATGCGCAGCACGCTGGGCCGCACGGCGACCCGTTGGGGGCGGGGCCGCTCGCGGAGGGGCCGGGCGTTGACCGCGTGTGCCAGGGCGTACAGGTGGTCGCGTTCGGTGTCGTCCAGGCGCAGGGCCCGGACGAGGGCGTTGAGGACGCTGTCGGAGACACCGCCGAGGTTGCCGCGTTCCAGGCGGGTGTAGTACTCGACGCTGACCCCGGCCAGCGTCGCGACCTCGCCTCGGCGCAGGCCGGGCACGCGCCGCTGCCCGTACGCGGGCAGGCCCGCCTCCTCCGGCGTGATCTTGTCGCGGCGGGATCTCAGGAAGGTGCTGACCTCGGCCCGGTTGTCCATAACCTCAGCATAGGAAGGATGTAGCGGCCGGTGAGGGCGCGTGAGAGTCCCTGCCAGTGCCCCCCACAGGCATGGACGCGCATCACAGGGACGCGTTCGGCTTGTCGGCGTACGGGCTGGAGCGGTTTCCGACGGCCAGACCGGCGGCGATGGCGAAGATGAGTGTGCGCGCCGGAGTCATCCGGCGGTCGGGCATGGAGGGCACGAAGAGTCCCTTTCACAGAGCAGAAGCGACGGGCGGCTATTTGCGGACGATCGCGACGTTGAAGTCGTACGTCCCCATCCCGGCCGAGACCGCGAAGAGCAGCGGCGCACCGACCACTGACCATGCAACGCAAAGCAGCTGTGACCTGGGAGTCTCCGCTGTGAGGGGTACTGGCAGAAACCCCCAGCGCCCAAGACGGGGCTTCAGGTAAACCCGGCTCCCGGTCAAGAAGGCCCGCGAAGGGGGTCCCTGGCAGTACCCCCCTGCCTCGCGGTAGGACCCGCCATCCGGCATTAGAGTCGGAAACAGATCACTCGCGGGCGCGAAGCCGCAGGCCAAAGAGTCGGCCCATACCTTCCGGGCGACGCGTCGAAGATGACGACAACTGCCAGGCCGCCGACCCGCGTCGCGTCATGGCCGCGACCCGAGCACACATCCAGGAGGACCCGTGACCACCTCGCACAGCAGGACACTCGCACCCGGGGTCGACATCCCGCTCCTCGGGTTCGGCACCTACCTCATCCCCGACGCGGAGGCCGCCGACGCCGTCGAGGCGGCGCTGCGCGCCGGCTACCGCCACATCGACACCGCGGAGGTCTACCAGAACGAACGCGGCGTCGGTGAGGGGATTCGCCGCGGGATGGCCGCCGAGGGGCTCACCCGCGACGACCTGTTCATCACGACCAAACTGTGGCCGGGAGACGGAGACGAATCCTTCAAGTCGACGCAGCAGGCCGTCGACGCCTTCGAGGAGAGTCTCCACAGGCTCGGCCTCGACCACGTCGACCTGTACCTGATCCACGCGCCGTTCAACCGGGCGCAGCGGCTGGAGCAGTGGCGTGCGCTGGTCGAGCTGTTCGAGAAGCACAAGACGCGGGCGATCGGCGTGTCCAACTTCAGTGCCGCGCACATCGAGGAACTGACCGCGGCGGGTCTCCCCTTGCCACACGCGAACCAGATCGAACTGCACCCGTGGTCTCAGAAGCCCGAACTCGTGCGCTTTCTCGACGAGAACGGCATCGTTCCCATCGCCTACAGCAGCTTGGTGCCCCTCTCGACCTGGCGGACCGCCCCGGGCCATCACAGTGGCAAGACGGATGAGATGCGGGCCGACAGCGCCAGTGGCGATTCGCCCTTCAAGGCCCTTGCCGCCAAGTACGGGGTCACCGAGGCGCGGCTGCTGCTGCGGTGGGGCGTCCAGAACGGGTACCCGGTCCTGCCCAAGAGCACCAACCCCGCGCGTATGCGGGAGAACGCGGACTTGTTCTCCTTCTCCATCGACGACGAGGACATGCGGGCCATCACCGCGATGGACCGCGGCCAGGGCGTCGCGTGGGGCTCATCCGACCCCACGCACGCGACTTGATCGCCGCGCTCAACCCCTCGCACCCTGGTGAGCGTACGGTCAGCGGCCGTACGCCTCCAGCAGCCGCAGCCACACCTCGCTGACCGTGGGGTACGACGGGACCGCGTGCCACAGCCGGTCCAGCGGAACCTCGCCGACGACCGCGATCGTCGCGGCGTGCAGCAGTTCCGCGACGTCCGGACCCACGAGCGTGAAGCCGACGATCACTTTGCGGTCCTCGTCGACGACCATGCGGGCGTGCCCCCGGTATCCGTCGGCGTGCAGGGCGGATCCGGCGACGGCGCCCAGGTCGTAGTCGAGGACGCGGATCCGTACCCCGGCGGCCTCAGCCGCGGCCGCGGTCAGCCCCACCGACGCGATCTCCGGTTCGGTGAAGACCACCTGGGGCACCGCGCGCTCGTCGGCCGTGGCCACGTGCCGGCCCCAGCGGCCGTCCTCCACCGCTTCGCCCTTCGCCCGCGCCACGATCACGTCGCCGACCGCGCGGGCCTGGTATTTGCCCTGGTGGGTCAGCAGCACTCGCCGGTTGACGTCACCGACGGCGTACAGCCACCCGTCACCGATCGCTGCCCCGTCCTCCCCGACCACTCGCAGCGTGTCGTCCACCGTGAGCCAGGTACCCGGCGTCAAGCCGACGGCGCCGAGACCGATGTCCTGGGTGTTCGGTGTCCGGCCGATCGCCACCAGAACCTCGTCGGCCTCGACCCGCTCGCCGTCGGTCATCGTGATGCGCACCGTTCCGGTCTCGTCGCGGTGCACCGACGCGGCTTCCGTGCCGAGGCGTACCGACACACCGGCCTCCCGCAACGACTCGGTGACCCGCTCGCCGGCGAACGGCTCGGCCAGCGGCAGCACACCGTCACGGACCAGCATCGTCACCGAGGACCCCAGGGCGGCGAAGGCGGTGGCCATCTCCGACGCCACCACGCCACCGCCGATGATCGCGAGCCGGCCGGGGACCGCGCTCGCGGCGGCCGCCTCCCGGCTGGTCCACGGCGCGGCCTCCCGCAAACCGGGAATGTCGGGCAGTAGTGCGCCGCTTCCGGTCGCGATGACCACCGCGTGCCGGGCCGTCAACGTGATGGGGACGCCGTCGTCGCCGGTCACCTCGACCACGCCCGCGGACACGATCCGGCCCTGGCCACGGTGCAGGGCGATCCCGGCCGAATCGAGCCAGCCGACCTGACCGTCGTCCTTCCAGTACGAGGCGAAACCATCCCGCCGGTTCAGCACCGCGGCCGCGTCGAGACCACCGGTCACCGCCTCGCGGGCACCCGGCAACTGACGCGCCGCCCGTAACGCCGCCGCGCTGCGCAGCAACGCCTTGGTCGGCATGCAGGCCCAGTAGGAGCATTCTCCGCCGACGAGCTCGCGCTCGACGACGGCGGCGCTCAGGCCGCCCCGCACCACCCGGTCGGCGACGTTCTCCCCGACCGGACCGGCCCCGATGACGACGACGTCGTACGTTCTGCCGTCCACGTCAGTTCCCCTTCGCGGCGCGGCCGAGGCGGAAGGCCGAGATGAGGAAGAAGATGCCGCCGGGAATGGCGTAGCCGGCCGCGTTGGTCAGCGTCGGGTCGGCCGCGGCGGCGCCGACGATGAACGACGCACCGGCGAGTACGGAGACGCCGCCGCTGATGATCATCGGCCACTGGCCGCCCATCTTGCGCCGGGTGACCCCCACGATCAACTGGACCAGCCCGGCGACGACCGCCCAGGCGCCCCACACGCGCAGCACCGCCGGGATGCCGGACGCGCAGGCGATGGCCACACCGATGGCGGTGATCAGGCTGACGGCGACGTTCACGTACAGCAGGGCAGGTGATCCGGTGGCGCGCGACGCGCGGGCGTCGATGACGGCGGCGCCCACGTCGAACAGCGGGTAGAGCACGAGCAGGGTGACCGCGAGCGGGCCCAGGTTCGAGGCGGTCGTGAACATCACGAGGGCCCAGACGATGGCGAACGCGAACCGGACGAAGTACAGCCGCCGCAGCGCGGACGCGGTCCCGGAAATACCGGGCGACGCGGCGATGGTGCTCATGATGATCCTTTCGGTGGATGAGTGATGCGGAGAGCGCTTCAGCGCCCTCTCCACAAGACCGAACGTTCTATCGCGGCACAGCATGGCAATCGTGGCGCGGACTGTCAAGACCGAACGTTCTATCCGCTAAGCTGGCGGCATGCCCACCCCATCCGAAGGCCGGCCGTCCGAAGCACGGTCCCGGCTGCTCAACACGGCCACCCGGCTCTTCTACGCGGAGGGCATCCACTCCGTCGGCATCGATCGCATCGTCGCGGAAGCGCAGGTGACGCGGGCCACCCTCTACCGGCACTTCCCCGGCAAGGAAGACCTTGTCCTCGCCTACCTGAACGAGGTCGACCGGGCCATGCGGGGGCAAGCGGACGAGGCCGTCACCGCCGGGCTACCGGCCGCCGGCACCATCCGGGCCCTCAGCGAGTCCATCGCCCAAGGCATCCGGTCCGCCGGATTCCGGGGATGCGCCTTCCTCAACGCCGCCGCCGAATATCCCGACCCGGAGTCCCCGGTGCACAAGGCCGTCCTCGCCCACCGCCAATGGTTCCTCGAAACCGTCACGGAGCTGCTGACCAAGATCCAGCAGACCGGCGCCGAGCCCGCCGCCCGCCACTTCGTGATGATGCGCGACGGCGCCATGGCCGCCGGCTGCCTGTTCGACCCGGCGCTGATCTGCGAGACGTTCCTGCACGGAGTCGAGAGGCTGCTGAAGGTCTATGCCGCCACCGACTACAGCGACCCGGCCTGAGAGGGATGGCTCGTCACCGGAAATTCCGCCGTTATTGGCCCATAGCTAAATTTCGGTCATTACCATAATCCCTCGCGGTGATCATCGGTGAGAGTCTCCGGTACAGATGCCGCAGGGAGTTTCAACGTGCGGAAGATCGCAGCCACCACCCTCGCCATCCTCGCCGGAACCGGAGCCGGAGCTGGAGCCGGCACGGCTCCAGCGGCAGCCGCGGCCGAGTCCGCACCCGACCGGTCCCAGGTCGTCATCATCGGCCACCGCGGCGCGGCGGGCCACCGCCCCGAGCACACGCAGGGCGGCTATGAGCTGGCCGTGGCCATGGGCGCCGACTGGATCGAGCCCGACCTGGTGCCGACCAAGGACCACAAGCTGGTCGTCAGGCATGAGAACGAGATCTCCGGCACCACCGACGTGTCGCTGCGCCCCGAGTTCGCCGCGCGCAAGACCACCAAGGTCGTCGACGGGCGCAACGTGACCGGGTGGTTCACCGAGGACTTCACCCTGGCCGAGCTGAAGACGCTGCGCGCGGTCGAGCGGCTGCCCGCGATCCGCCAGCGCAACACCGTCTACAACGGCTACTACCAGGTGCTCACCTTCCAGGAGGTGCTCGACCTGGCCAAGCGGCTCTCGCGCCAGTACGGCAAGCAGGTCGGGGTCTTTCCCGAGACCAAGCACCCGACCTACTTCAGGTCGATCGGGCTGCCACTGGAGGAGCCGCTGATCGAGACCGTCAAGCGCAACGGGCTCGACCGGCCGAACAGCCCGGTGGTGGTCCAGTCGTTCGAGCCGTCCAGCCTGAAGCGGGTGGCGAAGGAGCTCCGCGTGCCGCTGTGGCAGGCCCTGGGCACCACCGGCCAGCCGTACGACCTGACCGCCGCCGGAGACCCGACGACCTACGCGGACATGATGAAGCCCGAAGGGCTGGCGAAGATCGCCCAATACGCGAAGTGGATCGGACCGGACAAGTCATCGGCGATCCCGCTCAACCCGGACGGCAGCTCGGGCACCCCGACCACGCTGGTGTCCGACGCGCACAAGGCCGGGCTGAAGATCGGCGTGTACACCTTCCGCAGCGAGAACCAGTACCTGCCCCTGCAGTTGCGGCGCGGCCAGACCCCGACGGACCACGGTGACGCGCTGGCGGAGTACCGGGCGCACATAGACCTGGGGGTGGACGCCTTCGTCACCGACTATCCCGACGCCGCCGCCCTGGCGAAGGCGGAGCAGGGCAAGCCGCGCGAGCAGGTACAGCCGAAGCAGTTCGACAACGGTCTGCCGGAAGAGGGGCAGGAGTAGACAAACACCCCGCCTCCCGGCCGGCTGGCCGGGAGGCGGGGTCACATATCGGGCCCGTCACAGGGTCCCGGGGTTGCCGGGGAGCACGAGGGCGAAGAAGTCCTGGGCGGTGTAGGTGGCGAGCTTCCTGGCCTGGCCTGTCTTGACGTTCACCGCGTAGGCCGTGAAGGGAACGTACGGAGGGTCGAGGGTCGGGGCAGGGTCGTAATCGCCGCTGTCCTTGCACACAAAGGGCCGGGCGAGGGCGGTGATCTCCTGAGGGCCGGTCCAGCTGCGCAGGTAGACGAAATTGCCGGTCATGGACAGGCCCCGAATGGGAACTCTCCGAACCACCTTGCCGGTTTCCCGGTCCAGCTGCACGAGATCCCCGCCGCTTCTGAAGCATCCGGTGCCGGGGACCCCTACGCTCTCCACCGCGGCGACGGTCTTCCCATCGGGAGCGAGCCCGCCGGCCAGGTAGTGCCCGGTGACGTCGACGGTCTTCACGTTGACCGCCTTGGCCGGTTGCCAGAGGCGGGTGAGAGTCCGCAGCCGCGTCTTGCCCGCGTACTCCG
The DNA here is from genome assembly GCF_044460705.1 of Nonomuraea sp. NPDC050022. Taxonomy (NCBI): domain Bacteria; kingdom Bacillati; phylum Actinomycetota; class Actinomycetes; order Streptosporangiales; family Streptosporangiaceae; genus Nonomuraea; species Nonomuraea sp. NPDC050022. The sequence continues at coordinate 869,402 of NZ_JBITKE010000002.1, forward strand.
CCAGGGTGATCGTGTCGCCGTCCGGGGACAGGCCGATGGGATTCCCGCCGTTGGGAAATAGCTGGACCCTGCCCTCGCGCATGTCGAACAGCCTGGCCGGGTCCTTCAGCGGCGGCCTCTTGGTGAAGGCCAGAAAGCGGCCATCGTCCGACAACAGGAGATGGGCGATGCTGCCGAGCTGGGCCTTGGGCACCCTCGCCCAAGGCGCCATCAGGACAGATCCGGAGGCGAGGTCGCGCACCGCGAAGGTGCGGGCCCCGACGTCGTAGTAGGCGATCTTACTGCCGTCCTGGCTGATTGCCAGGGGGCTGTCCACGAGCCCGGACTGGGTACCGCGCAGGGCCTGCGCCACCCGGTATGTCCTGCCATCCTGGGTGACCACCCGCCAACCGCCGTTCACGCACCCGGACGGCGCCTGGCCGCTCTCCGGCCGGCAGAACGTCATATAGGCGTGGCTCAGCGGCCCCACCCCGCGAGCCGGCAGGTCGGACACCGCCTTGGGGTCGGTGGCCGCGTGCGGCTCCGCCGGCAGCAGTCGTACGGCGGCCGTCGCGGCGAGCGCGGCGGCGATGACCGCGGCGGCCGCCACGAGCGGAGTCGCCCTTCGCCGTCGCCGTTCGCGGGTTCTGATCGTCCGCTCGGTCAGGTCCACCTGGGGCGCGTCGTCGGCCATGTCGTCCAGCGCGTCTCGCAGCCAGGTCATCGGTGTGCCCCCTTCAGCTCTTCCATCTCGGCGAACTTCGGTGCCAGCTCCGGCGCGAGCGCCCGTAACCGGGCCAGCGCGTCGTGGGATTGGCTCTTGACGGTGCCGAGCGAGCAGTTCAGCAGCCTGGCGGTCTCATGCTCGGTGAGATCCTCGTAGTAGCGCAGGACGATCACCGCCCGTTGCCTGGGTGGCAGCCGCGCGAGCGCCTGCCGCATGGCGAGCCGGGCGATCGTGGACTCCTCGCTGGAGTGGGGCCGCTCCGGTGGCTCGGCGCTCGGCAGCTCAGTCGTCCAGACAAGCCGACGACGCCAGGAGATGTACTGGTTGACCAGCGCCTTGCGGGCGTACGCCTGAGGGCTGGCCAGCTTGGGCCAGCGCCCGAGCAGCTTGACCAGCACGCTCTGCAGCAGGTCCTCGGCGAGGTGGGCATCCCCCGTGAGCAGATACGCCGTCCGCATCAGCGACTGCTGGTGGGCGGCCATGAACTCGCGGAAGCTGTCATTGTGGTCCAAGACGACTCCTCTCGCCGTTAGCGACGCAGTCGGGCGGGCGAAAGGTTGGGTCGGTTCAGTAGCTCAGGGGCCGACGTGCACGTACGCCGCCCAGAAGATCGGAAACTCCGGACGGCGGCGACGCAGCGGCAGCAGTCAGGCCCGCCACGGCGCGGCGGTGCAGGTCGATGGCCTGGAGGAGGTCCTGCTGCGGTCACCCCGAAGGCCGTCAGTGCCAGGGCGGCCACGATGAAGGGCTTCTCGCCTGGCGCAGTGGCAGGCCCCGCGCCGTCCGGACCTCGACCGTGCCCACGGTCGTGGTCGGCATGTGTAACCGGTCGCCGAGCGCGTCCCACACCTGGCGCAGCCGCCGCTCGCCCGCGGCCGCCTCCGGTCCGGCGGCGGCCACGAACACGTGGACGATCAGCCCTGGGGCGGCAGGCTCACCCGGCCTCATCGGCCCGGTCCGCGACGGAGGCCGACAGGCTGTGGATCAGCTCGTTGACGCGCTCGCGGGTCTGCTCGGGCATCGGAGCCACCGGTTCTTCGGGGTATTTGGTGATGATCCGCATGGGCCCGGCCAGCTCCAGGTAGCCGATCTCCGCGTCCGGGACGCCCCGGCCTCCAGCGAGACCGGGGCGTCTTGGCCCGTGCGCTTTGGTGCCTCAGGGCCCCCGACTGAGGCATGTCGAGATTATTCCTTTGCGTCCGTTTTGTACAGCTTTTCGCAGATGGGACCCGCTGGAGCGCCTTCAGCGCCGCCCGTTCTGGCAGTGCGGCTCCCCTTCCGGCGCGGTGAGGGCGTTCTCCAGGAAATCCCTGGTCGACGTGGTGTAGGCCGAGCAGAGAAGCTTGCCGAAGCGCGTCGCCTTGCCGTCGCCGAGGCGCTGGGTAGGAACGCCCATGGCATGCACGCTGCGTTCCACGGCCACGCTGGAGACCGCGACGATCGTGTCACCGCGCTGGTCGACCCAGCGGAACGCCTCCCAGAGCAACGCGCGGGCGCGAGGGCCGAAACCCGCCACTACGGAACGGGACCAAGCCCGAGCCGTGGCCAGACGGCTGAGCTCCCAGATGGCCGGATCGTGCGGAGCCGGGTCACCCCGTAACGCCTCAGGGAAGACATCGCGGAGCATGTAAGGGCCCTCGGTGGGCAGCAGCCGACAGCACCCCGTGATCTCCCGGCAGCGTTGCGCGTAGCTGATCACATAAACCGGATCGCAGTCGTCGAAGGAATCGCGTTCCCTTCCGTGGAGGGTGTGGACGTCCCAGCGAAGGCGTTCGTGGAACACCTCGTGACGCAGCCGGAACATACCGTCGAGCAGCCAGGCCGGCAGTTCGCCCGCACGGCCGGCGACGATCTGTTGCGTGCATTCCCCCACCGACGGATCGTCCATGTGCGTCCTCCGCGAAAGAAGCGACTCCTGGTGATCGCTTTTCTTTCCGTCATTCGCGGAATCGCGGTTTCCGGATGGCACATAGGGCAATCGCCAGCGGCCGTCAGAGCACTGAAAGCGCATTGCAGGCGGCGTACCCGTCAATGGTTACGCATACGGTTCACGCCGTCACCAAGGAGATCCGATGAAGCGCACCATCCGTACCATGTTCGGAGTCGCCGCCACCGCCGGCATGCTCGCCCTGGGCGCCCCGGCCTTCACCGGCGCCGCGAACGCGTCGACCACGTCCGCCACATCCGCCACCGCCGGTCTCAGGCAGGGTCAGTCCTTCCTGTTCAATTACACCTTCAACGGCCATCTCAAGGTCGCCGGCGGCAATTTCACCGTCGATCACCGGGTCTACCTGGTCGTCAAGTTCAACACCGGCCGGGTGGCGTTCTCCAAGTGGGAGATCGCCCGGACGCACCCCATCACTCCCGGCGGGGCCATTTATGTGGAGACGACGATCGCGGCGCCGTGCGCGCCGGGCAACAACGGCTACGCCCGCGCCTATGACGAGGCCACCAGGACCTGGTCGCCGAAGCTGCCGGTGACCATCTGCCAGCGGATCGACTGACCTTCGCCAGACCATTGCCGGCAGGCCGCTTGCGCCTGGCTAGTATCGTCCGATGATCCCGGAAGACCACCGTCCCGACACGCGATCGTGGAAGCTGCCGACGTGACCGCCCCTGCCGACGACGGCTCACCAGAACGAGCGGGCTACCGGCGATCGGCGGGGTCCCCGCGCGGCGAGGCCAGGCGCCGCGAACTGCTCGATCGTGTCACCGACGACCTCGCGGTCAACGGGCTCGTGGACTTCTCGCTCCGGCGCGCCGCGCGGGCGGCCGGCACCACGCACAAGGTGCTTCTCTACCACTTCGACGGGGCCGAGGACCTGCTCAGGCAGGCGATCGGCCGGCTGCGCGAAAGGCGCATCGGCAACGCGCTGGCCGCCACCGCCGTGGGGGCCTCCACGCGGACGCTGTCGGCCCAGGTACGCGCCGTATGGGCCAGCCTCATGGCAGAGGAACCGGGCCTGCGGCGGGTGCTCGACCAGGCGATCGGCTTGGCGATGTACGACCCCGACCGCCACGCGGAACTCGGCTCGGAGGCGTCGGCACAGTACCTGCCCGTACTGACGTCCTTCTGTCCTGAGCACTGGTCCGACCGGCGCAAGCGGGCGGTCGCCGAGATGATCCTCGCGTCGCTTCGAGGGTTCCTGCTGGAGCGGCTGATCAGTGGCGATGTCGAGCGACTCGGCGCGGGGGTCGATGCCTTGATCCGGATGCTGGAGCGCGAGGAGGCGGTCGACGAGTAGCCGTGGACAATTTGCGAACCACGTGGTTCACTTTCGTCCATCGGTGTTGATTCAGATCGCTCGGAGGTCGCGGTGCCCATTCCTGTGGAGCGGGAGAAGGTCTGTTTCGTCAGCGGCGACGCCGAATGTGCCGCCTGGCACTACCCGGGGACCAACGGCGCCCTGGTGATCATGGCCGGAGGGTTCGCGGTGACGAAGGAGCCGGGCACCGACGTGTTCGCCCAGCGGTTTCACGAGGCCGGGTTCGGCGTACTCGCCTTCGACTATCGCCACATCGGGGAGAGCGGGGGGCTACCGCGTCTGGTGCTGCCCGTCAAAGATCAGCTCGATGACTGGCAGGCGGCGATCGCCTTCGCCGCGACCCTGCCCGGAGTCGACCCCGCCAGGCTCGCCGTCTGGGGTTTCTCCACCAGCGGCGGTCACGTCATGCGGGTGGCGGCGCGCGACCCGCGGATCGCCGCGGTGATCGCGCAGACGCCGAACGTCGACGGCCTCGACGGCACGCGCAACGCCGCACGTCATCAGAAGCCGCTGGCGATGCTGCGTTTCACCGGCAGGGGCCTGCTCGATGCCGTCGGTGGGCTCCTCGGCCGCCCGCCGCTGCTGGTGCCGCTGGCCGGTGCGCCGGGAACGCTCGCGCTGCTCACCACCCCGGACAGCGTCGATGGCGACCGGGCGCTCAACCCCGGCGGCAGATACTCCGGCTGGCAGCAGGCGGTCGCCGCCCGCTCCGCGCTCCGCCTGGCTTTCTACCGGCCGGGCCGCGACGCCTCCCGGGTACGGTGCCCGCTGCTCGTTCTGGTGTGCGACCAGGATCAGACAGCGCTTCCCGGACAGGCCCTCGCCGCGGCACGGCGCGCGCCCTGCGCGGAGGTGGTTCACCTGCCCGGCTCCCACTACGCGCCCTTCATGGACGCGCACGAGCAGGCGGTCGACGCCGAGCTGTCCTTCCTGCGCCGGTACCTGCTTGATCGTTCGGCAGCGGGGAGTCCCGCCGCCGGGACCGCGGATTCCGCGCTGCCGTAGGCGGTTCGCCTGCCGGGCACCCTGAGTGACGATCAACGACTCAGGGTAAGGAGCGGAGCGACAGTCCCCCCGGCCATGGAGTTTCGCATGGAACGTACGGTTCTCGCCGCAGTCGCCGAGCGCCCCGACGCCGACACCGCCCTCGCCGAGCAGATCCGCCGCGTCGGCGCGGCGATGGACGACCTCGGCGTCCAGGTGCGCTGGACGCATCGCACGCAGGACGCCCTGGCGGTGATCGGCTCGGACGCCTCGCTGTCCGGGATGCTGGCCGACTGGGACGCGCCCGGCGCCGACCAGGTGCTGGGCGCGGTCACCCAGCGCTTCCGCGGCCTGCCGGTCTTCCTCATGACCGCCGAACAGGAGCTCCCCCTGTGGGTGTACGAGGTCATTCAGGGCTATGTGTTCCCGCTTGAGGACACCCCCGACTTCATCGCCGGCCGCATCGCGCACGCCGCCGAGGAGTACGCCGAGCGGATCCTGCCGCCGTTCTTCCGCGCGCTGCGCAAGCTGCAGGACCACCACCAGTACTCCTGGCACACCCCGGCGCACGCCGGCGGCGTCGCGTTCCTGAAGTCGCCGGTCGGGCGGGCGTTCTTCGACTTCTACGGCGAGCGCCTGCTGCGCACCGACCTGTCCATCTCCGTCCCCGAGCTCGGCTCACCGCTGGACCACACCGGTCCGATCGGCGAGGCCGAACGCAACGCCGCCCGCGTCTTCGGCGCCGACCGTACCTTCTTCGTGATGAACGGCAACGCCACCGCCAACCGCATCGTCGGCCACCATGCCATCGCCCGCGACGAGACCGCCCTGGTTGACCGCAACTGCCACAAATCCCTCCAGCACGCGCTGACCATCAGCGGCGCCCGCCCCGTCTACCTGGTGCCCGAGCGCAACGGCCTCGGCCTGGCCGGCCCCATCCCGCCCGCCGCACTGCAGGCCGACGCCCTGCGTGCCCGCCTGGTCGGTCACCCGCTCGCGCAGACCGACCCGGCCTACGCCGTGATCACCAACTCCACGTACGACGGGCTCTGCTACGACGCCGTACGCGTCGCCGAACTGCTGAGCGAGAGCGTCCCCCGCGTGCACTTCGACGAGGCGTGGTTCGCCTACGCCCGCTTCAATCCCCTGTACGCCCGCCGCTACGGCATGGCCGTGGACGAGCGGACGCTGCCGGGGCCGCGGCGCCCCACCGTGTTCGCCACCCAGTCCACGCACAAGCTCCTGGCGGCCCTGTCGCAGTCGGCGATGCTGCACGTCCGGTCGGCCGATCGCGCCCCGGTGGACTACGAGCGGCTCAACGAGACGTACCTGATGCACTGCTCCACCTCGCCGCTCTACCCGATGATCGCCTCGCTGGACGTGGCGGCGGGGATGATGGACGGTCCGGCCGGGCCGTACCTGACGGGCGAGGCCGTCATCGAGGCGGTCAGGTTCCGCCAGGCCATGGTCCGGCTGGCCGCCCGCATCCGCGAGGACGGCCGGCGACCGGACTGGTACTTCGGCGTCTGGCAGCCCACACACGTCACCGACCCCCACACCGGCCTGCCCGTCTCCTTCGCCGAAGCCGACCCCGGCCTCCTGAGCACCGATCCGGCGTGCTGGACGCTGGAGCCCGGCGCCGCCTGGCACGGCTTCCAGGGCCTGACCGACGGCTACTGCCTGCTCGACCCCATCAAGGTGACGATCACCTGCCCCGGCGCCGACGCCGCCGAAGGCACCCTCGACTGGGGCATTCCCGCTCGGATCGTCGCCACCTATCTGCGGGAGCGCGGCATCGCCGTGGAGAAGACGGGGGATCACACGCTGCTGGTGCTGTTCTCCATGGGCATCACCAAGGGCAAGTGGGGCACGCTGATCGACGCGCTCACCGACTTCAAACGCGCCTACGACGACGACCTGCCCCTGGCCGAGGTGCTGCCGGGCTTCGGGCCACCGGCCACCACGCTGCGCCGCTTCTGCTCCGACGTACACGACAAGCTCCGCGCCCTCGAGCTCGGCGCGCTCCTCGACCAGATCTTCACCACCCTCCCCCAGCCCGTCCGCACCCCGGCCGACAGCTACCAGGCCCTGATCCGCTCACGCACCGAACGTGTCCCGCTCGCCGACCTGCCCGGCCGCATCTCGGCCGCCACGGTCGTGGTCACGCCGCCGGGGATCCCCATGCTGATGCCCGGGGAGGCGACCGGGCCCGCCGACGGCCCGCTGATGGCCTACCTGCACGCCCTGGAGGACTTCGACCGCTCCTTCCCGGACCTGGCCACCGACATCCACGGCGCGCACCGCGGCGACGACGGCCGCTACCACGTCGAAGTCGAACGCTGAGGAGCGGTCACCGGCCGGGCCGGCGCGGATGAGGTTCAGTCCTCGTGGAGCCTGGCCAGCTCTCCTGCCTCGACGGGGTGCACCGAGCGCAGCGCGGCGAGCAGCTCTTTCTTGCTCAGCGTCGGGCTCTCGATCCGCACCAGGTCGTCGCCGTACCACGCGAAGATGATCTTCTGGGTGCCACTGGAAGCGAGCCATGCCCCCGGTGACACCTGCCGGCACTTGTCCTCCTCCGGGAGGTAGAAGTTCAGCGCGGCATAGTCGCAGGCGCCTTTGGGGCTATCCGTGCTCCCTGACTCGACGGCGACGTCAACTCGCGCGATCAAGTCATCGCGAGCGTACCTGAGCTCCAGCCGCCCATCCACGCCCTTCAAGGACCAGAGCTGGTAATCCGGCAGCGTGGGCGCGACGAGCGGGACTCCGGAGCGGGCCAACCTGTGGGCGTGCGCCGCGTCGGCGAGCACGTCCTGTGCCGACCACACGGCCAGGTACGCCACCGCGACGCCCGCGACCGTCAGGACGCGGAGTCCCCGGTGCACCGGCATGACCAGAGCGCCCGCGGCCAGGTAGGCGGTCGCGCCCAGAGCCACGAGTGACAGGCCCATCTGCCAGTCACCCGAGTCCATGGTCTCGGTAGCGCCTACGAGGGGGAGATCGGCGAGGAGGAACGTCACGATGACGGCCGGGCCCACCAGGCCCACCCCCCACCAGCTCGGCAGACCGCCCCACCAGGACAGGAAGAACCCCAGGCCGGAGGACAGGACGACCGTCATCAGCAGGTCGAGCATTCCTATGTCGTCTCCCCGCCAGCAGAGGAGGACGAACTGGGCCAGTCCGACCACTGCCCCTACGAGCGCGGCCCGCAGCGATGCGTTCATGTTCCGATCATGTCGAAAGAACTGCGTCCATGGCGGAAATCAGGCGATTTGGTACGGCGACCACCGCCGCCCGCCTGCGGCCGCCGGCGCGCCCACGGATCCCGGCGAGCGACCTCAATGCCACGCTGGACCATGCCTGCACATTGTTGAAACAGTCCCCCACGATCACAATGAAACGTCTTTACATTACACGAACAGAATTATCCGTTAAGGTGCCACATAGTCACTACATTTCCGCCACACAGGTAGCTCTACCTGCATAGATACATATCAGTCGGCTCACAGGAACTTTTCAGAAATCGCCTTTAAGGCGCGGCTTCGTACGTGATTTGAACATCGAATTAAACATCCGTCCAGACCCTTGTTGAGCGAGTTTCCATCATTTACTGTCCAGGGGATCAATTCGCTCGCTAAATGAGGAGGACCGGTTGCGTCGATTAACATTCACCGTCGCCGTCGCGGCAGTGCTACTCCCCCTGCTCTCCCCCACGGCGTCTGCCGTCACCACCACCAGCGCCACCAATGAGGCAGACCCGGACAACGTCCAGCAGGTCGGTCCGGGGCTGTACTTCACCGACACCGACACCTTCAAGATCAGCGATACCGACGTAGCGGCCGGGGCGATCGGCCGCTCGCACGGCGTGGCCACCGGAGGCGGCGACCTGGCCCGACCGCAGTCGGCCCTGGCCTCCCGCCCTGAGATGGCGGTGTTCGGGCCCGGCTGGACGGCGGAGTTCCTCGGCGGGATGGCCGACCGGAAACTGGAGACCCAGAACGGCGCCATCGTCGTCACCGAACTGGACGGCGGCACCACCTCGCGCTACGACCTCAAGAGCAGCATCTCCTTCCCCGACGGTGGCGGCGTCCAGCGCTACGAGACCACCGACGGCTCCAAGATCACCGAAACGACCCGGTGGGACACCGCCGCCGGAGCGATGCGTACCTCCATCACCGAAACCATCGCGATGGACAAGGGCGCCACGGAGGCCGGCGACGACACCTTCACCCAGAGCAACGCCGACCTCAGCCTCACCTACACCTGGAGCAAGATCGACGGCCTGCAGAGCACCGACACCTGGCGCGCTACCAGCACCGGCAACACCGCGTACGGCACCTCATCGGTGACCTACGACCCCCAGGGCCGCATCAGCACCATCAAGGAACCGGCCGGTGGCGAGACCCCCGAGGAAACCCTCACCATCCACTACGCCGCCACGACCACGGCCACCGCCGCCTCCTTCGGCGACTTCGCGGGCCGCCTCAAGGACATCACCCTCACCTCCGGCGCAGGCACCCCGCAGACCGTGGCCCAATACGGATACGACCCCAACGGCCTGCTGCGCACCGTGGCCGACCCTGGCCTGAGCAGCTCCCCCGCCGCCACCTATGGCTACGACCAGCTCGGCCGCCTGAACTCCATCGACTCCCCCACCGACGGCAGCTGGCAACTGGCCTTCGCCAACGGCACCGCCGCCCCCACGGCGACCGCCACCGGCACCGCCCTGCCGACTCCCGGCGACCCGATGCAAGGCGCGACCGGCATCAACGACCCCAACGCCACCGAGCCGTCCCCGGGCGACTTCCTGCCCGGCGACACCTCCAACCCCCAGGCGTACCCGTCGTACTGCAACGACGCCTGGAAGTGGCTGTACTACCAGCGGGCCGGCTGTTCGACCTGGGTCGCGCACAACGGCTGGCACAAGCCGCTGTGGAAGAAGCTCCCCAGCAAGCGCTATGTCGTCGGCATCACCTTCGACCACTGCACCAACGCCCCCGACCGGCCGACGGGCTTCGACTTCCGGCCCGCCTGTGACATGCACGACTACGGGTACGGCCTGATCGGCAACACCTACAAGCACTACAAGTACTACCTCGACAGGTATCGCAAGTCCCAGGTGGACGACGTCTTCTACAGCACGCTCAAGAACTGGACCTGCAACGCCTACTTCATCCTCGTCCGGCCCGCCTGCAGGAGATGGGCCTTCATCTACCGCCAGGGGGTTCGCCTCGGCAACCCCAAGAACGGCGCTGACAAGACCTGACCCACAGCACACTCTGATCTGAGAAGGCCGGCCGGATGGCGTGATCGCTCGCCATCCGGCCTCCCTTCGTCACATGACCGCCTTGATCCCTGTGACGGTCCATCGGGGCTGGGGACTCTGGGGATGTACCCCCTCCCGGGGGAGCGAAGAAAACGGTCCGTCGTGGCCAGGGGCCTTGGGAGGGATCCCCCCGGGAACGTCACTCCAGCCGGGCCGCGGCCTCCAGTGGCTCGGACGAACGGAGGAAGCGCAGGTCCTCCATGACCAGGGCCGCATCGGTGGCGCCGCCGCGGCGGAGGGCCGGGCCCAGCGCGTCCAGGTCGGACCAGCGGGACGGGCGGAGGTGGACGCGGTAGCCGTCTCCGGCGGGCTCCAGGGTCAGGGCTTCGCCGATGGCGAGCCTGCTCTCCGGGAGGTGGGCCGCGGTCGCTCCGGCGGCTCGTTCCAGGGCGGTGACCGAGGTGACCCCGGCGGCGATGGGCAGGGTCGTGTCCGGGCCGGTGACCTGTTCGTGCAGGTCACGCAGGCGGGCGGCGGCGGTCGTACGGGCGGGATGGTCCTTGGGCAGGCGGTCGGCCAGGAGCCTCGCGGCGCGGGCGAGGTGACCCAGCGGCGGTACGGACGCACGCTCGCCGAGCAGGGCGATCAGCGCCTCCAGGGCGTCCTCGGCGCCGGAGGCGAGGATGACCCACTGTTTGGTGGTGAGCGGGGTGAGCCTCGGGTGGCGTTGCGTCCAGTACGCGACCGCCCGGTCCAGGTCGGGGCCCGTACGCCAGAGGTCGGCGGGGTCATCGGGCATGAGCAGCTCGACGACCTCGATGGCCTCGTCGTTGGTGGTGAGCGCTTCCAGGGAGAGCGCGGCGATGTGCGGTTCGATCTCGGTCAGGTCGAGTTCGCGGGCGGCGTCGCCCTCGCGGAAGGCGGCGACGCGGCCCCGCGCCCAGCCGTCCGGCCAGGAGAGCGTGCGGGCCGAGGTGGACAGCAGGATCAGGCACTGGGCCGGTGACAGGCCGGTGGCCGCGGCGAACGCCCGTACGGTCGCCTCCCGGTCCACGGGCGGCGGGCCGTTCTCGGCGATCAGGTCGAGCGCCCGCCGCAGCCGGTCCGGGTCGCCCCAGCCGCGGCAGGTCCGCAGCTCGACGGCGCGGTTGCGGGTGAACAGGAGCGGGTCGGGGCCGTCCGGGGTGTAGAGGAGCGCCGTGACCATGTACCCCCACCCCACCTTCTCGTAGTCGGCGACGGCGGCGGCCGCGATGGGGCCGTAGCCCGAGCGGATCTGCCCGAGTTCGTACTCTGGGCGCAGCCGGGCGACGTGCCAGGTGCCGTCGGTACGCAGGAGTTCGGGGACGGCGGCCAGTTCCAGAAGCCGCGCGCGCCCGCCGCCGTCTCCCCACGCGGCCTCCAGGACGGCGGCGCCGAGGCGGCCCAGCGTGTTCTCGACCCCCTTGACGGCGGAGGAGTCGAATATCGCGATGTCCTTGTCGTAGGGCACATCGACGGCGGCACGGGTGAAGTGGACGATCCTCTCGTACGCGGACTCAGGCCCCGGATCGTCCGGCTCGGGGGACTTCTCGGACCGGTCGGCGGGTGCCGCGGCGGCGGGCGGCGGGCGCAGGTGGGGCGGCGGGGTCAGCGCCAGGCGTTCCAGCAGGGCGAACGCGCGCTCGCGGCATTCGACGGCCGTCCACACCAGGAACGTGACGCCCTTCCAGAGCGACTCGTCGGTGATCTCCGGCAGGAGCGGGCGGAGCCGTCCCGCCAGCTCGTCGCGGGCGGCGTCCCTCTCCGGGTACCCGCTCTCGGGGTCCAGCACCCGCATGAGGTCGGCGGCGAGGGCGGCGTCCGCGACGTCGATCAGGGCCTGCGCCTGCTTGTCGTCGACGGCGCGCAGCGCCCTGGATCCTTCGGGGTTGCGCGGCCGCATCGCCGACCACCGGCCGGGCGGCGCGACCAGGCGGGTCCCGGACGCGTAGCGGTGGTGCGCGACCGTGCTGATGTTCTCGGCGCCGTCGTGCTCGGGCACCCTGCTCCAGCCGCGGACGTAGCGGCCGATGGTCCGCCCGGCCGGGTCCCGCAGCTCGATGATCCGGCCCTGGCCGCGCCACACGGTGGCCTCGGCGCCGCCGGGGAAGGCGACCTGTTCGCCGTCGGCCGGTACGACGCGGGGGGCGGCGGGGTGCGCGCTGCCGTGCGGGCAGTGCGGGCCGCCGTGGTCAAGTACGGTCACCCGGCCGTTCACGGCGATCAGGCAGCGGTCGTAGAGGTCGCGCGCCTCGGTCCGTTCGTGGGACCGGCTGGAGACGTCCTCGTACGTTCCGAAGCCGTGTGATGCGCCGACCCCGTCCGGCGTGACGACGGAGGCGCGGAACTGGTGCTCCCAGAGCCGGCCGGACTCGATCAGGAGCAGGTCGGTGCCACTCTCTTCCAGGTAGTCGGTGATGGTGTTGACATGGCCGGGGACGAAGGCGGGCAGCTCCAGTTCGTCGAGGACGCCGCCGCTCAGCGTGGCGGCGAGGGCTCGGGCCGGGTCCGTCCCGGTCGCGATCGTCCGGACGCTGTCCAGGAGGGGGCCGGGGACTCCGGCGATGGTGAACCGTTCGGCGTCGCACAGGGCGGCGTGCGCGTCCGGAAGCCCTTGATCGGGAACCCGCTCGGCATGCTCGGCCAGGATGGCGGCGACGATCCGCGCCGTTCCCGGCGTCGTGGTCAGGGCCCGTACGGTCTCGGGGGCGGTCTGCTTCGGGACGGCGGGCTCGGTGACGTTCAGCTGATTGGTCACCTTGCCCACGATCGCGTCGCGCAGCAGCGGAGCCCAGTCCGGGTCGGCGGCGACGGCGGCCAGGTCCGTGCCCGCTCCGGAGGCGAGCCGGTCGTACAGCTTGAAGGTGTGCAGCAACCGGGGCCGTGCGAGCGGGACGCCGCGGTCCAGGAGGAGATCGAGGAGCGGGAGGTCGGCGGCGGTCTCCTCCCAGCGGTTGACCTCGTCCTCGTCCACTCCCAGCACCGCCTCATGGCCGTCGCAGGTGAGGCCCTCCGCGCGCAGCCGCGTACCGGCGTCGTGCAGGAGGTCGCCGAGACCGGCGACGGGGAGCGCGAGCCCCGCGTACAGCTTCAGTAAGCGGCCGAGCCAGACCTTCGCCGCCGCCCCCGTCAGCCCGGGGGACGTGGTGAACGGGGCGGTCAGGCCCACGCCCGCGAGGTTGCCGAGCAGGAGAGACACCGCCGCGCTCTTGGCCTTGGGGGTGTCCGCGGCGGGCAGCGGCAGGACGCCGAGGAGCGCGCGGCCGATGCCCGCGTCCGCCCGTGTCATCGGGCCGAGCAACGGAAGGACGAACTTCCAGAGGGCCTGCGGTGCCGCCTCCATGCAGCCGCTCTCCAGCAGGGCCCGTACGGCGCGTTCGTCCTCGGGCCCGCCGAGCGCGTGCCCGGCTGCCTTCGCCAGGGCCGCCCAGCCGTCGGCCAGGGCCAGCGCGCCGTCCGCGCCGTCCGGGACTTCCTCGCACCACTCGGTGAGCAGGCCGCGGTGCCAGCGGTACGCGCCGGGGGCGAGATGGCGGGCGGCGAGCCGCTTGCCGTGCTTCTTGAGCGTGGGCGTTCCGGCGGCGTCCGGCCCTGCGGCGAGGTGCGCCGCGACGAGCGCGGCCTCGTCGACCGGCAGCGCGTGCGCGTCCTCGGCGGCGCGGGCCTTCTCGAAGAAGGCGGCGGCGAAGCGGGTGCTGCCCGCGGCGGCCATGATCCGCGCGCACTCCTCGTAGAACGGCGGCAGCAACTCGGGCGCGTGCGTCTCCAGGTCGTCGCCGGTACGGGTGAGCGCGGTGCACGCGAGGCCGGGCTTGCGGGCGGCCTGGCCGCGGGCGGCCCGCAGGTCGGTGTGCCCGGCCAGGATGCGGGCGCGGTGCGCCGGGTACCGGTGCAGGGCGGAGGCGAGGAAGCCGAGCGGGCCCGCGTGCACGGTGCCGACGCCGGTCTCCGCCACCGGGTCCAGGTCGTACAGCGACTTCTCGGTCTTGTCGCCGTCGACGGCCGCGCGCCGGACGAGCTCGACGACCGGCTCGTCCAGGACGGTGTGTTCGTAGCGGACGGCGACGCACGTGTCCTCGCCGGAGCCGGCGGGCGGGCCCGGCAGCACCGCCCCGGCGCGCAGCAGCACGTCGCGGGTCGGGGCGGCGATGCCGGAGGGCGCCACGGTGCCGGGCTCGCCTTGGTGGGCGTCGCAGTAGTGGGAGTACGCCTCGGCCGCCTCCATCACCGGCTCCGTCTCCTCCACGGTGCGGTCGGCGTACAGAGCCATGAGAATGCGGACGCCCTCGGACCAGGCGATGTCGCCGATCTCCCGGCCGCCCGCGGCGAAGCTCAGCTCCGCCATGTAGGCCGGGCTCATCGGCCCGCTCCAGTGCAGGTCGATCTCGATGCCGAGCGGCTCGGGCGCGTGCACGGTGAAGCGCGCCCTGTCCCCCTTGATGCGCCCGCCCAGCTCGTGCACGCGGCGCTCGAACGCGGCGCCGCTCTCGTAGTGGGCGCTCATGTATCCGAAGGTGTCGACCACGCCGAACGTACGGTCCATGCTCGCGGGACGCGTCCACACCTCGCGGCGTACCTGCTCAACGACCTGCGTGAGGTACCGTCCCCGCCAGATGGGCAGCTCGTCGCCGAGCAGCAGCGGGTGCGGGATCGCGAAGTCGTTCGCGCCCGTCCACGCGCCCTCGCGCAGGAGCGCGCAGCGGGCGAGGTCGGGCGTGCCGTCAACGATCGGGGCGATGACCAGGTCGGTGAGCGTCTCGCGCCACACCGGGTCGTCCCACACGGCCGCGAACACCGCGGCCGGGACGGGCAGCGACCGTACCATCCAGGACTCGATCTGGTCGTGCACCGCCCGCACGTGCTCGCCGAGCCGGTCGCGGAGGGCGGCGAGCCGTACCGCGATCGGATCCTTCCTGACGTTGGCCGGCACCTTGGCCAGCACGCGGCCCGCGGCCGTCCGGCAGGCGAGCACCGGCCGCCGCGTCCCCTCGACGGTGAGCTCGTGGCCCGTCGCGATCCCGATCCATCTCATGGCGCCATTCTTGATCAGCCCTGCGACATTCCGCTGTTGATCTCCCGGAGCAGGGCTGGCATGTGTATATGTCTATGTGGCGCGCGAGGCCCCGTTCTTCGCGGTCGAATGGTCGAAGGAGGGCTCTGGTGGAGCCAGCTCGGGCGTGGCGGAGTCCGTCACGGCCTGCTGCTCCTCGGCCTGCCGCTCCGGTGAACTGGCGGCGTCCACGGCCGGCCCGCTTCTCGCGGAGCGCTCGAAGAAGCGCAGCAGCTCCACGGGTAGCGGCATGACCAGCGTGGAGGTCTTCTCGGCCGCCACCTCCACCACGGTCTGCAGCAGCCGCAGCTGAAGCGCGCCGGGCGCCTCGGTCATGATGGCCGCGGCGTCGGAGAGCTTCCGCGCCGCCTGGAACTCTCCGTCCGCGGTGATCACCCGCGCCCTGCGCTCCCGCTCGGCCTCGGCCTGGCGGGCGATGGATCGCTTCATGCCCTCGGGCAGATGAACATCCTTGATCTCCACGCGGTCGATGTGGATGCCCCAGCCGAGCGCAGGGCTGTCGATCATCAGCGCCAGGCCCTTGTTCAGCTGCTCACGATTGGACAGCAGGTCATCCAGGTCGCTCTTGCCGATGATCGAGCGCAGTGAGGTCTGCGCCACCTGCTCGATCGCGAACAGATAGTCCTGCACCGCGATGGCCGCCCGCAGCGGCTCCACGACGCGGAAATAGGCGACGGCGTCGACCTGGACGGAGACGTTGTCACGGGTGATGCCCTCCTGTGTGGGCACCGGCATCGTGACAATCTGTATGTTCACCTTCTTCATCCGATCCGCGACCGGAATGAGGAAAGTGATCCCTGGCGGGCGGACCTCCCGCTGAGCCTTGCCGAAGCGGAAGACCACACCGCGCTCCACCTGGTTGACGACCCTGATGGAACTGACGGCCAGCCAGACCGCCAACAGGACGATCAGCCCGAGCACGATATTGATGATCATGGCGTGCCCCTTCCAGCTCAAGGCTAGATCCGGGGACGCACCTGCCAGGCAAGGAAGGCGTCAAGTCCTGGTCAACGGCACGAACAAAGCCGAGTTTCCCCCGAGGCCCGAGGAGGGTGACGGCGCGCGGTCGTCGCTCTCCTCGGGCGTCATCGATGGTTCAGCTCGGCGGGATCATTCCGTTCTTGGAGACCGGTACGGCCAGTTGCAGAGCGCCGGTCAGCCTGGCGTCCTCGGCCGGCAGGTTCGCCAGCACCGGGTTGAGGTGTTTCAGGGTCAGCGGCACCGGCGAGATGGCCGAGGCGGTGATGTCGAACTTCTCCAGGTCGACCCATCGCACGATGTTCATGATGTCCGCCGGGATGTCGTCACCGGACTTCTGCACCGGCACGCAGAGCTGACGGGCGGCGGCGACCCGGGCGTCCGAGGTCGGGATCTGGTTGGTGAGCACCGGGTTGAGCTGGGTGAGGGTAAGGCCGACGTTCATGAGCGGGTTCGGGGTGTGGGCGTAGCACAGCAGGTCGATGTGGGAGATGAGCCGCACGACGTCCGGGGCGGGCACCACGCCGTTCTTGGAGACCGGCACGCACAGATGCTGGGGCACGTTCAGGACGACCCCGATGCCCGGTACGTTCGCCAGCACCGGGTTGAGGTGGCGCAGCGCCAGGCTCAGGTTGAGCGAGGGGCCGGTGACCCGATAACACGACAGGTCGACGAACCTGACGAAATCGAGGACGCCCGGCGGCGGGATCACGTTGTTCTTGGCCACCGGAACGCACAGTTGCTCACGCTGTCCGAGCGTGACTTGCAGGTTCGGCTGATTGGCGAGCACGGGGTTGAGGTGCCGCAGCTTCAGGGTGGTGGCCGGTGGTTGGTACGGGGTGGTCTTGAAGCATTCCAGGTCGAGGTTCGACACGAATGCATTCGGCGTCGGCAGGGCCAGGGCCTGCGCGGGCGGCGCGACGAGGAAGGCCACGACGAACATGGCGAGGCCAGCGGATAAGAGACGTCGTACGAGGTTTTTCGCGCGGCGTTGTGGTGCGACCGTTCCGTCCATAAATAGCGCTCCATTCCGGTGGGCGGTGCCTCGACTGTGCGCCCGCGCGACCGGCCTAACAAGGCTGCTGACCGCTTTTTGCCACAATGCTCAAACGACCGGGTCCGATGAAAAGGCGAACCCATTTTCGGCCAGAAATATCCAGCCTATTCTTCGGGTATTCAATAGCGAATCGGCGAAGCGGCTAACCGACCTTGCGGAGCACCACGCCGAGCAAGTGGTCCGTCGTCAGATACCCGGAGCGGCGGGAGTCGTACGAACGGTCCGCGTTGTCCCCCAGCACGACCAGGTGGCCGGCGGGCACATGCGTACCCGGCGCGGTCCGCAGCGCGGGCACCGTGTCCCTCGGTATCGGGTCACCCGGGACGGCCGCGACGCGCTTGACGATCCAGCCCGTGCCCGGGTCGTCCACTGGCGACCCTCCCACCGCGCCGGCGCGCGGCCCTCTCGCCGCTCCAGCGCGCGACCCCTTCGCCACTCCCGCGAGCACCACGACCTGTCCGGTACGCAGTGAACGGGGAGGTGTCCGCCGGACGACCAGGCGCTCGCCCGGCCGATACGTCGGCAGCATGCTCTCCCCATGAACGGTCACCACCACATACCGCCTGCGCAGCCACAGGACGATGAGGAGCACCACCACGGCGACGCCGACGAGCGCGCCGATCAACGCGCTGCTCCCGTCGGGTGAACCTCGTCCCGAGAGCTCGGGTGGACCTCGCCCCGGGGAGTCCCGTGGACCTCGTCCCGAGAAGCCGGGTGGACCTCGTCCCGAGAGTTCGGGTGGACCTCGCCCCGAGGAGACGAGCTGACCTCGTCTCGGTAACCGGTGGCCTGCCGGGTGAACAGCCGCGCGTACGTCCCCCCGTCCGACAGCAGGGCGGCGTGCGTGCCCTCCTCGGTGACCACGCCGTCGGCCAGCACCACGATCAGGTCGGCGTCGCGCACCGCGCCGAGGCGATGGGAGATCACCACGCTGGTACGCCCGGACCGCAGCCTGGCGAGCTGGCTGTGCACCTCGTACTCGGCCTCGGGGTCCAGCCCGGCGCTGGGCTCGTCGAGGATCATCAGGTCGCGGTCGCGGCGCAGGAACGCCCGCGCCAGCGCCACCCGCTGCCACTGCCCGCCCGACAGCAGCACACCCGCGCCCTCCTCACCTTCCTCCTCCGGGGTGAATTGGCGGCTCAGGAGCGTGCGATAGCCGTGCGGGAGAGCCGCGACAGTGTCGTGGACGCCGGCGTCGCGTGCCGCTCGTTCGACGCGCGTCCGGTCCTCGGTGGCGGCCGGGTCGCCCAACGCGATGTTGTCGGTCGCCGTCATCTCGTAGGCCACGAAGTCCTGGAAGACCGCGCCGATCCGGGCGCGCAGCGTCTCGGGCGCCACGTCGCGGAGGTCCACGCCGTCCCACAGGATCGCGCCGCGCGTCGGGTCGTAGAAGCGGCACAGCAACTTCACCAGCGTGCTCTTGCCGCCGCCGTTGCGGCCGACGAGCGCGACCGTGCGGCCGTGCGGGATGAACAGGTTGACGCCGCGTAGGACCCACGGATGGTCGTCGCTGTACCTGAACCAGACGTCCCGCAGTTCGATGCCCCGGCGCAGCGGCGCGAGCGGCCTGGGCTCACCCGGCGCCGGCAGGTCGGGGCCCGCGGTCACGATCGTGACGTGATGGTGGAACGTCAGCAGCTGTTCGTGGGCCATCACGCCGGCCGACACCATGACGTTCAGCGCGGCCTGCACGCCGGCGACGGCCGCCACGAACATCGACACGTCGCCCACGCTGAGCTGCCCGCGGCCCGCCGCGAGGATGGTCCAGACGAGTCCCACGCCGGCCACGGCCGCCGACGTGCCAGACAGGCTCGCCTGTACGAGGAACTCCCGCCGATCCATCCGCCGGCGAGCCACGTTGGCGGTCCGCAGCTCGGCCAGCATGCGCAGGCGCAGGAAGGCGCCGAGGTCGAACAGGCGGATCTCCTTGGCGGCGTCCGCGGTCGACATCAGGTGCGCGTAGAACAGCTCCCGCCGCTCGGCCGGCCCGATCCGCCACATCATCGCGACCCGCTGCCGCGACAGCCGCAGCTCGATCAGCAGCGCCGGTACGGCCGACAGCAGGACCAGGACGGTGAACGCGGGACTGATCAGCGCCAGGGAGCCGACGAACCCGACGACGGTCACCGTGCCGCGCGCGGCGGAGCACGCGGTGTCCACCAGCCGGCCCGGGTTGCTCGCGCTCTGCTGGGCCAGGCGCAGCCGGTCGAGGAAGGCGGGGCTCTCGAACGGGGCCAGTCCCGTGAAGCGGGTCACCGCCGCGAACAGCTCGTCCTTGGCGCGCTGTGCCGCCCGGCGGTCCACCTCGGCCCGCAGGTAGTGCGCGGCGTGCGTCGCCGCCACGGCGGCCGTCGTCACGACGGCGATCGTCACCGCCAGGCCGAGCAGCACGGTGGTCCGCCGGTCAGCCAGGCCGTCCAGCACGGCCTTCGTCAGCCAGGCCAGGGCGATCGGGGCGACCGCGCCCACGAGCGTGACCGCCAGATATCCGAGTACGTGGGCCGGCGCCGACCGCCACACCATCCCGGCGGCGCGCAGCCCGCATCCCGCCAGGACCCGGGGCGCCGGTGCCGTCCCCGGTCGGCGATCGCTCACGCCGGCTGCTCTTCGGCCTGCCGCTCCGACGAACCGACGGTGTCCGCGGCCGGCGAACCAGCGGTGGACACGGCCGGCGAAACGGCCGGCAGCCGAGAGATCCGGGGCGCCCTCGCGAGCAGCTTGCCGCCCTCGGCCACCTGGAAGAAGGTCGGGAAAGATTGGACGCGGAACGCGTTGGCGACCCCCGAAGGCGCCTCCTCCACGATCACCTGGGCGACGGGCGACAGCTTGGTGACCAGGGACGCGGGATCACCCGAGCGTCCGTCGACCACCGCGAGCACCCGCGACCGGTCCTGGCCCGCGGCCCAGGAGACCACCTCGGGAAGCTGCTCATGGCAGCCCTGGCAGTCCGGCGACATGAACGCGACGACCGTCCCCTCGGGCAGAAGGTCACGCGCGACGCGGGTGCCGTCCACGGTCGTCGCGTCGAAGTCGCCGACGACCTCTCCGACGGGCAGACCGTTGTCCGCTCCGGCCAGGACGCCCGTGCCGACGGCTTCGTACAGCGCGTCGATCAGCTTCGTCTGCTCCCGGAGCCGCCGGATGACGCCGAGGGTCAGCAGCAGGTCCAGCAGGCACAGGGCGCCGACGAGGACCACGATGGCGATCAGGTAAGGCACTAGACATCTCCGTGTCGAAAGCTCATGAGGGTGTGCCCGGCCGCGGCCGACCACCGCCGGGCACCGGTCATCGCGGCGTACTCGTCACCGTGAAAGCCCGCGCGCTACGTGAGCGGGCTCGGGGACGAGTGGTTACGAGCAGTAGATGTAGCTCTTGCACCCGCCGCACGACACGTGACCATTCGGGTAGTAGCAGCAGTACTTCGCGGTGAATGCGGGGAACTTGCAGCACTCATAGGCGCAGTCGGCTGCCCGGGCCACAGTGTGCGGCGCGACCAGCTCAAGGAGCCGGTCGGCCATTTTGGTCACGACGCGCATCGAACCTCCATATCGGCGGCGGTCCCGGCGGGCCATCGCCCGGCCGGCACGGCGGAGCACGGCCGGCCCACGCCGGCCGTCCCGCCGCGCCTCGCAGCCTGCACCCGGGCGCTGAGCGATTTCTCAACGAATTCTTAACGGCCTACCGAGAACGGGTTCACCCCTCCTGGTCGTGGGCCGCGATGCGGGCGCGTACCTTGTCGGCCTGCGCGTCGCCGAGGGCGTCGTAGCATTCCGCCGCCCGCTTCCAGGCGTCGAGCGCGGCGGCGGTGTCGTCGGCCCGCAGGTGCGTCTCGCCCAGCCGGACCAGCGTCTCGGCCGCCGGGTGGAGGTCGTCGCAGCCGCGCAGCAACTCCACCGCCCGCTCGTAGGACGCCACGGCCTGCGCGAGGTCGCCCTTGGCCTCCAGTACGACGGCGATGCTGTCCCAGGTGTGGCCCTCGCCCTGGGCGTACCCGAACTCGGCCAGGATGCGCTGTGCCCGGCGGCAGTCGGCCAGCGCCTGGTCGTACTCGCCGAGCTGGGCCCGCAACCAGCCCGCGTTGTTCAACGCCCGCGCCTCGCCGATGGCATCGCCTGCCTGCCGGAACAGCTCCCGCGCGCGCAGCGTGTGGCCCAGTCGTTCGGCGGGTCGCACCCGGTTCAGCGAGACCGTCAGGCCCAGGTGGACGTGCGCCTCCAGGACCGGCTCGTCGAGGTCGCGATGCAGCTCGATCGCCTGCTGGAAGTGTTCGATGGCCGCCAGGTCGCGGCCGAGCCTGACGTGGGCGCGCGCGATGCAGTTGTGGCCCCGGGCCCGGGCCAGCCGGTCGCCGAGCCGCTCGGCCGCCTCCAACGCCACCGCCTGAACGCCCAGCACCTGCTCCCATGGGCCGCGGCGCTGCATGAACTCCGAGAACGCCCACGCCAGCTGCCACACGTGCCGGTCCAGCCCGGCCTCGGTCGCCTCCGTCAGCAACGCGGGCAGCGCCGCCGACTCGTCGGCGTACCAGCGCAGGGCCTCCGCCTGATCGGCGAACCGCTCCGTAACGACGCCTCGCGCCCGCGGTTCCAGGTCGAGCTTTTCGCGGTGCGGGTAGCAGACCTCGCTGGCCGCGCACGCCGAATGCAGGTAGTGGTCCAGCAACCGCCTCGTCGTCCCCCACCGTACCGTCCGGCTGTCGGCGGCCCGCTCCTGCTCCGACGCGTACACGCGCAGCAGGTCGTGCAGGTGCAGGCGGCCGGGCGCGCGGAGGTCGAGCAGGTTGGCGCGGTCGAGCCGCGCGGCCAGTTCCCGGGTGCGGTCCACCGGCAGGGCGGCCAGGCTCGCCGCCGCGGCGAGCGACACGTGCGGCCCGGGGTGGCGACCGAGGCGCCGGAACAGCCGGATCGCGGGCTCGGGCAGGTCCCGGTACGAGCGCCCGAACACTCCGCGCAGGTCGATCGCCGGGTCGCTGTGGGCGAACGGCTCCAGATCGGCGCCGGGCCGCGCGAGGTCCGCGGCGACCTCGGCCAGCGGCAGGTCGGTGTGCCGCGCCAGCTGCGCCGCGACGATCGCCAGGGCCAGCGGCAGCCGGCCGCACCGGCGAATGATCAGCGCGGCGGCCTCGGGCTCCGCCGCCAGCCTCGGCTCGCCCAGGCGCGCCGCCAGCAGGTGGTAGGCGTCGTCGTCCGGCAGGACGTCCAGGCGAACCAGGGAGGCGCCCGAGGTGACCGCCAGGCCGGTCAGCTCGGCCCGGCTGGTGATCAGCGTCAGGCATCCCGGCGCGCCGGCCAGCAGCGGGCGTACCTGCTCGGCGCCGCGGGCGTCGTCGAGCACGACGAGGACCCGCCGGGAGGCCAGCAGGCTGCGGTAGAGCCCGATCCGGGCCTCGACGTCCGACGGGATCTGGGCTTCCGGGACCGCGAGCGCGCCGAGGAAGCGGGGCAGGACCACGGCCGCGTCGGCCGGGTCGACCGTGCTGAGGTCGGCGTACAGCTGGCCGTCCGGGAAGCGGTCACGATTGAGGTGCGCCCAGCGCAGCGCGAGCGACGACTTGCCCACGCCGGGTGGTCCCGAGATCGCGTAGACCGCCGCGCTCGCCAGCCGGTCGCCGCTCGCGGCCTCGGCCAGCCGGTCCAGCTCCGCCGCCCGCCCGACGAAGCCCCTCAGGTCGACCGGCAGCTGGGCCGGGACCACGTGCGTGGTCTCGGCCACGTCGCCGGAGCGCAGCAGCATCCGGTGGACGCGCCGTAATGCCGTACCGGGCTCGACGCCCAGCTCGTCGGCGAGCGTCCGGCGTACCCGGGCGAAGTGCGCCAGCGCCTCGGCGGTCCGCCCCCACGTGTGCAGCGCCTCGATCAGCGCGGCCGCCAGGAGTTCGTCCAGCGGGTGTTCGTCGGCCAGCGGCGTCAGCGCCCCCACGGCGGCCGCGGCGTCGCGGCCGGTCACCGTACGCGCCCACCGCAGCATGGCCGCCTTGCGCTCGTCGCGCAGCCGGTGGCGGGCGCGCTCGGCCCATTCGCCGGGCAGGCCGGTCAGCGGGTCGCCGCGCCACAGCGCCAGAGCCTCGCCCAGCAGCGGCGCCGGGTCCGGCTCGGCCATCGCCTGATAGGCGAGGCTCCGGAAGCGCGACACGTCCACCGCGGACTCGTCCACGTCGAGTAGGTAGCCGCCGGTCCGCTGGACGACGGCGCCATCGCCGGCCAGTACGTCGCGGCGGATGCGGGTGATGACGGTGTACAGGGTGCGCCGCGCGCCGGGCGGAACCTGCTCGCCCCAGACCCGGGCGAGGAGCCTGTCGACGGACACGACCCGGCCGACCTCCCACGCGAGCGCGGCCAAGGCGAGCGCGACCTGCGGCGGCCGTACGGGGCGGGTCTGGCCCGAACGCTCCACCTCGACGGGTCCGAGTAACCGAATCAGCACGACGGTCTACTTCCTGCTCGTGGATCTTCGAGCGTAACGAAGTCCCTCTTGCTGGATCCGCTCGCCCGTGGCTACGTTGTGATCATGCAGTACGTCGATGTGGCGAGCAGACTGCTGCTGCTCACGATGTTCACGCTCGCGCTGGTGGGCAAGGTCTCCAGCCGCCGGGCCTGGGACGAGTTCGTCGTGTCGGTCGGCGCGATGGGGCTGGTCGGCGCCGTGAAGGTCCCGGCGGCGGTCGCCACGGTGGTGGCCGAGGGCGGGGTCATCTTGCTGGCCGCGGTTCCCCTTCGCTGGGCCGGATCGGCGTCGTTCGTCCTCGCGGCCGGGCTGCTCGCGTGTCTGACCGTCGCCGTCGCCCTGGTCGTCCGGAGGGGCAACACGGTGGCCTGCCGCTGCTTCGGCCCCACCCAGACGCCCTTGGGCGTAGAACACGTGGTGCGCAACATCGTGCTCGTCGTGATCGCCCTGCTCGGGCTGGCGGGGTCGCTGGTGAGCGGGTCCTTCGACCCGGCGCTCAGCGTGGTGGTCGGCGTCTTCGGCGCTGTTCTGGGGCTGCTGTTCGCCCGATGGGACGATCTCGTCTCGTTGCTGGCGCCGTCGTGATCAGTGCGGGTGATTGATCGCCGAGGTCCGTCGCTACTCTGAGCGAGATGGACATCCAGCAGCTCCGTTACTTCGTGGCCGTGGCCGGGGAGCTCCACTTCGGGCGCGCCGCCGAACGGCTGCACGTGACGTCGTCCCCGCTCAGCCGCCGCATCCGGGAGCTGGAGAAGGAGCTCGGCAAGGATCTGTTCGACCGGGGCTACCACCAGGTCGAGCTGACCGCCTTCGGGCGGGTGTTCCTGGAGCCGGCCCGCGACGTGCTGGCCCGCTTCGACGCGCTGGCGGACCTCGCGACCGGACCCGCCGTCGTCGCCCCGGCCGTGCGGGTGGGGGCCACGCCGCTCGCCCCCACCCAGGTCCTGGACCTGGTGCTGGAGACGTTCGCACGGGTGAGCCCCGGGATCGAGCTGCCGGTGAGCCTGGAGCCGTCGGCGGGGCTGCTCGCCCTGCTGGCGGCGCACCGGCTGGACATCGCCGTCGTCCACCTGCCCGTGGACGCCCCCGGCCTCGACAGCCTCGCCCTCGCCGAATACAGCTTCGCCATCGCCATGCGGGCCGAC
This sequence comes from Nonomuraea sp. NPDC050022, assembly GCF_044460705.1. NCBI lineage: Bacteria > Bacillati > Actinomycetota > Actinomycetes > Streptosporangiales > Streptosporangiaceae > Nonomuraea > Nonomuraea sp. NPDC050022. The sequence continues at coordinate 894,337 of NZ_JBITKE010000002.1, forward strand.
GACCCGCTGGCCGGCCGCGCCCGGCTCACGCTCCGCGACCTGGCCGACCGGCAGATGCTGCTCACCTCGTTCAAGGTGCACCCGCTGGTGATGAAGGGGCTGCGCGACCACCTGCGCGAGGGCGGGGTCACCCGGATCCGGGAGATGCCGCACAGTGACGTCGTACAGATCGCCGCGCACATCACCCACTCGCGCGCTCTGTCCCTGATCACGCCCAACACGATCGCGGGCCGCGTCCTGACCGAGTCCGGGCTCGTCCTCGTGCCGCTGGACGACCCGGACCTGCACTTCCGGCTCGGCGTGGTCTGGCCCGCGGGCGCGGCGGATCGCGGCGGCCCGCTCGCGAGCGTCATCAGCGCCCTGCGCGAACGCGCCGCCGACCCGCTCACCATCCTCTGACCGGACCTCGGCCGGGCCGGTGCCCGGTCAGAGCGGCAGCGGGATGCGATCGACGAACCAGTACAGGCTGACGCCACGATGGGGACCGACAGCGCGACCACCCCCAGCGGGCGGCGGGCGTGCGGCGCAGCAGCACCAGCAGCGGGAAGAGCACGGCGATGATCGCGAGCTGCGCGGCCTCGATGCCGAGGTTGAAGCTCAGCAGCGACAGGAGCAGCTCCCATGATCCGCTCTGGTCGATGTCCAGCGCGCCCGCGAAGCCGAGCCCGTGCACCAGCCCGAAAGCGAACACGACGGGCAGCCGCCACCTGCCCAGCCGGTCCTCGCCCCGGCCCAGGAGGTTGGCGAGGGCCACGACCATGATCGACCCGGCGATGATCGGCTCGACGATCTGACCCGGAACGTCCACGACCCCCATCGCCGCCAGCAGGAACGTGATGCTGTGGGCGGCGGTGAAGGCGGAGGCCGTGATGACGACATCCCGCAGGCGGCGCGCGCCGATGAGCAACGCAAGCAGGCGCCCCAAAGGGCACTCACAGGCGGGCCTACACCATTCCGCCTGAAGTCGGGAGCACTGGCCCGCCGCCGTCGGCCATGACCTCGATCATCCGCTTCGAAAAGGCTCACGCGCCGTGCTCGGACGGCGCGTGAGCCTTGCCTTGTAGAGGCGGGGCGGCTTACCAGTCGCCCTTGTAGAGCTGGCCGCGTACCGCGCCGCCCGGGAACGCGGCGGTGTGCAGGTTCGCGTACCAGTTCTTGGGCTTCTTCCAGATGCGGCGGGCCACCGCTGTAGAGGTGGTCGTGCTACCGGCGATGCCGTTGACGCTGGCGGGCAGGCCCTTCTCCGCGGCGAAGAAGGGCACGACCACCGGCCCGTTCTTGCCCTTCGGGGCGCGGTGGATGTGCGCGCCGACCGGTGGCCCGACCCCCGCCCACGCGGCGGCGAACCACACCCGGTTGCCCTCCGGCTGTACCAGCCACCCGGCGCGCCCGTCGCGGTCGCCGACCTTCATGCCGGGTGCCGGTATCTCCTGGCGCCCGTCGGCCCGCGTGGTGAGCGTGGCGCCGAACCCGTGCGCCAGCACCGACTCCAGTTCCACCGGGCGGATCCGGTACAGCTGAGCCCGTACGGCGCCGCCGCCGAACTCGGCGTTGTGCAGGTTGGCGTACCACTTGCCGGGATGGCTGACGATACGGCTGAGCAGAGCGCCGTCCTGCACCTGGACCGTGCCCTTGACGGCGTGGAACGTGTTGGGCAGCGCCTCGACGAAGAACGGGACCCTGACGTCGCCGTTCTCACCCGCTTCGCCACGGTGGATGTGGAATCCGCTGGGCGCGTCTACTTTGCTCCACCGGACGGCGTAGTCGACCCGGTTGCCGTGGATGCGGAACACGGCGAGCGCGCTTCCGTCCGCGTCACCTACCTTCATGCCCTGGGCGGGAACTTCGTTCGAGCCTTTGAGCGATGCGGCCAGGTAAATGGGGGTGGTCGCTTGTGCGGAAATCGGGTTGAGCGAAGTGGCGATCAGTACGAGGGAGGCAGCAAGGCCGGGGACAATGAGGGTGCGCATGTTCATGATTACCCTTTCCGTTCTCTCTCGGCCTGGTACGGCTGCCTCCCTTGTGGGGTTCAACTGCGGACAAATGCGCATTCTCGGTGATATGCGGAAAAGATGGCATCGCAGTGGCGCTGACCTGGGGAAACATGGCGCCGATCCGCGCCCGCCTGGACGACCGGCTCCGCCCCGCCCGGACGGCCGGCTCAGTCCTGGCCCGCCACGTAGACGTCGCCGTCGGCCACGGTGACCTCGCGGGCGCTCGACGCTCCGGTGGCCAGGATCCTGGCCGGGTCGCGGAAGCGGGTGATGAGCTCGATCCGCGCGACCGGCTTGGGGGTGGGGATCACGGTCTCGGGCGTCCACCGCCGGCCGTGGTCCAGCCGATGGGTCGCGATGCCGGGCTGTCCGTCGACCGTGGTGTACACCCGCCACGTGTCCGGCCCGATCTGCTCCATCTCCCTGCTACGCAGCCCGGTGGCCACCTCGCTGGTCTGCCAGCCGCGCGGCGTCCACACCGAGGCGAAGTCGTGGAATCCGAGGGCGGCGTCCCTGGTGAACCAGACCACGAACGGCCGCCCGTTCCGCAGCCAGCCGACCAGCTGGATGTAGTCGGGCGAGACGACGTCGGCCGGACGCTCAAGCGGCGTCACCGCGACCTTGCAGGGTCCCTCCATCTCGTCGTTGGTGAGCTGCGGCCCGAGATCGGTGCCGTCGGCGGCGTGGAAGGTCAGCGCGTTGGGGTCGAACCAGGCGTAGTGGATGTCCTTGTGGTAGTAGTCGTGCCGGTGCTGGGCGGGACCGCCGCCGGCCAGCGTCCATACCAGGTGCACGCGCTCGGGCCATCGCTGGTACCTCAGCTGCCCGACGTAGATCTCGTTGAGGTTGTCCGCCCTGTCGGTCGAGCCGAGCACGTACGGCAGGCCAGTGAGCTGCTTGGAGCTCTGCCAGGTGACCCCGTGGTCGGTGGACCTCATGAACAGCATCGGCCGATTGTCCGTCGGCGCGCTCGGGTCCACGGTCCGGGTGGTCTCCCGGAAGAACACGAACAGGTGCCCGTTGGCCGCCTTGAACGGCATCGGATAGCTGGCCGCCGCGCCCTCCGCGACGACCCGGGAGCTCCACTCGCCGTCGATGGTGTGCGGTTGCGGGGACCTGGCGACCACGGTCTCGCCGTTGTGCATCCCGACGACCACCACGAGATGCCCGTCGTCGGCCTGCACCATGGTCGGGTAGTTGTGGGAGTCGCCCCGCCCGTCGATGATCTTCCGTGGCGCCGACCAGCGGCCGTGGCGGAACGCCTGGACGTAGCTGTCCTCGTTCGTCCCGCCCCAGGAGATGAACGTCGTCCCCGCCTTCGGATCGTGGACTCCCCCTGCGACGGGCCGCCGGTCTGTCCTCGCCGCCACGCCGGTGGCGGCCGTCATCACCCGGAAGGCCACCTCTCGGGCCGCCGACGCCGGTCCGGGTAAGCCGCCGGCCAGCAGTGCGCTCCCGGCCAGGACGCCTCCGGTCTTCAGCAGGTGTCGCCGATCCATAGGGTGCCCTCTCGTCGTGAAGAGATCGGAGGTGTTAGGCACCAATGACGGTATTTCCGGCGTGGAGCGTGGTCAAGGCCCTGTAAAGATCCGAGTTTCTGGCTTCTGCAACCGCTTGCCGGGCTACTGAAGCGTGTTCATGGTCGGTCAGGGACGCGGGCTTGGGTGCCCGCGTCCCTAGCCGCTGTTTGCTCAGCCTCAGCGGGCGCAGGTTGTCAGGCCGGGGCGCCAGCGGCAGGCGATGGCGGCGAATCCGCCCTCCGCCTTGACCTCCACCGGCAGCGTGCCGCCCTGCACCACGTGCGCCTCACGGACCAGCCCGTCGGCGCCGTCCCCGGTCACCTCGACCAGCCACCGACCCCGCAGGAAGCCCGTCGGCACCTGCAGCGTCCGGGCCACCCCGGAGACTCCGGCGCCGATGAACCAGCGGTCGCCGCTGCGCCGGGCCATCACCGTGTGGTCGGCCGGCTTGCCGGACAGCAGCCGCGTCTCGTCCCACACCGTGGGCACCTGGCCGAGGAAACGCTCGGCCTCGGGCCGCGCCCGATATGCCGCCAGCGACCCGGCCAGGTTCTCCAGCCCCGACTCGAACACCACCGACAGCGCCAGCTCATGCGCGTCGGAGGTGGGCCGATTGGGGCGCTGGAAGGCCATCGGCGTGTAGTCCATCGAGCCGATCTCGTTCCTGGTGTACGGCAGGGCCGCCAGGTGGCTGGTGGTCAGGTTCGACGACTTCTCCGCGCCGTGCACGCCTTCCATGCTCATGACCTGGGGCCACGTGCGGTTGATCCCCTTGGGCACGGTCGAGCCGTGGAAGTTGACCATGAGCTGGTTGTCGGCCAGGTCGCGCAGCGTCCCGTCGTACCACTGCAGCCGTTCCTGCGCCTCGGAGTCGATGAAGTCCAGCTTGACACCCTTGACACCCCATTGACGCAGCAGGCCGAAGCGCTGGACGCGCTTGTCGTGGGTGTCGAAGTCGGAGAATCGCAGCCAGGTCATGATGCCAACGCCGCGCGCCTTGCCGTACTCGACGAGCTCGGGTATCCAGGTGAACTCGGCCGTCCGATCCGTCCAGGCCCGCTCGCCGGTGACCGGATCGTCGTACCAGCCGGCGTCCACCAGCACGTACGGCCAGCGGTGCCGCGCGGCGTAGTCGACGAACTCCTTCTGCTGCTCAAGGCTCTGCTGCACGCTCCGGCCACCGGCCAGCCAGCTCCACAGCACCTTGCCCGGCTTGATCCACGAGGTGTCGGCGACCTGGGATCCGGGCGCGAGGTCGTCGACGAGGGTGGACTCGGTGACGGTTGCGAGGTCGCCCGTGACCATGACCCGCCAGGGCGTGGCCAGGCCATGGTCGTAGGGGACCCGCGCGTCCCAGAGAGCGATCTTGTAGGTGCCCTGGTCGCTTACCAGGCGGGGACCCGTGTAGGAGCCGTTCAGCGCCGATTCGGCCAGCAGGAGGTAGTTCTGGCCCACTCCGAACAGGGCGGGCATCTGGTATTCGGCCGGGGGGACGTCGGCGTACTGGATGAACGGGTTCTCGTAGTCGCGGCGGTGGCCGGCCAGCCAGGCGGTGGACCCGGCGGGGACGGCGAACGCCGACGCCTCGCTGAGGACGGCGCCCGCGCCGGGCAGTTCGTAGCGGTAGGCGACGCCGTCGCGGGCGGCCCTGACGACCAGGTCGAGCTTGGCGTCTCCGCGGGTGAAGCGGAAGTGGGTCTCGTTCATCACGGACAGGCGATTGAGGCGCTTGCCGGCCGTGGTCGTGTACTTCTCGACGACCACGCGGCCGGAACGGCCGGTCAGGCTCAGGCCGGTGGTGAGGTCGGCCTGTTCCGTGGTGACGCCGAGCGGGCTGGGTTCGAGTACGGTCGCGCCGTCTCGCGACACGGCCACGGACGGGCGGCCCTGCGCGTCGAGGTGGACGGTGGCGACGGGCCCGCCTGTGGGGGCCTTGACGGTCCAGGTGTCGGTGGGGGTGGTGGGAACGGTGAGCAATCCGGCCAGCAGTGTGCCGGTGATAACCCAGTGCAACTGGTGCCTCCCGAGAGGGCTGGGGTGTGCAACCGATTGTACTGGTAATTAACTTCCTCAAGAATTGAATTGTCCAGCGGCGACGTCACTGCGCCTTTGAGGGCTGTGGGTCAGCACATGGTCCACGAGGTCGACTTGGTGCGCTGTGTCGGCGAGGTGAGCCGGAAGACGACCGTGTGCTTGGTACCGAGCTCGGGGGTGATCTGCTTTTTCGACCCGAAATAGTCGCTTCGGCCGTAGGACGGGATCCGCCTGGAGCCGCTCTCGATCACCTGACCGTCGACGAGCCACTGGTAGGAGAACGCGGCTCCCATCTCGGAGGAGTCGATGCCGATGCCGAAGCCCAGCGAGCCCCTGTAGCAGGTGATCCCCTCGTCGTTGATCTTCGACGAGCCGGCGACCCGCACATAGGCGAGGCTGAACGAGGCGGCCTTGGTCTTCTTGGTCGCGGTCGGCGACGGTCGCGTTGTCGTCGGTTTCTTCGTCGCCGTGCTCGTGGGCTTGTTCGTAGGCGTGCTCGTCGGCCTCGGCGTGTTCTTGGGCATGTTCTTGGGGGTAGAGCGGACGGGCGTGCGCTCCTGCGACGGCTCGGGGGTGGAGGGCGAGTGCGTGGGCTTCGGCGTGGAGCGCGAGTGCGTGGGCTTGGGAGTGATCGGTGAGGTCTGCGGCTTCTTGGGCGCTGCGGTCTTTTTGTGCTTGGTCGTGGTGGCGGAGGGGGACGACTCGCTGGAGTTCGCGGCCAGAGCCGATAGAGCGGCGCCCCCGTTCAGCGGACCTTTCCAGACGACGACGCCGGCCGCCAGACACACGGCGACCGCTCCGGATACGCCCGCGACCAGCGGAAAGCGACGACGCGGCCGCGCGGGACGCTGACCGCCACCTGCGGGAGCGTGCCCCGGACCGGATGGGGCGTACCCGGGGCCGGGTGGGGTGTGCCCGGAGCCGGGTGGGGTGTGCCCAGAGCCTGGCGGGACGTACCCCGGGCCGGGCGGGGCGTGCTGAGGCGCTGGCGGCATGTGCTGGTTTCCGGCGCTGTTGGCGCCGCCGAGCAGGCGCAGCAGGACGTCCTGCATCTGTGGGCGGGCGGCCGGGTCCTTGGCCAGGCAGGTGTACACGACCGAGCGCAGCGGCTCCGGCAGGTCGCCCAGGAACGGCTCCTGGTTGAGGATGCGGTTGATGACCGCGGGCAGCGAATCCTCGCCGAACGGCGGCGTGCCCGTCGCCGCGTACACCATGACCGAAGCCCAGGCGAAGACGTCCGCCGCCGGGCCGACGTACGCGCCCGCGAGCTGCTCAGGGGCCATGTACGCGGGCGTCCCGACGACGCTGCTGGTGACGGTGACGGCGGAGTCGGCGACGCGGGCGAGGCCGAAGTCGACGACACGTGGCCCGTCGCGGCCGAGCAGCACGTTGGCGGGCTTGAAGTCGCGGTGCACGATGCCCGCCTGGTGGATGGCGGTCAGCGCGGTGGCCGTGCTGACGGCCAGGCGTTGCAGGTCGCCGCCGCCATGGCGGCCCGCCTGCTGCAGGGAGGGGCCTTCGACGTACTCGCTGACGATGTACGGACGGCCGCCCATCGACGCGTCGAGCACCTGGGCGATGCAGAACGGCTCCACGCGCCGGGCCGCGGCGATCTCCTTGGCGAAGCGGTCGTCGCCGCCGACGGACTGCCGCAGCACCTTGACGGCCACCGGCCGCCCGTCCGGGGCCTGACCGAGGTAGACGATGCCCTGGCCGCCCTCACCGAGACGCCCGACGATCCGGTAGGCCGCGATCGCCTCGGGGTCGCCGGGGCGCAGGGGTTCGGCATTCGGCATGAGTGGAGTGGCTCCTGTGACGGCCGGAACGGACCCCATGCACCTTAACGGGATAGATCCCGATTTTCAGGCACGTTACGCGATCTCCACCGCAGCCGGAGCCGCACGCGGGCGCGGGCGCGGCGTCGCGGGCACGCCGTCGCGGGCACACCGTCGCGAGCACACCGTCGCGAGCACACCGTCGCGGAGCCGGTCAGAGGCGGTAGACGCGGGTGGCCGTCGCGGCGAACACGTCCCGGATCTCCTCGGCGGATCGCCCCGAGAGCACGTCCTGCCAGGTAGAGAGCAGGGTGGGCAGGTCGGTCCAGAGCTTCTCGATCGGGAAGTTGCTGCCCCACATACACCGGCCGGAGCCGAACAGCTCCAGGCACGTGGCCGCCACCCGCTCGATCAGCGACCGGTCCACCCGGTGCACGAAGGTGCCCTGGCCGGTGAGCTTCACCACGACATTGGGCCGCTCGGCCAGCAGCCGCAGGCCAGCGGACCACTCCGCGACGGCCGGCGGCTCGGCGCCCACCGGCATACCGGCGTGGACCAGCACGAACGTCACGTCCGGGAAGTCGGACACGAGGGCCGCGGCATCGGCCATCTGGGCGGGGAACACCTGCAGCTCGAACAGCCACCCCAGCTCGGCGAGCACGCCGATGTTGCGCCGGAAGACGGGATCCTTCATGCGGTCCGGGGCGGCGGCGAAGCGGAACTCCGGCCGCTCGTGCCAGTGCAGTTGCAGCCGGGTGCCACGAACGAGCGGGGTCACGGCGGCCTGCCGGCGCAGCACGTCGGCCGCGCCCTCGTCGAACAGGTCGGCCGATCCCACCACGGCGGTGGGCCAGCCGGTCTCGGCGTGTACGTCGCGCAGCCACCGCACCTCGTCCACGGAGCGGTCGAGCGCCCAGTTGGCCTGGACGTAGACGGCCGAGGTGATGCCGCAGGCGGTGGCCTCCCCGACGTACTCGGAGGCGGGGTAGTCGCGGCGGATCGGCTCGTACGGGCCGAAGATGCGCGGGACCATCTCCCCCTGGAGCCAGGGCAGGTCGGCGGCCCGCCAGATGTGGTGGTGCGCGTCCACGATTCCGGCCAAACTAAGCTCCCAGATGTCGCAGGGTGGACCAGCGCCGCGCCGCGGTGTGGCGGGGGCCGGACAGGACGGCGGGGAGGCGGCGTACCTCCTCCAATGCGGTGGGCAGATCGCGTACGCCGCCGAGGTGGTCCAGGCTCGGGAGCTGGGCGGCCATGGCGCGCGTGGCGGGGCGGTAGGTCGGCGAGCAGGCCAGCGGGGACCACCAGACGAGCCGGTGGCCGAGCCGCGACAGGCGGGCCGTGGCGCGCACCATGGGGGTGCAGTCGCCGCGTTCGAGCCCGTCGGACAGCACGATCACGAGCGCGCCTCGGGCCAGCGCCGCGAAGCGCGGGTTGCCCAGGAACCGGGCCAGCGCCGCACCGATCGCCGTACCGCCGTCCGCGTCCGTGACCAGCCCCGACACGGCCCGCAGCGCCTGGTCGGCGTGCGGGTGCGACAGCGCGGCGGTGATCCGGGTGAGCCGGGTGCCGAAGGTGAACACCTCCGTACGGGCCGGCGCCGCGCGCAGCGCGGTGTGCGCGACGCGGAGCAGGTCCGGGGTGTGCAGCCGCAGCGAACCGGAGACGTCGACCAGGATCAGCAGGCGGCGCGGGCGCGGCGGGCGGGCCAGGCGGCGCAGCTCGATGATCTCCCCGTCGTGGCGGTGGGCTCGCCGCCACGCGTGCCGCACGTCCAGCCGGTCCCCCGACCGGGCCGGGCGGCGCCGCCGTGACGGCGTGGCGGGCAGTACGGCGGGCCAGGCGGCTTCGAGCGTGCGCATGAGCGCGTGCCGCTGTTCGCCGGTCCGGCCGAACTCGCGCGTGCCGTAGGTGTTCAGGGTGCTGGCCTCGATGCCGTCGCCCGGCCGTACCTCACGCGCCGGGTCGTCCTCGCCGGGTCCGCCGGGGGACGGCGCCTCGCCGTCGTCGCCTTCGGGCGGCGGGCCGTCCTCGCCGGGTCCGCCCTGCCGGAACCAGGTGTCGAAGACCCGGTCGAAGGCGGGCAGGTCGCCGACGTCCTGGAGCAGGGTGATCCGGGCGTACCAGTACAGCGTGGTCAGGTCGGGCGGCGGGGACTCGGCGATCGACCGGAGCAGGTCCGCGCGCTTGGGCGGCGCGGCGGGCACGCCCGCGCCGCGCAGCGCGGTGAGAAACCCCCAGAGATGGTCCGCTGCGGGGGTCAGGTCAGGCATCGTCGAACACCTCCTCCGCGTGCGCGAGGAGCAGCCGGGTGTCCTCCTCGTCCTTGATCAGCAGGCCGAGTGCCCGGCGCAGCGCCACCGGCCACGGGCTGCCGCCGTCGGCCAGCGCCAGCGCGCCGCGCGCCCACTCCACCGACTCGGCGATGCCGGGCCGCTTGAGCAGCGGCAGCCGTCGTACGCGCTGCACCGCCCGTACGAGCCCCTCCGCCGCCCGCTCCTCGAGCCCGGGAACGGCCGCGCGCAAAATCGCCCGCTCGCGGTCCGGCTCGGGGAAGGCGATCCAGTGGTAGAGGCAGCGCCGCTTGAGCGCGTCGTGCAGCTCGCGCGTACGGTTGGAGGTCAGCACCACGATCGGCGGCGTACGCGCCCGTACTGTGCCCAGCTCCGGGATCGTGATCTGGAAGTCGCCCAGGAACTCCAGCAGGAACGCCTCGAACTCGCTGTCGGCCCGGTCGATCTCGTCGATCAGCAGCACCGCGCCCTGCTCGGCCTGTACGGCGCGCAGCAACGGCCGGCGCAGCAGGAACTCCTCTCTGTACAGATCGCCGACGTCCTGGCCACGGCTCTCGGCCACCCGGACCTGGAGGAGTTGCTTGGGGTAGTCCCACTCGTACAGGGCCTGGCCGGAGTCCAGCCCCTCGAAGCACTGCAGGCGGATCAGGTCCAGGCCGGTGACACGCGAGAGCACCGCGGCGACCTCGGTCTTGCCGACGCCCGGCTCGCCCTCCAGCAGGAGCGGCCGGCCCAGCCGCAGCGCCAGGTGGATGGCCGTGCACAGCCCCTCGTCGGCGAAGTAGCCCGCCCCCTCCAGCGCGGCGGCCAGCTCGGGCTCGCGCAAGAGGGTCACAACTGGGCGTGCTCGGTGGTCAGCAGATGGACGCGCTGGGAGGTGTGCGCGGCGGCGTCGGCCGCGGCGGCCTTGCCGTCCTCGGAGCCGAACGCGGCGGCGCGGGCGTCCTCGTCGTCGAAGTACAGCTCGTTCACCGAGTCGTAGGCCCCGCCGTCGCCGGTGGTGACGCTGACCGTGTACTTGCGCAGGCCGGGCAGCCGCTTGGCGAACTCGACGTGGTCCTCCACCACCCATTTGGCGAACTCCTCATGGGACAGGCCCTCGGCCCGCTTGAGCAGGGAGACTACTTTCAGCATGATTCCTCCACTTTCAGGCGCAGAGCGTCGAGCCCGCGCAGGACGCGTTCGGGGGTGAACGGCATCGACTCCAGGCGCACGCCGCAGGCGTCGAAGATCGCGTTGGCGATGGCCGGGATCGGGGCGTTCGCCGTCATCTCGCCGATCCCCTTCGCGCCGTACGGGCCGTTTCCGGCCGGGCGCTCAAGGAACAGGCTGTGCTGTACGGGAATGTCGGCGGGGCCGGGCATCAGGTACCCGGCGAAGTCGCGCGGCCCGTGGTCGCGCGACGGGTAGTAGGGCTCGGTGGTCTCGAACAGGGCGTGCGACACGCCCATCCACGCCCCGCCCTCCACCTGCTGCGTCGCCATCGCCGGGTTGAGCGCCCGGCCGATCTCGTACGCGTTGTACAACTCCAGCACCTCGACCACCCCGGTCTCGTCGTCGACCTCGACGACGGCGGCCGTACACGCGTGCGCCTGGCAGGAGTCGGGATCCATCTCCCCCGTCTCGGGCACCGGCGCGCTCGGCTCCTTGAGGTAGATGCCGCGGCCGGAGATCGTCCGTCCGTGCTTGAAGTGCGCGGCCAGCGCCAGGTCCGTGATGTGGATGCGCTTCTCCTCCGCGCCCTTGAGCCGGATGAAGCCGGTGCCGTCGGTCTCCAGGTCGGCGGCGTCCACTTCCAGCTCCTCGGCGGCGACCTCCAGCATCACGCCGCGTGCCTCGGCGGCGGCCATGATGACGGCGTTGCCGACGCGGTGGGTGCCGCGGCTGGCGAAGGTACCCATGCAGTGCGGGCCGGTGTCGGTGTCGGCGGTGTCGACGAGCACGTTGTCGATCGGCAGGCCGAGCGTCTCGGCGGCGCACTGGGCGGCGATCGTCTTGATGCCCTGGCCCAGGTCCACCGAGGACAGCGAGATCACGAACGTGCCCGTGGTCGTGGCGTGGATCAGCGCCTGCGAGGGGTCGCCGCCCAGGTTCATCCCGGTCGGGTAGTTGACCGACGCGTACCCGCGCCCGCGCAGCTTCGCCATCGCTACAGCCCCTCTCGGGTCGTGTCTCGGGTCGTGTCTCGGGTCGTGGAGGACATGCGGCGGTACGCCTCGGGCAGCTCGTGCCCGGCCATCTCCGCCGCCTTCTGGATCACCTCGACCAGGGCCGTACCCTCGGCGACCTTGCGGTGGGCCTTGAGATCCCCGTCGCGGTAGGCGTTGAGCAGACGCAGCCGCAGCGGGTCCAGGTCCAGCGCGCGGGCGATCCGGTCCATCTGCGACTCCAGCGCGAAGTCGGCGATGGTCACGCCGAACCCGCGCATGGCGCTGGAGGGCGTGCGGTTGGTGAAGACGCAGTGGCAGTCGGCCCACACGTTCGGGATCGAGTAGGGGCCGGGCAGGTGCGCTGCGGCCTTGGTGGTGCCGTACGGGGTGTGGCGGGCGTACGCGCCGGCGTCGACGTACAGCGTGACCTTGCGGCCGATGATCCGGCCGTCGGCCATCACCGCGTCCTTGATGTAGATGCGCTCGGCCGCGCGCGGCGAGGAGACCTGCATCTCCTCGGCCCGGTCGTACACGAACTTGACCGGGCGGTCGGCCGCCATCGCCGCCACGCACGCGACCGGCTCGACCACCACGTCCACCTTGCCGCCGAAGCCGCCGCCGACCGTACCGCCGACGATGCGTAACTTGTTGAACGGCGTCTCCAGGATCAGCGCAGTGTTGTCCAGGGTGAAGAAGCACGCCTGGGTGTCGGAGTGGATGCGCAGCCGCCCGTCGGCCTGCGGGACCACGACGCAGCCGGTGGTCTCGGTGGGCGCCTGCTCGATCGGCGCGGACTGGTAGCGCCACTCGAAGACGTGATCGGCCCGCGCGAACGCCGCCTCCACATCACCGAACCGGATCCGCCGGCAGTGGTGGCCCTCGTAGATGAAGTGGTTCTGCCCGTGGTACTCGTTGACCAGCGGCGCGCCCTCCTTCAACGCCTCCTCGACGTCGAAGACCGGCGGCAGGTCCTCGTAGGCGACCCTGATCCTGGCCGCGCCCTCCAGCGCGGCCGCCTCGGTCTCGGCGACCACGGCGCAGATGGGCTCACCGAGGTAACGCACCTTGTCCACGGCCAGGATGGGCTCGTCGTCCGGTCCGACACCGATCAGCTTGAGCGGGGTGTAGAGGTTGTTCGGGATGTCGGCGTGGGTGAGAATCCGCAGGACACCGGGCACGGCCAGGGCCTCGGTCAGGTCCACGTCCAGGATCCTGGCGTGGTGCCGGTCGAAGCGGTGCATCTTGAGGTGGGCGAGCCGCGCCGGGGCCACGTCCTCGAAGAACTCGGTACGGCCGGTGACGTGGCCGCGCGCGTCGGACCGCTGGACCACCGAGCCGATCACGGTGAAATCGCCACCGCCGTCCACCCCGGTGCGCGCGGCGGCCCGCTCGTCGGCGAACGTGCTGGTGTCAATGGGAGCGAGCCGGTAGATCATCGTGTGACCGCCTCCTTTTTTTGCTGGGACTGGGCACGCCGACGCCTGGCCGCCTCCAGGATGGCGATCACGATGGGCCGGTAGCCGGTGCACCGGCAGACGTTGCCCGAGATCGCTTCCACGACGTCCTCCTCGCTCGGATCGAGATCCCGTTCGAGCAGCGCCTCGGCGACCATGATCATGCCGGCCGTACAGAAGCCGCACTGGGTGGCGAAGCAGTCGACGAAGGCGCTCTGCACCTCGTTCAGCTCACCACCGGTGGCAACCCCCTCCAGCGTGCGGACCTCGCGACCGGCGACGGTCTCCACCGCGACCAGGCAGGCCACCTCGGGCCGACCGTCGACCAGGACGGTGCAGGTCCCGCAGGCGCCCTGCGAACAGCCGCGCTTGGCCGCGGTGAGCCCCAGCGACTCGCGCAGACTCGCGAGCAGCGTGGCCCCTGGCGCGGCGATGAACTCCCGCTGCTCGCCGTTGACCACGAGCGAGACGATCTGTGACGGCACGGTCCACCTCTTTCTGTCGTGTCACGAACCACCCGGGGAACCATCGTGGTCACCGCACCACGGGAGGGATGAACGCACGCCGCAGATGCACGGGCAGCACCCGCCTCCGATACCACGCACTGGCGTAAGCGTCATCGAAGGGGTCGATGTCATCACGGGCCGCCGCCTCACCCGCCTCGGCGAGGACCTCGTGGGTCAGCGGACGCCCCCGCAGCAGGCGCTCGGCCGACACCGCCCGCACCGGACGCGGGGCGACACCGCCAAGCGCGATCGTGGCGGAGGTGACCACGCGATCGGAGGTGACCACGCTGTCGGAGGCGACCAGGCCGGCGGAGGTCACCACGCCATCGGCGGTGACCGCGCCGTCTGCGGTATGGGTCACGGAGGCGACGGTCACGATCGCCGCCGAGTTGAGGCGGCGGCGCATGGCCTTGTGGTAATACCAGGTGCCCGGTTCCGGCACCGTAGCCCGTACCGCCACGACGACCTCGCCCGAGCCGACCCCGAAACCCAGCACCTCGGCCACCGGTGCGTCTCGCCGACCGTCCGGCCCGGCGATCTCGCAGGTCGCGTCGAGGGCGAGCAGGCACACGGCCAGGTCGCCGTACGGCTGCGCGACGAACAGGTTGCCACCCACGGTGGCCTGGTTGCGGATGGTCGGAGAGGCGATCGTCCGCAGCGCGGGGCGCAGGAAGGCGAGCCCGGGATGCTCGCCGACGGCGGCGAGGGTGGCCGCCGCCCCGATCCTGGCCACCCCGTCGCGTACCTCGACGCCGTCCAGCCCCGCCCGGCGCAGACTGACCAGCTCGGTCGCGGGCGCGGCCCCGCTGTTCACCAGCGGCATCACGACGGTGCCGCCGCCCATGATCCAGCCTCCCCGCGCCGAGCAGGCGACCACGGCCTCGGCGGACTCCGGCACATGCACCGCCTGGATCACCATGTCGCGGCCCTCCTAGCCCTCGGCACCTAATTATCGATAATTGATTATCGAGGTATCGTCAGTCAAGACGGCTATCGATAATCGGTAGGATCACTCCATGGCTGATGAGCCCTCCAAGCTGCCGCGTCTCACGTTGGCCCGGCAGATCCGTGACTCGCTGGTCGGCAGGATCGTGTCCGGCCAGTTCAGGCCCGGCGAGCGGCTGGTGGAGACCCGGCTCGCCGCGACCTACGGCACCAGTCAGGCGCCCGTGCGCGAGGCGCTGCGCGAGCTTGAGGTGATGCGACTGGTGGAGACCCAGCCGCGCCGCGGCACCTTCGTCCGGCCCTTCGTCCAGGAGACACTGCGGGAGAGCTACGTCGTACGGGCGGCGCTGGAGGAGACGGCCACCCGGCTCGCCCTGCTGGCCGGGACCATGCCGGTGGAGGCGCTGCGTACGGACGTGGCCGCGATGCGGACCGCCGCCGAGAGCGGCGACGGCGAGGCGTCGGCGCGGGCCAGCGTGTCCTTCCACCGGCGCATCGTCGAGGCCGCGCACAACGAGCTGCTCAAGCTCTCATGGGAGGGCTTGCAGATCGAGGCGCGCACGTCGGTCACGATGGTCGCCACCGAGGTCGACCTGCACGACATCGTCCGCGACCACGCCGACCTGCTGGCCACGATCGAGGACGGCGACCTGGAGACCGCGTGCCGGCACGCCCGCGACCACCAGTGGCACTACGCCGACCTCCCACACGACGCCCACGGCCGCACCCGCGACTCCGCCGCAGGCTGACCACCGACCTCCCACTGGTGACGGCACACTCCAACGCCCGGCTTACTACGGCTGGTTGACGTCGGATGCGCACTACCGCAGTTGGTGGACGCGAATGTCCACTCAGCGGTTGACGACCGCCAAGCGGCTGATGGATAGCTTCGTCAGCACGACAGACCCCAGGCTTGGCGCGGCGTTCGACTCGTCGCGACTTCGATCAACAGGGAGAGTGACCATGCACATCACCCGCGCGATCAAGGCCCCGCCAGTCGGCCTGGCCTGTGCGGCGACACTCACGCTGGGTCTCGTCTCCTTCTCGACCTCCGCGAGCGCGACCCCGGCGACAGTCGCGGCCGTGAACGCGGAGAGGGCTCCCGTGGCGGCCGGCAAATGGATCAACCTCTGGCACGACTCTCATTCCCCGACGAAGACTTGGACGACCCGTAGCTGGAAGTCCAAGGGCCGCGTGCTCCAGATCGCCGCCCGATGCTGGGGCGCGGGTGCGCAGATAAAGGTCTACCTCCAATACGAGCGGCCCGGCCCACTCGGGTACAAGATCGTCAAGGACGGCAAGTGGGACTGCACCGGCACCAACGGCTACATTCGCGTGCACAATGCGAAGATCGGCGGCACGTTCCGCGCTGACTTCGTACTCAACCGCAAGCACACGATCGAGTACTGGGCGCAAAACTGGATGCCCTAACCCCAGCGGTCGTCCCGTCAAACGGGGCCGGATCGTCTTCGATCGTGATCGTTCCGGCGGACCTCCTCAGGTCGCCAGAGGTCAGAACATCACGGCGCGCCGGGCGATCACGAGCCACACCGCGAGCGTCGGGCCGAGCACCGCCATCACCACGTACAGGTTGAAGCGTTCCTCGTTGTCGTCGTTGACGGCCTTTTCGCGGTGCCACGCGTACGCCGTGAACCCGGTCGAAGAACTGGTGATCAGGAGCGCCGTGGCCATGAACCAGAGGCTGACGGACAGCTGCACGCGCTCCATGGGGGTCGTGTATTCCTTGGCCAGGTCGTCATATCCGAAGATCCAGCCGAGGGCGGAGAGACTCACGAAGCCCCCGATCCATAGGGATGCCGGCGCGATGTAGTCCCGCAGGCCAGGGATGATACCGCGCGCGGCATCCTCGGACGGGGCGTCCGGTGGCGGAGGGGTGGGGCGAGATTCCGCCACCTGCGGATCCAGACGCGGGTTGGACTGCGGATCGAGGCGCCGATGGCCCTCTTGATCGTGGCGCCGATGGGGCTCTGCGAGCGGTGGCTCAGTGGGGGCGTCGTGGTGTGGCTGTGCAGGGCCAGGAAAGACCGTCGGCTCGGTGGGTGCGTCGTGGGGTGGCTGCGCGGGGTCGGGAGAGGCCGTCGGCTCGGTGCCTGTGGCAGCCGGAGGCGATGGGGGACGGGGCGCGTTCTCGGCCCGGCGCGTCCGCCGGGGTGTCGCCTGGTGCCGGGATAGGCGTACCTGCTGCCAGGCGAGGTAGATCTGTGGAACACCGATCGCGATCGAGACGATCAGACTGATGATTCCTAAATCCACCGCTCCAGCTTGCCGCCCATGCTCATGGACTCGCAAGAGAGGGCGGTTCGGCAACTCAGCCAGCGGAGTCACTGGCTATTGGATTGGATGGGCTGGGGACTTCGAGTCCAGCGCGGGTCGACGGCGTAGTCCTCGATCGTCGACATAGCCACCAGGAATCGGTTCTTGCGGCGGATCTTGCGCCAATCGGCGAGCCACGGCTTCCCCTCGACGACCCAGTGATAAGGGTCGTCGATGCCGGAGTCGGGATCCATGATGATGGCGCCTGGCTTCAGCGTTTCCAGATCCCGCCGCGGTGTCGCGGAGGTGGCGAATTCGATCTCCACGGCGCTGCACTCCAAACCCGGCAGGTCGCCGGCGTCATAGGTGCGCGCGGGGTCTCCCGGGGCCGGTTTCCCGCGCAGCTTTCGCCAGTCGTCCCTGTTCATAGGTATGTATTCGCACTTGGGGAAACGGTCGAGGAAGCCGTTCACGTCTCCATCCCAGACATATGCCCGTTGCTGGATGAGGCTGCAGATCGACAGGAAGTCCTCGGTGTTCTTCGCGTCGTCGTTGCCTCGCCTGCATCGGTCGATGGTCAGACGGCTTATCTCCTTGGTCACGCCGGCGGTTCGTCTGGCTTGGTCGAGCCGGGCCGCGACAGTACGCCGGGCGGCATCCCTGCGCTTGGCCACGTTCCCATCGGACGGATCGATAGTGCGCGACTGTGAGTAGCCGCAGGCTGAGAGTCCCTCGATGGCCAAGGTCGCCGTCACTAGCGCTATCACGAGACGCCTGGACCTTCGAGACAGGAGCCGGGCCACCGAGGTTGCTTTCGGCCGGAGGTATCTCCCGCCACATCGCCAATGACTGGATGCAGCCGAGAGCTGGCCTGTTGACCTCTCCAACTGCCCCGCCACGGCGCTGATCCTTTCAAATGATGATCAACATGACAAGATCGGCGACCTCGTGACAAGGCGTTCCATGATTCGCGAAGCCGCTTGGCCTGGACGTATGAGCGCGCTCACACCGGAACCCCAGCCACGGCGGACCGTCAGACCCGGTGCGGATTGGTGATCATGGCGGCGCGGCGGCCGCTAAGCTGCTCCGGCCCCCCTACACAGAGCGCGGAAAGCCCCGATGCGCGTAATGAAGTTCTTCTGGTCGGCAGCGGTGGCGCTGTCGCTGTGGAAACTGCTGGTCGAGCCGCTGCTCACTGAAACAGTGATGGTCACCTGCAGCAGTGCCGGGCCGATGGACTGGCCCCAGCCCGTTCCGGCGGCCCAGGTGGCCAGTTTCCTCGGTGACTGGGCCATCTGGCTCCAGCCCGTACTGCTGGCGCTGACCGCGTCCTGGGCGATCCGGTCGCGACACCGAGGCGGTCTCAACGCGAGCCGGGGCAGTTCCTTGCTCCCCGCCACTCTGGGACTGGCGGTCGCTCTGCTCCCCGCCGCGCTGGACGAGGCCGAGAACCGGTTCTCTCCCGACCTGCCCTTCATGTGGCAGGAGTGCCTGCACGCGCAGCTGCCGCCGTCGTCCTTCGTGGCGGCGCGCCTGATGCTGGCCTGGCTGCTCTCCCCCGCCGCCATGGTCCTGCTGGCCGGGATGGCGGGTGCGGGCATTCGGCCGCGTCTGACCGAACTGCGCGCCGCCGGGGTGGCCGTGGCGGCCGTCGTACTGGCCGCGTTCCTGCCCGCCGTGCTGATCGGGCTGCCGGTCAACGCCGACGGCACTCCGCGGTACGCGGTGGCCAGCGTGGGCCAGCCGTACGTGCTCGACGTGGAGTCCGGTAAGCCGGTGAGCCTGCTGCCTCAGGCGACGCCCACCTACGCTCAGTACGATCTCATCGTCCGCGACACCGAACCCGGCCACTACGTGGCGGCGCTCACCAGCCCGTCCGGCCGCTACTCCCGCCTCTACCGGCTGTCCATGGGCGACGACGGCCGGATCACGGTCGGCGAGCGGCTCACCCCCACCCTCGAAGGCATGGTCAACGGTCTAGCCGTCTCCGCCGAGGGCCGCATCGCCTACGGTCGGATGACGGACAAAGCCAGCTTCGCGGGCACCCTGGAACGAGAATGGCCGGTCAGCGGCTATCGGCTCCAGTGGCTGGACGCCCGGATCCTCGTCCTCCCCGGCCACAGTGTCCCGGTCGGCGCCGTGGCCACGATCGACGTGGGCACGGGCGCGATCGGGGAGGTCGCCGCGCCGGCCGAGCACGAGTACACCCGTCCGCTCCTTCCCCTGCCAGGCGGGCGACAACTGCGCGCGCTCGGCTGGCCGACCCGCGCGCTCGTCCTGCATGAGGGGACGCGGCTGGTCAAGAAGATCCTGGCGTTGGACTGCGGCCACATCGAATCGCTGGCGCTCGACCCGACCGGCCGCTACGTGCTGGTCGGCGTCGACCGGGAGGCGGAGGCGATGGACCGGTCGCCTCTGGCCGGACTGCCTCCGTGTGGCGGCGTCCGCTCACAACTGCTGCGCCTCGACCTCGAAACCGGTCACACCCAGGTGGTGCCCGACGAGCAGGACCCCTTGGTCCAGGCATGGTGACCGGAAAGGCTCGCCGCTCTAGTGGCTGGTGTCGTCGTAGGTGAAGGAGACGAATCCGAGGGAGTCAAGGCGTCCCTGATGCTCCGTCGAGAGCCCGGCCAGGGCCATGGTCGCGCCCGGAGCGGCGGCGACGTGCTCCTGTGAGGTGACGAGGGCGGTGATGCCGGTGGAGTCCCAGAACGTCATGCCGCTCAGGTCCAGGACCAGCCGGAGGGGCTTGGTCGTCGAGATCAGGTCCTCGACGGTGGCGATGACGTCCGGAGCCGTCCGCTGGTCGAGGTCGCCCACCAGGCTCAGTGTCGTGCGGCCGTTCTGGGCTTGGCGGGTCAGCTTGAAGGCCGGGCGGAGCGGGCTGGGCAGCGCGAAACCCACGGTGACGACGGTGCCGCTGGGGCCATGGCTCACGGTGTGGAAGTCGCTGAGGAAGCGGGCCATCCACAGCCCGTGCCCGAACTGGTACGGCCATCCAGGAGTCCCCTGCTCCGGGTGAGCGGCGCCGCTGTCGACGACCTCGCAGCGCAGCATGCCGTCCGCGACCTCCAGGCGTACCCATCCGTTTCCGGAGCCGTGCAGGATGACGTTGCTCGCCAGCTCGTGCCCGATGAGGACCATGTCCGAAGTTCGGCCCTCGGGCAGCCCCGCCTGGCTCGCGTGCGCCTCCAGTGTCGCCCGCAGCGCGTAGAGCGAGTCGCGGTCGAAGGGCTGGTCCAGGAGTACGGCCGACTCGACCGGCCCCTTCCCATCTCGCTGGCTCTCCAGACGACGCTGGCCCTCCAGACGACGCTGGCCCTCCACCTCGCCAGAGGGCGACGCCGGACGGTCAGGCGGCCGGTTACCCGTCATGAGTGGCCACCAAGCTGAGTCCGGGCACCGCGGAAGCGCCCAGCAGGGCGAATCGCGAGTGGATGGCAGGGCTGCAACGCAGTGTCGCTTTGCGAGGCGCGGGCAGGCTGTGGACGGCGTCAATGATCATACGAGCGCTGAACAGGTCGATGAAGGAGAGTTCGGCCATGTTAACGGTGATGTCGTCATCGACCCGGATCGTTTCGCTCAAGGCCAGCCTGAGCGCGTCTTCGGCCGACCGGTCGAGCTGCCCGGCCAGCCGTATGCCCGGCGGGGCGTACTGGCGGCAGATGCGTAGCAGCGCGTCGTGGTGATAGGTGGCCGCGGCGACCGTATGGGTGTGATAGCCCGAGACCGAGGCGAGGGTGATCGGGTCGAAGCGTTCGCGGTCATACTGGCACAGGACCGCCGCGCCGCCGCCCGCCAGCGTCGCCGCGATCTCCTCCTCGAAGGCCGGCAACTGCTCGATGCCGCTCACAGGCGTTAAGGCCCAGCTCATGTCGAGCGCCACGCGCAGTCCGGGGTAACCCTCGCGCGCCGTGCGTACCATCTGATCGCGCAGCCACCGCATGGCGTGCTCCGCGGTGAACGCCTGCCCGTCCAGCAGCCCGTCCTTGCAGGTCATGACCATCATTCGCCCAGCCGTCGTCGCCTCCCGCGCGACCACTCCCCGTCGGCCCAGCTCCGCCAGACTGCGCGCCGGCTCCTCTGCCAGCCAGACGACGCGCTGCCCTTCGGCCAGCCCGTCCCGTACGAAGGCGGTGGTGAGGTCGAGCAACTCCTCATGCTCCCCGAAAGTCAGGCAGGCATGATCGTTGATGGTCAGATCCGTGATCTGCGTTTCAGCACCGACCGTCACCCATGCCACCTTCCCGATCGCGGCCACCTCCCGGAGCACGCATCGTTGCGGAACTTAGAGTAGTGACCAGCAGACCGTAAGGCATTCGGGGTGCCGCCCGTAACTCTTCCCCGCCCCATCTGCCCGATGAGCGCCCGCATAATCCGTGAATCGCGGATTCAGGCGCCACTCCATACCACTCCGACGTGCTGTTTCTCGACTCAGGCTGTCGTCCGGTAGCGGGTCTATGACCGTCTGTTGTGGGGGCGGCAGGGCGGGTGCCCGTTGTGGGGACGGCAGGGCGACCGCCCGCGACGGGTACGACGGAGCGGCCGCCCGCAGCGGGTACGGCAGGTCGGCCGCCACTATGGGGCGCCGGTCAGCAGCGGCGGGACCGCGTTCCGGGCCCGCTCAAGGGCCTGGTCGGGCCACCACTGGCCGGCGGCCGGGGTGACGATGCCGTACGCCGGGTCCACCGGTCCCCCGGTGCCCCGCGTGCACTGACCGTTGGAGAACCCCGGACTGTTGAGCCACAGCGACGCGTCGGCCAGCGGGCTGCCGGTGTCGGCGGTCGGCCGGGCGCCCGCGCCCCTGCCCGGAGGGTTGCACCATTCGTCCGGTGCCGGGAACCGGCCGGCCGGCGGCTGCCACTCGCCCGTACCGTTGCGGCTCGTGTCGACGACGAAGCGCGGCAGGCCGGGCGTGTCGTCCGGCACGGCGGCGAGGGCCGTGTCGGCGCACGGGGCCGTCCGCGACGCCGCCCTCAGGTAGACGCACTTGGACAGCTTCGCGGCGTACGTGAGCGAGCGGGCGGTCGGGCGGTAACCGACCGCGTTGACGTAGAAGCCATCGGCGCGGACCGCCCCGGCGTTGACCAGCCGGTCGGCGATCTGCGTGAACGCCGGCCACCCCGCCAGCCCGCCGTCGAGGTAGACGGCGGTGCCGGCCAGGCCGGTGAGGGTCTCCACGGCGTAGGAGAGGTCGGCGTACCGCTGGACGGCGGCGGCCTCACCGCCCTGCGGGCACTCCGGGCTGCCGGGCAGCCGGGCCAGGGCGCTGGGCTCCAGGGCGACGACGGCGGGCCGGTTTCCGATACCCTCGGCCACGGCGTCGATCCAGGTGCGGTAGGTGCCGGTGTTCGGGGCGCCGCCGTTCCAGCAGTCACGTCCTGGGATGTTGTTGGTGACGAACACCGGGACGGTCCGCTGCCGGTCCGCCTGGGTGACCGTCTCGCGGACCGTACGGGAGATGTCGGCGGGCGAGCCGCCGCTGAGCCAGATGGCCTGGGGGACCTCCGACAGAGCCCGCATCAGGGCGGCGTCGGCCGTTCTTCCCTGTGCCGACCAGGTCCGCGCCTGGCGGGCCGCGTCGGTGTCCGGCTGTACGTAGAAGCGGACGTCGGCGGCGCGCAGGGGGTTCTGGCCGGGGAGTTTCCGCCACCGCGTGCTCGCGTCCTGCGCCACGGCGGGGTCTCCGGGTGGCCGCGTGGACGGGCCGGGAAGCGGCGGGTCTTGGTGGGTGATCGCCAGGGAGGTGAGTACGGCGCCCGCCGTCACCAGGGCCAGAGCGGCACCGCCCCAGACCCGCCGTCGTCTGGACACCCGCCGTCTCGGCGTGGCCCTGCGGCGACGTCGCTGGTCCTTGCCTGCCCCGGCGACACCGCCGCCGTCTGACTCCGGGGTGGTCGGCTGGCCCCAAGAATCGCCGCCCGGCGGCTCGCTCCCGAACGCTCCCGGTGATGCACGCGGGGGCTCGTCCCCGAACGCTCCTGGTGACGCGTATGAGGGCTCGGTCTCCAACGCCCCGAGTGACGCGCCCGGCGGCTCGGCACCCAACGCTCCGGGTGACGCGCCCGGAGGCTCGGGGTCGAGCGCGCCAACCGGGGCCGCACGCGCGGGGGCAGGTGGCCGTGGGCCGAGACGACGGGGCTCGGTCGTGAGCGCGTGCGCCGGAGCCGAAGCGGCGGGAGGCCGAGCGGCGGCGGGCGGCAGGGTGGCGGGCGGGCCAGTGTCAGGCAGGACAGCAGGCGGGAGGCGTCTCGTCGGGCCGTCTGCGAACGCGTCCACGAGCTCCGCCGCCGTGGGCCGCGCCGCCGGGTCCTTGCTCAACGCCCTCGGCACCAGCTCCCCGAGAACCCCCTCCAGCTTGGGCAGTACGGGATCGTCGTGGACCACCCGATAGAGCACCTCGTGCCCCGCCCCGTAGCCGAACGGCGGCTGCCCGCAGGCCGCGAAGACCACGACCCCGCCCCAGGCGAAGACGTCGGAGGCCGTCGCGAGCGGCAGCCCTCGTACCTGCTCCGGAGACATGTACGCCGGCGTGCCCATCCTGGTGACCGAGAGGGTGGTGGAGTCGGCCGCGAAGGCGAGGCCGAAGTCGATGACCTTCGGGCCCGCAGGAGACAGCAGTACATTGGACGGTTTGAGGTCCCGGTGAACGACGCCCGCCGCGTGGATCGCCCCCAGCGCGACCGCCATGCTCATGGCGAGCCCTTCGAGCTCCGGGCCCACCATCGGGCCCCACTCCCTGACCGCGCTGTACAGCGTCGGCCCCGGCACGTACTCGGTCACCACATAGGCCAGGTCGCCGTCCAGATCGGCCTCGAGCACGGGAGCCGTGGAGAAGCGGGCGACCCGCTGCGCGGTGGCGACCTCGCGGCGGAAGCGTCGGCGGAACTCCGGGTCGCCGGCGAGGTGCCGGTGAATGACCTTGATCGCCACCAGTGTCCGCGTCCCGCCTGTCCGCGCCCCGCCCTCGGCGAGGTAGACCACGCCCATCCCGCCCGCGCCGATCCGGCGGATGATGCGATGGCCGCCGACCCGCCGGGGCTCACCGCCGATCATCTCGTCCACCGCGTCGCCGTGCTTGGTGCCGTGTGCCATCGCCTGCCCATCTAGAAGACGCACAGGCGCCAGGTCCTGCTGACGCCTGTACGCAACAGGACTTTCCGCTCCAGACAGTCGTCAGAAGGTACGGCTCCCACAGCACCCGGGTTCAGGCACATTGCGGACGGCCGGAATACGGCAACCCGTGAATCGGGCATTAACCTGCCCCGATGATCCTTTACGTATCGTGAGATCCACGGTGACAACGAGGCGGGGGAGTTGTGATGCCCGATAAGACGATTGATGTCGCGGCGCTGAAGCGGCGCATGGGCCGAGTAGGGGTCTGGAACAGCACGCTCGGCGGCGAGTCGGCCTCGTTCGAGCGGGACGCGGCCGCCGAGATCGAGAGCCTGGGTTACGGGACCCTGTGGGTGGGTGAGGGGCCGAAGGCCAAGGAGGCGCTGGTCCATTCGGCGATCCTGTTGAGCGGGACGCGGCAGATGATGATCGCTACCGGCATCGCCAACATCTGGGCCCGGGACGCCACCGCCATTTCGACCGGGGCCAGCGCCCTCGCCGAGGCGTACGACGGCCGGTTCGTGCTCGGCCTCGGCGTGAGCCACGCGCCCTTGGTGTCGGCGCGAGGCCACGACTACAGCAGACCGGTGTCGGCGATGCGCGACTACCTCGATGCCATGGACGCGTCGGAGTACGGCGGCCCCCTGCCCGAGCCGGCGCCACGGCTGCTGGCCGCGCTTCGCCCCAAGATGCTGGACCTGGCCGCGAAGCGCGCCCAGGGCGCACACCCCTATTTCGTCACCCCGGAGCACACCGCGCGCGCCCGCGCGGTCCTCGGCCCCGATCCGGTGCTGGCGCCGGAGCAGACGGTCCTGCTCGACACCGACCCGGAGCGGGCCCGGCGGACCGCCCGCGGTTTCACGAAGCACTACCTCACGCTGCCCAACTACGCCAACAACCTGCGCGAGCTGGGCTGGGACGACAAGGACCTCGCCGACGGCGGCAGCGACGCCCTGGTC
This sequence comes from Nonomuraea sp. NPDC050022, assembly GCF_044460705.1. Taxonomy (NCBI): domain Bacteria; kingdom Bacillati; phylum Actinomycetota; class Actinomycetes; order Streptosporangiales; family Streptosporangiaceae; genus Nonomuraea; species Nonomuraea sp. NPDC050022. Next base: position 919,358 of record NZ_JBITKE010000002.1, read on the forward strand.
GACGCCATCGTGGCCTGGGGCGAGCCGGAGACGATCATCGAGCGGGTACGGGCCCACCTCGACGCCGGCGCGGACCACGTCTGCATCCAGCCGCTCGCCGAGACCGCCGGCGACATGCTGGAACACCTGCGCATCCTTGCCCAAAGCGACGTGGTCTCCAGCTGACGCCTCACGCCGCGGGCTCGCCCTCCCCCAGGACGCATCGGACGCGGTGCTCCTCGCCGTAGGTGGGGATCTGGCCGGCGCACGCGTCGGCGGCGTACGGGCAACGGTTGCGGAACAGGCACCCATCGGCGACGGGCGGGCCGCTCTTGCGCTCCTGCCGGGCGGGCCGCCCGTCCTCGTGCGCCGCCCAGGGGTCGGGGGCGGCCTCGGCCAGCAACCGGGTGTACGGGTGCCGCGGCGCGAGGATGACATCGTCGGCCGGGCCGCGCTCGACGATCTGCCCCCGGTACATGACCATGATGTCGCGGGCGAAGTAGCGCGCGGTGGCCAGGTCGTGCGTGACATAGAGGACGGCCAGCTCCTCCTCACTCTTGAGCCGGTCGATCAGGTTGAGGATCTCCAGCCTGATCGACACGTCCAGCATCGAGACCGGCTCGTCGGCCAGCAGCACCTTGGGGCGCGGCGCCAGCGCGCGGGCGATGGCCACCCGTTGCCGCTGGCCGCCGGACAGCTCATGCGGATACCTGCGGGCGTAGGCGGCGGGCAGGTTGACCCGCTCCAGCAGTTCCTCGGCCGTGCCCGGTGTCTTGTGGATCTCCAGGGGGCGGCGCAGGTGGTAGCCGATCGTGTGGGCCGGGTTGAGCGAGGCGAACGGGTCCTGGAAGACCATCTGTACGTCTTTGCGGTAGTTCGAGGTCTCCAACCGGATCTCGCCCGAGGTGGGCTTGGCGAGTCTGGCCAGCATGCGGGCGATCGTGGACTTACCGCTGCCGCTCTCCCCCACCAGCGCGGTGGTCTCGCCGGAGCACAGCTCGAAGGAGACGTCGTCGACCGCCCGAAGGTACTCCTTCCTGGACAGCTTGAAGGTCTTGCTCAGGTGGCTGACCGTCATCGGCGTCATGACGTCACCTCGTGCTCAGAGTGGTCGACTTGCTCGAAGCGGCGCTCCCGCAGGCGCCGGTCGGGGCGGGCGGGGTGCAGCCTGCGGTCGTACTGCAGGCAGGCCACCAGGGAGTCCTGGATCGAGTCCAGCTCGGGCTCGTGGGTGTGGCAGCCCTCGAACGCGTACGGGCAGCGGGGCGCGAACGAGCAGCCCGTCAGCTCCTTCGACAGGTCGGGCGGGCTGCCGGGGATGCCGTGCAGCGCCTGGCGTTCGCCGCGCAGGCTGGGGAAGGAGTTGAGCAGGCCGACCGTGTAAGGGTGGCGGGGTTGGAGGAGGGTGTCCTTGCTGGTGCCGTACTCGACGATGCGGCCGCCGTACATGATCGCGAGATGATCGCTGATCTCCAGCAGCAGCGACAGGTCGTGGGTGATGAAGACGACGGCGAAGCCGAACATCTCCCGCAGCCGGTCGATCTCCTCCAGGATGTCGCGCTGCACCACCACGTCCAGCGCCGTGGTGGGCTCGTCCAGGACGACCACATCAGGGTTGAGCGCCATGGCCATCGCGATCAGCACCCGCTGGCGCATGCCGCCCGACAGTTCGTGCGGATAGGCGGTGATGCGTCCCGGATCGATGCCGACCAGCTCCAGGAGCTCGCGGGAACGCTCCTCCCGCTCGCGCCGGGACATCGACGGCTCATGGGTGGTGAACACGTCGTGGAGCTGGCGCCGGACGCTGAGCACGGGATTGAGCGCGTTCATGGCGCTCTGGAAGACCATGGCCACCCGCCGCCACCGGAAGCGCCGCAGCTCCTCGCCCTCCAGGGCCAGTACGTCGATGGGGTCGCCGTCCTTGGGGTGGAAGACGACCTCGCCGGAGGTGGTCCGGCCGGGTGGCTGCAGCAGCCGGTTGACCGCGTACGCCAGCGTCGACTTGCCGCAGCCGCTCTCGCCCGCGATGCCGAGCACCTGACCGCGGCCCAGCTCGAAGCTCACGCCGCGGACCGCGCGGGTCTGCCCATAAGCCACGCTCAGGTCGCGTACGGACAGGACGGTGTCGTTCATGTCGCGGTCGTTCATGTCCCGTACGGACAGGACGGTGTCGTTCATGCGGCCGCCTTTCGCAGTCGCGGGTTCATCAGCTCGTCGATGCTGAAGTTGATCAGTGAGAGCCCGGTGCCGAGCGCGGCGATGAACACCCCCGGCGGTACGAACCACCACCAGGAGCCCATGGAGAGCGCGGAGCCGTTCTGGGCGTAGTAGAGCATCCCGCCCCAAGAGGTGACCGCGCCGCCGCCCAGGCCGAGCGCGGACAATCCCGACTCGGTGAGGATGGCGCCGATGATCGCCCAGACGAAGCCGGAGGCGATGACGGGGACGAGGTTCGGCAGGATCTGGAAGACCATGATCCGCCAGCCGGGCTCGCCGCTCACCCTGGCCGCGTCCACGTAGTCGCGGTTGCGCAGCGACATGACCTGGGAGCGGATGACCCGCGCGGGTCCCGCCCAGCTGATCATCGAGATGATCAGGGCGTAGGTGAACGGGCCGCTGTCCTCGACGTAGTCGGCGACCAGGATCAGCAGCGGCAGCGTGGGGATGACCAGGGCGACATTGCTGAGCAGGGAGAACGCCTCGTCCACCCAGCCGCCGAAATAGCCGCCGACGACGCCGATGAGCAGCGAGCCCACCGTGCCCAGCACCCCGGCGATCACGCCGATCAGCATCGATCCGCGTGTGGCGTGCATCAGCTGGGCCAGTACGCTCTGCCCGGTGTCGGTCGAGCCGAGCCACTGCTCCGCCGATGGCGGTTCGAGCCGGCCGGCCACGAGAGCCTCGGGGTCTCCGGCCAGGATGGGGCCGAGGATGGCGAGCAGGGCGAAGAAGCCGACGATCACCAGTCCGGCGACGAGCTTGCCCGATCTGGGCAGGCCGAGCACCCGGTCCCGGGGAGCGGCCAGGGTCACAACAGCGGTCACTGCCTCAGCCCGCCTTCCGCACTCGGGGGTCGATCAGCCCGTACAGCAGATCGACCAGGAGGTTGGCGGCCAGCACAGCCACCGAGATGATCAGGAAGAGGCCCTGCATGAGCGGGTAGTCGGCGCTGCCGACGGCCTGCAGCAGCGCGAACCCCACGCCCGGGTAGGAGAAGACGACCTCGGTGGCGACCTGGCCGCCGACGAAGAAGCCGAGCGTGATCGCGAACCCGGTCACGCTGGGCAGGACGGCGTTGCGGGCCGCGTACGCGACCATCACCCGGCGCGGCCGTAATCCCTTGGCCTGCGCCATGACCACGTAGTCCTCGGCCATGGTCGAGACCATCATGTTGCGCATGCCGAGCAGCCAGCCCGCGATGCCGGAGATCACCAGCGTGAGCGCGGGCAACGCGCCGTGGTAGAGCACGCTGCCGATGAAGTCGCCAGTGAAGCCCATGCGTACGTGGGCGTAGTCGTAGGCGCCGTTCAGCGGGAACCAGCCGAGCCCGGCCCCGAGGAAGAACAGCAGCAGCAGGGCCAGCCAGAAGTACGGGATCGCGGCCAGGAACGTCGTGGTCGGGATCAGCCCGTCCAGCCAGCTCCCCCGCCGCCACCCGGCCACCATGCCCAGGCCGACGCCGAGCCCGACCGTGATCAGCAGCGCTATCGAGACCAGCCCGAGCGTCCAGGGCATCGCCTGGCCGATCACCGTGCCCACCGGGGCGGGGTAGTAGGTGACGGAGGTGCCCAGGTTCCCGGTCGCCAGCTGGCGCAGGTAGGCGAAGTACTGGACCCATAGCGGGTCATGGCTCACCCCGAACATGACCTCCAGGGTCTTGCGGAACTCCGGCGGCGGGGGCTGTCTGCTCTGGAAGCGCGACAGGATGATGTCGACCGGGTTGCCCCTGATCAGGCGCGGGATGAGGAAGTTGATCGTGAGTGCGGCCCACAGCGCCACCGCGTAGAACCCGAGCTTGCGCCAAAGGTATGCCATGTGATTCTCCCCGGGCGACCGGGGCGCGCGCCCCGGTCGCGTGCTCGTCGTTCCTACTGCACCGGCTGGAGGTTCTTGGCCACGATGCCGTTGTCGGGGTGGGAGAAGGGCAGGCCGAGCGCGTACGGGTTCTGCTCGCTGGGCCACCCGGTGACGTTGGTGGTCCGGAATTCGGCCAGGGCGCTGGACTGCTGCAGCGGGATATAGGGCAGGTCGGCCACGACGGCGTCCTGAATGGCGTAGATCGCCTGCTTGATCGTGTCCGTCTGCTCCGGCGGGGTGTCGGCGATGACCTTCAGCGCGGCGTCCACGGCCGGGTTCTTGTAGCGGGCCATGTTCTGGTTGGCGTTCTGGCTGCCTGGGGGGATGCTCTTGCTGTTGAGGATGTTGTCGTACATGTAGTACGGGTGCGGGCCGCCATAGGCGTTCCACATCATCAGCTCGAAGTCACCCTTCTGCTGTATGTCGACGAAGGCGTTGAAGGAGACCTCCTTCGATCTGAACTCGATGCCGACCTCTTTGAGCTGCTGCTTGATGACCTGGGCGGCCGAGACGTAGTCGGTCCAGCCGCTCACCAGGTGACAGGTCACCGACAGGCGCTTGCCGTCCTTGGCGTAGTAGCCGTCGCCGTCCTTGGCGTATCCGGCCGCCTCCAGGGTCTGACGGGCCTTGTCCTGGTTGAACTCCAGCTTCGCCGTGGCGTACTTGGGCGAGAGGTAGTCCTGGAAGAGCGGCAGCACTATGCCCGCCGGGCTGGCCGGCTTGCCCAGCCCGGCGAACGCCAATTCGATGATCTTGTCGCGGTCGAGCCCGAGGTTGATGGCCTGCCGCACGGCCAGATCGTTCATGGGGGCCTTGGTCAGGTTCGGCACCAGGTTGGTGACGTACAGCTGGGACTCGTTCTTGTAGGCGTTGTGCTCGGGGTCCTTGGCCACGAACTGCTTGTCGGGGTCGGCCATGAACATGCCGCCCCAGTCGAGCTGCCCGGTGACCATCGCCTGGAGGGAGGCGTCGTTGTTGTTGTACGACCAGAACCGCATTCCGGCGATCTTGGGCTTGCCGGTGTCCCAGTGGTTCGGGTTCTTGACCATCGTGTAGCTCTGCGGCGTGAACTCGCCCATCATGAACGGCCCGGTGCCGACCGGCTTGGTGTTCGTCTCTTTGGTGGGCTTGTCGATCTTCTCCCAGATGTGCTTGGGCACCATGTACTGGTGACCGGCCACGTCCCACAGTTTGGTGTACATCTTCTCGGTGAAGCTGATCTTCACTGAGGTGGGGCTGAGGACCTGGGCGTCCTTGACGTTGCTGCCGCCCGCGTTCAGGTCCTTCTTGTCGCGGCGGTAGAGGAAGTTGAACGCCACGTCCTCGGCGGTGAACGGCTTGCCGTCGCTCCACTTCACGCCGTCGCGGAGGGTGAAGGTGATCGACTTGCCCTCGTCGCCGAACTCGTACTTGGTGGCCAGCAGGGGCTGGACGTCACCCGACTTCGACTGGTTGAAGAACATGAGCGTCTCGTAGATCAGCCCCCAGGTACCCATGAGGTTGGGCGCGCCCTGGACCAGGGGGTTGAGGTTCTCGTTGAACTGGCCGGTGCCGGCGATGACGTTGACGATGGTGTCTTTGGCCGCCCCTCCGGAGGCGGAGGCCGAACCGGAGGAGGGGGCGGTGCTGCCGGCGGTCAGTGGCACCCCGCCGCCCGAGCAGGCGGTGAGGAGGGCAAGCGTGGCCGCTGCCACGATCACCTTGGTTCTTTTCACCAAGGTTCTTCTCACCAAGGTTCTTCTCACCGAGGTTCTTCTCACCGAGGTTCTTCTCATGTACTTCTCCCTGGGGGGTTAGGCAGGAGCGTTGAGGAGCGGTCGTTCACCCACCTCATGGGCACATCAGCCCCGATTTCCCGATTTATCGTGAAGCGATGGCTTTCGCCGGGCAGGAGGGTGATGAGCTGGTCGTCCACCTCGGCCTCGGGGTGGACCTGGTCAGGGAAGATCGCCAGATCCCGTACCAGCGTGTGCGCGCTGACGATGACGTCACGCCCCTCGACCGTCACCGTGCACCGTCCCTCGGGCAGGTCGAGGTCCTTGTCCGGCAGGAAGAACCACAGCGCCCTGCGCTCCCCCGCGCGCACCGCGATCAGCTCCCTCGCCGGATCGGCCGGCTCACCCACGCCAAGGGGCACCGTCACCAGGCCGCGCGGCGGCACTTCGAGGTCGAAGCTCTCGGTCCGCAGTTCCGTACCGTCCACGCCGAGCCGCGCGGCCACCGCGCCGCCCACCCACGGCTCGTCGGTGTCGTTGACCGCCACGAGCGCCAGCCCGCCGTCGCGCGGCTGCACGGTCAGCAGCCGGTCGGCGTACGCCCGGCGCAGCGCGTGGAACAGCGGCTTCCTGCGCCCGTCGCCGTCGATCGCGGACCATGAGGTGACGGGCCAGCAGTCGTTGAGCTGCCACACGATCGTGCCCGCGCAGTGCGGCCACAGGGATCTGAAGTGCTCGACCCCGAGCTGGATCGCCCTGGCCTGGTTGACCTGCGTCAGGTAATGCCAGTCGGCGAAGCCGGCGGGCGGCGCGAAGTGCGGCTTGAGCCCGGCGGCCAGCTTGAGGTCACCGTCGATCGCCTTCTGGTGGAGGCGCATGCCGGGCGAGTCGGGCGCGAGCGGCTCGTCGCCGATGGCCCGCTTGATGGTCGCGTACGTGGCCGGCCCCTGGAAGCCGAACTCCGAGACGAACCGGGGCCGGTATTCGCGGTAGGCGGTGTAGTCGCGTTCGTTCCAGACGTCCCAGATGTGGATGTTGTGGTGGCCGGGGTCGTTGGGATGGACGTCCATCGACCCCGAGTACGGGCTGCCCGGCCAGTACGCCCGGCCCGGATCGAGCTCGGCCACGATGCCGGGCAGCAGGTCGAGGTAGTAGCCCTCGCCCCAGGTCCGTCCGGCCAGCCGCTCGCGCCAGTGCCAGTCGAAAAAGCCCCAGATGTTCTCGTTGTTGCCGCACCACAGGGCCAGGCTCGGGTGCGGCATGAGGCGGGTGACGTTCTCGCGGGCCTCGGCCTCGACCTCCGAGCGCAGCGGCTCCTCCTCCGAGTAGGCGGCGCAGGCGAAGGGGAAGTCCTGCCAGACCAGCAGCCCCAGCTCGTCGCACAGGTCGTAGAAGTCGTCGCTCTCGTAGAGCCCGCCGCCCCAGACGCGCATCAGGTTGACGCCCGCCTCACATGCCTGAGCGAGGCGCTCGGCGTAGCGGGCGCGGTCGATCCTGGCCGGGAAGCAGTCGTCGGGGATCCAGTTGACGCCCTTGGCGAAGATCGGGCGGCCGTTGACCATGATCGCGAAGGCGTCGTCGGCCGTGTCCAGCTCGACCGTCCTGAAGCCGATCTTCCTCTGCCAGCTGTCGAGGCCGTCGCCGAGTGTCACGGTCAGCTCGTGCAGCGGCTGCTCACCGTACCCGCGTGGCCACCAGAGCTCGGGCTGGGGAATTTCGACCTCAAGTACCGCCGTGTCCGATGGGAGCGCTCCCATAGCAGACCTGCCGCAGACCGTGGCGGTGATCTGCAGTTCCTCCTGTACTGCCTGTACGGCCCGCTCGATCTCCACGTGCACGGCGACCCGGGCGACGCCGTCGGTGACGGTCACCACCGGCCGCACGGCGGCCAGCCGGGCGCCGCTCCACTCGTGCAGCCCGATCGACCGCCAGATGCCCGCCGTGACCAGGGTCGGCCCCCAGTCCCAGCCGAAGTTGCAGGCCATCTTCCTGATGAAGTTGTAGGGCTCAGTGTAGGCGCTCGGCCGGTCGCCGAGCTCCTCCTTCAGCCGTTCGGCGTACTCCCCCGCCGACCGGAAGGTCACCGCCAGCCGGTTGCTCCCGACGCGCAGCGCGGGCCGGACGTCGAACCAATAGGAGCGGTGCATGTTCGCGGTCTCGCCCACGCGCACGCCGTTGAGCTCGATCTCGGCCACGGTGTCGAGTCCTTCGCAGACCAGATCGGTGCGCTCGTGCTCGGTGCCGTCCCACGAGAACTCCGTCTCGTAACGCCACTCCGTACGCCCCACCCAGGCCAGGCGGGTCTCATTGTCGTCGAGATAGGGATCCGGGATCAGACCGGCGGCGAGCAGGTCGGTGTGCACGCAACCGGGCACGGTGGCCGGAGCCCGCACGTCGCCGCTCGCCGAGCGGACGGTCCAGGAATCGGTCAAGGGGCGGAGCGGGGTCATCAACCCTCCGGAGTTGAGCAGCGGAGATTAGCCGCCATGCCATCACTAAACCCGTTTAGTTTCAATGACTGGTCGCGGACATTTCCGCTCGATTACTGAACCGATTCAGGGCAGGGGGCCGTGCTCCCCCTGCTCACCAGGCGCGGCTCGGCCTGCCGCGAATCGGCCACCTCCCGGCCCTGGACCAGGCTGAGCAGCGACCGGGCGGCGTTGGCGCCGAACGCGGCGATGTCCCTGCTCACCGCCGTCAGATGCGGCCGGGTCAGCAGGCACAGAGCGGAGTCGTCCCAGGCCACGACCGACAGATCGGCGGGCACCGAGAAACCCTCCTCGCGAGCGGCGGCGGTGCCGGCCACGGCCATCACGTCGTTGTCGTACACGATGGCGGTCGGCCGGTCGGGTCCGCGCAGCAGGTCGAGGGTGGCCCGCTCGCCGCTCTCGCCGCTGTAGTCGGCGTACACGGTGACGGCCATCACGCCCAGCCTGGCCGCCGCCTCTCGCATCGCCGCGGTCCTGACGCGGGTGTGCCTGAGCTCCTCCTGCCCCGCGACCCTGGCGATCCTGCGGTGCCCCAGCCCGGCCAGGTGCGCCAGCACGACGCCGATCGCGCCGGCGTCGTCGCTCCAGACGGCGGGCAGCCGGCCGACACCCTCCGGTCCGCCGATGACCACGGCGGGCAGCTTCAGCTCCTCCAGCACGGCGATCCTTGAATCCTCGGCCCGCAGGTCGACGACGAACACCCCGGCGACCCGGTGCTGCGCCCACCATCTCCGATAAATCGCGATTTCGGTTTCGGGGTCCTCGGTCATCTGCAGCAGCAGCCCCACGGACTCCGCCGACAGCGTGGCCTCGATGCCGGAGATCAGCTGCATGAAGAACGGCTCCAGCCCGAGCGTGCGCGCCGGCCGGTCCACCACGAGGCCCAGCACGTCGGGCCGCCCGTCGAACAGGGCCCGTGCCAGGCTGTTCGGCTGCCAGCCCAACTCGGCGGCGATGGCCTGGATACGGCGGCGGGTCTCGCTGGAGACACCGGGACGGCCGTTCAACGCGAACGACACCGCGCCCTTCGAGACGCCGGCCCGGCGGGCGATGTCGTCGATCGTGGGTCGCTTCATTCGGCCGTCCCTGGGTTTACCGGTTCAGCTACGACACCCTGCTTGCGCAGCGTCGCGACGTCCTGGGCCGACAGTCCGAGCTCGGACCGCAGCACCTCGCCGGTGTGCCGGCCCACCTGCGGCGCCGCCGCGGGCGGCGACTGCTCCCCGTCCATCACCACGGGCGAGCCGGGCGCCCAATGCCCGCCGACACCCGGCTGCTCGACCACGCCCATCAGCGGGCTTTCGCTCAGCAGCGCGGCCAGCTCGGTGAAGCTGCGATATCTCGACCACAGCACCCGGGCGGTACGCAGCGCCGACTCGGCCTCGGCGAGCGTACGGCCCTCGAACCAGCCCGCGAGCAGCTCGCCGAGCACCTTGCGATGCCGGTAGCGGGCCGGCTCGTCGGCGAAGTCCACCCCGAGCGCGGTGGCCAGCGCGTTGACCACGTCGGTCAGGCCGGTCGCGGCCAGCAGCCCGCGCCAGTGCCGGGCGGTCAGCGCCACGACCATCAGCCGCCCGCCGTCGGCCGTGGTGAAGTCGCGGCCGAAGGTGCCGTAGACGTAGTTGCCGCCGCGTTCCCTCGGGGTGCCGCTCAGCTGCGCCTCGGCGAGGTAGCCGAGGTTCCCGGCGGTGGCCAGGGCGACGTCCTCCAGCGCGACCCGTACCTGCTGTCCCTCGCCCGTCAGCAGGCGGTGCCGCTCCGCGGCCAGCAGCCCGACCGCCAGGTACAGCCCCGCGGTCACGTCCCAGGCGGGCACCAGGCTGTTCACCGGCTCCGCCACCTCCTCCGGGCCGGTCAGCAGGGGGAACCCGGTCGCCGCCTGCACCGTGTAGTCCACCGCGGCCCCGCCGTCGCGGCGGCCGGTGAGCAGCACGTGGATCACGTCGGGGCGGCGCGCGCGCAGCGCCTCGAAGGACAGCTCCGGGTAGCGCTCGGAGTTGCTGATCACGATCCCGCCGCGCGGCCCGCCGCTGACGATCAGCTCGCCGACGAGCGCGCGGCCCTCCTCGGCGGACAGGTCCACCTCGATGGCGCGCTTGCCCTTGTTCAGCCCCGACCAGTACAGGCTCGTCCCGCTCTCGGCCAGCGGCCAGCGCGTACGGTCGACCGCGCCGCCGATCGGCTCGACCCGGATCACGTCGGCGCCCAGCTGAGCCAGCGTCATCCCGCTCAGCGGGGTCGCCACATAGCTGGAGATCTCGACGATCCGCAGACCGCGCAACGGCTGCGAGCGCCGGGTATCCGTCACCGGGCCGCCCCCTTCAGCACGACGACATCAGCAGTGTGACGATAGCCGCCCTTTCCGCGCTTCAGGGGATCAGGGCAGCCGTGAGACCTGATAGTGGTCGATCAGCCAGTCGTCGCCGACCCGCCGCGCCAGCACGCACAGGTTGACCGTCACGACCGGCCGGTCGGTGAAGGTGAAGTCGACGTGCAGGTAGCCGAGGACGAGGTCGTCGGCCATCCACCGGGTCTCCAGGATGTCGTACGCGGCGGTCATGCCGATCGGCTGCGAGTCGTAGTACTCGGCGACGCTCTCGGGACCGATGCCGTACGGGTGCAGACCTTGGAAGATGGCGTCGTCGGTGAAGTACGACGCCACGCGCTTGGGGTCGTGCGCGTCGACGGCGCTCTTCCATCGGTCCAGGACGGTGCGGAGGATCTCGGCCTCGGCGGTACTGGTCATGGCGCTCTCCTGTCAGTGGTCGGTGGTCGGTCGGATGTCAGCAGTGGCTGGGTGGATCGTGATGGGCATCGGCGCTCAGCTCCGGCGGGCGGTGTCGACCGGTCGGGGCAGGGGGCCGAGGTGGTGCGGGAAGCGGTAGCGCAGCGCGGCGGTCGCGACCGACCCATGGCCGCCGCCAGCGCCGCCGTGCCCTGCCCGACGACCCGCCAAGGCCGCTCCAGCGCGGTCGTCTCGACCGTCTGCTCCGGTACGGCTGTCAACATGGGCCTTTCTCTCAGCTCTCACGGCAAGTGGGACGGTCGGCGCCTGAAGTCACCGACCGCCCGCCCACCAGCTCAGTGACCGGCGCTCTGGCCGCCGTCGACGTGCAGAATCTCGCCGGTGACGAACGGAGCGTGCTCGAGATAGATGATCGCGTCGACGATGTCGCTGATGTCGCCCATCCGGCCCACTGGGTGCAGTTCGGCCAGGAATTCGTGGGTCTCGACCGGGTGCATCGGAGTGCGGATGACGCCGGGCGCTACCGCGTTGACCCGGATGCCCCGGGTGGCGTACTCGGTGGCCAGCGATTTGGTGACCGCGTTGAGGCCGCCCTTGGTCAGCGACGCCAGCGCGGACGGCACCTTGCTGTCGGCGTGATCGACCAGGCTGGTCGTGATGTTGACCACGTGTCCGCCGCCGTCCTGGCTGAGCATCGCCTCGATGGCCCGCTGGGAGATCTCGAAGAACCCGCGCAGGTTCACTCCCGTGACCAGGTCGTAGTCCTCGTCGGTGTAGTCGGTGAACGGCTTGGACACGAAGAGGCCGGCGTTGTTGACCAACGTGTCGATGCGGCCGAACGCCTTCAGCCCCTGCTCGATGACGCGCGCCCCGACGCCCGAAGCGGCGATGTCGCCGGCGACGGCCCGCACCATGGGGTCGTCGGAATCCGCGATCGACCGGGAGTTGGCGACGACCGCGTAGCCGAGCTTGCGGTAGGCGGTCACCAGCGCCGCGCCTATGCCCTGGGACGCGCCGGTGATCACGGCGACTTTTGGCGTACTCATTGCTTCCCCCTCGTGAGTGACTGTGGACATGTGGCACCCACACCGCTTCTGGGCGGTGCCGGCGTGGGGGGAGTGGCTCAGACAGCGGGCGGCCGGGTTCCGGCCTGCCCTGGGGCCATGGATTCCATCGTGCACCCAGCGGTCGCCGTCGCGCCACGACGGGCTTGCTCTCTGCTAGTAGGCACAGCCTCCTACCGCACTGGTCACAGGGCCGACCGACGATTAGCTCCGCGCCACAGAGGCCAGCAGGAGATCGAGCGAATCCCATCATTTACTTCGTCAAGAATTGAATTCCGACTAGGCCGCATTTACGCTCCAGAGATCCGATGTCTCCGCACCCCCCGGTGGTGACCATGCCATCCAGACGATCTCTATTGAAGGCCGGCGGCGCTCTAGCCGCCGCAACGCTCATCCCCGGAACCACGTCAGCGCAGGCCGAGGCCCGATCGGCTGATCCCTGGCATCAGGTGCCGGACATCCTGCGCAAGATCCGTCCTCCTCGCTTCCCCAACCGAAGATGGGATGTCACCGCGTTCGGCGCCGTGGGTGACGGCACGACCGACTGCACGGCCGCGTTCAAGGCGGCGATCGGCGAGTGCCATCGCAGGGGCGGCGGCCGGGTCGTGGTCCCGCCGGGACGCTTCCTCACCGGGGCCATCCATCTGCTCAGCAACGTCGAGCTGCACGTGTCCGAGGGCGGCGTGATCGCCTTCAGCACCGATCCGAACGCCTACCTGCCGGTCGTCTTCACCCGGTGGGAGGGCACGGAATGCTACAACTACAGCCCCTTCATCTACGCCCACGGCCAGCGGAACATCGCGGTCACGGGCAAGGGCACGCTCGACGGCCAGGCCAGGCAAGGGCCGTGGGAGAGCTGGTACGCCAACAGCGGCCCGCAGGGCGCCGACCAGCGGGCGCTGCGCAAGATGGGCGACGACGGCGTGCCGGTCGAGCAGCGCGTGTTCGGGGCGGGCCACTATCTGCGCCCCGCCATGGTCCAGTTCGTGAAATGTCAGAACATCCTGGTCAGCGACCTCACAATCCTCGAACCGGCCATGTGGACCGTGAACCCGGTCCTGTCCACGAACGTCACCGTGCGCGGCATCACCGTCGTCAGCACGCTGTACAATACGGACGGCTGCGATCCGGAGGCGTCGTCGTACGTGCACATCCACGACTGCCGCTTCAACACCAACGACGACTGCGTGGCGGTGAAGTCGGGACGCGACGCCGACGGCCGCCGGGTGGGCGTGCCCAGCGAGAACATCGTCGTCCAGGACTGCGCCTTCTCCGGCCGCTGGGGCGGCATCACGGTCGGCAGCGAGATGTCCGGCGGCGTCCGCAACGTCTTCGCCGAGCGGTGCGTGATCAACTCCCCGGACTTCCCCGGCAACTACCCGGTGAAGTACCCCGTCTACATCAAGGCCAGCAAGAAGCGCGGCGCGTACATCGAGGGCGTCTACGTTCGCGGCTTCACCGGCCAGAACGTGGACCGCGAGGTGATGTTCGTCAACATGGCCTACAACAGCAACGAAGGAGGCACCGAGCCGGTGTCGGTCCGCGACATCCGGATGGAGCGGACCAGGCTCGACGGCGCCGACGCCGTACTCAACCTCGTCGGCCTGGAGACCGACCACCTGACCGGAGTGCGCCTGGAGAAGTGCGCGTTCACGAACATCATCGGCGCGAACACGATCACGTTCACCGACGACCTGACCCTGCGCAAGGTGTTCGTGAACGGGGTGGAGCAGCGCTGAGGCCCTGCAAGGCCTTACCTTCTATGATCGGCACGCCGGGCAAGATCCGCCTGGGGGCGGTAGCTCGTGGGTGATCGGGGGTCGCATGAAGCCTGTGTGGAGGTGGGATCAGGACGAGCCGCTGCGGTGGCTACTGATCGACGAGTACACCGGCTCCCCCGATGTCACCCTGGGGGTATGCGCTGACATCGACGGACTGTTCGTCGATCCCGAGCCGCCGTCGGCGCCGGAAACGTACACCCTGCTCGGGTGCGAGCCGGTCGGCCCGTTGCTCGAAGCGCTGCGGCGGCCTGATGGTGTGAGCGCCTGGCTGCCCAGCGTCGTCCTGAGCCCGATCCACGATCCGCGACGGCCGCAGTCGGGTTGCCTGGACTACGGCTATTCCTGTTCATGCGAGGAAGAGCTTTTCGACGTCACAGTCCTCGACCACCGCCCGTCAAAGGTGCGGGATGGCCTGCTGGATATCGAATTACGCGGATATATCCGCTTTGACGAGGAGAGCGAATGGCCGTCGGAAGAGCCGCCCGATGGGACCGGGTTCCGGCTCTGCGGCGTCGATGACGAACCGCTGGGCACCTGCCTGGACACCACCGGCGTCTTCCACGCGCGTCCGCTCCCGGATGCGCGTCCGCCTACGCTGATCGGTTGCCGTCCCGAAGCGCCGCTGCGCGCCGCCATCGAGGCCCGATCCCCCAAGCGACGCCTGGTCCAGGCCTCGATCCAAGCCGTCGACGCCGCCGGCCTCGCGGTGGGGACGCACAGCATGTTCAGCGCGACCGTCGTCGAATCACGTCCCTCGCGCCTGGGTGACGGGCTCGTCGACATCGCTTTCGACACCGACGTCCACAACCCTCTGCCCATCGGCGCCCGTCCGATCTGGCAGATGTGGTACGAGGGCCGCCCGACCGAGCCCAACCTGTGGACCCACCTCGACCGAACCCTGCAGCACACGTGGTCGCGCGCGGCCCTGGCGCACCATCCGCACGAGCGACCGGACCGTCCGGCCGGGCGCACGTACCAGCTCGATGGCCGGTACGTCACCAGCATCGACAGCTTCTACTGTGCCATCGGTGAGGCGATCAACGGCCCGGGCGGCTACTTCGGCTGGAACACCGGCGCGCTTGCGGACTGCCTCCGCTGGAAATGGGGAGCCAGGACGCCGTTCCGGCTCATCTGGCACGACGCGGACGTGGCACGTCGGCACCTCGTCCCCGGATACGACCGGCCGGAGTACAGCCGATGGACATGGGGACCGGCGATCACCCTGGAATACCTGCTCAGCATCTTCACCGAGAGGGGGGTCGAGGTCGAACTGCGCTGAGCGGGGTCGCCCGCGATCGGCCTTACGGTTTCCGTGGATTTATCGGATACTGCGGGCATGCGGTTGCTGGAGCGGGAGCCGTCGCTGGCGGCGCTGGCTGAGTACGCGGCCGAGGCCAGGAAGGGTGCCGGGCGGCTGGTTCTGGTCTCGGGTGAGGCGGGCGTCGGGAAGTCGGCGCTGGTGGAGCGCTTCCAGGAAGAGCTGCCGGAGGCCCGTTGGTCGTGGGGGATGTGCGACGGGCTGTTCACTCCGCGTCCGCTCGGGCCGCTCTTCGACGTGGCGGACCAGCGTCGTGGCGCGCTGCTGGAGCTGTGTCGCGCGGGGGCCGGGCGTGAGGAGCTGTTCCGCGGGCTGCTGCATGAGGTCAGTGAGCCCGGGACGCTGAACGTGGTCGCGGTCGAGGACGTCCACTGGGCCGACGAGGCCACCCTGGACATGCTGCGGTTCCTCAGCCGGCGGCTGTGGAGCGCTCCGGTGCTGGTCATCGCCACCTACCGGGACGAGGGCCTGGCAGCGGATGATCTGTTCCGGGTCGCCCTGGGCGATCTGGCTTCGCAGCGGTCGACGCGGCGGATCGCGCTGGCGCCGCTGTCCGCCGGCGCGGTGGAGTTGCTGGCCCGTGGGAGTGGGTGGGAGGCGGCCGCGCTGCACCGGCTGACCGGCGGGAACCCGTTCTACGTGACCGAGGTCGTACAGGCCGGGGTGACAGAGGTACCGCCGTCGGCGCGGGACGCGGTGCTGGCGCGGGCGACGCGCCTGGACGGCGGGGCCCGTCAGGTGCTGGACGTGGCGGCGCTGACCGGGACCAGGGTCGAGTCGCGATTACTGGAGTCGGTGACCGGCTGCCCGCCGTCCGCCCTGGACGAGTTGCTCGGGTGCGGGCTGGTGATCGAGGACGGCCCGTGGCTGAGGTTCCGTCATGAGATCGCGCGGCTGGCGGTGGCGGGGGCGGTCTCCGCGCATCGCGGCCGGGCCATTCACGGCCTCGTCCTGACCGCGCTGGCCGACCTGGGGTGCGACGACGAGGCTCGGATGGCCTTCCACGCCGAGGCGGCCGGCGATGCCGAAGCGGTCCTGCGGCACGCGCCCGCCGCCGCTCGCCGTGCGGCGTGGCTGGCCTCGCACCGTGAGGCGGCGGCGCAGTTCCGGCGGGCCCTGCGGTTCGCGGACGGGGCGGACGCCTCGACTGTCGCCCGGCTGTACGAGGGGCTGGCCGATGAGGCGGCGCTGCTCGATCAGTGGGAGGACGCGGCCGATGCCTGCGAGCACGCGCTGGCGCAGTGGCGCGAGGCGGGTGATCGGCTGCGGGAGGGCGACGCGCTGCGGCGGCTGTCACGCACTCTGTGGAACCTTGTCCGCGCGGATCAGGCGGTCGCCGCCGTCGAAGCCGCCGTATCGGTTCTGGAACCACTCGGGCCGAGCGTCGAGCTGGCCTGGGCGTACGCCATCTTCGCCAACCGGCGCATGCTGCAGGCCCAGCACGACGCGGCGATCGACCTGGCACGGCGGGCGAAGACGATCGCCGAGCGTCTGGGTGCCACCGACGTGCTCAGCGATGCGCTCAACACCATGGCGGCGTCGGCCGCGGCCAAGGGCGAGGACTGGGTGGGGGGCATGCGCCGGGCGTTGGACCTCGGTCTGTCCGGGCATCACCAAGATCAGGCGGGCCGGGCGTTCGCGAACTTCTGCGCCACCTACGTGGGCGAGCGGCAGTTCGCCGAAGCCGAGCCGTTGCTGGTCGAGGGCCTCGCCTATTGCGATGAGCGGGATCTCACCACGTACGCGATGCACCTGCGCAGCGAGCAGGCCACCATGATGGAGCGGACGGGACGCTGGGACGAGGCGGTGACGCTCTGCGCCAAGATCCTCGCTGTCACGCCGCTCTCCTCGTGCAGCCGGTTGTGCATCGTGCGCAAGCTCGGGGCGATCCACGCCCGCCGTGGCGAGCCCGGGGTCTGGGCGTACCTCGACGAGGCGGCCGAGATCGCCGACCGTACCCGCGAGCCGCAGCAGATCGTGCCCGTCCGGCTCACCCGCGCCGAGGCGTACTGGCTGGAGGGGAAGGCGGACCACGCCCGCCGCGAGGCCGAACTGGCCGCGGACGCCTCCGAAGGGTGCGACGCCTGGGATCTCGGCGCGGTCGCCGTCTGGCTGCGGCGGACCGGCTCTCGCCGCCGGGCGCATGGCGCGCACGCCGAGCCGTACCGGCTGGAGCTCGGCGGTGACGTGACGAAGGCCGCGCATGCCTGGACCGAGCTGCGCTGCCCGTACGACGCCGCGCTGGCCCTGGCACACGCCCCACGGGAGCCGGAGCTCCGTCAGGCCCTGGAGATCCTCACCGGCCTCGGCGCCTTCCCCGCCACCCGCATCGTCAGACGCAAGCTCCGCGAACTCGGCGCCCGGTCCCTCCCCGCTGGTCCGCGTGCGGCGACCCGAGGGCATCCGTTCGGGCTGACCCGGCGCGAACACGAGGTGCTCGCCCTGCTCTGCGCCCGATGCACCAACGCCGAGATCGCCGCGAAGTTATTCATCTCCGCCAAGACCGTCGGTCACCACGTCTCGTCCATCCTCGCCAAACTGGGCGCCCCGAGCCGCACCGCCGCCGCCGACCAGGCCATCAGGCTCGGCCTGGCCGAGTGGGAACCCAGGACGGAAAGTTAGGCATCGCCCGCCGCAATATAGGGATCGGCCACCGATCCCCACCGCCGCCCCGTCCCCGTACGGTCGAGCCACTCACCACGGCACGGGGATTCATTACGGCGATAAAGGGGGCGGCATGGCGCGGCGTACCAGCCCGTCTGTCATAGACATGCGGCCGATTGTCATGGACATGGACTTGCGGCCGATCACCGGCGACGGTCGCGCCGACCTGCTCATGGAGCTGCTGCGGCGCATCATCGACCTGTTCCAGCCCACGGACTCGCGCGCCGAGCGGTGCCTGCTGGAACTGGGCACCCTGCTGGCCCGGCCGATCGAAGATGCCGGCCGGTCGGCCGTGTCCTGCCAGCGCTGGGGACGGCAATGGCGGATCGAGCTGGCCGGCCGGACCGCGTACGTCGAGCACAGCGTGGGGATGAACCACCTGGCGCTCCTGCTGGCCAACCCGTACCAGGAGATCTCCGCCCTCGAACTGGCCGCCGGCTCCATCCTCCCCGGCCGGTCGACGGGCCGGGACGGCGAAAGCGCCCAGCCGGTGCTCGACGACCTGGCCAAACGCCGCTACATGCAGCGGCTGTCACACCTGCGGGCCGAGATCGACGAGCTCGAGTCGATGAACGACTCGGAACGGGTCGCCGCGGTACGCGCCGAGCGCGACTGGCTGCTCGACGAGCTGGCCGCGGCCACCGGCCTCGGCGAGCGGACCCGTCACTTCACCGGCAGCGCCGAGCGCGCCAGGGTCGCGGTGGGCAAGGCCATCAGGCGTACGCTGAGCCGCATCGCGGAGGCCGATCCGGTTATCGGGGATGAACTGCGCACCACCGTACAAACGGGTATGCGCTGCTGCTACCAGCCCAGTTGGCCACGGGCCTACCAGGACAGGTGAAGCTAGTGGTCCGGGGGGATGCGGTAGACGGACACGTGGGAACGCGACTCGGCGGTGAAGTCGGCTCCGGTCCAGTCGGCATGCCTGGTCTCCAACTCGAACCCGGCCAGCTGCGCCATGAGGTCGAGCTCGGTCGGCCAGATGTAGCGGTGCGGGCTACGGTACAGCTGAGCCTGCCTGCTCTCGTCGAACCTGAAATGGTGGGAGACGACGTGCTGCCGCAGAATGTCGTAGGTGTCCAGGCCGATGTAGCCGGGCTCGCAGTGGTAGACCGTGGCCTGCTGACCTGGTGGCAGCTTGCGCAGCTCGGGCACCCAGAGCTCGATCACGAACCGGCCGCCCGGTGTGAGGTGGCGGGCGGCATTGCGGAAGCACGCGACCTGCTCGGCCTGGGTGAGCAGGTTCGAGATCGTGTTGAAGACGAGGTAGACGAGCGCGTACTTTCCCGGAGCGACGGCGGTCGCCATGTCGCCAACGATCACCGGGACCGTCGCGTCATCCACCTTCGTCCGCAGTTGGGCGACCATCGGAGTCGACAGCTCGATGCCGGTTACAGGCACCCCTCGCTCGGCAAGCGGCACGGCCACGCGGCCGGTTCCGATGGCGAACTCCAGCGCCCGTCCGTCGCCCGCAAGCTCGGCGAGGCGGTCCACGGTCGGGCCCAAGACCTCGGGCGCGAACATGCCGGTGCCCGGCGTGTCATAGCGCTCGGCGGTCTCGAGATCCCAGATCTCTTCCTGTCGCATGCCTGCCAACGATGGTCATGGGTGTCCGCGTTGTCCAACGATTTTGCGGGTCATCCGGTGGCGTCAGCGGAGTGACGCGTGTCATGTCTCAGCGGTCGGCGGTGCTGGGGTGACGAGAAGGGGCCCAACCTGGCGAAGGGCTGGGTCCCTTCCTTCGCGTCTATAGGTGGTGCTTGAAACAGCCGAGCAGCCCCCACAGAACGGCGCCGCCGGCGGCGAGACCGGTCAGGAGTGCGGCGGGCCACGTGGAGCCGTCCGCGAGCATGAGAGCGGTCGAGATGCTGGTGGAGGCGACTATCGCGAGCGCTATAAGCAGCGCACGTTGCAAGTCCATACGAACCAACTCCTATCCAACGAAGAACCCCATCCGAAGCAGGCTCCATGCGCGCCATGCGCAGGGGACGCCGTCCGGGGTGGATCCAGTAGGAGAAGGCCCTCTACCTGGCACGATACGGGGCCTTGCCGTACGAGCCCACGTTTTCGCGCAGTTTTGACATTGGCGTGTCCCAACGGAAACGCGCCCTGTCGACGCTGAACACCGACATGCTCCCGATCAGGCCAAGCTGTGATCACGACATGTGACGGGACCGAAGCGAGGACATCCGGTACGAGCGGTCAGGCACCCTGCGGACCATGAACACGTCCACCGGATCCTCGGTCTCCAGGGTGAACCCGTGCCGCTCGTACAGCCGCCGGGCAGGACTTCCCTGCAACACGTTCAACCGGACAGGGACACCGTCACGGTCGCACCGATCCAGCAGCTCGCGCAGGACGCCCGAACCGATGCCGGAACCCTGTAGGTGCGGGGCCAGGAAGAAGTGCTCCAGCCAGCGGGCGTCCTCGGCCTCCCGTAGCGCCACGCAGCCGGCGAACTCGCCGCCGACCTCGATCACCCAGGTGTGCGACGGGTCGTAGGCGTCTCTCATTCGCTGCCGTACTCGCTGCTCGTCGTACCGGCCGAGCCGCTCCAGGTCGGCCCGCATCACCACGGCGCGTAGCTCGACCATCGCCTCGATGTCCGCCGCCAAAGCCCGCCGAATACCCCAATCCACCATGATGTGGCACTTTACGGCACACGTGCGGCCCCTCGTAGCCAGGGATCCGGCGCGTTCTGCGGTGCTATGTGGCGCGCTTGGCGTTTGGGGGGGCCGCCGAGCCCATGGCCTGCTTGATGATCGATACGGCGAGGGCGTTGAGTGCCGCGTACCGCAGGGAGTCGTCGGTGATCTCCTGGGCGAGCTGTTCAGCGCGATGGGCGTCGGTCGCCGCGAACGCCGCTGCCGCGATGTACCGCAGATGATCCCGGCCGGGACCGCGGGACTCCCGCAGGAGCTGCTCGACGACATGTGGGTTCGGTACGGCGGTCTCGGTGATCGACAGGTACTTGGTCGATCCTGCGGCCAGGGCGACCTCCAGCAGGTGGCGCAGGATGGGGCGGGTTCGTTCGGGCCTGGAGTCGGCCCACGCTGTCGCCACGGTCATCAGGGTCCTGGCGACGCGCTCCAGATCTCTTTTGTCGAGCCGTGTCTTACCGGGCTGTTGTGCTCGGGTCTCTGCGAGGTCGATGAGGCGTATGGCCAGCTCCGGGTCGACGGCGACGACATCTCGGGCAATCGTTGTCAGCCGCTCCGCGTTCAGGTCCGTGGCGTCGGCGTGGGTCGTGATGTACTCGACGGCCTGCTGCGCGGTTTCGGGGGCGACGGTGACCCCGGCCGCCGCGATCGTTCCCATCACGGGGAGAACCCATTTCGCCTCGGCTTCGAGGGCGGTCTGGTACGCGGTGTTGAGCCACCACCGTGCCTGCAGAGGATTGGCCTCGGCGATCTCGCCGGCCATATCGGCGAATGCCTCACTCCGATGTTGGGCATCAGTGATCAGCGAGGCGATGGTTTCGGCCCGCGACGGGTCACACCAGGCCGCGCCGATGGTGATGTATTTCAGATGCCACGGACCGTAGTACCTCTTGTTGGCGCCGGGCTTGGGCCGGGCTCCCCAGCGGGCCCACCAGGGGTCGGGCTTCACCGGGGCCGGTTTCTGGGCCGCGAGTTTCGCGAAACTCTGTTCGGCCGCGTCGAGCAGAGGCCGATGATCCTGCCGGGCGGAGGCCGCCGCCTTGATGCTGTCGCCCCAGGCAGATGAGCGGATGTGGGCGTCCCTGATCTTGCTGATGGTCTGTTCCGCCCGGGCGGGATCGACCTCCGCGACCTCCACAGCGGTCACCTTGAGCGCGAAGTTTCGCTCGTCGCCCTGGCCCGTGACGTCGAGCGCGGCCGCTTCAGCTAGATCGATCAGCTGCTCGGCGTATCGCCGATCGGCGGCATAACCGATCTTGGCGATCTCCGCGAGCCTTTGGGGCAGGACGAACGCGTAGTCGGCGTTGGGTGGGATCATGCGGGCCGCGTCTACTGCCTGGGCCATCAGCCTGGTGGCGCGATCAGGGGCGTCGACGGCCATCTTGGCGGCCAGGGCCGCCAGCGCCTTGGCTCGCAACTCGGGATCGTCGAAGTCCACGACCCGCCGCTCAACGTCGTCGAGCAACGCGAGCGCCCGCTGAGGATCCACCGCGATGAGCTGTTCGACCAAGTACTCGAACTGTTCGTATCCCACGGCGTTCGAGACATCGTCGAGGAGCTGAGTGATGAGTTGTTCGGCGTGACCGATCGACTGCTGGGCGCGGTTGGATTCGGGCAGTTTCTCGGCGAGGGCTAGCAGAGCCGCTGCCCGACATACCTCCGACGGGATGCGCCGCAGATACTGCTCCGCGTGGTCGGGATCAGCCTCGACGATCGCGAGGGCGACTCCGCACAGCGCCTCTTCTTGCTCGTCGGGATCGGCGATGGAACAGGCGATCCGTAGGGCGTGGTCGATCGCCGGCTGTTGCTTCGGATCGGCGGCCCGCACAGGGATGGAGGCGACCCGCTCAGGGATCGAAGGGTCGCCAGAAGGTTCGGAGAGGTCCTCTTCGAGCTGGGTGATCAGCGCGGTGACCGTGGGCGGGAGCCATTGCGTGGTGCTTTCGGCCGATGCGGCGAGCCGGTCGAGGAGATCGGCGGGACTGGGCCGGTGCTCAGGAGTCTTGGCCAGGCAGGCGCCCACCAGGTCGACCAGGTCCTTCGGCAGGCCGGTCAGGTCGGGGTCGTCATGGCGGATGCGGTACATGACCGCGTCGCTCTGGCCGGTACCGAACGGGCCGCAACCGGTGGCGGCGAACACCAGCACCGCCCCCAGCGAGAACACATCGCTGGCCGGGCCCACCTCGCCGCCTCGGCTCTGTTCGGGCGACATGAACGCCGGAGTGCCGATCACGGCCCCCGTGACGGTGTGGGAGGCGGCCTCCAAAGCGCGGGCGATGCCGAAGTCGATGACCCGGGGACCGTCGGCGGCCAGGATCACGTTGCCGGGTTTGAGGTCGCGGTGCGCCAGTATCTTTTCGTGGATCGCGATCAGGCCCTCGGCCAGGCCCGCCCCCAGCACACCGATCGCCGCGGACGGCAGCTGTCCGTGCGTGGCGACGGCCTGGTGCAGGGTCGGGCCGGGGATGTAGGCGGTGGCCATCCACGGCGGATCGGCGTTAGTGTCCGCGTCCACCACGTGAGCGGTGTAGATCCCGCCGACCTCCCGGGCCATGCTCACTTCGTACTCGAACCGGCGCCGGAACTCCGCGTCGCCGGCCAGCTCCGACCGCACCACCTTCACCGCGACCGGCCAGCCGCCCCGGGTACGGCCCAAGTACACCTGCCCCATGCCGCCGCCGCCCAGCCGGCCCCTCAGCCGAATTAACCCCACTTGGCGTGGATCATCGGCCCATAGCGGCTCCATATGCCACCCTTTCCGCTGAACAACCCGGCACGCAGACAAACACACTCTTTCAAGAAACGGGCTGTCCGGGGCACTTGGTTCCATGCACACGACTGATCAGCGGCTCGCGATGTCACCGGGCGGGCCCCGAGAAGACATGACGCGGGCCAATTTTCGGCCATCACCAGGAAGGTAGTCCAGGGCATTAACCGGACAATTCGGGAGGGCATTTTGTCCGGTGACCATTCCGGTTCTCCCGCTTATGCTCGGCTCCCATGGAGAACATGGAGACAACGGAGAAAGAGACGGTTCTCGGCCTTCAGCGGCAGTTCGACGCGGCGGAGCTGGCCGCCGACGCCGGACGCCTGCGCGCGTTACTGGCCGACGACTTCCAGTCGATCGGGCCCAAGGGGTACGTGCTCGACAAGGAGCAGTGGATCGGTCGCCACGCCCAATTCCAGTACCACGCCCTGGACACCAGCCAGATCGACATCCGAATGTATGGCGACGCCGCGATCGTGCGCAATGTGCAGAGCAACCAGGCGACCTCTCATGGGCGGGCGGTGGCGCTTCGGGTGCGGGTGTCCCAGACGTGGGTCAGGCAGGAAGGCTCGTGGCGGCTGGCGGGCATCCAGTTCAGCCCGATGGCAGACGACGCGTAGCCCATCCCCATCTCCGGACATGCTGCCCGATGCCCGGTAAATGTCCGGGCCCAATGTCCGGTAAATGTCCGGTTGCTGTCCTGGCCCCGATGATCCGCCGGGATAGAGGATGACGAGAAGAGGATGAACGCAACTGCGCGACCCCCCGAGGCGGTAAACGACGATGACGACACAGACGACCCCTCCACTCGGCCAGGCGCTGCGGCACTGGCCGGTTCTGGTCGGGGTCGGAACCGCCGTGCTCATGATCCTGGACATGGCCACGGGCCTCGAACTGGCCAAGGTGCTGGCCGCCTCGGCGGTGGTGTACCTGGGTGCGGCCGCGTTCGGGAAACCCGCCTCGACCTGGCCCGTGTTCTTCCTGACCTTCGCCGTCATCCTGGCCGCGGAGCTCATCGATGACGACTTCGAGGCGACCTGGGCGGTGCTGGGTCTTGGCGTCCTGCTGGGCGGTTACGGTCTGCTGCGCGGCTACGGTCCCCTGCGCGGTACGCGGCCTGAGCCCGCTGGGCTGCCGTTACAGCTGATCGCCATGCTGGGTTTCGGCGCCGCGGCCACGATCGCGCTGTTCGTCAACCCGACGGTCGGCAGCTACCTGGTGGCGCTGGGCCTGCTCGGCCACGCCGCATGGGACGTCTACCACTACCGGGCGAACCGAGTGGTGACCCGGTCGCTCGCCGAGTTCTGTCTCGTGCTCGACACCGCCCTGGCCGTGGCGATCATCGTCCTGACGGCGACGGCCTGACCCCCGGAGGAACGATGAGCCTTCTCAAGGACCGGGTCGCCCTGGTCACGGGCAGCTCCCGAGGGATCGGGGCGGCCATCGCGACCACGTTCGCGCAGGCCGGGGCCCGAGTCGTGCTGCACGGCCGCGACGAGGCCGCGCTCGCCGCGGTCCAGGCGCGCGTCGACGACCTCGGCGGTGAGGCCATCAGCGTGACCGGAGACGTCACTGTCGCCGCCGACCTCAACCGGATCCGCGGGCAGATCCTCGACCGGTACGGCCACGTCGACGTGCTGGTCGTCAACGCCGGCAGCACGGCCAGCCGCCCCACGCCCATCGAGGACATCACGGAGGAGAGCTGGCGGGCCGACATCGATCGGAACCTGACCGGTACCTTCCTGACCGTCAAGTGTTTCCTGCCCGGCATGAAGGAGCGCCGGACCGGCAACATCATCACCCTGTCCTCGGCGGCCGGGCGTAAGCCGAGCGAACGGACGATCGTCGCGTACGCCGCGGCGAAGGCCGGTGTGCAGCTCTTCACCCAGGATCTGGCCGCCCAGGTGGGTCCGTTCGGCATCCGGGCCAACTGCCTCGCCCCGGAGACGATCCTCACCGACACGAATCAGCAGTGGATACCGGCCGACGTCCAGCGCTCGCTGGCCGAGTCACACCCGCTGCGGCGGCTCGGCACGTCCGAAGACGTCGCACGGGCCGCGCTCTTCCTCGCCTCCGACGACTCGAGCTGGATCACCGGCGTCATCGTCGACATCGCCGGCGGCGCGGTATTGGTGTGACTCCTCAGCCCGACCCTGCGGCCGGGCGGAAGACGGGGACCGCTTCGCCGCCCTCGGGGTACTCGAAGGCGACGCGGACCGGCAGGCCCGCGTACACCTCCTCGGGCGCGGCATCGGTGATCTGGAGCTGCAGCCACGGCTCCTCCTCCAGCTCGACGATCGCGACCACGGTCGGCGGCGCGCCCTTCGTGTGCACCACCGACCAGCTCACGACCGATCCCGTCCCGGAAGCGGCTGTCCAGGACAGCTCAGGTGAGCCGCACCTCGGGCACGTACGCGCCTGCGGAGCGGAGAAGCCGCCGCACTGAGCGCAGTGCCGGATCAACAGTTCGCCGCGCGCGGTGCCGTCGAAGAACTCGGCGGTGGCCGCGTCACGGTGGACGATTCCCACGGGCATCGGCATGCTCCTATCGCGCGTGCGGGCTGAGGATGAGGGTGGAGTGGTGGTCGAGTACGCCGCCGTTGCCGCTGACCAGCACCATGTCGTTGCGCGGGGCCTGACGGTCGCCGCCCTGGCCGCGAGCCTGGATGACGGCCTCCGACAGCGGGGTCATCCCCCACATGTAATAGGAGGAGAGCTGGCCGCCGCCGGTATTGACGGCCAGCGTCCCCTCCGGTCCCAGTACGCCGCTGGCGACGAAAGGGCCGCCCTCGCCCTTGGCGCAGAAGCCGTAGTCCTCCAGGGAGATGAGCGCGGTGTAGGTGTAGCAGTCGTACAGCTCGGCGATGTCGATGTCGTCGATCGACACCCCGGCCATCTTCAGCGCCGTCGGCCCCGACAGGGCGGCCCCGCTGACCAGGCCGAACTCGCTGTCCCTGCCCATGACGTACCCGGGGTGCGCCTGTCCCCAGCCGCGGATGTGCACGGCGGGCTGGGCGATGTCGGCGGCCCGGTCGGCGGAGGTGACGATGACCGCGACGCCGCCGTTGCTGACCAGGCAGCAGTCGAGGAGGTGGAACGGCTCGGCGATCCACCGGGAGCTCTGGTGGTCTTCGAGGGTGATCGGGGTACGCATCTGGGCCAGGGGGTTCCTGGCCGCCCAGGCGCGCTGCGCGACGGCTATGTGCCCCAGTTGCTCGCTGGTCGTGCCGTACTTCTGCATGTGCCGGCGGGCGGCGAGCGCGTACATGGTGTTGGCGCTGTAGATCCCGGAGGCGGCGGTCAGGCCCTGCCAGCCGGCCAGTCTGCGGCCGGCGCCGGCGTAGGCCGCGCCGCCCCCGGACGCCTTGTCCTTGAGCGGCGCGTCGGCGAAGACGCAGGCCACGACGTCGGCCATGCCGGAGGCGACGGCCATGGCGGCGTACTGGACCATGGCGCCGGCCGACGAGCCGTACGCCTGCACCTCCGACAGCAGGCGCAGCTCGCGCAGCCCCAGGTCCCGCTGCAGGCTCAGGCCGACGTCGGCGGTGAGGCCGGTGTTGGTCAGCAGGCCGTCCACCTGGCGCAGGTCGAGACCGGCGTCGGCGGCGGCGAGCCGTACGGCCTCGGCGGCGAACTCGGGCGCGCTCCGGCCATAGACCTTGCCCATCTCGGTGATGCCGAGACCGGCGATGACCGATGTGCGGTTCATCGTCCCTCCCAAACCGGGGCGCGCTTCTCGGCGAAGGCGCGTGGCCCCTCCTTGGCGTCCGCCGACCGCATGAGCGCGGCGCTCTCGGCGGCGGTCCGCTCCCAGGCGGCCTGCTCGGACGGGATGGTGCCATCGGATATCCCGCGCGCGATCCGCTTGCTGGCCTGCACGGACAGCGGGGCGTTCGCGCTGACCATCTCGGCCAGGGCGAACGCGGCGGTCAACAGCTCGGCCCGCGGTACGACCCGGTTGACCAGGCCGAGCCGCAGGGCCTCGGCGGCGGTGACGGGCTCACCGGTCAGCAGGATCTCCATGGCGACCTTAGTGGGCAGCTGCGCGGCCAGCCGGAACGCGCCGCCCGCGCCCGCGAGGATGCCGCGCTTGACCTCCGGCAGCCCGAACGCGGCGGCCTCGGCGGCCACCACCAGGTCGGCCCACAGGGCGATCTCGGTGCCGCCGCCGAGCGCGAACCCGTTGACGGCGGCGATGACCGGCTTGGCGATGGGATGCGTGACGCATCCGGCGAAGCCCCAGTGCGGCTTGAGCCCTTCGGTGGAGAATTCCCCGCGGGCCACCGCCTTCAGGTCGGCACCGGCGCAGAACGCCTTGTCCCCCGCCCCGGTCAGCACCACGGCCCGGACCGACGCGTCCGCGTCGGCCTCGTCCAGGGCCTCACCGACGGCGCGGGTCAGCTCCGCGTTCACGGCGTTGCGGACCTCGGGCCGGTTCAATGTGATCAACACGATGTGGTCGCGGCGCTCGACGAGCGCGGCGGGCTCACCCATGGTCTGCTCCTTCATTCGTTGCCTCTTCCAGCACGCCCGCGTCGATGAGCGCCTGGATCTCGGACTCGGCCAGGCCGAGCAGCTTGGCGGCCACCAGCCGGGTGTGCTCCCCCGCCAGCGGCGCGGGGCGCAGCTCGGGGTCGGCGACCCCGCGGAAGGTCGCCGGGGCGTTTTCGGTACGCAGGGCGTGCTCGATGTACGGATGGCGCATCTCCCGCAGGAACCCACGGGCGTTGAGCTGGGGGTCGTCCAGATACTCGATGACGCGCCGCATCATCCCGGCGGGCACCCCGGCCTCCTGCAGCCGCTCCATGGCCACTCGCGGCGGGGTGGCGGCCGTCCACTCGGTCACGGCCGCGTCCACGAGGCCGCGGTGCGCGCGGCGGCCCGCGGCGGTGGCCAGCCGCGCGTCGGCGCGCAGGTCGGCGCGGCCGATCACCTCGCACAGGCGCCGCCACTGCTCGTCGCCGTCGACGCTCACCACGCACCACTCGTCGTCGCCCGCGCACGGGTAGACCCCTTGGGGCGCGTCCCACTCGCCGTTGTTGCCGTGGGCGGTGAACGAGCCGGGTTCCAGTGATTCGCGCAGGAAGCCGGTGGACAGCTGGGTGAGGATCGTCTCGGCCTGGGCGACGCTGACCGTGCCGCCCTTCCCGGTACGCCGCCGCTCGATGAGCGCGGCGAGCACGGCGACGGCGCCGACCCGCGCGGCGATGTGGTCGGGATAGATGGTGATGCCGTCGCAGAATCCGGCCTCGACCTCGGTGTCCCGCCAGAGCCCGGTCAGCCCGGCGGAGGCGCGGACGAGCGGGCCGTAGCCCATGCGCCTGCTCCACGGCCCGGTCGGGCCCAGGGCGCTGCTGTCGGCCATGATGATCTTGGGGTTCAGCTCGCTGATGACGTCGTAGCCGAGACCCAGCGACTCCAGCGTGCCCGGCTTGAAGTTGGACAGGATGACGTCGGAGTCGGCGGCGAGCCGCTTGAAGAGGTCCAGGCCCTCGGGTGAGCGGAGGTTGATCCCGGCGCTGAGCTTGTTGCGGTGGCCCCAGGCGAAGCCGGCGCTGATGACCTCGTCGCCGAGCGACTGGCGGCTGCCGTCCGGGTAGGCCCGGCTCTCGATCTTGACGACCTCGGCGCCCTGGTCGGCGAGCAACCGACCCAGCTCCGCACCGACCACGATGACACCCAGGTCCAGCACCCGAAGCCCGTCGAGGGGCCGCCGCGGCGCGACCTCGGCCGCGTCGGAGGCGACCGGCTTATCGGAGGCCGTTTCGGTGGTGACCGGCGTACGGGGGGTGAGCGGGCTGCCGGGCGTCACCTCGGCGAAGACCTCGTCGTCGTGTTCCCCCGGCTCGGGGGCCCGGTGCCGGAACCCGGCCCGTACCCCGTTCACCTCGACATACCCGGACGGCACGCGGCCGGTCAGCCCCGGGGCGACCTCGGCGTCCAGCAGGCTGCCCCGCGCGCGGAAGTGCGGGCTGTCAAGCACTTCGCCGGGGCCGAGCAGCGCCGCGATCGGCACGCCGCGCTCCTGCCCCTGGGCCACGAGCTCGTCCCTGGTCCGGTCCCTGAACAGCTCTCCCATGAGGACGCGCAGCCGCTCAGCGGCTCCGAATCGGGCGCCCATGCTGTCGTACTTGGGGTCGGCGAACTCCTCCGGTTCCTTCAGCCAGCCGAACATCCCGCGCCACTGACGTTTGGCCAGCACGCAGATCCGGACGTATCCATCGGCGCACGGGAAGATCGGGTACAGGTCGCCCGCCTGCGGACGGCCGCGCGGCAGGCGGGTGGCCGGGACCCCGCCGGTGGCCGAGCCGCCCATGCCGAAGCCCGGGTCCAGTACCTGGGCGGTCATCTCGTACACCGAGCAGTCGACGTGGTCGCCGCGTCCGGTGTCGAGCCGGTTCAGGTACGCCAGCAGGCCCGCCCACGCCGCCTGGATGGCCGCCGACTCGTAGGCCAGCGAGCCGGGCGGCATGACCGGCCGACGGCCGGGGATGCCGGAGCGTGACAGCACCCCGCCGAGCGCCATGTGCGTCCAGTCGGTGCCGATCCAGTCCCGATACGGGCCGGTCTGCCCGAAGTCGGTGATCGAGACGACGACCAGCGCCGGGTTGCGCGCCAGCAGCGCGTCCGCGCCGAGACCGAGGCCGTCGAGGGTGCCAGGGCGTTCGGTCTCGATGAGGAAGTCCGCTCCGGCGGCCAGATCGAGCAGCCGGTCACGGCCCACGGGGTCGCGCAGATCCAGGGTGATGCCGCGCTTGTTGGCGTTGTGCGTGGCGAAGTAGAGGCTCACGCCGTCGTGGACCGGTTCGCGGTGACGGGTCGGCGCGCCGCCGGGCGGCTCGACGCGGATGACGTCGGCGCCGAGGTCGGCGAGGAAGCGGCCGCACATCTCGGCCTTGCCGTCGGCCAGGTCGATGACCCGAAGACCGGCGAGGGGAAGGCCCCTGGCTGCGGGCATGGTGAATCACCCCACGGTGTGAAGGATGCGCGAGTACGCCGGACATGACCTGTCGCGGCGGAGGGATCCCGGCCCGCGAGCGGCGGTTCGGGGCCGCGCGCCGGGATCGTCGAGCGGTTCAGGACCGCTCACCAGGATTTCGAGCGGTTCATGGCCGCTCGCCAGGATTGTTGCGAACAGGTTTCCTACAACCGTGAGGATGCCACTCGGTTTCCGGTCTGAAAACGTCCGAATCGGCAACGTGGCACGCGTCCCAATCGGCAACATGACCGCGTCAGGCCAACCCCGTGGTCACCAGCGCGAAACGGAACATGCCGGTTGACGCGCGGCGACGGCCCGCCACAGACTCCCGCTCATGGACGTACAGCAGCTGCGATGCTTTCTCGCCGTCGCCGAGGAGCTTCACTTCGGTCGCGCGGCGGATCGGCTGCATCTGACTCCGTCACCGGTCAGCCGCGCCGTCAAGGACCTTGAGCGCGAGCTGGGGGTCGAGCTGTTCGTCCGCCGCTACCACCAGGTGGAGCTCACCGCCGGCGGCGCGGTCCTGGTCGAGCGGGTACGCGGCATCCTGGAGCAGGTGGACGGCCTGAAGGAGGCGATCAGGGAGGCGTCCGGCACCAGGAGCCGGGTGGTGCGCGTGGGCGGCACGCACCTGTGCCCGCCGGCCGTGATGGACCGGTTCTTGGCGGTGACCGAGCAGGCGTTCCCCTCCTTCGCGGTGGACGCGACGGCGGCGCCGTCCGCCGAGCTCCTGCCGGCGCTGGTGCGCGGCGAGCTCGACGCGGCCCTGGTTCACCTCCCGTTGGACCGGCCCGAGCTCGACAGTCTCGTAGTGGCCCGCTACGTGTTCTCGGCGGCGATGCGGGCCGACGACCCGCTGGCCGCCGCCGGCGAGCTGACGTTGCGGGACCTCACGGACCGGATCTTGACCGTCGGCCCGCTCACGCCCCAGCCCCTGGCGATGGACCGGCTGCACCGGCGGCTGAAGAGCGCCGGTATCACCTCGCTCCACGAGATGCCGGACAACGACTCCGTCATGCTGGCCAGCCACATCCGCCGCAGCCACGGGGTCACGCTGACGCTCGACCCGCGCAACGGCGGCGCCGCCCGGGTCTTCGACGATCCGGCCTTCGTGATCGTCCCGCTCCGCGACGACCTGGAATTCCTGCTCGGCGTGGCCTGGCACCGGTCGCGAGCGGGACAGGACGACGTCGTACGGCGGCTCGTCCACGCGCTGCGACAGGAGTGGGCCGGGCAGGCGCTCACCCTTTAGGGCGTCCCCTTCGTTGCGTTTTCGCGCATGTGCACATGCGCGAAACCGCGATGGTCACCACCGCCGGGACCTGCCTACGGTTCCCAGCACCGCCTCTCCGTGAGCCCTGTCACAGCCCCCATCCCGCGGGCGCGGACCGCTCACCGCTTCATGTCCGCTCATTGCTCATGCCTCAAAGCTCATGTCTCAAAGCTCATGTCGCAATGCTCATGTCCTGGAAACCGCAGGAGAGCGCCTCCAGCTCGTGCTTCGTTGCCCCATTCCAAGGAGGCCGCCATGTCTCAGACGCCCCTCGACTCGCCCGCCCCGGAACCGCCCGTACCGACTCGCGGCGTGAACGCCCGCAGTGTGGACGCCCGCATCGACGCCATGCCGAAAGTCGGGCTCAGCCGCGCGGGCTGGCTCGCGCTCATGCTCTGCTTCTTCTTCGCCAACTACGACATCTCCGTCCTGACCATCACGCTGCCCTCCATGCGGAGCGCGTTCGGGCTGGCCGGGGCCGAGCTGGGTTACCCGATCACGTGGAACCTCGTCGGATACTGCATCGGCGCGTACGCCTTCGGGCACATCGCGGACCGGCACGGCCGGCAGAAGGGCCTGGCGCTGACCATTCTGGCGCTCGGCATCGGCGGGCTGCTCACGGCGTTCTCGTGGGACGTGTGGTCGCTGACCTTCTTCCGGTTCCTGACCGGGTGCGGGATGGGGGCGGTGCTCGCGCTGTGCTCGGCCTACATCGGCGAGCTGGCGCCCAAGAACCAGCGCGGCGGCTACCTGTCGCGCCTGTACATGGTGGGCACGGTGCTGCTGCTGGCGATCGGGTTCGCCTCGCTGCTGGTCCTGGGCGCCTCCCCCGACGGGTGGCGCTACCTGCTGGCCTTCGGTGGCCTGGTGCTCCTGGTGCTGCCGCTGGTCGGCAGGCACGCGCTGGTGGAGTCGCCGCGCTGGCTGGTGGCCACGGGCCGCGCCGACGAGGCCGACCGCATCGTCCGCGAGATGGAGACCCGTGTCGGCCTGCCCCCGGGCGGTGCCGAGGGCGCGTACGACGAGGAGCCTCTTGAGAGCGCTCCAGCCGAGGAGACGATGCCGGCCCGCGCCCTCTTCAAGGCCCCGTACCTGGGGCGCATGCTGATCGTGCTGGGTTTCTGGTTCATCTTCTACATCGCCATGTACGGCTACGCCAGCTACTTGCCACTCATCCTGGAGGGCATCGGCATCTCGACCTCCGACGCGGTCCTGGTCAGCGTGCTCACCCGGGCCATGCCGCTGGTCTCCACCGTCGCGGCCGTACTGCTGGTGGAGCGGATGGAACGCCGCACCATGGTCATCATCGGCACGCTGGTCTTCGCGGCCTCCCTGCTGCTCATCACCCTGGACATGGGCGAGGCGGTCGCCACCGTCGGTGCCCTGTTCAGCTCGTTCGGCATCGCCTTCATGGCGACCCCCGCCTACACCTACACGGCGGAGGTGTTCCCCACCCGGGCACGGGGTACGGCGTCGGCCATCGCGGACGGAGTCGGGCATCTGGGCGGCGCGGTCACCCCCTTCGTGGTGCTGCCCATCCTGACCGGCTTCGGCGCGCGGCCGGCGTCGTTCGTCCTGGTGGGGCTGCTGGTGATCGCCGCCGGCATCATCCGCCTGGGCGTCCGCACCCGCGACCGCTCACTGACCGATATCGCTGCCTGACACGGACGCCCAGACAAAAACCCGAACGCCCAAGCCGGACGCCCAGACAAAAACCCAGACGCCCAAGGAGCCGGGCGCCCAAGAACCTGGGTGCCCGGCAACAGACCCTAGAACCGCACCTTCCGCAGGTAGCGATATCCGACCTCGGCGGTGCGCCGGGGAGTCACATCGGGGGTGTCGTTCTCCACGATGTACTCCGCCACGCGGTGCTTGTCGAAGATGCGCCGGAAGTCGATGGTCCCGGTGCCGAGGTCGGCCATGTCGCCGTCAGGCGCGCGATCCTTGACGTGGAACTGCAGCACCCGCTGCGGCGCCCTGCGGATGACGTCGAGCGCGAAGCGCACGGGGTCGGGGGCCCCGCGCCCGACGCCGCCGGTGACCGCCCAATAGAGGTCGATCTCCAGGTGGACCAGGTGCGGATCGAGCTCGGCGGTGAGCACGTCCCAGGGCGTCTTACCGCCGCCGAGGTCGGTGGTGAACTCGTGGGCGTGGTTGTGGTAGCCGTAGCGCAGCCCGGCCGAGCGGGCGGCCCGCGCCTCGACGTTCATGCGCTCGGCCCACGCCTTCCACTCGTCCTCGCTGGTGGAGTTCAGGTAGGGCACGACCATGAAGGACTGGCCGAGGGTCAGCGCGTTGGAGATCTTCGTGTCAAGACCGGCCTGGTCGGTGGTGAGGCCGTCGTGGCTGGAGCTGGCCCGGATGCCGATCCCGTCGAGGAACTGGCGCAGCTGCTGGGCCGTACGACCGAAGTAGCCGAGCGCCAGCTCGACCTTCGGGTAGCCGGTCTCGGCCAGGTAGGTGAGCGTGGCGTCGTAGTTCTGGGCGAGGTCGTCGCGTACCGTCCAGAGCTGGATGCTGATCTGGTTCGGCGGGATGCGCTCCCCGCCGGAGTGGTGCGGCGGCGTCGCCGCGGCGGCGGGGGAAGCGGCGGCCAGCGCGGCCGCCCCGAGTCCGAGGCCCGCGGCGAGTAGGGACCGCCTGCTGGGGCCGTAGCCGTAGCACATGGGAAACTCCTAACGTGTGGGCTGGAGGACGACCTGGTCGCTGCCGGTCAGCGGTGGCAGGTCGGTGCCGCCGGGGTCGGTGTAGCCGGCGACGAAGACGCCGGTGAGATGGTCGGTCTCCGGATCGTGTCCGCTCGGCAAGGTGGTCTGGATGGAGCCCGTGCAGCCGCGGGCCGTGGTCTGCGGGTGGCCGTGGTCGTCGTGGCCGAGGATGTAGTCCACGGTCACCTTGGCGCAGTCCACCGGCTGGTCGTCGGTGACCCGCACCTCGAACTCGACGACGTCGCCGAAGTGGAAAGCCTGCCCTTCGGCGGGCCGGACCAGCTCCACGACCGGCGCGGCGTTGCCGACCACGATCCGCACCGACGTCGCCGCGGACATGCCGGAGGTGTCGGTGACCCTGAGCGTGGCGTTGTAGAGGCCGTTCTTCTGGTAGGTGTACGACGCCTCGGGGCTGCGGGAGTCGACCTTGCCGTCGGCGTCGAAGTCCCAGGCGTAGCGGAGCCTGTCGCCGTCGGGGTCGGTCGTACCGGCGCTGGTGAAGCGGACGGTCAGGGGCGCGTGGCCGTCGGTCGGCGAGCCGACGGCGGCCGGGACGGGAGTGTGGTTGCCGGTGTTGCCGATGTAGTCGTAGCGCGAGAGCTGGGCGTCCGGGTTCTCCTGGAAGTAGCCGTCGCCGTACTCCAGCACGTAGAGCGCGCCATCTGGGCCGAACTCCATGTCCATCGGGTTGTCGAAGACGAACGAGGGCAGCACGTCCTCGATCCGCCCGTCACGATGGAACGCCTTGACGTAGTCACGGGTCCACTCGTAGAAGAGCGGAACGCCGTCGAAGTACTTCGGCCACCCCACGGCGGTCCGGCCGCGCGTGTTGCGCGGGTCGAAGTGGTACGCCGGACCGGCCATCGGCCCGATGCCGCCGGTGCCCAGCTGCGGGAACTCCGCTGAAGCCCCGTAGGAGTACCACACGTTCGGCTGCGTCACCGGTGGCAGCGCGCGCAGGCCGGTGTTGTGCGGCGACTCGTTGACGGGCGCGGCGCAGTTGAACGCCGCGCCTGACGTGCCGGTCGCGAAGTCGTAGTCGACGTACGGGAGCCGCGCCGTCGCACAGTACGGCCAGCCGTAGTTACCGGCCTTGCGGATCACCGTCCACTTGCCGGTCCCCGACGGGCCGCGCTGAGGATCGGCCTCCCGCGCGTCGGGCGAGTAGTCGGCGACATAGAGCTCACCCGTGGACCGGTTGAGCTCGATGCGGAAGGGATTGCGCAGGCCCATCGCGTAGATCTCCGGCCGGGTACGCGCCGTACCGGGCGGGAACAGGTTGCCGCGCGGAATCGTGTAGGACCCGTCGGCGCGGACCTTGATGCGAAGGACCTTGCCGCGCAGGTCGTTGGTGTTGCCGGCGCTGCGCTGGGCGTCGAAGGCGGGGTTGTGGTCGGGCCGCTCGTCGATGGGGTTGTAGCCGTCGGAGGAGAACGGGTTGGTGTCGTCGCCGGTGGACAGGTAGAGGTTGCCGTCGGCGTCGAAGACGATGTCCCCGCCGACGTGGCAGCAGATGCCGCGGTTCACCGGCACATCGAGGATGCGCTGCTCGGTACGGAGGTCGATCGTGGCGCCGGTGAAGCGGAAGCGGGACAGCCGGATCAGCCCGTTGAACGGCGCGAAGTCCGCCGGTGTGCCGGTGACCGGGGCATCGCCCTCGTTGAAGTCCGGCGTCGCCGGGTCGTCGATGGGGGTGTTGAGCGGCGGGGAGTAGTAGAGGTACACCCAGTCGTCCGCCTTGGAGCCCTTGCCGAAGCCAGGGCTGAGGGCGATGCTCTGCAGTCCCTCCTCGTCGTGCCGGTAGACGTCGAGCCGGGCGGCCTGCGTGTTGAGACCGGTCTTCGGATCGTGCAACCAGACCACACCGGGCCGGGTGGTGTGCAGGACCCTCGAATCCGGTAACACCGCCAGGTCCATGGGCTCACCCGGATTGTCGTTCAGCGTCACCTTCTGGAACTGGGCGTCGGGCGGCGGAGCCGTGGCGCCTGCGGCCCCGGCCGCCTTCACGGCGGCGGTCCCGAGGGTGTTCGCGTTGGCGGCGGCGGTCCCGGTGGCGTTGGCGGCGGCCGGCATGAGGATCGCCGCAGCGGTCAGGGCGGCGAGCGCGGTTCTCGTTCTCATGCCTCTCCCTTCGTTCTGCTCAGGGGGATAAGAGAGGGCAAATTAACGTGAATGTAACCCGGCTTACGCCGATCGAGGAGGGCCTAATTACGCACGATCAAACAGCTTTCGCCTCAGATCGGACTAAGTACCGCACGCCGCTGGACCGTTCAGGTGCGGTGCGCCTTGCCTGAACGGTCCAGCGGTTACGAGCGGGGCGTGACCGGAGCCAGCCAGAGACCGACGATCGCGTCGATCAACCCGGTCGCGGCGTCGTGCCAGCTGGACCGGGGTGTGGGGGCGCCTTCGGCGAGCGCGCGCTCACGCTCGGCGATCATGTGCACCATCAGCTGACGCGCCATGTCGCCGCGTTCGAGGCGTACCTCCAGCGGCAGGTCGGGAAGACACCGGTTGAGCCCGTCGATCGCCTGGCGCAGGGACGGCGAGCTGATCGTCTCCTCGATCATGATCTCGCGCAGTGCGGGATCGGTCATCACCTGG
This sequence comes from Nonomuraea sp. NPDC050022, assembly GCF_044460705.1. NCBI lineage: Bacteria > Bacillati > Actinomycetota > Actinomycetes > Streptosporangiales > Streptosporangiaceae > Nonomuraea > Nonomuraea sp. NPDC050022. Next base: position 956,179 of record NZ_JBITKE010000002.1, read on the forward strand.
GCGCTGAACCGGGCGAACCAGGTGGGGTTCCCCAAAGCGCCCAGGTGCTCGGTGATCGGGCGCAACAGGCAGCCCACCCAATCACGCGCGTCCGTGGAGTCGGCGATCTCGGCCAGCATGCGCAGGCGCAACCGCTCCATCGGCTCGGTGTGCTTACGCACGATGGCGCGTACGAGATCCGCCTTGGTGCCGAAGTGGTAGCCGACCGCCGCCGTGTTGCCCTGGCCGGCGGCCTCGCTGACCTGGCGGTTGGACACGGCGAAGACCCCGTGCTCGGCGAACAGCCGCTCCGCCGCCGTCAGGATCTGCTCTCGCGTCGCGCTCACGCGCTCGGCCCGGGCGGTTCTCTCCATCAGATCACCACCGTACCCCTCGAATTCGGCCCTCGGTACGCGCCCAGTCAACCGGCCCTGCTAATTTAAGTCAAACAGTTGATTTAAGTTGTGGCCGGATCGCAGATATCCGGCCGCTCGGACGGAGACCTTTCCATGCGCCATGCAACAGCTCAGCCCTTCGAGGCCGAGCCGCCCGGCCCGCCGCGGACCAATGCCGTCGTAGTGGTGCTGGCCTTCGCCGGGATCGTGGTCGCGCTGATGCAGACCCTCGTGATCCCGCTGATCCCCCAGCTCCCCCGGCTCCTGAGCGCCTCGCCCTCCGCCGCCACCTGGGCCATCACCGCGACGCTGCTGGCCGGCGCCGTCGCCACCCCGGTCATGGGACGACTGGGCGACATGTACGGCAAGCGGCTCATGCTGCTCATCAGCCTGACCCTGCTGGTGGCCGGCTCGACCGTCGCCGCCCTCAGCGACTCCCTGGCGCCTATGGTCGTCGGACGGGCCCTGCAGGGGCTGGCGGCCGGCGTCATCCCCCTGGGCATCAGCATCATGCGCGACGAACTGCCGGCCGAACGCCTCGGCTCGGCCACCGCGCTGATGAGCGCCTCACTCGGTGTGGGCGGCGCGCTCGGCCTGCCCGCGGCCGCCTTCCTGGCCGAGCGCACCGACTGGCACGTGCTGTTCTGGACCGCGGCGGGATTCGGCGCCGTGGCCGCCGTGCTCGTGCTCACGCTCGTGCCCGAGTCCAGTGTCCGCAGCGGGGGACGCTTCGACCTGGTGGGCGCGGCCGGACTGTCGGCCGCGCTGGTGTGCCTGCTGCTGGCCATCTCCCAGGGCGCCGGCTGGGGCTGGACCAGCGGCCGTACCATCGGGCTGTTCGCGGTCTCGGTCGTCGTCCTGCTGCTGTGGGGCTGGTGGGAGCTGCGTACCAGGCAGCCGCTGGTGGACCTGCGCGCCACCGCGCGCCGTCAGGTGCTGCTCACGAACCTCGCCTCCGCCGTGTTCGGGTTCGCGATGTTCGCGATGTCCCTGGTACTCCCCCAGTTGCTGCAGCTGCCCGAGGCCACCGGCTACGGGCTGGGCCAGTCGATGCTGGTCGCGGGCCTGGTGATGGGCCCGTCGGGCCTGGTGATGATGGCCATGGCACCGCTGTCGGCGCGCATCTCCCGGGCCAGGGGTCCCAAGACGACGCTGATGGTCGGCGCCGTCGTGGTCGCCGCCGGCTACGGCCTGGGCGCCGCGCTGATGTCCGCCATCTGGCAGCTCGTGCTCGTCTCCGCCGTCATCGGGGCCGGCATCGGGCTGGCGTACGGGGCCATGCCCGCGCTCATCATGGCCGCCGTGCCCCTGTCCGAGACGGCCGCCGCCAACAGCCTCAACACCCTGATGCGCTCGATCGGTACCTCGATCTCCAGCGCCGTCTCGGGCGCCATCCTGGCCCAGCTGACCATGTCCCTGGGCCCTGTGATCGTCCCCTCCCAGAACGGCTTCCGCGTCGTGCTGGCCCTCGGCGCCGTCATGGCCCTCATCGCCCTGGTGATCATGTCGTTCATCCCCGGGCGCCGCCCGGCCGCCTCCGCCGGGACGACGCGCCCCGCCGTCCCCGCACACGCGAAGGAGCCTTCCCGCTGATTCCCTCCGGCGGCCCTGGCCCCTGCGGGAAGGCCGCCACGCGAGTTGAGCAGCGGGCTGCTCAAGCCGCCACGCAAGTTGAGTAGAGGCCTACTCATGACCCGGCCGGGCTGCGCGCCTAGCGTCAAGCCCTGAGCCGGGGAGGTGGCGATGCGCCGGTACGGCCTGGTGGCCTACGTACTTGCCGCGAGCGTGATGGTGCTGATGGCCGCATGCGTGATCGGGCTGAGCCCGGCTACAGCCGGGGCAGCGGGGCCGACGACGGCCGGGACGGTGAGGGCGGCAGCGGCGGAGGCCGCGGAAGCGGCGGGGGCGGCGGAGCCGACGACCGAGGTGACGGAGGCGGCGCCGACGGCCGAGCCGTCCTGCCCGACCTTGTCCGAATGGAACAGCGTGACGCATGACGGCACCCGCTCGGGGCCGGTGCCGAACGTCATGGGGATGACCCGGGACAGCGCGGTCGCCGCGCTGGCCCAGGGCGGCTTCGGCGCGCAGTCCACGCCTTCCGACGCGGCGGGCGACTGGACGGTCACCGACCAGACCCCCACCAGCGAGGAGCTCGCGAACTGCGGCTCCACCGTCACCATCGACCTTCAGGCGCCGACTGTGGAGGTCCCGGACGTCGTGGGCGACCAGCGGGACACGGCGGAGAAGAAGATCCGCGACAAGGGGCTCGTCCCGTCGGTGACCGAGGGAGACGGGACGGGCGTGGTGGACGCCCAGGATCCCGCCGCCGGCACGCAGGTGCCCAACGGCAGCACCGTGACGCTGACCCTGCGTCCCCCCGCGCCGACGTCCCCGACACCTGATGACCGCGTCGAGGTCCCCGACCTGAACGGGCTCAGCGCGAACGTGGCGCGGCGGCAACTCCAGGGCCTGGGGCTCACGCTCGTCGTCGGCAGCGGGGACTCGGGCCGCGTGAGCGAGCAGGATCCGGCCGCCGGCACCATCGTCGACCGCGGCAGCTCCGTCACCGTCACGCTGACAGCGGGACCCACGCCGACCGACCCCGCGAGCCCGAGCCCGGACGTCACCCCCACCGGGACCGATGAGTCACCGCGGGTCAGCGACATCGACTCGCGGGAAACCGACTCGTCGAGCACGCCGCTGCCCGGCTTGCTGGTGGGCGCGCTCGTGGCGGTGGGCGTAGTGATCTGGGCGCTGCGCCGCGCCCGTCGTGGCCGGCAGAGCTCCACGACGCCCTCCGTGGTCTGCGTCCCGTACGCCGACCTCTCGCCGAGCTTGCAGATCCGTGAGTTCGCGCCCTCGCTCAACCTCGACTTCGTCTGCCACCACGACCCGGGCCGGCAGGAGATCAGGGAGATCGTACGGTGACCGTTACCTTAATCGCCCACCCCAGCACCGCCGACCTGCTGCTCTACGCCGACCCGAGACAGGCGGCCCAGGAGCTCGCGCGGGCCGTGGACGCCCGCCGGGTGCTCGACGAGATCGACCGGCAGGTCCAGACGCCGCCCGGCGAGCTGGCGCGCCGGGCCGCGGAGGCGGGCGCCGACCTGCTCGGCGGCATCGACGTGGGGTCGGTGCTGCTGGGCGGCTGGGCGAAGTACCGCAGCCTGCGCGCCGCGGCCCGCAGCACCTTGGACAACCCAGGTATGGGAAAGGTCGTGCCGCTGGCCGAGCACGAGGTGGTCTCCCACCACGAGCCCTATGTCGAGGTACAGGTCAACGGCCGGCCGGTCGGCCGGCTGACCTTCGGCGTGGACCTCATCCTGCATCTCACGATGGTGCAGGCCAGGGTCCGCGGCGGGCGGCTGATGGGGCTGACCGGGGGCGACTGCACGGCCGCCATCGCCTGCAAGATCCAGGGCGTCGAGGTGGCCAGGAAGGAGTTCGTGGTGGTCACGTTGCCGATCAACCGCGACTTCGGGCAGGGCTTCGCCTTGCTGCCGGAGGCACGTACGGCGAACTGACGGCCGACTGACGTACCAGCGCGGACGGCACGGCCGACTGACGTACCAGCGCGGATGGCGCGGACGTACCAGCGCGGACGGCCAGCTGATGTATCGGCGCGCCCTAACGACCCTGGTAGCCCTCGCGGGCGGTCACGACGTCGGGCATGCGGTCCTCCAGCCAGGTGATGAGGGGGATCAGCCGCTCGGCGGCCTCGCGACCCAGCGAGGTGAGGCTGTATTCGACCCGGGGCGGAATCGTGTGCTCGGCCACCCGCAGCACCATGCCATCGCGTTCCAGGGTCTGGAGGGTCTGGGACAGCATCTTCTCGCTCACCCCGTCGACGCGGCGGCGCAGCGCGTTGAAGCGGTAGGGCCCCTCGTAGAGGGCCACCAGCGCCAGGATCGCCCAGCGGCCGGTGATCGTCTCCAGCACCGAGCGAGAGGTGCACTTGCGCGAGAAGACGTCGGCCACCAGATTCTCGAACTCCTCCATGCGTGCTACCTTACAGTGCTTTCTGATAGAAAGTACTAACCGATAGTTCGTACTGATAGGGAGTAATCATGATCGTGGTAACCGGAGCCAGCGGACACCTCGGCCGACTGGTGGTCGAGGAGCTCAAGAAGCGGGTTCCCGCCGGGCAGATCGTCGCGGCGGCGCGTACCCCGGAGAAGGCCGCGGATCTCGGCGTCGAGGTCCGCGAAGCCTCCTATGACCGGCCCGAGACGCTCAAGAGCGCGTTCGAGGGCGCCGGCAAGGTGCTGCTCATCTCCGGCACCGAGGGCAACCGGCTCCAGCAGCACTCGGCGGTCGTCGACGCGGCCAAGGCGGCCGGCGCCACGCTCACCTACACCAGCGCGCCCAAGGCCGACACCACCGAGGCCGGCCTCGCCGCCGACCACAAGGCGACCGAGGACTACATCAAGGCGTCCGGCGTGACGTACACGATCTTGCGCAACAACTGGTACCACGAGAACTACGAGCAGTCGATCGCGGGCGCTCCCCAGCTCGGCGCGGTCTACGGGGCCGCCGGCGACGGCCGGATCGCCTCCGCCTCGCGTGCGGACTACGCCGCCGCCACGGCCGCCGTGCTGGCCGGAGAGGGTCACGACGGCAAGGTCTACGAGCTGGGCGGCGACACCGCCTGGACGCTCGCCGACCTGGCCGCCGAGATCTCCAAGGTCACCGGCAAGGAGGTCGCCTACCAGAACCTGCCGAAGGACGACTTCGCGGGTGTCCTGGCCGGCGCCGGCGTTCCGGCTCCGTTCGCGGCGCTCCTGGCCGACGTGGACGTCAACATCTCCCGTGGCTGGCTCGCCGACACTCCCGGCACGCTGAGCGAGCTCATCGGCCGGCCGACCCAGCCGATCGGTGAGTATGTCCGCTCCCTGCTCGGCTAATTACCGCGGAACCTCGCTAAGGGCCGCCCGTACGACCGGGGCGGCCCTCAGGATCGGATGATCAGCGTGGTTGTCGCGGCTCTTTCGTCGTGCTGTCCTCGCTCTGGTCCGCCGGGCAAATGGTCAGAGCGCGTCCCACAGGTCGCAGTTGTGTTCGGTGGCCATCTCGGTGGCCGGGACCATCACCGACCGTCCGCCCGCGCGCAGTGACATGACGCGCGAGGTGCGGTTGTAGTCCGGCCACGGCGACGCGTACGGCGCCTGCGGCCGGGCGAGCCGGGTGAACGAGCCCCAGTAGTGCACCATGTCCGCCGCCAGCCGGCGCTCGGCCGCGTCGAAGGTGGGTGCGATCGGTGTGCCGTTGTCGAAACTCGGCCACAGGTAGGCCAGCTCGGCGGCGTGCCCCGCGCCCCACTCGTAGCCGACCGGCTCGGGGGTGAGGCCCGGCCCCGTACGGTGGTCGAACCGATAGGCGAACACGCGGGTGTAGGCGGACAGGTCCTTGATGAACTTGAGCGTCGGGCAGCCGCCCAGCCCGGCGATGAACCCCGAGTCGGTGAAGATCGCCGCCGCCAGGTACGCGCCGGTGAACCGGTCGGGCGTCGCCGGCCAGGGATACCGGCGCAGGATGGCGTCGGCGTTGGCGCCGTACAAGGACCGGACGAAGTTCTCGTACTGCGTTTGGGTCCAGTCCAGATTGCCCTGCGCGAACGTACGGCCCTCGTCGCGGGTGGAGCCCACGATCAGAGGGACGCGCTGGAAGTGACCCGCACGGACGGCGTCAACGGGAGCCTCCGGAAACACCGGGCCGCCGGCCACGAACGAGCTGAACTGCGGCCCGTCGACGAGCCGCGCCGGGGACAACGCGCGAAGGCAGGCGACGGCGGTCGCGTCGTCGGCGCAGCCGAGCTGGCCGGCGATGGAGGTGCCGGACTGCTCTCCCTGGCTGACCGGCTGGCTGACGCAGGCGCCGCTCTGGATGATCGCGCGGTTGAACAGGCCGCTCGATCCGGGGGCGGTGAGGTGGCCGCAGACGGAGAACCCGCCGGCCGACTCGCCGTCGATGGTGACCTGCCGGGGGTCGCCGCCGAAGGCGCCGATGTTGCGCTGTACCCAGCGCAGCGCCGCCTGCTGGTCGAGGAAGCCGTAGTTGCCGGACTGGCCGGCCTCGCGGGTGAGCGCCGGGTGGGCCAGGAAGCCGAACACGCCCAGGCGGTAGTTGATGCTCACCACCACGACGTTCTCGAGCCGGGCGATCAGGCTGCCGTCGTGCTGGTTGCCGGAGCCGTTGACCAGGCCGCCGCCGTGGATCCAGAACAGCACGGGCAGCCGCTGCCCGGCCTTGGTGCCGGCGGGCCGGAACACGTTGAGGTACAGGCAGTCCTCGGTCTCGGAGCGCGGTCCATTGGTGCTGGCCGCGGCGGGACAGCGGTTGCCCCATGCGGCGGCGTCGCGGACGCCCGTCCACGCGCGGGCCGGGCGGGGTGCGCTCCAGCGCAGGTCGCCGACCGGTGGCTGCGCGTACGGTACGGCCAGGAACCGCTCCACGCGATCAGCCACGGCGCCCTTGAGCAGACCGGTCTCCGCCCGCACCACCGGGCGGGCCGCGCCGGCGAGGGCGGGGGTCGCGGGGAGTCCTAAGAGAAGGGCGACGACGGCGGTCAGCAGCGCGACGACGCGACGGCTCGTTCTCCTTTTCGGCGTCGGAACGAGGGTTTCAGGCATGTACGCAACTCCTTCGGACGGGCCGGAGGGAATCAGGCGCCTGAAACATAGCTCTGGTCCGATCTCTCGGATAGCGCTCTCCCGGTGGATGGAAGGCTTTTACCCCAAATCCCCGAGCCAGTCGGCGATCCGGGCCGCGGCGGTATCTACGCTCGTCACTGTGCGTCAGCTGCAAACCGTCACGATCACGAACCGTGCACTGACAAAGAGTCAACACACCATTGTGCACGAATCTTCACATCTGGAGCTTGAAGTACATCTGCCCCATCGGCATAGTGGACGCACCACAGGCGTATCAGTCGTGGCGGGCATCCTGGGGGGCCGCTACCAGTTCACGACTGCCTAGCGGCGCACCACTACGCGCGGAATTGGACACGATGGATGAGCTCGCCTCCGCCGATCCGCACCAAACTGCTGAGGATCCTGCTGCTTCCGCTGGTCTCGATGATCGCCTTATGGGGGTTCATCGCCTACTCCAGTGTGGATGAGATCGCCGCGGTCTCCCAGAGGCAGGACCGGTGGGACGCCATCGGGTCGCCGGTCCTGGAGCTGATCATCGAGCTGCAGCAGGAGCGGCAGCTTTCGGCGGCGGCGCCGCGCGGCACCGGCACGTACGCGCTGCTGGCCGAGCAGCGGCCGATCACCGATGGCAAGGTCGCGCGGCTGCGCGAGGCCATCGGATCCATCGGCACCGGTGGCGAAGGGTCGGAGGACGACACCCCGGCCGAGGTGCGGGAGCTGGTACGGGCGCTCGACGGCCTCCAGTCGCTGCGCGAGCGCGCGGACGAGGGCGCGCTGTCTCCGCCGCTGAAGATCATCGATGCGTACAGCAACCTGATCAGCATCGCCAACCGGCAATTCACCGACTACGACGCGTTGAGCAGCCTCTCGTCCTACCGCGCGGTGCGCGGCATGGCGGCCTACAGCTCCACGGCGGAATACCTGGGCCAGGAGCACGCCGTGCTCACCAGCACGATCGTGCGCCGCAAGATGACCCCCACGGACCGTGCCTCGTTCGTCGCCGCCATGACCAGCCGCCGGCTCGTCTTCGCCAACGCCGAACGTGACGCGGCCCCCGAACTGCGGGAGAACTACGACAAGCTGGTCGCCAGTGCCCCGTACAAGCGGCTGCTGACGGTGGAAGACCGGCTGTTCAACTGGGACACCAACGGATCGCCGCCGGTGGACCCCGACGAGTGGAAGGCCGACGCCGAGACCCTCCTCAGCGCCATCAACCTCGACACGCACGCCGAGCTGGGCCGCACCTCGGTGGAGGCCGAGGATCAGAAGACCGGGGCGTACTGGCGGATCTGGCTGGTCCTGATCCTGGGCCTGGCCGCGGTGGTCGCGTCGGTGGCGCTGTCGTACCGGTTCGGCCAGTCGCTGATTAGTGAGCTCAGACGGCTTCAGGCGTCCGCGGTCGAACTCGCCGAACAACGACTGCCCCGGCTGGTCGAGCGGCTGCGCCGCGGCGACGACGTCGACCCGGCCACAGAGGCGCCCGGCCTCGACCCGGCCCACACCGCCGAGGTCGATCGCGTGGTGAACGCGTTCTCCGCCGTACGCCGCACCGCGGTCGAGGCCGCGGTCGGCCAGGCGACGCTGCGCAAGGGCGTCGCCCAGGTCTTCCTCAACCTGGCCTGGCGCAACCAGGCGCTGCTGCATCGCCAGCTCGCGCTGCTCGACACCATGGAGCGCCGGGTCGACGATCCGGAGGTCCTGGAAGACCTCTTCAAGCTCGACCACCTGACCACCCGCATGCGGCGGCACGCGGAAAACCTCATCATCCTGTCCGACTCCGCCCCCGCCCGCCGCTGGCGCGACCCCGTGCCGCTGTTCGACGTCGTACGCGCGGCGGTGCTGGAGGTCGAGGACTACACCCGCGTCACCGTCGCGCCGATGCCGGACTCCCCGCTGCTGGTCGGCGCCGCGGTCACCGACGTGATCCACCTGATCGCCGAGCTGGTGGAGAACGCCGCCGTCTTCTCCCCGCCCGACACGACCGTGCACGTCCGCAGCATGACGGCGGCCAACGGCTTCGCCCTGGAGGTGGAGGACCGGGGCCTGGGGATGAACCAGGACACCCTCGACGAGCTCAACGCCCGCCTGGTCAACCCGCCGGAGTTCGACCTGGCCGACAGCGACCGGCTCGGCCTGTTCGTGGTGTCCAGGCTCGCGGCCCGGCACAATATCAAGATCATGCTGCGCCGCTCGCCGTACGACGGGACCACCGCGATCCTGCTGCTCCCCACGGCCCTGCTCGCCAACGCCGAGGCCCTGGCCGTCGCCGCGGCGCACCCGGTGGGCCACGGCGGTCGCGCGCCCAGGCCCATGCGCGCGATCGGCACCGCGCCCGCCGAGGCCCGGCCCCGCGTGGTGTCCCTGTCCCCGGAGCCGTTCTCTCCGGAGCCCTTCTCCCCCGTCGCCTCAGATGCCTTCTCGGCCTCAGATGCCTTCTCCGCCTCGGACGCCTTCTCCCCCCGCGGAGCCGAGGCCGTGAACGGCCGAGAGGTCCCCGGGAACCCCGGCGGCCACGGGGTCTCGGCAGACCCGGACGGCCCGCCGGACGCGCCCGCCCCCGCTCCGGAGCCCGAGCGCGCGACCTGGTTCGAGGCCGGCCCCGTGCCGAGGCCGGCACCCGGCCCGGCTAGCGAGGGGCTAGGGAACAATGGGCTGGGGAACGGGCTGGGGAACGGACCGGCGACCGGGCCGGGGAGTGAGGCCGTCGCCGAGCCGAGTACCGGACCGATTTCCAGGCGAGGGGGCGGCTCCCCCGGCCCATCCGTAGAGTGGAGCCGCACGGTGCCCGCCCAGGAGGCCGATGAGGACCTCGACGGGCTGCCCATGCGCGTACCTCAAGCCAACATGGCTCCTCAGCTGCGCACCGCGCGGCGCACGGACCGCAGCGCGGTCTCGGTGCGCTCGCCGGAGGAGCTTGCACAGATCATGTCGTCCATGCAACGTGGCTGGCAGCAGGGTCGCGGCCAGACTGAGCAGGAACGCGACGTGTGGAATCGAAAGGACGACCAACCCGATGCCTGACGCCAGAAGTGAACTGAGCTGGCTCCTCGACGACCTCACCCAGCGGGTCCCCGGCATCCGGCACGCCATCGTGCTGTCCGCCGACGGGCTGGCCATGGGCGGGTCCCGGGAGCTGACGCGGGAGGACTCCGAGCACCTGTCCGCCATCTCCGCCGGCAGCCACAGCCTCGCCATGGGCGCGGGACGGCACTTCGGCCTGGGTGGCGTACGACAGACCATCATCGAGTTGGAGGGTGGCTTCCTGTTCGTCACCGCGGCGGGCCAGGGCGCCCGGCTGGCCGTGCTCGCCTCGGGTGACGCCGAACTGGGCATGGTCACCTACGAGATGGCGCTCATGGTCAAGCGCGTCGGGGAGCACCTCTCCTCTCAGCCGAGGGGAGCGGCACCGGCACCCGCCTGGAACGGCGCCAGACCGTGACCGGGGAGGATCCCGGGCCGCTGATCCGGCTCTTCGGGCTGACCGGAGGCAGGGCGCGACCGCGTGGCGAGACGTTCGACCTGGTGGCCATCGTCACCACGGTCGGCGGTTCCTACGAGATCGCGGACCTGATCCCGGAGCATCGCACCGTGCTGTCGGTGTGCCGCAGGCCCACACCGGTGGCGGATGTCGCGGCCCACCTCAAGCTGCCGCTCAACATCACGCGGGTGATCCTGGGCGACCTGCGACGCGAGGGTCTTGTCACCATCGAGCGCCCGCGCCCCGCGGCGCAGACGATCGACGAACGCATCTACAGGGAAGTGCTGCATGGGCTACGCAGCCTCTGAGCCGGGGGCGACCGCGGTCGCCTCGGCCTTGGCCATCAAGATCCTCATCGCGGGCGGCTTCGGCGTCGGCAAGACCACCATGGTCGGCACCATCAGCGAGATCCGGCCGCTGCACACCGAGGAGCTCCTGAGCGAGCGGGGCATCGGGGTGGACGACACCTCCGGCGTGGACTCCAAGATCACCACCACTGTGGCGCTGGACTTCGGCCGCATCACCATCCGCGACGGCTTGTGGCTGTACCTGTTCGGCACCCCCGGGCAGGACCGGTTCTGGTTCATGTGGGATGAGCTGTCGGTCGGCGCGCTCGGCGCCGTCGTGCTCACCGACACCCGCCGCCTGCAGGACTGCTTCCCGGCGGTGGACTACTTCGAGCAGCGCGGCATCCCGTTCCTGGTCGCCGTGAACTGCTTCGACGGGGCCAAGCGCTACGACCCGGCCAAGGTACGGCGGGCGCTCGGCCTGGCCGAGACCACTCCGGTGGTGCTGTGCGACGTACGCGAGCGCGAGTCGGTCAAGGAAGTGCTCACGTCGCTGGTCACGTACGCGGTGGAAGGGGCCTGACCCCCATCGGAGGAAGCTCCATAGAATCAGCTGTCGGCTGTCTATAGTTACACCGTGTTCACGCTTCAAGCCCTGGTGGATCGCGCCTCACTCGAACTGCGGGTGCTGGTGCCGGGCCGGCCGGGCGCGCTGGACGAGCCGGTCGCCTGGGTGCACAACACCGAGCTGCCCGACCCTTCGCACTACGTACGCGAAGGCGAGCTCGTACTGACGAACGGCCTGTGGATCGACCAGGTGCCGCCGGAGCACTTCGTGCGCAACGTCATGAAGGCCAAGGCCGGCGGCATTGTGTTCGGCCTGCGTGCCGAGACGCCCGCCACTCCCCTGGAGCTCGTCGAGGCCTGCCGCGAAGGGGAGCTGCCGCTGCTGGAGATCTCCATCGCGGTGCCGTTCACGGCGGTTTCGCAGGCCGTGGCCGACATGCTGACCGACGAGCGCAAGCAGTCGCTGGTCGGCATGGTGCGCCGGGGAGACGCCCTGGCCACGGCGATCTCCCGGGGAGCGGGCGCCTCCGGCGTGCTCGACGTCCTGCGGCGCGACCACGACCTGCCGCTCGCGGTGGTCGACAGGATGGCGCGGTCGCTCGCGATGGCCGGCGCCGATCTCGACGCGGACCAGCTGCACGCCGTGGCCATGGGATTGGCCAAGAGACCTCCGGCTCTGGAGGTGGATCTGGGGGGCGCGGGACGCGCGGCGCTGTTCCCGGTGGGCGCCGTCGGCGACACCGACGCGGCTCTCATCTGTCTGCGCCCCTTGCGCCGGCTCGCGGCGGACGAGCGGGCGGCGCTGGAGCAGACGGCCCGCTTCCTCAGCCTGGAGGTCGCGAAACAGCAGGCGGTCCAGGCGATCGAGATGCGCTTCGCCAGCGAGCTCCTGGAGATGATCCTGTCCGGCGGCCGGCGCTCCGCCGAGGTCCCTGGCCGGCTGCGCGCCTTCGGCGTGGATCCGGGCGGTCCGCTGGCCGTCTGCGCCGTGGCGTTCGCGCTCGGCGAGACCGCGACCATGCACGGGCTCGCCGAGGTGATCGGGGAGTTCTTCGCGGCCGAGGGAGTGCCGGTCGTCGTGGCCGATGGCACGCAGGACGTCGTCGCCGTACTGCCCTGGCGCCATCCCGAGCGTGAGCTGCCGCTGCTCGCCCAGCGCCTGGTACGCGACGTCGAACGGCGTTTCCCCGGCCGCCGCCCGGTCGCGGGCCTGGGCGGACTCGCCGCCCACTCGGCCGAGCTGCGACCCGGGCTGCTGCAGTCCAGGGAGACCTGCCGCGTGCTGCGGCGGACCCGCACGGGGCCGTCCGTACGGGCCTTCGCCGACTTGGGTACGCACCGGCTGCTCCTCGGATCGCTCGACGTGGAGACCTTGCACCAGTTCTCCGGCGAGCTCCTCGGGCCGATGAAGGACCATGACGCGCGGCGCGGCGGTGAGCTCGAGCTGACGCTGCGGACCTACCTCGATCACGATGGGCAGTGGGCGGCGACGGCCGGAGCGTTGCACGTCCATGTCAACACGCTCCGCAACCGGCTGGCCAAGATCACCGAGCTCACCGGCAGGGACGTGGGACGCACCGAGGATCGGGTGGATCTGTTCCTGGCGCTGACCATCGACGCGATGGACTGAGCTCGTCTCGCTGGACTGAGCTCGTCGCGCTGGACTGACCTTAAAGCGTCTGCCGCCACCGGCGGGCGTTGCTCAGCGTCGCCATCGGCTGGAGCATCTGATGGTCGAAGGCCGCCATGGGCAGCCCCTGAGCCAAGCGCCGCGGGAAGTCGGGGTTGGCGAGCGCGCCCCGGCCCAGGGTCAGCACGTCCGCGTGGCCGTCCTCCAGCAGCATGGCCGCCTGGTCGAGGTCGTGCATGCCGCCGTTGGCCAGCACGGGCAGTCCTGTCACCTTCCGGGCGAGGCCGGTGATCGTCATCCCTCCCTCCAGGGTCGCCGTCTCCACCCAGTCCCGTCCTTCGCTGGCGATGTGCAGGTAGCTCGCGCCCGCCTCGGCGAGCGCGGCGAAGATGGTCTCCGCGTCCCTGGAGCCGCCTGCCCATCGGTGCGTGAAGTCGTTGACCTTGCCCTGTGACAGCCGGATCCCCACGCAGAAGTCCGGGCCGAGCTCCGCGCGGATGGCGGAGACGATGTCGGCCGCCAGCCGTACCCGACGGGCGACCGTGCCGCCGTAGCGATCGTCGCGCTCATTGGTGTAGTCGGTCAGGAACTGGTCCACCAGATAGCCGTTGGCGCCGTGCACCTCGACCCCGTCGAAGCCCGCCCGCCGGGCGCGGACGGCCGAGGCCACGAAACCGGCCACCGCGCGGTCGATGTGCTCCTGGCTCATCGCGCGGGGTGTCGGCCATGAGCCGTGCCCGCCGTACTCGGGCATCTTCTCCCCGCGTGGCGGGACGGCCGACGGCGCCACCGTCTCCTCGCGGTAGCGGTTGCCCTGCGACAGCGCGCCCGCGTGCATGAGCTGGAGGATCATCGACGCTCCCGCGTCGTGCACCTGCCCGACGATCTCCCGCCAGGCGGCCTCGTGGCCGTCGGTGACGATGCCCGGCTGGTTGGTGTACCCCTGGCTGTGCCAGGTGTCGGTGTAGGTTCCCTCGGTCACGACGAGGGAGAAGCCACCCTGGGCGTACGCCCGGTAGTAGTCGGCCATCTCGGCTGTCGGCGTGCCATCGGCGGCGGCGGACACCCTGGTCATGGGCGAGACCGCCAGCCGGTTGGCGAGGCTGAGCTCGCCGACACGTTCCGGCCGTAGGGCGGGGTGCTGGACGTCGTTCATCGTTCGCTCTCTTCTTGTGTGATCAGGTCGATCGCCAGCGGCGTCGGCCGGTGCCCGTTGATCCCGACCAGGTCCTGCGGGCACGCCGAGAGCACGAACACGCAGTCCATCGCCGCCTCGAACGTGATCGCGTCACCGGGGCGGCTGACCGAGCTCAGCCAGCTCAGCCGGCCGTCGTCCGCCACGGGAATCCGCATGAACACGTTGACGGGCTGCGGGATGCCCGGACGGGCCAGGCCGAGCCGGGACAGGCTCTCGCCCAGGTTGTCCGCGCAGGAGGCATGGAACCCGGGCACGCCCAGAGCGCGATAGCGCGCCGGGTCGCAGGCCGCGATGAGCATGTCATGCCGGCCCGGCGAGGTGTCCGCCACCAGGGTGAGGATGGGCCTGCGCCGGTCGGTGACGAACTGCTCGCCGACCAGCGGGAACAGGCGGCTGATGGCGGTCCGCGTGTGCGACGCGCTGAGGTGCTCGCTCACGTCGTCCGCGGCGAACGCGAACACGTCACCGACCTGACCTCCGTCAAGATCGGTGACGCGCACGCGCTGACCGGTACTGACCTTTACCGCCCGCCCTTCGCCGGCGGGCACGCTGACTCGCATGCCGACAGCCAAGCAGCCGGGCTATGCGCCTGACCATGGAGATTGCTACCGCATTCGACATCTATGATGGATGAATCTCCATGTCAAGAGCGTTCGTCCACGACCTGGAGGACCTTCCCCGTACGTGGATGCAGCGCCAGCTCCGAAGGCCGTACCCATTCGACCGTCAGCGGATGGACGCCCCCTTCCTCCACCGTCTGGGGGTACAGCGGCCTGGCCGCGTACACCGCGTCGATGAGCCGCTGCGTCAGCTCGGGCGGCGGCTCCTCGGTGCAGGCCAGCCGCAGCGTCAGCCCGTCCTTGCCGTTCCAGCGGCGCTGCACCATCTGCATCCCCGACATGGCCCGGTCCGGGTCGGCCGCGATGAGGACCGCGCGGATGGCCTCCGTCGACATCGACACCGTCTCCACCCTGGCGCCTTCGGCCGACCTGCCGAGCAGCCGGAATGCGCGGCAGTCCGTGTCCGTCCACTCCGCCATGTCGCCGGCCGGATAGCGGATGATCGGCATCAGCGTCCTGAACAGATTGGTGACGATCACCCGGCCGGGTACGCCGGGCACGGTGATCGGCTCGCCGGTCGAGTCGTCGATCAGCTCCACCAGGGTGCGGTTGGCGAAGGCCTCGTGCACGCGCACGTCGTCGCCCGGCAACGGGCCGCCAACCAACCCGGCGTCCACGGAGGCGTATCCGAGCGAGGCGATCTTGGCCCCGGGAAACGCCTTGGCCAGCTGGGGACGCAGGTCGTCGAAGAGGAAGTCGCCGGCGAACAGCAGCAGCTCCACCGTGTCGGCCACCTGCCCACGGGCGGTCACCGCGTCGGCCACGGTGGCGAGCTTCATCGGCGGGCCCGCCAGCACGTCGACGCCGAAGTACGCGATCAGGTCGGCGACGGAGTCGTCTGAGGCGTGGCAGGCGATGGGCAGCCGGACGTTCTCCACCGGGGCGTTGTGCAGCGAGTGCTCGATGTAGAGGAAGCCGCCGTACATCTCGCCGGCCGAGAACAGGTTCGCCACCCGGTGCCCCGGCTTCAGACCCGCCCGGACCATGCCCGCGCCGAACGCGGTCACCGAGTCGGCGTGCTCCGTGCGGGTCCACGGGGAGAACTTCGGCGCGCCGGTGGTGCCGCCGGAGGTGTACACGCCGGCGTCGGTCAGCGGTCCGGTCAGCAGCCGGTTGTCCGGGTAGACGTTCGCGGCCCAGAAGGCCGTCTGGTCGATGATCGGCAGCTGGGTGAGGTCGGAGGCGCCGTCGGGCACGTCGCGGTACGCCTCGGCGTAGAAGGGCGAGTGGCGCCGGGCGAAGTCGACCAGGTCACGCAGGGATTTGGCGGGCATGTGTCTCTCCTAGATCCTTGTCTCAGATCCGGTCCTGGCGGTCATGGAAGCTTCCCGTCGTCGCCCGGCGGCCTGCCGGAGACCGTCACGCTCTGGCCGCGGAACTCCGCGACGATCTCGCCCGCCGGGCGGCGTACGGTCACGTCGTAGACGCCGTTCCTGCCGTACCTGACGCGCTCCGTGGCCTCGGCGACCAGCTCGTCCCCGGCCGCGGCCGGGCGCAGGAACGTCACCTGCGCGCTGTGCGCCAGCGTGACGCGGCCGTGGGAGTTGCAGGCGTAGGCGAACGCGGCGTCGGCGAGCAGGAACAGGTAGCCGCCGTGGGCGATGCCGTGGCCGTTCACCATCTCGTCGGTGACCCGCATCCGCAGCCGCGCCCGGCCGGCGGCCACCTCCTCCAGCGCGATGCCGAGCGCGCGACAGGCCGGGTCCTCGGTGGTCATACCGTTCATACCGTGGCCCTTCGTACCGGGGCCCCGATCCAGGTCCTGGCCTGCGCCTGGACGGCCGACCCGTCCGGATCGGCGAGCTTGCGCGCCAGGTACGCCGCCACCCACTCGCTGGTGGGGACCCGGAACGGCGGCTCGTCCTCACTCAGCGCGCGCACCACCACCTCGGCCACCTCCCACTTGGACTGGCCTGCTCCCTCCCAGCCCGCGCCGCGCACCCAGTCGAGGTAGCCGTCGAACGTCGGCGCGTACGGCCCCGAGGCCGCCCGGATGGTCCCCCGGTTGATGTCCGGAAAAATCCCGAACTCGGTGTCTGGTACGAAGCCGGGCACGACCACGCTCACCCGCACCCCGTGCGCCGCCGCGACCGGCGCCAGGCTCTCCATGAACCCTTCGACGGCGCACTTCGCCGCCGCGTACGCCTCGTTGAACGGCTGGCCCACGACCCCGTGCACGCTGCCGATGGTCAGCAGGCGGCCACGGGCGGCGCGCAGCAGCGGCATCGCGACCCGGCTCACGGCGATGACGCCGAAGAAGTTCACTTCCAGGTTGGCCCGCAGCGCCTCCATGGTGGACATCTCCATCGTCGGGTCGAAGTTGGAGACCCCGGCGTTGTTGACCACCGCGTCCAGCCGCCCGTACTCCTCCCGCACGCCCTGGAGGCACGAGTCGATGGACGCGGCGTCGGTGACGTCCAGGCGGCGGATGTCCAGCGTGACCCCGGCCTGGTCGGCCACCTCGCGCAGCGCGCCGTCCTTGCCCGGGTCGCGCATCGTCGCCACCACGGTGAACCCGGCCCTGGCGGCGGTGACCGCGGTGGCCAGGCCGATGCCGGAGGACGTACCGGTGATCAGCACGGTCATGCCGGGCTCTCCTCAAGGTTCTTGGCGCGGTTCATCAGCGGCTGGATCCCCACCGCGGGCAGGAAGGAGAACGCGGCCAGCAGCGTGCCGGCGACCATGACCACCTTGGCCGCGTCGAGCACGCCCAGGCCGCCGGTCAGCAGGGTGACCGCCGTGCCGCCGACGAGCGCGGCCAGCGGGATGACTCCCCAGGTCACGGTGCGGAAGGCCGCGTGCATCACGCCCTGGTTCTCGGCCGTCATCCGCGACTGGCGGATCGGGGCGCTGCAGACGTTGATGCACGACATGAAGAAGCCGTAGCAGCCGAAGGTCACACCGATCACGGCCGCGGCGGGCAGCGCGGGCGCGGCGAGGATGCCCAGGCCGACCAGGCAGTGCAGCAGCAGTCCCCAGGCCATGGTCCGGCCGAGGCCCAGCCGTTCGCTGATCTTGGGCGCGACGAGCGCGCCGATCACCGCGCCGCCCGCCCCGGCCGACATCGCCGCCCCGAACACGCCCACCGAGATGCCCAGGCCCTGGTAGGCGAGCACCGGCAGGACGGTGACGAAGATCGGGCCGCCGGAGTTCAGGGTCACGGCCGCGATGACCACCCGGCGCAGCACCGGATCGGCCCAGTTCAGCCGGAACCCCAGCACCAGCCGCGACCACACGGAACCCTGCTGGACGGCCTTGACCCCCCAGGGCCGCATGGCGCGGAAGCACGCCGCCGAGACCAGGTAGCTGGCCGCGTCGACGAGCAGCGCAGCCACCCCGAGCACGTGGTACAGGCCCGCGGCGATCGACGGCCCGGCCACCTCGGACACCGTGCTGCTGCCCTCAAGGCGCGAGTACGCCCGCACCAGCTTGTCCTCCGGCACCGTGGTGGGCACGGCGACGAGGTAGCCGACGTTGAAGAAGATCGTCGCGCCGCTGATCAGCGCCACGCAGACGAACAGCAACGGCGTCGACAGCACGCCGAACCAGTAGGCCACGGGGATCACCGTCACCGCCACCAGCCGTACGACGTCGCACATCAGCATGGTCAGGCGCTTGTCCCACCGGTCGACCAGCACCCCGGCGACCGGGCCCAGCACGGGGATGCCGAGGTACTGGGCCATGGCCACGACACCCACCTCGAACGCGGAGGCGTGCAGCACGAAGATCATCAGTGTCGGGACCACGAACACCGTGACCCGGTCGCCGACGAGGCTCACCGTCTGGCCGCCCCAGTACAGGTTGAACTGCCTGCCCAGGGACTCCGGTAACCTCACGGCTCCTCCCGTACGACGAAGCCGGCGGTCTTGCCGGTGCGCTCGTTGCTGATCAGCGCGTCGACGGCCGTGACCCGGAAGGCGTGCGGGTCGTGCTGGAAGGCCGTGCTGATCGTGAACGTCGCGGACATGAGCTCTGCCCGCAGCCGTTCGGGCAGGTCCGGTGGCGCGTCCGCGTCGGTCAGCAGCAGCACGTCCACCGCCGAGACCCGGCCGCGCTGCTCGGTGATGAGGATCTGCGCCCGGGAGACGCCCGGCTCGCGCTCCGCCTGGGCGACGATGTCGTCCACGTGCAGCCCCAGCCCGCGTACCTGGACCACCGAGTCGCGGCGGCCCAGCACCCGCAGCGCCCGGTCCTCCCGGCCGCACTCGCAGGTGACGAAGCGGCCGGCGTCGCCGGTGCGGTAGCGCAGCACCGGGTTGAGCATGTCCGGGTCGAGCGTGGTGAAGTCCAGCAGCTCGTCGGCGTCGGTGTGCACGAGCTGCGCGGGCAGCGGGTGGAAGACGTCGGCCGGGCACCGCGGGGTGTTGGTGCCGATCACCCAGGTCTCCGTGCTGCCGAACATGCCCCAGCGGCGCGCGTCCGGCGCCACCACGGCCATGTCCTCGTCGAGCTGTGGGTGCCACGCCTCCCCGAGCCAGAGCACCTTGCGCAGCGCGGGCAGGCGCACGCCAGTGGCCCGCGCGTGCGCGAACCACAGCCGCAGCACGCTGGGGGTGCCGCCGAACGCGGTCACGCCCTGGGCGGTGAAGAACGACAGCCAGTCGCCGTACTCCTCCTTCGTCACCGAGCCCAGCGCGATGACCCGGCAGCCGGACAGGTCGGCGAAGGCCCCGGCCAGGAAGTGGGCGCCCCACATGCGGCCCGCGCCCCAGCCGTTGACGAAGACGTCGTCCGGGTCCAACGGCCGCCACTGCTCGTACACGCCGGCCATGTAGAACCCGGTGGGGGCGTAGCCGACCTTGGGCGCGCCAGTGCTGCCGCCGCTCTGGAACAGCCAGGTGGCGCCCTGCTCGGCCTTCGGCGTCAGGTGCGCCAGCGCCACGTTCAGGTCGTCCTTCACCAGCGGGGGAAGCGCGGCGACGTCCTCCAGCGTGAGCAGCTTGTCGCAGCCGGCGTAGCGTGGCGCCAGCGCGGGCACGGTCTTGAGCCGCTCCAGGGCTCGGCGCGGGACGCGCAGATGGGGCTCGGCCGCCTCGGGCGACAGTGAGAACGATTCGGTCATTTCTTCACCTGACTTTCGGTCAGCCAGCGGGTGTGGGCGTCGCGGTAGGCCGTCCAGCGGGCCCGGGTGACCTCGCGCTGGAGCGTGCGGTGCGGGTCGCCGTAGTCCGGGGCGATCACACCGTCGGGTTCGAGCTCGGAGAACCAGTACCGCTCGCCGTCGTACAGGAAGTCGACGCAGAAGAAGGGGATGGGCAGTTTCTCGTAGAAGTACGCCGTCGCCTCGGCCAGCTCGGGTGGGACGGGCGGGAACTCCATCGCGCCGCCCCGGCTGGCGTTGGCGACCGGCGAGCCGGGCTCGGGGATCCGCTTCATCACGGCGTACGGCTCGCCGTCGACGACGTAGACCCGGTAGTCGACCGTGCCGTCGCCCAGGTAGGGCTGGATCACGAGGGTGGTGTCGCCGCCCTGCGCGAGGCTGGCCAGGCCGCGGATCTCCTCGGCGTCGCGGGCCAGGTTCACTCCGCCGCCGCCGCACCAGCCGGACGGCTTGACGATGGCCGGGTAGGTCAGGTTCGCCAGCGCCACCTCGTACAGGTGCTTGCTGGTGTCCCGCCCGGTTCCGATGCGGAGGGTGGGCACCGGCGGGATGGGCGAATCGTGCAGGTAGAGGACCGTGGCCAGCTTGTCGTTGGCGATGGGCGACAGGCTCGGCGGGAACGACAGGTAGAAGCCGGCCTGTTCCAGCACGGCGTACAGCGCGTACTGGTTGAAGACGTCCATGGACTGGTAGGGCAGCGAGTACAACGCGGTGATGAAGAGCGTGTCCTCCGGAGTGACGAGTTCGTCGTCCACGTAGACGCGCGGTTTGCCGGTCTCCAGGCCGTCGACCGTCACCGCGTCCGGGGAGTGCCGGCACCAGCTCAGGCCGAGCTCGGCGGCCACGTCGGCGTAGAGGTCCCAGAAGAAGGGGTGCCACATCGCGGTGCCCCGGGTGGACTCGCGGTCGGGAAAGATCCAGCACATGCGGCGCAGCGTGCTCGGGGTCATGGTCGTCCCTCTCCGTCGGCCCACCAGCGGCGGCCCGGCTCGGGCAAGGTGTCGATCGGGTCGTAGAAGGGGAACAGGCGGTCCTCGACCGGCTGGAGCCCGATCCCGTGGTTCTGGGCCCAGTACGAAATGCCGCGTTCGCGGTCGTACTCCACCACCTGGTGCACCCAGCGCTTGCCGACGTACGGCACGTCGCACACCAGCCGCGGCGTCGCGTAGCCGGGGAGGTAGCCCATGATGGCTTCCTGCAGCCGCTGGGCCTGGTGGACCGGGATCCGCCAGTGTTCGGCGTTGGGGATCAGGTCGCAGAGGTAGAAGTAGTAGGGCAGGATTCCGGCCTCGCCCTGCAGCGCGAAGCACAGGTCCAGCAGGTCGCCCGGGGTCGTGTTCACGCCCCGCAGGAGCACGCCCTGGTTGCGCACGTCCCGTACGCCCGCCTCGAACATGGCCCGGGCCGCCTCGGCGACCAGCGGCGTCACCGACCGCGCGTGGTTGGCGTGGGTGTGAATGGCCAGGTTCACGCCGCGGGCGCGGGCGATGGCGGCCACCCGGCCCATCCCCTCGACCACGCGGGGCTGGAGCCAGTGCTGAGGCAGGCCGATCAGCGCCTTGCTGGCCAGGCGGACGTCCCGGACGGACTCCAGTTCGAGCAGCCGCAGCAGGAACGCCTCCAGTCTCGGCCACGGCAGGTTGGCCACGTCGCCGCCGGAGACCACCACGTCGCGCACGCCGGGCGTGCGCTTGAGGTAGTCCAGCATCAGCTCCTGCCGGTCCACGGGCTTGAGCGCGAGCCGGGCCTTGACGACCTGCGGCGTCGAGGTGCCGACCAGGTCCATCCGGGTGCAGTGCCCGCAGTACTGCGGGCAGGTGGACAGCAGCTCGGCCAGCACCTTCGTCGGGTAGCGGTGGGTCAGCCCCTCCACCACCCACATCTCGGCCTCGTGCAGCGAGTCGCGGCGGGCGCGCGGATGGCTGGGCCAGACGGGATGCCGGTCGGAGCGGACCGGCAGCAGGTAGCGCCGGACCGGGTCCGCCAGGAAGGCCCGGGTGAACGCGGCCGGATCGCTCACGGGCTCCGGCGCCATCACGTTGAGCAACTGCGGTGTGATCAGTATGGACATGGTCGCGAACCGGGCCACGTCGGCCGCCAGATCGGCGTAGAAGGACCCCTGGAGCAGGTCGCCCACCACCGCGCGTAGCTGCCCGGCGTTCTTCACGCAATGGGCGCGCTGCCACTGGGCATCGCGCCACTGCGCGTCGGTGACGCCGCGCCAGCCCGGCAGCCGCCGCCAGTCCGGCTCGACGAGCGGACGGCGCACATAGGTGTACGGGCCGCGGGCGACGTCGGCGTTCATCTGATGGCTCATCCGGTGAACAGCACCGCGTGGCGGGTACGGAGCTCGCGCTTGAGCACCTTGCCCGTGGGGCCGAGCGGGTAGTCCTCGTCGGTCCGCGCGATGATCACGGTGGCGAGCGTGGCCAGACCGGCGTCGGCGAGGGCCTTGTTCGCCTTGTCCATGACCTCGTCGGCGGTGGCGTCGGCGGCGCCGGCCTGCAGCCGCACCACGGCGATCGGGCGCTGCCCCTCCCCCGCCTTGCCGGGCACGCCGACGACCGAGCAGTCCTGGACGAGGTCGGCGCAGTCGGCGATGAGGATCTCCTCGATGGGCAGGCTGTAGACCGGCCCCGTCGCGGTGTCGATGACATCCACGGTGCGGTCGAGGTGGTAGAAATTGCCCTCGCTGTCGCGGCGCGCCACGTCCCCGGTCAGCCAGTAGCCGTTGAGCTCGAAGCTGCTGGTCAGCCTCGGGTCGTTCCAGTAGCCCGGCGTACGCGAGGGGGTGATCACGGCCAGCAGGCCGACGGTGCCGTCGGGCACCTCCTCGCCGTTCTCGTCCAGCACCGCGGCCTTGATCACCGCGTCCTGCGCCTTGCCCACGCACCGGTCGTCGCGCGGGGTCTCCGGCGCGGTCACCTGGCCGAAGAGCGCCATCCCCATCTCCGAGGAGCCGAGCCCGTCGACGAACTGGGAGCCGGGCCGCGGCTCTCCGGCGTCGCCCTGCGGAAGCAGCCACGACTTGATCAGGCCGGCGGGCCGCTCGCCGAGCTCGACCAGCCGCCTGATGTGCCCGTAGTGGGCGCTGTCTCCGGTGTTGAACCAGGAGTGGACCTTCGCCGCCCCCTTCACCGGGAGCTCACCGGTGGCCAGCTCTACGAACGTCCGGGGGAAGGAGGCCACCATGGTCGGCTGGAACGCCTCCATCACCGGCTCCACTGCCGTGCGCCGCCAGTCCGCCATGACCACGGTCGGCAGTCCGAGCAGCACCGCCGTGAGGAAGTAGCTGAGGCCGCCGGCGTGGGTGTGCGGCATGAGCGACATCAGCTTGTCGTACGGCTCGGCGGGGAAGCGCAGCATCCGCGGCTGCTTGCCGTCCCAGAAGCTGCGATGCCCGAGCGTCGTCGACTTCGGGGTGCCGGTGGTGCCGGAGGAGTGGATCAACGCCACGATGTCGTCGGGCGCGTGCTGGTAGGGGTACTCCTCCGGTAAGCGGCCGGAGTCGGCGTCGTAGGCCCGCACCTCGGCGGCCAGGGCGATGAACCTGGGCCTGGTCTGCGGGGCGTTCCGGTAGGCCATCTGCAGCCTGGTCGTGTCGTCGGCGACGATGCCGACGACGCCCACGTGGTCGAGGTAGCGGACCATGACGTCGGCCCGCATCGCGTCGTTGATCATCGTCGGGATGGCGCCGAGCGCCGTGAGCGCCAGGAAGTGGAGCAGCGGTTCGAGCCCTTCGGCCACCACGATGCCCACCGGCTCACCGGGCCGCACGCCGTTGGCCCGGTACCACTTGGCGTACCGGTCGCGCAGCGCCGCCAGGTCGACCAGGCTGTGGCCGCGCAGCACCACCCGGCCACGGTGGTCGTTGTGATGGCTGTAGACGAACGGCACCGCCCGGTTCGGGTTGGCCGCGAGGGCGTGGTCGAGGAAGTTGCCCGCGCCCAGGCCGGGCTCGGTCATGAATCCCTGCCGGACGGCCAGGGGGGCGATGGACGTGCTGTCAGTCATGGATGTTCCTCCATCGGTACGTCGCGCTTATCTCCGCGGCCACCCGGTGTCCCGATCGGATGGCTCCTTCCATCAGTCCGAAGAACTCGGTGCTCGTCTCGGTGCCGGCCCAGTGCACCCGCCGGTGGGGGGCCGTCAGCCGCGGGCCGAGCCGTGGCCAGTCGCCCGGCCCGAACAGCGCCGCGTAACAGCCCCGGCTGTAGCGCTCGTGGACCCAGTCGGTGACGTGGCAGCCGATCGGCTCCGGCAACCCGGGGAACAGCCGCGCGGCCTGGGCGACCGCCTGCTCGCGCTGCTCGTCGGCGGGCAGCGCGGCGTACCTGTACGCCTCCCTGCCGGTCACGAACCCGGTCAGCACGCCCACCCCGCCATCGGCGGGCGAGTCGTCCACGGTGGACAGCAAGGGGCCGCGCGCGTTGACCGACCAGCCGGACAGCCCCTGCTCCCGCCAGGCCGGCGTCGGGTACACCAGGTGGACCTTCACCGCGCAGCCGGGCCCCGTACGCTCACCGGAGCGGGTCGCGGGCAGCCCTGGCCGGTGGTCGATCGCGTCGGCGAGCGACGGCGGCACCGCGATGACCACGGCCTGGGCCCGCACCGATCCGGTCGCGGCCACGACGGTCACGCCGTCGTCGTCCTGGTGGATCGCGCGCACCGGCTCGCCGAGCCGCACCCGGTCGCCCAGTCCGGCGGCCAGCCGACGGCACACCTGGTGCGCGCCGCCGTCGATCCGGTCCTCCTGCGCGCCGCCCGCGAAGGCGTTCAGGTAGCGGATCCCGCCGCCCGAGCGCAGGTAGAAGGCCATGTGCAGAACGGACACGTCCGCCGGGTCGGCGGCCATCATCTCGCCGAGGAACAGCGGGAAGAACAGCCGCGCGTCCGGATGACGCAGGTGCTCGCGCGCCCACTCGGCCGCGGTCAGCGCGTCCAGCCGGGCGGCGCCCGCCGACAGCCAGGGGGCGTCCGCGCGCACCCCGCGGTCCAGCTCGTCCAGCGCGTCGAACAGCTCGCCGAGCGCGACCGCCGACAGCGGCGGGAACCGGCCCGCCCGGGTCTGCCCCTCGCCGCCGAGCGCGAACCGGCTCGCGCCGGCCATGGTGGTCGGGGTGGTCTTCAGGTCCAGCTCGGCCAGCAGGGCGATCAGGGCGGTGTGCCGGTCTCCCAGGTACGCGGCGCCCGCGTCCACCCAGACGCCCGGGGCGACCTCGATGCCGTGCGTACGGCCGCCGACCCGCTCGCGCGCCTCGAAGACGGTGACCTCCACGCCGCGTGCCGCGAGGTCGGTGGCGGCGGTGAGCCCGGCCAGGCCGGCTCCCACGACGACGACACTCATGCCGGGCTCGCGCTCTGCTCGGCGCTCGCGATCTTTTTCGCCAGGGCGCTCGGCGTCGACGCGTCGAGGAAGTCGTCGAAATCCAGTTCAACGCCGCTGGTACGGGCGATCGCGCTCAGTACACGGGTGGCGAGCAACGAATCCCCGCCCATGACGAAAAAGTCTGAGTCCGCGCTGACTTCCGGGTTCTCCAGGACACGCTGAAATACCGCCGAGACGGCGTTGACATTCACGGAATGGTCTCCTCAAACGGTGGCGGACGCGTATCGCCGATGCGAGCCGGCCCGGTCGACTTTTCCGCTCGCCGTGTAGACGAGTTCGGGGACGACGATGATCCGGCTGGGCACGAGATGGCAGGGGACGCGGTCGCGCAGATAGTCCCGGACATCGGCGGCCAGCGTCGTGTCGTCGTCGGCGGGTGAGCCGGGGACGATGGTCGTCTCGTCGTCGGCGGGTCGGCCGGGGACGATGTAGGCCGCGAGCGTCGTGTGGTCGGCGACGGTGACGCCCGTCACCGCCACGGCGCCCACTCGCGGATGACCGGAGATCTGCGCCTCGACCTCGCCCGGATCGACCCGGATGCCGCGGATCTTGAGCTCGTGGTCGAGCCGGCCTTCGTGCGTGAGCGTGCCGTCGGCGGCCAGGCCGACCCGGTCGCCGGTACGGAAGTACCGCTCGGAGCCGAGCTCGACGAACCGCTCCGCCGTTGCCTCCGGCAGGCCCCGGTAGCCCAGCGCCAGTGAGGGGCCACCGACCAGCAGTTCGCCGTCCTCACTGACATGCTGCCCGACGTGCGGGAGGGGCCGCCCGATCGGCACCCGCTGCCCCGCTCCCCCTGCGGCCAGCGGGCCGTGCAGGTCTAGGGCGTGGGTGATGAGCGTCGTCTCCGTACACCCGTAGGTGTTGACCAGGCGGATCCCATCGGTGTCGAGCGCGCGCCAGTCGGCCAGCCGCGCCGCGCTCACGGCCTCCCCGCCGATGACGACCAGCCGGACGCAGGCGGGCAGCGTGGCCCCCTCGTCCACCAAGTGGCGCACCAGCTCGTGCCAGAACGCCGACGGGAGGTCCATCACGGTGATCCCCTCGGCGGCGATCATGCGCAGCATGCGGTGGAACGATCCCGAGTGGGCGTGGTCGTGGAAGACCAGCGTCGCGCCCGTGGTGAGGGTGGGCAGGATCTCCTCGAAGCAGGTGTCCCAGTTCAGGGACGCGAACTGCAGGACGCGGTCTTCGGGGGTGAGGCCGAACAGCTCCCGCAGCGCGCCGGTCACGACGGCGATGGCCCGCCTCGGGGTCACCACGGGCTTGGGCGCGCCGGTGGATCCGGACGTGAACAGGATGTAGGCCGGATCGTCCCCGGCGACGACGACCTCTGTCTCCGGGGAACGGGCGGCCTGGCCCGCTTCGGCGCGGGAGGGGAGATCGGGAAGATCCACCAGGCGCACGCCGAGCTGACTGGGGTCGGCGGGCCCACTGGGGTCGGCGGAATCTGCGGGATCGGCGGGGTCAGTGGGACTACTGGTGGGCTTGGTGGAATTGGTGGACTTGGTGGACTTGGTGGTGGGGATCACTGTCGTGCAGCCGCTCGCCGACATCAGCGCCTGACGCCTCGGCGACGGAAACGCCGGGTCGATGGGCACGTACGTTCCGCCCACCGCCAGGATGCCGAGCAGGGCGGCCACCGTCGCCGGCGACCGGGACGCCAGCACCCCGACCACCCCGGGACGCGGGCCCAGCCGCCGGCCGGTCGCGTGCGTCCACGCGTGGAGTTGGGCGTAGGTGAGGGTCTGGCCGTTGTACGCGATCGCCGGGCGGTCCGGATGGCGGCCGACCGCGCCGGCGAAGTCCTTGATCAGGTCGTACGGATAAAACAAGGTTGCCTCTTTCCGAGCTGACCCCGGGGAGCACCGCGTATTTTCATCCCACGTGCATTCGACGTCGAATGCACCCCGGAGAACGCGTTCAGAGTGCCGCAGGGCGCTGCAGGGGGGCTTGATTCCGGAAGGATTTCTACTGGACTGCGTCTCGTGTCTTTCGTATGGCGGCCTGTAACCACGACGTGCCAGACGGGGAGCGATATGCCAGACGGATTAGAACTGCAGGGCCTCGGCCAAGCGCTGAAGATAGGACTGCTGGGAGCGGTGCGAGCGTGGCACGGACATCAGGAGGTCTTGCTCGGACCACCCCGGCAGCGGGCGGTGCTGGCCTTGCTGGCGCTGGAGGCGGGCCGGACCGTGTCGGTCGAACGATTGATCGAAGGGCTGTGGGGAGAGCGGGCCCCCACAGGCGCCCGGGGCATGGTGCAGGGGTACGTCTCGCGGCTGCGGCCCGCCCTGGCCAGAGCCAACGTCACGATCGCGTACTACTCGCAGGGTTACCTGCTCAGGCTCGCCGCTGAGCAGGTGGACGTACACGAGTTCAGGAACGCGGTCGCCCGCGCGCGGACGATGGAGTCCGCCGAGGCACGGGCCACCGGGCTGAGACGCGCGCTGGCGCTGTGGCGGGGCGAGCCCCTGAGCGGTGTCTCCGGCGGAGGGCTGCTGGACCTGCTGCGCGATGCCCTCGTCGAGGAACGGCTCGCGGTCACCGAGGAATGCCTGAACGCCGAGACGCGGGCGGGCCGGCACGCCGGGCTGGTTCCCGAGCTGATCGCGCTCGTCGCGGAGAACCCCTTCCGGGAGGGCCTGGTCGGATTGCTCATGCTGGCGCTGTACCGGGCGGGCCGGCGGGTGGACGCGCTGGAGCGCTACGAACGCACCCGCCGCCGCCTCATCGAGGAGCTGGGCCTGGACCCCAGCCCCGAACTGCGGCAGCTTCGCCAGCGGATACTCCGGGGGAAGGTCTCCACCATCAGGTCGCCCGACCTCTTCGCTCTCACCGGGTCCGCTCTCACCGAGTCCGCTCTCAACGAGTCCGCTCTCAACGAGGGCGAGACGTGGGAGGCGTCGGCGATGCCGGCGCAGCTGCCGCCGGAGCCGGGGCAGTTCACCGGGCGGGCGGCCGAGCTCCGTCTCCTGGACTCGGCCGCGACCGGCGGCGACACGGCGGCGATCTCCATGGTCACCGGCACGGGCGGGGTCGGGAAGACGGCGCTGGCCGTCCACTGGGGGCACCGGATGCGCTCCCTGTTCCCCGACGGCCAGCTCTACGTCAACCTGCGCGGCCACTCGCCGGAGCGTCCGCTGCGTCCGATCGAGGCGCTCGGGCAGTTCCTGCGCGGGCTCGGCGTGCCCGCCGAACGGGTGCCGCACGCGGAGGAGGAGGCCAGCGCCGCCTACCGCAGCCTGCTCGCCGACAGGAGGGTCCTGGTGATCCTGGACGACGCCGGCAGCGAGGAGCAGGTCCGTCCGCTCCTGCCCGGCGGCCGGCGCTGCGCCACCGTGATCACCAGCCGGGACCGGCTGACCGGCCTCGTCGCCCGGGACGGCGCGATCCCCGTTCCGCTCGGCATGCTGGCCCCGGACGAAGCGGGCACCCTGGTCGGCCGACTCCTCGGCGACGAGCGCCTGGCGGCCGAGCGGGACGCCGCCCGTGAGCTGGCCAGGGCCTGCGGCTACCTGCCGCTGGCGCTGCGCGTCGCGGCGGCCGGCGTCCTCGGCCGGCCCGCCGGGGGCATCGCCGGCCAGGTGCGCCGGCTCGCCGGGACCCGGCTGTCCTCGCTGGCGGTCAACGGGGATCCGCACGCGGCGGTGCGCGGAGCGTTCGACCTGTCCTATCGCCGTCTGGACCCGCCGTCACGGCGGCTGTTCCGGCTGCTCGGCCTCGTCCCCGGGCCGACGTTCACCGCCGAGACCGCCGCCGCGCTCTCCGGTGCGCCCCCGGGCGAGACCGACCTCCTGTTGTGCCGGCTCGCCGCCGCGCACCTCATCGAGGAGGGTGAGCCGGGCCGCTACACCTTCCACGACCTGATGCGGGAGTACGCCCGCGAGCGTGCCCGGGCCGAGGAGAGCGAGCTCGACCGTACCCACGCCGAAGCCCTGACGCGCCTCGCGCGCCCCCGGCGGGAGCCGGAGGCGCGCG
Organism: Nonomuraea sp. NPDC050022; assembly: GCF_044460705.1. Lineage (NCBI taxonomy): Bacteria > Bacillati > Actinomycetota > Actinomycetes > Streptosporangiales > Streptosporangiaceae > Nonomuraea > Nonomuraea sp. NPDC050022. The sequence goes on from NZ_JBITKE010000002.1 coordinate 985,451, forward strand.
ATTCACTCCAGGATCAGGGCTTCTTCCAAGGCTCGAAGTAGGCCACCGTCGCGAAGTCGATCTCCAGCGCGTCGGGTGGGCTCCCGCCTGTCGCGCTGGATCCGGTCACGAAGATCCGGACCCCGGCACCGCCGGCCGCGTCCACGGCGAGCGCGTGCGCGTTGTCCGAGGCGCCGGCCGGGCCGTCGTAGTGGCCCGTCCAGGTCTGCCCGCCGGTCGCGGCGTCGTAGGCGATCGTCACGTAGTCGTCGCCCCTGGTCTCGTCGTCGGTGCTCCGACCGGTGACGACGACCGTGCCGCCGTCCGGCGTCACGGCGACGTCCCAGGCGACGTCGTCGCCCTTCGCCTGACCGTCGTAGCGCTGGACCCAGGCCCGCTTACCCGTGGCGGGGTCGTAGGCGATCGTGGTGTAGTCCGACCGCGTCCTCTCGCCCTCGGTGTTGCCGGTGACGTAGGGCACGTTCAGCTCACGCGCCTGGAGCGAATAGCCCTTCTTGGCCAGCGCGTCGCAGACCTGCTCCGACACGCCCTTGGTCGTGGCGCACAGGAACGCGATCCAGTCCTCGATACCGCTGTCGTAGACCAGGCCGGGGTCGGCGGCGCTGTTCGGGGTGACGTGGCCGGCGCCCTGGCTGAAGATCACCGACGGATCGGTGCCCGGCCCATCGAGGATGTCGGAGCCGCTTGTCATCAGCGCCGACTTGATCGCCATCGGCGACCAGTCCGGGTGCAGGTCCTTCAGCAGCGCGGCGAGCCCGGCGACATGCGGGGCCGCCATGGAGGTGCCGCTGGAGATGTTGAACTCGGCCCCGTTGGCGCCCGGCGGCGCGTACGCCGCGAGGATGTCCTGCCCCGGAGCGATCACGTCCGGCTTCAGCAGGTCGCCGCCCGCGGCGTACAGCGGGCCGCGCGAGGAGAACTCCGCGACGTACGGAGCCGGCGTGTTGTTGTTGATCTTGGCCTGGTCGATCGTCGCCGTCGCGCCGTCGGCGGCGGCGTAGTCCTTGACCGCCTGCCTGTCCTTGACGGCCAGGTGCACCGTGGGCAGGGAGTGGAGGTCGGCATTGAGCGAGTTCTCGTCGGTGTTGGTGAGGATCATGCCGATGCCGCCCGCCTCGGCGACGGCCACGCTCTTGTTGACGCGGGGCGTCTCGCCGCGGTCGCAGACGACGATCTTGCCTTTCACCTTGGCCGGGTCGAGCACCGCCTTGCCGTCGTTGTCCCTGGCGGCGTAGCACTGCGCCAGCCGTGTCGGGTCGGCGCCGGGCAGTTCCGCCGCCGTGGCGTCGACGAGCGGCGCGGGCCCGGCCTTGGTGGCGGCCAGCGAGGCGCCGCTGTAGGTGGTGCCGTTGCCGAGCGTCGCCGACCCTTGCGTGCCGCGGTTGTGCGTACCGGCCGCGACCGTGGTCACCCAGGGAGAGGGGTGCGCCACGGTGGTGGCGGCCGGGCCGCTGTTGCCGCCCGCGGCGGCGACGAAGACGCCCGCCTCCGCGGCGGACAGGAACGCCATCTCCGCCGGGTCGAGGAAGTCCGACTGCGTACCCGAGACCGAGTAGTTGATGACGTCGACGCCATCCGCCACCGCCTGGTCGATGGCGGCGACCAGGTCCGAGTAGTAGCCGTTGGCCGTCGAGGCGTCCTGCGTCGACCAGAGCGCCTTGTAGGCGGCTATCCGGACCCGTGGCGCGATGCCGCTGATCTCGCCGAACGCCGCGGCCGCCCCCGTCGCCCGCACGCCGTAGTTGCCGCCCGAGGTGGAGGAGGTGTGCGTGCCGTGCCCGTTGTAGTCGCGCGGTGACAGGAACTCCCACGGAAGCTGCTCCTTGACTCCCGCGTCACCGCCCCACCCGGCGTCGAAGTGCTTGGCGGCGATCAGCTTGCCGTTGCACATCCCGCTGTTCCAGGAGTCGTCCGGGCTCCCGGTCGTACACGTGCCGTGGAATCCGCGAACCGGGCCGTACGGCTTCCCGTCCGCGTCGCGGCCGGCGGCATCCCGTTCGTGGTGGAGGAGGTGCTCCGTACGCTCCTGGAGCGCCTGCCCGCGAGCGTGATCCCCGGCCGGTCGGACGTCCTGGCCGAGCTCGCCGTTCCGACGGTGTTGCGCGACGTGGTGCTGCGACGGCTTTGCTCGCTCGACGACGCGGCGCGGGAGATCCTCGGCGCCGCCGCGGTCATCGGCATGGCGCCCGATGACGGGGTGCTCGCGGAGGTCACGGAGCGCGGCCCGGCGCAGATCGCCCGTGCTCTCGGGCAGGCGCAGGCGGTCGGACTCCTGCACGAGGAGGACGGCCGGTGCCGGTTCCGGCACGCCCTGGCGCGGCAGATCGTGTACGAGTCCGTAGCGGTGTCCGGCCGACGGTGGCTGCATCTCAGGACCGCGCGGGCCCTGGAGTCGGTGGCCGGTCCCCGACCGGTGGCCAGGCTCGCCCACCATTTCCGGCTCGCGGGCCAGACGACGGAGTTCGTCGGCAACGCCGAGGCCGCCGCCGACACCGCCTTGTCCCACGGCAACGACGCCACGGCGGCGAGGTTCCTGCTGCAGGCGCTGGAGATCGGCGAGCTTCCCCGTGAGCTACGCGTGCGGCTGGCCGTCAAGCTCGGCCGGGTGGCGGTCGACGGGCTGGCGCACGCCCAGGCCGTACCGATACTCGAACGCCTGCTGGCCACCGAGCCGCTCCCCGCTCCGCTACGTGGCGAGTTGCGCTTCGCCCTCGGCCGCCTGCTGCGTCAGCAGGGTGAGGCGCGGGCGGGCTACCTGCAGATCGAAGGCGCGATCGACGATCTCGCGGACCGGCCCGCGCTCCTCGGCCGCGCGCTCGCCGTGCTCGCCGCGCCGGAGACCGTGGTGAACCGGCACGTCAGCGAGCACACCGCGCGCTGCGAGCAGGCCGAGGAGGCCTCGCGTCGCAGCGGCGACCGGGACGTCGACATCGCGGTACGCATCGCGCGGGCGTCGCTTCTGCTGGAACAGGGCGACCCGGGAAGCTGGCGGCTGATCGATGACCTGCTGCGCGACGACGGTCTGCGGTCGGCGCCCAAAGAGCACGCCCGCGCCTGCCTCAACTGGGCGCAGGGCGCCCTGCACATCGGCCGGCTCGAACGCGCGCAGGGCCTGCTGACCGAGGGCCGTCAGGCCGCCGACCAGGCCGAATACCTCCGGGTGGCGGACGTCGTCGAGCTGGTGACGGCCGCCGTCGACCGGGCCGCCGGGCGGTGGGAAGGGCTGGAACACCGCCTGCGGCCGCTGGAGGGCGCGGCGGCCACGTTCGCCGCCGGGTCCCTGGACTCGCGGCTGATGCGGGGCGCGCTGCTCGCGGCGACAGGCCCGGCGGAGGAGGCTGTGGCGGGCCTGGGCGAGGTGATCGCGATCGCCGAGCGGGTCGGCGCCGTCTGGCCGCTCATCTCCGCCCGGATGACGCTGTCGCGGCTCCTGCTGACCCTCGACGACGCCGTGGGCGCCGTCGGGCAGGCCACCGCCGGGCTCGACCAGGTGCGGGCCAAGGGGAACTGGGTGTGGGGCGCCGAGACCGTACTGTGCCTCGTGGACGCCCTGGACACTCTCGGGACGGCCGGCGAGGCCGCCGCGCTGGTCGACGAGCTGAGCGCGGAGATCGACGGCGCCGAAGCGCCGATCGCGCAGGCCGCCGCGCTGAGCGCCCGGGCCGTCATCGCCCGGATCTGCCGGATCATGCGGCAGAACGGGGTGCCCATCCCTTATCCGTGGCGCGGCGGGCGGCCCTCTCATGGGCAGACGCTGTCGTCACGGGAGCGGGAGGTGGCGCTGCTGGCGGCGGCGGGGAAGACCAACCAGGAGATCGCGACCGAGCTGTTCCTGTCCAGGCTGACCGTGGAGAGCCACGTCTCCAGCTCGCTGCGCAAGCTCGGCCTGCTGTCGCGCAAGGAGCTCCGGGGCCTCACGACGTTTCCGGCCGACCCGTCTGACGCGCCTGTCTGAGCCGAGCCCGGCTGCTCTTCCAGGTCCGTCGGGCGCGCCTATCTGACCAGGCCGCGCGGGTGGCGGACCCGAAGATGGCCGTACGCGAACTCCCCGGCGATCTGGACATGCAGCCGTCCGGGACGCGGACGACCGGGCGCCTTGCAGATCACCCGCCCCCACTCGGTCCGCGCCTGGTCGACGTTCGCCGTCGCGCCGGCCGGCAGGATGATCAGCGCGGAGCCGTACGCGAGCCGGAGCTCGATCCCGATCTCGGGATGGTCGATGACGGCCTCCGACAGGTCGAGGTGCACACCGCCGTACTCGGACTCGACCCGCAGCACGCGCGGGACCTGCCAGTCGCCCGTCCGTCTGACGCGCCCGCCGGTGGACCTCAGCAGGACCACCTCCTCCTCGGGAGGGTCGGGCAGGTCGGCGACCGCCCGCGCCAGATCGCCCTGGGTCACGGCGGTGAGGGCCCGTTCGACCCGCTCCTCCATCTCGGCGAAACCGAGGCGGCCGTCGGCGTAGGCCTGCTGGACGCGCTGAACGATCCGGTCGCGCTCGACGTCGACGTGCCGTCCCGCGGGGAGGTTCATTGGGAGACCGCCCTCTTGTACAGGCGCGTGGCCAGCGGGACGAACACCGCCAGGATCAGCACGCACCAGCCCACCGACACCGCCACCGCGTGCTGGAGCGGCCACGCGTCGGGCACCGGCCTGAGGGCGGTGGTGTTGCCGAACAGTTCGCGCGCCGCCTGGACGAAGGTGGAGACCGGGTTCCATTCGGCGACGGGCTTGAGCGGGCCGGGCAGCCGGGAGCTGTCGACGAAGACGTTGGACAGGAAGACCAGCGGGAACGACACGAGGGTGGCGATGTTGTTGAACACCTCCGGCGTACGGAGGGCCAGCGCGATCGTCGCCGTCACCCACGAGAAGGCGTAGGCGAACAACAGCAGCAGCAGGAACCCCGCGAGAGCCTCGAGCGGAGAGGAGTGGACGCGCCAGCCGACCAGGAGTCCCACCAGCGCCATCGTGGCGATGCTCGTGATGTTCATGAGCATGTCGCAGAGCGTCTGCCCGACCAGCACCGCGGACGGTGCCATCGGTAGCGTGCGGAACCGGTCGAAGATGCCCTTCTGCAGGTCCTGGGTGAGCGTGTAGCCGGTGATCTGCGCGCTGGTGACGATCGTCTGGACGAAGATCCCCGGAAGCAGATACTCCGGGTACGAGATGCCGGGCAGGTCGATCATGCTGCCGAACACGTACACGAACAGCAGCACGAACACGACCGGCAAGATGATCACGCCCCCGAGCAGGTCCGGGGCTCGCCTGATCTTGAGAGCATTGCGCTTGCTGATCGTCATGCCGTCGGCGATCGCCATCTGAAGGGCGCTCATCGGACCGTCTCCCGGGTGTCGTCGGTGGCGGCCTGGTGGCCGGTGAGGCTGAGGAAGACCTCGTCCAGGGTCGGCCGCCGCAGCCCGGCGTCGCGTACGGTGACGCGCTCGGCGGCCAGGTGACCCAGGGCGGTGGTGAGCGAGGCGGCGCCGCCCGCCACGGGGATGGTGATGCTCAGGGAGGTGGGGTCGGTCCGGACGTCGGCCACGGCCAGCGGCGCCAGGACCCGGCGTACGGTCTCCAGGTCGGCGGCGTGGCTCAGCGTCAGCTCGATCCGGTCGCCGCCGACCTGGTCCTTCAGCTGGTCGGCGGTGCCGAGCGCGATCACTCGCCCGTGGTCGATCACCGCGATCCGGTCGGCGAGCCGGTCGGCCTCCTCCAGGTATTGGGTGGTGAGCAGTACGGTCGTGCCGCCCGCGACCAACTCGGAGATGACCTCCCACAGGGCCACCCTGGCGCGGGGGTCCAGGCCGGTCGTGGGCTCGTCCAGGAACAGCACCGGCGGATCGGCCACCAGCGCGCCGGCCAGGTCGAGCCGGCGCCGCATGCCGCCGGAGTAGCCCTGCACCGGGCGGTCGCCGGCGTCGGTCAGGTCGAAGCGCTCCAGCAGCTCGCGGGCGCGTTGCCTGCTGCGCTTGGTGCCCAGGTGGTAGAGGCGGCCGACCATCTCCAGGTTCTCGGCGCCGGTGAGGTGCTCGTCGACCGCCGCGTACTGGCCGGACGCCCCGATGTGGGAGCGCAGGCGCTGGGCGTCGGCGACGACGTCGAGTCCGGCGACGGTGGCGTGTCCGGCGTCCGGCCGCAGCAGGGTGGTCAGGATCCGCACGGTCGTCGTCTTGCCGGCGCCGTTGGGGCCGAGTAATCCGAAGACCGTGCCTTCGGGGACCGACAGGTCGATGCCGTCCAGAGCGGTGACGGTGCCGTATTTCTTGACCAGACCCTCGGCCACGATCGCGGGGGGCATGAGATCTCTCCTTTGGTTTTGTGTCATGAATGGTTCTTGTGTCATGAACGACGGATCACGATGTCGCCGTAGGCGGTGTGGGCGCGTACCTCGACGGTCTTGTCGGCCTGTGCCGGGCCGTCGCAGGCGTCCAGGTCGACGTCGACGGTGCCGTACTGGGAGCTCACATCCAGCCAGGCGGCGCTGCCCTCCCGGATGCCGAGTTCGAGCCGGCCGCCGGCGGTCTCCAGCACGACCGCGCCGGACACCACCTCACCGATCCGGACATTGCCGTAGGCGGTCTTGGCGGCGACGCCGGCCAGGGCGTGGTCGACGATGATGTCGCCGTAGGCGGTGTTCAGCCGCAACTCACCGGTCACCGCGCCGAGGACGAGGTCGCCGTTGGAGGTCTTGACCACCGCCGTGCCGTCGATCTCGCCGACCCGGATGGTGCCGTTGGCGCTGGAGATGTCGGCGTGCCCGACCGACCGGGTCACCGAGATGTCGCCGGAGCCGGTCTTCAGCTGCAGCCGGCCCGCCCGTTCCAGCCGGATGTCGCCGTAGGAGGCGGTGAACTTCACGTCGCCCAGTCGGCCCCTGCAGCGGAAGTCCGCCGTCCCGTTCGCGTCGACGCGCGAGCCGGCCGGCAGGTCGATCGTCACGTCGACCGAACCGTCCCATCCGAGCAGCGAACGGGCCCAGTTCTTCGGCGACTCGACCAGCATGTCGATCGAGCCGCTCCACCCGGACAGCGACGCGGACCGGGGCTTGCCCACTTTCACCAGGAGCCGGCCGCCGGCGTACTCGATCTGGGCCTGCTCGGCGGCCTGCCGGTCGGCGTCGTTGGACTCGTCCCTCGGGCGTACGTCGACGACGGTGTCGGTGCGATCGCTCGCGTTGATCCGGACGTTGGCGGTCGCCAGATCGATGATGGCCACGATGGGCTCGGGGGTGTCGAAGGTTGGCATGGCGTTTCCCTCATGGATTCGACGGCTGGATTCGGCGGTGTTCCGCTTACGCGTGGCTGTGAGCCCGGCTAGCGCACCCAGCCGGTATAGCTCCGAACGGTCTGGGCGCCCCGGTGCCGGCTCCCGTCGCGTTCGAGCGCGGCGGAGACCGCGCGGACCAGCCAGGTGTTGACCGAGAGCCCGTCTCCGGCGGCCGCCTCCTCGATGCGCGGCTTGAGGTGGTCGGGGACGCGAAGCGAGATCCGCGAGGTCCCGCCCTCGTCGGCCCTGACGCCTGCGTCCGCTCTGGCTCCTGCGTCCGCTCTGGCTCCTGGGTCGATCACCCTGGCCGACGCGGTCTCGCCCGCGTCCCCGGACGACTGGCCGACGGGCGGTGACGTCACGACGAAGCCGGGCTCGCGGCCGCGCAGGCGCACCTCCACCGAGCCCGGCGCGAGATCACGGGTGATCTCGTCCGCAGCGGCGGAGAGCGCCTCCAGCAGGGCGAGCCGGGTGGCCGGCTCAAGCGCCGCGGCGAGACGCTCGGCGATCGCGCGGGCGTCGTCGTCGCCCGCTTGGGCGGTGGCCGCGAGTTCGCGGCGGAGGTGATCTACGTACGGCGCGAGGTCCATGACGCAACTATGACGTCATGATGGCGTCATCGCAAGTGCCTTGCGTCGACCGCCGTGATGTCATGGAGACGTCAAAACGCCGAGCGCCGACCGGACGGGCTCTTCAGCCGTCCGCTCGGCGCTCGGTGACCAGCGGCTTCGGGGGTGTCAGGTCGCCTTCATCGTTTGAAGGGGATGTTGAGCCAGGGGCTGTTCGGGTCGGTCGTCAGAATTCGGTGGGCGTTGAGCATCTCCCCGTACCAGTCGCCGAACTCCTCCTCGTCGAAGTGGAGACAGCGGCCCAGGATGTAGGCGGCGGAGAACTCCTCCCAGGAGCGGTAGTTGATCCGGCTGACCGCGCCCGCGCGCAGGACCGCCCTTTCGGCCTCCGCCAGGTCGCAGTAGCGGGCGCCGAGCCCCCAGCGGGCCATCTTCGACGCCCGCCCGTAGTCCCACGCCTCCACCGTGCGTACGAACCCGCCCCCGGGAAGCAGCCCGTCCGCGCGGAATCGCGCCTCGTAGCGGATGATTCGTCCGATGAGCCGCTGCGCTCCGGCGACCTCGGCCTCCGTCTCGGGGTCAGGGGTGGTCGCGTTCTCCGCGGCGCGATGCCGTATGACCCGTGACGTCACCTGACGCCAGTGATCCACCTCGACCGCGCCACCGAAGTCGCGGGCGAGCGTGCCGCGTATCCCCAGCACGAATCCCCAGACCGAGCTGCTCATCCGGCCCTTGAGCAGCTCCTCCTGGGCCTGCTGCCACCCTTCCCGGCTGGTGATCTCCCACCACTCCTCCAGGCGTCTCCGCTCACGGACGTAGCCGGTGCCGTGCCAGCCCATCGCGTTCCAGAGCGAGGCGTTGTTCACGCAGAGCAGCGCCCCGCAGGCCAGGCCGTGAGCGACGTCGCCGTGCAGCGGGCCCCCGACCCACAACGTGCGCAGTTGGTTGCGGCGCGTGCTGGAGATCCGGTCGGCATGCCGGCGCCACGTCTGCCGATGGGCGGCCGTCGCGGGGAAGAACGCCTCACATGGGGTGCCCGGATTGATGGCCAGCCACTCGTCGTCCTGGGGCCAGTCCTGGACCAGCTGTCCCAGGTCGACCTCGAAGAAGACCGGGTCGGGGGCGGGCGCCGGAAGCATCCCCTCGGTGACGAACGCGAGGCTCAGAGGGCTTCCGGGCTGAGGGCCCCAGTACGCGGCGTTGTAGTGAAGCCAGCCCGGCTTGGCGTCGGCCTGAGCGCGCGACATCGCGTGATAGAGGTCCGTGCCCGCGAGAACGTCGAAGTACGCGGCCCAGTCGCCGCGCGTCTTGGCCGCGTACAGGTCACGTTCGACGTCGGTGGGCGCCAGCCATACGGCCTCGGGGGCGGCGGGATTCATGGCATCACATTGTGAAGCACGGCGTCAGGAGGCCTTGACCCGACTCCTCCGCAGGATGGCCGAAATAACCCGCAGTATCACCGCACAATCGCCCAGTAATGCTGCCATACCCGAATGAGCATGACTTGAGGAAGATGGCGGCTTCCATACGTACCTCCTGACGGCAGATTCCGGTTTCGGGAGGTATGTATGCACCGCAGAGTCGCCCTGCTCTCCGCCGTCGCGCTCACCGTGGCAGGCGCCCTGGTCCCAGCGGGCGCCGCCCAGGCCAGGAGCGGGACCGGCCTCGACCCCAGGCCCGTCAGGTGGTCCGCCACGGACTCCTCGTCGGAACGCAGGAACGTCCTGCAGTACTGGACGCAGCAGCGCACACTGGCGGCGCGGCCACTGGATACGCCCACGCCGCGACGTGGTACTCGGTCGAGCGGGCCGACCCAGGGAACCCCGTGGGCGACCCGCGGCGCCTCGGCCACCATCACCCAGCGCACCCCCTGGACCAGCGGCGGCGCGACGCGCGTCCAGACCGCCTCGGCCGCCACCGCCCAGCAGGGAGCCCGGGTGCCCAACAGCCCCGGCCTCCGGTGGACGGACGGCGGCGCCGTCGTACGTACCACCGGACGCGTCTTCTTCACCACCGCCGAAGGCGGCAACGCCTCCTGCTCCGGTACGGCGGTGACCAGCGCCAACGAGAGCGTCGTGATGACCGCCGGGCACTGCGTGAAGATCGACGGTGCGGCCCACCGCAACTGGGTGTTCATCCCGGGCTTCGACAACGGGCGGCGGCCGTTCGGCACCTGGGTGGCCAGCAGGATGCTGACCACCCAGCAGTGGAACGCCAACGAGGACATCAACTTCGACATCGCGGCGGTCGTGGTCGCGCCGCTGCAGGGACGGACGTTGACCGACGTCGTGGGCGGGCAGGGGGTGGCGTTCAACCAGCCGAGGCAGCGGCAGATGTTCTCCTTCGGCTACCCGGCGGCGCCGCCGTTCGACGGCTCCAGGCTCATCTACTGCAGTGGGCGCGCGTTCAACGACACCGTCATGACCCGGGACCAGGGGCTGCGCTGCAACATGACCGGCGGGGCGAGCGGCGGTCCGTGGTTCCAGGGGTTCAACGAGTCCACCGGGCTCGGCTGGCTGAACTCCGTCAACAGCTTCAAGTACGACTTCGCCCCGGACTTCATGTTCGGCCCCTTCTTCGGGAACGAGGCGATGGCCGTCTACCAGGCCGCGCAGAACACCAACGCCACCTGAGACCCCGAAACCGGCCCCCCGGCCCCGCCCGTACCTAACATCTCCAGACGGCGGGGTCGGGCCGCCCAGACGAGCGACCTTTTCCGCCGCGTCCGGACGGGCGACCCTGTCCACCGCGCCCGGACGAGCGGGCTCGTCAATCGCGCGCACGGCGGCGGGCCCAGACGAGTGATCCCCTCTTGGTCACGCGCAACGGGGTGGCCACGCGGAGCGAAGCGTCGTGTGCCGCCGACTCCGACAGGCCGCGGCCCCGCAGGTAGAGGGCGACGGCCGCGCGGTCGGGCAGGCTCACCAGCGGTTCGTCCCAGGGCGTCGCCCCCACCACGTCCAGAACCTCGCCGACGACAGATGTCTCCCGCTGCCGAGAACCGGGACGTCGCCCGCTGGTTCGCCGCGAAACGGCCCGGATCATCGTCATAGTCAGCGGGCAGCGCGTCACCGCGCGATGCGACCATCCCGCCACGATGCCAACCGACCCGAACACTCCGCCACCCGTTTTACAGCGGGTGTCTTCGCCACCCCGGCTCGCCGCCACCACCTCGGACGCCCGCCGCTCCGCCTGCCCTCGCCACCCCACCTCGCCGCCACCACCTCGGACGCCCGCCGCTCCGCCTGCCGTCGCCACCGAAGGGCTTCCTCGTCTGTGATCAGTACAGCCGGCAGGCGCGTCGAGTGGCGCCGGTGGCGGGCGTGTCGGGTGGCGAGGCGGCCACGGCGGGCGTGGTGGCGAAGGCAGCGGCGTGGCGAGGCGCCCGGGTCGTGAGAGCGAGCGTGGAAAGGGGCCGCGGCGGGCAGGCCGCAGCCCCTTCCAGAGCGGCCGATCGACCGACCGCCCGCTCACTCAATCGCTCGCTCGCTCGCTACAAGTCAGTGGCGATGATCTTCTCGATGTTCCGTTCCGCGAGCGCCGTGATGGTGACGAACGGGTTGACGCTGGTGTTGCCGGGGATCAGCGAGCCGTCGATGACGTACAGGCCCGGATACCCGGCCAGCCGTCCGTAGTTGTCGGTGGCCTTGTTCAGGACCGCGCCCCCGAGCGGGTGGTAGGTGAGGTGGTCGCCCCACACCTTGTAGACGCCGAAGAGGTCGGTCCGGTAGATCGTCCCCTCCTTGTCGTTGATCTTGTCGAAGATCGACTTGGCCATGTCGATGGCCGGCTGCTTCCAGGCGGTCTGCCAGTTCAGATCGACCTGACCGGTCGTGGCGTTCCAGGAGAAGCGGGCGCGGTTGGGGTTCTTGGTGATCGACAGGTAGAACGAGGCGAAGGTCTCGATCCCGGTGGGCAGCGGCGCGACCTCGGCGAACGCGCCACCGGCCGCCCAGTTGTCGATGCCGGCACAGGGGATGGTCGACTGGGAGGCGCCGGTCGGGTCCCACAGGTGGTTGGCGCGGCCGCACATGACGTTGCCGTTGTCGCCCCAGCCGTTGCCGACCTCGCTGTTGAGGTTGGGCAGCGCGCCGGTGGCCTTCAGCTTGACCAGCAGCTTGCTGGTGCCGACGCTGCCGGCGGCGAAGAACACCCGGTCCGCGGTCACGGTCTTGGTGGCCGTGGTGTCACCGGTGGTGTTGATCTGCTGGATGACGACCGTGTAGCCGCCACCGGCCGCCGGGGCGACCGAGGTGACCTTGTGCAGCGGCGAGATGGTGACCCGGCCGGTGGCCTTGGCCTGGGCGAGGTAGGTCTTCTGGAGGGACTTCTTGCCGTAGTTGTTGCCGTAGAGGATCTCGCCGGCCAGGGCGGACTTGGTGGCGGTTCCGGCTGCTTCCTGCTCCATGTAGTTCCAGTCGTACACGTCGGGTACGAAGACGAACGGGAAGCCGGACCGCTGCGCGTGCTTACGGCCGACGCGGGCGAACTGGTACCAGTCGGTGGAGTCGAACCAGGCCGAACGGATGGTGCCCACCCCGAGACCGGCGTTGGCCCGCGGGTAGTAGGTGTTGTACATCTCGTCGGCGTTGACCGACGGGAGGATGGCGGCGAAGTTCTCCCGCTTGGGGGTGACCGCCATGCCGCCGTTGACCAGCGACCCGCCGCCGACGCCGCGACCCTGGTAGACGGTGATGCCGCTGAAGTCCTCGGCGTCCAGGACCCCGGTGTAGCGGGAGATGTCCCGGTCGATCGGGAAGCCGAGGAAGTAGTTGAGTGGCGCCTTGGTCCTGGTACGTAACCAGTAGGAGCGGTTGTCCGGGGAGAGCGTGCTGCAGAAGATCTTGCCGTCGGAGCCGGGGGTGTCCCAGGCCATGCCCATCTCGATCATGTGTACGTCGACACCCGCCTGGGCGAGACGCAGTGCCGCCACGGAGCCGCCGTACCCGGTGCCGATCACCAGGGCCTGGACATGGGCCCCGTTGCCGATCGGACCGGCCGCCGCCGGAGCCGCGGCCTGGGCCGCGGTGGGGTGGGCCGCGAGGGCCAGAGCGCCCACGCTTCCGGCGATGAAGCCACGACGCGAGACACCTCTGGAACCGGCCTCGCCCGGGGTGTTGTCACTCATCCGATGTTCCTTACTCTCGGTGGGATGAGAACAGGTTCTTGCTGCAGCTCGCGCCTGGAGAAAGCCTGGAAAGATCTAGCGTGCCCGCCGCGTGGCGGGTGAACGGCCGCTGGGCAGCCGGCACACGGTGTCGAGGCCCAGTACGTGGTTGAGCCGCCCGAAGGCCAGCCAGGACCCGATGCTCATGCTCAGCTCGACGATCTCGAGCTGGCTGTAGTGCGCGGTCATCCGGGTCCAGAACTCGTCGTCGAGGCCGTGGTGGTCCAGTGCGTACCGCTCGGCGTACTCGGCGGCGAGCCGGGTGCGGTCGTCGAAGGCGTCGGTGGTGCGCCACTGGGTCACCGCGTCGGCGAACTCCTCCTCGACCTTCTGCCCGTCCCGCTCGGTACGCCAGTCCAGGCAGAAGGCGCATCCGTTGATCTGCGCGATCCGCAGCCGTGCCGCCTCGAACTCGCGGAGCCCGAGGGTCGTGTGGGCGTACACCGACAGGGAGAAGTGCGAGGCGGCGGTCCCGATGCCGGGCACCATCTCACCCCAGACGTACTCGATCGCGTCCTTTCCCTCGGGGATGTCGAGGTTCATGGCTGTTTCCTCCCGAGTTTGCCGATCGCAGGGCGCAGTGGGACGTCGAGCGCGTCGTAGAGCCCGGGTTCGGCCGCCACGAGCCAGTCGATCGCGCTCACCAGCCGGCCGACCGCGGTGGCGTTGCCGCCCGCGGCCCGGTTGCCGCCCTCGTCGGTGGCCTCGATCGTGACCTCGATGCGCGGGCGGCCCTCGATGATCACCCGGTGCGCCGCGTGGCCGTCGGGCGGCGTCGGCCAGTCCGGCGCGCAGGACGGGTGAATGCGGGTGACGTGCTCGATGACGATGCGGGGCTCGCCCTCGACGATGCCCTGCACCTCGAAGCGCACCGCGCCCTGGGTGCCGGCGTCGAACTCGCCCATCGTCTCCGTACGCACCGTGGCGTCGAGCGGGCGCCGGTCGCGGCTCTCGCGGATCTCGTCGAGTTCGACGCCGAGGGCTCTGGCCATCAGCCGTACCTGGCCGCCCCACACCATGGTCGGGACCGTCGGCGCGATCATCGGCGGCTCGTAGTCCATCGGCTGGCCCATGCCGACCAGGTACCGGACCGAGTCGGGCTGGTCGTAGGTGGAGTAGTCGAAGATCTCCTGGCAGCGGATCACGTCCACGGTGCCGCCGAGTCCGCTGATCAACAGGGGCAGCACGTCGTTGCCCCAGCCCGGGTCGATGCCGGAGACGAACAGCGAGCCGCCACCGTCCGCGATGGCCGCCAGCACCGGCTCCCGCAGCTCCGGCGGGGCGTTGCGCTGGTCATAGAGCGCGTACAACGAGGGGGTGACGACCACGGCGCCGGCCCGGATCGCCCTGATGATGTCGGCGAGCGCCTCGTCGGGGCGGATGTCGCCGGACGCCGCGTAGACGACGGCGCGGGGACCGGCGGCCAGCACCGCCTCGACGTCGTCGGTCGCCGTGACCCCCAGATCATGGTCGAGCCGGGCGAGCGCGCCCGCGTCGCGGCCGACCTTGCCGGGATCGTGGACGAGTACGGCCGTGAGTGTCAGTGCCGGATGAGCCTCGACGGCACGGATGGCCGCACGGCCGACATTGCCGGTGCCCCAGACGATCGTGGACAGCATGAGCGGAGCGTAGCAAGCGCTTGGTTAGGTGCATAGAGCCATCGCGACACCGACCGCGCCCGGCGCCGCCCGGACCTGCTACGTGGAAATGAAGCTTTCATCGGCCGGAATTCGCATTGTCCGGACCGGTGAGAGATCCGCCGATAACACCTTGCATTCTCCGGTGCAAACGCCAGATCGCTGTTCAGCGACCGCCCTGAAGAGATATCCCGCTGAACGATTGAAAGAGCAAATACCCAGGTGGGACGCGCCATCGCGATCAGCTCCAAAGAGGGCGCGAATTTGCTGCCGCATTTCCCAGGACGCTGTGTGACGAGGTGAATCGTCATCGCCATTGCTTGCCGCGACTCTCGTGCCGCTCACACCACCTATGGCCCCCAACCGCCCGCGATCCTGTACGTGAACACCGACGACGGCGAGGTCGTCGCCGTCAAGCCCGAATCGCCGGTCTGACCTGCTACTTCTCCATCCGGGTGAACCATGCTGCCGATGCTCCCGTATCTGATGAAAAGCGGGCTTTCCCGCCCACGTCATCAATCCGGGAGGAGTTCCCGTATGGCGAATGCCTCGGGGAGCAAGCCATTCAGGCCATGGCTGGGAGTCGTTTCCCTAGTCGGAGGTGTCGCCCTCGTTCTGGCGGGTGGCCCATTATCCGGGCAGTCGCGGAACATGGTGAACCTGTCCGCCAGCGCGGACACGATCACCTGCCCGAACGTCGCCGACAAACTGCCGGACATTCCCGCCCAGGCCCAAGCCGAAGTGGACCGCAACCTCAAACTCCTGCAAACCCAGATCAACGAAGCCAACAACCGGCTCATCTCCTCAGCGGGGGAAGGCGGCCCCAACTTCGTACAGAACGCCATCCTCGGCCCCCTGGCCGACAAACGAACAGCCACCATCAACCGGATCGCCACAGCCATCGGACGAGTCGCCGACCGGCCCACCGGGCTGGACGGCCTGGCCACCTGCAAACTCGGCAACGGCGGCGGCGCGACCGCCCCCGCAACCCAGGACCCTGACGCCTCAGAGCCCCCCACCTCACCGCCATCGGACAACGCGACCACACCGCCGTCCGACAATGCGACCACACCCCCCGCCACCGGCGGGAACAAGATCATCTGCCCGGACGTAGCAGGCAAACTTCCCGACATTCCCGCCCAGGCCCAAGCCGAAATCGACCGCAACCTCAAACTCCTGCAAACCCAGATCAACGAAGCCAACAACCGACTCGTCTCCTCAGCAGGGGAAGGCGGCCCCAACTTCGTACAGAACGCCATCCTCGGCCCCCTGGCCGACAAACGAACAGCCACCATCAACCGCATGGCCACAGCCATCGGACGAGTCGCCGACCGGCCCACCGGGCTGGACGGCCTGGCCAAGTGCACGCTCAGCAGCGGCGGCGCCGCGAGCTCGAAGCCGAGCGCGAGCGCGAAGGCGGCGGCCGGGCCGACGGCCGACGACTTCGTCGACATCCAGTCGGTCGACCCCGTGCAGCAGCAGCAGAGGTCCGCTTCCAGCGGCTCCTTCGTCTCCAGGTGCGGCACGCCCCAGGAGGGTCACGCCAACAGCGACAACGTCATCACCGCTCCAGGTGTGGCCAAGGGTGGCCAGCAGCTGAACGACTACGTGGGCAATGTGTCCACTGACGCCTTCTCCACGAACGAGAGCCTGGCCGCCTCGGACACCACCTGCCGCATCCGCGCCGACAGGTCGACGTACTTCTGGCCGACCCTTCGGGTAGGCGGGGCGGACGGCAACGCCGTGCGGCCGTCTCTGGTGCAGTTGCAGTTCCGTGGCAACGCCATGTCGAAGGTCACGGCCGCGCCTCAGTTCCTCAGGCTGATCACCGGCGACGCGCAGGCGGTGAGCGGCGGCAAGCCCAGTGACACCGCCAGTGACGCGCCCAGCGACACTGCCAGTGACGTACCCACTGACCTGCCCACCGATGTGCCCACCGACCTGCCCACTGACGTGCCTACCGACCTGCCCAGCGATACGGCCAGTGACGTGCCGAGCGACCCGCCCACTGACACGGCCAGCGCCAAGGCCAGTGACACCGCCAGCGCCAAGGCCAGTGACACGGCCAGTGCCAAGGCCAGTGACACCGCCAGTGCCGCACCCAGTGACGCGCCAAGTGACGCGGCCAACGCCCGGCCCACGTGGACTTGCACCGGCTTCGCCAACAGGCTGACCGACAAGTATCCGATCTGCCCGTCCGGCAGCGACCTCATGCGCGTCTTCGACATGCCCAGCTGCTGGGACGGCCAGAACCTCGACAGCGCGGACCACCGTACCCACGTCGTCTTCCCCGACGAGAACGGAGCCTGCCCGGCCGACACCCAGGCGGTGCCGCAACTGCGCGTCACGCTCGTCTACGACGACGTGCCCAACACCCAGCCCGACGGTACGAACGTCCCCTTCATGGTGGACAGCGCCCCCAGCGAAGGGAACAGCCCGAACACCGACCACGCGGGTGCCATCGCGCTGATGTCGAAGCAGCTCATGAACAACGTCGTGCGATGCATCAACAGCGGCAGGAGGTGCTGACAACCGGAAGGAACCGCTGACAGCCGGAAGGAGGAACGCGCGAAAGGGCCACCCGAGAACCCCCTCGGGTGGCCCTTTGGCGATCAGCGGCCGCTACTGACCGCGTGGTACTGCAGATCCTGCACCACAGGGGCGGGCCACCACAGTCCAGGGGGAGGTGACGGCGGCCGAGCGGGCCGACGTGGAGCAGGACCGGCGCCGCCCACGTGTCCCTCGACGCGAGACAGGTCAGCATGACCAACCATAAATACATTTAAGAGCCACGCACGGCTGCTTTTGATCAACAAATCGCGCTGATCGCTTACCTGCGATGTGCGCAAAGCGGGCACAGCGCTATGAAGCGCACATCCTTCGCGTTCAACGGAGCGCGGTGTCCGTCAAAAGGTTGCCGGTGTTCTGCGCGAAGTTTCCGTCTAGACTAAGCGAGCGGCTGCATAATTTAGGGCTTCCCCTCATGCCGGGAGGCGAGCGTGACAACGCCCGTAACACTCAACGAGGCCCTGGCGGCGAGCACTGCGCCGATACGGCTGCTCTTGGTCACGCCGTCGCCTATCAACGACCCTGGGCGGCTTCACCCGGAAACCGAGCTTGCGCACGTCACTGCCGCGATGGAGGAAGCGGGGGCGGAAGTGGACATCCTCCGCCTAACGCCGCCGACCATCAGTAACCTTAGGCGCGCGCTTGCCACTGATAAGTTCGACATTGTTCACGTGGCCGCTCATAGTGGTGGCGGAATCGAGTTCGAAGACCGTGACGGCACGGCGATCTTGGTGGGAGAAGACGAGTTCGCCGACGCGTTTCCCAACCGTCAGCAGTGTCTGCTCGTCCTGAACGGATGCTCGACCGAGAGCCTCGCCGACCGGCTGGCGCTCGCCAATCGCAACCTGACCACCATCTCCGTGGCCGGCAGCATCAGCAGGCGTGATGCCCTGCGCGCCATCGAGGAAATCTACGGACTCCTTTTCACCAGGACCCCGCTCAGCCAGGTGGTCAACAGCGCCTCGCAAGCCGTGCTTCGCCGCATTCCCCTGAGAAATACGGCGGATCCCATCCGAGTCCGCGGGCCACGAGAAAGCACGCCCGCGTTCGACGCCATGCCGACCAGCGGACGCCCCAGCTATTTCGCCTGCAATCCGCCGGCGAATGTGCCGACGCAGCACCGCGCGGTCGTCGATCGAGCCGACGAACTGCTCGCCCTCTATCACCGGCTCTTCGACGAAGACCGAGGAAGTCCTTACATAGGTCTTGTCGGCATCACCGGAAACGGAAAGACGACCATAGTACAGACAATGGCCAATCGCTACGGTTGGCGATTTCGTGGCGGCATCGGTTACTTCTCGCTACGGGGCAGCTTCGCGGCATCCGATCTCGCCGAGGTATTGGGCTGGCCGAAAGGGGAAGGCACCATGCGGCCCGAAGAGGTCGCCATGCGACTCTCGCGCGGCCGTTTCCTCCTCATCTTCGATGACATCGATGAAGCGCCCGAATCCGTCCTCGCGGAGGTCATAGCGCTGCTGAGCTCATGGGACACCAGCCTCGGCGGACGTGCCGTGCTCATTTCCTACTCCTATCGCGCCGAGCTGCAGAGCATCATCGGTGCGAATTGGATCACCGTGACAGGTTTGCCCCAGGACGCGTCCCGCGAACTCATGGTCGCCTGTCTGGGCGGAACCGAGAGGGCGCGGAGGCTGGTGGGCGCGGATGAGCACGTAGCCGAAGCCTCTCGGCTGTGTTTCGGGCATCCGAAGACCATCGAGTACACAGCGTCTCTCCTGCAGCTCGGACAACGCTGGACGGAGATGCGGGACGATCTCCTGAGGCTGAGCGGCGGCGGGCCACTCGCGGTCAACAGCGAGATGCTCGGCAGAGTGATCACTCTTCTGGAGGAGCGCACTCCCGCCGTGCGCGACCTCCTCGACGCCTGGGCCGTCTTCGAGGACGGAGCCGAGGAGTCAGCATGGCGGCATGTGGCGATGGGCGGCCGTGAGCTCACCCCCACCACGAGATCCCGGCTCGACGCGGCGCTCAACGAGCTTCATGGCGCCGCGTTGATCGACCGCCACGACCAGCCGGGAGGCGGCACACGCTGCGTCATGCATTCGCTCCTTGTCGCCCATCTGCGACGCCGGCACGCGGGGCTGTCCCAGGAGAAGATGAGCGACCTCGTAAGATCACAACTCGCCCAACAGCTGGAATTGGCGAACGAGGGCAACTATCCCGCCGACGAGTCGGGCAACATCCGCAGAGCGCTGCGCGTCGCCGAAGATCTGGGGCTCTGGCGAGACATCCTGAGCTACTGCGAAACGGTGGTGGGCCACCGGGACCTCCCGCTGATCCGCCGGGGACCGTGGCCCTTGGCGCTCGACCTGCTTGACGCCGCCGTCCGGTCCGCGTCCCAGTCCGGTGATCAGATACGTCAGGCGGCTTTCCTCATCGTCCGTGGCTTGGTGGAATATCGGCTCGCCGCCTTCACGAACGCGGAAGACGCCTACGGACAGGCCGCGTACTTGGCGATGGAGGCGGACGCCCGCGGTCTATGGCTGCAGGCACTTCGCGGGGTAGGCCAAGTGCATTACCGGATGGGCGATTTCGATCAGGCGGAGACCGTCTATCGGGATGCGCGCCGGCTGGCCGACGACGAAGAGGCGATCTCTGACATCGATCATCAGATCGCCAAGATTCTTTATCGCAAGGACCGGCTGGATGAGGCGCAGGAGCTGCTGACCCGCGTATACGAGAGCCGACGCCGCGCCGGTCGTGACGGAGCCCTGGCCAAAACCATCCATGAGCGGGCGCGAATAGAACACGCCGCGCGCCGGACCGACTCCGCCCGGACTCTGTATGAGGAGGCGCTGCTCCTGGAGCAGTTGGTCGGAGATCCGGTGATGGAGCAGGCGACCCTGTTCCAGATGGCCAAACTCGCTCTTGAGACCGGTCAGACCGCGGACGCGGAAAGGCTGTTCATGGAGAGCCGGCAGATCTCCGAGACGCTCGGGGATCAGGTGTGGCTGGTACACGCTCAGTTCGGCCAAGCGCTCCTCGCCTGGGCCAACAGCGCTCGCGAAAGCGCCCGAGACAAAGCGCAGAGCGCTCTGACGGAGAGCCGTGTCCTGCGGATCGGACTTACCACGGAGATCCAGAATTGGCTGGAAACCCATGAAGAAACGGAAAACAATGCCTGATATGACAGCGGCGGTCGCCGCCAAGTGGCAGAAGGCGGAGCGTTACGCCCGGGAGCAGGACAGGTTCTGCCTCGACTCGCTACAGGTCACCATGCGATCCGAACACGATGAGCGGCATATCAGCTTCGAGGCCGGCTCCTGGTCGTGCACGTGCGACTTCTTCGCAGTGCACGCCACTTGCAGCCATGTCATGGCCCTGAACTTGATATTGCGGAAACAGGCCGGTCTACAACTGCCCGACAATCTGGAGTAGCAGCATGCCAAGAGCGATCGTCAGACTCGCTGAGCGCTCGCTGGCGACGAAATTCGGCAGCTGGCGGGAGATTCTCTACTACGACGGGGTCGCGGAGAGCGTCGCCCTGGTCCACGGCGAGGTGAGCGGACAGGAGGAAGTGCCGTGCCGGGTCCACTCGGCCTGCATTTCCGCCCACGTGTTCAACAGCATCGAATGCGACTGCCGCGAGCAGATGGCCGCCTCGCAGGCGACGATCCAGGAACACGGGAGGGGGGTCGTGATCTGGCTCGATCAGGAGGGACGAGCCAACGGGCATTTCGCGCTGATGCTGGCCACTCAGCTGTCCGCCGAGGAGGGCATCCCGCAAACCGAGGCGTACCGGAGGTTGGGCTATGGCGACGACCAGCGGCACTACGAGCAGGCGACCGCCATTCTGTACGACCTGCGGGTGACGTCCATTCGCCTGCTGACCAATAGTCCGGCCAAAGCCGGTGCCATTGCTGGAGACGGAATAAAGGTAGCGAACCTGCTGCCGGTGGCGGTTGATCTGGCACGCCATCCACAGCTACGTGATTACTACCGGGACAAGATCAATCACGGCCACATCCTCGACATGCCCACGGGAACAGAGCGGTGAACGACCCGCCTCGGGTGCTCGTCATGGGCGACCTGTGTCTGGATACCGTCGTGGAGACCTGGCTGCCGAAAACCTGGTCCCGCGTCGCCGCCTCTGGCGAACTGTTGGTGCGCGGTCCCATAGCCGACCAGGTAGGTGGCACCGCTTACCAATTCGCCAGACGGGCCGTACAGTTCGGGCTCTCACCCACAGTCGTCGGCTCGGTAGGCGAGGACGCCGCCGGCGAGATCATCGGCGATGCGCTGGCCGCGGCGCCGTTCGAGTGCCGGGTTCAGCGCAGTACGACGGCTCCCACGGCTCGTACCCTCGTGGCTTACGACGCGTCCGGCGCGCGCCACATGTTCACGTCCTCGGTAAGCGCCAATGACGCCTTGTCGAGCGACTTCGTGCGCGCCGGCGAATTCGGGCCATGGGATCTCATCTGGATCTCGGGGCTTTGTCTTCGTTCCCGCTCCGTTCCACGGTTCGCGGCGGTCGTCGGGGCTGTCGCCGAGGCCAGGCGGAGTGGCGCCCTCGTGGTGCTCGACGTGGTGCCGCATGACTTCTATCGGCTCTTCGACGCGCTGACCGAGGTCGCGGAGATTCTGGGCGGCCTGGACGGAGTGGTCACCGAGGCCAATACCGCGCGACGCATGCTGGGACTGGGGCGTCAGGACGAGAAGCAGTCAGTGACGATGCTGTCCGACACGGCCGATGCGCTGCTGAAAGTGACGTCCTTGGCCATCGTTCGCCTTCGTGACGGCTCGAAGTATCACCAGCTGGCGGCCTCACGCTCCAAACTGCACGCTTCTTACTCATATCCCGTCCCCGATGGGGCGGCGCTCCTGGGCTACGGCGACTTGCTGGCGGCGGAGGCGCTGCGTGACTACCTCGAACACCGCTCGGCAGGGGGTCACGAATGACCCGGCTTCATGCGGTGCTCATCGGCGTGAACAAGTATGCCGATATAACGATCCCCGACCTGTCATACGCCCGAGCGGATGCGCTCGCCTTTGCTGAATTGTTCGGGCGGGCGTTATACGCATCAAGTGTGCGGGTGCATCCACTCGTGGACGATCAGGCGACTCGGTCGGGCATCATCGACCTTATCGGGGTGCGACTGGCACGGATCGTCGACCGCCGTGACGCGGTGCTGATCTTCTTCGCCGGGCATGGCTCCCCCGAAATTCATCCCGGCCTCGATAAAGTGTCACGCTTCTTGGTCTGCCATGACACCCAGCGGCACGCGTTGCTTTCGAGCGCCATCGAGGTGCATACAGATCTGGCCCGGCTGGCCAGCCGGCTCAATGCGCGCCTCGTGGTCTTCATCCTCGATGCCTGTTTTTCCGGCTACTCCGATGGGCGTGGGATAACCGGGCCCCTGCTGGCGGAGCAGCGCCGAACGCACCGACCGCGGATCCGGCTGGAAAACCTGCCGCTCGGTTCAGGAACGATCTTCCTGTCGGCCTGCGCCGACGACGAAGTCGCGCGGGAAGACGGCACTCTCAGACATGGCGTTTTCTCCTACTACCTGCTCGAACAGCTACGCAGTCCGGGAACGACTAACGTCATCGGTCTGGCCAGTCTGTACGACCTGGTTTTCCATCAAGTGCGTGACTATAGCAATGGCCGCCAGAACCCGGTTCTCTGGGGCGACCTCAAGGGCGCCGGTTTGCCGCGGCTACTCATTCCGGGGAGCGATCATGGGTAGGGCACTGCTCTTTACTGGCGTCAAAAAGGTCGGCAAGACGACGGCCCTGAGAAATGTCGTCACCAGACTGGCCCCCAAGAGCGTCGTGGGTTTTTACGCCACCGAGCGGCGGATAGACGGCAAGCGCGTGGGCTTCGAGATCGAGATGCTGGACGGCCGGTCAGGCCGGCTCGCGTCCATTGATTCGGACAGTGATATGCGCGTGGGGCGACTGCTCAGCCATGGACGGCTCAAGTATGGCGTGGACCTCGAATTCCTGGACGGCGTCGCGGTGCCCGCCCTTCGTGCCTCCCTGTCGAACAATCCAGGGGGAATCGTGCTGGTGGACGAGATCGGGCCCATGCAGCTGTACTCGGCGGCGTTTCGGCAGGTCGTACTCGACATGCTCGAAAGCCCGTGCCTCATCCTAGGCACGGTGATGTCCCCCGCCGAGCCGTGGGTCGATGTCCTGAAGGAACATGAAGCGGTGGAGACATTCCACCTCACGCCGCAGAACAGAGACACCGTGACAGAGATGATGTGCCTCTATCTGGAGAAGCGGGTCCTGACCATGAGCGCTTCGTACGGCATGCCCCCACCACCCTCGGCGGCCTGAGCGCGCGTCGAGCCGCTCTGACCTGCATATTTTCCCGGAATCGTGGCAGGGAACAGACATGACGGCTGGACCAGGCGGCTACCCCGAGGACTCGCGGTACCTGCCGATCGGAGAGCACGGGTTGATCGGCGACCTGCGCACGGTCGCGCTCGTGGGCACCAACGGCACGATCGACTGGTACTGCTGCCCGAGCTTCGACGCCCCGAGCGTGTTCGCCTCGATCCTGGACGCCGACAAGGGCGGGTCGTTCGAGCTGTACGCCGACACCCTGGCGAAGACCAAGCAGTTCTACTTCCCCGACACCAATGTCCTGATCACCCGCTTCTTCGCCGTCGACGGGGTGGGCGAGATCCAGGACTTCATGCCGATCGAGGATGACTCCGACGAGGTGGACCGGCACCGGGTGATCCGCCGGGTGACCTGCGTCCGTGGAACCCTCCCGTTCCGCGCCCGGGTGGCCCCCCGGTTCGACTACGCCAGGCAACCCCACACGGTCCACCAGCACGGATCCCGGACGACGTTCGAGTCGGAGTCCCTGTCCCTCGCGCTGTCCGCCAGCGTGCCCATCGAAACCGACGGACGGGACGCCTGGGCGAGCTTCGAGCTCAAGGAGGGCGAACACGCCGTATTCGCCCTCGACCGGATCGGCGACGGGATCACCCCACGACCCTGCCCGAGCGCGGAGGCGGAGGAGCAGTTCGCCGCCACGGTGCGGTACTGGCGGAAGTGGCTGTCCGCCTCCCGCTACCGGGGCAGGTGGCGTGAGGTCGTCCACCGTTCGGCCCTCACGCTGAAGCTGCTCACCTACGCGCCGACCGGGGGGATCGTCGCCGCGCCCACGACCAGCCTGCCCGAGCAGGTCAAGGGCGGACGTAACTGGGACTACCGCTACGTATGGGTACGCGACGCCGCGTTCTGCGTGTACGCGCTGCTCAGGCTCGGCTTCACCGAGGAGGCCGAAGCCTTCATGGGCTTCCTGTCCACGCACGTCCCGCTCACCGGAGCCGGCAGTACCGGCCCGCTGCAGATCATGTACGGCATCGACGGACGCAGCGAGCTGCCCGAATCCGAGCTGAACCACCTGGAGGGCTACCGGGGGTCCGCGCCGGTACGCGTGGGCAACGCCGCCGTCAGCCAGCTCCAGCTGGACATCTATGGAGCACTCCTCGACTCCATCTACCTCTACAACAAATGGGGCAACCCCATCTCCAGCGACCGCTGGGAGCAGGTCTGCACGCTAATCAACTGGGTCTGCGAGAACTGGGACCAACCCGACGAAGGCATCTGGGAGACCCGCGGCGGACGCAAGGACTTCGTCTACTCACGGCTGATGTGCTGGGTGGCCATCGAACGCGCCATGCGCATGGCCGCCCATCGAGGGCTCCCCGCCGACATACCGCGCTGGCGCCGGGCCCGCGACACGATCTACCACCAGATCATGAAACACGGCTGGTCGACCTCGCTGCAGGCGTTCGTCCAGCACTTCGACGACGACGTCCTGGACGCGTCCATCCTGATGATGCCGCTGACCAAGTTCGTCTCCCCCACCGACCCCAAGTGGCTGTCCACCCTCGACGCCCTCGGCAGCGGGCTGGTCTCCGACTCGCTGGTCTACCGTTACAACCCCGAAGCCAGCCCGGACGGTCTGGAGGGGCCGGAGGGCACGTTCTCGATCTGCTCGTTCTGGTACGTCGAAGCCCTGGCCCGCGCCGGCCGCGTCGACGAAGCCCGCCTGGCCTTCGAGAAGATGCTCACCTACGCCAACCACCTGGGGCTGTACGCGGAAGAGATCGGACACACCGGCGAGCAACTCGGCAACTTCCCGCAGGCGATCACCCACCTGGCCCTCATCAGCGCCGCCTTCAACCTCGACCACGCCCTCGGCTAGTTCCTCGGGAGCAGTGTCGACGAACGTCCCGACCGCTCCATTGACAACCGTGGGGGCGGGCGGTGCGGCCC
This sequence comes from Nonomuraea sp. NPDC050022, assembly GCF_044460705.1. Lineage (NCBI taxonomy): Bacteria > Bacillati > Actinomycetota > Actinomycetes > Streptosporangiales > Streptosporangiaceae > Nonomuraea > Nonomuraea sp. NPDC050022. Next base: position 1,010,917 of record NZ_JBITKE010000002.1, read on the forward strand.
GCCCCCTCTTCGTTCAGCGGGCGTGCAGGCGGAACGGCAGGCGGACGGTGATGAACTCGTCGTTGTCCGGCTGCCCGGCCGTCCGTCCGAACGAGAACGGGAAGTTGTTGTCGTTGAGGATGCCGAGCGTGCGGTCGTCGAGGATCACGACGTCCTCGATGGTCTGGAACGGGAAGCGGAAAGTCTCGCCGAACCCGCCCAGGCCCTTGGGGTTGGCCAGGTCCAGCAGGTCGGCGGCGAGCGTCTTGTCCAGCGCGCCGTCGTGGTCGCGATCGCGGGTGTCGGCCAGGTAGACGCGCTTGAGCTTGGCCGCGTCGCCCTGCTCGTTGTCCCGCTCGATGATGAGGAAGCGGTGCTCGTCCACCGCGATGGCGTCGCCGATCGCGTTGGTCGGGCTGTCCAGCTTGTACGTCCAGCGCTTGCCGGTATACGCCCGCTTCCGGACGTCGAACTCGTTCAGCCGCAGCGTACCCGCCGGATCTCCGCTGACCGTGCCCTCCAGCAGCGGGTAGAGCCACCGGCCGTCGGCGGAACGGGCCATGCCCTCGAAGCCCTTGCTGCCGGCCAGGTTCGGCGTCGCGCCGTTGAGGGTCGGGTTCTCCGGCGCCTTGACGCCGGGCAGCTCGATCGGCGCCTCCAGCAGCGTGCCGGTGGCGGAGAAGTGCAGCAGGAACGGGCCGAACTCATCGCCGATCCAGTACGTGCCGTCCGCCGCCCGGACGATCGACTCCACGTCGAAGTCGGCGCCGGCGAGCACCCGGTCCGCCCTGGTCAGCGGCCACGAGACCCGGCCGCGCGGGTCTGACAGGTTGAACCCGCCCAGCACCCGTACGGTGCCCGCCTTGAAGTCCGGGCTGATCCGGTGCACGCGCAGCAGGAAGTCGGCGCTGTTGTTCTTGCCGCCGTACCCGTTGTCGGACAGCACGTCGAAGCTGCCGTCGCCGCGCCGGACGATGCCGCTGAACCCCTGGACCGGCTGGCCGGCGAAGGGCGGGGTGACGCCGTTGATCGGGGTGGTGCCGATCTGGGAGCCGGAGGGCTCGCTGCCGGGCACGAAGGTCTGCGCCGGGAGAGCGGCGAACCCGGTCAGCGTGGCGCGGCCCGTGTTGTCCCGCGCGCCGTCCTGTGCGGCGGCGTAGGACGCGGGACCGGTCGTGGGGGCGAGGCTCACGGCCAGCAGGGCCGCGCCCACCGCGAGGGAGATGCGTTTCATGACCGGCACGCTAGGAGCGTCACATGACGTGATTCCAAACGCAGTGCGTACGAATCATTCACTTTCGGGCGATCAAGATGATCGATCCGGGTGCCGGTTCTTCCTCAAGCGTTCACCATAAGGACGGAGTGCGGGGTGCCGCCCGTTCCCGCGACGCAATTGGGTCGGCTCCTGCAGACGTCAACGTTGGAGGAGATGTCCCATGTCCGCACCTGTCTCTCGCCGTTCCTTCCTCGGCCGCAGCGCCGCCGGTGGCCTCGGCATAGTGTTCGCCGGCAGCATCGAGGCGATCGCCGGGCCCGCCGCGTTCGCGGCCACGCGGCCCCCGCTCGGCTACGGCCCGCTGGTCGCCGATCCGGCCGGGGTGCTGGCCCTGCCCGCCGGGTTCTCGTACCGGATCGTCGCGGAGGCGGGGGTGACGCTGCTGGAGAGCGGCGAGCCGACGCCGAGCGACGCGGACGGGACGGCGAGCTTCACCCGTGGCAAGGGCGCCGGGTTTGACGGTGACGGAGCGGACAGCGAAGGAGCGGACAGCGAAGGAGTGGACGCAGAGCTCGGGCGTGGCAAGGGCGGCGCCACGCTGGTCAACAACCACGAGATCGGTGGCAGCGAGCCGTACCGGGTGCCCGCGTTGCCTGGCCTCACCTACGATCCGGGCGCGGGCGGTGGCACCACCAACATCGACGTGGACGCGCACGGCGTACGGATCCGCGAATACGTCAGCCTGGCCGGCACGCACAACAACTGCGCGGGCGGCAAGACCCCTTGGAACACCTGGCTGACCTGCGAGGAGACCGAGCAGCGGGCCGGTGGCGCCTTCCAGAAGGACCACGGGTACGTCTTCGAGGTCGACCCGTTCGACCGCAAGGCCAACCAGGACCCGGTGCCGCTGAAGTTTCTCGGCCGTTACTCGCACGAGGCCGTCGCCGTCGACCCGAAGACGTCGGCGATCTACCTGACCGAGGACGCTTCCGGACCGAACGGGCTCTACTACCGCTGGACGCCGCCGAAGGGGTTCCATGGCGGCAAGGGCGCGCTGCGGGAGCTGGCCCTCTCCGACGGCGGCGCGACCGCGGGCAAGCTGGAGGCGCTGAGCTGCTATCGCGACGGCGCGCACGTCGCCGACCTGTCGGAGGCCACCTCCCCCGGCACCCGCTACCAGGTCCGATGGGTGGAGGTGCCCGAACGCGACGCGCTCGTCCAGTCCGTACGCACCCAACTCCCCAACGACCAGATCACCCGCAGCCGCAAGCTGGAGGGCGCCTGGTGGGCGGACGGCGGCGCCTATTTCGTCGCGAGCTACGCGCGCCACACCGACGGCAGCGTCAACGAGCACGACGGCCAGGTGTGGTTCTACGACCCGCGCCACCAGACGGTCACGCTGAAGACCATCTTCGGCGTCAACCCCGACCCCGCCCAGGACACGAACTATGACGGGCCGGACAACATCACCGTCTCGCCGTACGGAGGAGTGATCCTCGCGGAGGACGGAGAGGGCATCCAGCACCTGGTGGGCGTCACCGCGCAGGGCAAGGCGTACCCGATGGCGCGCAACGAACTCAACGACAGCGAGTTCACCGGCCCCAACTTCAGCGCCGACGGCCGGATCCTGTTCGCCAACATCCAGAGCCCCGGCCACGTCCTGGCGATCACCGGCCCGTGGCGCCGTCCCTCCAACGCCGACTGAACCAGTCCGACGCCGGCTAGACACGGCTCGGCTGTGGTGCGGAGACCGGACTTCGTTATCCGGTCTCCGCTGGGTGTTCACGGTCGGTTCACCACACGCGCCTAACGTCCGGGTTACGGCGAGACGATGGGGACAACGACATGGAGCACGTGACGTTCCTGGTCGTCGTGGTGATCATCACGGCGCTGGCCTTCGACTTCACCAACGGTTTCCACGACACGGCCAACGCGATGGCCACCTCCATCGCGACCGGCGCGCTACGGCCCAAGGTGGCGGTGGCGATCTCGGGCGTACTCAACGTCCTGGGCGCCTTCCTGTCGGTGGAAGTGGCCAAGACGATCTCTGGCGGGATCGTGGACGACAGGCTGGTGACGCCGCCGATGGTGTTCGCCGGGCTGATCGGCGCGATCCTGTGGAACCTGCTCACCTGGCTGTTCGGGCTGCCGTCCAGCTCCTCGCACGCGCTGTTCGGGGGCCTGATCGGCGCGGTCTGGGTCGGCGCCGGGATGCGCGGCGTCCACTTCGACACGGTGCTGCAGAAGATCCTCATCCCGGCACTGGCCTCGCCGCTGATCGCCGGGTTCGTGGCCATGAGCGCCACCTACCTGGCGTACACGATCACCGCCCGCGCCCGGCACGAGTCGGTGACCACCACCTTCCGCTTCGGTCAGATCGTCTCCGCGTCGCTGGTGTCGCTGGCTCATGGCACCAACGACGCGCAGAAGACCATGGGCGTCATCACCCTGACGCTGATCTCGACCGGCGCGCTCGCCTCCGGCTCCGGCCCGCCCGTCTGGGTGATCGCCGCCGCTGGGCTGACCATCGGCCTGGGCACCTACCTGGGTGGCTGGCGCATCATCCGTACCATGGGCAAGGGCCTCACCGAGATCGAGTCGCCGCAGGGCTTCGCCGCCGAGGCGAGCGCGACCACGGTCATCCTGGCCTCCTCCCACCTGGGCTTCGCGCTGTCCACCACACAGGTGGTCTCCGGCGCCATCCTCGGCACCGGCCTCGGCCGCCGCCTCGCTCAGGTGCGCTGGGGCCTGGCCGGCCGAATGGCGCTGGCCTGGCTGCTCACCCTGCCCGCGGCGGCCGCGGTGGGCGGAGTGGCCGCCGCCGTGGCCACCACCGGCACGCTCGGCGTCACCATCGCCGCCGTGGTCGCGATCGCCGTCTCAGCCGGCCTGTACGCGGCCAGCCGCCGCGAGCCCGTACACGCGGGCAACGTCAACGAACTGCCCACCCAGCCGGAGCGGGTCGCCGCCTGAAACGACCCGCCCGCCCAACCACGGCGGGTCGCCGCCTGAGGGGATCGTGATGGACATCAAATGGGCCGCTCTCGGCCAGGTCTTCGTCGTCAGCCTCGCCGTCAGCGTCGTCGTCGTGGTCGTCTTCTCGCTCGGTGTGCTGGCGATATCGGCCCGCCAGATAGCCGAGGAGCGGCAGGCCACGGGCACCGGCCCGCTGGCCGCCGCCGTCCTGTGCTTCGCCGCCTGCGCGGCGGTGGTCGGCTACGGCATCTACCTGATCGTCCCGCAGTTCCACTGACCTCCACCTCCGAACGGCGACCACGCGGCGCCTTCCCTCCACCCAAGGACCCGTATACCCGAGGACCCGTATGCCCAAGGACCCCTACGCCCGAGGGCGGGACCAGCGGACGAGGATGGACACCGCGATCAGCGTCGTCATCAGCGCGTCGCCGACGTGCAGGACGTAGAGCCCCACCGGATACTGCTCGTGGATGACGGAGCCCGCGATCGCCAGCGCCTGGAACCCACCCCACACCAGGAGGCCGAGCCGCAGCGCACCCGGCCAGGTCACGATCCGGAGCCAGCTCATGAGCGTGGCCAGCACGAGCATCTCGATGACGTTCCTGCCGAATTGAGCGGCTACCTCCCACGCCTGAGGAGAGGTGGACGCGATCCCACCGCTCAACCTCATCCACACGCCGCCGAACACCGCGTAGTAGACGGCACTGGCGAACAGCGTCGCCAGTGCCGCGCCGACGACCGCCCAGTAGCTGGTCCTGATGGTCGTCATCTCTCGCCGGCCCGCCTGCTGGATCGTCTGCCGCTCCGCCCGCTGACCCATCTGCTCGCCCGCCTGCTGGATCGTCTGCTGGTCCATCTGCTGGTTCATCGCGATCTCCTGATCCGCTCGACTTGCCTTTGGTGGGGACGTCGACGCCGATCGGCCTGTCTCGACATCGCCGGCGAACGGAATGCGAACTGATCACTCAGACCGGGCGAGCGTACGGCGACGGGAGGCGAGCGCGCGCTTATAGGCTGTGCCGTGTGTGGCAGGCCAGTGCTTTCGAAGAACAACTCGCGGCAGCACAGGCGCAAGGAGACCTTGCCCTCTGCCTTGGTCTGCTGCGGGCGGCGGATTTCGCGATGCCGATCAGCGAGGCAGCCGCCGCCGGCGACGAGCCCATGGCCTGGGCCACTCAGGCCGACGACGAGCGTACGTGGCTGATCGTCTACACCTCGGCAGGCGCGCTCAGAGCGGCCACCGGCGTCGAGAACCACCGGGTCGTGTCGATGGTGGAGCTCGCCGCGGGCTGGCCGGACCTCCGGTGGGGGCTGGCGGTCAATGCCGGGCTGGAGCTCGCGTTCTTCCTGGAGCCGGGTACGGTGGCCAGGCTCGCCGTGCCCACATTGGCCCAGGACCACGCGGTCGAACCAGGTGTCCCGATCGTGCAGAAGTTGCTGGGGCCCGCGGAGATCCAGGCACTGCTCGATGACGGCAAGCCGCGGGTGTCCGGTTACTGCCACCACGCCCTCGACGTCGCCCACATCGCGACACCATCCGTGCTCGCTGAAGCGCTGTCACGGGAGGACGCGCTCACCGACCAGGGCGCCCTGAACATCCTGCGCTGGCCCGCGATCGGCGTCGATCTCTACCCGACGCCCTACGGCGGGGAGGACGAGGAGGGGATGCGGGCCGTCGCCGGCTGGGTGGTCGAGGAGCCGCCCTTCGTCGGCATGGGACTGGTGCCGAGCGTAGATCAGACGATCAGGGAGTACAAGGTGACGGGAGTCGCGCTGCCGTACGGGGCGGAGATCGTGGAGTTGGGGATCGACGGGGTCACGCGTGGCCGCGCCGTCTTCGACGGGGACCTCGGACAGTGGCTCCTGCGGGCCGCGCAATGACCCGGTCCCTCTACCGCTGGGCGGCGCGATGACGCGGTCCTTCTACCGCGCCCGCTGGGGCGGGGTCGACTACGAGGCCGCTCCGGAGCTGAGCGCCGACGGGGTGTGGCTGCGTCTACGCGACACCGCCGCGCAGGCCGGGTTCGAGGAGATCGCTTCCGGCGTCTGGGTCAGAGCGGTGCCCGCCGCGGAGTGCGAACGGGTGGACCTCGTCACGACGGTCTGCGTGTGGAAGGGCGCGTCTTTCCTGGTCATCGCGGAGAAGGACGGCGAAGTCCTCCTGGAGTACGCCGGCGCGTCGGTGCCCGTGGCGATGGAGCTCGGGCTGGAGCGGGTCGAGCGGGGCGTGTACCGCCGCTGGATCGCCGGTGACGAGGTGACCGCGCTGCGCGAGCACGCCGCTGACCTTGGGAAACTCTAGTTTTTTGGGAATTCACTATGAACAACGGTGAATGACGCCTATATGATCCGTTACTCCTAGAGCGGGTGTTACCTCTCTGTAATAAGGAGATTACGGCACGTGCGATCGACTGGAGAAGCGGAAACGTCTGGTATGCAGGCTTATGCCGATGAACTACGCCAGGCGTTTATTCGTTTACAGGACGACGGGCTTCGTCTTTTCGCGGAGGCGAAAGCCGTACAAGTGACGGAGAAATCCCAGGACGGCCTGGTCGCGGTAACGGTCGACGCGCGCGGTGAACTGGTCCGGCTGGATCTTGACCCCCGGATTTACCGCCGCCCCGATGCCCGTACTTTGGCCGATGTCATCACCGACACCACCCACCACGCGGCGGAAAAGATGCGGCAGCGCGTCGTGGAGATCTTCGAGCCGGTGATCCCCGCCGAGCAGATGCGGGCGCACCTCGACGGCGACGTGGAGACCGTGCTCGCGCAGCTCGCCGACCAGATGGCGGGGAGGGAGAATGCCGGTTCCTAGCCCCCGGACCCTGTACCTGGGCCCGTCAATCGAGAGCGGCATCGCCCAATGGAACACCATGGCCCTCGACCTGGAGCAGGCGTGGCCGGAGGTGTCCGAGGAACTGAAGGCGCTCAACGCGGCCGCTCCCTGGGGGAACGGCGCGGAAGGCCGGATGTTCGCGCAGGCCTACCTCAAGGACGACGGCCCCAGCAGGCTGGTCGAATCCGGGACCGCGCTGGTCGGCGAGATCGTGGACGTCGGGCCGCTGCTACGCGAGACCATCGCCAACTCCCGCTCCACGGACACCGCGATCGCGCAGGATCTCGCCTCCGGTGGTCGAATCAGAAAGGAAGTGTGACGGTCCAGCGTGGCGGGTCGCGGTGACGTCAATTCACAGACGCCGGATGGGCTGCCATCGGACAGGTTCGGGGGGATCTCGGCCAGCGATGTGCGTCCGGTGTGGGAGACGGAGAAGCTGCCGGACTGGGTGGTCTACTGGCTGATCCCGATGCTCATGTCGGGGCAGGCGTGGCCCGAGGCCAGCGAGAGCGGTCTGTGGCGGCTGCGGGAAGCGCACCGGCGGGCCGTGGACACCTATGTGGCCACGTTCGAGCCGACCGGCACGGCGGTTCGGACCATCGCCGCGGGATGGGAGTCTCCCGCCAAACCCGTCACGTTCACCCGCGTGGAGCGGATGTACGACGAGCAGACCGGCGCCCTGGCCAAGATGGCCGCCCACCATCAGTACGCCCAGCAGGCGGACGCCTTCGCGCTGGAGACCCAGTACTCGAAGATCTCGATCAACGTGGCCTTCTGGGTGGCCGTCATCGCGATCGCCGTGGCGTTGCTCGTCTCGTTCTTCTCGGCCGGTGCGACGGCGCCACTGGTGGGCCCCGCGGCGTCGAGCCTGCGGCTGGCCATCAGGAACATCCTCACCCGCCTGGGGATCGCGGCGGCCCGCCCCGCCGGGGTCACTGCGGCGGGCCGACTGACCACCCTCGCGGGCGGCACACTGGGCCGCCGGTTCATGTCGGCCGCGCTGACGCACGAACTGATCGAGGAGATCGGTGAAGAGGTCTTCATCGACGCCTTCACCCAGTACAAGCAGATCCAGATGGGCACCCGGCTGAGCTGGGACTGGGACAAGACCATGGCCGCGGCGGTGGGCGCCGGCGTGGGCGCCGTCGCCGGCACCAAGCTCGGCGCTCCGGTGTCCCGGCTCACCAGCGCCGTCCCGGGGATCAGCCACCTGAACCGGACGGCGGGCGACCTGCCCGGATGGGGCAACGCCTTCCGGCGATTCCCGGGCCGGGCGTTGAACACGGGCCTGAACAACGTGGTGGCCTCGCCCGCCGGCAGTTTCGTGGCCAACGGGCTCGTGTACGGGCAGTGGGAGCCGCCAACCGCCGACTCCCTGGTCGGTGGGTTCATGGGTGGCGCGGGCCGGACGAACACGATCAGCCCGTTCAATCCCAGCGTGGCCGGGGCGGTGCTGCACCCCATGAGCGCCCTGAACTCCGCCATGGACACCGCAGCGGCCACCGACCTGACGCGGACCACCGACCTGGCACAGGCCGACACGGACACGCGGCCCAATACGGACCCTGATACAGGTGCCCGGCCCGGCACGGATGGGCGGCCCGGCACGGATGCGCGCCCCGCTGGTGGTCCGCAGGCTCCGCCGAACGGGACGGGGTCCTACGGCGGGCCGGTCTCCCCCACGGTCCCCCCGCAAGGTACGCCGGGCGAAGGTGCACCGGGCGGTCCGGGACGAGCGACGGCCGAGCCGCCGATGAACGGCTCCCGGCCGGTGGCCTCCCCGGGCGCTCCCGACACGCCCCAGACCAGGCAGCCCGCACCCCCGCCTGGGGATCCGCGACCGGCTGGGGATCCGATGCCGAGTAGGGCACAGCCCGGCTCCAGCGCATCGGCCCCCGAGCCGACCCGGCCCGCCGAGCCCGCGCCAGCCGAGACGGCACGTCCCACCGACCCCGCGACTCTGGCCGACTCCACGACACAGGCCGACTCGGCGACGCGGCCCAACCTGGCGGCACAGCCGGATCCGCAGGCCGCCGACCCGAGCCGACCGGGCCGGCCCGCGAGCATCGACGACCTCATCAACCGGGACACCACACCTCGCACAGACGACCCGATCGACCGGGCTACCGCACCTCGCGCAGACGACCCCATCGGCCGAGCTACCGCACCCCATACAGACGGCCTCGTCAGCCGCGACACCGCACCCCGTACAGCCGTGGACCACGCGACCCGGACCCCGACCCTCAACATGGACCCACCCCCCAGGTCCGGCCAGACGCTCGCCAACGTCCGCGATCCCCGGAACGTTCCGCTGGCCGCTCGGTGGGAGCCCCTGCGCGGATCGGCCACCCCTGAGCCGATCACCGTCCCCCACACCGAGGGCGCGGCCCAAGTGGAGGCCCGCAGGCTGCTCGTCCCGTGGCGGGGCGGGTTGCACCCCGTCACGGAGTTCACCGTCCGGGTCCAGTATCGCGCCGACCCCCGGCTCACCCCCGAGGAGATCGCCGACGCGCACGCCCGCCTGCTCGAAGGGATCGACCTCTACTACAACCACCAGCACCAACTGGCCGACGGATCGCTCCTCCACGTACGGATGGAGTTCGTGGCCGCGCCCGACGAGGCCCCGGACGGCACGGTCGTCCTGCTGCACCCCGGGACCGGCACCCGCGCCGCCGACTTCGCCGACCGCGAGAGCTGGCACAGCGAGGGTGAGGTGATCAGCACCCCGCTGGACCAGCTACGGTCTTACCGCGACCGGCCCCCGATCCACTATCTGAGCTGGTACGCGGGAATGGAGCCGGTCGTGTTCGCGCACGAGACGCTACATCTGCTCGGCATGCTCGACGAATACGTCCACCCGCTCGCCGAGGACCGGCGCGACCTGGCCGCGCGCGACGTGCACGCCGACTCCAATCTGCTGGGTCAGGCCCAGCTGTTCTGGTCGGCCGGCCGGCCCGTCCTCGACCGGGACGGCCGTACGGTGGCCGAAACGGCGGGGCTCCGCGACCGGCACCTGGAGCATCTCTTCGCGCTCCTGCCGGAGAGCGACCAGCGGCCCAAGGTGTCACTCACCCGGCCCGCCCCCGTAGCCCCGGCCGAGGAGTGGTCGCGGCCGGAGTTCGAGCCGGCCGGTCGTCTGCCGGGGAACGTCCTGAGGCTGGTCGAGGAGTTCCCGTCCGACGGGCGCCCGCTCGTGGAGCACCTCCGGCTGCTCGAACGCATGGACGGCCTGTTCGCCGACGGGCGCCCGCTGACGAACGAGCACTTGGCGTACACGGACGCGCTGGTCCGGATGACGCAGGACATCTACGGCACCGGACCGGAGTACTCCTTCGCCATCGCCGAGCTCGCCGCCTTGAAGCACCTGGCCGAACTGCTGCTCGGCGACTCCGTACCGCAGCTCGACCTGCTGCGGACCGCGGTCAACGCGTTGCTGGGCAGGGACGCGACCACTCCGGTGACCACCCAGCAGATCCACCTGCTGGTACGCCTCGCGGCGACCGTGTCACCCCACCCCGGAGAGCCGGGAGCGGACACGTTGCGCCGGGCCATCCAGAGCTTCCGGCGCTCGATGCCGGGCGTCGTCCAGCTCCGCCGCGCGGGAATCAGCCTGCCCACGACCCCGGCGCAGACGGACCCCAGCACGAAAGCGCAGGCGGACCCCACCGCGACGGCGCAGGCGGACCCCAGCCCGGGCCCCAGCGCGGATTCCAGCACGGATTCCGCCCCCAATCCCACCGACGGGCTCCGCTCCAGCCTCAGCCCCACCGGTGACCGGAACGCCGACAGCGATCCCCGCCAGTTCCTGAGATTCTGGCGCGACCTGATGAACCAGGTACGCGCCGAAGCCCACCGGCGCGGCACGGCGCCCCTCGACGAGCTGCAGCAGTTCGCGCTTCAGCGCGCCATCGGCCGTATCTTCGCCGCCAACCCCGACGACTGGATGCTCAAGGGCGGCCAGGCGATGCTCTCCAGGAACCCGGGCGGCCGGGCGAGCACCGACATCGACCTCGTCAGGATGTCGGGGAACCCGGATCCGGACGCGATGGCCGACGAGTACGAGGCCGCGCTCGCCCGCGATCACGGTGACCAGCTGCGGTTCGTCCGGGAGTCCAAGGTCTACATCCTGCACGGCAAGGCGGTCAGGATGGCGCACACGGTCTACTGCGGCGACATGGAGATCATGCGGCTCAGCGTGGACCTCGCCCCGCCGCGTACCCGCGCGGTGTGGAAGGAACCGGAGATCATCCCCTTCCCCCAGCAGATCCTCGCGACGGGGCACCCCGACGAGAGCCCGCGCCTGCGGGTCATCTCCTACCACGACACGCTGGCGCACAAGGTGTCGGGCATCTACACCCACGGCATCAGGACGCTGGAGACGCGCTGCCACGACTGCATCGCCCGGGGCAAGGGGTTGTTCAGCTGCAAGGCGGGCGACCTGCCGTACCGGTGTCAGGACCTGGTCGACATCCTGATGATCATTCTGAACTCGTCGTGGGACGGCCCGGCCACGCACGCGATGCTGCACGCGGAGTTCGCCTGGCGGCTGGAGCAGGGCGAGAACCTGAAGGTGCCGTCGGCCTTCGAGATTCCCAGCCCAGACTGGTTCCGGAAGTTCGACCAGTACGCCAGGACCACCCCCGGCCTGCCGTACGCCGGGCTCACCGAGGCCATTCCGGTCGCGCAGGCGTTCCTCGATCCGCTGCTGCGGGAGGAGGCGCCGCCGCCGAGCCGCTGGGACCCCAACCTCCGCCGCTGGGTGGAGACGGACGACGTCACGGCCCCGGACGCCTCCGGTGACACGGTCGCGCCTGACGGCACCGCGGACGTACGGCATCTGCAGGTGCCCAGCACCGCCCCGGCGTCGGCGGTGCACGCCGACCCGGACATGATCGCGACGTGGGACCGGCTGTCCGCGGGCGACCTTGACGCCGAGCTCTCCCAGCTCAAGCAGCGCACCAACCTCTCCCCCGCCGAGAAGGTCGACTTCATCCGCAGCCGGATGATGTACGACAGCGGGTACGTCGAGCTGACCCGCGTCCCCGGCCCGGACAACCAGCACTTCAAACACCTGCGCTTCTACGCCCACCAGCGCGGCGAGCTGTACAGTCACGCGGCGGCCCTGATGGCCGATCCGGACACGACGGTCGAGATCGCCTACGAGCCGGACCGCGGCTTCAAGACCTTCCAGTGGGACGCCCATCAGTCCCACCTGGCCTACCTCGGCGCCCTGCCGAGCGGCATCACCCTGGACGAGGCCAACGCCGCCGTGCTGCACCAGCTGATCAAGGGGCGCACTGTCAACGACCCGGCGGCGCTGGTCGACGCCCTCATCGAGCTGCACGCCAAGCCGCTCAGGGACGCCCTGGCCTTGCGCCAGAGACTGATCGACGAGTACGGCATAGAACCGCACCGGGTCCGGCTGGCGTTCGCCAACACGAGCCAGAAGAGCCACTACAGCGAGTCGCAGTGGATGCGGGCCCAGCTCTTCGCCCTGCGGGCGATCCAGGCCGACCCGGTTCAGGCGCGGCAGCGCATGGTGGACGCGATGCTCGGGCCGGACGAGGCGACGGCCGCGCGGCGCGCGGCACGGGCCCAGGCGGTGATCGACCGGCTCCACCAGGCGAACGGCCAGGCCGACAGGCAGGCGAACGGGCAGGTCGGCGAGTACGCCCTGCTCTGGGTCCGTGACACCCGGGGCCAGCCGGTGGGCGGCCGGCACGGCCCGCACCTGGACACCCGGCCCGAGGTCCTGCGTCAGACGATCGAGGCGCTCCACGCGCGCCATCCCGGTCGGCGGGTCGTTCTTCTCGGCGACGACATCTTCGCCGGACGTCCTGAGCTGGAGGAGGCGTGGCGTCAGGAAGGGGTGCTGGACGGGGTCGACACCCGGACGCTGGTGGAGTTCTGGGCGGCCGAGCACAACGGCGGGCAGGCGCTGAGCTACGCCGAGCAGGGCCTGTTCTTCCATCGCCTGACCACCCAGAGCGACGTGGTGCAGATCGGGATGGAGAGCGGGGCGCTGGAGATCCCGGCCATGCTCGGCGTGCCCACCGTCTACTTCGAGGCCAGGGAGCACGACGGGAACAAGGGCAACCGCTGGCAGCTGTACTGGCAGGACTGGGCCTACGGCGACTCCGAGCCGGTCCTCGACGAGCAGGGCAATCCGCGCTTCGATCCGAGCGGGCGGCCGATCACGCGGTTCGTCACTACGGAGACCAGCCGGGCCCCGTTGCCTGCGATGCGGCGGCTGCTGTTCGGCCCCGACCTGCCCGACCCGGCCAACCGCCGGGGCCAGCCCGTCGCCGTCTACTACCCGGCCCGCGTCGCGGTCACGGTGGACCGGATCAACCGGCTCATCCGCGGCGGTGAGCTGGATCAGTGGCCGGACCGGCTGGGCCGCAGCGCCACGCTCGACGGTGACCGCTGGACGTACTGGAGCGAGGAGGACTGGAAGCGAAGCGCGTACTACGCCGAGCAGCTGCGCCGGTGGGTGCGCGTGGACGCCAGGACGCCCGAGGAGGCCGGTCGTAAGTGGCACGGTATCCGGCTCGCTCTGCTGGGTGTGCTGGAGCCGCAGTTCACCGTCGATCAGGAGTACGAGGGCGTGTCCCTGGCGCATCCGTACGCCGTGCTGCACCTGGAGCGCTCGCGCATCGACGTGGACGCCATCCGGATCTCCCGGGCGTACGGTCTGGATCCCGGCGAGCGCGCCACTGCCGTCGCGAACGCGATCAAATCCCTGCTCGACTCGCCGGGCTTCGCCCGTCAGGCCCTCGACGATCTGCGGCTCTTCCAGCTCGACCGGTCGGAGGTCCGTGACCTGGGCGAGGCGGTCGGCCGTGTGACAGCGGCGCCGGTACGGCCGTACGCCGACCGGCTCGACGTCCCCTTAGGCGACGGGCAGCCGACGCCCCGTCAGGTGCTCGACCGGTTCGACGCCACCAGGGCGGGGCTGCCGGAGGTGAGCGCGCGGGAGGCCGCCGCCTACATCGCGCGACACGCTGCCACGCGGCCGTGGCTGGCCGCCGCGGCCAGTCTGGATCCCGCCGTCCAGCGCGTGCTGGTCGCCATCGACCAAGGTCAGGGCCATCATCTCGCCCGGCACGGGGCGTTCGCCGCCGACGGCCGGCTCCACGGCCGTGTCGCCCGTCTCGAAGATCCGGCGCAGCTCGATGAGGAGCTGCGGGGGCGCGCCACTGACGCGTTCCGGCCGGGCGACCTGGAGCACCGCTGCCCGGACACGGCCACGGCCATCCACGATCCGGTCGCCTTCGCCGTCGCTTTCGCCCGCGCTCTTGAGCACCCGCTCATGCGCGCTGCTCTCGCCACCCCGTTCAACCCCGATCAGCGGCCCGGCCGGGTGTCCTTGCCGATCGGCGAGCTGCTCGGCCCCGACGGGCATCTGTACTGCGCCGGATTCCGGATCGTGCCGGTCGACGGCAGCCCGGAGACCGCCGTCGCGAACCGGTTGATCTGGGTCAGGGCGCTGCGCGCCGGAGAGCGGCCGGGCGTGCCGGAGCCGCAGGCCACGCCCATGGAGAGCTTCGACGGCGGCACCGTCGAGTTCTTCTTCCAGGTCAACGGGCAGCGGGACGGGTATGAGATCTCCACGATGTTCGCGGATCCGCCGCCGCCGGAGAGATGAGTGAGCGCCAAGAGCGGCCGGCCCGCCAGGAGGTGAGTGGGCGCCAAGAGCGCCAGGAGGTGGATGAGCGTCAGGAGCGGCCAGCCCGCCAGGAGGTGGATGAGCGTCAGGAGCGGCCGATGATTTCGGCGGCTATGTCCCAGCTCAGCGCCTCATCCCCGCCCTCCGGGATCAGCCGCGCCACCGCGGACTGCAGGTCCGCCACCCGATCAGCGTGCGCCAGGGCGGCGTAGCCACGCTGGTTACGGGCGGACAGCTCGGCCGGATCGAGGTCGGGCAGGAAATACGCCACGAACTCCCGGCCGTCCTCCGGGAACCCCTGCCGCCCGGCCAGCGGCGCCAGATCCGCGTGGATCCGACGCAGGTCGACGAGATCCTTCTGTACGGCGTCCATGAGGACGCGGCGCAACTCGCCGTGCTCGGCCCAGCCGGCGGCGAGATCCACGATCGTCCGGGCGGGGGTCGTCACCGGAATCCCCTCGACCACGCCCACCTCATCCGGCTTCAGGGCCGCGACATGCATCTTCGTCGCCCGGGGACCCTCGAACTCCTCCGGCACGGTGAACGTCACCAAGGGGCTCGGCTCGGATCCCAGCCCGTGCAGGCCGCAGGCCGACTCGTGCGAGAGAACAGCGTCCTCATGAAGGGACTGCGACCGCTCCCAGCGGAAACTCTCCGGCATGATCGCCAGCCAGGCGGCCAGCGGATAGGCGTAACGCGGCCCCATGGCCGACCACGCGAGCTGGTAGACCGCCCAATCCAGCTCGACCAGCAACCCGGACTCAGCGAAATGGAGCAGCGCCGGCTTGTCGATCCCCAGCCGACCGGCCTGCGCCTCCGTGATCAGCCCGCTCTGGCGCGCGGCGACGGCCGAAAGCGTGGCGAACTGCTCTTCCCACATCATTCCTCCACCAAAGATCCGCGTGACAAGGACAACCTAGCCGCCCCGGCCTCCGCGACTGGTGCTCACGGGCATACACGCAGGTCAGGAGTTTGAAGCCGATGGAGCTGGCCATGCTGAGCGTAGGGCCGAAGGGGGACTCATGGCGGTGACGACGCTGACGCAGGAGACGGTGACGAGCCTGTCGGAGCAGGTGACGGCCCCCTCCTACGACCGGTCGCGGCTCACGACCGGCATCGTGCACTTCGGGGTCGGCGGATTCCACCGCGCGCATCAGGCGATGTACCTCGACCGGCTGATGAACGAGGGCAAGGCGTTCGACTGGGCGATCTGCGGGGTCGGGGTCCTGCCCGGCGACGCCCGGATGCGCGAGGCGTTGACGGCGCAGGACGGCCTCTACACGCTCGTGCTGAAGCACCCCGACGGAACGCGCGAAGCCCGCGTCATCGGGTCGATCATCGAGTATCTCTTCGCCCCCGACGATCCGGAGGCGGTCATCGAGAAGCTGGCCGACCCTGCCGTACGCGTCGTGTCCCTCACCGTCACCGAGGGGGGCTACAACATCCACCCCGTCACCGGTGAGTTCGACCCGGAGTCGCCGGCGATCCGCGCGGACCTGGCACCCGGTGCGGTCCCGGCCACGGTGTTCGGCCTGGTCACCGAGGCGCTGCGACGGCGGCGCGAGCGGGACGTGACGCCGTTCACGGTCATGTCGTGCGACAACATCCAGGGAAACGGCGACGTGGCCCGCCGTACCTTCACGGCGTTCGCCCGGCTCGCCGATCCCGAGCTCGCCGCCTGGATGGAGCGTGAGGTGGCCTTCCCCAACTCCATGGTCGACCGCATCACCCCGGCCACCACCGACGAGGATCGCGAGGACGTGGCCCGGCGGTTCGGGGTTCGGGACGAGTGGCCGGTCATCTGCGAGCCGTTCACGCAGTGGGTGCTGGAGGAGCGCTTTCCCGCTGGCCGGCCGCCGTTCGAGGAGGTGGGGGTGCAGGTGGTCGCGGATGTCGAGCCGTACGAGCTGATGAAGCTGCGCCTGCTCAACGCCGGGCACCAGGCGCTGGCCTACTTCGGCTTCCTCAGCGGCCACCACTACGTCCACGAGGCCGCGGCGGACCCGGCGATCGCGACGTTCCTGCTCGACTACATGGACATCGAGGCCACGCCCACGCTGCGGCCGGTGCCGGGCGTCGATCTGGACGTCTACAAGCGGACCTTGATCGAGCGTTTCTCCAACTCCGAGGTACGCGACACGCTCGCGCGCCTGTGCGCCGAGTCGTCGGACCGGATCCCGAAGTGGCTGCTTCCCGTCGTACGCGAGCAACTTGCCAGGGGCGGTTCGGTGACCCGGGCGGCCGCCGTGGTAGCCAGCTGGGCGCGTTATGCCGAGGGCGTCGACGAATCGGGGGCGCCCATCGCGATCGTCGACCGGCTGAAGGACCGGCTGACGGCCATCGCGCGGACGCAGCGCCAGGACCCTACGGCGTTCATCGCGAATCGGGAGCTCTTCGGCGATCTCGTGGATGACGAGCGGTTCGTCCGGCCGTATCTGCGCGCGCTGGAGTCGCTGCGCGCCAAAGGCGCCCACGCCACGGTTCGGGAGCTCGCGGAGCACCGCACCTGACAATTTTACTTAACTCACGAAAGCCAAAATATCCCCTTATTTCTACGAAAATCTCACATATGAGTTTTCAAACAATGTCGATAAGGGATAAACCTAGTCTCATCGCCCTTTTCTTATGCGGTATCGGGGGGTGAAGAGGCGGTGAACTATCCACCTCAACCGAGCAGGCGCGACATTCTCCGTGGAGCCATGGCCGCCGGCGCAGCGGTGACTCTCGGCGGCGGGCTGAGCGCTTGTGGATCTCGCGGGGACGTGACGCGAGCCGGCACGACCGACCAGTGGCGCCAGTTCCAGGGCGCCACCCTGAACTTCATCTCGGAGAACACCGCCCCCACCGCGGCCATCGCCGCCAACACCAAGCCGTTCACCGACCTGACCGGGATCAACGTCAACATCGTCACGCTGGAGCTGACCGCCCTGGTCCAGCGGGTCGCCCTAGACCTGGCCTCGGGCCGGGCCCAGTACCAGGTGATCTACGCCGACCCCTACCAGGTGCTCGCCCCGTACCAGCGCGGGCTGGTGGACCTGCGGACGCTGGAGGCGGACCCGAACCTGCCCCGCCTGCCCGGCGGCATCGGCGACTTCATCCCCGTCCAGATGGACGCCGCCGGCCGGTTCGTCGATCCCGCGGCCTACTACGCCCTCCCCTATGACGCGCCGACGATGATCTGGCAGTACCGGCAGGACCTGTTCGCCAAGTACCACGACCGCATGGCCCACGACCTCGGGTTCGACCCCACTCCGGGCGGAGAGCGAACCTGGGAGGAGTACTTCCGGATCGCCCAGTGGTTCAACAAGAACGCCACCTCGGACGTCAAGTACGGCACCGGCCACCAGGCCAGGCAGCACGACTCCCTCATGAACGACTTCAGCAACGTCCTGTGGTCCTACGGCGGCGCCTACTTCGACCACGGCAAGGAAGTGGGCCGTCTGGGCTCACGGGATCCGGGACCGTGCCGGCTCGACTCCGAGGCCGCCATCGCGGGCGCGGAGTTCTACAACCGGCTGCTGTCCATCGCCGACCCGGCCTCCAAGACGTGGGACTGGGACGGCGTCGGCGCCGCCTTCCGCGCGGGCCGGCTGGCGATGTGCCCGAACTGGCATGAGTTCGCGGCCAGCAACGAGCTGGTGCTGCCCGGCAAGGTCGGCTACTCGGTGCTGCCCAAGGGCCCGGTCGCCACGGCCAACATGTACGGCGGCACGGGGATCGGGATCAGCGCGAACACGATGCCCAACGAGCGCGGCGCCGCCTGGCTGTTCCTCGTGTGGGCCACCTCCCCCGAGACCCAGCTCGCCAACCTCAAGAGCAAGGCCGGTGGTGGCACCCCGACGCGGACCTCCGTCTACGAGATGCCGGAAGTGCGCGCGGCCGAGAAGCGACCGTCGCCGATGCCCAACATGCTCGCGGCCGCCGCGGTACGGCAGGCCTGGACGCCCGAGCGGATCGGCCTGCGACCCAAGATCCCCATGTGGAACGAGTGCAACACCGCGATCTTCACCCAGCTGTCCACGATGCTCAGCGGGGCGGAGTCACCGGCGAACGCGATGCGTTCGATCAAATCCCGGGTGGACCAGATCGTGGCGCGAGGGTGGGTGGCCTAGATGGCGCAGACCTCAGCAGCGGTACGCGGCTCGGCCCAGCCGAAGAGCTCCGGCCGCAAGGAGCCGCGGGTCGGCTTCGAAGGCTGGATGATGGCCCCCGGCCTGCTGCTGCTGGCCGCGCTGTCGATCGTGCCGTTCATCGCCCTGATCGCGATGAGCTTCTCCCGCGTCCGGCTGCTGGGCGGGGTGAAGCTCGACCTGGTGGGCCTCAACAACTGGGCGCGCTTCTTCACCGACGCGGACATGTGGCTGTCCTGGCTGCGGACGATCATCTTCTTCGTGCTCACCGTTGGGCTGGAGATGGTCCTGGGGATCGGCATCGCGCTGCTCCTGTTCCGCGTGCTGCGCGGCCGTAACATCCTGCTCAGCCTGCTGTTGCTGCCGATGTTCGCCGCGCCGTCGATCGTCGGCCTGCTGGGGCGCTACCTCACCGACTCCACCTTCGGGCTGTACGCGTGGGTGCTGCGCGGGTTCGGCTACACCGGTGACATCCTCGGCGCCCCGGTCAGCGCCTTCGCCGCCGTCGTGCTCATGGACGTGTGGGAGTGGACCCCGCTGATCGCCCTGATCACCCTGGCCGGGCTGTCCAGCGTGCCACAGTCGGTGCGGGAGGCCGCCGCCGTCGACGGCGCCCGGGGCTGGATGACGCTGCGCTACATCCTCTTCCCGGCAATCTCCAATGTGCTGCTCGTCGCGCTGCTGATCCGCTCGATGGACGCCATCCGCTTCTTCGACATCATCTGGGTCACCACCAACGGCGGCCCCGCCGACGCGACCAAGATCGTGCCGGTCCGGCTGTACGAGACCGCGTTCCGCTTCTTCGACCTGGGCTACGCCGCCGCCATCGGCCTGGCGATGCTGGCCTTCTCGATCTTCATCGCGCGTACCTTCGTCCGGCTGCTGGACGTGAGGGGGTTGACCCGATGAGCACCTCGATGACACCGCCGGCGGCGCCCATACCTCCGGAGACCCTTCCCGGCGAGGCCACCCGGCCACCGGTCACCGCCGCCCCGCGCGGCGAGGCCCAGTCGCCGCTGGAGGAGAGCAGCCGGCGTACGCGGTGGCTGGTGACGCTGCTCATCGTGCTGGCGCTGCTCTGGACGCTGGTCCCGCTGGTCTGGATGCTGATGTCGTCGTTCAAGAACGCCGAGGCCGTGACGGCGGCCACGCCGCAGTTCTTCTTCTCGCCGACGCTGGACAACTACCGCAACCTGTTCACCGGCGCCAACAACCTCGGGCCGTACATCGTGCACAGCGTGCTGGCCGCCGGGATCTCCGCGCTGCTCGCGGTCGGCCTGGGCGCGCTGGCCGGGTACGGCCTGGCACGCACCCACATGCGCGGCAAGAAGCACCTGGCCTTCTGGATCATCTCCACGCGTATGGCGCCCATCGCGGCAGTCGTGGTGCCGCTGTTCCTCATCTTCCGCGGGCTCGGCCTGATCGACTCGATTCCCGGGCTGATCCTGGCCTACCTGACCTTCAACCTGCCCTTCGCCATCTGGCTGATGAGCGCGTTCTTCGCCGAGGTGCCCTCGTCGCTGGAGGAGTCGGCGCTGGTCGCGGGCTGCTCTCGCTGGCAGGCCTTCTGGATGGTCATCCTGCCGCTGACCAAGTCGGGGCTGGTCACCACGTTCATCCTGTGCCTGGTCTTCGCCTGGAACGACTACGCCTTCGCCGTGGTCTTCTCCGGGCCGAACTCCCAGACGCTGCCCATCGCCGCCTCCCAGCTGGTCACGCAGACGGGCATCGACTGGGGGCAGCTCACCGCGATCGGCACGATCGTGGTCGTGCCGATGATGCTCGCCGGGCTCGCCGTGCGCCGCTGGCTGGTCACCGGACTCACCCTCGGCGCCATCACCGGGGAGTAGGTGAGGCTATGCGCGCGGCCGTACTGCACGGCATCGGCAAGATCCTGCTGGAGGAGCGCCCCCGGCCCGAGCCCGGCCCCCGGGAGGTGCTGGTACGGGTCGCGTCGGTCGGCACCTGCGGCTCGGACGTGCACTACTACGAGCACGGCCGCATCGGCGACTTCGTCGTGGAGTCGCCGCTGGTGCTGGGCCACGAGGCGTCCGGCACCGTGGTCGTCAGCGGGCCGGGCGTCGGCCGCGAGCTTGTGGGGCGGCGCGTCTCGGTGGAGCCGGGTACGCCCGACTTCACCTGCCGGCAATGCCGGGCCGGCCGCTACAACCTCTGCCCGCGGATGCGGTTCTTCGGCACCCCGCCGATCGACGGCGCCTTCTGTGAGTACGTCGTCGTGCGTGAGGAGTTCGTCTACCCGGTCCCTGACAGCCTGTCCGATGACGCCGCCGCGCTGATCGAGCCGCTGTCGGTGGGCGTGTGGGCCTGCCGCAAGGCCCGGGTCGAGCCGGGCGCCCGCGTGCTGGTCACCGGCGCCGGGCCGGTCGGGCTGCTGTGCGTGCAGACCGCCCTGGCCTTCGGCGCCACCGACGTCCTGGTCACCGACGTGAATCCCGTACGGCTCAGGGTGGCCCGCGACCTGGGCGCGAGTGAGACCCTCGACGTGCGCGAGAACCCGCTGTCCGACGCCGGGTTCGAGCCCGACGTACTGCTCGAATGCTCGGGTCAGCCGACCGCGATAGGGCAGGCCATCCGCGCCGTCGGACGGGCCGGGCGGGTCGTCCTCGTCGGCATGGGCGGGGACGAGATCCCGCTGCCGCTGGCCCACGTACAGACCCGCGAGCTGGAAGTGACGGGCACGTTCCGCTACGCCGGCACCTGGCCCGCGGCCATCGCCCTGGCCGCCGCGGGCCGGGTCCAGCTGGACGCGCTGGTGACCGGCCATTACGGACTGGCCGAGGTCGAGCAGGCGCTCACGGCCGGCGCCCGTGACCCCGAGCTGGTCAAAGCCGTCGTCCGGCCGCAGGAGTGAGTTTTAGGGGAGATCATGTCCAGAGTTCTTTACGATGAGGCGACCAGGGTCTATCCCGGAACCGAGCGGCCCGCGGTCGACGCGCTCGACCTCGACATCCATGACGGTGAGTTCCTGGTCCTCGTCGGTCCGTCGGGGTGCGGGAAGTCCACCTCCTTGCGCATGCTCGCCGGGCTGGAACGGGTCGACGGCGGGCGCATCTCCATCGGCGACCGAGACGTCACCCACCTGGCGCCGCGTGACCGGGACATCGCCATGGTGTTCCAGAATTACGCGCTTTATCCGCACATGTCGGTGGCCGACAACATGGGCTTCGCGCTGCGGGTGATGAAGGCGCCCAAGGAGGAGATCGACCGCCGGGTACGGGAGGCCGCGGGCCTGCTGGACCTGACCGAGTTCCTCGACCGCAAGCCCAAGGCGCTCTCCGGCGGGCAGCGGCAACGCGTGGCCATGGGCCGGGCGATCGTCCGCGAGCCGAAGGTGTTCCTCATGGACGAGCCGCTGTCCAACCTGGACGCCAAGCTCCGCGTACAGACCCGCACCCAGATCGCCGCCCTGCAGCGCAGGCTCGGCGTGACGACCGTCTACGTGACCCACGACCAGGTCGAGGCCATGACGATGGGCGACCGGGTCGCCGTGCTCAAGGACGGGGTGCTCCAGCAGGTCGACACGCCGTTGCGGCTGTACCAGCACCCGGCCAACGTCTTCGTGGCCGGCTTCATCGGCTCGCCGTCGATGAACCTCGCCGAGTACCCGGTCGAGGGTGACGAGGCGATCCTGGACGACACGCGGGTGCGGCTGAGCCGCGAGACGATCCAGGCGCTCAAGGAGGAGGGCGGCGACCGCGTCATCCTGGGCTTCCGGCCGGAGGGCGTCGAGGTGGTGGGCGAGGGCACGCCGGGCAGCTTCCCGGTCACCGTCACCGTCGTGGAAGAACTCGGCTCGGACGCCTTCCTCTACGGCCAGTACGCCGACACGACCGACCCGGTCCGCCTCGGACAGACCGTCATCGCCCGCGTCGACCCCAACATGCCCCCGGCCAAGGGCGAACGGGTCCGGCTGCGCATCCTGCCGGGCAAGGAACGCCTCTTCTCGGCGGCCACCGGCCGGCGACTGCCCGCCTGACCGGGTCCGTTGCCGTTCCTGTGTGGTGTGACATCTGGGGGAAGAGGATGGCCGGGAACGGGACCTGGGCCGCCAGTGCTGAGAACCAGCGGCTGCGTGGGCTCGCGCTCGCCTCCGTCGGCCTCACTGAGACCGAGGTGCTGAAGTACGCGTTGGACCAGGCGGTCGCCGAACTGCGCGGGCTGAGCGGGATGGTGCACTGGTCCGGAACGCTGGGCGGCAACGAGAAGCCGCGTCTGGTGGCGGCTTCCGGGATGCCGCCCGTCCGGCTGCAGGCCTGGGACGAGATCCAGGACGTCATCGTCCGGGTGTTGCGCGAGGGGGCGTCCACGTGCGCATCCGTCGCCCTGGGCGCCGGGTGCGCTGAGAAGGCCGGGCGCGGGAGCGCTGAGAAGACGGGCATGACCACCCCGCCCGTCGGGACCCTGACGACCGTGCCACTGCGCGTACCCGACAGGCCCATCGGCGTGCTGTCCGTAGTCTCCTGCGGGCTCGCCCAGCCGACCGGCCGCGAGCGGGCGTTCCTGCGGTCGCTGGCCGGTTGGCTGACCCAGCGGCTGGCCGTATCCGGCACCGGCTCGGACACCTGGCACCCGTGGGAGGAGGATCTCTCCGCCGACTCTCATCTCCGGGAGGCGCTGAAGGCGACCAGGATCGGATCCTGGGACTGGAACATCGTCACCGGCGAGCTGTACTGGGACGAAGCCGCCCTGACCATCATGGGGATCGACCCGGCCACCGGCCCTCACACGATCGACTACTGGGCCGACCTCGTCCACCCGGATGACTATCCCCGGGTGATGGCCGCGACCGAGGAGGCCATCCGTACCAAGGCGCTTTACGAGGTCGAATACCGTGCCCGCCGTCCGGACGGAACCACGGGCTGGCTGCAGGCACGCGGCCGGATGGTGCTGGACGAGGGCGGCGAGCCGGCCCGCATGATCGGCACGGTCTGGGACACCACGGAGAGCCACATCGCCCGCGAATCGGTCAGCCGCGCGCTGCGCTACATGAGCGACGCCTTCCTCGCGGTGGACCGCGACTGGCGGCTCACCTTCGTCAACCTCGACGCCGAACGCCTCTTGAGGGTTACCGGCCCCCATGGTCAGGTGCTGTGGGACCTGCTGGCGGGAAAGTTGCCGAACCTGCGGGCGGCGTGCCGCCGGACCGTCGCCGAGCGGGAGCCCGCCACTCTCGACGTACGGTGGCCGAGCGACGGTCGCTGGTACCACGTGCGACTGTTGCCGGTGCCCGACGGCCTGACCCTCTATTTCACCGACATCACCGACAAGCGCCTGAGAGAGGCCGAGCGCGAGGCCGCCGAGCGGGCCGCCGCCGAGCGGACCGCCTGGATCCAGGAGCTGACCCGAGCCCTCGGTGACGCCGTGACCGCCCATGATCTCGTGCGGGTCATCGTCGAACGGGTGCTTCCGCCGTTCGGCGCGGCGGGCCTGATCATGTTGACCGTCGACCGCGGCCACCTGCACGTGGCCGGAGCTTTCAACTACGCCGCGAGCGTTCTTGCCAGGCTGGAGGGCCAGGTGCCCGTGGAGCCGTCCGCCCTCTCCGACGCCCTGCGATCGGGTGCCCCGGTTTTCATCATCTCCAGAGCTGAGCACCGCCAGCGCTATCCGGACTTCGCCGAATGGACGGCCCCCAAGAGTGCCGGCAACCCAGAGATGGGCGCCTGGGCGATCCTGCCACTGCTCGTGCCCGGCCACTATCAGGGGTGCTGCGTGATCTCCTACGACCACCCGCACCGCTTCCCCGGCGAGGAGCGTACGCTGCTCACGGCGCTCAGCGGGCTGATATCCCAGGTTCTGGCGCGAGCCCGCCTGTATGACAAGGAGCGCGCCCGCGTCAAGGAGCTGCAGCGCCTGCAGGCGGGGCTGCGCGAGTCCCTCGATCGGCAGCGGCGCTTCACCGCCGACGCCTCCCACGAGCTGCGCACCCCGATGGCCGGGCTGCGGGCCCAACTGGAGGAGGCGCAACTCCACCCCGAGCAGACCGACCTCGGCGACCTGCTCGAACACGCCTTGCGCGACGTGGATCGGCTACAGGCCATCACCACCGACCTCCTGCTCCTGGCCCGGCTGGGGGCCGGCCAGGACATCGCGCTGGAGAAAGTGCACCTGACCCGGCTGATCGAGACGGAGATGCCTTGCCGCGCGAAGGGTCCGCGCCCCGTGCGGCTCCGGCTCGAACCCGATGTGGTGGTCGAGGCCGTCCCCGGGCAGATCATCCGAATACTGAACAACCTGCTCGAGAACGCGCAGCGTCATGCCGCGCGCCACATCGACGTCGGATTGCGGTGCGATGGCGACCACGCCGAGCTCACCGTCACCGACGACGGCCCGGGAGTCCCGGCGGCCGAACGCGAGAACATCTTCCAGCGTTTCACCCGGCTGGACACCGCCCGCAGCCGCGGCACGGGAGGCACCGGTCTCGGCCTGGCCATCGCCCGCGAGATCGCCCACGCCCACCACGGCACCCTGCACGTAGAAGCCCCGCCCACCCACGGCGCGCGCTTCATCCTCCGCCTCCCGCTCGCCCATCAGGGGTGAGGAGCCCGGTCACCTCCCGCTCGACCGTCGGGGGCGTGGAAGCCGGTCAGCCGACCGTCGCGCCGGACTTCTGGCCGATGGCGCCCGGCACCGGGGCGGCCGGGTCGGATCCGAGATCAACGATCCGGTTGCGCCCGTCGACGTGGACGACGGACGGGACGTACGACTTGACCTCGCTCTCGTCCACCTGCCGGTAGCTCATGATGATGACGAGGTCATCCGGGGACACGAGGTGGGCGGCCGCGCCGTTGATGCCGATCACCCCCGAGCCCGCCGGCCCTTCGATGACGTAGGTCGTCAGCCGGGAGCCGTTGGTGATGTCGACGACGTGGACCTGCTCGCCCTCGACCAGGTCGGCCGCGTCCATGAGGACTCTGTCGATCGTGATCGAGCCGACGTAGTGCAGGTCGGCCTGGGTCACGGTGGCCCTGTGGATCTTGCCGCCGAGCAGGGTGCGCTGCATGTCCATGCCCTCCGAAGAGTCGGTAAAAGTTAGGTAATGCTATCCTAAGTAGACCCATCGACTCCCGCCTGTGCAACCCCCGGGCCAGCGGTCACCGAGACGCCGGAGGGCACAGAGACAAGGAACTCAGATGACTCCTCCCGGCACCATCCGTCCCTGGCGAGCCGCGGCGATCGCCGTGGTGTGCGTCCTCATGATGGGTTCGCTGATCTCGTGTTCGAGCTCGGCGCCGGCCCCTAAGGCCGCGGCGGCGGCCGATCCGGCCTTCCCCGTGTCCATCGAGCACAAGTTCGGGTCCACCACGATCAAGTCGCGGCCCACCCGGGTGGTCACCGTCGGGTGGAACGACCAGGACTACGCCCTCGCCCTCGGCGTCGTGCCGGTGGGCACGCGGGAGTGGTTCGAGGAGTACCCGAGCTATCCGTGGGTCAAGACGGCGCTGGGCGGCAAGCCGTTGCCCACGTTCTCGGCGGAGATCAACTTCGAGGCCATCATCAAGCAGCGGCCCGACCTGATCATCGCGATCTACGAGACGATCAACAAGCAGACGTACGACAAGCTCTCGCAGATCGCCCCCACGGTGATTCAGTCCAGCGCGTATCCGGACGAGCAGACGCCGTGGGACGTCCAGACGCTCACCACGGGTAAGGCACTGGGCAAGTCCGCGCAGGCGCGGGCGCTCGTCGACAAGGTCAACGGCAAGATCGCCGCGGCGAAGCAGGCGCATCCCGAATTCGCCGGGAAGGTTCTGGTGGTGGACTACGGGCCCGAGAACGGGCAGCACTACCTGATTCCGGGCCGCGACCCGCGCCGCGCGCTCTTCGACGCGCTCGGCTTCGCCGCCCAGAGCCAGAGCGGCGACATCAGCGAGGAGCGGCTGGACCTGCTCGACAAGGACGTGCTGTTCGTCAACGGCTCGACCAAGGCGAAGATGACCTCCTCGCCGGTCTTCTCCCGGCTGAACGTGGTCAAGACCGATCGGACCATTTATACGGACTTCTCCACTCCGCTCGGGGGCGCGTTGTCGTACAGCGGGCCGGACGCGCTGCTCTACGCGCTCGACGTGCTCGTGCCCCAGCTGGCGAACGCGGCCGACATGAAGCCGTCGACCGCGATCACCGACCTGTCCAACGTCACCTGACCGGTCCTCACCCGGCTCCCACCTCAGCTCCCACCTCGGCTCCCGCCCGGCCCTCGCCCGGCCCTCGCACGACCTCACCGGATGAGGTGGTGGGCGATCAGCGGGCCCAGGGTCTCCAGAGTGCGGGTGTCCAGCAGTTCGGAATGCCCGCACTCGACGGCGAACGTCCGTAGCTCTCCCCCGACGTACCCGCGCCACTGCTCGGAGGCCGTCCCCGCGAACCCCTGCTCCGGTACGGTCGCGTCGACGAAGACCACGTCTCCGGGGAAGACGCCGTACTCGGCCCGCTCCATCAGGCGGTCGCCGGCCAGGTAGTTCTCCACCACCCGAGCGATCTGGGCGTCCGCCAGCACGGCCACGCCGCCGCCCAGATCCCGGACGTACCCGACCGCGTCGGCGATCGACAGCGTGGCCCGCCGCCCTTCCGGCACCTGGCAGCCCATCTCGCTCAGCAGGTCGGCGATCGCCGCCGGCCGGTCCCATGCGCCTTCGGGCCTCTCGGCGAAGTCCTTACGCGTGTCGAGCATGCCGAGGAACGTGATCTCGCGCCCGCCGGCCGCCAGGCGGACCGCCACCTGGTGGGCCACCGCACCGCCGAACGACCAGCCGAGCAGGCTGACGGGCCCCTCGGGCGCGGTCCGGTCGATCAACCCGGCGTACTCCTCGACCAGCTCGGGCATCGTCGCCGGCAGGTCGGCAGTACGGCCCAGGAGGGGCGACTGCAGCCCATAGAGGGGTACGTCCTCGGGCAGGTAGCGCTTGAGCCCGGCGAACTGCCAGCTCAGGCCGCTGGCGGGCGGCAGGCAGAACAGCGGTGGCCGGGTGCCGCCGGCCCGCAGGACCAGCAGGGGAGCCATCGCGTCGCCGGCGGTCGCGGGGTTGCCGGCATGTGCGGCGCCACCGACAGGCCCAGCCTCACCGATGGACCCCGCCTCGCCGGCGGTCCCGGCAGGGGCAGCGTCGGCGAAGCGCTGGGCGAGGGTGGCGGCCGTGGGTGTCGTGAACAGCTCCGCTATCGGGAGGTCGGCGCCGAGTTCCCGGCGCAGGGCCGCGGCCAGCCGTACCAGCAGCAGGGAGTGGCCGCCGAGGACGAAGAAGTCGTCGTCCACGCCGACCGAGTCGAGCCCCAGCACCTCCGCGATGACGGCGCAGACGGCCGCCTCGGTACGCGAGCGCGGCGCGGCGGGAGTGGTCAGCCGGGCGAAGTCGACGTCCGGCAGGGCCGCGCGGTCCACCTTGCCGTTCGGGGTGAGCGGCAGCTCGTCGAGTACCGTCACGACCGAGGGGACCATGTACGACGGCAGGCGCTGGGCGAGGTACTCCCGCAGCGGTGGCGTCGCTGAGGCGTCGCCAGTGGTGACATACGCGAGGATGCGGGTTTCGCCCTGCGCGTCCTGGCGGACGGCCACCGCGGCCTGCCGGACGGCGGGATGCCCGGACGCGACCGACTCGATCTCGCCCGGCTCGATGCGGAAGCCGCGCACCTTGACCTGCTGGTCCGAGCGGCCGAGGAACTCCAGCGAGCCGTCACCGGTCCAGCGGGCGAGGTCGCCGGTGCGGTAGAGGCGGGCACCGTGCGTGTACGGATCGGCGACGAACCGGGCCGCGGTGAGGCCGTGGCGGCCCAGATAACCCCTGGTGACCTGAGCCCCGCCGAGATACAGCTCACCGACGGCGCCGGGAGGCACCGGGCACAGGGACGCGTCCAGGAGGTGGACCGTGGTGCCCGGCAGGGGACGGCCGATCGTGGGGCGGTCGCACCAGCCGGTATCCACTGCGGCGAATGTCGCCCAGACGGTCGCTTCCGTGGGTCCGTACAGATTCGTCACGCTCCGGGCCCTGGCCACCAGCTCCCGGGCCAGCGGGGGCGGGAGCGCCTCGCCGCCGACCAGCGCCCGCACACCGCCGAGGTCGGCGTCAGGTGACTGTGTCAACGCCGACCACAGGGACGGGGTCGCCTGCATGACCGTGACCTGTTCGGCCTCGGCCAGCGCGGCGAGCAGTCGCGGGTCGCGTACCTGCTCCTCCGTGGCCATCACTACGCATCCGCCGGCGCGTAGGGGCGCCATCAGCTCGAGTACGGAGATGTCGAAGGACAGGGTGGTCACGGCGAGCAGGCGATCGGAGTCGCCGATCGGGACGGCGGCGGCCACGGCGACCAGGAACGTCTCCAGATCGCGATGGGGGACCACCACGCCCTTCGGCCTGCCGGTGGATCCCGAGGTGTAGATGACGTACGCGGCGGCGTCCGGATCGGGCGAGACGGGGTGGAAGGGTCGCGCGGGCGCGCCGTCGAAGTCGGAGAGGGCTTCCTTGGCCACCTTCCCCTCCGCATCCGCTTGACTCCGGCCGAGGTCGATAAGCGATGTGCCGTCAGGCAGGACGGGGAACAGCTCACGCGAGTGCTCGTCGATGACCACGACGGCGGGCTGGGCGTCATCGATCATGAATCTCAGCCGCTCGGCCGGGAACGCGGGGTCGAGCGGCAGGTACGCGGCCCCCGCCTTGGCGACGCCCAGCACCGCCACCAGCAGATCGGCCGAGCGCGGCAGAGCCAACCCGACTAGGCTCTCCGGGCTGACGCCGAGGTCGGCGAGCCTGGCGGCGAACGCGTTCGAGGCCGCGTCGAGCTCGGCGTAGCTCATCGTCCGGCCGCCCGACACGCAGGCATCCGCGTCGGGCGCCGCCTTCGCGCGTGCGGAGAACCGCGCGTACCAGGACAGGTCACCCCGTTCCACCGGCCCGCCTGACCGCCACCTGGCGAGGTCGTCGAGGTCGCCCGCGGCGAGTACCGGGATCGTGCCGACCGGCTGTTCCGGCCGGACGGTGAGCTCGCCGAGCAGCACGATGAGGCGGTCGAGCAGACGCCGCGCGGTGCCGTCGTGGAAGCGTGCGGCGTCATACTCCAGAGTGAGTTCGACCGGCTGTCGCGGGCCGGCGTCGACGAAGGTGAAGTTCAGGTCGACTTTCGGATCGGAAAGGTACGAGGGCGTGTCGCCCGTGGGCAGGCCCAGGGCGGCCTCGTGGCCGGTCGGCCGGTGCAGGAAGCCGATCATTACCTGGAACAGCGGGTTGCGGCCCTGTTCGCGTACCGGATTGACCGCCTCGACGACCTGCTGGAAGGGCACGTTGGCGTGCTCGAACGCGGCCAGGTCGGTCTCGCGCACCCGGCGCAACAGCTCGGTGAAGGACGGCGAGCCGGAAAGGTCGGCGCGCAGTACGACGGTGTTGACGAAGAAGCCGACCAGGTCGTTCAGCACCGCGTCGGCGCGGCCCGAGGTCGGGCTGCCGATCGGGACGTCGGTACCCGCGCCGAGGCGTTGCAGCAAGGTAGCGAGTGCGGCGTGCAGCACCATGAACAGACTCGCCGACTCGGCACTGCCCAGCTCCCGCAGCGGGTCGATCAGCCCCGGCGAGAGCGCCGCGGACACTTGACCGGCCCGCCGGGCGTCATGAGCCTGACCGGCCCGCCGGGCGTCATGAGCCTGATCGGCTCGGCGGGCGTCGGGAGCCGGCCGGGGCCGGTCGGCGGGGAGGGGGATCTCGTCCGGTAGGCCGCGCAGGCGCTCCTGCCAGTAGGTCCGCTCGGCGGCGTGTCTGCTGGCCGGATTCCCGGGGTCGCCGAGCAGTTCGCGCTGCCACAGGGTGTAGTCCGCGTACTGCACCGGCAGCGGCTCCCACTGCGGGGCATGACCGGCCCGCCGTGCGGCGTAGGCGGTGTCGAGGTCGCGCAGCAGCGGCCGGTCGGACCACTCGTCCATGGCGATGTGGTGCAGGATCAGGGCCAGCACGCTGTCCCCGGTGTCCTGCTCTTGGATCAGGGTGACCCGCAAGGGCGGGTCCGCGGCCAGGTCGAAGGGTCGGGCCACCGCCGCCGACACCACGCTCCCGGTCTCGGCGGCCGGGCACTCCACGAGCGCGACTTCGATCGGGGACGGATCGAGCACGTCCTGGAACGGCTGGTCGTCCATGACCGTGACCAGCGTCCGCAGCACCTCGTGCCGCGCCACGACGTCTCCGAGCGCGGCCCGGAGGGCGTCGTGGTCGACGGATCCGCGGAGGCGGACGAGCAGCGGGTAGTTGTACGCCGTCGAGGTGGGGTCCAGTTGCTGGAGCAGCCAGAGCCGTTCCTGAGCGGCCGACAGCGGTGGGCGCTCCTGCCGCGGGCGGGAGGTGAGCCCGGGAAGTGCGGTCCCGGCTCGGTCGGCGAGACGAGCGGCCAGGCGCGCGGGCGTACGCGTGTCGAACAGGTTGCGCAACGACAGCTCCACGCCCAAAGTCGCACGCACCAGCCCGAACAGCTGGATGGCGAGCAGGGAGTGCCCGCCCCGGTCGAAGAAGTCGTCCTCAGCGCCGAACCCGCCGAGATCGCCGAGATCACCGAGATCACCAAGGACCTCGCCGAACAGTTCGCACAGCCGCCGTTCCAGCTCACCCGCCGGCGCCCTCGAACTCGACGGCAGCGACCGCGGCGCGGGCAGCGCGGCGGTGTCCAGCTTGCCGTTGATCGTCAGCGGCAGGGCCTCCACGACCGCGAAGGCCGACGGCACCATGTACCCGGGCAGCACCGACTTCAGCTCGCGATGGACGGCCACAAGCAGCGAGTCCTCATCACCGGGCTCCTCGGGAACGACATAGGCCACCAACCGTTTGCCACCCGACGGACCGGGAACCGCGAGCACCGCGCTCTGGTGCACGCCCGGCCGTGCCGTCACGGCAGCCTCGACCTCCGCCGGTTCCACCCGATAACCGCGGATCTTGACCTGATCGTCAGTACGGCCCAGGAAGTCGAGGTTGCCGTCGGCACGGGCACGTACCAGGTCGCCCGTCCGGTACATCCGCCCACCGGACACGAACGGATCCGCCACGAACCGCGAGGCGGTCAACGCGTACCGGTCGAGGTATCCACGGGCCAGCCCCGCCCCGCTGATGTACAGCTCGCCGGGCACGCCCACGGGCACCGGGCGCAGGGCGGCGTCCAGCACGTAGCCTCGGGTGTTCCAGATGGGCCGGCCGACCGTGGTGCCCGCGCTGTCCTCGGTGCCCGCGCCGAGGGTGTTAATCGTGTACTCGGTCGGACCGTACAAGTTGTATCCCGCCACCCCCTCGGCCTCGCTCAGCGCGTTCCACAACGTCTGCGGCACCGCTTCGCCACCGAGCAGCACCAGAGCCGGACGGTACGAACCGGGCGCCTCCCCATACCGTGCGCCGTCAAGCAGACCCTGGTCGAGCAGGTGCTGGGCGTACGTCGGGGTCACGTTGACGACGTCGACGCGGTGCCGGTCGCAGTACGCGACGAGCGCGCGGGCGTCGCGGCGCAGCTCCTCGTCACAGATGTGCACGTGATGGCCCTCGACCAGCCACAACAGCTCCTCCCACGACATGTCGAAGGAGAACGAGACCGTGTGCGCGATCGTGAGGATCCGGTTCCCGGCGGCGGCGATCGTGGGGGCGAAGATGGCCTCGCGGTGGTTGAGCTGCATGTTCGTCAGCCCCCGGTACGGCGTGACCACGCCTTTGGGCCGTCCGGTGGAGCCGGAGGTGTAGATGACGTACGCCGGGTGGTCGAGCCGTCCCGGACTGCCGGGCGCGAAGTCGCCCAGCTCGTGGTCCTCGATCGGGTCCGCCGATCCGGTACGCCCGCCGGCGCCGTCCAGGCACAGCACCGGCACGGGATGGGAGGCGAGCCGGGGCGCCACCGCTTCGGTGGTGACCAGCAGGACCGGCCCGGCGTCGGCCAGCATCGCCAGCAGGCGGTCGTCGGGATGGTCCAGTTCGAGGGGAAGGTAGGCGGCCCCGGTGCGGAGGACGGCGAACAACGCGGCCACCATGTCGATGGACCGGGGCACGGCCAGCGCGATGATCCGCTCGGGGCCCGCTCCCCGGTCGAGCAGCAGGCGCGCGAGCTGGTTCACCCGCGCGTCGAGCTCGGCGTAGGTCAGTGTCCGCGCGCCTGAGGTGAGCGCGGCGGCGTCCGGTGTCCGCCGGGCCTGGGCTTCCATCAGCTCCGCGATGGTCGCGGCACCGATGGGATGGGTGACGGCGTCCCATTCGGCCTCCAGCGCCGCGCGCTCGTACGGGAGGATGACGGGCACGTCGGCCACGGTCGTGGCGGGGTGCTCGGAGAGGTGGAGCAATACCTGCTCCAGCCGGGACAGCAGCGCCCGCGCCTGCTCCGGCGCGACCACGTCGGCGCGGTACTCCAGCCGCACCGCCAGCCGCGCCCCCGGCGTGGCCACCCAGGTGAGCGGGTAGTGCGTGGCGTCCACGCTCCGCACACCGACGATGCCGTGCTCGTGCTCCAGGTCGGTGAAGGTGTCGTCGTCGAGGAAGTTCTGCAGGACGTACAGGCTGTCGAAGAGCTGGTCACGGCCGGCCGCGCGCTGGATGTCGCCCAGGCCGAGGTACTCGTGCGGCATCATCTCCACGCGGTCGGCCTGCACCCGCCGCATGACCTCCAGCGCGGGCTCTCCCGGAGCCAGCCGGACATGGACCGGAACGGTGTTGAGGAAGACCCCGATCACCGAGTCGATGCCGTCCAGCTCGGTCGGCCGTCCGGCGACGGTCGTCCCGAACACGGCCTCCTGACGGCCGGAGGCATGACTCAGCACCATCGCCAGCGCCGTACTGAACAGCGCGTTGAGCGTCACCCCGCCACGGCGCGCCCGATCGGTGACGCGCCCGGTCTGCTCCCGGGTCAACCGGAACGACAGGCTGGTGGCCAGCACCGGCGCGGTCCCCACGGCCGCCGGGAACAGGATGGTCGGCTCCTCGACCCCGGCCAGCGCCCGCGCCCACGCCCGCGCGGACGCATCCGTGTCCTGCCGCCCCAGCCAGGCAAGGTAGTCGATGAACGTCGCCGTCTGTTCGGCGGTTTCTGGGGTCGGGCGGTCGTCGCGGGCGAGGGCGTATTGGCCGAACAGCTCGCGCAGCACCAGCTCCCGCGACCATCCGTCCCACAGCAGCAGGTGGTACGTGAGCAGCAGCCGGTCGCGCCCGCCGGGCAGCCGGACCACGGTCAGGCGGCACAGCGGCGGCCGGGCCAGGTCGAACGGCCGCCGACGATCCTCCTCCATCAGCACCCGGAGCCGGTCATCGTCGACCGCCCCCAAGCCGTTGTCGGCCGCTCCCGAGTCGCCGTAGACCACTTCCGAGTCGCCGTAGACCGCTTCCGAGTCGCCAGCGGCCACGTCCGACAGGTCAATCACGCCGACCGAGCTGTCCAGCGCGGTCCCGACCAGGGCGACGGGCCGGGTCGTGCCCTCGGCGGTGAAGCCGAGCCGCATGGCCGCGTGCCGGTCGAGCACGGCGGCGTAGGCGCGGCGGAGGGCCGCGACGTCGAGCCGCCCGGCGAAGTCGAACACGTTCTGCGCCACGTAAACGTCGGCGTCACCCGCGTAGCCCGCCTGGAAGTAAAGGCCCTCTTGAAGCGGCGACAGGGGCCAGATGTCCTGTACGTCGATCGGGGCCGCGGCGACCACCCGATCGATCTCATCGGGGGTGAGGGTGGGGTGGGTGACCGGGGTGGGCCGGACGGACCGGTCCGTCCCACCGGGCTCGGAAGTCGCGGAACCGGAGGACGCGGCGGCCAGCTCGCGGGCGGCCGTCACCCAGCCGTCGGCGAGCGTGTCCATGTCGGCCGCGGCGAGCCCGCCGCCCGCGTAGGTGAACACCGCGTGCAGCTCCGGCCCCGCCGCCGTGTCGTGGCAGGCGACGTTGATCTCCAGCAGGTACGGGGTGCCCAGGTCGGGGTCCGGGTGTACGCGCAGCGCCGTCGCCTCGGGTGCGGAGTCCCAGTCGCCGGATCCCCCGATGGGGAATCGGCCGAGGTAGTTGAAGAGCAACTGGGGTGTTGCCAGCCGGGCGAGCGCGGGCGCGGTGCGGGCGTTGCAGTAACGCAACTGCCCGTACCCCAAGCCCCGGTCCGGGGCGGCTCGCAGTGCCTGATCCACGTCGCCGAGTACGTCTCGGGGGCCACCGGTAACGGCGGGCAGGCGTACGGGGGCGATGGCGGTGAACCACCCCACGGTTCTGGACAGGTCGTCTCCGTCCGCGATCTGCTCGCGCCCGTGCCGCTCCAAGTCGATCACCAGCGGCGCCCCGGACTCACCGCCACGCTCCACACGCCAGCGCGAAACGGCGAGGTGCAGCGCGGCAACGAGCACAGCGGTCACATCGGCGACGGGGGCGGCCGACGCGGTGGTCAGCAGCGGTGCGGCCACCTCAGGGGGCAGGCGCACAACGTGGTCCCGGGTTTGGCCTGCTGTCAGGCTAATGGCCGGGGTTGACGGGTCGAGTTCGCCACCCGGTGCCAGGGTCGTCGTCCAGTGCTCGAACTCGGCGAGGCGGGCCGCCTGAGTGGCGTTCTCGGTGATGGACCGTGCGAAGGCGCGCAGGGACGTGCCGACCGGTTCGAGCCGGACGCGGCGCCCGGCGCTCACGGCGTCCCATCCCTGTCGCAGGTCGTCGGTCAGGATCCGCCACGAGACCCCGTCGACCACCAGGTGGTGCGCGACGAGCAGCAGCCTGCCCTGGTGCTCGGGCCCCCGATCGAACCACACCGCCCGCAGTACGTGACCGCCGTCGGGGTCCAGCCGATCGGCGGCGGCGTCGGACTCGGCGGCGACCAGGGCGCGCAGGGCGTCCTCGTCGAGACCCACCGCGTCGACCGAGGTCACGACGGGATCGGAGGCACCGGCAGGTTCCGAGGCACCAGCAAGATCGGAGCCACTGCCCGGACCGGAGACACTGCCCGGACCGGAGACACCAGCGAGGCCGGAGACACCAGCGAGGCCGGAGCCGCCGGCCGGACCGGAGACGCCAGCGGGGCCGGTGACACCACTGGGACCGAGGATGTCAGCGGCCGGGCGGACCTCCAAGGACCACAGCAGCGGAGACGGCCGGTGCAGTCGCAGCCGGAGCGCGTCGTGACGCCTGACGAGCGCGTGGATCAGCGCGACGACCTGCTCGTGGGTCGCGCCCGGTGGGGTGAGCAGCAGCTCGGACTGGTTCAGCCGGGAGATCCGCCCGCCCAACTCGGCCAGCCGGTGCACGATCGGCATCAGCATGACCTCGCCCACCCCGTCGGACGCGAGCTCCGCCGACGCCCAGCCAGATCCGGACTCACGTTCGTCCGGCGCCCGCCCGGATCCGACCGCGACCTGCGCTGGCGCCCGGCCAAATCCGGACGCGAGCTCGTCCGGCGCGCGGCCGGGGCCGGTGTCCGCGCCACCGTGACCGACCGTCCCAGCAAGCGCGCCCCGCACACCATGGCCGACCGCTCCACGCTCACCGTGGCCGATCCCCCCGGCAACCACAGCCTGCGCACCGTGGCCGATCGCCTCAGCGAGCGCGGCCGGAGTGCGGTGGACGAACACGTCCCGGGGGGACAGCCGCAATGACCGGCGCCGAGCCAGGTTGACCAGCTGGATGGCGATGATGCTGTCACCCCCCAGCACGAAGAAATCGTCATCGGGGCCCACACCGTCCAGCCGTAGAACCTCCGCGTACAGCGTCCGCAACACAGCCACAGGCGACCCCCCGGTGTCGCCAACGACGGCGGCCCGAGCGGGCGAAGGGGCGGGCAGGGCAGCGCGGTCGAGCTTGCCGTTCACCGTAAGTGGCAGCGCGTCGAGCGGGACGAACGCCGAGGGGATCATGTAGCCGGGCAGCCTCTCGGCCAGGTGGGCGTGGGCCTCGGCGGCACCGAGACGCACCCCGTTCCGCACGACCAGGTACGCCACCAGCCGCCGCCCCGGCTCGTCTTCCCGCACGGTGACGGCCGCGTTCACGACGCCGTCCAGCGTGAGCAGCGCGGACTCGATCTCGCCGGGTTCGATGCGGTATCCCCGTACCTTGACCTGTTGGTCGGAGCGACCCACATAGACCAGGTCGCCGTCGGGAGTCCACCGCGCGAGGTCGCCGCTGCGGTAGAGGCGGGCGCCGCCGGTGTGTGCCACGAACCGCTCGGCGGTCAGGCCGGGGCGATCGAGGTAGCCGCGGGCGAGCTGATCGCCCGCGACGTAGATCTCGCCGGTGACCCCCGGCGGGACCGGCTGGAGACGGCCGTCGAGCAGGTGTACGCCGAGACCGGGCAGCGACCCGCCGACGACGCTGTCGCCGCTCGCGTCTTCAGCGTCGGCCGAGGTCAGCGCACGGAACGACACGTGCACACAGGTCTCGGTGATCCCGTACATGTTCACCAGGCGCGGCGTACCGTCCGCGTGACCCTGATACCAGGGCGCCAGGCGCGCGAGGTCCAGCGCCTCGCCGCCGAAGACCACGTACCGCAGGGGGAGCGCGCCCGGCCGCTCCCGTTCGGCCTCCATCAGCGGGTAGAACGCGGACGGCGTCTGGTTCAGTACGGTCACGCGTTCGCGTTCCAGCAGTGCCAGGAAGCGGCGCGGGTCGCGGGCCACATCGCGGTCGACGACGACCAGGCGACCGCCGTGCAGCAGCGCGCCCCACAGCTCCCATACCGAGAAGTCGAACGCGTACGAGTGGAACATGGTCCACACATCAGAGGGACCGAAGTCGAACAGCTCCCCGGCCGCCGCGAACAGCGACAGTACGTTGCGATGGGTCACCGCCACACCCTTGGGCAGGCCCGTCGAACCCGAGGTGTAGATGACGTACGCCGCGTTGTCCGCCGCCGTCGGGACCAGGGGCGGCCGGGCGGCGGAGTGGTCCGCGAGGACGTGCGGGTCGTCCAGCAGCATGACCGGCACCGTGAGCGGGGGCAGCGAGTCCAGCGTCGCGCTGTCGGTCAGCAGGCATACGGGGGCCGAGTCGGCGAGGATGTGGCTCAGCCGTCCGGCCGGGGCACTGATGTCCAGCGGCACGTAGCAGCCGCCCGCCTTCACGACCGCGAGCAGGGCAACAACGAGGTCCGCCGAGCGAGGCAGCGCGACGGCGACCCGCGACTCCGGCCGTACGCCTCCGGCGGCCAGCGCGCGGGCCAGCCGGTTGGCGGCCGCGTCCAGTTCGGCGTGGGTGAGCGCGGTGTTGCCCGAGGTGACGGCGATGGAGCCCGGCCGGACCGGCGCGGCGGCGTACGCGTCAGCGAGCGTCAAGCCGTCCGCCACCAGCACGTCCAGCCGCGAGACCGGCATGCTCGGCGCGGTGGCCAGCCGGTCGAGGACACGTCCCACCTGGTCGAGCAGCCGACGGGCCGCCTGCTCCCCCACCAGCTCGACGTCGTACTTGATCTCCAGCGTCAGCCGCTCCCCAGGAAAGGCCACCAGAGAGACCGGATAGTGCGGCGCATCAGTGCCGGTGAAGCCCAGCACGCTCAACCCATCCCGCGCCCCGGCCCGCACAGCGGGGAAGTTCTCCACCACCACCATCGTGTCGAAGAACTCCCGGACCCCCGCCACGGCGGCGAGCTCTCCGAGCCCCACCTGCTGAACGTCCAGCAGGTCCGTCTGCTGCTCCTGCAGCCGGGCGAGCACCTCCCGCAGCGTGTCACCGGGACGCCAGGACATCGGCACCGGGACGGTGTTGATCAGGAGGCCGACGATCGACTCGACGCCGGGCAGCTCTCCGCCCCGCCCCGACACAGTGGAGCCGAACACCACCCGCTCCCGCCCGAGCAGCCTGCCGAGCAGCAGACCCCAGGCGCCGTGCACGAACGTACTGAGGGTCACCCCCTGCTCGCGGGCGGCCTCGACGAGGGCACCCGTGCGCTCGGCGGGCAGCGCGAGGTGGACGCTGTCGTGCCGGGACACCTTCTGTCCCTGGACGGCCTGTCCCTGGACGGCCTGTCCCTGGACGGCCTGTCCCTGGACGGCCTGTCCCTGGACGGCCTGTCCCTGGACGGCCTCCCCCTCCGCGGCGCCGACCAGGCGGGTGGCAGAGTCGATGCCGGACAGCGCGCGGGCCCACACTTCGCGGGCCCGTACCCGGTCCAGGGCGGCCACCGCCTCCACATGGTCGCGGAACGTCACCGCCGGGGCGGGCAGCTCGTACCCGCTTCCGGACCGGCCACGCTCGTAAGACTCCAGCAGGTCGCCGAACACCAGCGGGTATGACCAGCCGTCGGCGAGGATGTGGTGCATGGTCTCCACGAGCCGATGTTCGGCAGGACCGAGCGAGATCAGCGCGTAACGCAGCAGGGGCGCGGCCGACAGGTCGAAGGGCTCGGCCAACTCGGCGGCCGTGACCTCGGCCAGCCGCTCGCTCGCCGCCGCCGCGTCGAGACCGGTCAGGTCCACCTCGCGCCACGGCACGTCCACGGCACCGGCGATCACCTGGACCACCCGGCCGTCGGCCACCTCCTGGAAGCAGGCGCGCAGGGCGTCGTGCCGGTGGACCACCGCCTCCACGGCGCGGCGCAACGCCGCCCGGTCGACCGGGCCGGACAGTTCGGCCACCTGCTGCACGATGTACGTGTCGGTCTGGTCCTCGGCGAAGGACGCGTGGAAGTACATGCCCTCCTGCAACGGCAGCATCGGAAGGATGTCCCGCACGCCGTCCGGCGCGAGCCGGTCCACGTCGCCCTGGGTCAGCTCGACCAGCGGGAAGTCGGAGGGAGTACGCCCGGCGAGCTCGGCGCACCGGGTCAGGGCGGTCAGCGCGGCCATCCACAGCTCCGCCAGCTCGCCCACCTCAGCGGCCGTCATGACGCCGGACGGCCAGGACAGCGTGGCCGAGAACACCGTGCCCGCCCGCCCGTCCCGGGCCAGCGCGTTGATCTCCAGCCCCATCGCGGGATTGTTCGGGTGGACGCCTTCGCGCAGCGCACCGGCCGCCGCCCAGTCCCCGCCCTCGTCGGCGGCGAACCGTCCCAGGTAGTTGAACAGGATCTGCGGTGGCTCGCCCTGAAGGTCCGCCTCGCCGTCCAGATAGCGCAGGATCCCGTAGCCCAGGCCCTGCCGGGGTACGGCGCGGAGCTGCTCCTTGACCCGCTTCGCCGCCGCCGCCAGAGCGGGCCCCGCCTCGGTGACCTCCGCCCAGCTCAACGGTCCGGGGTCGAGGCGTACGGGGTAGATGGCGGTGAACCAGCCGACCGTGCGGGACAGGTCCACCCCGTCGAGGGCGTCGCGGCCGTGGCTCTCCAGGCTGAGGACCACGGCCGAGCCGGCCCTCTCGCCGCGCCAATGGGCGAGTGCGGCGGCGAAGCCGGTCAGCAGGACGTCGTTGACGCCGCCGTGCATCGCGGCGGGCACGGCCGACAGCAGGGCGGCGCTCACCTCGCCGGGCAGCGAGACCGTCAGCGACTCCACGGTCGCGGCCGTGTCGATCGCGGGGTCGAGCGGGCGCGTACCCAGCAGGGGGTCCTCGGTGGCGAGAACGGCCCGCCAGTGGTCGAGCTCGTCGCGGAACGTACCCCGCGCGGTCACCTCCTCGACCAGCTTCGACCAGGTACGGAAGGAGGTCGGCACCTCATCGGGCACGGGCTCGCTACCCGCCCGTACCTCCGCCCAGGCCCGCGCGAGGTCGTCGGCGAGCACCCGCCAGGAGACACCGTCGATCACCAGGTGGTGGATGACCAGCAGCAAACGACCCGGTTCGGGCTCGTTGGGGGACCAGACCGCCTGCAGCATGATGCCGCGATCCGGGTCGAGCCGGTCGGCGGCCTCCTCCACGTCCCCGAGGACGGACTGGGTGAGCGCGTCCGCCGCGCGGAACGCCTCCGGTGGCGGCACCGACAGCGACCATTCGGCGTCGCCGTGGCGGTCGAGCCGGGCCCGCAGCAGGTCGTGGCGTTCACCGACGGCCTGGAGCACACGTTCCAGTTGCGCGCGGGTCATGTCCGACGGGGTGCGGAAGACCATCGACTGGTAGAAGTGCTCCAGCGGTGTCTCCGCTCGCATGGTCTCGACGAGCATCGGGGTGAGCGCGACCGTACCTTCGCCATTGTCGCGTGGCCCGACGCTCGGAGCGGCCTGGGGCGCGGCCGCGGCGAGCGCCCGCACGGTGCGGCGGCGGAAGACGTCGCGCGGGGTGAGGTGCAGGCCCGCCTTGCGCGCGCGGCCGGTCACGGCGATCGAGGAGATGCTGTCGCCACCGAGGGCGAAGAAGTCGTCGTCGATGCCGACCTCCGGCAGGCCGAGCACCTCGGCGTAGATGCCGCACAGGGTTCGCTCGCGCTCGTCGCGTGGCCGGTCGCCGCCGCTGACGGGCGCCACGGGCTCGGGCAGCGCGCTGACGTCGAGTTTGCCGTTGACGGTCAGCGGCAGCTCGCCGACGACGCCGTACAGCGCGGGGACCATGTAGCCGGGCAGCCGCTCGGCCAGCGCGGCCCGCAGGTCCGCGACTAAGGCGGCCCCCTGGGACCCCTCCGCCGGCACCACGTACGCGACCAGCTTCTTCAGGCCGGTCACCGCCGAGTCGGTACGGGCGATGACCGCGGCCTGCCGGACCTGGGGCAGCGCGGCCAGCGCCGACTCCACCTCGCCGAGCTCGACCCGGTAACCGCGGATCTTCACCTGGTCGTCGACCCGGCCGAGGAAGTCGAGGTTGCCGTCCGGGCGCTGCCGTACGAGGTCCCCGGTCCGGTACATGCGCCCGCCCGGCACGAACGGATCCGCCACGAACCGCGACGCGGTCAGGCCCGGCGCGTGCAGGTAGCCGTGCGCGAGCCCGGCGCCCGTCACGTAGAGCTCGCCGAGCACGCCGGGGTGGACCGGGCGCAGCCAGGCGTCCAGCACGTACGCGCGGGTGTTCCAGATGGCCCGGCCCACGGTCGGGGTGGCGCTGTCGCGCGTGCCCGCGCCCAGGGTGTTGATCGTGTACTCGGTCGGGCCGTACAGGTTGTAGCCCTCGGCGCCGTCCGGCTCGCTCAGCCTGTCCCAGACGGCTTCGCTGACCGCCTCGCCGCCCAGCAACACCAGGCGGGGCGGGTGCCCGTCCCGGTCGAGCAGGCCCTCCTCGAACAGGTGGTGGGCGTACGTGGGGGTCACGTTGATCACGTCGATGCGGTTCGCGCGGCAGTAGGCGGTCAGCGCGGCGGCGTCCCGGCGCAGTTCCTCGTCGCAGATGTGCACCTCGTGGCCCTCGACGAGCCACAGCAGCTCCTCCCACGACATGTCGAAGGAGAACGACACCGTGTGCGCGATGCGCAGCCGCTCCCGCCCGGCGCTCCGCGCGCGGGCGACGGCCGGGTCGAAGATCTCGGCCCGGTGGTTGAGCTGCATGTTGGTCAGGCCCCGGTACGGAGTGACCACGCCTTTGGGGCGGCCGGTGGAGCCGGAGGTGTAGATGACGTACGCCGGATGCTCCAGCCTGCCCGGAACCGTACCGGCGAACGCGCCCAGCTCGACATCGCTCAGAGGCTGCACATCGGGGCTGCTGAGCGGGGGTGCGGGCGGCACGTCGAGGCCATTCAGCGGGGGTGTGGCCGGCGCGCCGTCGAGCACGAGGCAGTCCCCGCCCAGCCGCCGCTGCCGCTCGGCCAGCGGTGTGCCCGCGTCGGCGCACACCAGCAGCATCGGCCGCGCGTCGTCGAGCATCTCGGCGAGCCGGTTCACCGGGTGATCGAGGTCGAGCGGGAGATAGGCGGCGCCCGTACGCAGGACCGCGAACAGCGCGACCACCATCTCGGCGCCGCGCGGCAGCCCCAGCGCCACGATCCGGCCCGGTCCGGCGCCCTTGGCCAGCAGCAGCCGGGCGCAGTGGTTGATCCGGCCGTCCAGCTCGGCGTAGGTCAGTGACAGCTCCCCGAACACCAGGGCGACCTCGTCCGGGCAACTCGCGGCCCGCTCGGCGAGCAGGTCGGCGATGGTCGCCTCGCCGATCGGGTGCTCCGTGGCCGCCCACTGCCCGGCCAGCTCGGCGCGCTCCTCGTCGAGCAGCGGGTCCAGCGCGCCCGCCTGGACCGACAGGCCGTCGGCGAGCGACTCCAGCAGCCGCCTGAAGCGCCGGACCA
Source organism: Nonomuraea sp. NPDC050022 (assembly GCF_044460705.1). NCBI lineage: Bacteria > Bacillati > Actinomycetota > Actinomycetes > Streptosporangiales > Streptosporangiaceae > Nonomuraea > Nonomuraea sp. NPDC050022. Next base: position 1,053,759 of record NZ_JBITKE010000002.1, read on the forward strand.
GCCGCCGCGCGTCCGCCTCCGTCACCGCGTCGGGGCGGTATTCGAGCTTGATGCGCAGGTTGGCGCCGGGCGTCAGCACCCAGGTGTAGGGGTAGTGGGTGGTGTCGACGTACTCCACTCCGACGATGCCCTGCTCGCGTTCCAGGTCGGTGAAAGTGGTGTCGGACAGGAAGTTCTGCAGGACGTACAGGGTGTCGAAGAGCTGTTCCTGACCGGCGGCGCGCTGGATGTCGCCGAGCCCCAGGTATTCGTGCGGCGCCAGCCGGATGCGGTCCTCCTGGGCCTGGCGCGCCAGCTCGATCACCGTCATGTCGGGCGAGGCCGTCACCCGGGCCGGGACGGTGTTGAGGAACAGGCCGATCACGTTCTCGATGCCGGGCAGCCCCGCGGGGCGTCCCGCGACCGTCGTGCCGAACACGACGTCGGTGCGCCCCGTCTCGTACCCGAGGAGCAGGCCGAGCGCGGCGGTCAGCAACGAGTTGAGCGTGACGCCGCCGCGCCGGGCCTGCTCCCCCAGCCGGGTCGTCACCTCGGCCGGGAGCGCGGCCAGGACGCGTTCGGACGGGATCGGCTCCCGGCCGACCGCCTCCGGGACCAGGATGGTCGGCCCGGAGACGTCGGCGAGCGCGGCGGCCCAGGCGGCGGCGGAGGCGTCGCGGTCACGGGCGGCGATCCAGGCGAGGTGGTCGGTGAACGCCGCCTGCGCGGGCGGCAACGCGCCGCGCTCGCCTCGGGACTCGTACAGGGCGAACAGCTCGCGCAGCACCAGCTCGCGCGACCAGCCGTCCCAGAGCAGGAAGTGGGCGGTCAGCAGCAACCGGTCCCGGCCGCCGGGAAGGCGGATGACGGTCAGCCGGACCAGGGGCGGCCGACTGAGGTCGAACGGCTCCTCCCGATCGGACCGCAGCAGCTCGGCGAGGGCGTCCATCCGATCCGTAGTGTCGGTGGACAGGCCCGTTCCGGGACTGGTCGGCACGTCCGTTCTGGAGTCGGTCGACGGATCCGTTCTGGAGCCGGTCGACAGGTCCACGACCGTGACCTCGGCCGGGACCTCGGCGCCGATGTACTGCACGACACCGGGCACGCCGTCGCCGGTGAACCCGGCCCGCAGCGTGGGATGGCGCCGCAGCAGCGCCGCGAACGCCGTGGTCATGGCCTCGACGTCGAGCCGGTGGTCGAGGTCGAACACGTTCTGCGCGATGTAGGTGCCGGCACCCTCAGAGTAGGCCGCCTGGTAGTAGACGCCCTCCTGGAGCGGCGAGACCGCCCAGATGTCGGCCACCGGAACCGGGCTGTTCGCCACGACGTGGTCGATCTCGGCCCGCGTCAGCGACACGGTCGTCAGCTCGGCCGGGTCCAGTTGGGCCGGGACCGGATGCGCCGCCACTCCTATCAGGTGCGCTTCGATGGCGGAGGGGGTACGCAGGCGGAAGACGTCCTCCGTGGTCAGCTCGATCCCGTCGTTGGCGAGCAGGCTGACGACGCGGATGGCGAGGATGCTGTCTCCCCCGGCGGCGAAGAAGTCGTCGTGAACACCGATCCCGTCGAGGCCGAGCACCGTACCGAAGTGCCGGCAGATCAGCGCCTCCCTGGCGGTGCGCGGCAGTCCGCCTCTGGCGATGGGCTCGGGGTCCGGCAGTGCCCGGCGGTCCCGCTTGCCGTTGGGCAGGGTCGGCAGGCGGTCCAGGACGGTCACGGTCGCGGGGACCAGGTAGCCGGGCAGCTCGGCGCGCAGGGTCGCACGAAGGGCGTTGGGGTCGAGCTCCTCGCCCGGGGCGGGCACCACGTACGCGTGCAGGGAACGCGTGCTTTTGCCGGTGGTGCGTACGGCGACCACGGCGTCGGCCACGCCTGGGCGGCGCATCAGGGCGGCCTCCGGCTCACCCGGTTCCACCCGATAGCCGTTGATCTTCACTTGATCGTCGGCCCGGCCAAGGAACTCGACCCGGCCATCGGCCGTCCATCGGCCGAGGTCGCCGGTGCGGTAGAGCCGGGCGCCGTCGGTGTACGGGTCGGCCACGAAGCGGGTGGCCGTCACGCCGCCCTGACCCAGGTACCCGAGAGCGAGCTGAACCCCGCCGACATAAATCTCCCCGACGGCACCGGCCGGAACGAGGTCGAGAGCGGCATCCAGCAGGTAGACCCGCGTCCCGGGCACGGGCCTGCCCAGCGTCACCGGCCCCGCCGGTTCGACCTCGCCCTGGAGTACGTCACCCGCCACCTCCGAGGACCCATAGGAGTTGACGATCCGGGCGTCGGGGGACGCCTGCCGGAGCGCGTTCACGCAGGCCCGATCGAGGGGTTCCCCGCTGCAGATCCAGCGTCTGAGCGCGCTGAGCCGCACCGGTTCCGTGTCCGCCAGCGCACCGGCCAGGCTGGGTACGGCGAGCAGCTGGGTCGCCCCGGACCGCTCGACGAGCCTGGCCAGCGCGGCGCCGTCAGTGGCCTCGGTGGCGTCGGCGATGACCGTCGTGGCCCCGGCGACCAGGCCGCCGAGCAGCTCCGTGGTGCCGTCGATGAAGCTCAGCGAGCTCTTCGCCACCCGGACGCCGGACCCCCACTCCTGAGCGGCCCAGGTCAGCCGGTTGGCGAGCGCCTCCTGCGTCCCGACGACCGCTTTCGGCCGACCCGTCGAACCGGAGGTGTACACGACAGAAACGGCATCCCTCGGGCCCGCCCCAGTCTCGTCACCGGTCTCGTTGCCGGACCCGTCATCAGTCCCGTCAGCAGTGACGTCCGTGTCGGCGATGGCGTCGGCGGCGGCTCGTACGGTGAGCGTCGGCAGGTCGCGCGGTGGCAGCGACCTGGCGCTCGCCTCGTCGGTGAGTACGCACACCGGACGCGCGTCCCCGAGCATGAACTCGATCCGGGCCGCCGGATACCCGGGATCGACCGGAAGGTAGGCGGCCCCGGCGCGCATGACGGCAAGTAGAGCCACGGCCATGTCCGCCGAACGGCTCGTCGCCACCGCGACGACGTCGCCGCGCCGCACCCCCGCCCGGGTCAGCGTCCGGCCGACCCTCCGGGCGCGATCGTCCAGCTCGGCGTAGGTGAGCACGCGCTCCCCACAGACGACGGCCGTACGCTCTGGATGCTCAGCCACCTGCCGCGCGAACAGTTCCACCACCGTGGCACCCACCCGAGCCGGGGCACCGGAACCGACGGCCGTCAGCCGCTCGCGCTCCTCCCCGCTCACCAGCGCCAGCCGCTCGCAGGCCCGCTCGGGGTCGTCGGCGAGGGCGGTCAGCACCATCTCGTACTGGCGGGCCAGCCGGGTCGCGGCATCCGCCCCGACCACCCGCCGGTCGTGGGTCAGCGTGACGGCGATCCGCGCACCCGGCTTGGCCATCAGGGTCACCGGGTAGTGCGGCGCCTCGACGGTGTGCACCGCCGCGATCTGTACCTCGCCCGCCGGGGTGGGCTCGGCCGGGTAGTTCTCGATGACCACCAGCGTGTCGAACAGCTCCGGCACGCCCAGTCGCCGCTGCAGCCGGGCAAGCGAGACGTGTTCGTGCTCCACCATCTCACGCCGGTCGCGGGCGAAGCGCCGTACCACGGTGGCGAGGGAGTCCCCGGGCACCCACCGTACCCGCGCGGGAACGGTGTTGATCAGCAGCCCGACCATGGAGTCGATACCCGCGACGTCGGCCGCCCCGCGGCCGGACACGGTCGAGCCGAACGTCACGTCGGACCGACCGGCCAACCGCCCGACGAGGATCCCCCAAGCGGCGGCGATGACGGCGCCGACCGTCAGCCCGTGCTCCCGCGCCCAGTCACGCACCCGGTCGCCGACATCCGCAGGCAATTCACACTTCACCCGCCCGAACCCCCCGTCGGCGAGCCCGGTTTCTTGGGGAGCGTCCAGCACGTCGACGAGCCCTCCGTCTTGAGGGGTGCCCAGCACGTCGACGAGCTCTGCGGCTTGTGGGGTGCCCAGCACGTCGGCGAGCCTGGTCGGCTCGTGCACGTCAGCCAGGACGTCCGCCCATGCCTCGGTCGCCACGTCAGAGTCCTGCGCGGCCAGCATCCGCAGGAATTCCCGGTACCGCGCGGGCGCGGGCAACGCCTCGGACCGTCCCCCGGCCTCGTAGAGCGCCAGCAGGTCGCGCAGGAGCAGCGGCACCGACCAGCCGTCGGCCAGGATGTGGTGCACGGTGTGGATCAGCACATGCCGTCGCTCGCCGAGCCTGAGCAGCGCGTACCTCATGGACGGAGGCCGACCCAGATCCAACGGCGCGGACCGCTCCGCCGCAGCGATGGCGGCCACCCGCGCTGCGACATCGGTGCCGGTGAGATCGTCCACCCGCCACGGCACTCGCGGACGCCCCGCGATCACGGACACGACCCGCCCATCCCCGACAGTACGGAAGGCCGCGCCCAGATTGGGATACCGGTCGATCAGCCGGTCCGCCGCCAGCCGCAACCGGTCGCCGTCGAGCGGGCCGGTCAGCTCGATGGTCTGCTGGACGACGTACGGGTCGGCGTCACGGGAGAAGGTGGCATGGAAGTAGAGGCCGAGCTGCAGCGGCGAGAGGGGAAGCACTTCCCGCAGTTCCGGTGCCGCGGCCTCGATGGCGGCCACGTCGCCGGGCTCCAGGGCGAGGAGGGGGAAGTCCGAGGGGGTGTGCCCGGCGACCGTCTCGCTCGTGGCGATGCCGGTGAGCACTTCGGTCCATAGATCGGCCAGCGCTCGCACCCGCCCGCCGTCGAGCACACCGCCGGGCCAGCTGAACCGCGTCTCCAGCACCGGCCCGTCCGCCGTGTCCACGGCGACCGAGTTGATCTCCAGTACGCGCGGCAGCGGCATGCGCGGGTCACGCCGCTCGACCACGACCTCGGTGTCACCGACGGCCGCCCACGCCTCGGTGGACCCGGCCGCGAACCGCCCGAGGTAATGGAACAGCACCTGCGGCGCCACCGCCAGGTCGGGACGAGGCCGGTCGCCGAGATAACGCAGAGCCCCGTAACTCAGCCCGCGCCCAGGGACCGCGCGGAGCTGCTCCTTGACCGCCTTCACCGCATCGCCGTACGCGGTGTCGGCCGGGCCCGGATCGAGTACGGCAGGGAAGAGCGTGGTGAACCAGCCGAAGGTACGGGAGAGATCGACGTCCCCCACGGCGTCTTCCTCACGCCCGTGCCCCTCCAGTTCCAGCAGCACCTCGGAACCGGCGTCCGGGCGGTCTCCGGCGCGCCACCGGCCCAGGGCGATCTCGGAACCAGCGTCAGGGCGGTGCTCGGCCCGCCATCGGCCCAGGGCGATCGCCGCCGCCGCGACCAGCACGTCGTGCACGCCACCGTGAACGGCCGCGGGCACCGCGCCGAGCAGGCGAGCGGCCACGGGCGAAGGGACCGTGACCGTCAGCGACTCCTCGGCGGCCACCACGTCACGACGCGGGTCCAGGGGCCGCTCCCCCAGCATCGGGTCCGGCGTGGCCGCGGCCCGCAGCCAGTACGCCTCGTCGGCGGCGAACGCGCCCGCGCGGGTACGTTCGCGCAGCAGGGTCGCCCACTGCCTGAATGAGGTGGGTACGCCGGGCAGCGACACCGCCTGCCCGTCGCGGACCGCCGCCCAGGCGTGGCCGAGGTCCTCCAGGAGCACGCGGAGCGACACGCCGTCCACGATCACGTGATGGATCACCACCACGAGTCGGCCCTGCGCGTGCGGCCCGGCATCCAGCCACACCAGATCGACCATCCGACCGCCGACCGGATCCAACCGCCGCGCCGCCGCCGTGATCTCACGATCCACCACCAGGTCGAGCCGCCGCGCCGCCGGTGCGATCGCGCGGCTGGCCACGGCTTCCATCCCCGCCGTGAGCTCCCGTCCGCCGACGGCCTCCGCTGCCATCTCGCCATCGGGGCCAGCCGCGTTGCCACCGCTCGCGACCCTCATCCCGCCGTCTGGAACAGCCGCCGCCTGCGCCGGGTTACCGTCGGTCACGTCCACGCGGGTGATCAGCTGTGCCGCCCGGGGTGAGCCCACCGGCTGGACCGACAGGGTCCAGGGGGACGCGCCGTCGGTCCGTGCCCGTAGCAGGTCGTGGGTGGCGAGTACGGCGTCGACGACGCGTTCGAGCTGTTCGGTCGTCATGCCGGCGGGTGTGCGGACCGTCATCGACTGGATGAACCCGTCCATCGATGGGCCGGTGGCCTGGAGCCACTCGGTGATCGGGGTCGCGGGCACCTCCCCGACGGCACCGGTGGTGGGCCCTGAGGTCAGGGCGACCTCGGTCACCGTGACCGCCAGCGCGGCGGGCGTGGGATGGGCGAACAGGTCGCGCGCCCGCACCACGAGTCCCGCGCGCCGCGCCTGCCGGACGACGCCGATCGCGACGATGCTGTCACCGCCCAGCGCGAAGAAGTCCTCATCGGCCCCCACCTCGTCGAGGCCGAGGACCCGCGCGAAGATCTGGCAAAGAGTGCGTTCCCGCGACTGGCCCGCGCCCACACCGCGGCCTGACTCCGGCTGGGCGCGGCGACCCACCTCGGGCTCCGGCAGAGCTCGGCGGTCCACCTTGCCGTTGGCGGTGACCGGGAAGTGGTCCAGGACGACGAAGGCGCTCGGCACCATGTACTCGGGCAGCCGGTCGGCGCACCAGCGCCGTAGTTCCGCCGCCGGAAGGTCGTCGTGGGAGGTCACGTACCCGATGAGGTGCCGTACGCCCGCCGCGTTCGTACCCACCGTGACGGCCGCCTGCCGCACCCCCGGGTAGGTGGCCAGCACGGCCTCCACTTCCTCCGGCTCCAGTCGCATGCCGCGGATCTTCACCTGGTTGTCCGCCCGCCCCACGAACTCCAGAGAGCCGTCGGCGTTCCAGCGCGCGAGGTCGCCGGTGCGGTACATCCGGGAACCGCCGTCGCCGAACGGGTTGGCCACGAACCGGGAGCCGGTCAGCGCGGAGGCGTTGATGTAGCCGCGCCCGAGCAGGAACCCCGCCGCGTACAACTCCCCGACCGCACCCACCGGCAGCGGCTCCAGCCGGTCGTCGAGCACGTAGAGCTGCGTGTGCGGGTTGGGGCGGCCGATCGAGGTCGCGATGCGCTCGGCGGTGTCCCGGTAGATGACGTGCGAGACGCCGATGGTCGCCTCGGCCGGACCGTAGCCGTGGTACAGGGTGGTGGACAACCGGCTCCGGAACCGATCGAAGAGCTCCGGGGTGAGCACCTCACCGCCGCACCAGACGTGCTTGAGCCCGGACAGCAGCGAGGTCCCGTCGGCCATCTCCAGCAGGGTGTCGAGCATCGACGACACCAGATAGACGAACGTCACCCGCTCCCCCGCGATCAGGTCCAGCAGGTATTGGGGGTCGCGTTCGCCACCGGGCTCGGCGACGACCACATAGCCGCCGGAGACGAGCGGCAGCAGGATCTCGTTGACCGAGATGTCGAACGACAGCGGCGCCTTGAACAGCGACGCGTCCCCCGGCCCGAACCCGAGGATCTCCTCGACCTGCCACAGCAGCCGGGTGCTGATCGCCTCGTGCCGGATCATGGCTCCCTTGGGCGTGCCCGTGGAGCCGGAGGTGAACATCACGTACGCGAGCCGTCCCCCGCTGATGGACGGCAGCGGCGGCGGCTCGACGGGTTCGCCGCCATAGCGCCAGGTGCCGAGGTCCACCTCTATGACGGAGTCGCCGGTCTCCATGCCGGGGGCGGCGATGACCAGGCCCGCCCCGGCCTCGGCGCGTACCTTGGCGCGGCGTTCCGCGGGCCAGGACGGCTCGACCGGTACGAAGGCGCCGCCCGCGACCATGACCGCCAGCGCGGCGACGACCAGCTCCGCGGAGCGGGGCGTGGACACCGCGACGACGTCCTCCGCCCCCAGGCCGCGACCGCGCAGGTGGTGCGCGAGCTGGAAGACGTGCGCACCCAGCTCGGCGTATGTGAGGCGGGCGCCGGGCGCCACCACCGCGAGGGCGTGGGGAGTGCGGTGTACCTGTGCGGTGAACAGGTCGGCGACCGTGGTGATCGTCTCTGGCGTGGTCGCGTTGTTCCACCTGCGCAGTGCCTCAAGTCGCTCGCCTATGCCGTCCGGACGCCCTGGGTTCACGGTATTCGCCACGCAACTTAGGTTAGCCTAGCCTTACTTGATGGGGAAGTGGGTGTACGCGTCTCCCAAGCCCGCCACAGTTCGGCGTACCGGCCGCCGGCGGCGACCAGTTCGTGGTGCGGGCCCTCCTCGACGACCTTGCCGTGTTCGAGGACGACCACCCGATCGGCCGACGCCGCCTGGGTGAGACGGTGGGCGACGATCAGGGTGGTCCGTCCCCGGGTCGCCGCGGCGGCGGACGCCTCGATGTCGCGGGCGCCCAGGCTGCCCGCTTCCGCCGTGGCCTCGTCCAGGACGGCGATCGCGGGGTCCGCGAGCACCAGCCGCGCGAGGGCGAGTTGCTGGGCCTGGGCCGCGGTCAGCTCGTGACCGCCTTCGCCGACCACCGTGTCCAGGCCCTCCGGAAGGCTCCGCGCCCAGTCCAGCGCGCCGACGGTGTCCAGCGCGGCGGCGGCCTCGTCCGGCGAGACCCCCGGGCGGGCCAGGCGCAGGTCCTCGATCAGCGGCCCGGCGAAGACGTGGGTCTCCTGGGTGACGATCGCCACCCGCTCCCGCAGGTCCGCCGGGGCCAGCTCCGCCAGCGACACGCCGCCGACGCGCGCCTCGCCGTGCCCGGCCCGCAGGATCCCGGCCGCGATGGCCGCGAGGGTGGACTTGCCCGCCCCCGTCGACCCCACCAGCGCCACCCGCGCGCCCGCCGCGACCCGCACGCTCACGTCGTGGAGAACGTCGACCTGGCCGTCATAGCTGAAGCGCACACCGGACAACTCAAGCGAACCGTCCCCAGGTACGCGTGGCGCCCGGTCCGGACGTTGAGGCGCCGGAGTGAATTCCACCACCCCGACCAGCCGGGCCAGGCTCGCGCCCGCCGCCTGTACCTCGTCGAAGGTGAACAGCAGCATCGCGATCGGGTTGAACAGCCGATGGAAGAGGACGGCCGCGGCGGCACTCTCGCCGACCGTCACCGACCCCCCGCGCACCAGCAGGAACCCCGCCACCAAGATCGCGGCCAACCCGAAGAACTCCGCCCGGTTGACCCGGCCGACGAAGCGCGTGAACAGCGTGAAGACCGAGACCGAGATGTCGCGGGCCCGCCCGGAGGCGATCCCGATGTCGTGCAGCCGCGCCCGCTCCAGACGGTAGGCGTGCACCGTGCGTACACCCTGCATGTTCTCGACGAGCAGCTGCGACGAGTCCGCCACCGCCTGCCGCTCCCGGGCGTACTGGGGCGCCGCGCGCGGCAGGTACCACCGCAGCGCCACCGCGTACAACGGCACCGCGACCGCGCCGGCCAGCCCGAGCCGCCAGTCGATCCCGGCCATCGCGGCGACGCTCAGGACGCCGAGCAGGAACGCCGAGATCATCGTGGGAATCACGTCGGAGGCCGCCTTGCCGATCGCGGCCGCGTCGCTGCCCACCCGCGAGAGCAGATCGCCCTTCCCGGTACGTTCGAGCGTCGTGGCGGGCAGGGTCAGCGCCCGGGCCACGGTCGCCTCCCGCAGCACCGCGAGTATCTGCCCGCACAACCGGCCGATCAGGTACGTCGCCAGGCCGGTGGCCAGCCCGCCGACCACGGCCGCGACGGTGATCACGATCGTGATGGGCACGATCGCGGAGGCTGGGGCGTGCTCCCGCACCCGGTCCACGAGAGCGCCCAGCGCGTACGCCGGCACCACGGAGGCGACCGCCCCCAGCAGGCCCACCAGCAGCGCGAAGGTGAGGCTCGGCCACCGGACGCGGAGTTCGCGCCACAGCCACGCCCACGTGAGGCGCGCGCCGGCGACCGGGAGCAACTCGCGATCTCGCCCGGTGTCCGTCCCGTCGCCACCTGATCCGCTCATCTCAGTACCGCCCGGTTGTAGTCGCTGTCGGTCGCGGCCAGTTCGGTGTGGCTGCCTTCGGCGACCACCCGGCCGCCGTCGATGACGACGACCCGGTCCGTCGCGGCCAGCATCGCGGGGCTGCTCGTGACCACAATGGTGGTGAACGGGACCGCCTCGCCGCGCGGGTGCCACGGAGCCTGTACGCCCTGCTCGGGGGCCTGCCCTGGGCTCTGAGCGTGTCGCAGAGCTCGTACGCCCTGGGCGATCGCGTGTTCGGTGACGGCGTCCACGGCCGTCGTCGGGTCGTGCAGGACGAGGATCGGCGGCCGGGCCAGCAGCGCCCGGGCAAGCGCGACCCGCTGCCGCTGCCCGCCCGACAAACTGGCACCCCGCTCGGTGACCAGATGCTCCAGACCGTCGGGATGGGCGGACAGCACCTGATCGGCAGCCGAGGCAGCCAGGACCTCAGCCAACAGACCCGGACCGGCCGAGCCCGCCGAGCCCACGGGGTCCGTCGGGGCCTCTCGGCCCGCCGAGCTCACCGCGTCCACCGGGTCCGCTCGGCCCACCGCCAGTGCGCCTACGGTGAGGTTGTCGCGGATTGTGCCCGTGAACAGGTCCGTTTGATGGGGTTCCACCAGCATTGTCCGGCGGGCGTGCGCCAGCCGTATCCGGGCCAGCTCTCGACCGCCGACCAGGATCCGGCCGTCGTACTCCTCCGGCGCCACCCGCCCCGAGAGGACCTTGACCAGTGCCTCTCCGTCGGCGGAGCGGTGTGCCGCGACGCCCACGAACTCGCCGGGCCGCACGAGGAGGTCCACCCCGTCGAGGGTGCCGTATCTGAGGGCGCGCACCTCCAGACCGGGCGCCTTGTTGCCGGACGCCCCGTTGTCGAGTGGTTCGGTGCCGTCGGGTACCAGTGGGTCCGCGTTCAGGATGACGGCCACGCGCTCGGCCGACGCTCGCGCCTCCGCCACCCAGCTCGGGACGATGGCCAGCAGCCCGATCGGTTCCATCAGGAACTGGGCGAGCCCGATCACGGTGATCAGCTCCCCGGCGCTGATCCGCCCGGTCAGCGCGAACCACCCGGCCAGGATCGCGATGCCGCAGGCCAGCAGCGCGCCGCAGGTCGTCGAGGCGGCCACGTACACGCCCTGGGTGTGGGCCGCCCGGACGACGGCCCGCAAGGACCGCCCGCTGACCTCCCGGTAGCGTTGGGCGGCCGCCCCCTCGGCGCCGAGGCCGCGCAGTGGGCGCAGCCCGCTGACCAGGTCGGTCGCCAGTGACGTGGCCTCCGCCGCGCGTTCCTGCTGCTCGGTCACCCGTTTGGTGATCAGCGGCGTGCCCGCCTGGAGCGCGAGGAGCACCACGGGCGTCCCGACGAGGACGGCCAGCCCGAGCCGCCAGTCGATCACGAGCAGCGCGACGGCGCTCACCACGGTCGCCGTCACCGCGCCGGCGACGCGTGGCACGTAGTCCAGCAGGTACGAGGTGTTGTCGGTGTCGGTGGTCGAGACGGTGAGCAGGTCGCCGGCGCGACGGCCGGTACGGATGCCGCGCGGATGCATGATCTTCTCCGCCACCTCGACCCGGAGGGTGTGGGCCTCCACCGCGATGGCGAGCATGAGCTGCCGGGCGCCGAACCGGTACACCATCGTCAGCACGACGAACAGCACCGCCAGGGCCGCCACCCAGAGCACGAGGGCGCCACCGTCGCCAGGACCGATGGCCCGGTCGACGATGACCCCGATGAAAATCGGTACGAGTGACTCGCACACCTGGTGGAGGCTGATGAGAGCGGTCCCCAGGCCCAGCCGCCGCCGGTTGCGGGTCACCGTACGCAGGAGAACGCGCCACCCCGTCCGGGGCCGCGCCGTGGCTGACGCGTTCAGCTGTCGTTCACCTGGGCCGACGCGCGGGCCATGCTCTCACGCAGGCTCTTGGGACGCAGGTCCGTCCAGTTCGCGTCGACGTAGTCGAGGCACTCCTGCCGCTTGCTCTGGCCGCCCTCGCCGAAGACGATCCGCCAGCCGCCGGGCACCTCCTTGAAGGTCGGCCACAGGGAGTGCTGCTCCTCGTCGTTCACCAGGACGTAGAAGGTGCCGTTCTCGTCGTCGAAGGGGTTGTCGGACACTGTGCCTCCTTGGCATCGGGGGTGGGTGGATGGATGGGAGCGCGACCGGTCGGGAGCACCGGGTCGCCCCGCGCCACGGCGGCGATGGCTCGCCTCATCGGCTGCGTGCCTGCCTGGCCAGCAGCCAGGCGAAGTAGACGCCGCCCAGCGACACCGTGACGATGCCGACCGGGAGTTGGGTGGGGGCGAAGGCCCGCTGCGCGAGCCAGTCGCTCGTGGCCAGCAGCAGCCCGCCCGTGACCGCCGACGGCACCAGCGCGATGCCGGCCGTACGCGTCAGCAGGCGGGCCAGCTGCGGGACGGCGAGCGCGACGAACGAGATCGGCCCGGCGGCGGCCGTCGCCACCGCCGTCAGCGCGACCCCGATGACGAGGTACGCCAGGCGCGACCGCTCCGTCCGTACGCCGAGCGCCGCGGCGGCGTCGTCCCCCATGGCCAGCAGCGACAGGCGCGGCCCGAGGGCCACCAGGAGCGCGGTCGGCAGCGCGACCGAGACGGCCACGGGCAGGACCTGGTCCCAGGTCAGGGTGTTCAGGCTGCCTTGTCCCCAGATCGCGGCGGCGACGGCGGTCTGCAGGTTCACCTTGATGACGAACCACTGGTTGGCCGCGCCGAGGATCGCGCTGACCGCGATCCCCACGATGATCAGCCGGAACCCCTGGACGCCCTTCCGGTAGGCCAGAAGGTAGACCACGGCGGCGGCGAGCAGGCCGCCCACGAGCGCGCCCGCGGCCGTCTGGTAGTAGTCGCGGCCGACGAACATCATCGTGACCAGCACTCCGGTGTAGGCGCCGGTGTTGAAGCCGATCACGTCGGGGCTGCCCAGGGGATTGCGCGTCAACGACTGGAACACGGCACCGCTCAGCCCCAGAGCCATCCCGATGAGCAGGGACAGCAGCACCCGTGGCAGCCGCCACTCCATGATCACCAGCCGGGCGGGACCCGGCTCGCCGCCCAGCAGGACGCGGACCACCTCCCCGACGGGCACCTCGAACTCGCCGGTGCCGAGGGCCAGCACGCCCACCGCGAGGGCCGCCAGACCCAGCACGCCGCAGATGACCGCCGTCCGCACCCCGAACCGCAGCGAAACCGACGCCCCACGCACGACCACGACCCCCCGACCGAAGTCCAGACCGGATCCCGAGTCCAAGCCGGACCCCACCGATCCCGCCGCACCGGTCCCCACCGCATTGGATCCCACCGCACCGGAGCCCGCCGCGTCAGATCCCACCGGACCCGATCCCGCCGAGCCGGTCACTGGCCGTTCACCGTTCTGCGGCGGATCAGCCAGATCAGCACCGGCGCGCCCACGAACGCCGTCACAATCCCCACCTGCAGCTCCGCCGGCCGGATGACCACCCGGCCGGCGACGTCGGCGGCGAGCATGAGTACCGGCGCGCACACCATCGTGTACGCGAAGATCCACCGCTGGTCCGGCCCGACGATCCAGCGGACGGCGTGCGGCACCATCAGACCCACGAACCCGATCGGACCCACAGCCGCGGTGGCCGCCCCGGCCAGCAGGGTCACCGCGACCATGGACAGCGCCCGCGCCCGCGCGATGTTCGTGCCCAGGGACCGGGCGAGATCGTCCCCGAGGGCGATGGCGTTGAGGGACCGCGCGACGGCCAGCGCCAGGACCAGCCCAGCCGCGACGAACGGCGCCACCGCCCCCGCGATCGACAGCGGCCTGCCCGCCAGCGTGCCGACGTCCCAGAACCGCAGGTAGTCGAACGCCCGCGGCTTCATCAGCCGGATCCCGGCCGAGACGCCCTCCATGACCGCGCCCAGCGCCACACCGGCGAGCGTCAGCTGGATCGGCGTCGCGCCCCTGCTGCCCGCCGAGCCCAGGGCGTACACCAGGACCATCGCGACGGCGCTGCCGAGGAAGGCGAACCACACGTACGACCAGATCCCGGTGAGCCCCAGCACCCCGATCGCGAAGACCACGAACAGGCCCGCGCCCGCGTTGACGCCGAGGATCTGGGTGTCGGCCAGCGGGTTGCGGGTCACGGCCTGGAGGAGCGCGCCCGCGATGCCCAGCGCCGCGCCGACGAGCAGGCCCAGCGCGGTCCGGGGGACGCGCAGCTCGCGTACGAGCACCTGGTCGTCGGTGTTGGTGAAGTGGGCGAAGGCGTTCCAGACCGTGGCCGGGGCGATGTTCTTGGTGCCGACGACGATGCTCAGGACGCAGGCGACGGCCAGCAGCACCAGGCACACCGCCAGCCACGCGCTCCGGCCCGCGTTCGTCGCGGCGACGCCGCCGGCCGGCTGCCGCTCCGTCTGCTTCGGTAAAGGTTGTGGGCGCAGGGATACCACTAGCTCGTGGCTCGCGCGCGGTTGGCGAGCAGCGAGTCGCGGATCTCGCCGGCGCGGACGGCCGTGGTGGACAGCAGGGTGGAAGTTATGCCGTGCGTGTGCTCGCTGGCCCCCTGTACGTAGATGCCGGCCGACACGTGCCAGGGCACCTCGACGCGGTAGTCGCGGCCGATCCGGACCTCGTCCTCCTCGTCGCGCAGGCAGAGCTTGGCCGTCTCGCCGAGCACGACGCCGAGGTCCTGGGGGCGGTAGCCGGTGGCGTGCACGAGGATGTCCGTGGCCAGCACCTCCCGCTCGCCGGTCGGCAGGAACTCCACCGTGACGTCCAGGCGGTCGCCGTTGACGCTGACGTCCCTGATGCGGGAGACCTTGAGGATGCGCAGGCGTTCGTTGCCCTGGACCTTCTCGCGGTACATGGTCGCGTACAGGGACTCGATGAGGTCCATGTCGACCACCGAGTAGTTGGTGCCCCGGTGATAGTCGTGGAGCGCCTGCTTGACCGAGGGCGGGGCCTGGAAGAAGGTGTCGACGGCTTCGGGGTCGAAAATCCGGTTCGCGAAGGGGCTGTCGTCGGCCGGGGTGTAGCCGTACTTCGCGAAGACCGCGCACACCTCGGCGCCGGTGAAGGTCCGATGGAGATAGTCGGCCGTCTCCGCCGCGCTCTGCCCGGCTCCGAGCACCAGGATCCGGCGTACCGGGACGCCGGCCTCGGTGAGGGCGGCCACGCGCGGGATCAGCTCGCTGTTGTGCCACACGCGGTCGGACAGGGCGGCGTCCGGCGGCAGGTGGGGTTCCAGGCCGGTGGCGACGCAGATGTTGCGGGTCCGGCGGACGATGAAGCGCTCCGGGTCGCCGGGGTCGCGGCTGGTCACGTCGAACAGGGGGACCTCGCCGTCCTCGGTGACGACGGGCTCGATGGACAGGACCTCGGCGGAGTACTCGACCATCTCCCGCATCCGGGCCGCGGCCCACTCGAAGTAGCCGTGGAAGTCGATCCGTAACGGGAACAGCGTCTTGTGGTTGAGGAAGTCCACCAGCCTGCCGCGCTCCTTCAGGTAGCACAGGAAGCTGAAGTCGCTCGCCGGGTCCCGCATGGTGACCAGGTCCTTCAGGAACGACACCTGCATGGTGGCGTCGTCGAGCAGCATGCCCCGATGCCAGCCGAAGGCGGCCTGCTTCTCCAGGAACCCGGCGCGCAGCCGGTCCGCTTCCGGGACCCGCGCGTTGTGCTCGTCGACGGCTATGGCCAGCGCCAGGTTGGATGGCCCGAATCCGACTCCCAGGATGTCGTAGATCGTGTCCGGACCACTCGGCAGGGTCTCCACCGCGGCATCGCCTCCCTTATCGGGGCAATAGTAGATAAGGTAAGGCTAACCTTTCAAGAATCATGGCAGAGAGGATCGATCATGCGAGTGGTCATGTTCGGGTACCAGACGTGGGGCCATCGGACATTACGCGCCCTGCTCGACTCCGGCCACGACGTGGTCCTCGCCGTCACCCACCCCAAGAGCGAGCACGCCTACGAGAAGATCTGGGACGACTCGGTCGCGGAACTCGCGGAGCGGCACGACGTGCCGGTGCTGCTGCGCGACCGGCCCGACGACGCCGGCCTCCTCCAGGCGCTCCGGGACGCCGCGCCGGACATCATCGTCGCCAACAACTGGCGGACCTGGCTGCCGCCGGAGATCTTCGACCTGCCACCGCACGGCACGCTCAACATCCATGATTCGCTGCTTCCGGCGTACGCGGGCTTCTCGCCGCTGATCTGGGCCCTGATCAACGGCGAGCGGGAGGTCGGCGTCACCACGCACCGCATGAACGCCGAACTGGACGCGGGCGACATCCTGCTGCAACGGGCCGTGCCCGTGAAGGACGACGACACCACGACCGACCTCTTCCACCGGACGGTGGACCTGATCGAGCCGCTCGTACGGGAGTCGCTGGACCTGATCGCCTCCGGCCGGGCGCGCTGGGTCCCCCAGGACCGTACCCAGGCCAGCTTCTTCCACAAGCGGTCGGTCGAGGACGGCCGGATCGACTGGTCCTGGCCGGCGGAGGACCTGGAGCGGCTGGTCCGAGCCCAGTCCGACCCGTACCCGAACGCGTTCACCCACCATCGCGGCGAGCGGATCCAGATCGTCTCGGCCGCGGTGTCGCAGGCCCGCTACGGAGGCACCCCCGGACGGATCTTCATCCGGGAGGGGGATGGGGTGGTCATCGTCGCCGGCGCGGACGCGCGGACCGGGCAGCGACGCGGGCTGGTGGTCAAACGGCTGCGGACACCGGACGGCACCGAGCACGCGGCCACCGACTACTTCCGCACCATGGGCGGCTACCTCGGATAACGCAACAGGTGCGGCCACCTCGGAAGCGCCACGACATGCCTGAGCGCCTGAGGGTGTCCGGTTTTCGCGGGGCCCGCTCCTAGAATGGGGTGATCATCTGACTGGCGGTCGCCAGGTTCTTCCCGGCTGATGGTGTCCGGATCGCACTACACCCACCGCCAGTTGGAGAAGCCCTATGCCTACCGTCATGCGCGGGGGTGTCCACCGCGCCCTCACCGTGGTCGCGGCACTCACCCTCGCCCCCGTCGCCGCCCACGCCGACGCCGCCCCCGGCCCCGCCGAGGGGAGGCTGATCGGCTCCGGTGCCCTCGCGGCGGTCAAGGAGCACCTGCGGGCGCTGCAGGCCATCGCCGACATCCACCACCACACCCGCGCGGCGGGCACCCGCGGCCACGACGCGTCGCGCGACTACGTGGCCGCCAAGCTCAGGGCCGCCGGTTACCGGGTGACCGTTCAGCCGTTCGACTTCCCCTTCTACCAGGAGCGATCCACCGCGCTGATGGAGCGGGTCGCCCCGGCTCACAAGGTCTACACCCCGACCCCGCCCGACGGCTCCACCCTCGGCGATCTCGCCACGATGAGCTACTCCGGGCGCGGCGACGTCATCGCGGCCCTGCAGAACGTCGACCTGGTCCTGCCGCCCGGCCCGACACCGGGCACCTCCACCTCCGGCTGCGAGGCCGCCGACTTCGCCGGGTTCACGCCGGGCAAGATCGCGCTGTTGCAGCGCGGCACCTGCGCCTTCCTGGTCAAGGCGCGGAACGCGCAGGCGGCGGGCGCCGTGGCCGCGATCATCTTCAACGAGGGTCAGCCGGGCCGTACCGCGACTCCGCAGGGCAACCTCGGCGAACCGGTCTCCATCCCGGTCGTCGGCGCCTCCTTCGCGGTCGGCCAGGAGCTCGCCACGGGGGCGACGGTCCACCTCAAGACCGACACGATCAGCGAGGTACGCACCACCTCTAACGTGATCGCCGACTCCCCCTGGGGCGACCCGGACAAGGTGGTCATGTCCGGGGCGCATCTGGACTCCGTCCTGGAGGGGCCGGGCATCAACGACAACGGCTCGGGCAGCGCCGCGCTCCTGGCCGTCGCCGAGGCGCTCGGCAAGATCCCCACCCGGAACAAACTCCGCTTCGCCTGGTGGAGCGCGGAGGAGCTGGGCCTGCTGGGCTCGAAGTTCTACGTGGAGCACCTGAGCCCCGCCCGGCGGAGCAGGATCAAGCTCTACCTCAACTACGACATGATCGCCTCGCCGAACTACGCCCTCAAGATCTACGACGGTGACGACTCCGACGCCACGGGCGAGCCCGCCGGTCCGCCCGGCTCGGCCGAGATCGAGAAGCTGTTCGAGAGCTACTACGACCTGCTGCAGCAGGGCCACAACGGCACCGACTTCGACGGCCGCTCCGACTACGGCCCGTTCATCGCGGCCGGCATCGCCTCCGGCGGCCTGTTCACCGGGGGCGAGGGCATCAAGACGGCCCAGGAGGCGGCCCTGTTCGGTGGTACGGCCGGCCAGCCGTACGACGCGTGCTACCACAAGGCCTGCGACACCACGACGAACATCAACGACCGGGCTCTGGCGCTGAACACCGGCGCCATCGCCGCCGCCGCCCTGGTCTACGCCTTCAAGCCCGTCCTGCCCGGCCCGACCGCCACCGCCGCGGAAACCGCGGCGATCACCGCGATCGCCGACCCCGGCGCCGAGCTTCGCGGAAGAATAAAGCGATAAATCCGCTCCTGCGGCCATCGAACCGCCGCAGGTACGCGGACGTACCCGTCCATAGGGGGACGCTTACCCAACAGAGGGACGCCCCCTGACAAAGGAGGACGCTGGTGCTGTCATCCGGGCGTCGGGCGCTGTTATACGCCGGTGTCGCCGTCGCGGTCGGCGTCCTGGCGCTGGTGGGCGCGTTATGGGTCGGCGGAGGCGGAACACCGCCGCCGATCAAGGGGCTGCCGACACCCGATCCGCTGACCGTCTGGGGAGTGCCGCTGGCGCGGCTGGCGCTGGAGGTGTGCTCCGTCGGCACGGTGGGGACCCTGGTCGCCGGGGTGGTCCTGGTCCGGCGCGACGCGCCGGAGGCGAGCGCCTGCGTACGCGCCGCGGGCGGCTGGGCACTGGGCTGGGCGCTCTGCGCGCTGCTGACCTACCTGCTGACACTCGCGAACATCCTCAGCCTCCCGGCGAGCCAGGTGTTCGGCGACTTCACCCTGCTGAACTTCGGCACCACTCTCCCCCAGACGCAGGCCATGCTCGTGGTGACGTGCACGGCCACGGTCGTGGTGCTCGGCTCCTCTCGGGTACGGGACGGCCGGCGGCCCCGGTGGGCGGTCACCCTGCTCGTGGCCGCCGCGTTCGGCCTGCTGCCGCCCGCCTACGTCGGTCACGCCGCCTCGGCCGGAGATCACGACGTCGCGGTCTCGGCGCTGATGACGCACCTGCTCGCGGCGGCCGTGTGGGTCGGCGGCCTGGTGGCCGTGCTGATCCACTTCCGCCGCTCGGACCGGCTGGCCGGCGTCGTCGCCAAATTCAGCACCCTGGCCCTGTGCTGCTTCGTCGCGGTGACCGTGTCCGGTGTGGCCGGCGCCTGGGTCCGGCTGGACTCGGTGCCGCAGTTGTGGACGACGAGGTACGGCACGCTCGTCCTGGCCAAGGTGACGGCGCTGGTGGCCTTGGGCGTCATCGGGTGGATCCACCGCCGCCGTACCGTCGCCGGGATCGCCGAACACTCCAGGCGCGGCACCTTCGTCCGGCTGGCCACCGGCGAGATCGTGGTGATGGCGGCGGCCATGGGCCTGGCCGTCGGCCTGTCGCGCTCCGCGCCGCCGACCACCGGCAGCCACGACGACCTCCTGGGCTACAACCTGGCGCCCTATTCGATCGGCCACCTGATCACCGAGTTCCGGCCGAACCCGCTGGTCCTGCTCGCCCTGGCGCTTCCGGTCATCGGCTATCTGGCCGGGCTGCGCAGGCTCGCCCGGGCCGGCGTGCCGTGGCCGGTGGGCCGGACGATCGCCTGGTGCGCCGGGGTGGCGGTGCTGGCATTGGTGCTCGCCGGCGGCGTGAGCGCCTACGCGCGGGCGATGCCGTCGGCGCACGCGCTGCAGTACACGGTGCTCAACGTCGTCGGCCCGCTGCTGCTGGCCTTCGGGGCGCCGCTGACGCTGACCGCGCGGGCCATCACCCCCGCCTCACAGTACGGCGACGTCACCTCCGCCATCCTGAATAGCCCCCTGACCAGGCGGCTCACTCATCCGACGACCCTCCTGGCCATCTATGTGCTGCCGCTCCTCGTCCTCTACGGCACCGAGTGGCTGGCCTGGTCGGTCACCAACCAGGCGGTCCACCTGCTCACCCAGGGCCTGTTCTTCGGCACCGGGCTGCTGTGCTGCTGGGTGCTGGCCGGGGTCGACCCGCTGCCCCAGACGATCGCCCGGCGCGATCGCACCCGACTGCTCGCGGCCGTCGCCGCGGCGCAGGTGGTGGTCGGCCTACTCCTGCTGTACGGGCCGGTGCTGGCCCAGGACTGGTTCGCGCAGGTGACCCCGCGCGGCGCGCCGGGCGTGGCGGCCGGGCAATGGCTGGCCGGCCTGATCTACCTGGCGCTGCCCGTGGCCGCCCTCGCCTTCCTGGCCGTACGGCTGACCCGGTCACGGAAGCCTGCGGGGAGGACCGGCTCAGTCCCACGGCTGCCGGTACGACGGCTGGTAAGCGTGCAGCCGCAGCCGCAGGGTCAGCGTGACGGTGGTGCCGGCCGGTAGCTCCACCGTGAGGTGCGGGCCGCCGACCGTGAACTCGGTGGCCGACGGCACCGGCTGGTGGTGGATGTACTCGGTGTCGTGGCCGGTCCAGCCGGGCTCGGCGCCGGTCGCGACGGCGGTGGCGATCTCGTGCTCGCCGAACGCCCCCGCCTGGACGATGAGCACCCGGTCGTCGGTGGCCGAGAGGTTGACCAGCGTGACCACGGTGGCCTCCGGCTCGATCGCGCTGACCAGCGCGGCGACCTGCTCCGGCACGCCAGGGCGGCGACGTTCGGCGTCGAAGTAGCGGACCCTGGCCTGCTGCAGACCGCCGTTGTAGATGACCTGCGGGCCGCCCCACATCGTCTGGGCCAGCGCCTCGGTCACCACCGGGTTGACGTTCTGCCACAGGTGGATCGCCTCCTCCGGCAGGTCCCGGTCGGCGTTGGCGAGCAGCAGCGCTATGCGGCGCCGGGCCTGGGCGTGCGCGGCGGCGAGGATTCGCTGGGGGTAGTCCGGGTTGTCGCCGCGCAGGTAGGCGTACCACGGCTCCTCGTGTCCGGCCTCCTCCTTGTCGCGGAACGGCCGTACCGTCGCCCAGTCGTAACCGGCCGCGGCGCGCAGCGCGTCCAGGCGGGCCCGGTCCTCGGCCGCGCCGGTGTGGTGCCAGAGCGCGAACGGGACCGAGGTCTGGATCGGGTTGTAGTCGAACCAGCCTTTGTCGCTGTGCCGGTAGGGCACGAGCAGGGTGGCGGTGTCCACGTCCGAGCCGAGATGAGCGCGCCAGCGGCCCTGGTTGGCCGAGTCGCTCTGGCTGAACGGCAGCTTGACGCCCAGGCCGATGATCGCGTCCAGCAGCGACCGGAGCAGGTCGAGGTAGCGGTCGTCGCGCGTGGCCAGCGCGGCGCTGAGCGCGCCGACGGCCGTCGCCTGGCCGACGCTGTACATGCCGTGCGGCCAGGTCCAGCCGTAGTGACCGCCGTACCAGCGCCCGTCCAGCTGGCTGCCGACCGTACCGTCCAGGCCGACGTTGTCCGGGACGATCCCGCCGTTGTCCTGGGCCCGGCGCTGCCAGGCACCGACGTACTCGCGCAGCCAGGCGGCGTATCGCTCGTCGCCGGAGACCAGGAAGGCGTTGCAGACCAGGCCGGCCACGCTCAGGTTGCCGACCGCGTCGCCCCGGCCCATACGCTCGCGCATCTCCGCGCCCAGCCGCGGGTCGTCGGCGAGCGGCGGCACCGGCGCGTCGGCCGGGACCAGCCAGTCCAGCGGGTAGCCGTACTGCGCGGCCTCGGCCTCGGTCCAGGGATAGGCGGGCGTGTCGGACACCCCGTCGCGAGCTCCCCCGCTGCCGTTGTGCGGGGCCTTGATGATGTGGTGGTCCGGGTCGTAGTTGGCCGGACCGAGATAGAGGTCGGCGAACCGAGTGGCCCGCTCCGCCCAGGCCGCCGGGTCGGCGGCGGTGAGGAAGTAGGTGAAGAGCAGGCTCTCGCCCTGGTGGAACCAGTCGTAGCCGATCTCGAACTCCTCGGCGAACATGCCGAGCTCGGTCATCTGGGCCGCCACACCCTCCCAGTGGTGGGCGCACGCCGGGAGCAGGTCGTCCGCGCCGCCCAGCAGGTAGAGCTGGGGCCAGTTGAAGAACGGCTCGAAGAAGTCGTCCGCGCCGTCGCGGCTGGACAGCCGGCCGGAGTAGCGCAGCGAGCCGTCAGGCCGGGCGTAGCGGGAGGAGAACAGCCGCCACCCGCTGTCCAGCAGGTCGAACAGCGCGCGCTGGGACAGCGCCCAGGCCGGTGGCTCGATGACGGGGACGCTCGCCGTGACAACGGGTGGGCGCCGGGCGAAGCTGTCGGTCATATGGTGGGTACTCCTCACCTCGTAAAATCTCATCCCTTGGTCGCGCCGGCGGTCAGCCCGGCGACCAGGAAGCGCTGAGAGAACAGAAACACCAGCAACACCGGCGCGATGGAGATCAGGGTGGCCAGCACCAGTTCGGGCGGCTGCACCTCGGCGTTGGCGCCGACGACGGGGTTGAAGGTGGGGGTCGCGGCCAGCATCTGCGTCAGGCCGACCTGCATGGGGTAGTTGTCGCTGTTCGGCAGCATCACGTACGGCAGGAAGAAGTTGTTCCAGTTGTTGACGAAGCTGAAGAAGGCGACCAGTGCGACCACCGGCTTGGCCAGCGGGAGCGCCACCCGGAAGAAGGTCGCGGTCTCGCCGCAACCGTCCAGCCGCGCCGCGTCCAGCAGGTCGCCGGGGACGCTGGTGGAGAAGTAGATGTAGGTCAGGTACACGCCGAAGGGGAAGAACGACATCGGCAGCACGACCGAGGCCGTCTTGTTGATCAGCCCGAGGTAGCTGAGCTCCAGGAAGATCGGCAGCACCAGGGCGGTGGCCGGCATCAGCATCACCACCAGGGTGACGATGAGCAGCAGCCGGCGTCCGCCGAACTGCATGAGCGCCATCGCGTACCCGGCCGGGATGCCGACCAGCAGGGTCAGCGCCACCGAGAGCGCCGAGTAGACGACGGAGTTCGTCATCCACGTCAGCACCGCCCCGTCCTGGAAGGACATGAGGTGCTGCCAGTTCGTGACGAGCGAGCCGATCGAGCCCGGTGACAGCGGGTTGGCGTGGATCAGGTCGGCCGGGCTCTTGGTCGAGGCGAGCAGCAGCCACACCATCGGCAGGACGAAGAACAGCGCGAAGGCCAGCAGCAGCGCGGCGATCAGCCCTCGGCCGACCAGCCGGATGACGCCGGGCCGTTGATCAGTCCGCATCGAAGAGACCTCCCCGCGCGACGAACAGCCCGGCGCAGCACAAAGCCACGATGAGCAGGTCGATCGCGATCGCCGCCGAGCCGTTGAAGTCGTTCTGGTCGAAGGCGTACAGATAGGCGAGCTGGTTGAGCGAGTAGTCGGTCCCGACCACCCCGAAACCGGCCTGCGAGACGAGCTGCGGCTCGACGAAGAGCTGCGTGCCCGCGGCCAGGGACAGGATGAGCATGTAGACGATCCACTTGCGCAGCATCGGTAGTTGCACCCGCAACGCCGTCTTCACTGGCCCGGCGCCGTCCACCCGCGCCGCCTCGATCACCGTGTACGGGATGCTGTTCAACGCGCCGTACATGACCGTGATCCAGCCGCCCGCGCCGGTCCAGAAGGCGATGATCGTGAAGATCCAGGGCAAGTGCCCCGGCGCGATCACCTGCACGAACGTGTCGCCCCACAGCGAGCGGACGAGGCCGTCGACCGGGCTCACGGACGGGTCCAGCATGAACAGCCACAGCAGCACGCTCGACGCCCCGGCCAGCGCGCCCGGCACGTAGTAGACGAACCGCAGCGCGGCCCGCGACCAGCGCGAGGCGAGCCGGTGCACCACCAGCGCGAGCAGCAGGACGAGCACGGTCAAAGTGACCAGCCACAGCACGAGGTAGGTGGCCACATGGCCGACCGCGGCCACGAACCGATAGTCCTGGGCGGTACGCAGGAAGTTGGAGATGCCGGCGAAGCGCCCCTCGCCATCGGTGAACGCCAGATTGAGCGCGTACACCGTGGGCGCGATGCCGAACGCGACCAGCAGCACCACGTACCCGGAGACGAAGACGTGCCCGGCGGCAGGCCGCCAGGAACGACTCCGCACGTGCGTAACGCTCACTTGGTGACCTGGTATCCGGACACCTGAGCCTGCTGCTCGATCGCCGTCTGCCAGTCCGGCAGCAGCGACTCGATGGTCTTGCCGGCGGTCTGGCCGGGGATGACGGTCTTGGCCCAGACCGCCTCCTGGCTGAACTCCGGCGAACCCCAGCCCGGCCAGACCTGTCCGGCCGCGGCGGCGATCGGGGCGGAGATGTCGCCCGCGTAGTAGCCGCTGTCCTGCTGCTTCTTGATCCACTTCGTCGCGGCGGCCGAGAAGGCGGGGTAGCCCGGTGAGAGGGCGACCTGGTACTCGTCGGCGGTGGCGACCCAGCTGATGAAGTCCTTGGCCGCCTTCAGGCGCGCGGTGTGCCTCGACAGCCACCAGGTGCCGCCGCCGACGTTGCCGGTCACCGGCTCGCTCTGGTCCGCCCAGTGCAGCGCGTCGCCGACCGCGAGCTCGCCCTTCGGGGTCTTGATCGTCCCCTGGAACACCGCCCCGCCGTACCAGGCCGGGCCGGGCAGCATGAGCACCTTGTCGCCCTGGTTCTTGACGAAGTCGGGACCGAACAGCGGCAGCATGGACATCGTCTTGTTCGCCACGAGCTTGTCCAGCATCCGCGCGGTCCGTACGCACTTGGCGTCCGTCGCCTTGACGGTGATCGCCTTGGCGCCGGTGACCTGGTTGGCCGGGCACTCGCCGCCCCACATGTAGATCTCCGGCGCCCACGCGTCACCGGCCGTGCCGATGATGTATCCCGGGTGCTCGGCGGCCACCTTCTCGCCCAGCGCGGTGTATTCCTCCCACGTCTTGGGCAACGTGTAGCCGAACTTGTCGAGCAGCTTCTTGTTGTACCAGAGCACCACCTGGGCCAGGTCGTTGCGCAGGCAGTAGACCGTGCCGTCGACGGCGCACACGTCCAGCGCGCCCTTGGCGAAGCCGCTCAGCGTGGCGTCGTCGAGCAGGCCCTTGTTGAGCGGGGCGACGAAGGCGTCATCACCCTGCGAGGCCCAGGAGGCGGTGTTGTTGTCGGTGGTGAACACGACGTCCGGCCAGCCCTCGCCGGCCCGGTTGAACAGCTGCACCTTGGTCTTGAGGGTGTTGGAGCCGTTGGCGTTGCCGTCGTAGGTGACGATGTCCAGCGGCACGCCGGGGTGCGCCGTCTGGTAGGCCTTCGCGGCGTCGAGCCGGGTGGAGTCCACCCAGACCACGAGCTTGCCGTCCTTCTGCTCGGCCGTGCTGAACCCGTACTGGGAGGCGGCACCGGTCGGCTTCGACGAGGACGAAGCCGTGGGGTTGGGGGGACCGCAGGCCGCGACGGCGAGAAGAACCGCCGCGGCGGCGGTGGCCGCAGGCACCGCACGGCGGTACGCGGCATGACTGCGTCGTCTCATAGGGCCTCCGTTAACGGAATGTTTCGAGATATGACATCATACGAATGACGTCGACACAATGGCCTATACTCAAGGCGCTGTCGTGATCAAGGGAGGGCACGTTGACTCAGCACGCGGAGGGTCCGTGGACGGACGACGCGGTGCGGCCCCAACCACCCGCGAAGCGGCCGCGCCGCGAGCGGGCCCCCAAACTGGGCACCACGGTGGTCGAGCAGCTGGTCGACGACATCATCCGCGGCACACTGCGCCCGGGTGCCACGCTGCCGCCCGAGGCCGACCTGTGCGAGGAGTTCGGCGTCAGCCGCACGGTGATCCGCGAGTCGGTCAAGGTGATCCAGGAGAAGGGCCTGGTCCGGATCGAGCACGGTCGCGGCACCCAGGTCACCGAGCCGAGGCAGTGGAACCTCCTCGACGACGTCGTGCTCGCCTCAGTGATCGCGCACGACGAGACCGCGGCCTTCCTCGACGAGCTGGTCACCGTACGCACCGCGCTCGAAGCCGAGATGGCCGCCGCCGCGGCGCTGGCCCGCACCTCCGACGACGCCCAGCGCATCGCCGAGGTGCTGGGCGTCATGCGGTCGAACCTCGCCTCTCCCCCCGATTTCGGCGCCGCCGACGTCCGCTTCCACGACGTGATCATGGCGGCCTCCCGCAACCGGCTCGGCCGCGCCATCGTCAACAGCATCCACGACAAGGCCCGCACCAGCATGCGCTACCACGGCCAGTACAACGAGGAGGTCATGCGCCAGACGCTGGACGAGCACCAGGCGATCAGCGACGCGATCTCGGCCGGCGATCCCGAGGCGGCGGCCGCGGCGATGCGCACGCACATCCTCGACTCCTGGAACCGGCGGCGCCCCACCCCGGCCCAGTGACCACGCTGGGCCCGATGATCGCCTGACATGACGAGGGCCCCGACGACGATTCGTCGAGGCCCCGTTGTCTCTGTTTCCGGCTACCCGTAGCGCATCGCGCGTCGAGGCCGGGAGGTTCCGGCTATCCGCAGTGCTCGGACGGGCTGTCGTAGGTGGACGTGCCGGCCTTGCCGCCCCATCTGACGCACTTGTCGGCCGCGTTGGCGCGTACCGGACCCGCGTAGTAGGCGAAGTTACCGCTGTCGGTGATGCGCGTCTGGCCCTCCACCTCCAGGTAGGCGCTGGTGGCCGAGGCCGTGCCGAGCTGGGTCTTCTTGATCGTGGCCACGCAGTTGTAGCCGGTGGTCGAGTTGTAGGTCAGGTAGACGGTGCCCGCCGTACCCAGCGCCGCCGAGTCGATCACCTTGAACCCGGTGCCGCACACCGATTCGGCGGTGTGCGGGTTGGTGGGGCCGGTGCCGCCATTGACGTAGTTCATGTACGTGGTCCAGTTCCAGTTCGGACCCGGGTCGGTGTGGTCGGCGCCGGGCACCTCGCTGTGGCCGAGGATGTGCGTCCGGTCCTTGGGGATGCCGTAGCGGTCGGCGATGTTGCGGGTCAGCGCCGCCGAGGAGCGGTACATCGCGTCGGTGAACCAGGAGGCGTTGTCGACGAATCCCTCGTGCTCGATGCCCACCGAGCGCCTGTTGTAGTCACCGGCGTGGAAGGCCCGGTCCTTCTCCCTGACCATCTGGGTGATGGCGCCGTCCGACGAACGGATGACGTAGTGCGCCGACGTGGGGTTCGGCCGCGGCCCGGTCTGGAACCAGTCGATCGTCCCGGCGTAGGAGCCCTGGGTAACGTGGATGACGATGCGGTCGATCGCGTCGCTGGTCGGGCGGTTGGAGACGGCGTAGTTGCTGCTGTGCGCCGCCGCCCACGTCGCCCCCGGGTAGTCGACCGCCGCCGCGAGCGTGTTGGTCTTGCCCAGCTCCTGCGCCTTGGCGTAGGAGCCACGCTCGGGCTCGACGACCTGTGGCGCCGCCGTGACGGCCTCGCCCTCGGGGGTGGTGGCGCGGATCCCCTGGGCCATCAGGTCGTAGACGGTGTCGGCGTACAGCCGGGCGACCTCCGGCGAGGAGGCGCCGCCGTACTTGGCCACTGCCTGGTACCACTTGGCGGCGTCCTTGCGGGCCTTGGCGTCCAGCCCCAGCTCATCGGCGTAGGCGCGCAGGACGGCGGCGCCGCCCGTGATGTTGGCCGCGGCGTCCGCCTTCAGGGCCGAGACGGGCTGCTCGGTCAGCGTGGCCGCGCGCTCAAGGCTGTGCGTGACGGGGTTGCTGACCAGGTGCATCACCCCGTAGCCGCCGGACGCGCTGGGCTGACCGCGGTGACCGTCCAGGTGGGTTTCGGAGTAGGCGAGGGACACCAGCAGGTCGCGGGGCACCTCGTACGTGGTGGCCGCGCGGGCGAAGGCGTCGGTCATGGGATCGGCGGACGCGGCTCCGGCCGGTTGGCCGGTGAGCAGCGAGAGGGGGATGAGCGCACCGGCAAGCAGCGCGGCCGAACGACGGAGTCGGGCCTGCACAGGTTTCTCCTCAAGAACTGTTCCGGGGGGCATCGCAAGGAGTGGAGGCCGCACGCGGCACCCGCTGATGATCAGCCTGCAAGCGCGGCGTACAGAATTCGTACAGGTGCCGGTGCGCCCTCGAATCTCAGCTGCCGGGCTGGTGACTGCTCCAGTACTCGTCGGCGGCGCCCTGGATGTCCTCAAGGACCTTCTGGTAGCTGTCCGGCTTGACGAGGAAGGCGCCGAAGCCGTCCAGCGCGGCCGTGAGCACGGGCGGCGGCGTGGCCTCGAAGTAGCGGTTGACCAGGCGGTACTGTCCGCTGCCCGCCGCCTTGCTGACCTCCGCGATGGCCTGGTCGGTGATGGTGACCTTGGGGTTGGCCGAGACGTCTCCCCTGGCGGTCGCCCACTTCTCCTGCGCGGCCGGCGTCACCCACCACTTGAGGTACTTCGTGCTGGCCTCGGGGTCGGGCGCCTTGGCCAGCGAGCAGAGCGGGCCGCTCTCGAAGATCATCGAGGTCTTGGGCAGCGCGGGGTTGACGTTCGGGATCGTGAAGTAGCCGTAGTCGGTGCCGGCCTTCAGATCGCGCTGCGTCATGCTCGTGTTGAACCACGTACCGAACGACACCATCGCGGTCTTGCCGGTCTTGAGTACGTCACCCGGGTCGGTCTTGTCGCCGGCGTTGTTGAAGTATCCGGCGTCGATCATCGACTTCCACCGCTTCATGACCTCGACCACGCCGGGATCGGTGTACTTCGCCTGGCCGGTGGACAGGCGGTCGTACAGATCGGGGTCGGTGCCGGCGAGCAGCTGCTCGAACCAGACGAAGGAGAACAGCACCGAGGTGTGGTAGAACGCGGGCACGCCGTTCTTCTTCAGCGTGTCGGCGATCTTGATCAGCTCGTCCCACGTGGTGGGGGGCTTGAGGCCGTACTTGTCGAAGACCTTCTTGTTGTAGAACATCCCCCAGTAGGCGGCGTTCAGCGGCACGCAGTACTGCTTCCCGCCCACCGTGTAGTACTTCGCCAGGTCCGCCGACAGGTCGCCGTTCTTGATGGCCTCCTGCCAGAGGGCGGTCGTCTCGGCCAGCTGCTTCTGGGCGACGACCTCGGCCAGCCCGCCGCCGGTCGTCCAGGTGAACAGGTCGGGCTTGACGTTGGTGCGGAAGGACGCCTTGATGAACGCCTGGTACGTCGGCTCGTCGGTGTAGCCGACCGGCTTCATCGACAGCCCGATCTGCTGCTTGGACAGGGCGCCCATCTGGTCGAAGTATTTGCTCCAGGCGCCCTTGTCGTTGTACAGCTTCAGCTCGGTCTTGCCCGCCTCCTTCGCCGTGTCACCGCTGGAGGAGCAGCCCGTGAGGGCGAGCGGGGTGACGACGGCGCAGATGGCGGCCATGCACAGTAAACGCGACCGGATCATGCCCGGCCTCCTGTTCGATCTTGGGGGGTGTCTCGTACGTGGGCGTCGAGTGGGGGGCATGATCGCGTCCGCCGGAGGTGGATCGGGCGGCCGCACCATGCGTCCTTCGCCCAAGTGAAGTCATCTAATCACTTGATGTGTGGGGTGTCCAGGGCCGCCGGAACCACCGCCCGCCGGGTGGCCTCCCGATAGTCGCGGGGCGCCAAGCCGTATTTCTGGTGAAAAAGCCTGCCGAAGTACGACTGGCCGGAGAAACCGCAGCGCTGGGCGATCTGGCCGATGCCCTCGGTCGTCGTGGTGAGCAGCAGCGCGGCATGCTCCAGGCGGCGCCCGGAGACGAACGCGATCGGCGTGCACCCGTAGTGCGTACGCATGGAACGGGCAAGATGCCCCGGGCTGACCGCGGCCATCGCGAGCAGCCGGGGCAGCCCGTCGCGCAGGTTCTCCTCGCGGCTCATCGCCACGCAGGCCGCCACCAGCCAGCCCGGCCGCCGGTCCACGGCCGTACCGTCGGCCCGTTCCAGGAGCGGGACGACCGCCGTCCACAGCCCGACCAGGTCGAGCACGCGTGGCACACCGGAACAGGCGGCCAGCACGCGGGCGAACTCCGCCGCGACCGGCCCGTCCAGGTCGGTGCGCACCGCCAGGGGAAGGTCGCGCCGCTCCCATTCCGCCGTGCCGGCCAGCCCGGCGAGGTCGGCGAAGGCACGCCAGCGCCAGCTGGGGAAGGCGATGTTGATGAAGCGCATCCCGTCGGCCGCCGTACCCGCGAACTCGTGCCGGTCGTGCGGCCGGACCAGCACCACGTCGCCCGCGCGCAGCGGCATCTCCGCCTCGCCGACGCGCTGCGCGCCGGCTCCCGCGGTCACGAAGACGAACTCATGGAAATCAGCATGACTGTGCGGCTCGGGCCGGTCGCGACGGCCGCCGCTCACCGGC
Organism: Nonomuraea sp. NPDC050022; assembly: GCF_044460705.1. Lineage (NCBI taxonomy): Bacteria > Bacillati > Actinomycetota > Actinomycetes > Streptosporangiales > Streptosporangiaceae > Nonomuraea > Nonomuraea sp. NPDC050022. The sequence continues at coordinate 1,083,987 of NZ_JBITKE010000002.1, forward strand.
ACCAGCGCCGCGTGGTAGGGCAGGCCGTACGCGAAATCCACCCAGCGCAGCACAGTCGGCATGTCAGGAAATTAATAGTTATGGGGCGGTGAGTGCTAGTAAGTCGGGGCGCGGAGGCCGAAGAATCCGGATCGATGTCCATCGCTCCCGCGCACAGGAGAACCTCGTGACCCAGGAAGCCGACCGCACCCTTCAGGACTCCACCCGCCTTCAGGACCACGACCGTCTTCAGGACCGCGACCGTCTTCAGGACCGCGACCGTCTTCAGGACTACGACCGCGACGGCTACACGATCTTCCGGAACGTCATCGACCCCGATCTGATCGCCGAGGCCGGCGACCACGTCGCCTGGCTCCAGGCCAAGCACCCCGAATTGCTCGGCGAGGACCTGGGCACCGAACTGGTGGCCGGCGACCCGTTCTGGGTGCGGCTGATCTCCGACGATCGGCTGCTGGACATCGCCGAGCTCTTCGTCGGCCCGGACCTCGCGCTGTTCGCCTCGCACTACATCAGCAAGCCGCCCTTCTCCGGCAAGGCGGTCCTCTGGCACCAGGACGGCGCCTACTGGCCGCTGGAGCCGATGCGGGTGATCACGCTCTGGCTGGCCGTCGACGAGTCCACGCCGGAGAACGGCTGCATGCGGGTGATCCCCGGCTCGCACAAGGAGGCCCTGCACGAGCTGCGGCAGCGCGACGACGTCGCCAACGTGCTCGGCTCGGAGAGCGCCGTGACGGTGGACGAGTCCCAGGCCGTGGACCTGGTGCTGGCACCCGGCGACGTGGAGGTGCACCACCCGAACATCCTGCACGCCTCCACCGCCAACACCTCCCCCAAGCGCCGCTGCGGCCTGACCATCCGCTACATCCCGACCTCGACCCGGATCACCAGCGAGGAACAGCCGTTCGTCTCGGCGCTGCTGCTGCGCGGCCAGCCGGGCGCGAATGTCTATCAGCCGTTCCCGAAGTACGTGGCAGGCGAGCACATGCCCTTCACCGGAGCCACCGACCCACACTGATCCGACCTCTCCTAACCCGCCCGCTCGTCCCCCACCCGCCCCCTGACTTCGCCGACCTCCTCTGCCCACCCTCCCCCTGACTTGGTCAACATCCAGGTGATCTATGTTGATGGAGGGATGTTGTCCGTGCTCAGGCCGGACCCCATCGGGAGGAGAGAGCAATATGCAGGCGACGGCGCCGATCGTGGTGGTCACCCGGCCGACCTTGCCGGGCACGGGTCTCGAACGGCTCGGCCGCGTCGCCCAGCTACGCCAGTGGTCCGAGGTCACGCCGCCGCCACCCGAGCGGCTGCGCGACCTCCTCACCGGCGCGGACGCGCTGCTGTGCCAGAACTCCGACCATGTCGACGCCGCGGTGCTGGAGGCGGGCGACCGGCTGCGGGTGCTGGCCCTGCCGAGCGCGGGCTACGACGGCACCGACGTCGCCACCGCGCGGGAGCGCGGCATCGTGGTCACCAACACTCCGGGTGTCCTGCACGAGACCACCGCCGACACCGCCTTCGCCCTCATCCTGATGGCACGGCGGCGGCTGCTCACCGCGGCCGACAGCCTCAGGAACGGCGGGTGGACCGGGAGCCGGCTGGACGCCTACCTCGGACTCGACGTGGCGGGGGCGACCCTGGGTCTCATCGGCTACGGCGAGATCGGGCAGGCCGTCGCCCGCCGGGCGATCGGGTTCGGCATGACGGTTCAGCACACCTTGTCCCGGAAGCCCGATGACGAGCTCTCCCAGGCGGTGTCCCTGCCCAAGCTCCTGAGCACCAGCGATGTGGTGTCTCTTCACGTACCTCTCACCGACCAGACCCGCCGTCTCATCGGCGCGGACGAGCTCGCGATGATGAAACCCACCGCGACCCTCGTCAACACCGCCCGCGGCGGCGTCGTCGATGAGGCCGCGCTCCTCGCCGCCCTGCAGGCCGGGCGGCTCCATTCGGCCGGGCTGGACGTGTTCGACCGCGAGCCGCGCAACGGCGTCGGCGACCCGCTGATCCAGCACGAACGCGTGGCGGCGCTCCCGCACATCGGCTCGGCCACCGAGGCGACCCGGGCCCGGATGGTGGATCTCGCCGTGGACAACATCATCGCGGTCCTGAACGGCGAACCGCCCCTGACGCCTGTCCCCTGACGTCCATCCTCTGACGCGTCTCTGACCCCCCGCGCGCCCGTCGGCTGCGCGTCCTCTGACGCCCTGCGCGCCCGGCCTCGATGTTCACAGACGCGACCGGCTGCGGCGATGTGCGGGATGGCCTCGGCGAGCTGGTCATCCCGCACATCGCCCCGAAACAGTCAGCCGGGCAGGATCGTCAGCCGGCCACACGCAGGCGCGAGCCGACCGGGACGGGCTCGGGCGCCGGTTCGAGCCCGCAGTGGTGACCGCAGTTGTGGCGGTCGCGGTGGTGATGATCACGGTGGTGATCGGGTGTGGTCGTCCTGGAGGTGGATGTCGCCGTCGGAGTGGACGTCGCGGTCGCCGTCGGAGTCGACGTCACCTTCGGAGTAGCAATCGCCTGAGGCGTCGTAACCGTCTTGGGCGTCGAAACCACCTTCGGCGGCGTAACCGTCTGAGGAGTCGAAACCGTCGGAGGCGTCGAAACCACCTTCGGAGGCGCGTCCACCTGGGGCGTGGAAACCACCTTCGGCGTCGGAGTCGGCTTCACCGGCTGGGCCGGGGTCGGCCGCTCTACCGGAGTCGGTACCGGCCGCACCGGCGGAGTCTCCGCGCATGGCGGGAGGGCGGGCGGCGTGACCTGATGCGCCAGAGGGCAGTCGTCCTTGACGGCCGTCTCGGTCCCAGGCCTCCCCCGATCCTCGTTGACCTCCTCTTCGACCTCCTCGTCCACCGGTACGGTCACGTCGGGCATGGCGCCGGTCGTCACCGTGTTGCCCACCTCCCAGAAGACGTTGCAGTCCTGGGCGCCGCCGACGAGTTCGACGTCGCTGTCCGGGCCGGTGAAGAACGCGGTGCCGATCTGGAAGATGAAGACGGCGTCGGGATCGCCCTGAGCGTCGAGGGTGACAGTGCCGGTCAGCTCGACCGAGGACGCGGCCGTGTAGACGCCGGGTTCGAGGGTCATGCCTTCGAGATCGCCCGAGATGCTGGTGGCCGGGCTATCGCAGACGTCCTCGTTTTGGTGGCATGACCGCGGCTGGGCCGCCTTCGCACCAGATGGCCATGTGGTCAGCAGAGCCCCGGCGACGACGAGCACGAAGGCCCCCGCCAGCAGAGAGACCCATCGCGACCGGTGGGAAGCGCGACCAGAGATTACTTCCATGTAGTGAATCTTTTCTATAGGGGAGCGCGCTGGATACAGCCGGCTTCCACCCGCGCAGCTAGGTGAAACGGCAAGCAACTCGGCATGATATTCGGGGAGATCAACGACCGCCGACAACTGACCGGTAAAGGCGCGACAAAGCCTCTGCCACTTATCAGCCAAGGCCCGAGATCACCCGATGAGACGACTTATCCCAATTCTCGGCCCAAGACGCTCAAGACTCCTCCGTAAACTTCCCTTGCTCACCCCGGACATAGTGGAGGCCTTCTTGCGTGACCGCATGGCAATCGACAGGCGCGGCAATGCGCGGCCGATCGCATGGAGCACGGCATTGGCCGCCATGACCATGGCCGCGGCCTGCGGAACGACCGCCCCGCCACCGGCCGCCGCACCCCACGCCGCCCCGATCCAGCAGGTCGCGCCACTGCCGGTGTCGGCCGCGCAACGGGCTCGGCTGACGCGCTCCACGACGTACACGAGATTGCGCGGCGCGCCGAAAGACACCGCGCCTTTCGAGCCGGGAAATGGGCACGTGACCCATCCCACGCAACCACAGGTGGTTTATGCCAGCCCCGGCGGCGCACCGGTGGGCATATTGCCGACCACTTCAGTGGGCGGCCCGGTATGGGTGCCCATAGTGGAAGAGCAGCCGGGATGGGTTCGCGTCATGCTGCCGAGCCGCCCGAATCTGTCGACGGGCTGGATATATACCGCTGGCGGCGGGTTGCGGAATGCCTACAGCCCTTATTACGTACGCATCGATTTGGCCGCTCATCAACTCACGGTGTTCAAGTCCGAGCGCAGTCTGGGCACGTGGAAAGTCGCCACCGGCGCCCCGTCGACCCCCACGCCAACGGGACGGACGTTCCTGCTCGCCTCACTGACTCCGGAGGATGCGACGTACAGCCCGCGCATGCTCGCTCTGGGCTCGCACTCGGCCGTCCTCCAGACCTTCGACGGCGGGCCCGGCACGATCGGGCTGCACGGCTGGCCGGACGAGAGCGTGTTCGGGCAGGAGGTCAGTCACGGTTGCGTCCGTGTCCCGGCCGCCGCCCTGCGCGTCCTGGCACATGTCCCGTTGGGCAGCGCGGTCGTCATCAACCCATGAATGCTCGAAACTCAACCTGGGTCGTCCTGCCGGTTCCGGACCACGGCGAGCGGGCACGGGGAGTGGTGCAGCATGGCCTGGCTGACCGAGCCCATGACCATGCCGGCGAACGCGCCGTGCCCGTGCGAGCCGACCACGAGCAGGTCGGCGCCCTCAGCGGCCTGACGCAGCACCTCCACGGGGTGACCGTGCACGGCCTCCTCGATCAATTCGACATCGGGATGGTCCTGACGGTGTCCGGCCAGCGCCTCGCGCAGGATGAGCCGCCCGTCCCGCTCATCCTCCTCGCTCGTGGGCTGGAACCCGCTCCAGGCATGTACGGCCCGCAGGGTCACACCCCGCAACTCCGCCTCGGAGAAGGCGAAGTCCAGCACCCGACGGCGGGTCCGCGGCGAGCCGTCCACCCCGGCCACCAGCTCGCCACGAGGAAGGGACGGCAGCTGCCGCACGACGACCACGTCGCAGGGCGCGTGCCCGGCCACCCCGTACGCCACGGACCCCACCAGCAGCCCGCGCACTCCCCCGAGCCCGTGGCTGCCGATGACCAGCAGCTCGGCCTCCTTCGCGGCCCCGATCAGGGCGGCTCGAGGATCGCCGGGCAGGAGCATCGTCCTGATGTTGATCTTCGGGTGTTCGCCGCGCGCCCGGTCCTCGGCCGCGGCCAGCGCCATCTCGCCCCCGTCGCGCATCCACTTGGCCACGGCGGCATAGTGGCCGGACGCCGTCTCGCAGGCCCATCCCGGCATGGCGTGCACCACGGTCAATGGCACCTCGCGCAGCGCGGCCTCCCTGGCGGCCCACCCGACGGCCTCGAGCCCCGCCCGCGAGCCGTCCACCCCGACAATGATCATGATCTGCCCCCGTCCGACGTCCCCTTCCCCGACACCCCTACCCGGCGAGCCGAAGTTTCCGCAGGTCAATCCAGTGGAGCCCACGGGACCACCGCCCATTACGGCGCGATCGAACCGAGACACCCGCTGGGCCGTATCTGCACATGTGAGCGGTGATCGCGCGTGAGCGCCGATCGGAACGAGCCCGCCGGACGTGTCGTGCGCGCGGCGGTGTTCGCGGTCGTCTGCGTGTACGCCGCGCTGGGCATGCACGTGCTGGCCGGTGGCACCGGCGCCGGGCTGGGGATCGTCGCCACCGCCACCGCCGTGACCGGCGCGGGGGCGTACGTCCTCGCGCGCCGGCGGCGGAGCTTGGGAACGCTGCTCGTCGCCTCCTTCGCCGCGCAGTACGGCATGCACCATCTCTTCGGTCCCGGCCCCGGCCTTCCGCTGACGGGACACCACCTCGGCGGACTGTCCGCCGGGGTCGGGATGCTGCTGGCGCACGTGCTGGTCGCCACGGTGTCCGCCTGGTGGCTGGAGCGTGGTGAGACGGCACTGGCCACACTGCTGTTCCTGCTGGCCTGCTCGCTCCGCGACCTGTGGCGCCCGCTGACCGACCTCCTCGTGCCGACCTCGACACCGCGCCGCGTGGCGCCGGTCGTGGCGCTCACGCCGGGCATGCCCGCCGCCCAGGTGCTGGCCTGGGAGCTGTGCCGCCGGGGGCCGCCTCAGTAGGCCACGCCTGCTGAAGCCGACCATTTACCGGCGCCGCGTGCCGCCGGGACCGACCGCGTGCATCGCCGTCGTCGTACCCGGAAGCCGCACGTCCGGTCCGTCATGACCGCCTCCGCTGTTCGCGGCTCGATCGCGCGGTCATGACCGCCCCCGCTGTTCGCGCGCCCCGAGACGGGCGCGTCTCCGGAATGGAGAACCCCATGACCTCTGTCGAGGTACGGCCGCCGACCGTCCAGCCCACCCCGGCCCTGTCGTCCCAGCGCTATCGCATCATCTGGCGCTGGCATTTCTACGCCGGGCTGTTCGTCGCCCCCGTTCTGCTCATCCTCGCCATAACCGGGTCGATCTACCTGTTCAAGGAGCCGTTCGAGGAGTGGCACTACGCCGATGTCCGCACGCTCGCCGCGCCGGTAACCACCGCGAAGCCCCTGTCGGAGCAGATCGCCGCCGCCCGCCAGGCACGGCCCGGCGCGGCCGTCATGTCGGTCATCCCGCCCACCGCCCCGGACCGGACCACCCGGGTCATTCTGCAGGGCGCCGACACCGGCCCCTTCGCTCAGGGCGTCTCGGTCTACGTCGATCCGGCCACGGCCCGCGTGGTGGGGCAGATCGACGACGGCACCACCTTCATGCGCGTCATACGTACTATCCATGGTGAGCTGATGGCGGGCACCATCGGCGACCGGGTCGTGGAGATCGCCGCGTGCTGGGCGCTGATCCTCATCGCCACCGGCACGTACCTGTGGTGGAGCGGCCGACGTACCCACAAGCGGGCGAAGCGGTCGGGCCGCGGCCGACTGCGCCGTCTGCACACCCTCACCGGAGTCGGCGCCGGGGCGGCGGTCGTCTTCCTCGTCCTGTCCGGCCTGCCCTGGTCGGGCGTGTGGGGTGACGGTCTCCAGCGCATCCAGGACAGCACCGGTTCGACCACCCCCAGTGCGGACTCCTTCCCCAACACCTCGACGCTCTCCGGAGACCTGTCCACCAACCCTGACGCCAAGGTGCCCTGGTCCGCCGAACGACTCCCCGTACCGCAGTCCGAAGGTCACGCCGCGCACGAAACGGCCGGCGGCGTGCTGCAACCGGGTGCGGTGCCCATCGAGCGGGCCCTGGCCGCCGCCCGGCCGGTCCTGCGCGACTGCCGGCCCGCCGAATGCGACATCAAGGTCCTCCTCCCCAAGGACGCGAAGGGCGTCTACACCGTCGTAACCGACAACCGCCGTGACCCGGCCGCCGCGCAGACGCTCCACGTCGACCAGTACAGCGGCCGGGTGCTCGTCTCCTACGGCTGGGCCGAGTACGGCATCATGGCCAAAGCCGTCGAACAGGGCATCGCCCTGCACGAGGGCCGCCGCTACGGCACCGTCAACCTGCTCGTCATGCTCGCCGCCTGCCTGTCCCTGATCACGCTCGTGGTCACCGGCGCGTGGATGTGGTGGAAGCGCCGCCCGCGCGGGCGCGCCGGGGCGCCCGCCCGCGCCACCAACAGGCGCGGCGCGTACGGAGTGATCGCCGTCATGGCGGTGCTCGGCCTGCTGTTCCCGCTGGCGGGGGTCACCATGGCGGCCGTGCTGCTGCTCGACTGGCTGGTGCTCCGGCGGATACCGGCGGTGGCGCGGGTGATCGGCTGACACTCCGGCACGCCCGGCCGCCGCTGCGGCCGGGCCGGCGAGACGTGCTCGTCACGGCTCGCGATAGTCGGCGGCAACCCCGATCAGCGAGATGAGGCCGGAGGCGAACTCCATCGCCTCCGCGTGCCCCTCGCTGAACGGCGGCTGGAACCCCACTCCCTCCCACATCCGGGTCGTGGGGTTCCACAGGTCGCTGCCGACCTCGAAGTCCCAGCCGAAGACGCCGTGGTCGTACCAGAGCTCGTCCGCGGAGTTGCCCGCCGCCGAATAGAGCACGTCGGTCACCGGCCCGGTCTGCTGGGGCCAGGTGACCGTGCCGCGTTCGGCGGCGATGGCCTGCTCGATGGTGCGGGCCGAACGCAGGAAGTACGCCTCCTGCCGGGGCGTGGGCCGGGGCAGGGTGACGCGGCCGTCGAGTTTGTAGGCGCCCGGCGGCCACATGAAGTAGCCGCCGTAGCTGTGGACGTTCATCGCGAACTTGATGTTGCGATACCGCTGCGCCAGCCACATGACGTTGCGGCTCTCGGGCTCGGAATGCTCGGCGGGCCCGGCGTACGTACCGCTCTGGCAACTGGCCGAGGCGCCGAAGTACCCGTCCGACAGCGAGCCCACGGCGTAGTTGCGGTTGACGTCCACTCCCCAGGTGTTGCGGAGCGCCGGGTCGGACTGCTGCGCGGGGCAGTGGTTGGTCATGTTCTTACGCTGGGAGTTGAAGTCGTAGAAGCTGTAGTTCGCGCCGTCGGGGTTGACCGTGGGCACGATGAAGATGTCGGTGCGCTTCAGCAGTTCCCGTGTCGCCGCGTCGCGCGGGTAGTTGCGCAGCAGTCGCTCGGCCGCCTCGATGGTGACCAGCGGCCCCACCCATTCCCTGGCGTGTTCCTGCGCGTAGGCCAGCACTCCGGTGCGCGAGCCGTCCCGGTGTACGCCGACGCGCAGGGCCAGCACCCGCCACGGCGCGCGGGGGACGTCGGCCGGTGCCTTGAGGAAGTCGCTCAGCTGGGTGAGCGGGGCGGGCGCCATGACGCCCTGTCCCGCGTCGGTGCGGTAGGTCGTGGCCTTGACGGCGATGCCCGGCGTCGCGTTGATCGCCGCGACCACCTGGGCCGCGGTGCTGGTGGGCGTGCCGGAGCCGTCGGTGGCCAGGCTGACGGTGATCTGCTTGCCGTTCACCGTCACCCGCAACTGCCGGTCGGGCGCTCCGGGGGTGACGAGCTCGATGGCCAGGTCGTTGCCGCCCTCGGAGCCGTAGGCGTTCGAGGTGACCACGACGGCGGCGCCGGGCGGGGTTCCGATCAGGGCCTGGGCGTTGCGCCGGTAGCCGTTGGTCGGGTTCGGCAGCGTGATGATGTCGGTGAGCTTGGGGAAGCGCCGGTGCAGCGCCTTGACCCGCTCGTTGAGCTGGGTCGGTGGCATGTACTGGCTGACGAAGTCCTTCTCGTAGCCGGGACCCTGGCGGTCGGGCCGCTCCCCGTCCGGCCACTCCTGGACCCGCGCGTCCGCCTTGCCACCGGCCGCCGACGTGACGGTGATCCACTGCGGCCGGTTCTCCGCCGGCACGGGGGTGCTGAGCTGGTGGCCCAGGTAGGCGCCCGCGTCGACGTACGGCACCATCGGCACCTGACCGCCCGAACCGCCCTTGCCCGTCCAGCTCACGCTGAGCGTGGCCGCCGCCCCCGCGCTGCTGGACGCCTCGACCGACAGGAAGTAGCCGTCGCGGCTCTTGAACCACACCGCCCGCTCGATGACCAGCTGATCCGGCACGGCGGCGCCCTTCGGCGTCGCCCGGGAGCTGGGCGGCGTGCCGGGCGCCAGGGTCGCGCCGAGCGCGGCGAGCGCCGTCAGCTCGCTCGGCGTGACGACCGCGTCGACCTGGACGCTGCCGTCCGCCTGCGGCCGTACCCGCTCGGTGAGGTCCGCCCCCGAGGCCGTCAGCCGCTCCATCGTGGCCTGGTCCGGCACGGAGAGCGTGACCAGAGAGGCCGGCTCCGGGTCGGACGGCCCGGCGACCGCCGGGACGGATTGCCCCGAGGTCAGGAACGTCGTGAGAAGAACGATCGCCAGAACGACTGCGGACGCCCGTAAGCCACGCATCGGCTCCTCCTGGATCACCGGTATGGAGATCAGTGAAAGCCGACATGACAAAACTGGCAAGACCCACTCGAAAGCCGCAATACGCCAGGCGACCTACCGCAGGAGTTGTACGCGGCCCCGGCCCGCAGGGTGAAGGTTGACCGCTTTCTCCACCCGGCGGTTGACGCGGAAATTGGCACCGCTTTGTAGCTTGATGCCCGGTTTCTCACTTGGAGGAGGAAGCGATGCGAAGTTCCCCACGGTGGTTATCGCGCGCGTTGACCGGACTGCTGATGATCGCCGGAGCGGTCGTGGTCCCGGCCGGCGTGGCGCGGGCGCAGACCTGCTCGACGACCCTGCCCCACCCCGACGGCTACGGGATCACCTGCGTGAGCGTGGACCGGCACCTCCAGGGCAACGGGTCCGAACTGCGGGACATCACCATGACCTCCACGGCGATCTTCCAGGCGTCCGGCGGCACTCCGGCGATCGACCCACTGGCCCGGCCGATCACCGTACGGATCTACCTGCCCAAGGACTACGACCCGGCCAGAAGCACCCGTTACCGCTCGCTCTACCTGCTCAACGGCGGCGGGGACAACTACGACGAGTGGACGACGAAGACCGATCTGGTCTCCCTGGTGGAGCAGGCGGGGGCCTATGACGGCATCGTGGTGATGCCGACCGGGGGGATGACCGGCTGGTACAGCGACTGGGTCGGCCGCACTGACGGATATTTCGCGCCCAAGTGGGAGACGTACCATATCTCCCAGCTCATCCCCTGGATCGACGCCAACTTCAACACCATCGCCGACCGGTCCGGGCGCGGGCTGGCCGGGCTGTCGATGGGCGGCTTCGGCACGCTCAAGTACGCCGCCGCGCACCCCGACGTGTTCTCCGTCATCGGCGCCTTCTCCCCGGGCATCGACCTGCGGGGCATGCCCGCCCAGCGGACGATCTCCGACTCCATGTGGGCGTCCGGCGCGGCGATCATGCCACTGACGGACTGGGGGGCGTTCCGGGTCAACAAATACGAGAACGGCGTCCTGGTGCTCGACCAGGACAAGCAGCGGCGCTACCGGCTGGAGAGCCTGTTCGGGCCGTACACGAGCACCGTCTTCAACGGCAAAACGGTCGACGACTGGCCGTCCGTCAACCCGGCCGAGCTGGTGACACAGGGCAAGTACGCGCCCTACAGCGGCCGGTTCGGCCTGTACGCGGGCGGCTGCAAGGAGTTGCCGGGCGCTCCCGGCAATCCCCAGTACGCCGACGGCCACCATCCAGCGCCGAAGACGTGCGCCTACGACAGTAAGGCCCATGATGACGCCTTGTCGGTCGACGAGACCATCCTCGGCTCGTACGCGAGCGACTTCGACAAGACGCTGACCAGTCTGGGAGTGAACCACCGCTACTGCTACGGCACCGGCGGCCACGACTGGAACTCCTGGCCTGACGACCTGGCCGACTTCCTCCAGTACGCCTACGGCACGGCCCCGGCCTACTGCCCCAACGCGTGACCGAGCGGCCTCGCACGGTGCGCCGGTGCCTGAGCGGCGCTCAGTTGCCCGTCGCCTCGGCGAGGCCGCCGTGCGTGCCCCCGTCGAGGAGATGTGCCCCGGCGTCGTGCAAGGTGATGCCGAAGCGCGCGCTGCCGGCGGGCATACGGTCGTTGTCCGCTTTGTCGGCGCTGATCGCTTTGAAGCGGGTCTCGCGGGTCGGGCCATCGCCGACGAGGTGGCCGCGCAGGTGACCGGCGCGGTTGTACACGGCCCAGCGGCCCGCGGCCACCTGCGGCATCGAAGCCGGGTTGTCCTTGAGCCACTGCGCGTTGGCCGCGTGCTCGGCCCGCTCGTCGGCCTCGGTGGCCGGGGCGGACTCCATCGTGGTCAGGTCTTCGGATGTGCGAGGACTACTCATCTTGCGTCCCGCTCTCAGGATGTGGCTGACGTCCCCCGATACATCGGAGGAACACTCGGTGCCTGGCCCCATGCTACCGGCGTACAGCACCTGTCACCGACCTGGGACTTCAGGGGCTCCCGTACCCCACCCCCGATCCGGCGGTTCGGCGACGCGGTCACCTTCTCCAGCGACACGGGCGGAACCACCGTCCGGTTACCGGGCTGACGCCTCGCCGGGTGTCACGGCGTCGGGTCAGCGTCCTCGGCTGAGGGGGCGGGAGGGAAGGGCATGAGGCCGGGGTCGGCGGCACGGGCGACCACCTCACGCGCGAGTTCGGTCAGGTGGCGGTTGTGGTCGCGAGCGTGCCGGCGCAGCACGACGAAGGACTGCTCCATCGGCAGCGTGTAACGCTCGCTGAGCATGCCCTTGGCCTGTTCGATCACCGCCCGGCTGTTGAGCGCGTGCTGCAACTGCTCGGACAGAACCTGGCCTTCGCGGATGGTGCGCTCCTGTAGCAGCCCGATGGTGGCGATGTCGGCCAGGGCCTGGGCGAGCGCGACGGTGGGGGCCGGCATTTCGCCGGGCTCCTGGCGAAACAGGTTCATCGCGCCGATCACCTGGTTGCGCAGCCGCATGGGCAGCGCGTCGACCGCGCGAAACCCGTTGACGCCGGCCTGCTCGGCGAAGCGGGGCCAGCGCCGCATGGGCTCCGCCGTAACCAGGTCGGCGCAGTGCACGGACTGACCGGTGGCGAAACAGTCCAGACAGGGACCCTGGTCGGTCTGGAGCTGGAACAGCTCCAGCAGCCGGCTCTGCTCACTGGAGGCGCCCACCAACCGCAACTTCTCGCCGGGGGCGGCGAACAGCAGCCCGGCGGCGTCGACGCCGAGGAGTCGCACGCACTGCTCGGCCAGGCCATGCATGAAGTCGATCACGTCGAACCCGGTTACCAGCGTGTCGGCCAGGGTGATGAACGCCTGGGCGACCTGCAACGTCGGGCCGTGGGGCGGGGGGAGGTCCACACCCGGCAGCCTACGCCCCCGCCGACCCGGCGATCCGGTTGGAACTACTGGCTACCCGATCGGCGGGCCGGCCGACTGGTCGGCGATGTGCCCACCCTCGTTCTCCCAGCCGTCCAAGGCTTTCCGGCCCGCCCGCCGGGCACCGCGGGTGGCGGGCAGGCGGGCGATGGTGAGGAGGTCGACCGGCCACAATCCGGTCGTGTCCTGAGCGCCGAGCTTGAGCGCGGCCGCCGCGGGCCCGCTCGCGGTGCCCGGTGGGATGACCAGCAGCACGATCGGCTCGGCGCCCGCGAGGATCAACGTGACCACCTGAGGGTCGGTGTTGCGGAACCAGCCAACCTTGATCTGGCGCCCGGGTGCCGGTATACGGCGCGGGATGTGGTCCCACGTCTCCTTGCGCACGCCGACCCGCAACGTGGTCTGGTCGAGCCGCTGATCGACGGCGGCGATGAGCCCTGGTAGCTCCGCGGCCGCGTCGCGGGAGTGGGGCCACCACGCCCCGTCCACCACGGATCGCCGGCTGAGCACGGGATTCAGGCTGAGCCGCACTTCGGAGTCGATGGCGGGAACCGCGGAAGCGACAGCGCGCAGCGGCTTGAGATGAGTAAGAATTGACGCCTTCATGGTCGCCTGACCTGTCCGGCCCAACATGAGGAGGCCGACAATCGCGGATCGCCGTGGGCGACGCCGACCTGAGTGTCAACGCACGAAATGTCCTCGGTACCTCAATTCTACCTCACCGGTAAAGAGCGCCCCGGACGACAGAAGGTTGATCCGATCAGGAGGGTTAGAGTAGAGCCTGCCGATGTTAATCGTTTAACATCAGCACACATGAGACCCACAGTGCGACAGGTGGCCGAGCTGGCGCAGGTGTCGGTGGCGACCGTGTCCTATGTGCTCAGCGACCGGGACCGGCCCGTCGCCGCCGAGACGAGACAGCGGGTGCTCGACGCGGCCAGGCAGCTCGGCTACACGCCCGACCAGGCCGCCAGGAGCCTGCGCAAGCGCCGGACCCAGCGGGTCTGCCTGGTTCAGGGCTCGCTCGGCGGGGTTCCCACCGACGAGCGGCTGGCCAGGGACCTGCACGAGATGGCCGACGTACACGGCTACTCCGTGATCACGCTCGCCGTCTACTCCGAGGCTCGCGCGCGGGCCGCGGCCGACGTGCTGCGGAGCGGGATCGCCGACGGCGCGCTGGTCAATCTGGCTGGCGAGCACCTCACCCACGACCTGCTGGCCGAGATCGCCGCCGGCGGTCTGCCGATGGTCGTGGTCCGCAACGAGAGCGTGCCGGACGGCTGCGACGTCGTACGGACACCGGAGACCGAGGTCAGTGCCGAGGCGGTCGAGCACCTGCTGGCAGAGGGCCGTACACGTATCGCCTTCATGGCGCACCGCCACGAGCTCTACCGAGACCACCCGACCGGCAGGTTGCTGGGCTACACGACGGCCCTCGACCGGCATGGTGTGGACCGGCGGATCATCGTCTCCGGCGCGGACGACCGCGTGGCGGCCTATCACTCCGCCACCGAGCTCCTGCGCTCCCCCGACCGGCCGGACGCGATCTTCGCGGCGTCCGACCGGGCGGCGATCAGCGTGCTCTCCGCCGCCAGGGACATCGGGCTGAGCGTGCCGGGCGACGTCGCGGTGATCGGGGTCGGCAACATCGACGAGGGGCTCATCAGCAACCCGCAGTTGAGCACTGTCGGCCCGCTCAGACACGACTACACCGACGTCGTACGCCTGCTCTTCGACCGCCTCCAGGCCGATGGGCCCCTGCCCGCCCGCGAAGTGGTCCGCCCCTGGACATTCCTGCGGCGCGGCTCTTCCTGACAGCCCTTCCCAACAGCCTCTCCCAACGGCCCTTCGACAGGAGCTCTTCCTTGCGCCCGAACGTGATCGTCGTCTTCACCGACCAGCAGCGGTGGGACACCGTGGGCCCCTTCACCCCGAACCTGGACCGGATGGCCCGGCACGGCGCGCAGGCCACGGTCGCACTGACCCCGCAACCGGTGTGCGCGCCCGCCCGCGCGGCCCTGCAGACGGGCCGCTATCCGACCACGACCGGGGTCTACCGCAACGGCCGCGCCCTGCCCACCGAGGAGCGCACGCTGGCGCACCACTTCGGCGCGGCCGGATACGCCACCGGCTACATCGGCAAGTGGCACCTGGCCGCGACCGAGCCGGTGCCCGAGGAGCTGCGCGGCGGCTACGGATCGTGGCTGGCGGCCAACGCGCTGGAGCACACCTCCGACGCCTACCGCACGATCGTGTACGACGAGGCGAACGACCCCGTCTTCCTGCCCGGTTACCGCTCCGACGCGCTGGTAGACGCGGCCGTCCGGTTCGTCGCCGACCACCACGACGAGCCGTTCTTCCTCTTCCTGTCCTTCCTGGAGCCGCACCACCAGAACGAGGTGGACAACTACCCGGCCCCCGACGGCTACGAGGAGCGCTACCAGGGCCGCTGGACGCCGCCGGACCTGACCGCGCTGGGCGGCACGGCCGCCCGGCACCTGGGCGGCTACCTGGGCCAGGTCAAGCGCCTGGACGAGGGGCTGGGCCGGCTGCTCGACGCGCTGCGGAGCATGGACCTGCTCGACGACACGATCGTCGCCTACACCTCCGACCACGGCAATCACTTCAAGACCCGCAACGGCGAGTACAAGCGGTCCTGCCACGACGCGTCGCTGCGGGTGCCACTGGCCGTGCGCGGGCCGGGGTTCGACGGGGGCGGCGCGATCTCCCGGCCGGTCAGCGTCATCGACCTGCCACCCACGCTGCTGGACGCGGCCGGGCTGCCCGTACCGGAGAACATGCAGGGCCGCTCGTTCCTGCCGCTGCTCAGCGACGCCCGCGCCCCCTGGCCGGACGAGGTGTTCTTCCAGGTGAGCGAATCGGAGGTGGGGCGCGGCATCCGTACCTCGCGGTGGAAGTACTACGCCGTCGCCGAGGGCGCCGACCCGGTGGCCAGCCCCGCCTCCGCCCACTACCGCGAGCAGGCCCTGTACGACCTGGACAGCGACCCGCACGAGCTGGTCAACCTGGCGGGGCACCGGTCCCATCTGGAGGTGGCGGCCGGGCTGCGCGCGCGGCTGCTGCGGCGGATCGTGGCGGCTGGCGAGTCCGAGCCGGTCATCGAGCCGGCCGTCGAGGTCGAGGCCCGGGACCAGGCGCTGACCGACCCGGCCGTCCGGCTGCGCGGCCCGGAACCGGTCAGGTTCGGCCACCAGCCGGCGATCTCATAGCGCCACGGTCGGCGCTCTTATAGCGCTACGGTGCGGAAGCCGGCGTTGGCCATCGAGGAGTCGGGCGTGTTCGAGGACCGCGCCGCGTTGCGGTAGCGGTTGCAGTAGGAGTCGTGGCACAGGAAGGAGCCGCCGCGCAGCACCCGGGTCGTGCCACGGGCCGGGCCGCGCGGATCGGCTGACGGGGAGTAGGCGTAGTAGTCGGGGGCGTACCAGTCCGAACACCACTCCCAGACGTTGCCGACCGTCTGCCAGAGCCCGTACGCGTTCGGCTCGAACGTACGGACCGGAGCCGTGGTCAGGTAGCCGTCGGCCAGCGTGTTCCGGGTGGGGAAGACGCCCTGCCAGATGTTCACCCGCCACTCCTCCTCGTGCAGATCGTCGCCCCACGGGTAGCGGGCGCCGTCGAGGCCGCCACGGGAGGCGTACTCCCATTCGGCCTCGGTGGGCAGGCGCCGGCCGGCCCACGAGCAGTAGGCGAGGGCGTCGTTCCAGCTCACGTGGACCACGGGGTGGTCGGCCTCCGCCGACGACAGGGCGCCGCCGGGGTGCCGCCAGTCGGCGCCGTGGACGCCGACCCACCAGGGGGTGCCCGGGACGGGGTTCATCACCTCTTCCGGGCGGGCGTGCAGGGCCAGGTGGAAGACGGCGGAGAAACCGTACTCCTCCGCTTCTGTCCGGTAGCCGGTCGCCTCGGCGAAGGCGGCGAAGTCGGCCGTCGTCACGCAGGTCGCGTCGATCGAGAACGGCGCCAGGACCACCGGATGGACGGGCGTCTCGCCGTCGCCCCGGTTGCCGTCGCCGGTCGCGTCGCCCATCCGGAACTCGCCGCCGGGCAGGTCCACCTGCTCGATCGCGTGCGTCCCCTGTGCCGCGAACCGGGTCGGCTCCAGGGGTGTGGCCGGCGTCGCGGGTGTGCAGCAGCTGCCCGACATGTCACATCCCGCCGGGGAGCGGCTGGCCGGGGAGCGGCTGGCTGGGGTGTGGCTCGTCGCCGAGTGCCGCCTGCGCCTGCCACATGCGGGCCTTCATCTCCTCGCGGACCGCGAGATAGTCCGGCTCGAAGTAGACGTTGCGCAGCTCCGCGGGGTCGGCCTCCAGGTCGTAGAGCTCCCATTCCCCGCTGTAGGTGAACGCGCCGGTGCCGGGCAGTCCCATGCCGTCGTTGTAGAAGTAGATGATCTTGTAGCGGGCCGTCCGGTACCCATAATGCGCCGGCGCCTTGTGGAAGACGTCGTCGTGCTCCCAGTAGCGGTAGTACATCCCCTCGGCGGGAGCAGGGCCGGGTTCGCCGGTCAGGTCCGCCAGGAAGCTGCGCCCCTGCATACGGGGATGGTGCGCCACCCCGGCCACGTCCAACACGGTCTGCGCGAAATCCACGTTCGTCACGATACCGGGGTGTACCTGACCAGCCGGTACGCGCCTTGGATAGCTCAGGACCAGCGGCATCCGCAGCGACTCCTCGTACATGAAGCGCTTGTCGAACCAGCCGTGATCGCCCAGGAAGAAGCCCTGGTCGGAACAGTACATCAACAGCGTGTCATCGAAGTCGCCACGGGCCCGGAGCCAGTCGACCACCCGGCCCACGTTGTCGTCGACCGAGGCGACGACGGCCAGGTAGTCCTCCATGTAGCGCTGGTACTTCCACAGCGCCAGCTCCTCGTAGGACAGCCCCTCGGGCGGATCCTGCTTGAGGTCCTCGGCGTTCAGGTGCTCGGCGATCCGCATCGCCGCCCGCCGCGCCGAGGACGAGCGCGTCGCGTGATCGTCGGTGAACGTCGCCGGCACCGGGATGGGCTCGGTGTACATCCCGGCGTGCTTCTCGTCGGGCTCCCACGGGCGGTGCGGCGCCTTGTGGTAAATCAGCAGGCACCACGGATCGTCACCGTCGAGCCCGTCGGCCCACGACAGCGCCAGGTCGGTGATGAGATCGGTGGCATAACCGGGGACGGTCCGCAGTCCCTCCTCCGAGAGGAACCGCGGATCGAAGTACTCCCCCTGCTCGATCAGCACGTCCCAGTAGTCGAACCCCTGCGGATCATGACCGGGGCCGTCCCCCATGTGCCATTTGCCGACGATGGCCGTCCGGTACCCGGCGTCCCGCAGCAGGCTCACGAACGTCGGCTGGGCGGCGTCAATGGGCGTCACGAGCGTCGAGACGCCGTTGACGTGCGAATACGTGCCGGTCAGGATGCTGGCCCGGCTCGGCGAGCAGAGCGCGTTGGTCGCGAAGCAGTTGTCGAACCGGGCCCCGGACGCCGCGATCTCGTCGATGCGCGGCGTCCGGTTGACGACCGACCCGTACGCGCCGACGGCGTGCGAGGCGTGGTCGTCGGTGAGGATCATGACGATGTTGGGCCGTCTCACCGGTAGGTCGCCTCGTCCAGCCCGCTCATCGTCGGGTCGTAGGAGACGTCACCGACGTCGTACATCGACGTCATCCAGTGGTAGAAGTTGTCACCCCGATCCCGCAGCACCTGGTACAGCCGCCGCATCAGCCGGCCGCGCACCGCCTCCATCTCGGGATGCGCGTAGACGTTGAGCAGCTCGTCCGGGTCGGTGAACAGGTCGTACAGCTCGTTCGTCGAGTCCGGGTTGACGACCAGTTTGTAGCGGTCGGTCCGGATCATCCGCTGCGGGTACGGGAAGTGGTGCCCGTGGAACTCGCAGACGATGTCCTGCTCCCACGCCACTTCGTCGGCGGAGGCGAGCGGCACGAGGCTGCGCGAGTCGACGGCGGGAGCGGGATCGATCCCGGCCAGTTCGAGGATGGTCGCCGTGCAGTCCAGCAGGCTGACGAACTCCGACCGGACGACTCCGGGCTCCTGCCCCGGGACGCGGAGCAGGCCGGGCGTGCGGTAGATGTCCTCGTACATCGCCGGGCCCTTGTCGTGCAGCCGGTGCGCGCCGGTGAACTCACCGTGGTCGCAGGTGAAGAACACGGCCGTGTCGTCGACCAGCCCGAGGCGCCGCATGGCGTCCATGACCCGGCCGATCTGGGCGTCGATGAGCGCGACGTACCCCCAGTAGACGGCGATGAGCTTGCGCGTCACCTCCAGCGGCATGGTGTCGAACGTCCAGTGCGCGCTGTAGTTGGCCTGCACCGCGGGCTTGCCGGCGAAGGTCTCGGCGATCGACTTGGGCAGCTCGACCAGCTCGGGGTCGAACATGTCGAAGTACTCGTCCGGCACGATGTACGGCAGGTGCGGCCCGAAGAAGTTGAGCTGCAGGAAGAACGGCCGCTCGTCGGCCGCGTACCGCTCCAGCATCTCGATCGTCCGCGTCGCCAGATAGTGCTCGAACGTCGCCTCGACCGGCTGGCGCAGCCGCGCGGCGAGCAGGTTGCCCGGCCCGCCGTTGGGCAGCGTCCCTCGGATGTGGTCGTGGATCTCGTACGGCGGCAGGTCGTTGGCCGCCAGGTAGTCCAGATAGTCGGGATGGTCCACGGGGTTGTGCCACCCCGGCAGGTCCGGCCCGTCGAAGCCGAAGTCGGCCGCCCGCCGGTGGTGCCCGACGTGCCACTTGCCGATGAGCCCGCAGTTGTACCCGGCCGCGCGCAGCGCCTCGGAGAAGGAGTACTGCCCGTCGGGCAGGTCCTCCATGTAGCCGACGTTGCGCTCGTGGTTGGCCAGCAGCTTGTGCCGGAACGGCGCCTGCCCGGTGAGCAGGCTCGCCCGCGCGGGCGTGCAGATCGCGGTGGGGGTGTACCAGCGGTCGAACCGGGTTCCGGTCCTGGCCAGCTCGTCGAGGACGGGGGTGGCGGCCAGGCGGTTGCCGTACGCGCCGAGGGTGTCGACCCGGTGCTGGTCGGTCATCAGGAACAGGATGTTCACTTGGCGGCGCCCGTGAACAGGTCGGCGGTGTAGTAGGTCTTGGGGGCGACGGCGCCGGTGAGCTTGCCCGCGCCGACGAAGTAGTCGTTCATGCCGGTCAGCCACTTGTCGATCGTGCCGTCCTTGGTGTAGCCGTCCAGCTCGGACAGCGACAGCACCTTGGAGTTGGCCGCGTCGGCCTTCACCTGCTCGGCCGGCTGGTTGAGCATCTTGGCGGTCGCGGCGATGGTCTCGTCGAGGTGCTCGCTGCGGTACTGGATCGCGTCGCGGAGCACGGCGATGACCTTCTGGGTCTTGCCCTGGTCCTTGGCGACGACGTCGTTGCCGGCCACGAACGCGGTCGGGAAGGACACCGTGTCGGCGAAGTCCTCGTTCTTGGCCAGCTCGACCAGGTCCGGCACGGCCTTCTTGATCGTGGCGATGGCCGGATACCAGAAGCCGGCCGCGTCGATCTGCTTGGAGGTGAACGCCGAGACGATCGTCGCCGCGTCCATCGGGACGATCTTGACGTCGGTCTTCGCCAGCCCGGCCTTCTTCAGGGCGAGCGTGAGGATCATGTCGCCGGAGGTGCCCTCGGGCACGCCGATCGTCTTGCCCTTCAGGTCGGCCATCGAGCCCGTACCGGCCTGGGCGATGACGCGGTCGGCGTTGCCGAGCGTGTTCATCGCGACGACCTTGGCCTTGCCGGTGGCGGGCAGCCACATGGCGCCCGGCCCGATGTAGCCGAAGTCGAGGTCGCCGGTGCCCAGCGCCTGGATCTGCAGCGGGCCGTTGGTGAAGACGCTGGTCTTCGCGTCGACGCCGTGCTTCTTCCACAGGCCCTGCTGGTCGGCGACGGCGAGCAGGCTGGCGCCGTTGAAGTCGCCGATGTAGCCGAAGTTGACCTGGGTGCCGGCATCGCCCGACGAGCAGGCGGCCGTGCCGAGCGCCAGCATGACGGCGGCAGCGGCGATGGTTGTCTTTCTCATTGCGCGGGCTCCTTGACTTGCCGCTGGTGGTACACCGAATGCCAGACGCGGTTGCGCAGGTTCCCGAACTCGGGGCTCAGGCGCATGTCCTCGTCACGTGGATAGGGGAGGTCGACGTCGATGACGTCGGCGATGCGGCCGGGCCGCGCGGCCATGACGATCACCCGGTTGGCGAGGAACACCGCCTCGTCCACGTCATGGGTGATGAACATGACCGTCCGCCGCTCCTGGCTCCACGTCTCCAGGAGCTGCTCCTGCAGCCGCACCCGGGTCAGCGCGTCCAGCGCGCCGAAGGGCTCGTCCATGAGCAGGATCGACGGGTTCACCGCGTACGCGCGGGCGATGGCGCAGCGCTGCTTCATGCCGCCGGACAGCGTCTTGGGCAGCGCGTCCGCGAACCGCTCCAAGCCGACCAGGCCGATGAAGTGCTCGGCCCGCCGGCGCCGCTCGTCCTTGGGCACCTTGGCGGTACGCAGGCCGAACTCGACGTTCTCGCGGACGGTCAGCCACGGGAACAGCGCGTACTGCTGGAAGATCACCCCGCGTTCGGGACCGGGGCCGGAGACCGGCTTGCCGTCGACGAGCGCGGTGCCGCCGGTGGGCTGCTCCAGCCCGGCGAGGATGTTGAGAAGCGTGCTCTTGCCGCAGCCGGAGGGCCCGACGACGGTCACGAACTCGTTGTCGGCGATGTCGAGCGAGACGCCGCCGAGGGCGACGAAGTCCTCCTTGCCGACGGGGTAGATCTTCTCGATGTCGCGTACGGAGATCTTGGGGGTGGTCATCGGCTCTCCTGCCAGGCCGTCAGCTTGTTGCCGGCCAGCATGAGCAGCCGGTCCATGATCAGGCCGAGGATCCCGATCGTGATGATGCCGACGAAGATCGTCGGCAGGTCGTAGTAGAGCTGCGCGTTCTGCATCCGGTGCCCGAGCCCCGCCTGCGCGGCCAGCAGCTCGGCGGCCACGAGGGTGCCCCAGGCCGAGCCGAGCCCGACGCGCATCCCGACGAGGATGAACGGCGTCGAGGCCGGCACCACGACCCGGGCGAAGATCGTCCCGTCCCCCGCGCCGAGGACCCGCGCGGCGTTGACGAGGGTCCGGTCCACGTTCACCACGCCCTGGTAGGTCGAGATGACGCAGGCCAGGAACGCCGCCAGGAAGATGACGAAGATCTTCGGGCTCTCGCCGATGCCCATCAGGACCAGCACCAGCGGCAGCATCGCCAGCGGCGGGACGGTCCTGAAGAACTGGATCCACGGCTCGAACAGGCCGCGCGCGACCGTGTACCAGCCCATGAGGAAGCCGATCAGGACCGCCGCGACCGAGCCGAGGGCGAACCCGGCCAGCACCCGCCCGAGCGAGGCGCCGATGTCGGTGATGAGCGTGCCGTCCAGGAGCATCCGCCAGGCGGCGGCGACGACCTCGCCCGGGGTCGGGAACTGCAACCCGGCCAGGGACAGCCCCCACCAGATCGCCAGCCCGGCCACCACTGAGCCGATGTTGAGCATCAGCAGGGTACGGCTCTTGCGGGGGCGGACCTTCGTGGCCGCCGCCGCTTCCGTAGTGATCACGGCCACCTTTGGCCTCCGTCCGTTGTGACGTTCGCTTCGTATCCGGCCAGCAGCGGGGACTCGTGGAACAGGGCCGCGATGGCCCCGAGCGCGCCACCGTCGTCCGCCAGCAGGGCGGCGCGGATCACCGGCGCCGCGTCGGTCAGCCACGACAGTTCGTACGTGACCGTGGCCGCGACCTGCTGCACCAGCGTGGGCGCGATCGTGACGATCTCGCCGGCCAGCACGATCTCGCTGGGGTTGAGCGTCATCGCGGCGGTGCCGAGCACCCGGCCGACCGCCGCGCCCGCCGCGCGCAGCACCTGGTCGACGACCGGGTGCGCGATCTCCACAGCGGCCCGCAGGTCGTCGAGCGTCCGCATCGGCAGGCCCAGCTCGCGGCAGCGCCCAAGGATAGCCGGGACCGACGCCACGGTCTCCACGCAGCCGCGCTTGCCGCACCGGCACTGCGCGCCACCGGGCACGACGGTCACATGGCCGAGCTCTCCGGCGTAGCCCTTGGAGCCTCGTACGAGCTGGCCGCCCACCACGAGCCCGCCACCGACGCCGTCGGACAGGCGCAGGTAGATGAGGTCGCGTACGGAGTCCGACTGGGCGTGCAGCGCCTCGGCCAGCCCCGCGAAGCGCACGTTGTTGTCGACGATCACGGCGGTGTGGAAACGCTCGGCGAACAGCTCCGCCACCCCGTCGGCGCGCGAGCGGTCGCCCCAGCCCGGCACGCCGATCCCGATGGCCTGGAGTGCGCCGTAGTGGACACCGGTGTCGGCGCTGATCCGGTCGATCAGCGCCAGCCCGGCCTCGACCCGCTCGGGCCACTGCGCCGATTCCTCGTAGCGCGAGGTGCCGGACGCGATGATGTCGTGCGCCGCGTCGGCCACCAGGACGTTCACCCGCCGGTGGCCGAAGTCGACGCCCATGTACTGCCCCGAACCCGGGTCCAGCGCGAGCCGCTCGGCCGGCCGGCCGCTGCCGACGCGCTCGACGGCGTCGGTGTCGACGACCTGGATCGCGCCGCGGCCGATCAGGTCACTGGTGATCTCGGAGACCGTGGTGCGCGACAGACCGACGCGCGTCGCGATCTCGCTGCGGCTCTGCGCGCCATGCTGGCGTAGCAGGCGCAGCACTCGTTCCTCGTGGGACCGGCGGACGAGTGCGTGCGCTCCAGGGGGCATTGACACGCTGGAAACTTATGGTTTGTCCATTTTTTCCGTCAACCTTCCGGCAGAAAGAATCCGGAAATCTGTCGCGGGACCGACGAAACCGTCTGACCAGCCCTTTCTCCCCCGGTAGCGGCCCTTGGCCGCGATGGTGATGCATAGTCACCCGAAACAACACCCAAGCGGTATCATGCGAACACCGAACCGGGCAGCTGGCCGTACCAGCAGCACCAGCGGGCAGGACTTCTCCGTCAGGGGGCGTGGCCGTACCACGCCCACCAGCGGTTTTCCACGTACCTCACGTCGATGGAGAACCCGATCGTGACCTCTGCCGTCCCTCGCGCCTTCCACTGCGAGCACACCCGCGCCAAGAGCAGGGTGTACGCCCTCGTCGAGCGCTCCCGCCAGCCCGCGACCCTGCATGCCGTACTGACCTGCACCGATCCCGCCCTCGCTCAGCACGCCGCCTACCTTCTCTCCTCGGTGCTGGAGAACGGCCTGGGCCCCGCCGCCCGCGCTGAGTCGGAGCGGATCGCGGCGGCTCTGCCCGACGCGCCCGCCGCCTCCTTCCGTCGTACGCTGGCCGATGTCGTGAACGGGACCTGGGCCGACGCCCCCGAGCTGGCCGCCACGTGGGAGTCCCTGCGGCGGGGCCGCGGCGACTCGGCCGGCCTCGGTGGCGACCTTGAGAGCCGCACGCCGGGTGATGCCCGCCTCGACGCCTTCCCCGGGCCGGTCGTACGCACGATCAGCCTGCTGGAGATGCACGTCCACGACCCGGCTCGCCTGCTCGCGGCGGCCACCGCGACGGGCTGGAGGCCGTTCGACGCCGAGGACCTCGACGAGGACGACAGACAGGACGTCGTCGGGGCCGTCATGCACTTCGTCAACGGCCCGGAGTTCCTGCCCGGCGCCGACCTGTTGATGGAAGCCATGCAGGCGCGGCTGCTGCGCGTCGACAGGGGCGATGAGGTGAGCGACTGGAGCGCGGCGCCCGTGACGGCGAGGTTCGACACGGGAACGAGGTCCGACCCCGACGACCGGGCCGATTGATCGCTGCTTCACAAGCACGTCGGCGACGTTCGGCCGGTTCAGGGGAGCTTATCGTCACCGAGCCCCTTCACGGTCAGGAAGATCGGGCGAGGCCGACGTACGGTACCGGCCGGGCGCCACGCCGAAGGTTCGGGAGAACGCCCGGGAGAATGCGAACTCCGAGGTGTAGCCGACCTGCCTGGCGATGGCGGCCAGCGGCTCCCCGCCCTCCCGCAGCCAGCGTGCGGCCAGTTCCATGCGCCGCCGTCGCAGGTAGCCCAGCGGCGGTTCACCCATCACACGGGCGAACCGCCGCATGAGCGATGCTCGCGACAGCCCCGACAGGCGTGCCAGGTCCTCCAGCGTCCATGACCGGGCGAGATCCTCGTGCATGGCGTGGACCGCCGCGGTGACCGCGAGGTCACTCCACGGTTTGTCCGAGGAGGCCGCGCTGCCAGAGGGCAGCCAGAGCCGCACAGCCTGGACCCACAGGATGTCGGCGAGCCGGTCGACGATGGTGCGCGAGCCCGGTAGGTCTTGGGCGGTCTCGGTCATCAGCAGCCGCAAGGTGCCCGACAGGCCCGCCAGCCGCCGAGCAGGTCCGTGTCGAGGATGAGAGGGCCCCGCGGATGGCTGGACAGGGCATGCCCGGCGCCGTCCGGCAGGAGCACGAAGTCACCGCTCGCCAGCCGCAGCGGCTGCTCTCCCGGTACGCGCAGCCAGCAGTCACCCTGCGTCACCAGGTGAAGGCCCATGGAAGAAACCGGCGCCCGCCGAACGCCCCAGGGAGCGGCGGCGGTCAGTGTGACCGTTCGCACCTCGCCCGCCCGCGTTGGCGGCAACATGTCGATCACGTTCATACGCGAGCGTATCAATCGGATGCATCGCTCACGATCCTGCACACCGTGGGCGACGTGATCCGCCTCATCGACGAACTCGGCGAGAACCATGCCGTGCTGGTCGGGCATGACTGGGGCGGGTCGGTCGCGTGGAATGCCGCCCTGATGCGGCCTGACAGGGTGCGCGCGGTCGCGTCCTTGAGCGCTCCCTACCAGCCGCGTCCCGACCGTCCGCCGATGGGCACACTCCGAGCGAGCGCCGGTGACAACTATTACTCCGTCTACGTTCAGGAGCCAGACGTCGCCGACGAGGAACTCGCTCGTGACCCACGCGCGACCGTACGTCGCGCCCTGTACGGCGCCTCCGCCGACGGCTACCCGTGGAACCCTGTCATCCCCGACGGCGGCCGGCTGCTCGACATCTGGCCCGAGCCAGCCAAACTGCCTGGCTGGCTCACCGAGGAACATATCAACACCTGCGCCACCGACTTCGAACGCACCGGTTTCACCGCCGCCCTGAACTGGTTCCGCAACTACGACCGCAACTGGGCCCTCACCAACCCCTGGCACGACGCCGTCGTCCAGCAGCCCGCCCTCTACATCACCGGCGATCAAGACCTGGGCGGCATGGGACAGGGCGCCGCGGCACTGATCGCCGGCCGGACGGCCGCGGTGCCTGATCTGCGTGAGGCGATCGTGCTGCCGGGTTGCGGCCACTGGATCCAGCAGGAGCAACCCGAGCAGGTCAACGCGGCATTGATCGCTTTCCTACGATCTCTGTGAGGCCTGACAGGTACTCAGACGCCCGCTCCGGCAGCCCCCTTGCGACCGCAGCCTGACCAAGCGCCGCAGCGGAAAACGTCAGGACCTCGCGCTACGGGCGATGCGGTACAGCACGTTCGGACGCAGCGGCCCTTCGGGCACGGTGGGGTCGTCGAAGTCGTCTGCCGGGTCCCGGGTCATGCCGATCCGGCGCATCACCGCCTGGGAGCGGAGGTTGGTGGCCGTTGTCACAGCGAGGATCTCGGGAAGTTCAAGGGTGTCGAAGCCGTGGGCCAGGACTGTCAGTGCGGCCTCGGTAGCGTAGCCCTGACCCCAGGCCGAGCGGGCGAGCCGCCAGCCGATCTCCACTCCGGTGAACGGCATGCCGTCGTCCACCTGATCCAAGCCCGCGAAGCCGATGAACTCACCGGTAGTCCGCACCTCAACCGCCCACCACCCGTAGCCTCGCTGATCGAACTCGGCCTGGAACCGAGCCACGGAAGCATCACTCTGTTCGCGGGTCAGCAGGTCGCCCAGGTGCTGCCGGACCTCGGGATCGGCGTTCATCGCCGCCCACGGTTCAAGGTCAGAGTCGCGCCATCGACGCAGGGTGAGGCGATCGGTACGCAGTTCAGCCATGCGGTCCAGCCAACCTAAGCTATGTGTCCGAGGCAATTCCTTTTCTTTGGGTGACACCGCCACGCAGAAGGCACCTGCACGGCTCGCTCCCAGGCTGATGAAGCGACCACCGACCCGGCGAACCTATGCGGTCACAGCACTAGGCGGCGGGGATCATCATGGCTGCGTGCCGGGCCACCGTGGCGGCGCCCGTGCCGGCCAGGACGAAGAGCGCGGCCAGGCCGACCCAGCCCGCGGTGCCGTGTTCGACGGCGGTGGTGGCGAGGATCGGGGAGAACATGGCGGCGACCGCGTAGCCGGTCTGACTGAGGCCTTGGTAGGCGCCGGCGCTGCGCTGGTCGGCCAGTTCGAAGGCCATGCCCCAGCCACCTGCCTCGCCCAGGATCTCACCCATGGTGTGGGCGAACGCGGCCAGGACGAACAGGACGCAGGCGACGATCACGTTTCCGTAGCCGGCCAGGGCGTACAGACCGCATGCCATCGCGAGCAGCCACGACGCGCGCCTGACCGTGCGCCCGGCCTTGCGCACGTCGTCGGTGCCGCGCGAGGCGCGCACCTGGAGTGCGGCCACGACCACGGTGTTGAGGACGAGTAGCACGGAGACGATGGCGGTGGGCGCGTCGGTGGTGGCCACCCAGAGCGGCATGCCGACGGTCAGCAGGCCGAACTGCGTGGCCACCACGGTGTTGCACGCCACGCTCGCGATGTACGTACGGTCCCTGAGCGGCGAAGGCCCGGTGGACGCGGTGCGCGCCCTGACGGCGGTCATCCTGGCGGTGAGCTCTGGCACCTGACGCCCGAGCCCGGCCAGCGGCACGGTGGCCGCCAGCAGCAGGACGCCGGCGACGATCATCGCCACACGGTACGCCGACGCGGTGCCGATCAGGAGCGCCGCCGCGGCGGACACCGTGCCCAGGCCGATGAAGACGTTCGTGACCACGCGCATCCGGGCCCGGACCTCGACCCGCTCCGGGCCGGTGTACCACCGCGCCAGCATCGCCTGCTTCGCCGAGGAGCCCACCGAACGCGTGATCACGGCCAAGCAGGCGATCAGGGCGAACACGACGGCGTCGGAGGCGAACGTGTAGGCGAGCAGCGCGACCCCGTTGAGCCCCGTCGCCACCGTCTGGACGCGGTGCGCGCCGACCCGGTCGGCCAGCCACCCTCCCGCGTACGAGGCCAGCACCCCGGTGCCGCCCGCGATGCCCAGCCCGAGACCCACCGTCGTCGCGCTGAGCCCGATGACGAGCGTGAAGTACAGCGTGCTGACGGTGTAGAAGACGCCACTGGAGAGCGCGAACGCCATCGTGCTGACGGTCAGCGAGCGGGCGACGCGGTCCTGAGGGAAGAAGGTCTGGATCACGGGGGCCTTTATCCCGCGATAGGGCCTTTGTCACCAATTGATGTAGCGTATGGCTTCATGGCCGGGCTGATCGAGTACGAGCTCGCGGGGATGGACGTGGCCGACGTCCGCTTCGCCATCTCGCCGCTCAACGAGCTCACGTTGTCGTTACGCACCTTCCGCGACCCTGGGCGCTATCCCGTGCACCTGCCCTGGCTGCGCCGCACGGAGCAGGCCCGATCCACGCTGGACGTACCCCTGCTGAAAGCGCTCACCAACGACGACATGTCGACACCGGACTACCTGTCACCCCGCCCCCACGCCCCGCTCACCCGCATCGACGACGAACTCGCCACAGTCGCCCGCGTCCCGGTGGACCGGGTGCTCGACGACCTGCGCGCCATCCACCCCCGGCTCCCCGAGCCGCTGCGCGGCGACCCGTCGGCCCGCATCCTGGACGCGCTGCGGGACTACTGGCGTACCTGCTTCGCCCCCTGGTGGCCCAGGATGCGCGCGGTCCTGCAGGCCGACGTGGTCCACCGCGGCCAGGTCATCTCGGCCCACGGCCTGGCCGCGATGTTCGCCGACCTCAGCGAGCGCGTTCAGCTGAAGGACGGCGTCGTACGCATGCGACTGATCAGCGACAACCGCTACCGGCGCTCCACCAGCGGCGAGGGCCTCACCCTGGTCCCGACCCTCTTCAGCCGGGCCGCCACCGTCCCCATCTCCCCGTCCGAGCCCCCTTTGATCATGTACGGCACTCGGGGCGTCGGCACGCTATGGCAACCGGAGCCCCGTCACTCCCCAGGGGTGCTCACCGACCTGCTGGGCGCCACCCGCGCAGGGCTGCTCACCATGCTCGAGACCCCCGCCTCATCGACCGAACTCTCCGGCCGCCTGGGCGTCACCCCTTCGGCCGTCAACCAGCACCTGCGCACCCTCCGTGCCGCCGGCCTCCTCGCCAGCGCCCGCCACGGCCGCTCGGTCCTGTATCTACGCTCGGAACTCGGCGACGCCCTCGTCACCGGATCAGCACTTCGGGCCGCCGGTGTCGACCGCGAAGCAGAAGACGCTGCCCACCCCGGCCCCCGCCAGTAGGTTCAGCCGGTGACCCGGGCCAGGAACTGGCCCTTGGCGTGCTCGTCGGTCTCCCGGGTGCCTAAGCCGGTGGCCCACAGGCCGCCGCCCGGCACAGCGCCGAGTTGCTTGATCCGGTAGTCGTCGAGCAGCGGCGGTTTCGGTGCCTGCTGCCAGGCGGTGCCGTTCCAGCGCAGCAGCACACCGACGCTGCGCGCGGTGTCGTCGTCCTGCCCGCTGCCTCCGGCCCACACCTCGGTGCCGTTCCAGGCCAGCGAGGTGATGGAGGATCCGTACCAGCCGGTGATCGCTGGCGTCGGCGTCACCGTCCACGCGCTACCGTTCCAACGCATGGCGAACGCCTCGCGCTTCTTGACCGAAATGCCGTTGGCCTCGTAGGTGGTCCGCTGACCGGCCGCCCACACCTCGCCGGACCGCGCGAACACCGCGTCCAGGGCGGTCTCGACCAGCGCTTCCTTCGGCGGATCCGGCAGCCGGGTCCAGGTGCGGCCGTCCCAGTGCAGCACTAGGGTGTGCGCGTCGGTGCTCGGCCCGTAGCGGTTGGTGGTGCCGACCGCCCAGACGTCGTCCGGTGCCAGAGCATGCACCGCGCTCAGGTCGGTGTTGCCCGCGAGCGGCGGTAGGCTCATCTTCTGCCAGGCGGTGCCGTCCCAGCGGATCACGCCGGCCGCGGAAACCTCACCGCTCGGCTGGTAGGACCTGCCGACCGCGAAGGCGGTGCCGCCCACGGCGGCGACGTCATCAAGGTAGAAAGGGTTGTTCTGGTCGGTCGGGTACGGAGTGAGGGTCCAGGCCGTACCGTTCCAGTGGTAGGCGATGGTCGAACCGGTGGCCCACACGTCGTTCGCCGCGGCGGCCGACACCGAGGTCAGCGCGCCCCGGCAGTTGTTATCCGGCCGGTCGTTCACCCAGGTCTGACCGTTCCAGCGGAACAGGTCGGGGCAGACCACACCCGGCGGCGGGTACGGCCAGCCCTCCATCCGCACCTGCCCCACAGCCCAAGCTTGGGTGCCGCTCAGCGCGGCGACATCGTTGAGTTCCTTGAGTTGCTTCTCGGATTCGACATATCCATAGGGAAAGGACAGCTGGTCCCAGACCGGCGCGAGTGTCGCGCCCGCCGGGGTCGCGGTCGCCAGGCTCGCGGTCGTCAGACCCGCGATGAGCGCGACCGCGCCGAGAATTCTGCTGGATTTCAGGGATAATATTTTTCGCTTGGTCACGAACGATTTCGTACCATCGCCGGTCAGCGGCGCCCATGGCCTAGGGAATGCATAGGGGGCCCTGGAGAAACCATAGGGGTCCTAGGGGGTACCTCACTGGCGCGTCCATTATCGATAGGCATTTGGCCAATGACGTTTTCTTGCTGAATTTCAGCTGATCTACCGGTGTTCGAAATGGACGAGAACGAACGTAGCGCGGACCAGATCGCTGACTCTGCTGGGGGCTGAGCGTTCCTGACGTATTGGCGGGGTCAGCAGGGGCGGTCCGCCAACGGTTCCCACCACGAGCGGAACTCCATGTCCGTCCACAGGTCGCTGGCACTTCTTATCTAGGATGACTCGTCACCGACGTCAGAGATGCGACGTGTTAGCCTCGATGTTTCGTGAGGGTGGTTGGGTCGCGTACTGACTTGGGCCACCTGCGTGTTTTCAGCGGTGGGTCAGCCAGGCGGCCCGGCTATCG